>NZ_JBLYIE010000125.1:0-264 GCF_048537125.1 Paenarthrobacter sp. PPS72 | reverse complement strand
CACCGTTTCACCGTGCATCAGACCTCCTTCCGCCCCCGGCCAGGTATACGCCACTGCCCACGAGCCCGGCCCGCGGACTTGTGATGGGGATTGTTGGTGGGGGTCACGTTGCCGGTGTTCTTCGACGTGAAGGTGTAGACGATGCTATCGCCCACAGCCGACGGGTTCTGAATACCTGAAGCGTCTGCCGATTTGCTGAACTCCATGGCCGCGGTCTCTTCTACACATCTCCGAGCCCCCAAAAACTTGATACTGATCTGGGGA
>NZ_JBLYIE010000124.1:0-206 GCF_048537125.1 Paenarthrobacter sp. PPS72 | reverse complement strand
CGCCAAAGGCAAACATTACGACGGCGAACGCGGCCAGTAGCCCTTCGAAACCGTTCGGGAACAAACCTCCGTGATTCACAAGGTTCCCCAGCCCTGGTGCCACGCCACCGCCGTCGGCCGTTTGGAAGCCGAACACCACGATGGCTGCACCGCCAACAATCATGGCAATGATGGCTACCACTTTGATGAGCGAGAACCAGAACTCG
>NZ_JBLYIE010000123.1:0-463 GCF_048537125.1 Paenarthrobacter sp. PPS72 | reverse complement strand
CCACCGAGCGAGGATCACGCCGATACGCCGCAGCCTTCACCGCGGCAATGATTGCTTTATCGCCCTTGCCGTCGAAGGTCCCGGTATCGGCGGCGAGTTCCTCATCCACCGCGGACCGGTCCTCAACAGAAAGACATGCGGTCTCCTTCACCAGCAGCGTCGCACGCCACTCATTCAACTGCCCGGAGCTCAGCGCCGCCAACGTGCGGGGCATCTCCATCACAAGAGCCTTCGCCAAACCCAGCAACCTCGACCCACGGTTCGGTGAATCGCGCCTCGCCAACGCCACCTGAGCACCCACACCCTGGCCCCGCCCGGAGGCAGGAACACCGGCCTCGGCCTGCTCGGCACGCTGGGCAAGATCAAAAGCCACAGCAACCCGCGCCTGCAAAGCCGTGATGGCCGACTTCATCTCCTCCAACACCCGCAACTGCTCAATCAAGTCACCACTGACAGTGTTGGC
>NZ_JBLYIE010000122.1:0-1379 GCF_048537125.1 Paenarthrobacter sp. PPS72 | reverse complement strand
CCCCCCCCCCCCCCCCCCCCCCCCCCCCCCCCCCCCCTCCTCAAAAAAAAAACCCCCCCCCCCCAGATCAGTATCAATGTCTCGTGGGCTCGGAGATGTGTATAAGAGACAGTCTTTTTGTCACCTAACCACGCCGAACGTTCCTAACGTCCGTGGTCAATACACCTAGGCCAGTGGCCCCTTGTCATGGTCGCCGGAACCCGCACCGCCGACGCAATCGGCAACCTGTTCGGCATGGCCACCTACTGCGAAGGCGACGTAAAAACGACGTTCTACCGGACCAAGGCCCGGTCAACAGCCAAGGAATTGGAATGGATTGACGACCCTGGTGCCCGGCGAAGGCTGGAAACTCTGGGCCTGACTGCCCGCAACCGGTTCCTGATCGACCTCCTCTATTACATGGGTATCCGGGTCGGAGAGGCGCTCTCGCTCTTCTCAGGCGACATGCACTTCGGAGGAGGATCCCCTGAGCTGGGGTGCCGGACCGTGGATCCTCACTTCCATGTCGTGATGGGCCATCCCACCGAGAACGGGGCACGCTCCAAGGGCGCCGAGCGCACGCTCCACGTGACCCCGCCGCTGGTCGAGCGCTACGTCGATTACGTCCTGGAACGCTCAGCGGTTCTGGGGCTGGACGATCATTCAAAGCATGTTTTCGTGAATTTGTACGACAGGGAAAACGACTACCTCGGACGGGCCATGACGTATTCCAATGCCTACGACCTCGTGAAGCGGGTGGGGGACAAAATTGGCATTCCCCTCACGCGCCCCCATATGCTCCGGCACACCTTCGCCACCCGACTCGTGCGCGGCATCGACTGTGACCGGCAGGACCTGGACGTCGTCCAGTATCTGCTGGGACACCGAAGCATTGAATCAACGCGGGTCTATACGCACGGGCTTGAACCTGCGGCCAAGGCTGCCCTGGCCGCACTCGTCCCGCGGGCCATCGAGTTGAGGCCGACAGAATGACCGTCGCAGCAGTCCCTGTCGGGACACGCGACGAGGACTCGGAGGTCACGTGGAGCTCTTTCCTTGGCACTCGTATTGCCAAGGGATGGAGGCCGTCCGAGTTCGACGACGAATCGCTCGTTTTCCTTCCTGCCATCGATGCGAGGGATACAAGACTCACGGTATGCAGCAAGACCGGCTGCACTGTCCTGATGCCGGAGGCCGGGCTGTGTCCCGGGTGCAGGAGTTCCTGGCGGAAATCCAGTGCGGCAGTGGCCTTCGAGGACTGGTTGGCCCAACCTAAGCCGGCTAAGCCTCGATCCACCGGGCGGGTTTTGATTGGGTGGGATCGTTCTGATCCTGGTCAGGGTTTCGGTCTGAGGGCGTGAGGGAGTTCCCGGCCTTGCTGCCGGTTGTGTTCCGTGGTC
>NZ_JBLYIE010000121.1:0-388 GCF_048537125.1 Paenarthrobacter sp. PPS72 | reverse complement strand
CATAGGCCCCAGCGCACCCCTACCCGCCCATCGCCCCCGTAACCTCTGGCGCATTCCGCGCGAAAGGGTGCGACACCAACGCGGAACGGGTGCGCAGGGCGGAAACAGGCGCGACCCCGGCAAACCCGCTCCTCGCATAGGCCCCAGCGCACCCCTACCCGCCGATCACCCCCGTAACCTCTAGCGCACTGCGCGCGAAAGGGTGCGACACCAACGCGAAACGGGTGCGCAGGGCGGAAACAGGCGCGCAGCACCAGGGCGGAAACAGGCGCGCAGGGCGGAAACAGGCGCGGCACCAACACCCACTCCTCGCATAGGCCCCAGCGCACCCCTACCCGCCCATCGCCCCCGTAACCTCTGGCGCATTCCGCGCGAAAGGGTGCGACAC
>NZ_JBLYIE010000120.1:0-994 GCF_048537125.1 Paenarthrobacter sp. PPS72 | reverse complement strand
GAAAGGGTGCGACACCAACGCGAAACGGGTGCGCAGGGCGGAAACAGGCGCGCAGCACCAGGGCGGAAACAGGCGCGCGGCACCAACCACAAACGGGAGCGCGCCGGGCTTACTCCTCCGGCGCGTCCGCCATGGCTCGTCCACGGACCTTTTCGACGTGATCCACCATCATGGACGCGGCTTGCTCGGGATCGCCGCTGGTCATGGCATCGAGCACGGCCTGGTGCTCAGCGATTGCCTGTTCGGCGTCGGTGATGCCCACTCCCCCGAACAATCTGAAGCGTTGGATTTGGCCGCCTAGCGTGTTGTATGCGGCGAGCAGGAACTGATTGTTTGCTTGGGCGGCGATGAGTTGATGGAAGCGTTCATCCGCTTCGAGGTAGCTGCGATATTCAGCGAAGGTGCCACCGCGGGGCGCGGTTTTCAGGTCTTCAACAGCCTTCTTCAACGCGTCCAGACCGTCAGGCGTCATGCGCGAGCACGCCAAACGGGCGTTGACCGGTTCAATGGATAGCCGCGCTTCCATGAGCTCAGCGAAGTCTTCGCGAGTGAAGACCGGAGCCACTCGATAGCCCTTCAAGGCCACACGTCGCACCATCCCCGTGTGCTCCAAACGGGCCAAGGCTTCACGCACTGGGGTAGGCGAAACGTCCAGTTCACGCGCCATCCCGTCGATGCTCACTGCCGCTCCGGGCTCCAGTCGGCCGTCCATAAGCCACTCAAGGAGTGCTTCATAAACGTGGTCGGCCAGCACTTGGCGGCTGACGGGAAAGCCAGCGCGGGCAGCGGACGGGGAAGGATCGGCCATGGCACAAATCCTATAGGAACGCCCGCAGGAAGCCGGGTAAGCACAGCACGGTCCGCCATCACCAAGCTTGCGGGACCACACTTAAAACCACGACGTCGGCACCCGGGGGTGGGTGCCGACGTCGAGAACTTGCTGCGGTACTTCGCGCTGCCGGAGCGAGGAGCGCTTAGCCTCGATCCACCGGTC
>NZ_JBLYIE010000119.1:0-267 GCF_048537125.1 Paenarthrobacter sp. PPS72 | reverse complement strand
ACCAGCTGAAAACCAGACCACCACACACGGGGGTGCGCAACGATCCAGCCATAATTCAACCAATCAATAAAACAATCGGTATCAACAAACTTGGCACACTATTGAGTTCTCAAACAACAGACACACCCGGCACCACCAAACCCCCACAAGGGGCCAGGATCGCTCCGGAGCAACTTTTCAAAGTTACCCGAACCAGCCGCACAAAGCAAACTAAACCCGGGCCTCCCCCACCAACCAGAAGCACGCAAAAGCACTACCGGAACCGGT
>NZ_JBLYIE010000118.1:0-430 GCF_048537125.1 Paenarthrobacter sp. PPS72 | reverse complement strand
CAGGCCGATATCGACGCCGGTCACGTTGCGAACTCTGCAACAACCACGGGCACCCCGCCCGTTGGTCCTCCGGTGACGCCTCCTCCGGGAACAACGGATACTCCGTTGACTCCCGCTCCGGCCATGGAGTTCAGCAAGTCCGCTGACTCTTCGGCAGTTCAGTCACCTTCAGTTGTCGGTGACCAGATCACCTACACGTTCACGTCGAAGAACACGGGCAACGTCAAGCTCACCAATGTGTCCATCACGGATCCGTTGAGCGGCTTGTCGGCCTTGACCTACACGTGGCCGGGCACCCCCGGCGAACTGCTCCCGGGTCAGACGGTGACTGCTACGGCAACGTATGCGATCACGCAGGCTGATATCGACGCCGGCCATGTTGCCAACAGCGCCACCACCACGGGCACCCCGCCCGTTGGTCCTCCGGTGA
>NZ_JBLYIE010000117.1:0-5731 GCF_048537125.1 Paenarthrobacter sp. PPS72 | reverse complement strand
CTGACCTCTTTCCCGCCGCGACCCGCCGCACCGCAAACGGCCAACCCCAAGACGGCACTTTCAGGCCGCCCTAACCATGCTCATCTGCGAAGGGCCGGTAAACGTGAGGACTATGCGGTGAGCCAGGTCCGCAGGGCACGGAGGCACTCACGCACGGCGTCGGCGTCGACGTGCTCGTTGTCCTTGTGCGCCAGCAGAGGATCGCCGGGGCCGAAGTTCACTGCCGGGATACCCAGCTCGCTGAAACGCGCGACGTCGGTCCACCCGTACTTGGGCTTGGGCTCGGCACCCACTGCGGCCACGAAGGACGCGGCGGCGGGGTGATTCAGTCCTGGCCTGGCGCCGGCAGCGGCGTCGGTACGGACGACGTCGAATCCTTCCAGCAAATCCCTGACGACGGCCTCGGCCTGATCCGGGGTCTTGTCGGGTGCAAAACGGTAGTTGATTTCCACCACACAGCGGTCCGGGATGACGTTGCCCGCGGTGCCCCCGTTGATCTTCACCGCGTTGAGGCTCTCGCGGTAATAGAGCCCGTCCACATTGATGGTCTGCGGCTCGTAGTCGGCGAGCCGCGCCAGGATAGGTGCTGCGGCGTGAATTGCGTTGACGCCCATCCATGCCCGGGCAGAGTGGGCCGCTTCGCCGATGGTGGTGGCTTCGAAACGGCTGGTTCCGTTGCAGCCACCTTCAACGGTGCCGTGGGTCGGCTCCAGCAGGATCGCGAAGTCGCCCTGGAGCAGGTCTCCATGGTTGCGGACCAGCCTTCCAAGGCCGCTCTTGACTGCTTCAACTTCTTCATGGTCGTAGAAGACGAAGGTGACATCCTTGTCCGGCTGCCGCCCGTCGTCGAACAGTGTTGCCGCGAGGGCCAACTGCACCGCAACTCCGCCCTTCATGTCAGTGGTACCGCGGCCGTACAGCATGCCTTCACCGGGAACACCGGATTCCCACGTGGCCGGAACAGTACCCAGCGAGCCCGCCACCGTGGGCAGGGGCACGGTGTCCAGATGTCCGGCCAGGATGACGCGCTCGGAGCGGCCAAGTTCAGTGCGCGCAATGATGGCGTCGCCGTCCCGGATCACGGTATAGCCGGGGATGGCACGCAAAGCTGCCTCGACGGCGTCGGCAAGCTCGGTCTCGTTGCCGGAGACACTGTTGAAGTCGATGATCGCGGCCGTCAGCAAGGCAACGTCCTGGCGCAGGTCAAGGAGGGCGGGAGCAGGTTTCAGGGTCACCCGTCCAGCTTAATCCCCGGTGACAACCATAAATGCGACTTCTATGGCATGAGACGGGTTTTAACCGTCCTCTGCCTGCTGGATAGACTTGGCCCATGACTGAAACTGCTTCCTCTGCTGTGCCTGCAAACGCCACCGAAAACCACCGATCGGCCTATGGCTTCGGCCTGGCCACCATCGCCACCTCGGCTTCCGGGGAAGCAACCGTGCTGGATGTCTGGTACCCCGCACCCGCGCTTGGCGTTGCCGCCGAGACCCTGCGCGACGTCAACAACGCTGATCCCGCGCTCACGGCCCTTGCCGAAGAAGGCAAGGACGCCGACCGCGGCACCGAGCAGAAGGTTGTCTTCGCGCAGATCGACCTCGACGCCGCCCCTGCAGACACTGCCGATGCCTACCTGCGTCTGCACCTGCTCTCGCACCGCCTGGTCAAGCCCAACAGCATCAACCTTGACGGCGTCTTCGGCAAGCTTCCCAACGTGGTGTGGACCAACTTCGGCCCCGCCGCTGTTGACGGCTTCGAACTGACCCGCGCCCGCCTGCGCAAGCGCGGCAACGTGGTGGTCTTCGGTGTGGATAAGTTCCCGCGCATGGTTGACTACGTGGTCCCCACCGGCGTCCGGATTGCCGACGCCGACCGCGTCCGTTTGGGCGCCCACCTCGCCGAAGGCACCACGGTCATGCATGAAGGCTTCGTGAACTTCAACGCAGGAACCCTGGGCACTTCCATGGTGGAAGGCCGCATCTCGGCAGGCGTCGTGGCCGGCGACGGCACGGACGTGGGTGGCGGAGCGTCCATCATGGGCACGCTGTCCGGTGGAGGCAAGGAAAAGATCGCCCTGGGCGAGCGGGTCCTGCTCGGCGCCAACTCCGGCGTGGGCATCAGCATTGGCGATGACTCCGTGGTGGAGGCCGGCCTGTACGTCACAGCGGGTACCCGTGTACGGGTTCCGGGCCCCAAGGACGAGAACGGCGAGGACACCAGCAAGATCATCAAGGCTGTGGAACTTTCCGGCGTCCCCAACCTCCTCTTCCGCCGCAACTCCACCACGGGCGGAGTTGAAGTCCTTCCCCGCAAGGGCCAGACGGTGGAGCTGAATGAGGCTCTCCACGCCAACTAGCAGGAGAGAATCAATGCGCCGGTTCCGCCGCATCATCGTTGCGGTGCTGGCTTTGGCCCTCGTAGCAGGTGCCATCTACGCAATAGTTGCAGTGCTGCAGCGCTCCGAGACCCTGGTCACGGAGCGCTGCTTCGCCGTGGTCGGTTCCGAAAGCCATGAGCTTGCCACGGACCAGGCAGCAAATGCGTCGCTCATCTCTGCAATCTCAGTCCAGCGAGGCCTTCCACCCAGGGCGGCGAGCATTGCCTTGGCCACGGCCATGCAGGAATCCAGGCTGCGCAACATCAACTACGGAGACGACGCCGGCCCGGACTCCCGCGGCTTGTTCCAGCAAAGGCCCTCGCAGGGCTGGGGAACCGAGGAACAGGTGATGGACCCCGTCTACGCGAGCAATGCGTTCTTTGACGGGCTGGTCAAGGTGCCCGGCTACGAGACCATGGAGATCACCCAAGCCGCCCAAGCGGTTCAGCGTTCCGCGTTCCCCCGCGCTTACGCCCAGCACGAGGGAATGGGCCGGGCTTTCGCTTCGGCCCTCACCGGACACTCCTCCTCGTCATTGAACTGCGAACTGCGCATGCCGGAAGCGGCGGGCGACCCTGCCGTCGTCGTCGATTGGCTCACGACGGCGTTCGGCACCCAAGCTGCCACTGTTCAGGGCCGCTCCGTTCAGCTGGAGATCGGCGGAACGCAGGCGTGGGCTGTTGCTCACTGGGCGGTGGCGAACGCCAAGACGCTGTCCATCACGCAGGTTGACCTTGCCGGCCAGACCTGGAACCGGGAGAAACGCGACGGCTGGCAACCCTCGGCCGCCCCTGCAGAGACGGTCACCATCACTGTTTCAGCGCCGGCCACCTGATTCTTTGCCCGGCCAGCTACATCAGGCGAGCATTTCCACCACGGGCTGTACGTAACTGCGGAACACATCGGGCTCTGACAGCAACTGGTGGCTCATGATCATGGTGTCCGGTTCCAGATACCAGGCTCGCGGTTCGTTGAGCGGCAGCTCAATGATGGTGAGCTCGAAGTCGCGGGAACTGCGGCCGACTTCAAGGAGCCGGTCCTCCACCATCTCGTTCAGTACGTGGGTCACCCCGTTGGCTTCACGGGCGGCCTCCAGATGGGCGTACTCGTCAATCCTGTCAGTGGCCCACCCCAGTGCCGAGCCGAAGTGTGCCTGCAGGACGCGCTGAAGTGCCGGTGAGTTGCCGAACGCCTTGAAGCTCGGAGGCGCCAGCTCAGGGGCGGGGTTGGGATAAGACTTCACCAGGCTTTCCCACCAGGCTTCCCACTCGGTCTTCAGCGCCGGGAAGCCTCCTACGTCAGAGGTGAGGTGCTTGTGGTCTGCGTGCCGGACTTTCGGAGCTGCCTGGGAGAGTATCGGTTTACCGGCACCATCCAGTCCCGCTACATCGCGCAAGTACAGGGCAATGAGCATCGGTCCGGACGTATCCATGGTGATGCGCCATCCCGGGCCGCCTGACTCGTGCATGCGAATTCCTCCCTTTGGCAGGTCCCCGACATATCCCAGTCTATTCCCGATGGCTCTTGACGGTAATGGCGTTATCCGCCTCTTGTGCGCCAAGCAACCCTAACGGCCGGCAGGCACAGTACGGAGGGAACGGAGGTGGGCCGTGAGGACGTCGCTGCACATTTCAGCGGTCATCCACTCGGGCTGCAACAGGGCGTGCATGCACACCCCGTCCATGGTGGCGAGGAGCCTTTCAGCTTCAGTGACGAGAGTTTGCTGCACATCAGCTTCACCAGGGCTCAACAGCATAATGAGGCGTCCCACAACGGCGGCCACGGCGCGGTGACTGCGTTCGGCTTCGTCGGCCAGGACGGGCTTGATCCGGGCCGCGTGCCGGAACGCCATCCACACGCAAGCGTCTACCGCGAGCTCCTCGTCCAGGGGCAGGAACTGGCCCAGGAGATTCAGCACAGCCTGGTCCTGGCCGGGGCTTTCCGGCACGGCTTCTTCGACGGACGCGAGTGCCGTCTCAAGACGCCCTGCGATTCGATCGATCACCGCCCCAAAGGAGAAGACCAGAAGTTCATCACTGCTGGCGAAGTAGTGCCGAACCGAGCCAACCGCCAGCCCTGCTTCGTCGGCTACTTCCCTGAGGGATGCCCGTTCCAAGCCGTCGCTGGCAATGATCCGGAAGACGGCTTGGACAACTTCATGGCGCCGGGCTTCGGCATCAACAATTTTGGGCACCAGTAGTTTTTAGCACGAACGTGCTTCAACACCGCTCAACACAGAGCGGCGTGGCTCCGATTTCCGATAGCGTGGGAACCATGAAAATTCTTGTCACGGGTGGCACCGGCTACATCGGTTCCCACACCGTTTTGTCCCTTCAGGAAGCCGGCCACGACGTCGTTGTGCTCGACAACCTCGTGAACTCCAGCGAGGAATCCCTCCGCCGGGTCTCGGAGCTCACCGGCAAGACCGCCGCCTTCCACAAGGTGGACCTGGTGGACGAGCCGGCCGTAGAGGCTGTCTTCGACCAGCACCAGATAGACGCCGTCATCCACTTCGCCGGACTGAAGGCCGTCGGTGAGTCCGTCCAGGAACCCCTCGCCTACTACTACAACAACATCGTGGGCACCCTGAACCTGCTCCGCGCCATGGACAAGCACAATGTGCGTTCCATCGTCTTCAGCTCCTCTGCCACCGTGTACGGGGAGCACAACCCGATTCCCTACATCGAGAAGATGGAAATCGGTGCCAACAACCCTTATGGCCGCACCAAGGAACAGATCGAGGACATCCTCTCGGACTTGGGCAACGCTGACGACCGCTGGCATATCGCACTGCTGCGCTATTTCAACCCGGTGGGCGCCCACCCGTCCGGCCGCATCGGCGAGGACCCCCAAGGCATCCCGAACAACCTTGTTCCCTTCATCGCGCAGGTAGCTGTGGGACGCCGCGAGAAGCTCATGGTCTTCGGCGGCGACTACGACACCCCGGACGGCACCGCTCAGCGCGACTACATCCACGTGGTGGACCTGGCCGATGGCCACGTAGCAGCCCTGAACTACATCGCCCACCACCCCGGCGTCCGCCGCTGGAACCTTGGCTCCGGGCGCGGTTCGTCCGTCCTTGAGGTCCTGCGGTCCTTCGAGAAGGCCGTGGGCCAGCCCATTCCCTACGAGATCACCGGCCGCCGCGCCGGCGACCTCCCTGCCTTCTGGGCCGACGCTTCCTCCGCCCTCGCGGACCTGGGATGGTCAACCACCAAGACCGTAGACCAGATGTGCGAGGACCACTGGCGCTGGCAGAAGAACAACCCCTTCGGCTACAACGCTTCCTAAAGCAACGCGGGGTCACTTCTGGCCCCTTTCGGCCCCTCTTTAGGGCCATAAGTGACCCCGCGT
>NZ_JBLYIE010000116.1:0-2674 GCF_048537125.1 Paenarthrobacter sp. PPS72 | reverse complement strand
GTATAAGAGACAGGTATCAATCCTCTACATAAGGCAAGGACCGCACGGTTGAAGGGCCCCTTTGGATCCGGCTGGACGCTGTAGTGGGAAAGTGCTGCTGCCAGGGTGGGGTGATGCTCGGCTGAGAGTAGTTCGAAGCGGACGCGGAGCGGCAGCGGATCACAATTCCCAACGCCCGGCACAACACAGCTAACAGCGTGCGGGAGCGGCTGGAGCATCCTTCGACTTCAGAACACATTCTGAGTTACTGTGGACACTATGAGCGCTGCGACGAAACCACACGAAACTTCTCGTTCCTCTGGAAGCTCGCGGATTTCCGGGTCCGTCAAAACCCGGACTTCTTTCCAGTCCTCCGAACTCAGCCGCTCATCTGCGGAGGTGTTCGCCGCAGCTGCCGACCATCCTGTTCAGGTCACTCGCCGCGACGGTGAGTCCCTGGTGCTGATGTCGGAAAGCGCAGACGCCGCACGTCGATCATTATTGGAATTGGCGGCGCAGCTCGTTGCCGTCTCAACCAGTACTGAGGGGACGCTTGCTGCAGGCATGAGCGATCGCTTCCCGTGGATGCTTGCCCTGAGCCCAGCCGACCGAGAGGAGTGCGCAGCTGATGTCTTAGCAGCTGCGAGGGCATCTTTTGCCACAGATCAGCCCCATCTGGCCATAGCGGAATTGACCTCGTGGCGTGAAACCGCCACGGCTGTTGCTGCTGGACTTGGCGCTGAACCTACGGAGTGGCTCGAAGGCGCCGACGCGATCGAGCGTCCGTAAAAGATGGGCGAAGAACGAGAAAAAGAGCGTGGATTGTTCGACGGAATGAAGAGACTGACGAGGAATGGTCCGCCCTTCACTCGTCGGTTTTTTAGCATGGCCCGGTGAAGGGTCCGAGCAGCGCGGACCTGCAGTTGCTGTTCGGCGTTGAACTTCAGGATGTCACGCGGGCTAGTTGTATTGACCACGGAGGTTGGTGACGCGGCTGGCTGGCGGCTGCCGTCTGACGGAGAAATTCGACTGCTGGCCCAATGGAAGTGGCTTTGCATCGACCAGAGCTCCATCGTGATTGATGGAAGTAACTTCAGAGCTGCCGCAGCAAACGCGCAGAACATCTGGCCCCAACGCCGGGATAACGCGTACGACAGCGTTGCTGCCGCCACCTCATCTGACGACGGCGCCGTCACGGCCAGGCTCAGGAAGCCGGGCTTTCCGCAGGGGTGCACTCAGTAGGCGCTTCGGCGAATGTGAACCAGCCCGGGAGCGCCGTGGTGTAGGCCGCACGAACCTGCGGGTCCTTGGTTGCTGTCCAGTCCACGGTGGCCTTGACCTCAACCTCTTTCTTGTCCCACTCGAACCAGTTGATCATCTTCAGGGCGGGGTAGCCCCGGGGGATGGCGGGATCGAAGAGCTGGCCCCACCAGGCCTCTTTGATCGCCAAAACGTTGTCGCCCGCGCCTGAAGCGACGGCAAGAGCTGCGGTTTCGGGAATGGCAACGGGCTTGTTCCGGGCGGTTCCGTATTCGGCGTAGAAGTCGGGGACGGCCAGATCATTTCCGCCGGCGCCGTTGTAAGTGCCGGTGAGTTGCTGAAGGAATTTGCCCGGCTCGGGGATGACGTTCGCACCCCACGGGTAAGTGTTGCCCCAGTGATAAAGGGACATGCCCACCCAGTCCACTGCGTCGTCGCCGGGGTAGTAGGGCGCATACGGATCATCGGCTCCGGTTACCGTGCCGTCTTTGTCGGTGTCCAGCGCTGCGAAGTCAGGAGTGCCGGCCAAGGCCTGATACTGGCCGCCGCTGAAGGGATACCCGCCACCATAGTTCGGTGCCCACATCATGGCGCTGCCGGCGGTCTTGGAGTGGACCGCTTCAGCGATTCGCTGGTAGGCAGCCACATACGCAACGGGCTGCTGCCCCCAGGCGTACCAAGATCCGTTCATTTCGTGCGCGAACCTGACGATCACGGAAACGCCTGCATTGTTGTAGCGAGCCAACGTGGAGGCTAGTTCATCAGCTTTCTCCAAAGTCACCGCCGCCAGTCCTTCTTTGGGCTCCAGGGTGAGGAGCATCGTTCCGCCGTTGGCGCGGATTTGTTCAAAGGCTGCGTCGACGTTCTTTTTGTCGGTATCGGACATGGGAAAGTCGGTGAAAGTCACGGTTACAGCTGGCCGTTTACCCAGGTTGGCCGCATATTGTTCAAGAGTCTCGTGCTCCCAGTCCAGGTTCACACCGGCAAGAATTCCCTCAGCAGGCGGTAGCGGGCGGGTAGGCTCGCAAACGGGGAGGGGAGCCGTCCCCGGCTGGGGTCCGGCGCAACCGCCAACAAAGACAGCCAGCAGCACGCCGGTAGTGATCACAGCGCCGGTTTTACTGAGCCCCCAATTCATGGGTTTCAATTTAGCAGCGCCGCTGTAGCATCAAAACCATCACCGCATTTCGCGCGTAGAGGAGACGGAATATGTCCGACGGTACTGCCACCACTATTAGTAAGACCTTCAGCCGTGAAACGCGGGTCTCCAACACCATCGACGCGCCGCCATCCACTATCTGGCGGCTCCTGACGGATGCCAAGCATTACCCAGCCTGGAATTCCACCGTTGTTTCGGTAAATGGTGAAATCGGGCTCTTCAGAATTGAGAGTGTCTGTCTCTTATACACATCTGACGCTGCCGACGAGGAGCGTG
>NZ_JBLYIE010000115.1:0-332 GCF_048537125.1 Paenarthrobacter sp. PPS72 | reverse complement strand
TCGGCGTGCTCAACCTTGATGTCGATCAGGTGCGTTGTCTGATCGGAGTTTGGTAGGAGGATTTCCAATCCGCCTGTACCCTTTTGCCTCCGATTCCCCTCCCCCCCTCCCCCCCCCCCCCCCCCCCCCGCCACACCCCCCCCCCCCCCCGCCCCCTTTTTTTTCCCCCCTTTTTTTTTTTTTCCTTCCCGCTCTTCCCTTTCCCCTCCCTCCCCCCCCACCCCCCCCCCCCCCGGGCCCCCCCCTCCCCCCCCCCCCCTCCCCCCCCCCCCCTCCCTCCCCCCCCCCCCCCCCCCCCCCCCCCCCCCTTTCCTTCTCCCCCCCCCCCCCCC
>NZ_JBLYIE010000114.1:0-533 GCF_048537125.1 Paenarthrobacter sp. PPS72 | reverse complement strand
GGATCCGCTGGTTGGTCTCTCGGCTTTGGTTTACACCTGGTCGGGTACTGCTTGGAGAGTTGCTTTCGGGACGAGACTGTGACGGCTGTGGAAATTTAGGGGCTCACCCAGGCCGATATCGACGCCGGCCATGTCGCCAACAGCGCCACGACCACTGGTACTCCTCCCACCGGTCCTCCGGTGACGCCGCCTCCGGGAACAACGGACACCCCGTTGACCCCCGGTCCGGCGATGGAGTTCAGCAAGTCCGCCGACGCATCGGACATTCAGAACCCGTCCGTCGTCGGCGACCAGATCATCTACACGTTCACAGCCAAGAACACCGGCAATGTGAAACTGACTGGCGTGGCCATCAATGACCCCCTGACCGGCCTGTCGGCCTTGGCCTACACCTGGCCGGGAACCGCAGGCGAGTTGCTGCCCGGTCAGACGGTGACGGCTACGGCAACGTATTCGATCACGCAGGCTGATATCGACGCCGGCCATGTTGCCAACAGCGCCACCACCACCGGCACGCCGCCGATCGGCCCTCC
>NZ_JBLYIE010000113.1:0-344 GCF_048537125.1 Paenarthrobacter sp. PPS72 | reverse complement strand
GCCCCCCCCCCCCCCCCCCCACCCCCCCCCCCCCCCCCCCCCCCCCCCCCCCCCCCCCCCCCCCCCCCCCCCCCCCCCCCCCCCCCCCCCCCCCCCCCCCCCCCCCCCCCCCCCCCCCCCCCCCCCCCCCCCCCCCCCCCCCCCCCCCCCCCCCCCCCCCCCCCCCCCCCCCCCCCCCCCCCCCCCCCCCCCCCCCCCCCCCCCCCCCCCCCCCCCCCCCCCCCCCCCCCCCCCCCCCCCCCCCCCCCCCCTCCCCCCCCCCCCCCCCCCCCCCCCCCTCCATCACCCCCCCCCCCCCCCCCACCCCCCCTCCCCCCCCCCCCTCCCCCCCCCCCCCCCCCCCC
>NZ_JBLYIE010000112.1:0-855 GCF_048537125.1 Paenarthrobacter sp. PPS72 | reverse complement strand
GTATTGACCACGGACGTTAGGAACGCTCGGCGTGGTTAGGTGACAAAAAGAAGACCTCCGAGTGGAGTGGGGCTTGTCTAAGAGTCCGCTTCACAAGGAGGTCTTCAATGTCCCATGCTAACGCGATCTTGACGCCGAAGGGTCGGCTCCGGCTGGCTCAGTGCATCGTTGATGGAAAGTTGCCGCTGCGGCGGGCCGCTGAACGTTTTCAGGTATCGGTCACGACAGCGGCGCGGTGGGCGGCCCGCTACCGTGAGCACGGAGAGGCAGGCATGCAGGATCGTTCCAGCCGGCCGGTCAACTCTCCTCAGCGGACGCCTGCGCGCCGGGAGCGGCGGATCATCGCGATACGGGTCAACCGCCGCTGGGGACCTGCCAGGATCGGTTTTCTGCTGGGCATTCACCCGTCCACGGTGCACCGGGTACTGTCCCGGTTCGGGCTGGCAAGGTTGTCGTGGCTGGACCGTGCCACCGGCAGGGTGATCCGCCGTTACGAGCACACCCATCCCGGGGACCTGGTCCACGTGGACATCAAGAAACTCGGACGCATCCCTGACGGCGGCGGACACCGCAGCGTCGGCAGGAGCGTCGGAAACCGGAACAAGACCGGTGCCGCGGTGAATAGGCGACCGGGCTACGCTTTCCTGCACAACGCCGTCGATGACCACTCCCGGCTCGCCTATACCGAGATCCTGGCCGATGAGAAGAAGGAAACCGCTGCCGGGTTCTGGGAACGCGCCAACGCCTACTTCGAATCCTGCGGAATCACGGTCAAACGTGTGTTGACCGATAACGGCTCCTGCTACCGCTCCTACGCGTTCAAGGACGCCCTGGGCACGGTGATCAAGCACAAAC
>NZ_JBLYIE010000111.1:0-906 GCF_048537125.1 Paenarthrobacter sp. PPS72 | reverse complement strand
GGCGTGGTTAGGTGACAAAAAGAAGACCTCCAAGTGGAGTGGGGCTTGTCTACAGTCCGCTTCACAAGGAGGTCTTCAATGTCCCATGCTAACGCGATCTTGACTCCGAAGGGCCGGCTCCGGCTCGCTCAGTGCATCGTCGATGGAAAGTTGCCGCTGCGGCGGGCCGCTGAACGTTTCCAGGTATCGGTCACGACAGCGGCGCGGTGGGCAGCCCGCTACCGTGAGCACGGCGAGGCAGGCATGCAGGATCGTTCCAGCCGGCCGGTCACTTCCCCTTAGCGGATGCCGGCGAGGCGGGAACGGCGGATCATCGCCATCCGGGTCAACCGCCGCTGGGGACCAGCCAGAATCGGCTTTCTGTTGGGCATCCACCCGTCCACGGTGCACCGGGTACTGTCCCGGTTCGGGCTGGCCAGGTTGTCGTGGCTGGACCGTGCCACCGGAAGGGTGATCCGCCGTTACGAGCACACCCATCCCGGGGACCTGGTCCACGTCGACATCAAGAAACTCGGGCGGATCCCTGACGGCGGCGGACACCGCAGCCTGGGCAGGGCCGCCGGTAAGCGGAACAAGACCGGCAACACCGCAAACCGGCGACCGGGCTACGCCTTCTTGCACAACGCCGTCGATGACCACTCCCGCCTGGCCTACACCGAGATCCTGACCGATGAGAAGAAGGAAACCGCTGCCGGTTTCTGGGAACGCGCCAACGCCTACTTCGAATCCTGCGGAATCACCGTCAAACGGGTCCTGACCGACAACGGCTCCTGCTACCGCTCCTACGCGTTCAAGGACGCGCTCGGCACGGTGATCAAGCACAAACGCACCCGGCCCTACCGTCCCCAAACCAACGGCAAGGTCGAGCGCTACAACCGCACCATGCTCGACGAATGGGCCTACGCC
>NZ_JBLYIE010000110.1:0-545 GCF_048537125.1 Paenarthrobacter sp. PPS72 | reverse complement strand
CGGAAAAGCGCGCGTCAAAACACCCAGAGAGACGTGGTCAGTCAAACGTTCCGGGGTTTCGGGCTTGATCCATCCGCTGCGCGCCATGCCCCAAGATTAACAGAATTGCCGCTAAGTAAACGGTATTGCATTTAGCCCGGGGTTTTCATGGGTTCGGCGCTGGACGGTGTGTTTAAAGGCGAAAAGGTGCTCTGACACGGGAAAATAGTGGTGTCTAAGCCAATAATCCCGGTAGTGAAGGAGCACCTTTTCGATGCACCACTCTACCCCTGTTTTCCCCTCCATCCCGGTCTCTTTCACCGGCCAGTCGCTGATCTCCCATGCCGGGGTCAAAGTCCTCACGGGCTTCATGGACGGCCTTGGTTTCGGCCGGCTGTGTGAGGACAGGCTCGGCCAGTTTGTTCCTCCCGGGGCGAAGCACCGTCCAGGCAAGTTGCTCGGTTCCCTGGCCGCGATGCTCGCCGCCGGAGGCGAACACGCCTCGGACCTGGACATCCTGCGGTCCTCGCCCGGGGTCTTTGGCCAGCTGCCCTCGAACGCGACAG
>NZ_JBLYIE010000109.1:0-487 GCF_048537125.1 Paenarthrobacter sp. PPS72 | reverse complement strand
CACGCTCCTCGTCGGCAGCGTCAGATGTGTATAAGAGACAGTCCCTCGGCCCGGCAGCTTTGGAGGTGTCCTGCCGCCATACGTGCCCGCACCCGTTGCACCTGTAGCGGCGGATGCTCACCAGCAGCGTGGTCGGCCGCCATCCGAACGGTTCGTGGCCCAATCGGCGGGTCACCGTGTCCCGCGGAACGCCCTGGCACCCACACTTCCGGCACCAGTCATCGGGATCGGTGACACGGCACGCCAGGACGGCACGATCCGGGCGGACATACTGACCCGTCACTTCGAGTCCGAGCCCATCAAGGCGGCAGAATGTGGTCAAGTCAGGGCACTGAAAGGTAGCGTTAAACACGAGGGCCTTGCGGTAGAGAAACAGCGGAGTCGATACCCTGATTCTCCCCCAAGGCCCTCACCCCAACCGAAATACCCCACCCGCCCCCGACATCTCACGCGGCAGCCCTGATTACACTCTCAATTCTGAAGAGCC
>NZ_JBLYIE010000108.1:0-317 GCF_048537125.1 Paenarthrobacter sp. PPS72 | reverse complement strand
AACTCCATCGCCGGAGCCTGGGGCAACGGGGTGTCCGTCGTTCCCGGAGGAGGCGTCACAGGCGGACCGGTAGGCGGAGTACCAGTGGTCGTCGCACTGTTGGCAACATGACCGGCGTCGATGTCCGCCTGGGTGATGGCATACGTTGCTGCAGCCGTCACAGTCTGGCCCGGAAGCAACTCTCCGGGAACACCCGGCCAGGTGTAAACCAAAGCCGAGAGACCAACCAGCGGATCCGTAATGGAGACGTTCTTCAGGGTGAC
Source organism: Paenarthrobacter sp. PPS72 (assembly GCF_048537125.1). Classification (GTDB taxonomy): domain Bacteria; phylum Actinomycetota; class Actinomycetes; order Actinomycetales; family Micrococcaceae; genus Arthrobacter; species Arthrobacter nitroguajacolicus_E. The sequence continues at coordinate 54 of NZ_JBLYIE010000108.1, read as the reverse complement.
GTTGCCGGTGTTCTTCGCAGAGAAGGCGTACGTGATGACATCGCCAACCTTGGA
>NZ_JBLYIE010000107.1:0-415 GCF_048537125.1 Paenarthrobacter sp. PPS72 | reverse complement strand
CACGCTCCTCGTCGGCAGCGTCAGATGTGTATAAGAGACAGGTCACGTTGCCGGTGTTCTTCGCTGTGAAGGCGTACGTGACTACGTCACCGGCCTTCGACGGCGACTGAACAGCCGAGCTGTCAGCGGACTTGCTGAACTCCATCGCCGGAGCCGGGGTCAACGGAGTGTCCGTCGTTGCCGGAGGGGGCGTTACCGGAGGGCCGGTAGGCGGAGTGCCCGTGGTCGTGGCCGTGTTGGCGACATGGCCGGCGTCGATATCCGCCTGCGTGATGGCATATGTTGCCGTAGCTGTCACCGTTTCACCGGGCAGCAGAACTCCTGCCGCACCCGGCCAGGTATACGCCAATGCCGAGAGCCCGGCCAGCGGATCCGTGATGGAAACGTTGGTCAGGGTCACGTTGCCGGTGTTCTT
>NZ_JBLYIE010000106.1:0-488 GCF_048537125.1 Paenarthrobacter sp. PPS72 | reverse complement strand
TTGCCTGTTTTTGTTGCCGTGTTTGCTACGTGACCGGCGGCGATGTCCTCCTCGGGAGTGGTATCAGTGTCTTGTGGGCTCGGAGATGTGTATAAGAGACAGGCTCCTGCAGCACCCGGCCAGGCGTATGTCAGTGCCGAGAGGCCAGCCAACGGATCGGTGATGGTGACGTCCTTCAGCGTGACGTTGCCGGTGTTCTTCGACGTGAACGTGTACGTGATGATGTCACCCACAACAGACGGGTCCTGAATACCGGAAGCGTCAGCGGACTTGCTGAACTCCATGGCCGGAGCCTGGGTCAACGGAGTATCGGTCGTTCCCGGAGGAGGCGTCACCGGCGGACCGGTAGGCGGAGTGCCCGTGGTCGTAGCCGTGTTGGCGACATGGCCGGCGTCGATATCCGCCTGGGTGATCCCATAGGTTGCTGCAGCCGTCACAGTCTGGCCCGGAAGCAACTCTCCGGGAGTACCCGGCCAGGTGTAAACCAA
>NZ_JBLYIE010000105.1:0-842 GCF_048537125.1 Paenarthrobacter sp. PPS72 | reverse complement strand
CATTGCTCTCACACGCGCTTTCGTATGCCGTCAAGAACTCGAGCTTCCGGGCCGGGGTAAACGACCGGCGCGGCCTCGGCCACCGGCTCGCGGACCGGAAGAACTACTACTACTACTACTCACAGCACTATCTTCGCGTACTGCACTCAAAACCGGACTGGACGTGATTACTGGATTCCTGGCTCTCGCCCCACGCGATTAAACGGACTTGCTATGAGCCCCTGGTACCGTTCCAGCCTGACACGTAGGGCTTGTGCGGTCGCCCCCGCTACATGCCGGCCATCGACATGTAGCCTCGGGAGGAGGAATCTAGATTGAATACTGAGCTACCCACGCGCGGTGGCGCTGTCGTCCAAAAGGCGGAGAACGGGTCATGAACAAAGCCAGACGTTTAGGATGCACATCCTCGGTTGTCGTGCTCTTGTCAGCGGCGGGAGTGGTGGTCCGAGTACTAGGGAAGGGGTAGCGTGGGCGCACGCACCAGATCCGCGTACACCTTGTGGACAGCCCTGTGTGTTTCCACGTGAGCTACTGACAGGGGGACTATCCTGCCAAGGGATTCGATTCCTTGAAATCCAGCGGAAATACACGGGAGTAGAGCAGCGCATCATGTACCGGTGGAGCTGGACGCAGCACACTGCGAGGGCATATTGGACCTGTTCGGCTCCTATAGCACACAGATGTGACACTGGTGGTCTGTACGCTTAAGCATGTAGCCAGGAAGCGACGGCGATATTCGTGCCGAAGGTCGGCGCAATGAGTGGAAGCGTGGCAGCTGACTTAAATGCGTGAAGCCCGCGCCAACGGGCTCCAGCAGTACCTAGTGCGGCGTGTCTAAAGTA
>NZ_JBLYIE010000104.1:0-309 GCF_048537125.1 Paenarthrobacter sp. PPS72 | reverse complement strand
CCTCATTGCTCTCACACGCGCTCTCGTATGCCGTCAAGAACTCGAGCTTCTGAGCCGGGGTAAACGACCGGCGCGGCCTCGGCCCACCGGCCCGCGGACCGGAAGAACTACTACTACTACTACTACTACTCACAGCACTATCTTCGCGTACTGCACTCAAAACCGGACTGGACATGATTACTGGATTCCTGGCTCTCGCCCCACGCGATTAAACGGACTTGCTATGAGCCCCTGGTACCGTTCCAGCCTGACACGTAGGGTACTGTCTCTTATACACATCTGACGCTGCCGACGAGGAGCGTGTAGTGT
>NZ_JBLYIE010000103.1:0-442 GCF_048537125.1 Paenarthrobacter sp. PPS72 | reverse complement strand
GCCGGACAACCATTAGGTAGAGACCCCCCAACCCCCTCACCGGGGTCGGGGGGTCTCCCACTTTAACCACCACCCACAAAAGCAGGAGCCTCCGCCACCCACGGAGGCTTCAAGCATTTAAAGCCGACTAATCAGCCGCTGCTGATGCTGCCTCAAGCATTCTCAAATAGTGATCAACATCGCCGAGGTCCACCACGCCGCTTCCGGCAGCCCTTTCGCCCCTGGCCGGCTCCAGCGCAGCCAGTGCCTTGGAGATCATAGAGGGCTCACCCAGCTCGCACGATGCTTGGGCCATGATGCACCAAATCGCCTCAAGCAAAAGGTCCTTTGGGGGATCCGGAAGGCGTCGAAGAGCTTCGGCCGCCTCCTCGCGCGCGCCTGCCCTCACCATCAGAAGTGGCCGCACCCAGCGTTCATAAGGGGCTCTTCAGAATTGAGAGTG
>NZ_JBLYIE010000102.1:0-3726 GCF_048537125.1 Paenarthrobacter sp. PPS72 | reverse complement strand
AACATCATTGAGATTCCTTCGGATTCTATGTGTCCGCTCCGCCCCGTCTAGCCCCTCCGCAGGCTCCGGGGCCTGCGGTGCAGGAATTTCCCTGCGGCGCTCCTGCGTCGCTTATTTCCTCCGGGAATTTCCCACACCTTGCCCAAGGGTAGACAGGCCTCCGTCGGCCACAGCTCCGCAAGCTTCGCCAGCAGCCAAAAAACAACGGGGAGGAAAGAAAGTAGCTGGCCGGGTCACACCGCTCCCTCACCAATCCTCTGCAAAGGACACAAAACCATGAACGCAACACCCACGCTCGAACTGCTTGACCCCACCACCCTGACCGTGGACACCAACGTCCGCAAGGAAGCCGGACTCACCAAGGAGTTCGTAGCCAGCATCAAAGAACACGGCGTGCTGGTGCCCGTCGTCGCCCACCGGACCGAGGACGGAACCGTGCACGTCCTGATGGGACAGCGCCGCACCCTTGGAGCCGTTGAGGCGGGAGCGGCAAGCATTCCTGTGCTCGTCGGTGCCAGCCCCGAGGAAGCGGAACGCCTCGCCACGCAGGTAGTGGAGAATGACCACCGCAGCGCACTCACCGACGGCGACCGCGCCGAAGCCTTCCACCAAATGGCACTGCTGGGCGTGAGCGCCAACGTCATCGCCCGGAAGATGGGAGCCAAGAAAGCGTTGGTGGAAACCGCGCTGAAGGTCAAAGCGAACGCCACCGCAGCCCAGGCACTGGACCAAGGCCTGACGCTGGAACAGTCTGCCGTGATCGAGGAATTCGCGGACGATGCCGAGGCAGTGGCCACGCTCGAACGCCTCGCCACCGAGAACCCCGGGAACTTTGCCCACCGGGCGCAGCGGCTCCGCGACGAACGCAAGAACAACGCCCTGCTGGCCGAAGCCTGCGCCGAGGCTGCCGCTAAAGGTCTGACCGTGCTGGAACAAGACCCCGGCTACTACGACTACAAGGGACTCGCCGCCCTGATCTCCGCACTGACCACACCCGAGGGCGAACGCCTCAGCGAGACGGATGCCGACGCGGTTTACATCGGCATCGGATACGGCGGGTTGGTGACACAGTTCGCCGTGGCTGACTGGAAGGCCCGTGGGCTGCGGAAGGACGGCAAAGCCCCGGCAGGAGGGATGACCGACGAGGAAAAGGCCGCACGCCGGGAGGTCATCGAAAACAACAAAGCCATGGACTCGGCCGAGGTGGTACGCAGGGAGTTCGTCAAAACCCTGCTGGCACGCAAGGCCCTGCCAAAGAACGCGCAGAAGTTCATCGCCCACACGATTGCCCATTCCAGCTACATCCTGACCAAGGCCTTGAACAAGACCGAGCTGACGGCGGAACTGCTGGGCATCGGCACCGGGTACGGCGAGTTCACGGCCTACGTGGACAAGCCCACCACCAAACCCGAAACGGTCACCCTCGCCATGATGATCACCGCGTACGAGGCGAACATTGATCGCACGAGCTGGCGGACTCGAGGAAGCGACAACCGCTACTACCTCACCCAGCTCACGGCATGGGGATACGAAGCCAGCGACGTCGAAAAGATCATCCTCACCGACCCCAAAACAGAAATCGAGGAAACCACGGAACGCGTGGACGAACCCGAAGCCGCCTAGACCCCTTGCCGGGCGGAACCCCCACCGCCCGGCAAGGCCCCCGGCCACTCACCACGGCAGGGCCGGGAACCTTCCAAACGTCGGGCGGTCCGCCGCCCACGGCGAACCACAGCAGCCAATCACCAGCGGCGGACCGCCGTTCAACGCCACCAGGCACACGGCAACCGAAAGCCGCGCCTCGCCGGCCACCTGGCTACTCGTATCGGGTCACCACAGAGAAGTCTGTCGGAGGCCACCGTTAGGCTCATCCCATGGCAGCGCAGACAGGAGTCGCTATGAATACGCAGACACCTCCAGGGGTCACTCTTGCCGAGATCTTCCCTGGTCTGTCCCCAATCCTTGACCAGGTGGTGATGGGTGCGTTGATCTTCGCGGCCGCCGCCACGATCTATCTGGGCATCGGGTGGATGATCGCGCACTCCAGAATGGAAGACCTCGATGACGACAACGACACCATGCCGTTCCACATCGGCTTCGTCACCGCCATCTCCCTGCCCCTGATCCTGCTGAACAACATGCGGAGCATTACCGGGCTGATCATCGGCGCAGCGATCGGAGCCGCCCTCGCCCTGGGCAGTTACCTTCTCTTGCGCCGCTACCGGGCAACACACCCGCGAACCACGCGCTGACGGGCAAGACTTCAGTCTTGTAGACTGAACCACAGATTTCCTTTTGCAGAGGGAAAAATTGAAGGGCCGGCACTCTAAGTGCCGGCCCTTCACCCTTTAACCCGACTAGCCGCCCAGCCAGCGCCACCTTGGAACAGTTAGCTACCAGAGCAGAACGACCGGCAACGTCTCCCATGGGCCAGGACACCCGCCGCCGACCGGCCACGCGCTGAGGAAAGTTTCTTTCAGCCGGGACGACACATGGGGGCCACGCGAAATCACCTGATGCAGGCATAAGAACCAGCCGCCCAGGGCAGCTGCTAAAGAAGCCGGGGGAGTCACGTCGGACTACTGCCCGCAACACCAAACCCGGCACCCGCAACGGGTACCAAAACAGGCACAGAGTACCCCTAGAATACGCGGCAAAACCCTTTTTATCCGAGTGGATAAACGCTAAAATAGTAGTAGCAAGCCAGACAGACGAACCCAACTAAAACTGATACGAAACCGAGGACTGAAAATGACTTCCTCAATCACCGATTACACGGTTTACACCAAGCCCGGTTGCCCGAACTGCGACCGCACCATGGAGTACTTCGACTCCAAAGGCATCACCTACACGCCCGTGGACATCACCGAAGTGCCGGCAGCGCTGGAGTACATCACCCAGGAGCTGGGCTACTCCCAGGCACCCGTCATCGTGAACAACTCCGATGACCAGGACCACTGGTCCGGCCTCCGCCGGGACAAGCTCGTCCAAGCAGCCATGAGCCACAAGGCAGCGTGAGCACCGTGACCACCCCGCACCCGGTGGACGGGTTCGAGATCAGCCCACGGGTCCCGTTGGAAGTGGACCTGTTCAGGGAAACCAACCCCAGCGGCAGGATCTACCCCGACGCAAAGGAAGAACCTTTCGCCGGCTACTACGGCATCCCCTCCACTGTCGAGGATGACCGCTACCTTGCCGCCATCAGTAGGGCGCCAATCGGGGCCGGCGGTCTCTGGGACGAACACACCGCAGACCAGCACCAGCCCAACGACCTCACCCACGACCAGCCGGGTGGGACTGAACCTCAGAACGAAACCAGCACGAACACCGAGAACACCAACAGCGCACGAGGAAAAGGAACCATCATGGTCGGCGAAACCACGATTACTGTCATTGGAAACCTGACATCAGACCCCGAGCTGCGTTTTACTCCGAGTGGTTCGGCGGTGGCGAATTTTACGATCGCTTCAACGCCCAGGACCTTCGATCGTCAGTCTAACGAGTGGAAGGATGGGGAGACACTTTTCCTCCGTGCCAGTGTGTGGCGTGAAGCGGCCGAGAACGTCGCCGAGTCCCTGACCAAGGGCATGCGCGTGATCGTTTCGGGCCGGTTGAAGTCCCGGTCTTACGAGACCAAAGAGGGCGAAAAGCGCACCGTGATTGAACTCGAGGTAGACGAGATCGGCCCGAGCTTGCGTTACGCAAGTGTTTCCCGTGGGTTCAGCA
>NZ_JBLYIE010000101.1:0-381 GCF_048537125.1 Paenarthrobacter sp. PPS72 | reverse complement strand
CCAGTTGGCTGAGTTGGTTCTTCTCTAGGTGTATTGCCCACGGAGGTTGGTGACGCGGCTGGCTGGTGGCTGACCTTTGAGTGAGGTGTGGCCTCGGTGATGATTGTAGTGATGGAGCCAGTCGGCGAATGCGGCGACACGCTCGGTCTCTGATCGGTACGGGCGGGCGTAGGCCCATTCGTCGAGCATGGTGCGGTTGTAGCGCTCGACCTTGCCGTTGGTTTGGGGACGGTAGGGCCGGGTGCGTTTGTGCTTGATCACCGTGCCCAGGGCGTCCTTGAACGCGTAGGAGCGGTAGCAGGAGCCGTTATCGGTCAGGACCCGTTTGACGGTGATTCCGCAGGATTCGAAGTAGGCGTTGGCGCGTTCCCAGAAACCGGC
>NZ_JBLYIE010000100.1:0-1593 GCF_048537125.1 Paenarthrobacter sp. PPS72 | reverse complement strand
GACCAGACATGCTCATCAACGCGGCTCTTCACGGTTCCCGGGGAAATAGGTTCGTGTTGTAGCAAGCAGAGGACTCGTGGTCCTGCTGGGATGAGTGTTACTACGCATTCAACCTGAACAGGAACCACGAGCCTTGTTAGAGCCTACTGGGGCTGGCCATGACGCTGCCAGCTTGATCTTCAACCTGCCTGATTACCGAGTGGCCGGCACCGTTCTGCTCCCGGGCGGGATCCGCCACGTCACCGTGGAATCCACGTTCCCGCCGGGCTGCCCGAGTTGCGGAGTGATCGCTTCGCGGGTCAAGGAGCGCCGCTGCCAGAAGCTGCGTGATGTTCCGGTTGCCGGCGCGGTGGTGCTTCTCTGGGACAAGCGGCGCTGGTTCTGTGACGAGTATTTGTGTGAGCGGAAGTCGTTTTGCGAAGCGACACCCCAGGTCCCGCGCAGGGCGCGGTCCACGCGCAGGCTCCGGGAGACGCTGGTGGACGCGGTCATCGGTTCCGGGCGTGCTGTGTCCGAGACGGCTATGGCGTTCGGGATTTCGTGGTGGCTGGTCCAGCAGGTCATCGGTGACGCCGCACTCCGCCTGCCGGACGTGGACCTCCTGGCGCCGAGGATGCTGGGTATCGATGAGCACCGGTACCGGTCGGTGCGGTTCTTCCAGGACCCCGGCACGAAGGCATGGACCCGGTACGAGCCGTGGATGACTACGATCGTGGATCTGGACACTGGGCAGGTTCTGGGCATCGTGGACGGACGGGACCACAAGGGCGTCGGGGACTGGCTCTTCGCCCGGCCCCTTCAGTGGCGGCTCGGGGTGCAGGTCGTCGCGATCGACCCGTCCGCGGCCTTCCGGAAGGCGCTGCGGATGTGGTTGCCGCGCACGGCGGTCTCGGTGGATCTCTTCCATGTGACGATGCTTGCCAACGATATGCTCACCGCGGTCCGGCAGGGCCTGTCCCAGCAGGTCAGGGGCCGGCGGGGCAGGGCCACGGACCCGGCGTGGGCGAACCGGATGCTGCTGCTGAAGGCTAACGAGAACCTCTCGGAACGCGGCCAGCACCGGCTGGCGGGAGTGTTCGCTGCTGACGACCCGACGGGCAGTCTCGAGGCCGCCTGGCAGGTCAAGGAACAGCTCCGAACCCTGCTGAACACAAGTTCGCTGGAAGATGCCGGTGCGGCGAAGAACGCGCTTGCTGACCTCGTGGCACGCGCCGCGACGCCGGAAACAAGCAGGCTCTACCGGACCGTGTGCCGCTGGTGGAACGAGATCGAAGTCCTCATAGTCACCGGAGCCACCACGGCCAAGGTAGAGGCAAACAACACTGCAATAAAACACATCAAGCGAACCGCGCGAGGCTATCGAAATCCGGACAACTACAAATCGCGTATCCTCTTGAGAAGTGCAGCCCGAATGGCAGCATGAGCAGTCATCTCAGCAGACCATTCCCCGGGAACCGCGAAGAGCCATCAACGCCGAGTGCGTCCACTCCTTCGAGGCGGTCCGTCGCTGCGATCCGCAGGGATGCTTCCACCCTGACGGCGTCCCAGACGGTGTGCCAGGAAACGCCGAGTTGGTGGGCCGGAGTGGAAACG
>NZ_JBLYIE010000099.1:0-847 GCF_048537125.1 Paenarthrobacter sp. PPS72 | reverse complement strand
GCGTTGATGAGCATGTCTGGTCCCATATAGGTCCGCCCGGCACCGGGATGATCACCGGAATTGTGGATCACACCCGCGACAAACAGGGGCACGTGCATGCCCGTCTGCTGGACCTGGTTCCGGGCCGGTCCGGGAAGGCCTACGCGGACTGGCTCAAAGACCGCGGCCCCGAGTTCACTGCCGGGATCAAGACCGCCGCGCTGGATCCGTTCCGCGGCTACGCGAACGCGATCCGTGATGAGCTCCCCGAAGCCATCACCGTCCTGGATGCATTCCACGTCGTCAAACTCGGGTCCGCCATGGTTGATGAGGTCCGGCGCCGGGTCCAGCAGGACACCCGCGGACACCGCGGACGCAAAGGCGACCCGCTCTACGGGATCCGCAGGACCCTGCAAATCGGAGCCGAACACCTCACCGATAAACAAGCCGCCAGGCTCGATGCCAAGCTCGCCCTTGGGGACCCCAACCAGGAAGTCACCCTCGCCTGGCAGTGCTATCAAAAGGTCCGCAACATCTACCACGCCCCTCCGGCCCGCGGACGGGAACTCGTGACCGAAGTGATCTCATCGTTCCCGACCTGCCCGATCCCGGAAGTCGGCCGCCTCGGCCGGACACTCAAACAATGGAAGGCCGCCATCCTGGCCTACTTCGACACCCTCGGCGCCTCCAACGGCCCCACCGAAGCGATCAACGGCGTCATCGAAACCACCCGCCGCATCGCCCGCGGATTTCGGAACTTCACCAACTACAGACTCAGATGCCTACTCGCCGCCGGCGGCCACCGACCCTATCGGCAGAACACCCTCAACCATGCCTAAATGCGAAGGGCCCGTTTACCCGCACAGCA
>NZ_JBLYIE010000098.1:0-933 GCF_048537125.1 Paenarthrobacter sp. PPS72 | reverse complement strand
CAAAACAAAAACCCCCCCCCCCAGATCAGTATCAATGTCTCGTGGGCTCGGAAGATGTGTATAAGAGACAGCCAATGAATCTGGAGTGGATATCCAGCATCATGTAGCAGTCGAAATACTTGCCTTTGACCGGGCCGGCGAGCTTGGTGATATCCCACGTGAACACCTGGCCTGGAGCCGTGGCGACCAGTTCAGGAACGGTCCGGGGCGGGTGTTTGGCCAGCCGGCGGCGTTCCTTGACCTGCTTGTTTTCCTCCAGCACCCGGTAAAAAGTCGACAGGGACCCCAGATAGATTCCATGGTCCAGCAGCTTCGTATAGACCTGCATCGGCGCCAGGTCCACGAACTCCGGCGAGTTCAGGGCCGCCAGGATCCCGGCCCGCTCGGCGGCGCTGAGTTTGTTCTGCGGCACCACAGGCATTTGGTCCCGCGGTGGCGTCCGTTTCCGATTCGCGGTCGTCCGGGAAATACCGGTCAACGATGCTGCCTTCCGCGTGGGGATTTTCAGTTCAAGCATCGACCGGTAGGTGGCCATCAGCGTTTCTTGGACCGGGGCTCGTCCGGCATATCCTCTGAGGCGTTCTCTAAGAACGCCTGTAGTTTTCCCATCAGGTCCAAGGCTGCCTCGGTCTTCTTCAGCCGGCTCTCACTCACCTCTAACTGGCGGCGCAAGCGCGCGTTCTCGGCTTGATCTGCCGAGAGTTTCCCGTTCGATTCTCCGGCCTTCTTCCCGGCCAGGACGCCGGCGTCACGCAGACGGCGCCATTCGGTCATCTGCGAGGAGTACAGCCCTTCCCGGCGCAGGAACGCGCCGCCCTCATTGCTCTCACACGCGCTCTCGTATGCCGTCAAGAACTCGAGCTTCTGAGCCGGGGTAAACGACCGGCGCGGCCTCGGCCCACCGGCCCGCGGACCGGAAGAACTACTACTTTC
>NZ_JBLYIE010000097.1:0-1530 GCF_048537125.1 Paenarthrobacter sp. PPS72 | reverse complement strand
TCAGTATCAATGTCTCGTGGGCTCGGAGATGTGTATAAGAGACAGCCAATACCGTTTACTTAGGCGGGTTTGGGTATCCGTTTGAGTTGCCAGCCGGACATCTTTCGTTTGACGACGCGGGGGTTGGTGCGTTGTCGGCGTGGTGGTAGGAGGTCGTGGAGGATCTCGCCGGTGAAGCTGGCGAAGGCTTTCCGGAGTTTGTCAGGGGGAAAAAGCCGGACGGTCGGCGAGGGTTCGCCGGGCTGCCCGGAGGGTGCGTGTGAAGGAAAACCGTAAGGGGTCTTCTTCGAATAGCAGGGCGACTTCGCCGATGAGGGACCGCAGGGCGTAGTGGACGCAGAGGTAGCCGTAGATTTCCTGGAGGACCCCGTCGGGGGTTTTGGAGCGCAGGACGATTCCGGGGCCGCGCTGGTGTGTTTTGAGTTCGTCGAAGCAGGACTCGATTTCCCAGCGCCGTCCGTAGAGCTCTGCCAGGTCCTGTGCCGGTGCGGCGTCCGGGTCCAGGATGGTGGTGATGAGGCGGAAATCGCTGGTTCTTTCCCCGCTGGTGATGGTGTATTCGATCACGCGGACGGGGATCGCGTCCCTGTTGTTCCGGCGGGCCTTGGGGTTGGCGTAGACCGCGGAGCGGTACGAGCCGTCGGGCAGTTCTTCGAGCACGGGCAGGACGTTGCTGGCTTTCATGCGCCACAGCAGTGCCGCTCCGGTTGCGGCGCTGTCCTTCCAGGCGTGGTAGCTGAAGAACCCGCGGTCCGCCATCACCAGCATGGAGGCATGCAGGTCCGCGTGGAGCCCCGGGAACATGTCCTGCTCGGCGGTGTCGTAGCCGGCGACCACAGCTCCGATCACCGCGTGGGTGCTGCATTCGACGAGTCCGAGCACCCGCGCTTGTGGGTAGGCGCTCTTGATCTGGGTGGCCGTGCCTGGCCGTCCGTAGTACTTCTCGTTCGCCGGCGTGTCGGCGATGTCCAGGGACGTCCCGTCAACGCTGACCAGCCGCCAGGATTTGTAGAACCCGCTGCTTCCTGGTGCGGCGAGGGGCTTGGCGACCTCTGCGAAGAGTTCAGCCATCACCGTCGGACCAAGCCGTGTGCGCGCTTTGAATATCGCGGCTTTCGTTGGCATCTGCCAGTCCCTGAAACGGCCCGTGATCCACTCCATGCCCGCCAGCAGTGAACGCATCACCTCTTCGTACGAACCGGCCGCGAACAAGGCCATGGCCATTACGTAATAGACCATCAGCCGCGACGGCAGCAGCCGGTTCCGCGCCTGACCGGCACCGGTGCGGGCGATCACCAGGTCCACCACATCCGGCGGAAAAGCGCGCGTCAAAACACCCAGAGAGACGTGGTCAGTCAAACGTTCCGGGGTTTCGGGCTTGATCCATCCGCTGCGCGCCATGCCCCAAGATTAACAGAATTGCCGCTAAGTAAACGGTATTGCGTTTAGCCCGGGGTTTTCATGGCGGGCCTGTCGGGCTGGCGTGTTAATCAGGGAAAGGGTGCTCTGAACTGGGAAAATAGTGGTGTC
>NZ_JBLYIE010000096.1:0-610 GCF_048537125.1 Paenarthrobacter sp. PPS72 | reverse complement strand
CAAGCTGAACGGTACCAATAGGAGTTAGGCGGCTGATTGTTCGGTGTATTCCTTGGGTTGGTTGATCCACGCTGGTCCTGGGAGCGCGAGGATTTTGGGGTCGGTGGTTTTGGTGAAGCGTTCGGGGTGTCTCGCTCTGGCTGCAGCGAGGGTCGCCGAGCGTTCTTTGGCCACGCCGACGGCGTGGCCGTAGTGGACGTTCGCGGGTGTGTGGAAGCCGATTCCTGAGTGCTGGTGATGATGGTTATACCAGTCCACGAAATCGCTGATAAATGTGCCGGCGTCGTGGACTGAGGCGAAGCGTTCGGGGAATTCAGGACCGTATTTCAGGGTCTTGAACAGCGCCTCGCTGTAGGGGTTGTCATTCGATACCCGGGGCCTGGAGTGGGACCGGGTGACCTCCAGATCCGAGAGCAGAGCGGCCACAGTCTTGGAGGTCATCGACGTTCCCCGGTCGGCGTGCACGACCTGGGGGATGCCGTGTATCCCGAAGATGCCCTTCATCATTTCCACGGCCAGCGTCCCGGATTCGGTGGCGTGAACGTGTGCGCCGACGATGAATCTGGAGTGGATATCCAGCATCATGTAGCAGTCGAAATACTTGCCTTTG
>NZ_JBLYIE010000095.1:0-450 GCF_048537125.1 Paenarthrobacter sp. PPS72 | reverse complement strand
GTCCAGGGCGGTGCTGATGATCGTCGCCGCCCTCGAAGGCACCAGCGCGGCTCCAACCGCTTCGGCCAGGACCTGGCGTCGGGCAGGGATCTCCTGCCCGGCCATTCCTGCCTGCGGAAGGATCTCGGCGGCGAGGGTCAGCCGACGCCGGGCCTCGCCGATGCCGATCCGCAACCGTGCCCGTAAGAACTCCGCCGCGTTCCGGTACCCGTCATCCAAAGGGCTCGCTGTTGACCCGGCGCCCAGCGCACCGGAACCCGCGCCGACCATGAAACCCTCATCAGCCATGAAACCCTCGTCGGCCTTCAAACCCTCGTCGGCCTTCAAACCCGCGCCGGCCTTCAAACCCTCATCAGCCATAAAACCCGCGTCAGCCTTCGAACCGGCGGTGGATCCGGAGCCGGCCTCGCCCATGGGAGGCGCTGCGACAGTGGAGCGTGCTTCAGCAGG
>NZ_JBLYIE010000094.1:0-297 GCF_048537125.1 Paenarthrobacter sp. PPS72 | reverse complement strand
CGGTTGGCGCGAAAGGGTGCGAGCCTGGCGCCGGAAGGGTGCGCCGGGCGGAAGAGGGTGCGAGCCAGCCCACGCACCTACTCGCCGACCCGTTTAACGAGCCCCAGGTCCGGACCCACACTGCGACCGTTTAACGTTCGGTCGGCGCACCCGTACCCGCCGATCGCCCCTGTTACCTCTGGTGCGGTTGGCGCGAAAGGGTGCGAGCCTGGCGCCGGAAGGGTGCGCCGGGCGGAAGAGGGTGCGATCCAGCCCACACACCTACTCGCCGACCCGTTTAACGAGCCCCAGGTCCGG
>NZ_JBLYIE010000093.1:0-2942 GCF_048537125.1 Paenarthrobacter sp. PPS72 | reverse complement strand
CTTTAACGCCGATAACGGATCTTATGTAAGCTATTTTAGTTGAAGCTTCAACTCAATCCTTCTTTTATCTTGTCCGGTGTCCTGTCTCTGTCTCAGTCAACTTGGCAACCCCACGTGAGCGTTGCCAACTTCACTGAGACCGGACATTCGCCTCCGACCTGTTCCGGAGAACGCTCCCGCAATGGAAGGTCCTTCCTAGCGAGGCTTTCGGTGTCATCCCATACGTTCGATGTGCAGTACGGTCTTTGCAGCCAAGCGATGTTTGACTGTTGACAACGACAAGGGATCCTCATCATTCGATACAAAAATGAAGAATCCGCCGCTCTGATGATAGTCATCAGCCTCAATGGTTTCAGGGAGCCGTTCGCGGAGCGCATTTGAAGCATATGTGATCTGGAATGTTGGCATGTGCTTTCCTAAAGAGTCGATGCAGATTTCTTATTTTCGACACGGGCGTCGACGAAAAGAGGCTTGATTGTTACCCCTTTCGCGGCAGACAAGGCAGTACAGGTATCCGTTACTCGCTTGAGTCGCTCAGGTCTAAAGTCGCCGTCAGTGAATCCGACCGCAAGGTAAATGCCAAAAGAAATACCCTCAGTCTGCAGATACTGTGGCAACTGCTTTTCAGCGCCAGAAAAGAACTTTGTACTCCCTATGTACTTGACTTCAAGCAGGGCGCGCCGAGTCCACCCCTTCGAAAATTTGAAGTCCACAGGGCCCCTGCCCATGTCCACTTCACGACTCAAGTCCACACCCGCTGCCTGACATTCTGATCGCCACATCATGCCGGCCACCGCCTGGCAGATCTTCTCAGGACGATGCGCTCTGTAGTCGTCATTCCAAAGAAGACGCCATCCATCACTTTCTTCGACAGCATACTGGAAGGTAGCAGCCAATGTCTTCACCCATGCCTGAAAACCGATGTCGTCGCAAGGCAGGCCTGCCTTCAACGCAGATACATCTGCGAGAGCGGCCAGCTTTTGCCCGGACTCGTACCAGTAGACCAGGCCCTGGGGATCCCTCTCGACGTCGTAGGGCGCGTGGGCTCGGGAAGCTTCTTTCTGCAAGTAGCTGATGGCAATATCTGGCCGTGTATTCGCCACCTTCCTCGCGGCTTCGACCTTCTGCGATTTCGTCAAGCTCACGGAAAGATCAAAGTTCAAATCGTCTCTAAGCGCAGCAAACTCAGCATGCTCTGCCCAGTCCCAGAAGCCGTCTGGTGTTACTCGAGGTATGTCTTTTAAAAAGCGCCGAGGAGTAAGGATGACTCCCCCCGCACCACTGGCCACTGGCAGGTCGACTTTAAGATCGGACCAACTCCCTCTCTTCAGATCCGAGGCGGCATGAACCACCTCAACTTTGGACATTGGGATGTCATGCCTTGCGGCAACTTCTTGTGTATAGGCAATAAATTTCGCCTTGAGGATGTTGCAGAGTACATCGCTGGTACGGTCTCGCCCGAAGCCCTCGCAGAAGAGAGCAAAACCCGCAATCGAGGAAAGGTCCTTCACAGCCTCCTTGCCAACCAAGCCAAGCGTCGTAGCGATCCTTCTCGCAAACATTTTCCCGGTTCCCGAGCCGGCCGGACTTGCCATCGCCAAGCCGAGAGCAAACTCCTTAGGCTCTGGAAAATGGAGCAGACGTTCTGCTTTCCTCCACGCGGGCGTATCTTCTTGGCCGCCGGACTTGAGAACAAGGTCAGCAGCGAGTTCGAAGAAGGAAACGACGTGATCATACGATTCGGACCAAAATGGATCAGGATCATCAAAGATGAGATAGGGGTCTACGTATAGAGGACTGTCCTGCGTCGGTATGGTGTCGAACCAATCGTCTTTGCTCGTTAGAGCGAGATCAAACTCTTTCGAAAACCGCATTTCACCTCTATATGTTGTTAGACGAGTTCCTTTAGTGACGTTGTATCGTCCTGAGGTCCAACTCAACCTCTTGACCACGGACTTTAACGACGACCTTCGCTTCGTCGGCACCAGCGGCAGTTAGATACTCAAGCAGCGTGGATAGAAGCATGTCATGCTGACGCTCGGTCTTGGAGATGACACTTTGATTCACACCTAGGCGCTCTGCCAGATCCGTCTGGGTCAAATCCCCAGCTTTACGAATCATCGCTAGATTCATCGCATGGACGCGCTCAGCGCGCACAGATTCTTCTTGGATTCGCGCTACGCGTTCCGCAGCACCTGGACGCTTAAGCATCCGGTCAAGCCTGTCGTTGCCTTCCTTAAAGCCCCTAATCGCCATCAGGATCAACTCATTCTTTTACTAGATTTACATTTCTTAGATTGTATTCTTAGATTAATTTATATTTGAATTACTTGAGGTTTATTAAATTTAGTCTTCTTGTCCAGCTACCCACAGATCAACTATCTGATCAGCACGCGACCCCACGCTGTCGTAGAAAATGTCCCCGATATTGGCCTTATCCCCGGAGAACAGAGCCACAACCGCCGTCGCCTGCCCCGGCGGGAACCAGCAAATAACACGAACTGCAATGCCGGCATGAAAGGGGTGAGCGACCCTCCACACCTGATGACGGCCTGATTGCCGCACTTCTTTCAGGCGCAGGGAGTCCTCCGTGGGCGGCTCAGGCAGCCCTCGCAAATAGTCCATCGCCGCAATGGTGTAATCCAAGACAAGCTCGGCCCGCTCGTCTCCTGCGTCAGCCTTCTCTTCCAACCGATCGAGTTGCTCATCGAAACTGTCCGGCCAGAAGAGAATCATGTACTAATTATGGCATGCAGGTCATATTCACTGCAAGCCATAATTACCCCTCCGGAAGCGCGTCGGTCTCCCTGCCATGCTGAAGTTCTCTTCGACGCACCTCGTCAGCGTTAGGATCCTGAAACGCGCAAAGGCGTCAGCTGGCCGCCGAGGCGCCGAGAGTCGCAGCTACTTCTACTCCGGTACTTTGACTGGCAGCGGGACGT
>NZ_JBLYIE010000092.1:0-326 GCF_048537125.1 Paenarthrobacter sp. PPS72 | reverse complement strand
GTGGTTGGGCCCCCGTTAGCAGTCCAGCGTTTATGCGATAGCTAATTGGTTTTCTTGCGTCCAGGTTTCCCAGTAGCGTTTCGGCGTCATGCCGTCCAGGGATCCGTGGGGCCGTTCATGATTGTAGATAGCTTTCCATTCCTCGGCCAAATACTTCGCTTCGGCCATGGTGTCCATGATTTCTCCGGCGAGTTGCTCCCTTCTGAATTGGGCATTGAACGATTCGATGAAGCCGTTCTGCCAGGGTGATCCCGGGTCAATGAAGGCCGTATCGACTCCGGCGGTGGTGCACCACTCCTGTCTCTTATACACATCTCCGAGCCCAC
>NZ_JBLYIE010000091.1:0-420 GCF_048537125.1 Paenarthrobacter sp. PPS72 | reverse complement strand
GGCCGGCTGCTTGGTTCCCTGGCCGCGATGCTCGCCGCCGGCGGTGAACATGCCTCGGACCTGGACATCCTGCGGTCCTCGCCCGAGGTCTTCGGTCAGCTGCCCTCGAACGCGACAGTGTCCCGGTTCTTCGAACGCACCGTCACGAACCCGGAGCTGTTCAGCTACGGCTTCCAGACCCTCACCCGGGAACTGCGAACCCGGGCCTGGAACGCCGCCGGGAACCGGAACCCGGCCTTGTCCGCGACGGCCGCGGACCCGCTCATCATCGACATCGACGCGACCCTGGTGACCTCGCACTCCGATAAGGAAAACGTCGCCGGGACGTACAAAGGCGGCTACGGCTTCGCCCCGTTCATCGCTTCCTGTGATTACGGTGCCGGCAACGGATCCGGGGAAATCCGGCTCTTCAGAATTGAG
>NZ_JBLYIE010000090.1:795-1086 GCF_048537125.1 Paenarthrobacter sp. PPS72 | reverse complement strand
TTGGCGTGCACGGGTGGACCGCACCGTCTAACCCGGGGTTTTCATGGGTTCGGCGCTGGACGGTGTGTTTAAAGGCGAAAGGGTGCTCTGAACTGGGAAAATAGTGGTGTCTAAGCCAATAATCCCGGTCGTGAAGGAGCACCCTTTCGATGCAAAAGTCTACCTTCGTTTTCCCGCCCCTGCCGGTCAGTTTCACCGGCCAGTCGCTGATCTCCCATGCCGGGGTTTCGGTGCTCACCGGCTTCATGGACGCGCTGGGTTTTGGCATGCTGTGTGAGGACAGGCTCGGCC
>NZ_JBLYIE010000090.1:541-673 GCF_048537125.1 Paenarthrobacter sp. PPS72 | reverse complement strand
GCAACGGATCCGGGGAAATCCTCGCCGCGGTGCTGCGCCCGGGCAACGCCGGAGCGAACAACGCCGAGGACCACATCCGGGTCTTCCACACCGCTGTCGCCCAACTGCCCGAGAGCTTCTTTACTGAAACCG
>NZ_JBLYIE010000090.1:0-470 GCF_048537125.1 Paenarthrobacter sp. PPS72 | reverse complement strand
ACACCATCCCGTTCGGCAAGGCACACATGATCGACTGGATCAGCGACAAACAATACTGGCAGCCGGCCCTGGACCAGCACGGGGCCGACCGGACCGACGCCTGGGTCATCAACGCCACCGACGTCATCCCGCTCACCGACTACCCGCCGGACACGAACCTCTACCTTCGGGCAGAGCCGCTGCACCCCGGCGCGCAGCCGAGCCTGCTCGATACCGACGGACACCGCATCACCGCTTTCCTGACCAACTCACCCCGCTGGCACGGCCCGTTCCTTGACGCCAGGCACCGTGCCCGGGGACGGTGTGAAAATCGGATCAAAACCCTGAAAAACACCGGCCTGGGCAAGCTGCCGTTCTTCGACTTCGCCGCGAATCAGGCCTGGGCGAACATCGCCGCCCTGGCCTTCAACCTCGTCTCCTGGCTCCAGCTCGCCGCCCTCCCGGACGGCCACCAAGCCAAAGCCTGGGAC
>NZ_JBLYIE010000089.1:0-925 GCF_048537125.1 Paenarthrobacter sp. PPS72 | reverse complement strand
CTCCGGCGGTGGTGCACCACTCGATCAGTGCCGCGGCAGTGAACTCCGGACCGTTGTCACACCTGACATAGGTCGGTGCGGTGCCGGTTTCGGCGATGATGTCCTCCAGCACCGCGACGACATCGGCGGCTTTGAAGGACCGGCGCGGGACGACCGCCAGCGCCGTGCGGGTGTACTCGTCGATGACGTTGAAGAACCGGATGTGCCGCCCGCAGGAAGTCACGTCGGATTGGAAGTCGAAACTGACTACATGCATCGGGTACTGGGCCCTCAATCGCTGCTGGTCCCCGGCGCCGGGCCCGGTGCGGCGCTTCTTCCGCGCTTTGGGTTTACAGGCCAGGCCTTCCTCGCGCCAGAGCCGGCGGATCCGTTTCCTGTTCAACGCCACCCCGTCCCGCGCCGGCTGGGCCAGCAGGTGCCAGCGGGCCTTCCGCCAGCCCCACGCCGGGTGCTTCACGGCCACGGCCCTCAGGTCCGCGCGCAGCTGCGCCTCTTCGAATCCCATGTCGGGTTTCTTCTTGCGGAACGCGGACCGGTTTTGGCCCAGTAACGCGCACGCGAAGCGTTCGGACGCCCCGAACTTCTCCACCGCCATGCGCACGGCACGGCGACGGGGTTCGGGGCTCAGAATTTTCCCTTCGCCACCTCGTTCAGGATGTCGATGGCCAGTTCCTTCTCCGCCAGCAGCCGCTTGAGCCGGGCGTTCTCCTTCTCCAACTCCTTGGTCCGTTTGGACGCCTCGGCGTTCTTCTCGGACCCGTACTGGTTCAGCCACCGGTACCAGGTCGCCTCGGTGACCTGGAGTTCCTTGATGACCTCGACCATCGGGCGTCCGTCGTTGAGCATTTTCTGGCCCTGCCGGACTTTGGCGATGACCTGTTCAGGGGTGTGTCTGCGTGCCATGATTCGTGAATTCCCTCCTGTG
>NZ_JBLYIE010000088.1:0-2850 GCF_048537125.1 Paenarthrobacter sp. PPS72 | reverse complement strand
ACACGCTCCTCGTCGGCAGCGTCAGATGTGTATAAGAGACAGGTTCCGGGCCGCGTAGAACGACGCTTCGGCGTCCATCAGGGACTCCAGCTCGCCCCGGTCCAGGAAAATTCCCCGGCACCCGGTACATTGATCGATGATGACGCCGTTACGTTCGTAAGGACGCATCTCCGCTGCACATTTCGGGCAGGTGAGAGGGGCAGGTGAAGCGTTCATGATGGCTCCTGATAGTTGGGTTCGATGGGTTCGGAGTGCCCGGTTGACGGGTAAGTAGGGGCGGGGGCTGCGGTGACCGCCGGAGAGTGTGAGACGTGGGTGATCGCCATGTCCAGCAGCATCCGGACATGGCTGTCCCCGAGCCGGTAAAAAACGACGCGGCCCGCACGGCGGGTTTCCACCACACGGTGCGCGCGCATCAGCCGGAGAGCCTGGCTGACCGAGGATTCACTCAGCCCGGTCACCGTGGCAAGATCCTGCACGCACACCTCCCCGGCCTCAAGCAGGGTGGCAAGGATCCGGACCCGGCCCGGGTCGCCCATCAACCGGAACACCGCGGCGACGCGTTCTACATCCTCCGGCGAGGGCAGCGCCCCCTGCAGGACCTCAAACCGCCTGCCATCGCCACTATTGTCCCGGTTCCTCACGGAGGTGCCGTCAGGGTCTGGAATGGATCGAAGGCCTCGGCTCATATGAACAACTTATCATTTGATCAGATGAGCACCATGGCGACGGCTTGGGCCGCTTCTGGGTTCGGAAGGTCCTCCGAATGGTACGGACCACCGGGGCCCGCAGCCCTCGTCCTGCGCCCGAGTCGTCTTGGTGGGCCATGAATTGACTGGGCACCCTTGGCCGGATTGCACTGAGGTTTCACCAGACCCGCCCACAAGCTCGGACTACGCTCCGCCACCAAAGGCGAGGACGGGCCGGTGCAGCCTGTCCTCGCCGCGAAGGTCCACGGAGCGGAGGGGCGTGGCGTTCGTTGCCGGGTGCCTGTTCCTCAAGTCGGCCCGGAACTGGATCACACTCAAGCTCCACAGCGCCCTTGACTCCGCACCCGCAGCGGCCGCCTGGGGAGGCCACAGGGGTACCAACCGGGCGCCGCCACGGAACAGGCCCCGGATGACCACCCCTTTGGCCGCACCGCGCCAGGAAATCATCATCGACGCCGAAATTTGAGATCAAGTGTCGACCTCCGTTGAGAAGCTCTGCCGCCGGGAGGACCGGGCCTGTCGTTTCCTCAGCACCGGACTTTGAGCCATAACAGTCGGCCGTCGGGGTAGTGATCGGCGTATTCTTGGCGGCTGCAGACCAGCCGGATAGAACTGGGCCGAAAAATGTAGGTTAGCCAAACGATCCCGGAATGCGACAGCAATTATGTGCAAGACTCTTCACATATAACTACGGCTGGACCCGTTCGGGAGCCGGAACGGGTCCAGCCAGTCTTCTATCGCCGTGAGCCAAAGCAACTCGGAGGGGACGCTCCATGAGCAACGAAGATGGTCATGTGCACGCCAGCGCGGTAACTGCCGGAGCCCGCCACCGAAAACCTCTTCTGATCGCGTTCGGCCTGACAGGCGCCTACATGCTCGTGGAGTTCGTCGTCGGGATCGCCGTCAACTCGCTCGCGCTGCTTTCGGATGCGGCCCACATGGGGACCGATGTTCTGGGGCTGGGCATGGCGCTGGCCGCGATCACGCTGGCCGCAAAGAAAACCACCAGTCAGCGCACCTACGGTTTCTACCGACTCGAGGTATTGGCGGCGCTGGCCAACGGGATCCTTCTCTTCGGGGTCGCCGGTTACGTCCTCTTCGAAGCGGTGCAGCGTTTCTCTTCGCCCCCAGACGTTCCCGGGATCCCGCTCCTTGTGGTGGCCAGCGTCGGTCTGGTGATCAATCTGATCAGCTTCAGGCTTCTGGTGGCCGGTTCCAAGGAAAGCCTGAACCTGAAGGGCGCCTACCTTGAAGTGCTGGGGGATCTGCTGGGTTCGGTCGGGGTCATAGCGGCCGCCATCATCATCTACACCACCGGGTGGACGTACGCCGATCCGATCATCGGTGTGGGCATCGGGCTGTTCATCCTGCCGCGTACCTGGAAACTGACCCGGCAGGCGCTGCGGATTCTGATGGAATCCGCGCCTCCGGGCCTGGACGTCGAAGAGGTCCGTGCGCGGATTCTGGCGCTGCCCGGCGTGGACAGTGTCCATGATCTGCACATCTGGACGATTACCTCAGGGCTGGAAAGCGCCACGGGCCACGTTCTTACCAGTAAAGGCGCTGACGCCCAGGCAACCCTCGATTCAGTTTCCACATTGTTGATGGAGGAGTACAACATTACGCACACGACCATCCAGTGCGAATCACGGCTGTGTGCCGAGCACGCCAGCCCTGTCTGAACTCCTCGCCCTTACCAGGCGCAAGAAGCACCGGCGCGCCCTGACGGCCCACACGTTCCTCGGGACGGTGATGCGGTTGGGTCCAGGACAATCTACGTACGCGTCCGGCCGTTGGCCTGATCAGAGCGTCGCCAGTGCCGCCCGTGTCAGGCATGCATGAGGGGACTACGTCCTGATGGGCTCCAATCAAGTTGAAACAATCATACGGGTGGCAATCGCGCGGGTGACTTTCGCTGATGAAAGGAGCCGTTCCCATGCTTGGGCTGGCTGCCAAGGGCAGCAGGACATAACCTAGATGTGTATTCCCAATACAACGCCTAGTGTCAACGGCTCAAAAATCCGACTGACCTAGTGCCGCGTGTTTGAAGTTTTCTTTGGTTTGGCTTTCGCCAGGATTTCTTCAGGTGATTTGGTCCAGGTGAAGGGGTGGCTGCGTTTGTTCCAGCCGGTGATGAACT
>NZ_JBLYIE010000087.1:477-698 GCF_048537125.1 Paenarthrobacter sp. PPS72 | reverse complement strand
TCGGTGCGTTGGGTGCCGGTGAAGGCGAAGGCGATGGTGGAGGTGGCGCCTTGGAAGTCGTTGTTCGCGGTGGTGGGGAACGCGGTGGTGACTTTGAGGTTGTCGGTTTTGGCCGAGGTCAGGGCGGTGAGGTTGTTCAGGACCTTGTTCGCGGCGATGACCGGGGAGGAGGCCAGGACGGTGGTTTTGGTGCCGGTGCAGTTGTAGGGGGCTGCGGCGCC
>NZ_JBLYIE010000087.1:0-440 GCF_048537125.1 Paenarthrobacter sp. PPS72 | reverse complement strand
GGAGGTGGTGAGGGTGACGTTGTTCAGGTCCGAGTTGCCGGTGTTGGCCAGGGTGACGAGTTTTTCGACTTTGTCGCCGGGCAGCAGGCCTGTGACGGGGACGTTGAGGGTGTTGGCCGGTCCGGGGGCGCCCAGGGCGATGGTGACGGTGCCGGCGGTGACTGCCTGGGAGGCGGAGGTGGAGGAGGTGAACGCGCCGTAGGTGCCCATGCCTGCGACTGCGGCTGCGGTGCCGATCAGTGCGACGGAGGCGAGGATCTTGCCGGAGGTGGTCTTGAGGCTGATGGCCATCTGAGTATGGTCCTTTCGGGAGGCCACCGCGGGTCCGGCCGGCCGTTCGTTTCCAGCCTCTCTGGCTGACAAGAACTACTGTGCCGGGCCCCTGTCTCTTATACACATCTGACGCTGCCGACGAGGAGCGTGTAGTGTAGATCTCGGTG
>NZ_JBLYIE010000086.1:0-1735 GCF_048537125.1 Paenarthrobacter sp. PPS72 | reverse complement strand
AATGCCACTTATGCCCGCGCCGGCCTCGGTGGGCTCGTCCTCGACGCGACCGCTGGCCCGTACAACGCGAAGGGCGACGGGGCCACGGATGACTACACCGCGATCGACAATGCCGCTGTAGCCCTCGAAACCTTTGGTGGTGGCACTTTGCTGCTACCCAAGGGCGTTTATCGGACCAGCGCCTACCTGCGCCCCCGCAACTACGTCCGCTACCAAGGCGCAGGAATCGGCAGGACCGTCATCAAGCCCTACCAGTCCGCCGCTTTCACTGGGCACGGCACACTCGCCGCGCCAATCGAGTCCCCATCCTGGTTCGACATGACATGGGACGGCTCAAGCATCCCCGGCACGAACAGCCTCAAGGGCCAGTTCTCCGAGTACCTTCGCAATGCCCATTGGGAACGAGTGGAGTGCAAGAACTTCACGGCGACCGGCTTCGGCTCCGACTTCCTCCCTGGCGGGCGGTACATCAACTGCATCGCCTCGGGCAACGGGCGCGGGCAGGCTGTCCATGACCCAGGCATGTCCGGTTTCGGCATCGGCACCGGAAAGTACGATGTCGAGGACGTGCTGGTCCAAGGTTGCATCGCTTTCGGCAACACCAACTACGGCATCTTCGTGGAGAAGCAAGGTGGAGTAGCCAACACGCCCTACTACTCCAAAGGTGTCAGGATCGTGAACAACTACACCTACGGCAACGCGTGGGGCATCGGTGGCTGTGGCGTGGACTCGCCCGTGTATTCGGGCAACGTCTGCTCCAACAACAGCTACGACGGCATCACCCTCCATGAGGGCACAGGCCTAGCTCCCCTTGGCCAGCCTGACAAGAAAGCTATTGTTACCGGCAACCAGTGCTACAGCAATGGTCGCGACGGAATCAATATCGATTACGAGAAGAACTCCCTCGCAGCGAATCAGGCCTACCACGTCATCAGCTCGAACAACTGCTACTCCAACACCCGCGACGGCTTCCGGCTTGTAGGCGCTAAGTGGGCATCAGACGTCGTACGCGGCATCAAGGTCATCGGCAACAAATTCAGCCGGAACGGCGGCGAAGGGATCAACGTCGTATCGGCTACCGGTGCGGAGGCTGGCGCATACATCGCTGACCTTCACATAGAAGACAACGACGTGAACGCGAACGCACTCAACGGCATCCGCCTCAGTGAGAACCTGACACGGCCGGTCGTTCGGGGCAATACCTGCTTCGATGACCAAGCCACCCGCACTCAGGTCTACGGCATCCTCACCGACGCTGGGCACACCATCACGGACGGCACCGTGCAGGGAAATACGCTCGTGCAGAACAAGACTGACGGCATGAGTCCTCTGGCTACGTGGGCAGGCTACACGCTGGTGACAGGCAACAAGGGCTACTACCCCGGCTGGAACAACGTCACCGGCACATCACCCCTGACCTACACCTGTGGGGTCACCCCGGAAACGCTGTACTTCACAGGATCCGTAACCGACGTACAGTTCAAGCCACGTGCCGCAGGCGGATTCATCACCATGGGCACAGGAGGGACCGGAACGCATTCCTTCCCGCTGGAGCCCGGTGACCAGGTGCAGATCACCTACACCGGCGCCACACCATCCAACGGCAAATCAATCAAGCGCCAGTAAGGGCAACATAAGACCGGTTATCTTCCCCTGCGTAACAGAGCCCCATCCTCATCAGAGGGTGGGGCTCTTTTGTCGTTACTCGGCTGTTCGAATGTTGAGCGCCTGGCAA
>NZ_JBLYIE010000085.1:0-485 GCF_048537125.1 Paenarthrobacter sp. PPS72 | reverse complement strand
GCCTAAGTAAACGGTATTGGGGTTAGCCTCGATTTTTCATGGCGGTTGGTGATGGTTGCTGCTTTGGGCTGGCTGGTTGGTCGGGGGTTGTTTTCTGTTTTCGGGCAGCGTGGTTTGGCCCTTTGGTTCGCTTTGGGGTGGCGCCGGTTCCACTTCCGGTGATGGGGGCTGCTCGTCGGGGTAGGGTCAGTGACGGGCTCAGCCTGAGCGGGCAGGCAGAACTTCTCTAAGGTGGGTGGTGTTCTCCAGAAGCAGTTTCAGAAGGTCTTTCTCCGGCGCTGATTCTGGTAAGAGGAGCCGGGTGCGGCGGGCGCGGGTGATGATTTTCCCTGCGGTCGCGAAGATCCGGTAGCGCCAGCGTTTGATGTCCCAGGCTTTGGCGTGGTGGCCGTGCGGGAGGGCGGTGAGCTGGAGCCAGGAGACGAGGTTGAAGGCCAGGGTGGCGGTGTTGGCCCAGGCCTGGTTCGCGGCGAAGTCGAAGAACG
>NZ_JBLYIE010000084.1:0-537 GCF_048537125.1 Paenarthrobacter sp. PPS72 | reverse complement strand
CCATGACGGGTGGGAACAGTCGCGGGTTTGTTTTCGCTGTTGATTTGCGGTTGTTTTCTGTTTTCGGGCGGTCGGGTGTGGCCCTTTGGGTCGCTTCGGGGTGGCGCCGGTTCCACTTCCGGTGATGTGGCTGATCGTCGGGACAGGAAGAGTGCCTGCTCAGCCTGTGCCGGCAGGCAGGACCTGTTTGAGGCGTCCAGTGTTTCTCAGGAGGAGTTGCAGGAGGTCTTTCTCCGGCGCTGATTCTGGTAGGAGGAGCCGGGTGCGGCGGGCGCGGGTGATGATTTTCCCGGCGGTCGCGAAGAGCCGGTAGCGCCAGCGTTTGATGTCCCAGGCTTTGGCTTGGTGGCCGTCCGGGAGGGCGGCGAGCTGGAGCCAGGAGACGAGGTTGAAGGCCAGGGCGGCGATGTTCGCCCAGGCCTGATTCGCGGCGAAGTCGAAGAACGGCAGCTTGCCCAGGCCGGTGTTTTTCAGGGTTTTGATCCGATTTTCACACCGTCCCCGGGCACGGTGCCTGGCGTCAAGGAACGGGCCGTG
>NZ_JBLYIE010000083.1:0-3619 GCF_048537125.1 Paenarthrobacter sp. PPS72 | reverse complement strand
CCGCTAAGTAAACGGTATTGGGGCTAGCGCCCAGGTCCAGAAGGCGTTGTCCTCTTCCAAGGACAAGTCCCGTTCCTTTCCGTTGCGCCGAATCCGAATATGCGCATATTGACTGCTCTGGAAAATTTCCCAAGCCTCGCCGCCCATGTCGATGGTGCGGCCGGCGCCGGCTGCAGTGGCATTCGTCAGGGTTGCCTCTGCTCCGTGGAGGGCCTGTTCTGCAGCTTCCACCAGGCGGGGCAACACGGGTGCCAGTTCTCGGGTGCGCTGTTGCATCGTTGCGATGGTGGCGCGCCGGTGCTTCACATAACCGCGGGTTTCGGCGAAAGTGATGGGGCTTGGGGCGACCCATTGCGCCCAGTAGGCATCTTCGAGTGCCCATTGGCTGATGTCGAGATAGAACGCTCACGGCCTTATCGATAACCTGTCCACGGAATATCGGTCCCATCTTTGGATTTATGGCCGCTCTTACTGCTTGGCCATAAGACATCCTGATTGTACCGCTGGCATAGTCTGCAACTGCTTTCTGCGTGTGTGTCTCCAGCCGCGCTGTAGTGCTCGCTACGCTACTAGTGAGGGGTCCAATCGAGGCCTGCTGAGCCATTGCTCGATTACCAAGGTTTTGGGTTGCTTGCTTGGCTGCTTGTTGGGACTGCTTGGCCAGGTTTTGAGAGGCAACTCTGGCTGAGGCTGCGCTGGCGGCTGCGGCTGCGGCTCCGCCATTGCCAGTAAATCCCCTGATGAAGGAGCCAACGTAACGTGCCACCTTGCCCAGTACCGCGCCGCCTGCGAAGCCTAACGGCAAGCCGGCAACGCTGTATTTGATGTTTTGGCCCATGTTGCTGTAGTACTGCTGGGCTGATGGGGCCGGTTTGCCTTGGGCAACGTCTGCCATGGCGGTAGCACCAGTAGTAGCAATAGCTCCGGCCACGGCACCCGCAACTGCAAGGCCCACGCCAACACCGATAGCGCACACCACGCTTGCGACACAGCCTGTCACCAGTGCAGCTGTACCGATAGCTATTGCTGCTCCGACCACTGCGCCGGTCACGGCTCCGACGATTTGAGAGCCGTGGTCTTTGAAGAAGTTGCCGATTTCTCCCCAGAACAGGCCGGAAGGATCGGAGCGGTTGATCGGGTCACCCCATGAGTATGAGTACGGTGAAAAACCCTCGACCCTGTCCGTGGCGAGCACCGGATCGGGAGTGGTGAACGCACCGGTCACGGGGTCCATGTCACGTGCGCCGAGGTGGGTGAGTGAACTGATGGCGTCGTTCAGGCCGCTGATGAAGCCGTTTGCGGCGCCGAACCTTGAACCGTTGGCAGCGTTTGAGCCGACTCCTGCTGTTCCTGCACCGGCTGCGGTGTACGTGTTATTGCCGGTGCCGGTGAGGTTGGCGCCACGTGCCAACCCGAACGGGTCCGTGTACCGCTGAACGGCGCTTCCCGCGGCTGTCGGCGGCCTTGTTGGCTCGAGTTCGCAAGCGGCTTCAGCGCCACTCCAGTGGCCAATCCTGCTCTTTGTGGCAGGCTTCCTACTGTTAGGGGCCGGCGCCGTCCTCTTCACGAAAGTCCAAGACCATACGGTGGCCGAATGGCGGCATCCTTACCCTTTGCCCCGCCGGCGCCCGAGCACCACATTCTTGGGATCCAGAAGGCCCTTTCGTCAAGCACACAGAGCTCGTCGCTAACGTATAACGGGCTTTTCACACACCCCAGGAAGGCTGTCCCCGTTCTCCCCGTCCAAGAGGATGCACCGGCCGAAACCCAGGCCCGGCGCCACGGGCCTCTACCTAGAGGCCAATCAACTTCGAAACGGCGTTCGTCGCCACTCCGATGACCAAAGCTCCAAGCACCCCCATCGCCGTTCCTATCCAGACTTTGACACGTGGTTTAGTGTCCCGGACCAGTTCAAAACGTGGCACAAATTTGTGGATAGCCATTCCTGCACTGAAGGTGAAGAGCAAGAAGAGCGCAGCTATTAGCCACGGCAAGTCTGACTGTTCCTTTAGAGATGGAAGGAACACTAGTGCCACGGCCACGGCCGGGACTATACCAATAATCGCGTGTGCCCATCCGTCATAGAGCTTTCCTAGCCGGCTGCTCTGCTTCCGTAATTCGAGGTCTAGTTGACCTGCGGCAGACGATACCCAAGCAACGTCGCCCCCAAGTTCTGCTCTGCTTCCGCTCTTCCCAAGTTCCAGTCGAAGAAATGTGTCTGCACTGTATTGATGTCCGAATGTGATTTCAACGCTCACAACTTCGTCTGCGTCGATTTCTTCTGCCAGAACCTCAGGAATCCCAGTCCGCTTCTCGTTCCAGGACTTGTGAGTGACGATCATTTTTAGCTCCAAGGCCTCTACCTCCCGGGTCTTGGAGTAGTCGACGTTTTCCCCCAGCATCCGAAGCACCTTGACTTCTTCTACAAGGCGATGAGGTTCCGCAAAGGGACCGGGGTCTCCCCCGTTCTTTGCAATGCTCATGGCAATGGTCTGAGCCAGTGAGACCAGCCGCTCATCGTTGGCTCGGCGGGCCTTCTCCCGACTCTGGGCCAACGCAGTTCGCGCATCGGCCGATGCGCTTTCTTGCAAAGTCCTCACTAAAGCGACCAGCCGTACAAGGTCTCGTTGGCTGCCCCACCAGACCGGGTACTTTAGCTCGGCCTTGGTTGTACTGGTTTGAGTCAATGCGGTTCCTAGGGTGGGTTAAACGGAGAAAGCGGGCGTTTGATCGCGAATCGCCACTTACTGTCAATGCCAGCAATGCCAGCAATGTTAGGGAGCGAGGGTTCGTCCGGGCGATAGGTTCATGCTGCCGCCGGGAAACGGCTCCCCCTCGTTATAAAGTCGCTCCCTGCCTCCGTACCGTCAAGGTCATCCTGCAAAGTAATAATTCTTCGAGTAGCCACAAGAAAACGTTACCCGCTCAGTATGCCCAGCCTGTGACCAAGGCATGATTTATCAGTTACTTGCTGATACTGAACTCCTACTCTCGTTATTTTTCCTGGGCCCGAGGTTTCCTGCCCCTCGCCCACATGGCACGGCAAAAGCTCAACCCTTCGGGCTTTTCCGCACCCAGGTGGACGACGGGACCCACCTGACCGTCTGCACCCAAAGCCCACCCTCACCTTGAGTTCTTCGTCCCACCATTGGTGAGCGGGCAATGGGCACAGCCTTGTACAGCGAGGATGGGGCTGCTGCATCTCATCGGCTCTTGCCCTTCTCGTTGATTCGGCGTATCTATTTCTGTCGGTGGGCGCGAATGCTGTGACAAGACAGGTCAGTGGGAGCCGCCTAGCATACGAGGCATGAGCGCCCACAGAGTTTCTTCCGCTGCCATCCTGGCCGCTGCCCTTGCATTGGCTGTATCGGCTTGCAGCAACGACACCACCCAGCCAGCAGCAAATGCCCCATCGCCGAGTGTCACCAGCACTGCCCCATCTCCGTCCGCCACTCCGCCCTGGCCATAGAGGCACTTGGGTCTGGTGCATGCTCGGGTGACCCTTTGTAGTCCCCAAGCCGTTGCGGCTGGCGTGTTTATTCTGGTCTCGTAGTGGGGGTCAAACGGCCCAGGAGGGGCGTCAGGCTGGCGTCCGGTGTCTAGATGAGTAAGTCCTATT
>NZ_JBLYIE010000082.1:0-22858 GCF_048537125.1 Paenarthrobacter sp. PPS72 | reverse complement strand
ACGGCGTCATCGAAACCACCCGCCGCATCGCCCGCGGATTTCGGAACTTCACCAACTACAGACTCAGATGCCTACTCGCCGCCGGCGGCCACCGCCCCTATCGGCAGAACACCCTCAACCATGCCTAAATGCGAAGGGCCCGTTTACCCGCACAGCAAAAGAAGAAGGTCCGCAGCTTGGCAGCTGCGGACCTTCTTCTTTAGTAGAGGATTACTTCTTCTCCGGGTTTTCCGCGCCAGGAACGACGTTTTGTGCGACGGGGTCGTTGCCGGTACCTTCGAGGCCGGTTCGGATTGTCATCGGAGCCACACCGCCGGCGGCCTTCTTGGAGCCGCGGCGTTCAATCCAAATGGCCAGCCGTGAAACGGACAGGTTGATCAGGATGTAGATAGCAGCGCCTACGAAGAATGCGGAGAACAACAGGCTGGGCTCGAGGTCCGAGATGAGCTTCACCTTCCGAAGGAGTTCCTCGTAGGCCACGATGTAGCCCAGTGACGTGTCCTTCAGAAGGACCACCAGCTGTGCGATGAGTGACGGAAGCATACGGCGGATCGCCTGCGGGAACTCGATACTCATTCTGGACTGGAAGCTGCGGAGACCAATGGCCAAACCGGCCTCGCGCTGTCCCTTCGGGAGTGACTGGATACCGGCCCTCAGAATCTCGGCAAAGATCGCTGCGTTGTACAGGACCAGACCGCTTACAACTGCCACGAACGGGCTGGTGGCGAACACCAGTAGCACGAACAGGATCATGAGGACCACGGGCATGCCGCGGAGGAATTCGAGCACCACCTGGGTGGGAATCCGAATCCAGGAGATCAGGGAGATACGGAGCAGGCACAAGACGACACCCAATGGGAAGGCAATCACCGCGGCCACTCCCGCAGCCTGCAGGGTGGCAAGCACACCCAGTCCCAGTTGCGTCCACACGTCCTTGGCTGACTCGTTGACGAACACTTCCCAGCGGGAGGCGTTAAAGATTCCCTGTGAGGACAGGATGACGATGGCTCCCACCAAGCCGCCGGCAATGATGATGGAACCGAGCACGGAGCCAATGAGGGAAATGCGGCGGGCCTTCGGGCCCGGTACGTCGTACAGAACCGAAGTCATCGGGCGATCGCCACCTTTTTCTCGACAAAGTGGGCCAAGAGCCCGAGGGGCACGGTGATCAGAAGGTAGAAGAACGCCACACCGATCAGGATCCACATGACAGCGTCACCACGGCTGTTGGACAGCTGGAGGCCATAGCCGAACAGTTCCAAAACGAAAAACGCACCTGCGACGGATGAGTTCTTGACCAAGGCGATCATGATGTTGATCAACGGGGGTATGACGGTGCGGACAGCTTGGGGAAGGACGATGAAGCCCAGAACCTGCGTGAACGTCATGCCAATGCTGCGGGCAGCTTCAGCCTGGCCCACGGGGACGCTGTTCACGCCGGAACGGACGGCTTCGGCTACGAAGGCAGCCGTGTAACTGCTGAGAGCAATAATGGCGGCGACTTCGAACTGTTCGAATTTGACGCCCAGCCGGGGGAGCACGATGGCTGAGAAAAAGAAAATGATGGTAAGTGGGGTGTTTCTGGCGATTTCAACATAGAACGTGCTGAAACCCCGCAACGCTGCCACCGGCGAGACGCGCATCGCGGCCAGTAGCGTACCGAAAATGAGTGAAATCACCCCGGATACGACAGCTAGAAACAGGGTTCGGAGAAATCCGTCCCAGTATTGGGGGAGGCTTTCGAAGATGGCGTCCATGGCTTCCTTCGGCTACGGCGGAAAGGGATTGAATCCTAAAGGTCAGTGGCTGCCGCCGTCCCCCTGAGGGAATGGCGGCAGCCATCGGACTCCGGCTAGTAGCGGTCGATGGTGGGGAGCTCAGGAACGGTCTTGATGACCTTTCCTGCAGTGGCCTCCCAAGCCTTCTTGTAGGTGTCGTCCTTTGCGAAAGCTTCCAGTTCGTCGTTGATCCACGTGCGGAACACGGTGTCGTCCTTCTTCAGTCCGATGCCATAGGGCTCCTTGGTGAACGTTTCTTCGGAGGCCAATTTGAAGGCGTCCGGTTCCTTGTCCACGTAACCGGCGAGGATCACGTTGTCAGTGGTAACGGCCACAACCTGCTTGTTGCGCAGCGGCTCAAGGCAGGCGGTGTAGTTGGCCGCGGGAACCAGTTCAGCGCCGTACTTCTCCACAATGGTTTTTGCCGGAGTGGAACCCGTCACGGAGCAAACCTTCTTGCCCTTGACGTCTTCAGGCTTGGTGATGGAGTTGTCGTCCTTGTTCACCAAGAGTGCCTGGCCGGCTTCGTAATACGGGCCTGCGAAGGAGACCTTTTCCTTGCGGGCGTCATTGATGGTGTAGGTGGCGATGACGAGGTCAACTCGGCCCTGCTCGATGAACGGTTCGCGGTTGGCGGAAACGGTCTCCACCCATTCGATCTTTTCCGGGGAGAGGCCCAGCTTGGCGGCGATGGCCTTGCCGATTTCGACGTCGAATCCGACAGGCTTGCCGTCCAGGCCCTTCTGGCCGAACAGTGGCTGGTCAAACTTGGTCCCGATGGTGATCTTGTCAGCCTTGCTGAGCTTCTCCATGGTGGTTCCGGCAGCAAATGAGGGCTTCTCGACGGGAGCCGGCGTCGTGCTGCTGCCGCCGCCGCAGGCGCTCAGGGAGAGAGCAAGCGCAGCCGATGCGGCCACCAGGAGTGACTTCCTCCGGGTAATAAGAGACTTCATGATGTTCCTTTCATTGGGTGGCCGCCTTACGGCCGGGGGTGCTGGCGGTAAGGAGCTAGTGGGTCAAGAGCTTGGACAAGAAGTCCTTGGCACGGGTGCTCTTCGGGTTGGTGAAGAATTCCTCGGGAGTTGCGTCCTCCACGATCTGACCGTCAGCCATGAAGACCACTCGGTCAGCAGCCTTGCGGGCGAAGCCCATCTCGTGGGTGACCACGATCATGGTCATGCCTTCCTTGGCCAACTGGATCATGACATCCAATACTTCGTTGATCATCTCGGGGTCCAACGCGGATGTGGGCTCGTCGAACAGCATCACCTTGGGCTTCATGGCAAGAGCGCGGGCAATAGCCACACGCTGCTGCTGGCCGCCGGAGAGCTGGGCGGGAAGCTTGGGAGCCTGGTGCCCGACGCCTACACGCTCAAGGAGTGCCATGGCCTCTTTGTCGGCCGTGCCCTTGGCCACCTTCTTAACCTTGATGGGACCCAGTGTGACGTTCTCAAGAATCGTCTTGTGGGCGAACAGGTTGAAGGACTGGAACACCATTCCGACGTCGGCACGCAAGTGCGCGAGGTCCTTGCCTTCTTCGGGAAGCTTCTTCCCGTCGATGGCGATGTCGCCGTCGTCGATCGTTTCCAAACGGTTGATCGCACGGCAGAGAGTGGATTTACCGGAACCGGACGGTCCGATAACCACCACGACTTCACCCTTCTGAACCTGGAGGTTGATGTCTTTGAGGACGTGCAATTGACCGTAGTGCTTATTGACGCCGTTCAGGGAGACGAGGGCATCGCCGGACGCTTGAGTAGTCATACGACGAATCTAGCGAACAAAGAAGCAAATATGACCACGGTCACGGCAACTTCCTGAAGATCGTGACTGAACAGAAACCTGCCCCACAGCGATATACCAGACTGCAATGCAACAAGCGGGTCGCAGCGATGGAGCATGCCTTCATCCGCGCTAGCCTTGGGCAATGAGCATCAGCCAGCACCCAGTTCCCCATCCCGATGCCAACGGCCGCGTCGAGGGCACCCACGTGCCTCTCCCTTCGGAGATCGCACCGGCCAAGCACAAGGGCCCCTTGGAGCTTCGACGTAAACAGGCAGACACGGGGATGTCGGATCAGCATTTGCTGGATACCAGCGGTGCCGGGCAGTTCATCCACACCGATCCTTGGCGTGTCTTGAGGATCCAGAGTGAGTTCGTTGAGGGCTTCGGAGCCCTGGCTGATTTGGGCCCCGCCGTCAGTGTGTTCGGATCGGCGCGAACCAAGCCGGGCACCGAGTACTACGAGATGGCTGTCGATGTTGGGCGAAAGCTCGCTGAAGCCGGCGTTGCAGTGATCACCGGTGGCGGACCCGGATCCATGGAAGCTGCCAATAAGGGCGCCGTGGAAGGCAATGGGGTCTCCGTGGGCCTGGGCATCGAACTGCCGTTCGAGCAAGGACTCAACCAATGGGTGGACCTGGGCATCAACTTCCGGTACTTCTTCGCCCGCAAAACCATGTTCGTCAAGTACGCGCAGGGCTTCGTGGTGCTTCCCGGAGGACTCGGCACCCTCGATGAGTTGTTCGAGGCCATGGTCCTTGTCCAAACCCGCAAGGTGACCTCTTTCCCCATTGTGCTTCTGGGTATTCGGTTCTGGGGACCCATGATCGAGTGGATCAAGGACACGTTGGTGGCAGAAGGCATGGTCTCTGAGAAGGACCTTGACCTGATCCAGCTGGTGGATGACCCGGCGGACGCGGTGCATCGCGTCCTGCACGGTGCACCCCTTCCGCCTACCACCAATGGAAACCAGCGCCCGGAGTAGCCGGCTGTTTCTGGCACGATGGACCCTGTGAGCTTTTTCCTGGTGTTTCTCGCGATAGTCCTCATCGGCGCGGCGCTGTATCTCGGTGCCGGGATGGTACGGGGGCGCCCGATCGGATCGGGGCTTGACCAACCCGTCCCCAACCTGCCGGCGATCCTGCTGCCCGAGGACGCCAAACCCGCCGACGTCGACTCCTTGCGTTTTGCCTTGGGACTGCGTGGGTATCGCATGGACCAGGTTGACCAGGTCCTGGATGAACTGAGGGACCAGTTGCAAGCCAAAGACCGCGAGATCGAACGACTTGGTGCCTTGAGTCAGCCGCGTCTTGAGGACGGCGAAACCGGCCGGACCAGGCCGTGAGTTCGCAGGCCCCCACGCCTGGACGAACGGCTGAATCGAAAACGCAGGGGCAGCGGGGACCCACAGCACGGCTTTCCTTGGGCCTCTCAGCTGCGGGCGCCAAAATGGCGGGATGGCCGTGGTGGCTGCAAGTTTCCTTGGTCTTCGTAGCGGCCAGGTTTGTCAGCGCCTGCATCTTCATGGCTGCCGCGATCCATCAGGGAACAAATCCGTGGTTTCCGCCGGCTCCGGATTACTGGAACTTCATCACTATTTGGGATGGACGCTGGTACCAGGAAGCTGTTGACAGAGGCTACCCCTCGGTCCTGCCCGTTGATGCGAACGGTGTGGTGCAGCAAAATGCGTGGGCGTTCTATGCGCTTTTTCCGTTCCTCGCCCGGGGGCTCTCGGCCGTCAGCGGGATAGGAACCCTCCCTTCCCTCACCATCATCGCGATGCTGGCAGGTGTGGGCGCAGCGTTGGTGATCTACAAGCTCTTCCGAGAGTTCGCAGGCAAGCGCACCGCGCTGTGGGGCGTCGTTTTCGTCTCTACTTTTCCGGTATCCCCGATTCTCCAGGTCCCGTATGCCGAGTCCCTAAATCTGTTGCTGTTGTCGGGGACCTTGCTTCTCGTGGTTCGGCGCCGGTATGTGGCCGCTATCCCGGTAGTGCTCCTGATGTGCCTGTCCAGGCCCACAGGGGTGCCGTTTGCCGCCATGATGGGGCTCCTGTTGCTTTCGCGCTTGTGGCAGCGCTTTGGGCCATCCAAAATGCCGTCCGTTTCAGGTCCGGCCCACAACGACGACCGCCCGACGTCAGTGCGCAGCCTGCTGTCGCTGGGGGCGCTGGTGCTGGCAGCGGGCGTGGGAGCCTTGGCCTGGCCGGCCATTGCCTGGGCAACCACCGGTGAAGTCACTGCCTACACACGCACAGAGACAGCCTGGCGGGGGCAGGACCTTGTGCCTTTCAAGCCGTGGTTCGATACGGGCCGGATGCTGTTCGGTCCGGTCCTGGGCGTGTTTGCTCCGTTCGTCTTTACGGCATTGTTCGTGCTGGTCATGATGTCTAAGCCGGTCAGGGCGCTGGGAACCGAGCTACGCCTGTGGTGCGCTTGCTACATGGGTTATTTGCTGGTCTTCCTTCACCCGCAGACCAGTACCTTCAGAATGCTGTTGCCCCTTTTTCCGCTGGCTCTGGGGGTGGCACTGCTGTCCAGGTCCAAGGCGTATCGGGGAACCGTGGTGCTGATGTTCGTCCTCCTCCAGATCGTCTGGGTGGTGTGGCTGTGGGCCTGGGCTCCGCTCCCCGGCGGCGGGGACTATCCCCCCTGACGTGGACCTTTGCCGTGCAAGGGGAGTATGTACAAAGCCCGGACAAATAGGAGTTTGATTCGCTACGGACGGGTAATTACGGGATAATGGACTAAGAGCAAGGACAAAGCACCGAAAAGTGCCCGGCCAAGGCGGCCTCCCAAGCGGTGCCGCCGGCTGCAATTGCGACGCGGAACCAGCCCGGCCGGGTTGGCGTGACTTGGGACAAATGGAGGGGATTTTCCTAATGGCGGCTATGAAACCACGTACCGGCGACGGCCCTATGGAAGTTACCAAAGAGGGACGCAGCTTGATCATGCGTGTGCCGCTCGAAGGCGGAGGCCGACTCGTTGTCGAGCTCAACGCCGCGGAAGCGGCCAACCTCAAGGAATGCCTCGTTGGCGTTACTGAATAGGCGTTTTGACTAGAGTTACATTGCAGGGCCCGGCGAGCCGGGGCCCTGCTTTTGTTTAAGCCGCTTTGCGCAGTTGGCGTGGCGGGGAATACTTTGAGAGGTGCCCTTGCCTCCCGCGGGCGCCCCTACTTCTTAACGGCCACCAGAAGTCCATCACCCGTGGGCAGCATCGCTGA
Source organism: Paenarthrobacter sp. PPS72 (assembly GCF_048537125.1). Lineage (GTDB taxonomy): Bacteria > Actinomycetota > Actinomycetes > Actinomycetales > Micrococcaceae > Arthrobacter > Arthrobacter nitroguajacolicus_E. The sequence continues at coordinate 16,073 of NZ_JBLYIE010000082.1, read as the reverse complement.
CGCCAGCCGCTCGTCGTCGCGAATGGCCTTGCCGATCTGACGCAGAACCACTGTGGTGGCATCCCGCGCAGCGGGGTTGGAGACGCGGTCCTTGTCCAAGGCATCGTTGATGACCAAGGTTCCGCCGGACTTCAGGAGGCGGATGGCCTGTTCCACATACTTGGGGAAGTTTGGCTTGTCCGCGTCGATGAAAACAAGGTCATAGGCAGAGTCGGTCAGGCGCGGCAGTACATCGGCGGCGCGGCCGGAGATGGTGCGGGTCCGGTTGGCCGGGCTGCCCGATTCCAGGAACGCTTCCCTGGCGGCCTTAAGGTGTTCGACGTCCACGTCGATGGTGGTCAGCACGGCCTGGGGGCTCAAGCCTCGCAGCAGGCAGACACCCGACACCCCTGCTCCTGAGCCCACTTCAACCACTGTCTGCGCCTTTGAAGCGGCAGCAAGCACTGTCAGTACGGCGCCCACGCCGGGGCTGATGGGGTTGACACCGAGTTCGAAGGACCGCTCCCTGGCGCGCAACAAAACATCATCCTCAGCCGGCAGATCTTCTGCGTAGGACCAGCTGCTTGACTTGTCGGCACTCATGAAGGGGTTCGCTTTCCGCGGGTAGGGGTGTTTGTACCAAGACTACTGTGTAAACCCGCCTAACCCCGCTGCGTTGGAGTCTCCTGAGGCTGTGTCCAGCGCCCGTTTCAGCCTTGCGGGGAAATTGCCCGCCAGTCAGGAAATTCCCAGACAAACTTGGGATGATAATGCTCCGATCATCCATGAGGTGGCCGGCACCGAAGATTCGGTGAACCACAGTTTGAGGGGAGTGGACGATGCCGGCATCGCATGCTGCGCCAGTCCAAACATCGGAAAGCCTTGAGGCCGTTACTGATTGGGTCATGCCCAGCTGGGAGGAAGTGGTTTCGAACCACTCCGCCAAGGTATATCGCCTCGCCTATCGCCTGACCGGCAACAAGTTCGACGCCGAGGACCTTACCCAGGAAGTCTTCGTCAGGGTGTTCCGCTCCCTGGAGAATTTCAAGCCGGGAACCCTGGACGGTTGGTTGCACCGCATCACCACCAACCTGTTCCTGGACCAGGCACGGCGCAAGAGCCGGATCCGCTTCGACGCGCTCGCTGAGGATGCCGAATCACGCTTGCCCGGCCGAGAGCCGGGTCCGGAGCAGAGCTTCGAACACAACAACCTTGACCTTGATGTCCAGCGGGCCTTGGAAGAGCTCCCGCCGGACTTCCGCGCCGCCGTCGTGCTGTGTGACCTTGAGGGCCTTTCCTATGACGAAGTCGCAGAGGCGCTCGGTGTGAAGCTGGGGACTGTCAGGTCCCGTATCCACCGTGGACGGACCATGCTGCGCGAAAAGCTTGCCCACAGGGACCCCCGGCCGGCAGAGGCCCGCAAGCCGCGGTTGAAGATGCCCCGCATCGCCAGCGTTCTTTAGGAAGTCGATGCCTCGACGTTCACTTCGTCCGGGAGCCCTGTCCCGGCGCACCTTGGCTGCTCTGCGCCATACTCGCAGCCCTGAGCACCTGCAGAACTGTTCCGAGTGCCGGCTTGCGCTCGGCCGGGAACGGCAGTACTTGGAGCGTCTCCGTGGCGTGTCGGTGCCCGAGGCCAGCCAGGATCTTGCGGAACGGTTGATCGAGCACACTGAACGCTTGGCCAGCGAGCCCGCCTCAACATACTCACCACAGAGGCGCCGGTACCGCGGGCTGCGGAGCCTCCGTCTCGCCGGCATTGCTTCAGGCGCTTTGGTCGTGAGCGCAGGCGCCCTGGCGGTCTCGGCCTATGTGATAGCCGGCGATGATGAGCCGCAGTTCCTTGCGGGGACCGGAGATGTCGGCGCCCTTGCCGGCAGTTGGACTGGCAACTCCGCAGGTGCCATGGTGGGACCCGCGTTCCGCGGCGGCAGCACCGTCAGTTTGAGCCCTGCACAGATGGAGTCATTACGGAAAGACGGGTGGGCTTGTCCCGACCTCGCCGGCATGGGGTTCCGTGTCGTGTCCGCACAAGCCTCCATACGCAACGGAAACCCCGCTGTGGAAATCCGGCTTGAAAGCAACGGCCAATACGCCACCATCGTGGAGGAACACCTCCCGGTGGATCGATCCGACCCAGGACTATCCACGTCGGCGCGGCTTTCTGTCACGCAGGGGACCCCGTGGAAGGCCACCTACACCATGCCGGCAGCTGTCATCAGCTACGCCTCCGACCTCCCGGCGGACGCCGCGGATGACGCCGTACCCGAAATTGTGCGGGCAGGGGAGGCCATGACGTTGGCGGCCGGCGACGAAGATCCAGAAGCCTGGTACGGACGGCTGCTCCGCGGCCTCCAGACCCTGCTCCGCCCTGCCGGTTTATGAGCGGCACCACAGACAAGGTAATCTTCGTAGCGTGCTTGGAATCAACGGCCCGGAGTTCATACTCCTTCTGATTATCGGCGTACTCGTCATCGGTCCCAGCCGTTTGCCCGAATACACTCAAAAGCTCGCCAACCTGGTCAAGGAAGTTCGTCGAATGGCTTCCGGCGCGCGCGAGCAGATCAAAGAAGAAGTCGGCATCGATATCGATGAAGTCGACTGGAAGAAGTACGATCCCCGCCAGTACGATCCCCGGCGGATCATCAAGGACGCGCTCCTTGAGGACGATACCAAGCCGGTCAGTGCCGGGGCTCCCGTAGCTGCCGCGGCGGCAGTGGATGCCAAGCCCAAGGCCCCTGCGCGCGTCATTGAGCGGCTCGCCGAAGGCGAAGCCGCCCCGTTCGATTCTGAGGCAACCTGATTCGAAGCTGACGCCCGCTCTGTGGTGCCCGCTCAGTGGTGCCCGCTCAGTGGTGCCTGCTAAGTGGTGTCGGCTTAGCGCGGCTGGATTCCCAAGGGCATGCCCGAGAGCCCGCGTGGCCGAGTGGCCAGGGCGGCGGCAATGTCCTCCATCGCCTCGGCGGCTGCCGTTTCAGGCGCTGCCAGAACCACAGGTTTTCCTGCGTCGCCGCCCTCCCGCAAACGGATGTCCAGCGGAATCTGCCCGAGAAGAGGAACGTCTCTTCCCACGGCAGCGCTTAGCCGTTCAGCCAGGATGGCACCCCCGCCGCTTCCGAACAATTCCATGCGTCCGCCGTCGGGCATTTCCAGGTACGACATGTTCTCAATGACGCCGGCCACTTTCTGACCGGTCTGGGTGGCGATGGTACCGGCGCGTTCGGCGACGTCCGCAGCAGCTGCCTGCGGCGTGGTGACCACCAGGATTTCCGCATTGGGCAGAAGCTGGGCCACTGAGATGGCGATGTCCCCCGTACCGGGGGGCAGGTCCAGGAAGAGGGCATCGAGGTCGCCGAAGTATACGTCGGTGAGGAATTGTTCCAAAGCCCGGTGCAGCATCGGACCGCGCCAGGCTACCGGCTGGTTGCCCGCAACGAACATGCCGATGGAGATGACCTTAACGCCGTAGGCGACAGGCGGAAGGATCATGTCGTCCACCTGGGTGGGCTTCTGCTTGATCCCCATCAAGGCGGGCACGGAGAAGCCGTGGACATCGGCGTCCACGATCCCCACCCGAAGGCCTTGGGCAGCCAATGCACAGGCGAGATTGACGGTGACGGATGATTTGCCCACCCCACCCTTGCCACTGGCTACGGCGTAAACCTTGGTCAGGGAGCCAGGCTTGGTGAAGGGTATGCCGCGCTGTCCACCGGGTCCTCGGAGTTGTTCCTTGAGTGCTTCGCGCTGGGCCGGGGTCATGACCTTCAACTCAACATTCACGCCTGTGACGCCCTCCACCCGGATGAGGGCGTCGGTGGCGTCCTTGGTGATGGTCTCGCGCAGGGGGCACCCGGCGATGGTCAGCCGTACGGCGACGTGCACCGCGCCCTCATCATCGGCAGAGACCGATTCCACCATTCCGAGTTCCGTGATGGGGCGCCGGAGCTCGGGATCAATGACCGTTGCCAAGGCAGCCTGCAGGGCCTCAACAGATGTGTTGCTCATAGGGTCAGGCTCGGCTTTCGGGGTTTTCAGGCGATGGCTTGCCTGTGGAGTGTTGTGGACCTGAGGTCCGCGGTTGGCGAACCTTTGGAATCTGCTGCGTTCGGGGCCCACGCGATTTGTCACGCTTCTCCTTCAATTTCTCCTTGACCTTTTCGCCCGAAGATTCCGCGCCATCGGAGCCGGCTTCGTTCTCTCGGAGTTCCTCCTGGGCATCGATGATGTCTTCCAGCAGGCTGCGGAGTTCGGTGCGGACATAGTCACGTGTGGCTACTTCACGCAACGCGATGCGGAGTGAGGCCAATTCCCGCGTCAAATATTCGGTGTCGGAAAGGTTGCGTTCGGCACGCTGGCGGTCCTGCTGGAGCGACACACGGTCCCGGTCATCCTGCCGGTTTTGCGCGAGCAGCAGGAGCGGCGCGGCGTAGGAGGCCTGAAGGGACAACATGAGGGTCAGCAGGGTGAAGCCCAGCTCCACGCGGTCGAACTGCCACTCGGTGGGCGCGAAGGTGTTCCAAGCAAGCCAGAACACACAGAACACTGTCATGTAGACCAGGAACGTGGGCGTACCCATGAACCGGGCGAAGCCCTCTGTGGCGTTCCCGAAGGCGTCCGGGTTGGGCGAGAACTTGGGCAGGATGCGTTGCCGCCCGCTCAGGGGCGTGTCGAGGCTGCTGCTCGAGCGTCCTGCGGACTTGGGGGATCGGGCGGCGTTGTTATCAGCCAATGCGGCCTCCAAGTTTCCTTATAGGGGCATCGTCCTCGTGGGCGCGCCAGTCATCGGGCAACAGGTGATCCAGCACGTCATCAACAGTCACCGCCCCCACAAGGCGGCCGTCGTCATCAACGACTGGAAGTGAATTAAGGTTGTACGTGGCCAGGGTCCGGGCAACTTCGCTGATGTGGGCTTGGTCCGAAAGCGGCTCAAGGTTCTTGTCCACGAGGTTGCCCAAAGGTTCCGGCGGTGGGAAGCGCAGCAACTGTTGTATATGCACCACCCCCAGGAAGCGGCCGGTGGGGGTCTCCAAGGGCGGGCGGGCGATGAAGATGGATGAGGCAAGCGCAGGCGAAAGTTCCTCGCGCCGAACGTGGGCCAGTGCTTCGGCAACTGTGGCTTCCGGCGGCAGAATGACAGGGACCGGAGTCATGAGGCCGCCGGCAGTGTCTTCGTCGTATTCCAGGAGACGGCGGACGTCCTCGGCTTCCTGGGGTTCCATGAGTTGCAGCAACTCTTCGGCCTGTGCGGAAGGAAGCTCGGCCAAGAGGTCGGCGGCGTCGTCGGGATCCATCTCTTCGAGGATGTCAGCGGCGCGTTCCACATCCAGGGCGGAGAGGATCTCCACCTGGTCGTCTTCGGGGAGTTCCTGGAGGACATCGGCGAGGCGCTCGTCCTGAAGCTCACTGGCTACCTCGAAACGCCGCTTGTCGCTCATTTCCTGAAGCGCTTCGGCAAAGTCGGCAGGTTTCAGGTCTTCGTGGGTCGCAACGAATTGCGTGGCAGCCTGGGGCTCATTGTGGGCGCCGGTCTGGGCGTCGGCCCAGTCGATAATGAGGGTCTCGTTGCGGCGGAGCCTGCCGAACGGTGAGAGGGAGTGGCCGCGGCGGACGAACAGCTTGCTGACAAACCAGTCCTTGGACCGGTGTTGGTCCATGGCGATGTCCTCGATGGTGGCGTCCCCGCTGCCATCGGCCAGCGTTACGCGCCGGTCGAACATTTCAGCTACTACAAGTGTTTCGGCGCCGCGCTGCTCGAATCGCCGGAGGTTGACCAGGCCGGTGCAAATGATCTGCGTCTGGTCGATGGACGTGATGCGGGTCATGGGAACGAAGACCCGCTTCTTGCCCGGAACTTCAACCACGATGCCCACCACATGGGGAGCCCCGCGGGTACCTCGGGAGAGCACCACGACGTCGCGCAACCGGCCCAGACGATCGCCCAGGGGGTCGAAGACGTCCAAGCCGAGCAAGCGCGCGACAAAGACGCGTGAGGGATGTGTGCTCATGTTTACAGGCTACCGAGTCTGCTCTCTTTTAGCTGAATTCCAGCCGCTACACATGTCCATGAGACACAATGGGGCTATGTCAAACATTTTTGGTGCTCCCAAAGCCGTTGAGGAATCCCGCAGTGTCCCCCAAGGTGACACCGTAGGCTCGTACACCTCGTATTTGGATGCCCAGAAGGCGGTGGACTACCTCGCAGACCAGCAGTTCCCCGTTCAGTTGGTGTCGATCGTTGGCAATGACCTCAAAATGGTGGAGCGTGTGACCGGGCGCCTTAGCTACCCCAGGGTGGCGTTGTCCGGTGCCCTGAGCGGCATGTGGTTCGGCCTTTTTGTCGGCGTCATGCTGTCCTTCTTCACTCCCGCCGGGGGGCCGTTCTCCATCATCACTTCGGTGCTCATGGGTGCGGCTTTCTTCATGCTGTTCGGCATTGTTACTTACGCCATGCAGCGCGGGAAGCGTGACTTCACCTCAACCAGCCAAGTGGTGGCCACCAACTACGACGTCATCGTCGCAGTGGAGGCAGCCCACGAGGCCCGCCGCTTGCTCCACCAACTGCCCATGAACCCGTCCCAGGCAGCCGCGCCCCAGGCAAACTACAATCAGCAGAATGCGCCGTTCCAGCAGCCCGGCCAGGCTCCTGAGCGGCCTTCCACGTGGAACGACCCCTATGGCCAGCGCGGCCCGGAGTCCCACGGGTCAAGTGCTCCGGAAGGACAGGGTACCGCTGCGCCGGTGAACCAGCCGGCTCAGAATCCGACGCCGGCGGCTGTCCGTTACCCGGACCTCCCGGACGGTCGTCCTCAATATGGTGTCCGGGTCACCGATGGTCAAAATCAAGCCGGAGATGCATCGCAGGAAGACGGCCAGCAGTCCGGTTCCGAGGGTTCGCCCAAGCAGTAGACGCTTCCCCAGGGGCACCAGTTTCCCCAGGGCACCAGCTTCCGCAGAACACTGGTTTCCGCCGAACACTGGTTTCCGCAGAACAGATAAGGGAAGGCCACCGGATCTCCGGTGGCCTTCCCTTTCGTATAAGCCCAGTGCGTATGAGCCCAGTTTCTTATTAGGTCAGTTGCTTGGGCTTAGCCCTGGACTTCCTGGTAGATGCCTGCCATCCAGGACTCGACGTCGTCGGCCTTGCGCGGCAACGCTGCGCTGAGGTTCACGGGGCCGTCTGCGGTCATGAGGATGTCATCTTCGATGCGAACGCCGATCCCACGGTACTCCTCGGGGATGGCGAGGTCTTCGTTCTTGAAGTAGAGGCCGGGTTCGATGGTGAAAACCATGCCCTCGGTGAGGATTCCATCCAAGTACAGCTCCCGCTTGGCTTGGGCGCAGTCGTGGACGTCCAGGCCAAGGTGGTGGCTGGTACCGTGCGGCATCCAGCGGCGGTGCTGCTGGCCCTCCGGACTGATGGCTTCCTCGACGGATACAGGCAGCAGGCCCCACTCGGCGAGGCGTTCGGCCAGGACCGTGGTTGCAGCGGTGTGGATGTCCCGGAACTTGATGCCGGGCCGGGCAGCAGCAAAACCGGCATCTGCGGCGTCGAGCACTGCTTCGTAGACCTTCCGCTGGACATCGGTGAAGGTACCCGTGGCCGGAAGCGTGCGGGTGATGTCAGCGGTGTAGAGGGAGTCGGCTTCCACGCCGGCGTCGAGGAGCAGGAGCTCGCCGGCGTTGACGGTTCCGGAGTTGCGGTTCCAGTGCAGCACGGTGGCGTTGTTGCCGGACGCGGCGATGGTGTCGTAGCCGAGTTCGTTGCCTTCTTCACGGGCACGGGCAAAGAAAACGCCTTCAACTACACGCTCTCCGCGCTTGTGGGTCAGCGCCCGGGGGAGGGCACGGACCACGTCAGCGAAGCCTTCCACGGTGGCCGCGACGGCGATCTTCATCTGCTCGATTTCCCACTCGTCCTTGAGGAGGCGAAGTTCGGACAGTGCTTCGCTGAGCTTCTCGTCCAGGGCGTCGAGTTCGCCGAGGTCCAGGTTCTCGGGATCCTTGGCCGTGTTGTAGCGGGCGGTGTCAACCAGCGCTTCAATGTTCTCGTCCACCTTGCGGACCAGTCGAATGGAGATGCCGCCGATCTCCGGTGCGCCAACGTTCTTGGTGATGGCCATCTCCAGCTCCGAGATGTGTGCGGTGAGGAGGCCGAGCCGGGCCTCGAACTCGGCCAGCGTGGGGCGCGCACCGATCCAGAATTCGCCGGCGCGGGAGTCAGCATAGAACTGTTCCGTATCCCGGCCGGCCAGCGGACGGAAGTAGAGGGTGGCAGTGTGATGACCGCCGTCGTCGCCCTTTCCTTCAGAGACGGGCTCAAGGATCAGCACGGCGTCGGGCTCGTGGTCCAGGCCCAAGCCGGTGAGGTGGGCGAAACCGGAGTGGGGGCGGAAACGGTAGTCGCAGTCGTTGGAGCGGACCTTCAACGGACCGGCCGGAATGACGAGCCGTTCGCCCTTGAACAGTTCGGAAATAGTACGACGACGGCGGGCAGCGTGGTCTGCGACAGCGTCACGCGCAGGGGTTACCTGCGGGGCGGGCGCCCAGTTGCTGGCCATGAATGCCTTGAAGGCATCGGATGTGGGCCGTTGCGAGCGGTTGTTGACACGCTCTTGCAGTGGCTGGGAGGACGAGTTCTGGGTGTTTTCGGCATCGTTCACCGTTACATCGTCCCACCAGTTAGGTGGGGAGGCCAACGGCGCAACATTCCAAGCAGGCCTGCATCCCATAGGCTGGGAAAGTGAGGATAGACCTGCATGCGCACTCAAATGTTTCCGACGGAACCGAGACACCGGCCGGGGTGATCATCTCCGCCGTCTCGGCCGGCTTGGACGCCGTGGCCGTGACCGACCACGATTCGACGGATGGTTGGGACTCCGCCGCTGCAGCTGCCCGGGAACATGGCATTGCTTTCGTTCCTGGAATGGAGATCTCCTGCCGGACCGAGCAAGGGATCAGCGTCCACCTGCTGAGTTACCTTCACGACCCCGCCCATGCGGGTCTGCTGGAGGAAATCACCAAATCCAAGGACGCGCGGCTCACCCGTGCCGAGCACATGGTCACTTTGTTGTCCGAGGATTATCCGTTGACATGGGACGACGTCATCCACCATGTGGCTCCCGGTGCCACAGTGGGTCGCCCGCACATCGCCGATGCCTTGGTAGCCGCAGGGGTAGTTGCGGATCGTACGGAAGCTTTCACGTCCATCCTCACCTCACATTCGCGGTACTTCGTGCAGCACTATGCGCCCAACCCGGCAGTCGCCGTCGAACTTGTCCGCGCAGCCGGCGGCGTTCCCGTCTTCGCCCATCCTGTGGCCTCTTCCAGGGGGCGCATCGTGGGGGAGCGGACATACCGGGACATGATTGATGCCGGACTGCTGGGACTTGAGGTTGAACACCGCGACAACCCGGAGGAGGGCCGCACGTTCCTCCGCGGTATGGCCGCCGAACACGGGCTGCTCATGACAGGGTCTTCCGACTACCACGGGGCAGGCAAGCCCAATCTGTTGGGGGAAAATACAACCTCGCCCGCGGTCTTGTCGCGGATTGAGGAGTTGGCAACAGGCAGCACGGTCATCCGCTGATGGATCTGCAACTGCTCGCCTCCGTCATCGTCACGCTGTTCGTCATCATGGATCCACCGGGTACCGTGCCGATTTTCATGTCCTTGACGGCACAGATGTCGGCCAAGGACCGGAACCGCTCAGCCTTCCAGGCTCTCCTGGTGGCTACCGGCGTGATCGTGGTGTTTGCGATTTTCGGCCAGTCCATCCTGAATTACATGCACATCTCGCTGGCCGCCTTGCAGGGGGCCGGTGGCCTGCTCTTGGTACTCATCGCGCTGCAACTGCTCACGGGGTCCACCAGCGGCGAGGAGAACGCTGCCAAATATAAGAACGTGGCTTTTGTTCCGCTGGGAACTCCGCTCATGGCCGGGCCCGGAGCGATCGTGGCGGTCATGGTGTTCGTGCAGCAGTCGAGCCAGCTCTCCGAGTACTTGGCGGTAGGGCTCGGTATTGCTGTTGTGCTGGGCTCGCTGTACCTTGCCATGCGGTTCGCGGGCGTCGTGCAGCGTGTGCTCGGTGAAAACGGTGTGGAGCTGGTCACCAGGATCGCAGGCCTGCTGTTGTCAGCCATTGCCGTCCAGATGATCGCCGACGCGGTTCAGGCCTTCGTGAAGGGTGCTGCCTGATCCAGGCTCGCGTCCGGCTGAGACCCGCTCCGGCGGAAATCTGCCTTGCTGCCCAGCCGTTTCCGCATGACCTCGATAGCCTGTTCGTTCTGGTCGACGCACACGAATTTGCGTCCCAGTTTGGCTGCCACGGCACCGAGGGTTCCTGAACCGGCGAAGAAATCGAGGCACCAGTCGCCTTCACGGCTTGAGGCGGAAACAATTCGGCGCACCAGGCCCTCAGGCTTTTGCGTGGGGTAGCCGGTTTTTTCGCGGCCGGTGGGCGAAACGATGGTATGCCACCAGACATCCGTGGGCAGCTTTCCGAGCTCGCGCTTGGCGGGAGTTACCAGACCAGGCGCCATGTAGGGTTCCCGGTCCACTTCGGCGTTGTCGAAGTGATACTTGGTGGGGTTCTTGACGTACACCAGGATGTTGTCGTGCTTGGTAGGCCAACGGTTCTTGGCGCGGGCTCCGTAATCGTAGGCCCAGATGATCTCGTTGAGGAAGCACTCCCGTCCGAAGATCGAGTCCAGCATTACCTTGGCGTAGTGGACTTCCCGGTAATCCAAATGCAGGTACAGGGTGCCGTCGTCCGCCAGCAGGCGCCAGGCCTCCACGAGTTTGGGTTCCAGGAAGGACCAGTAATCGCTGAAGGCGTCGTCGTAGCTGTGCAGGGCGCCCTTGATGGTGTCATAAGAGCGGCCCTTGAATCCGACGCGGTCGCCGTCGCCGTCCGCATTGCGGACCATGCGGGTTTCCTGGCGGCGTTGGACCCGGCCCGTGTTGAAGGGCGGGTCTACGTAGATAAGTGTGAAGGCGCCGTCCGGCAGCGTAGGGAGGAATTCCGCGTTGTCCGCGTGCACCACCAAGTTGCCGCCGTCCGGCGCCCAAACAGATTCAGTCATTGAGGTTTTTAGGCCTCGGTGCTGCCGGACTGGGCAGCTGCGGTCTCACCGGAAACCACTTCGCCGTTGCGGCGACGGGTACGGGTCCTACGCGTGCGTGCAGGCTTCTCGGCATTGTCGGCGCCGGTAGTGCGGGTTTCCGAGGCACCGGCAGTTGGGCCTGCCTCGGCGTCAGAAGTACGACGGCGGCGCGTGCGGTTACGGCCACCCTCGCCCTTGGATTCACTGGACTCGGCGTCACCGGTCCTGCCGGAGCGGCCACGGCCGCCGTCGCGACCGCCGTCGCGCTTGCCGTCACGTCCACCATCCCGGCCTGACCCGCCGGAGCGGGCGTTCTTCTTGCCGGTCTCGCCAAGGTCCTCAAGGACCTCGGCGTCAACGCCTGCGAGGACGCGCTTGTTGCGCGGGAGGCGGCCCTTGGTGCCCTCGGGGATGTCAAGATCGGAGTACAGGTGCGGCGAAGATGAGTACGTTTCCACGGGCTCGGGAACGCTGAGTCCCAAGGCCTTGTTGATCAGGCCCCAGCGAGGCATGTCGTCCCAGTCAACAAACGTGACGGCAGTGCCCTTGTTGCCCGCGCGGCCGGTACGGCCCACACGGTGCAGGTAGATCTTCTCGTCTTCCACGCACTGGTAGTTGATGACGTGGGTGACGTCATCGACGTCGATGCCGCGGGCCGCGACATCGGTGGCCACCAGGACATCGACCTTGTTGTTGCGGAAAGCGCGGAGGGCCTGCTCGCGGGCGCCCTGGCCAAGGTCGCCGTGAATGGCTGCGGCTGCGAAGCCGCGGTCAACGAGTTCCTCGGCAACCTTCGCGGCGGTGCGCTTGGTCTTGGTGAAGATGATGGTGCGGCCACGTCCGCGGGCCTGCAGGATGCGCGCCACAACCTCGGTCTTGTCCATGCTGTGGGCACGGTAGATGAGCTGGCGGATGTCGCGCTTGGTGAGTCCCTCATCATTCGGGTCGGCAGCCCGGATGTGTGTGGGCTGCGTCATGTAGCGGCGGGCCATCGCAATGACGGGGCCGGGCATCGTCGCCGAGAAGAGCAGCGTCTGCCGAACAGCCGGGGTGCCGGCAATCAGTGTCTCGACGTCGGGGAGGAAGCCAAGGTCCAGCATTTCGTCGGCTTCGTCAAGGATGACCATTTTGACGTTCTTGAGGCTCAGGTGCTTCTGCTTGTAAAGGTCGATCAGTCGGCCAGGGGTGCCGACGACGATTTCGACGCCCTTCTGCAGGGCATCAATCTGGGGCTCGTAAGCGCGGCCGCCATAGATGGTGGCGATGCGGGCGTTGCGTTTGCGTGAGGCAGCCTGGAGGTCGTTGGCAACCTGCACGGCGAGCTCACGCGTGGGCACGATGACCAGGGCTTGCGGTGCGCCCGGGACGGCGAGCTTTTCGTAGCCTGCATCATCCCGGCCGGCCACGCGCTGGAGGGCGGGGATGCCGAAGCCCAGGGTCTTTCCGGTACCGGTTTTGGCCTGGCCAATGATGTCGTGGCCGCTCAGGGCGACCGGCAGGGTCATGGCCTGGATGGGGAAGGGGTGGGTGATCCCGGCGTCGGCCAAGGACTCAACGATGTCGGCGCGGACGTTGAAGTCAGCGAACGTCTTCTCTTCGATCTCATGGGGCGTCTCATCCGAGATGATCGTTTCCTCGGGTTCGATGGATTCGGTTCCGGTGGAGTCCGTCAGGACTTGGTGGGTATGCAATTCACTCACAGGGAGTTTCCTTATTCATTTGGGCATTGGCGCTGCATGCTCAACGGCGGCGGCGGAGCCGTACCGGAGCACGAACGGGCGCACAAGCAAGTCCAGTGGAAGCCGATCGCGGGCTATCTAAGTACTGGCACTGGTGACCAGTTGGTATATCTCAAGATCGCGTAGGGGCGGGCTTGTTGAGTTCAAAAATTAACTGAATCAACGACCGGGCATCCATTACTACAAGCCCAGTCTATCCTCTGGGGGCCGGAAAGCCCGGATCGCCGAATGAGTGGCCCTAGGACAGCAGCTCGAACCTGATCTCGCGGCTCGCGATATCGGCCTTCAGCAGCCGCACCCGAACCTTGGTTCCGGACTCCATCTCTCCATCGCAGCGGGCCGTAACAGCAGGCTCTGCGATCTGTATGACGCCGAAGGGACCGTTGCCGTTGCCGTTTCCATTCCCGTTGGAAGCTTTGGAACCTGCTCCGTTGGACGGTTTGGACCCGGAAATGACCACGGCGTCGAATTCCTGGCCAATATGGTTTGCCACGAGCGCCGCTTCCACGGTATCCAGCGCCGCCCGCTCCAGGCGTCCGGCCACTTGGTCAGAGGAGGCCATGATCTCGGGCAACGAAGGGAGTGCCTCACGCGCCCACGCCGGGATGTCGTGGTTGTTGCTGAGCGCTTCGCAGATCACCAGGACGAAGCGATCGATCAGTCGCCGCAAAGGTGCCGTGGTGTGTGCGTAGGGAGCCCCGATGGCTGCCTGGATCACGTTGGCCGGCACCTCACCGTCAAAGGGGGTGTAACCGGCACCGCGGAACAACGTGCCGGCAGAGTGCAGGATGGCCAGTTGCTTGGGATCGGATGCATCCAGGGTGCGGAGGTACTCGCCGTAGCTGACCTGGCCGTCCCAGGGCTTCCCGAGTGCAGAGGTCTGCCGCTTGAAATGGAGCAGCGAGCGGTCATCGGGCGCGGGCATGGTACGCAGGATGCCCACTTTTCCATCGAGCATCATCTGCGCGGCTGCCATGCCGGTCATGAGGGAGATCTGCGCGTTCCAGTCCTCAACCGGGAGGGACGGGGCGGCAGCGATCCTGTACTCGCCGCCGTCGGTTGCCTGGACTATTTCCTGTTCCGGCATATTGAGGCTTGCGCCGCCGCGCCGGCGTTCCAATTCCACGCGCTTCAGTCCCACTTCCTTGAGGAGTTGCAGGACAGCCGGCGCGGTGTCGTCGTCGATCTGTTGTTGCGCGCCCTTGTAACTCAGCTTTGCCCTGCTGCGTACGGCGGCACGGGCAACGGTGACGGACTGCACTTCAGCTTCCGCATCCAAGTCGAAATCCCAGACGAAAGCGCTGCAATCCTGGTCGGCCAGCAAGCTGCCGGCGTTTTCGCTGATGACCTCCGGATGCAGCGGGATCCGCCCGTCGGGGGCGTAGAACGTCTGCCCGCGTTGACGCGTTTCGGCATCCAGTGCGCCTCCTGGAACCACGAAGGACGGCACATCGGCAATGGCATAGAGGACCTTGTATCCATCACCGGCCCGGTCGATGAACAAAGCCTGATCCAGGTCGGTGGACGTGGCGGGGTCAATGGTCACAAAAGGAATATCCCTCAGGTCCTGAGCCGGCAACTCAAGGGTCTCCACGGCCTGACGTGCTTCTGCCACGGCTTCCGGCGGGTACTCGCCAGGGAGTTCCAGCTCCGTCCTCAGGGCGGCAAGGGCCGCGGCAAGCAGATCCGAGGAGTCGTCGACGTTGGGCGCAATCCGATGATGTGACACGAAAATCAGGTTAGCCCGAAACCGGCGGATAGTCTCGGAGGTCCCTACGAAAGAACCCGCAGCCCCGTGACCAGTTCACGTAAAGGGCGGCGGGTTCTTTCCTGAAGCAGATTTATGCGTGGCTGATCAGCTACTGGCCGGCCGGAGGGGTCAGCGTGAAGGTGGCCGCTTCATCACCATAGTCGTCGTTGACCACAATCGTGGTGGGGCCGTTCTTGATATCAAACGCGATCACACCCTGCTTCACCTCTCCAATGGCAACTGTCCCCGTGGGCAGGCCGCCAAGGCCGTCCTCCAGGAACAGCAGGTCCCCCTCGTTGCCGTCAGCGTCGTAGGCTTCGAAGTTCGTTGACGCCGCGAAGCTCGTCCCGGTCAGTGTCTCCCAGGAAATTTCCAGGACAAGGAAACCTCCGTTGGCAGGTTTCATGTAGGTCATGGACGGAATCTCGTTGGTGTAAAGGGAGTCCACGACGCCCACCTTCACAGTGGTGCTGTCATCAACGTTCACGGTGAAGGAGTTCGCATCGTTGGCAGTTCCCTCTGACGGCAACAGCGGCCCTTGGCTGGCCGAGGGGAGCGGCACTACGGGTGTGTTTCGTCCTTCCTGGACGGCAGCAGCCACCAAAGTCAACGACAAAACGGTGGAGACGATTCCGATGATCACACCGGCGAACCAGACGACGATGGTGATGATCCACGCCTTCTTCTTGTTCTCCGGGTAACCTGCCAGCGGACGGCCCTGCTTGTCCCGCGCGTTTCCTGTCAGCGTGATGATCAGGTCCACAATGGACCAGATGCCGAAGCCGCCCGCGGTGAGGAGCTTCGCTATGCCGGTACCGATCTTGCCCAGGTAAAACCGATCCACGCCCAGGCCACCAAGGAGGAGTGACAGAATCCAGGTGGTCATGAAGGACTTGAGGGGACCACCCGCTCCCTGGGCCCCGTAAGGACCGGAGTCCGGACCGGGCTGGTAACCGGCGGGGCCTCCGCCCTGGAACTGGCCTCCAAAAGCAGAGGGTGCGGCGGGGACCTGCGGAACCCCTGCTCCGGCATCATTTTGGGGCGAGGGCGGGTAACTCGGGTGACTCATTAAGGATCCTTCGGTGAAATGGGTGCGAGGAGCGGGACGTGCGGCGCGGGACATGCGGCAGGCAACTCACTTCGAGCCAGCCTAGTAGGCGTGACCCCGAAAGCAGGAACCCGGTGCCGGGAAGGTTTGGGGGCAGCCGGAGCTAGTCTTGGATGCTTCTATATTCGTCAATGCCTGCTTCAGGAGTCACTCAGGGCGTCCAGCTACGCACCGAGTCAGCATCCGTTTGGCAGCCGACGCGGCTGCCCGGGAGCTGGGCGTTTCCCAGCAGAGTCCAGATCGTGGAGGAGCAAGCCACGGAAACCCGAATCTAAAAACGAAGGAGAAACTATTGATTTATCAGGATACACATCTCCGAGCCCACGAGACATTGATACTGATCTGGGGGGGTGTGTTTTTTTTTTGGGTGGAGGGGGGGGGGGGGGGGGGGGGGG
>NZ_JBLYIE010000081.1:0-9919 GCF_048537125.1 Paenarthrobacter sp. PPS72 | reverse complement strand
GCCCGGTGGATCGAGGCTTAGACACCGGCGGCGGGATTCCCGCCCGCGGCCCTCCCGCCCGGCATCACGATGGCGGCTGCGACCCTGTGGCGTTGATGATCTGTGTCACGATTTTCCGGTGGCGTGCCTACATGCCAGCGGGGGAGCGGGTCACGGGTTTGGTGAGTTGTCAGTAAGCGGGAAAACTAGGACCATGCGTGTTTATCCCACATTCTTCAAGTTGGCCTTCTCCTGGATGGATGCCGAGAAGGCCCACAAGATCGGCTTCCAAGGGATCAGGGTAGCCCAACGTTCAGGTGCCGGCCGGATCCTGGCCAGGATTACAGCTCCTGATGCTTCCCTTCGTACGGAGGCGCTGGGTCTGACCTTCCCGTCACCCTTTGGCCTGGCGGCAGGTTTCGATAAGGAGGGTCACGGCATTGAAGCGTTGTCCGAGCTTGGATTCGGACATGTGGAGGTGGGAACCATTACGGGCCAGGCACAGCCAGGTAATGAGAAACCGCGCCTGTTCCGCCTGATTGAGGACAAGGCGGTCATCAACCGCATGGGATTCAACAACGACGGCGCAGCCTCAGTCGCGCCGAGGCTCAAGTCTGCGCGGGCTGCTTTGCAGCGGCAGCACCCGGACGTCCGGCCGATCATCGGGGTGAATATCGGCAAGACCAAGCTCGTAGAACTCGACGACGCTACCGAGGACTACTTGGTAAGTGCACGTAGCCTCGCGCCGGCAGCCGATTACCTGGTAGTCAACGTCAGCTCTCCCAATACTCCGGGGCTTCGCTTGCTGCAGAACGTGGAGACCTTGCGTCCGCTGCTGCGGGCCGTCGGAGACGCGGCCGACGAATCCGCCGGCCGGCATGTGCCGCTGCTGGTCAAGATCGCGCCTGATCTGTCCGATGACGACATCGACGACGTCGCACGTCTTGCCCTGGACCTGAAACTGGATGGAATTATTGCCACCAACACCACGATTTCCCGTGATGGTCTCGTCTCGGATGCAGCAAAAGTGGAGTCCCTCGGTGCGGGCGGTTTGTCGGGAGCGCCCCTCAAACAGCGCTCCTTGGAAGTGCTGCGCAGGCTCAAGGATGCGGTGGACGATCAGCTCGTGCTTATTGCGGTGGGTGGAGTGGAGACCCCGCGGGATGTTCAGGACCGTTTGGATGCGGGAGCCACTCTGGTGCAGGGGTACACAGCTTTCCTCTACGAAGGCCCGTTCTGGGCCTACCGCATCAACAAAGGCCTGGTGAAGCTTCGACGGCGGGCGTCGCGCTGATACTGGCCTAACGAAGACCCTAAGCAAAGAAGACCCCGGACCGACGGTCCGGGGTCTTCTTCTCTTCGCCAAAGCTGGTGATGCCCGAGTTCGCGGGCCCTTAGGCGGGGTACTGACCGCGCTTTACCTGAGGTTTCGGAAGGCGGAGCTTGCGGAACTGAAGAGCACGCATGCAGCCGTACCAGATGGAGCCGCGTTCCACTTCGCCGAACTTCTCGGTGAGACGCTTGCGGAGTTTGCGGGACAGGATGAAAACGTCTACGAAGACCGCGAGGAACATGATCCAGAATCCGATAAGGACGTAGCTGATGCCGGCACTGGTGGCCGGAATGATCAGGGAGATTACTACGAACAGCAAGGCGCCGAACATGAGGTACTCACCCAGGCTGAAGCGTGCGTCGACGTAGTCGCGCGTGTAGCGCTTCTGGGGCCCCTTGTCACGAACGGGGAGGAACCTCTCGTCGCCCGTATCCAAGGCCTGCCGCATTTTTTGCCGCTGGTCCTGGATGGCTACCCTTTCCGCTGCCTTGGAAGCCTTACGGTCGTTGGGAACCAATGGGCGCTTGCGGGCCGCTTCCTGGTCCTTCCGCTTGGGCGTTGGGGCACCCTTTCCTGCACCGGGCTCCGGTGCGGTGGCGTAGGCCTGATCTACTACTGATTGAGCGCTGGGCTCTTCCTTTTTGCGTCCGAACACCCATACAGAATACCCCTAGGAAGGTGGCGCACGTTACGTGTCCGGCTGCGGCAGGCTGTGCCTGCCGGGCGTGAGAAGACCCGGCGGTAAAGTGTGGCCCATGACTTCAGCACATGCGGAGATCCCGCAGAACAAGCAAGGGCATTCCGGCACCACCCCGGTCGAGGCACTGACCACGGTGGTCAACGAGTCCTTCGATTCCACTCTCGCGTCTCTGGAAGACCTGGTAGGTATTCCGGGGATTGCATGGCCAAGCTTCGACCCCAAGGAACTGGATCGAAGCGCTGACGCCGTTGCTTCCTTGGTGAGGGAAGCCGGCATGGAAGACGTTCGTATCCTTCGCTGCAACAAAGAGGACGGCACCCCCGGTGGTCCGGCCGTCGTCGCGCGCCGATCTGCAGCCGCAGGGCAGCCGACCATCCTGCTTTACGCGCACCATGATGTCCAACCCCCTGGGGATCGGAGCCTCTGGAACTCGGAACCGTTTGTCGCTGAAGAGCGTGACGGCCGGTTGTATGGCCGCGGTGCCGCCGACGACAAAGCCGGGATCATGGCGCACCTTGCCGCGTACAGGGCTGTCACCAAGGTGCTGGGAGAAGACTTCGGGCTCGGCGTGACCTTCTTCTTCGAAGGTGAGGAAGAAGCGGGGTCGCCCACTTTCAGGACCTTCCTTGAGGAGCACCAGGAGCTTCTCCGGGCAGACGTCATTGTTGTTGCGGACTCAAGTAATTGGAAGGTCGGCGTTCCTGCCCTGACCACCAGCCTCCGGGGCCTGGTGGACGGCACCTTCGAAGTGCGGGTCCTGGAACATGCCGTCCACTCCGGGATGTTCGGCGGGCCGGTGCTCGATGCCCCCACACTCTTGTCAAGGCTCATTGCAACCCTTCACGACGACGACGGCAACGTGGCGGTGGCTGGCCTGGTGAGCCGGGACGAGGTGGCCGTTGACCTTACTGAAGCGGACTACCGTGCCGATGCGTCAGTGCTCGACGGCGTGCGGCTCGCGGGTAGCGGAACCATTGCCTCCCGCCTATGGACCAAGCCGGCGTTGTCCATCATCGGTATGGACGTCCCGGCAGTCGATGTTGCATCGAATACCCTCATTCCAGCGGCGCGCGCAAAATTCAGCATGCGGTTGGCCCCTGACCAGGACCCCGACGCAGCAATGGCTGCCTTGAAGCAGCACGTTGAATCCAATGCGCCCTTTGGTGCCAGGGTGACGTTCACGCCGGGGGAGAGGGGCAGTGCCTTCTCCACCGATACCTCTTCTGCTGTAGCGCGTGTGGCACTGTGGGCGCTGGGCGAGTCTTGGGGTGTCATTCCAGTGGAAATGGGAATCGGCGGCTCCATTCCTTTCATAGCCGACCTCTTGGAGATGTATCCGGATGCCCAGATCCTGGTGACCGGCGTGGAAGACCCTGATTCCCGGGCGCACAGTGCGAACGAATCGTTGCACATCGGCGATTTCAGGCACGCTGTGTTGGCGGAGGCCTTGATGCTGGCCCGGCTCAACGCACAGGGTCTGTGGGAGTAACCTCCCACGGGCACCGGGAACAACTGAGTGCTGTGTGTGGTTACGTCAGGAGTTATAGCTAAGCGTCTGCGCGACGTAGCATTGGCTATAACCCGTATGTAATTGGGTAAGGGCAGGCAGCGTTCCGGCGTCGCCGCCAGGAGCTTCATAAGAAGGTAGGCCAATGAGCACTGCAACCAACGAAAACAGCACCGGAGCACAGCTCGTCACCAATGATGACGAACTGGCCACGCACGAGGTCAATCTGACCGACGTCGCCGCAGGCAAGGTCCGCAGCCTCCTCGAACAGGAAGGGCGCACCGACCTTCGACTGCGCGTTGCAGTCCAGCCTGGAGGATGCTCGGGCCTGATCTACCAGCTTTACTTCGATGAGCGCCTGCTCGACGGAGATGCTGTGCGCGACTACGACGGCGTTGAGGTGGTAGTGGACAAGATGAGCGTTCCTTACCTCACCGGTGCAAGCATCGACTTTGAAGACACCATTTCGAAGCAAGGCTTTACCATCGACAACCCTAATGCCGGCGGGTCCTGCGCCTGCGGCGATTCATTCCACTGATGTGAGCCATCGCTGCATGTCGGTGCCCTTTCGTGCGGCTAAAAAACCGTTCGTAGCCACGGCGCCGACATGTGCGCGAAAACCGCGGGATAGCGGTAAGCTCTACATCGGGTAGTAAAACTTTTAGTGTGCCCGGTGAGCCTCTGGCCTGCCGGGAGACAGCAACAAGAGGAAGGGCCGTCTGTGAGTTCGCAGAACCGAACCGGCAGCCGACGCATAAAGATCACATCGATCACTGGCTTGGCACTAGCCGGCGCGTTGGTTTTGACCGGATGTTCACCAGAGGTAGAGAAGGGTTGGCTGCCTACAGATCGCGGCACGACCAACCACACTGGCCGGATCATGGACCTCTGGGTCAACTCATGGATAGCCGCCTTGGCAGTAGGCATTATCACGTGGGGCCTTTTGGTCTGGTGCATCATTGCTTACCGCCGCCGCAAGGGCACCACGGGGTTCCCCAAGCAGCTCAGTTACAATCTGCCGCTGGAGGTCTTCTACTTGACCATCCCGCTGTTCATGGTGTTGGTATTTTTCTACTTCACTGACCGTGACCAGCGAGCGATCGATGACCGTTCACAGCCCGCAGACGTCGTTGTTGACGTCCGAGGCAAACAGTGGGCTTGGGACTTCAATTACAAGAAGGGGGAGGTCATCAACGAAGACCTCCATGAGGCCGGCGTCCAAGCGCAATTGACCGGTGCAGAGATCGACAAAGAAGTGCTCCCCACTCTGTACTTGCCCGTTGGCAAGTCAGTGGACTTGGAGCTGAACTCCCGTGACGTCATCCACTCATTCTGGGTTCCAGCCTTCCTTCAGAAGCGCGACATGATCCCGGGTAAGACGAACTACATCAGGTTCACCCCCACCAAGGAGGGCACCTTCGACGGCAAGTGTGCCGAACTCTGCGGTGAATACCACTCCGAAATGCTTTTCCGCGTCAAGGTTGTCTCCGAGTCTGAGTTCCAGGCACACATGGACAAGCTGCGCCAGGAAGGCAACACGGGCCTGCTCGGTGCGGAATATGACCGCAACCCGAACCTGAACGAAACCAAGTAAGGGGAGCGACGTGGCTACGTACACTCAATCCGCACCAGGGGTTCTGGAAGCTCCTGTTGTTCCTAAATCCAAGGGACGCATCGTCGTCAACTGGATCACCTCCACGGACCACAAGACCATCGGGTACATGTACCTTATTGCGTCGTTCGTGTTCTTCTGCCTCGGTGGCGTCATGGCGCTGTTGATCCGGGCCGAACTGTTCGAACCCGGAATGCAGATCCTGCAGACCAAAGAGCAATACAACCAGATGTTTACGATGCACGGCACCGTGATGCTCTTGATGTTCGCTACGCCGCTGTTCGCCGGCTTCGCCAACGTGATTATGCCACTGCAAATTGGCGCGCCGGATGTCGCCTTTCCCCGTCTGAACGCGCTGGCTTTCTGGTTCTTCCTCTTCGGTTCCACTATCGCGGTGTCTGGTTTCATCACGCCGCAGGGTGCCGCATCGTTCGGTTGGTTTGCTTATGCGCCACTGTCGAACACCACGTTCAGTCCCGGGGTAGGTGGTGACCTCTGGGTCTTTGGTCTGGCGCTGTCCGGCTTTGGAACCATCCTTGGTGCCGTCAACTTCATCACCACCATCATTTGCATGCGCGCTCCGGGTATGACCATGTGGCGCATGCCCATCTTCACTTGGAACACGCTTGTTACGGCGATTTTGGTTCTGATGGCCTTCCCGCCGTTGGCTGCAGCTCTGTTCGCACTTGGTGCTGACCGTAGATTTGGTGCACACATCTTTGATCCGGAGAACGGGGGCGCCCTGCTGTGGCAGCATCTGTTCTGGTTCTTCGGCCACCCTGAGGTGTACATCATCGCGCTGCCATTCTTCGGCATTGTGTCCGAGATCTTCCCCGTCTTCAGCCGTAAGCCGATCTTCGGCTACAAGGGTCTTGTGTACGCAACCATCGCCATCGCAGCCCTCTCCGTCACAGTGTGGGCTCACCACATGTATGTGACCGGTTCGGTTCTCCTGCCGTTCTTTGCCTTCATGACTATGCTGATTGCAGTGCCCACCGGTGTGAAGTTCTTCAACTGGATCGGCACTTTGTGGCAGGGATCCATCACCTTCGAGACTCCCATGCTTTGGAGCATCGGATTCCTGGTGACGTTCCTTTTCGGTGGTCTCACCGGAATCATCCTGGCGTCACCGCCGCTTGACCTGAATGTCTCGGACTCGTACTTTGTGGTTGCCCACTTCCACTACGTGGTTTTTGGAACAGTGGTGTTTGCCATGTTCGCAGGCTTCTACTTCTGGTGGCCTAAGTGGACTGGAAAGATGCTCAACGAACGTCTCGGGAAGATTCACTTTTGGCTGTTATTCCTTGGCTTCCACGGCACTTTCCTCATCCAGCATTGGCTGGGTGTGTCGGGGATGCCGCGTCGCTATGCGGATTACATGCCACAGGATAACTTCACGTGGATGAACCAGTTCTCCACCATTTCGTCCTTCGTCCTCGGTGCTTCGCTTCTGCCGTTCTTCTGGAACGTCTACATCACCTGGCGGAGTAACAAGAAGGTGGAAGTGGATGACCCGTGGGGCTTCGGCGCCTCCTTGGAGTGGGCAACCTCATGTCCTCCGCCTCGCCATAACTTCACTTCCCTGCCCCGTATCCGCTCCGAGCGCCCTGCCTTGGACCTTCACCATCCTGAGTTGGCCCAAGTCCACACGGCCGAGGCTCCGTCGCCCGCAGCAGCCGTTTTGGGTAACGCCGATCAAAGGGACGTCAGCAAATGAAAATTGAATCGTGGCTCTTTGGAGCCGGGGTCTTCTTCTTCGTCCCTGTAGCTATCGCCTACGGCTTCCTGACGGAATGGTCTGAGTGGGTTGGTGTGCTGGGCATTCTTCTCGTCGGTGGCCTTGCAGGCATGATCGGCGCTTACCTCGGGTTCACAGGTAAGCGCATAGGGTTGCGGCCCGAAGACCGCCCCGACGCAGAAATCCATGAAGGCGCCGGTGAGCAGGGGCACTTCTCTCCTTGGAGCTGGTGGCCGTTGGTACTGGGCTTGGCTTGTGCCGGAGGTTTCCTGGGCCTTGCCATCGGTTTCTGGGTGACTTATGTCGCCGGTGGCCTCGCCTTGATTGCTTTGGTTGGCTGGGTCTTTGAGTACAGCCGAGGCGATCACGCCCACTAAATAGCTGCTTTCACAAAGCTAGCTGTCAACACAAAACATTGGGCCCCACCTTTTGGTGGGGCCCATTGTCGTTATGTGGCTCATCGCATTTGGGGGTGTAGTCGGGGTTTGAATCCGCCGGTCTCGAGGGGATAGATACCCCAGGTCGCTTCGACTTCGACATGGTCGTCCGCTGCCAACAGGGCCTTCAGCCTGTCCTTCTGCTTGTCGGCAGGCAGATCATGACCGGTGTGCAGGGTCCGCCGGGCGGCGTAGAGCGGGTCCCCGGACCGTCCGCGATGGCCAAGGGGCTGCTGCTGCAGGCGCTGACGGCACCTGTCCAGGGCATCGCCGGCAAGCTGGACGACGTGAAACGGGTCCATGACCTCGACCGCGTCCGCGAGCTCCTCGGCGGCTGCGGTCTTGAACCGGGTGAACCCATCCATCGCAACGACCTCGATCCCGTCCCCCCAGACCTTGGGCTGTGCGGCGAGCCAAGCTTTGAAGACCTGTTTCGAGCGTCCCTCAGACATGTCCAGCAACCGGGCCGGTCCTGTCACGGACCGGGGTGAGGTCGATGATCATGGTGACGTACTTGTCCCCGTGCCGGGTGTGCCGCCAGACATGTTCATCTACGCCGATCACGGCCACCCTGTTGAACCGGCCCGGGTCCTCGATCAACACCCGTTTGCCTTCGGCAAGGATCGCGCTGTTCGCGGTATGCCAGGATACGCCCAAGCCTTCCGCGACACGGGCGACGGTGAGGTGCTGGCACACGATGCCCTCCAGCGCCCAGCGCAGCCAGCACTGCCCGGCCGGCACCAATCATCCGCAGGTCGGGAGACAGGAAGGTAGCGTGGGACACGACCTCGCCCTTTACCCGGCCACCGACGCGCCCACCCCCACTACACCCTCAAATGCGATGAGCCCCTTAAGTCCTGTTTGCCGCACGAGACCCCAGGCACTTCAAGGGATCTGCTTGTGCCGGCGAGGGCTTTCAGCGGGCTTGTGGACCCTCCAGGACAGCGGAAAGAGCAACAAGGGCACTCTGAGCCTTCGAGAGGGCTTGATCGTCGCTGAGTTCCTCTGGAGCTATTGCAAGGACGACTTCGCATCCGTGTTCAAAATCCTCTGTCATGACTTCCAGGAGAGAACGAGCGTCCACGGGCAGGCCATGGTGCTTGCGGATGGTCACCGGCAGGCCCGTCTCCGTCACCGCACGTACGAACACTGCGGCTGCCCTTGCGTGCAAGCCGATTTCGGCGGCGACGAAGGTTTTCTGCTCCGGCAACCCGGCTCCTTTGTTACGACGGAACTCCGCCTGGAAAGTGATCCATACCAGAGTAGCCGCCAGTGGGCGGGCCACTCTATTCTGCATGGCCGCTGGTCTAGACCCGGGCCATGCTGAATTATCCTTGGAGCATGAGTCAATTGCTGAAAGCCTGCCGTGGCTGAGGCAGCAAGCATTGCCGGTGAGATCGACCGAACCAGCGGCACGCCCATTTACGTTCAACTCCGCGAGATCCTGCGGACGTTCATTGCGCGGTCCTGCCCACCCGGATCTGCGCTCCCTTCGGAGCGGGATCTCGCTGAACGGTTCGGGCTGGCCAGGATGACCGTACGTCAGGCCATTGATGCTCTAGTTGGAGAAGAAGTCATTGAGCGCGTGGTGGGTCTTGGAACTTTCGTCAGAAAGCCGAAGCTGGATCTGCAGGTAAAGTTGACCTCGTACAGCGAGGAAATGCAGCGTCGCGGAATGGTGCCTGCAGCCAAGGTCCTGAGCTTTGAACAGATTGCTGCCAGTGCTTTCCTTGCCCGGGAGTTGCAACTGGACGAGGGCACGCCGGTGGTTCGATTCAGGCGGCTCCTGCTGGCTGACAATGAGCCCATGAGCGTAGATGAGAACTTCATTCCAGCACATCGGGTACCCGGACTGCTTGATGAGGCGCCTCCCACTTCGCTGTATAACGTTCTGAGTGAGCGTTTCGGCCTTGTGATGGAGTGGGGGGAGGACATGATCGAGGCCACCGCAGCCTCGCCGTCTACGGCAAGGCTCCTCAATGTTGATGTCGGTGCGCCGTTGCTGAAGATTCAGCGTCACGCCTTCGTTGCACGGGCCATGGTTGACTACTCTGTCTCGTACTATCGTGCAGACCGATACAAGCTCTGGGTGCCCTTGCAGCGCCCTGGAATTCGTCCCACCCGAAACTACTCCTCGGGGTATCGCACCCAGTAACCCCGGGCTGCCTGGAAGCCTTGGATGCAACGGAAAAGCTAAAAGACATACGCGAAGGACCCGCACCTTAGGCTGTTTCCGGGGGTCGTTGCAACACCTGTTGGTTAGGTGGTTAGTAGTAAATCACTGGCAACGCGGCTCGATCGACGTAAACGCTCGGCTGGAGTCTTCCAGGGTGAAGGATTTTGTGGCCGGCTATTTCCGCACCCTGGTCCGAGGTAAGGGATCGGCGCAGGTGCGCCGGCAGGGTGGCCATGGTTTTGATGAGGCCGTCCCGGACGGTTTCGGCGGTATGGTTGCCCGGGAGGTGGACGAGCATCACTAAGCGGGTGGTGCGTTCGACCAGGGCCGCGATCGCCGACTGGTTATTGGCAATCCCGGGTCATTGGGAGGGCGACCTCGTTTCTGAACTCACACGCATCTCCGGGTTGTCGGGGCGGAATTTTTCAAGCTGAACG
>NZ_JBLYIE010000080.1:0-11461 GCF_048537125.1 Paenarthrobacter sp. PPS72 | reverse complement strand
CACGCTCCTCGTCGGCAGCGTCAGGTGTGGAGAAGAGACAGCACCACCACACACCCCAAAGAACATAAACACGCCCGGTAGTAGTTACGGGAGGACTGGCGTTCGCCCTGGCCATATTCACGCCCGCTAGTTGCACGACCACTGGTTGGTAGGTGCCCCCCATTCCAGCCCGGGCGGCAGGGCGCGGCCAAACGCAGATGCGGGCGGCAGGACGCAGCCAAACTCAGGTGCGGGCGGCAGGACGATACCGTCGTGTCGTGGCTTTTCAGCTCAGCTGGTCTGCCAGTTCGGCGATCTTTCGCTCCAGCGCGGAACGTTCGGCAGCGTTCGAGCACAGGTCGAGTGCTTCTGACAGGGCTTCCTTTGCCTCTTCAAGACGGCCCAGCCGGGTGAGGAGCTCACCTCGCACCGTCGGAACCAGGTGTGACCCCGTCAAAGCACCGCTGTCCGAGATTGCGTCCACCAACTGCAGCCCGGAGGCCGGACCCGAAGCCATGGCAACCGCAACTGCATGATTCAGTTCAACCACAGGCGATGGAACCAGTCGCCCCAGGGCCTCATACAGAATTACGATTCGTTGCCAATCCGTCTCCTCGGCACTCCGAGCCACCGCGTGGCATTCGGCAATGGAAGCCTGCAATCCGTAGGCGCCGAGACCTCGGCCCGCAGCCCCGGCAGTCTTAAGAGCTGCCCTGCCACGGTGTATCGCAGACTGGTCCCAACGTCGTCGATCCTGGTCTTCGAGAAGGACAGGCTGTCCGGCTGAATCGAGCCGGGCAGGAAAACGTGCGGCCGTCAGTTCCATCAAAGCGAGGAGGCCAAACGCTTCGGGTTCGGGAGCCAACCGAACCAAAATGCGGGCGAGCCGACGTGCTTCGCCGGCCAGTTCCGTACGCATCCACGAATCACCACCGGAGGCAAAGGCACCCTCGGAAAAAATCAAGTAGACCACCTGCAACACTGAGCCCAACCGCTCCGATATTTCGGCGGTCTCCGGCACAGCAAACGGCACGTGCGCGGCCGCCAGGGTTTTCTTGGCTCGCGTGATACGGGCCTGGATGGTCGGAACGGCGACCAAGAAAGACTTGGCAATCTCTTCCGTGCCCATGCCGCCCACCACGCGAAGCGTCAGGGCAATTCGTGCCTCCTTGGACAACACGGGATGGCAGGAGACAAACATCAAAGCGAGAACGTCGTCATCGATGGCATCAGGGTTGAACAAAGTGTCCACACCGGGTTCTTCCTCGGATAAATCACGGGCCAGCAAGGCATACTTCTCGTCGCGAACAGCACGCCTCCGGAACGAGTCGATCGCCCGACGCCGTCCCGCAGTCAAGAGCCAACCCGCCGGTTCCACGGGGATGCCATTCACAGACCAGGACACGAGGGCTTCTGCCAGCGCTTCCTGCGCAAGGTCCTCGGCCAGGGTGAAATCGCCGGTGTAGCGGGCAAGGGCGCCGACGATACGGGCGGATTCACTCCGCCACACCGCTTCGACGGCGGCCCTTGCCTCATTACTGCTCACGCCGGCCGCTGCTGACCGGAGAATCTTCGGTGTACCTCAGAGCTGACCGGTTTGCTGGCGCCATGCCCGTTCCTTTTGAATCCATTCGTTGTCTTGAGGGAACTCGTCAATGCTTGTCACGCGACGGATTTCGGTCTTGGTACCAGCAGTCATGGGTGCGCGCTTTGCCCACTCGATTGCTTCCTGCTTGGAGGCGACATCCAGGATGTAATAGCCGCCGAACAGTTCCTTTGTTTCTCCGTAGGGGCCGTCAGTGACCACCGGAGTTTCACCGGTGAAGTCCACCACCACGCCGTCCTTGGCGTCGTCCAGGCCTTCTGCGGCCAAGAGGACTCCAGCGCGGATCAGTTCGTCATTGAATTTGCCCATTGCCTCGAGGATCTCGTTGAAATCGATGTTCTCGAATTTGGCTCCTGTGTCGTGGAAAGCCGCCCTTCGACCTTCTCATCCATAGGTCGAACAGCGCGAGCAGAAATCGACAGCTTGTTGAAAACACATTGCAGGCTCATGTGCGCATACGGGTGTGGCCCTTGAACAACGTCAACCATCAGGCTGTCGTCAAGCACTGCGAAGGGGAGCCCCCGGACGTATCCGGAGGCTCCCCATATGGTCGGGTTCGCGCTGTAGTCTTAGCGCCCGCCTCCTCCGAGGACTCCGGCTTCAACGGCTTTGGTTACGGCATCAGCTTCTGCTTGCGTGAGCTTGCCGTCCGCGACCGCTTCGTCCAGTTTTGTCTTCAGAGCTGCGGAACGCTCCGCTTGGCCTGCGGCACGGATTTCTTCCAGTGCCGTGGCGACCTTGGCTTCATCGACGCCCAATGCTTCAGCGAGCGACTTCGCCAACGCAGCATCCTGCGCCGTACGGTCCGGCTTGGTTCCTTCCGTTCCCTCGGCCGGAGGCGCGGCGGGTTTGTTTGCCTCACGGAACGCTTTCAAGGCCTCGGTAACTTTCGCTTCGTCCACTCCGAGCTTGGTTGCCAACTCAGCAGCGATCTGTCCCCGATCGCGTCCGTGACCACCAAGCTTCCCCCCACGATCTGAGGGAGCGGTTGCATCCGCGGACGCTGTGGCGCTCGGCGAGGGTGTGGTGGCCGCCGTCGCGATGCTGGTAGCGCCCAATCCGGCTCCCAGTGCAAGCGCTCCGGCTGCCACGCCCAGGGTGATTCTCTTGAATTTCGACATATGCCTCTCCTCAATGAGCCGTTGGTACGGCTGGTGGTCTGAGGGACGGTCAATGGTTCCGTCCTCTTAACACCATGGGAGACCCGCCAAAGCCCCCGCTGTTCCGAACCTGTCATTCGGCTGTGAAAGTGACCCGGAATCTGTGAATGGGCTCGTCAGCGGACATCGTAATCAGCCGACAATCGTGGTCAGCGGACAGGGTGGTCAGCGGACAGCTGCTCAGCGGACAGTTAGCTCAGCTGGTGCGGTCCAGAGCGTCCAGCAGCCTCTTCACCGATCCGCCCAGATTCCAGTCAGTGGCCAATTGCTCAAGTTCAGCGCGCGCATCTCCGGTGACGGGACGCAGCTCGGCACCCGCCTCTTCCAGCGTCGGTACCGCGAGGTCGCGCACCACATTCACCACGGCGGGAGCCACTTTGAGATAGTCAGCCGCCGCGGACAGTTTGGCCCGGACGGTAGCCGACAACCCGCCGTCGGGAGCTTCCGCCGCCTCCAGCAGCCCCGTCAATGATCCGTGCGTTCCAAGCAGTGACGCCGCAGTCTTTTCTCCTATGCCGGCAACGCCGGGGAGACCATCGGAGGCGTCTCCCCTGAGTGTGGCAAAGTCGGCATACTGCCCGGGCAGGACACGGTACTTGCCCACCACCACGACGTCGGTGAGAACTTCCAGGTTCTTCATGCCGCGGGCGGTGTAGATGACGCGGACCCCACGGTCGTCATTGACGAGCTGGAAGAGGTCGCGGTCGCCGGTAACCACATCCGTAGGGATGGTCGCTTGGCTCGCATAGGTCCCTATGACGTCATCAGCCTCATGCTCGTCAACGCCCATCACGGCGATCCCGGCAAGGTCCAGTACTCGGCGGATCATGGGAATCTGCGCCTCAAGCGGGTCCGGAACCACCTCTACATCCGGACCATTCGAAACGATTTCCGCCACCCTGTGCGACTTGTAGCTGGGAATCAGGTCTACGCGCCACTGTGGGCGCCAATCGTTGTCCCAGCAAGCCACCAAGTGCGTGGCCTCGTAGTCGGTAGTGAGGCGGGCGATCATATCCATGAGACCACGCACCGCATTCACGGGCGTTCCGTCCGATCGGCGAATGGAATCGGGCACGCCGTAGAAGGCGCGGAAATACAAGGAGGCAGTATCCAAGAGCATCAGTCGCGGCATACCTGATCCTGACATGCCAGAGGCCCAATCTGCAGGAAGCTACACAAGGTCCGGCATAAGAGGCATCAAGGGCTTGAACGCACGTGTGAGCCGCATTACGATTATCGGAGCGATAATAGAACACCGTGTTCTATTATCGAACACCCATTGAGCAGAACGCCCATTGAGCAAGAGCCCACAAAGAAGTGAGGAAAGCCCGTGCAGTTCCACCACCACGGTTACGTATCCGGTGACCCCCGGGTCGAGCCGGCCGCCGGCGTCGGAATCAACCGCCCCACCGAGCTGCCCGACGAAGTTGATGTCCTCATCGTGGGCACAGGCCCTGCCGGCATGTTGACCGCGGCGCAGCTTTCCCAGTTCCCGGATGTCACCACACGCATTATTGAACGGCGTCCCGGGCGTTTAGCCATCGGCCAAGCCGACGGGATCCAGGCTCGCAGCGTCGAAACTTTCCAGGCGTTCGGGTTCGCCGAGCGCATCATCGCGGAGGCGTACCGGATTACGGAGATGGCTTTCTGGAAGCCGGATCCTGCCGATCATTCGCGTATCGTTCGGGCTGCACGGGCTGTTGATGACCCGGCCGGGATCAGCGAGTTCCCGCACCTGATCGTCAACCAGGCCCGCGTCCTGGATTACTTCGCGGAGTTCATGGCCAACTCCCCCACGCGGATGAGACCGGACTACGGTTACGAATTCCATAGCCTGGATGTCACGGGCCAAGGTGACTACCCGGTAACCGTCACGCTGGCCCACACGTCCGGCCCCAACGAAGGCCAGGAGCGGGTCATCCGCGCCAAGTATGTGGTGGGTGCCGACGGTGCGCGCAGCAAGGTTCGTGAGTCCATCGGCTGCCACCTCGCCGGCGACCAGGCCAACCATGCGTGGGGCGTCATGGACGTCCTTGCCGTCACCGACTTCCCGGACATCCGCACCAAGTGCGCCATCCAGTCCGGCGCCGGAGGCAGCATCCTCCTGATCCCCCGCGAAGGCGGCCACCTGTTCCGCATGTACGTGGACTTGGGCGAGGTCAACCCCAATGACAAGGGTGCCGTGCGCCGGACGACCATCGAACAGATCATCCGGAAAGCCAATGACATCCTCCACCCCTACACGTTGGATGTGCGCAACGTGGCGTGGCACAGCGTGTACGAGGTAGGCCACAGGCTCACAGACAGGTTCGACGACGTCCTGCCGGAGGAGCGCGGCACCCGCACTCCGCGGGTGTTCATCACTGGCGACGCCTGCCACACCCACAGCGCTAAAGCCGGACAGGGCATGAACGTCTCCATGCAGGACGGGTTCAACATCGGCTGGAAGCTCGGCCACGTCCTCGAAGGCCGCAGCCCCGAAAACCTGTTGGACACCTATTCCGCGGAGCGCCAGGTGGTGGCGAAGAACCTCATCGATTTCGACAAACAATGGTCCACCCTGATGGCCAAGAAGCCTGAAGAGTTCGAAGACCCCGCGGAATTGGAGACCTTCTACACCAGCACTGCCGAGTTCCCGGCGGGCTTCATGACGCAGTACGCTCCCTCGATGCTGGTAGCCGAGGCCCGACACCAGGAACTCGCCACCGGGTTCCCGGTTGGCAAGCGCTTTAAGTCCGCTCCCGTCCTCCGGGTCTGCGACACCAACCCCATGCACCTGGGCCACCACGCCAAGGCGGACGGGCGTTGGCGCATCTATGTCTTCGCCGATGTGGCCCAGGCAGGCGCCCAAGGACCGGTAGCGGACTTCGCGGAGTGGATCGCGAACTCGCCGGACTCGCCGCTGGCCGCGACGCCGTCCGACGCCGACCGCGACGCCTGGTTCGATGTGAAGGTGATCTACCAACAGGACCACACCAACGTTGATATCAACGCCGTACCGGCGGCTTTCAAACCGACGGTTGGGCCCTTCAAGCTCACTTACCTTGAGAAGGTTTTCGGCGCCGATCCCAACGCGGACATTTTTGAGTTGCGCGGACTGAGCCGCGACGGTGTGGTTGTGGTGGTCCGGCCGGACCAATATGTCGCCAACGTGCTGCCCTTGACCGCAACGGCGGAACTCGGCAAGTTTTTTGCCCCGCTGAAGTCAGCTGAGCGTACTGAGAGCACCGGGACAGAGCAGGGGCTGGTGAGTAACCAGGCCTAAGGGAGAGCAGCGGGGTATCGGGCCCCTGGCTCCCCGCTGTTCCAGCGCCACACCCTGACTGCTGTTCCATAGTGTCGGAGCCGTCAGGCAGAATGTGTTCCATGGGGCGTTGGAGCGAAGAGACAGTCATCAATGCGGCCCCGGACTCTTCCTCGCTGGCAGCAGCACGGAAGCTCGCACATCCCGGCCCGTGGTCCGAATCGGGCAGCAATGATGTCCTTGTGTGGGGCAAGTGCCAAGGCAGCGGAAAAACACCGTACCAGGTGAGCGTGGACATCGTTGCGCCCGCCTACCGGTGCTCATGTCCCAGCCGGAAGTTCCCCTGCAAGCACGCGCTTGCACTCCTGCTTCTATGGTCGCGGGGTGAAGCGGCGGAGGCCGGAACCGGCACCGCTGAATTCGCCAGGGAATGGGCCGCACGCCAGACGGTTGTTCCACAAGCGCACCTCCGTGCTGATCCTCGGCGCCTTGGTGGGCGGCATGATCCTGCTGGTCCTTGGCTTCACCCGTATTTTCTGGGTGGCGTTGGTGTTGCTCGCGTTGTGGGCCGTTGTTGGTTCCGCAGCTACGCCCGTCCGGCAGGCCTATGTCAACGACATGATCCCGTCGAAGCAGCGCGCGACTGTCCTGAGCTTCGATTCGCTGATGGGCTCCAGCGGCGGCGTAGTTATCCAGCCCGTCCTCGGCCGTGGAGCCGATCTTTACGGTTATCCGGCATCCTTGGCAATGGCCGGCGTAATTGAGCTCATCGCATTGCCGTTCCTGCTGGCCAGCCGGAAGCAGGGAGTCGCAGCCGACCGCGCCAGTACAGCCGAAGCCCCCGATACGGAATCCCTGCCATGAGCGTGGTGTTTGGGGCACGGCCGCCAGCCTGGTCGGATTGCATCATAAGTTCCAGGATCCCCACATAAGCCACGAATGCGCCTCACGTAAGGAAGACTGGCATGAACACTACAGAAAGCGCGGTTGGCACGTGATCTCCCTCCATCAGGACACCCAAGGCTTCATCCGAATGAAACGGCACTTTCCCGCCAGCGTCACCGTGGCCGTCCTTTTTGCCGACGGGACCCAGGAAGTCTTCACCGGGCAGCGCCTCAACGAGATCTACGACGAAGCGCTTGCGGCCTACCGCGCAGGGAACCACCTTGATGCAAAAGGCTTCGACCGCGGACCCAGGAAGAAGGTCCAGCAGGGAATTGAATTTGTCCCGGTCTCACCGGGAATGTCCAGCTGACTCAGCTACGTCCTGAGGCGTGGTTAACACAGAATGGTGTCCACGGCCTGGCCTCAAGCCTGCCCTCGGGAATGGCTGTACCGCAAACCGCGCACAGCCCGTAGCTTCCCTGGTCGATCCTCGCCAGCGCCTCGTTGATCTGTTCCAAGCCCACCCGGCTTTGCTCCATGAGGCCGGACGCCTGTGAAAGTTCGAACGCAATGGTGCTTCCCTCGGGATCGTGTTCGTCGTCCACATTGGAGTCCTGCCGGGCGAGGCTCACGGAGGTGATGTCATTTCCCAAGGCCTTGAGCAGTTCGAGTTTGCCGTTCCGCTCCTCCTCCAAAAGGAGACGAAACCGCTGGGCATCAACCATGGCGGATCATAACTCCACGGTGCCGCTTTCGCCTACGCTGAACCGGGAATGGGTGACCTTGGACTTGACCCATTGAAGTACCGTTGCGGCCGTACCGCCCGGACTGGTCCAATACTCTGCCGAGTCCGAGTCGACATGAAGCAAGCACACGTCCGGGGTGTCGGGACCATCAGGGAACCAGGCCTGTACAACCTGGTTCCACATCTCATGGATTTTTTGCCGGTCCGTGACAACCTCGGCAGTCCCGGCTACCGAGACCCACTCCGTGTTCTTGCCGAAGGAAACATTGACTCGCGGGTCCTGCCGCACATGGGCAACCTGCGAGGTTCCCAGCCCCGTGAAGAACCACATGTCGCCGTCGTCCTTGACTTCCTGGACGGCAAGCGGCCGACTGACCAACGAACCTTCCTCGTTGACGGTGGTCAGCATTCCGATCTTGGAATCGTTGATGATATCCGTGACTTTACTGATGGGCTGCTCTTCAGTCATACGGGCCTGCCTTCTCTTCGCCTCGGGGGCTTTCCCCATAGCCACCCTATTAGTAAGGCTACTG
Organism: Paenarthrobacter sp. PPS72; assembly: GCF_048537125.1. GTDB lineage: Bacteria > Actinomycetota > Actinomycetes > Actinomycetales > Micrococcaceae > Arthrobacter > Arthrobacter nitroguajacolicus_E. The sequence continues at coordinate 3,309 of NZ_JBLYIE010000080.1, read as the reverse complement.
ATTTGCTAGGCGGACAAGTAATATCGCTGGCAGGCAAAGACAAAGCACCGCCCTTTAGGGAATCATGCTGCGGCTTCATCCGTTCTGTTTGATAGTGACATGCCGACGGCGGTCAGGCTTGCCCCACTCGGGCCAGGCAAAACGACGGGAAGTTTGGGGACTGCCATGACGTTGAACGAAACCATTGACCGCCTTCGCGCCGCGCACCTCATGGTCCGCGATGCCCATGAATGGGATGCTCTTTCCGCCGATCTCCGTAGCGCGTACGAGGCTAACGACGAAGACCGTATTGAGCAACTACAGCAGCCTTTTGTCCAGTCCTGGCGTACGGTCACGCACTACGTCCTGCGCGACACTTTCGACGCAGCAGGCATAGCTGTAACTGAGCCCGCCCATCCTTGGGGAATAGCTACCCTGACCACTAATGGCAGCAGCCGCGAACCGCTTCTCTGCCTCGCGGACCAGACATTCGGGCAGGGCTCGTCAGTTGCCGCAATGAACGCACCGCATCTGCTCACTTTCGCTGAAACCATGACGTACTACACGGAGTGCCTGACACCCCTGTTCGAACACGCCCGTGAAGATCAGGCACACAACGCCCGGTAGGCCAATGCCACCCATCACCAAACCGTCACTTTCACGCAAAAGGCTGATGTGGCCTTTGGTGTGCCCAGGCGTGTGGATGACGCGCAGCCCGCGAATTAGTTCACCATCCACCGCGGGCCGGACATCCGCATGGAAAGGCAAGGCGCGGATGTCCGCTTCGCCTGCCCACACCACAGCACTGTCCGTGTTCGAAAGTACATCGTCCATACCGCCCATGATCTGCATGTGAGTGTGTGAGCACGATGTCGGAGACGTCACCCCAGCCAGCGCCCAAACGTTCCAGCGCCTGTTGCATGTCGACGGCGCTGCCACGCATCCCCGTATCGATCACGACAATCCCGCTGGAAGCAGGCAACACAAAGCAACGAACGTCGAAACTGATCTCCGTAGGGCCGGCTATTCCTGCAGGCAAATGACTTGCCGGACAATGGCTTCTGGTTGGGATTCGGGAACCAAGGGAGCTGACTGAATACCTCCCTGCATTGAAGTCACCCTCTCCGGGCTGGTGGCGGTCCATCAATAACAGTAGGGATGTACTCCAGTAACTGCGACCGGCCATCGAACGTCCGGCTGTTCACCAGTTCCAACGCGACATCCGGATAGCCGTCATAGATCCGCTCGCTACCGGTCCTTCCCGTGATCACCGGAAACACAACCAATCGGAACCTGTCCACGAGGCCGGCTGTCAGCAGGGAACGGCAAAGACTCAGACTGCCAAGAGTGCTCAACGTGCCGGTTCGGGTCCTCTTCAATTCCCGAACGGCTTTCACGGCGTCACCGGAAATGAGTTCCGAGTTAGGCCAAGCCAGGGGCTCCTTCAAGGTGGAGGAGAACACTATTTTTGGCATGGCGGCCAACCCACTCAAGCTGGCGCCTTCTTCCTCGGAAAAGCCCGAGCCAGCTTCAGAGGCTTCCTCCGACATGCTGGACATCACCCGATACGTGTTCGCACCCATCAGGGTGGTGAAGTCCTTCTTTCCTTCCTCTTCAAGCCAGGCCAGGTATTCCGGACCCTCAAGTCCCCACCAGCCAGGCCAGCCTTCGGCAGACGCGTAGCCGTCCAGAGAAATGATCAGGTCCACCATCAGGGTTGCGGCGCTCTCAGACATAGCAATCTCCTCGGCTTAGCCATGCGGGTTGACCGTGCGCGGAAATGCTAGCCCCGGAGCTATTGGACGTTCAAGGGGTCCACGCTAAATCAGGAGAAGGACGAACCCTCCGAGGGTGCTCAGGATCCCAACGCCAGTGAGGATCCATCCCAAAATCAACACGGTGTTGTCATGGCGCGGGGGCTGCAGGGAGCATCGTGAGGGATGGCAAACATCGTAGTGGACAAGCACTGCGCCAGGATCAACGCTGCCATCACGTGCAGGGATGTCCATCAGTACCTTTTGTTCCTCGTTTGCCCGATCCACCCATTGCACCCCCAAAAAGCCACCTGCGGCGAACTGTTCTCCATCCGCGGTCTCCCAAGTGCACCGGCGCTTGGCAATGATCCAGGCGCAGATCAAAAGGGGCACGCCCGGAACAAACCCCACCCACGTCATTATCTCCAGGATGGGGCCAAGGACATCCAGGGAACCGGCCATGAGTCGATCCTAAGCGCCTAAGGACGTGGATCGAGACTCTCTTCAAGACCTGACACCGGGATGTCAGGAAAAGCTCTTCGTTGCGCCACGGAATCGAAGGCCGCTGCGCCCGACTCCATCCAGAGCGCAGCTGCTGCCATTCTGGCCATAAAGGGAGAGAAGGGTCGCGCGCCGACGGACATCACGTGTAAAGCGGGCACCGGTATTCGTTTGATAGAGCCTCCGCCGGCGTGGCGCAGAATGGCAGCGGCAACTGCGTTGAGCGAATGGGTCCCGGATCCCCACTCCACGGTTCGTCCTCGCAGTGCCTGGTCCGATAGAGCGCGGCCGACCAGCGCTGCCGCGTCTGCCGTGGACGTGAACGTCACCGGCGTACTACCGGATCCGAAGACCAATACGTAGCCTTTCGTCTTCAGCGGTTGGCTCATGGAGGCCACGAACTGTTCGAGGTTCGCCCCCATCCGTATTGTGGTCCAGGCCAATCCCGAGGACTTCAGTGCTTCCTCTGCCGCAAACTTCATGCGGAGGAACTCCAGTGGCGCATCGGCAGCAGCACCGTGCATGGACATCATCACCAGGTGTTCCACCCCGCCACTTTTTGCCGTTTCCAGAAGCCGCAACGCACCATCACGGTCAACACTGCGCGGCGTGCCTCCCCGCCTCAAACCGAACCCCGACGCCGCAAAGACCACCTGCTCGCAACCATCAACGGCAAGCTTGCAGTCCGACATCGAGGACAAGTTGCCCCGTACAATCTCGACGCCATCAGGCCCTTGTTCGGGAAGAGGCTGCGAGTGACCACGAGCCATGACGCGGACAGGTTGCCCTGCAGCAGCGAGGTCACTGGTCAGACGAACACCCAAGCGGCCCGTGCCTCCCACGACGAGAATCATGGCCCCGGCGCAACAAGACGGTGGGAACCGGCGGTGGAACGGACCACGGCGTTGACGCTACCCAATGCGTGGTCCACAGGTTTGAGGTGGAAGTGCACGGCTGCGAGCCCTCCTTAGTGAACGTTGCCTCAACTCTAGCGGCGAACCTCCCTGGGGGTTAGCCTCAATACCGTTTACTTAGCGGCAATTCTGTTAATCTTGGGGCATGGCGCGCAGCGGAT
>NZ_JBLYIE010000079.1:0-8723 GCF_048537125.1 Paenarthrobacter sp. PPS72 | reverse complement strand
CCCCGCAAGCGCTCCCTCATCGCCTACGACCACTAAATCCAATAGGACTTAATCATCTAGGCTGCCGGGGCTCCTGCTCTGTTGCTAGGCGGCCTGCCGTGCGGCGTCCCGCCACCAAGAAACTGTGGCTGCTGCGGCGTCCACGAGGGGAGTGGGTTGGAGTCCCAGGATCCGTTGGCTAGCGGCCGAGTCCATCACGAAGGGGCGCTCGAACTGATAGAGCATCTCGGCCAGCTCACGCATGTCAATCGAGAAGACGCCGGCTACCCGCAGCACCCAACCAGGCACGGCGCTCACCTTCGGGACGGACACACCTGCAGCGTCGGCGTAGGCCTCGGCCACTTCGCGCTGGGTCATTGGCTGGCCGGTGGGGGCGTGCAGCACGCTGTTCCAAAGCCCGGGCTTCAGTGCTGCGGCGATCATGGCCGCGGCCAGGTCCGGAACGTAGGTGAAGGAGTGTGGCTGATCGGCGCTTCCGATTGCCTGGATCTGCTTGCCTGCCAGCACCAGGGGAACCATTCGTTCTCCGGCATGGGCCATTTTCACTTGAGGCCCATAGAAGTCTCCGGCCACGACGCTCACGGTGTTGGCTTTGTGTGCCTCGCGTGCTTTCAGCAGCTGTACGCGGATGCCACGCTTTCCGCCGGAAGCCTCCCGAGGGCTCGATTCCGTCATGACCTGGTCCGGCTTGCTATACGAGTACAGGCTTTCAGGGAAGACGACGACGACGCCCGCGGCTGCCGCGGCATCCATCACCACTTGCTCGGCTTGCGGGAGTTCGGCGGCCCACGCTGCCGCCCTGTATGCCGAGCCGTGGATGCAGTGGAAAACTGCGGAAGCTCCGCCAACGGCGCGGGCCAACTGATCGGGATCGGAAGCGTCCACCCGCATACGCTCCACCAAGGGATGGTCGGGGCCGCTGCCAGAGCGGGTCAGGACGCGTACTTCATGGCCTTGCTCTGCGAGTTGTTCGGCCACTGTGTAACCAACAGGCCCTGCTCCGGTGACGATGTACATGGTGGTCCTTCTTTCGAGTATGTGTCAAGAAATCTAAAGGGAGAGCACTGCTCTCTCAATCAGGATGAACCAGGAAGTATTTAAAGTCAAGAGCAGTGCTCTCGCTTGTTCACAGCGCTCTCTGTTATGGCAAGCTGTGGTCATGACATCAGTCGAACCCGCTTCCGCGAAGGCCAAGGAGAAGCCTTCAACTCCCCGCGAGCGCGCCCGCGCCCAGACCATCGCAGACATCATCCGGCTAGGCAGGGAGCACCTGGCTCTTCATGGCGCAGCCGCCCTGTCCCTGCGGGCAGTCGCGAGGGATCTCGGCGTCGTTTCCTCTGCTGTGTATCGCTATGTGGAGAGCCGCGACGAACTCCTCACGCTCCTGCTGATCGACGGCTACAACGAGCTGGGCGACGAAGTAGACGCCGCCGTGGATGCCCTGCCCGAAGATGATTTCGCCGGGCGATTCAAGGCGCTCGCAAAGGCTGTCCGGGCTTGGGCCATCCGCGAGCCGGCCAGCTACGCGCTGCTCTTCGGCAGTCCCGTTCCCGGCTATCAAGCGCCGGGGGAGCGCACCACGGTTCCTGGAACCCGGGTCATCTACCGCCTGGTGAGCATCTTCGACGCCGCCTACGGCGCGGGTGCCTTGGACGCCGAGGCGACTCCCGCCGTCGTGATTCCTCCGGCTTTGGCAAAAGACCTGGCGAGCATCCGAACCGAACTGAACCTCGCGGTGCCGGACGCCTCACTGGCGCGGGGCGTGTTGGTGTGGACGTCCGTGTTTGGGGCGGTTAGTTTCGAGGTGTTCGGGCAGTATGGTCCGGACACTTTCAAGGCCCGGGACGAGCTGTTCGAGCATCAGTTGAGCATGCTTCAAGGCCTCGTGGGGCTCCAAGGCTAGGGCGCTAGAGTATTCAGATGGCTCGAGGACTTGCAGACATTGGTGCGGAAGGTGTCCTTCTGGCTGGTGCGGGCCGCGCGATCCTCCTTCAAATTGCCGACCCCCGGGTTGGGCACGGAGTTGCGGACCATAGCGACTTCGCCCACAGGCCACAGGACAGGCTTCGGGCCACGCTGACCTATGTCTACGCCGTTGTCTACGGCACGGAAGAGCAGGTCACTGCCGTTCGCCGTGCCGTCAATCGTGCCCACGCGCCGGTTCGTCGCAATGCCGACGACGCTTCGGCCGGCTACAACGCCTTCGACGCCGATTCCCAACTGTGGGTTGTCGCCACCCTTTATGACACGGCCGTCACGGTCTACGAGCAGGTTCACGGACCGCTCGACGACGAAACCGCCGATCGCATGTACGCCGACTATGCGCGGATCGGGACGGCACTGCAGCTTCCGCCGGACAAATGGCCCGCTGACCGTGCCGCCTTTGCCGCGTATTGGGACGCGCACGTGGCAACGCTGCAGCCCGACGAGAAGGCGCGCAAAATCGCCCGCGACCTGCTCTATCCGGCAGCGGGTCCGGCCATGATGCGCCTGGCCATGCCGCTGGCTCGTTTCCTCACGGCGGGGTTGTTGCCTGAACACCTTCGTGAGGGTTTCGGATTCGACTGGGGCCCGGCTCACGCGCGGCGCTTCGAACGGACCATGCGCATAGTGGGACGCGTCTATCCGAGACTGCCGCAGCGGATCCGTCACTGGCCCAGGGACTATTACCTGAGCCGACTTAGGCCAAGTGAGGCGCCGAATGGTGCGTAACTTCACCTCGGTTGAGCAGTCCATCGACGACGCCGCCCACCGCTACTTGGATCGTCCCCGCGTTGGCCGCATGCGCGGGCGGCTCACCGAGTTTGTGGTCTTCGGACTGAAGCAGGCATGGGCTTGCGTGTTCGGAGCGGCCTTGCTGGCAGTGATCATCGCGGCACGCCTCTGGTACCCGGACAACGCCGGCCTCGCCCGGAACGACTTCCTGACCATCGCCGCCGTCGTTATTCAAGTGCTCATGATCAGCTTCAAACTCGAGACGCTCCGGGAGCTGCGGGTGATCCTGCTGTTCCATGTGGTGGGGACGGTGATGGAGTTATTCAAGACGGACGTCGGGTCCTGGGCTTATGAGGCGGAAGGGGTCCTGCGGATCGGGGCCGTACCGTTGTTCAGCGGATTCATGTACGCCGCCGTGGGTTCCTATATGGTGCGCGTTTTCCGCTTGTTCGACCTCCGCTTTGACCGTTATCCGCGGCGGTGGATCACGGCCGTTGTTGCTGGCGCAATCTACGTCAACTTCTTCTCGCACCACTACATCTTCGACGCCCGCTGGGTGCTGCTGGCCGCCGTCGTGCTTGTCTACGGGCGGTGCGTGATGCACTTCAGGGTGTTCCGGCGTCGTTTCAAGATGCCGATCCTGGTGTCGTTCCTGCTGGTGGCGCTGTTCATTTGGTTTGCCGAGAACATCGGCACGTGGTCGCGTGCGTGGCTGTACCCGAACCAGCTGGAGGGTTGGCAAGCGGTCTCCATCGACAAGCTCCTGGCGTGGTTCCTGCTGATGATCATTTCGGTGGTGCTGGTGGCCTGGGTGTACAAACCGGAGCCGCTCGACGCTCCCGGAGTCGGGGAGAGCCCTACGCTTCGCCGCGTAGCGCCCTGAGTGCTGCTCGTCGCGCCTGAAGCAAGGGCTCGACGTCGGCCACCCGGGTGAGTCTGACCGCTTCCGGTGGGGGCGGGTTGCGTTGGGCGTCGATCACGATTCCGAAGCCGCCGGATGCCCCCGCGGCGAGCCAGGAGTTCTTTCCGGGCCAGAGGGAGAATTCTGTGGCAGCGCCGTCCACCGTGATGGTGATAAGCCCGCTGGGGAGGGCATTGAACATTGCATCCTGCCGCTGGAGTTCCTCCAGGTTGTGAGGGATTCCCGCCGAGGCGCGCCATCGGTTCCGGGCAGTCCCTTGGGGGTCCTGGTTGGTGGTGACCACTTCCAGCAACGGCCCTGTAGGCATGAAGGCATCGCCGTGCAGCACGCTTCCCTCGCTGCCGTCCAGTTGCCAGGATTCCAGCATCGAGGGTCCGTCCCAGTGGGTCAGCGTGAACAACGGAAGGAGATGCGCCCCGGCCCGGACCTCCTGATCCAACTGGTCGCTCATGGCCCAACTTTCTATCTTGATACTCTTCATGGTCCTCCCTGGTGCGCCGGAGGCTGACATTCAACACGCGTAAGGATGATGCACCGAGCAAAGCAAAAGAGGAGACCCGGTGGCCTCCTCTTCGTCGGTTGCGCTGCTCGGATCAATCTGCTCCCGTTGTGAACTGCTGCTGCATTCCCTGCTTGGTCTTTCCGCGGGAAAACGCAGTCGCCAGGTAGCCCCTAAGATGGCCGGCCTCTGCATAAGGATCCCGTTGCGTTGGCATTGGCTAGGACTGGGCAGCGTGGTACGCGTCAACAATTTCTTGGCGCACGCGGCCGCGGGGTGCGATCCGGTATTCGTTGAATTTGCCCAAGTGCGGATCGTCGACCGATCCTCCCGCGTTATCTGCTGTTTAGCGGAAGAGCGTCCGCTTCGGCCTTTGGTCTTCCGGGCAGCTGCGATGTAGGGCCCCAGCCCATCGGCTAGCTTTTGGAAGTTGGATTCTGATAAGTCGATGTCGTACGTGACTCCGTCCAGGCTGAGGGTGTGGGGCGTGCCTCAGGTGTCCCGTCGAGGTCATCGAAGATTTCAATAATGCGCGTTTGTGCCATGAAAGGAAGTCTACGAGCGGAAGCACGCCGTTATGCGCCAACGTTTGCGGCTGTCGCTGTTAACGGATTTGCCCGGCGCTGATGTGAGGGAACTTAGGTGAGATGGAAGCCCGAGTTGGTTCACACTTGGTGTGCTGGCTCCCAGGGCACGGTGGGTGGCCACCCAGGCGACAATACGGCGCCGATCCCCGCCATTCGCGAAGAACCATATTCTTCTGCAGTCACTATGAGAGTCAGAGCTCTCGCCGATGCTTCAGCGGGAAGAAAGCGTTCGCCCTTGCAGGTCGTTGATGTTTCCCGGGACCCGTGGATCAGGCTGGCTAGGGGAGTGCCCATCCTGAAGTATCCCGCCTCAATTGGAGACCACCAGGCCGGCTTCAGTGGTACCCGTCCTTACCCGTCCAGCAGCGTCAGCCTAAGGGGTCAAAGCATGATCTAGGTTGGGCCTTGCCTGTGGAAAACGGTGAGGCACATTTTGCCTTTGAGTTCCAGTCAATTACGCAGAATCGATGGCAAAAGGGCGTGACAAGCGGGGAATCGGAGTTCATGTTAGCCTCACCGCATCCGAAGAAAAAGCTAGAATTGGGGGGTTTTATGAATAACTCGGCATTAGTACTTGCGTCAAACAGAACTAAGATCACGCGCCCGGTCACACTGTTAGTAGCAGCGCTGCTCGCGCTGGTATTCGTGATCATGGCGTCAACGGCGGCTCAGGCCTATACCCGCCGCTACCACGCTGATTTCAACTACGCGAACCAGGTTCGAGGTAGTGGTTTCATCGACAACCTGAGCGGCGGGCAAACTCACGTCGGGTACACGCCGCCACTGGGGTTCCAATCGTATTCCTTTGGCGGCACATACAACTACGCCAACGGGAACGCTGTCTCCTACGGGCGCCAACGGCAATGCTTGGTCCTATTACGGACATGACCCATACCACTATGGTGAGAGCAAGTGCTGGTGGAACACTTCCTACCCTGAAGCGCGCCATAATCCGCAGCTTCTTTGCGATCAGTTTATTGGTTAGTAGTCAGTCAGATTCGGGGGAAAAATGAAAATTTCTAAGACGTCAGCAGTCTTCCTTTCCGTTGGCAGTGTCGCGGTTATCACCCTTGGCATCGGGGTTTCTCCGGCGCTTGCCGGAGAGCAGCGAAGCATCAGCGGGACGGATCTTGTTCCTGTTCTCGCCGCCACGCAGGTTCAAGCCGATTCCGCTGCTGCGGACAAAATGAGTAAACCGATCATCAGCCGCGTGGACAAAGCCTCTGTCAGGGTTATCGCGGTCGATGACAAAGCAACGTACTCGACTGGTCAGGACCATTCAGGCCGCGAGGTTTGCCTCATCGTCCAAACAAATAGCACGGAGCACTCGAGTACAGCGGCATGTATTGCTGTTGAAAAGTTTGTGCACAGCGGGCTTACAGCCATGGCCTCGGGCTCCGATCCAAGCTCAAAGGTCGTTGCTCACTTGTTGCCGGCAGACGTCGACACCAGTGCTCTGGCGTCCGTCCCTGCCGCCCGAGAGGCCGGAGCACTCAATCAGGTGCGTTCGGACGGACCCGGGCAGCTTGTTCTTCAGCGTCCCAACGACGGCCTCCCGGCTGTCAGTGAGCTTCCCATCGAGGGCACAGCAGACACTTTCACTTTTGTGAAGTTCCCAGAATAGGAGTCAAATGGCTATTCGAACGTTGCTGTCCAGCTTAATTTGCTTGGTCGCCCTCACCATCGTTGGTTATGTAGGCATTTTCGTCGATGCCAGTCGAGGGGGCTACGTGGTTGACCTTTTAGGTAGACCGACGGCCGGCGTTTCACCGCGTTTTCCGTGGGAACTCCAATTCGTTGTCGTAGTTATCTGCTTCACAGCGGTTCTATTGTTGCGTCAGGTCCTGGGCGGCTTGTTTGGGCTGGGAAGATTGCTCGCTGCCCTCGTTCCGGCTGTGCTCCTGACCGTGTCGTATGTCATTGGTGCGACGGTTTCAGGGGGTGAGGCCATTGTGGGTAACGTTCTTCTCAGAAGCTATATAGGTGGCTCGCAATCGCAGATGGTGCTCCTCGCCGTGGGGGCTCTGCTGGTTATGGCTCTGGTCTCAATCCAGCGGACACCGGGGTCGAGGGCAACGCCTACGAAAACGTCGGTCTCCTCGCCAGAATGACCTTCCGACAAAGGTAGACACAAGGTGTCGGGTCAAGGAGAGAGGCTGCCCCCGTGAGGGGTGCAGGCTCTCTCCTTTCGCTGTAAGGCGGACTGTCAGGTAAGGATCTTCTGAAAGTAACTGCCCGAGTATCCCGCTCCCATGGAACTGAATGACGCATAACCCCCGGCGCCCCAGTATTGAGCGTGCTGCGGGGCTTCAAAGGGAAGTAGAACATGACCAGTGCCGTGCATCTGAATTCGAAAGTCACCGACGTACTTGCTTGGGAGCGTCACAGCAGGCGAGTCGAGAATCTTCAGGCCGAGAAGCGCTTTCTTCCTTGGTGGGGACTCGTGGATGCGCTGCATATATCAAGGGCTCTCAAAGAGGCCACAGCGGCACAAGCCCGTTACGCGAAGCGTTTCACGAGCGCTGACCTTCATCGAATGGCCGAACTCATGGTCATGAGCGTGTGGCACTCCGCCGCCCCACACTTCGTTGACGGTGGAAATAGATACGGGCCAGTCGCAGAGGCCAACATTGAGGTCATCACCCAGAATGTTCACCACCGTCTGCATGAAGGCTCAGTGACTTTCCCCGAAGCCCACCTTGGGCTCGTTTCTTTAGGGTCTGCGCCCTCAATCCGCCAGCTGCTCACACCGGACTTCATCCAAGCCACTGCCCAGGAGGAAATCGACTACCGCAAAAGAGCTGCGGCATCTGATGAATTCCTCCGAGAGGAAGGTACTGCAGAGAGCGGTGCCAGGATCATGATCGTTCAGCACAAACAATCCGGGCTCAGGGCGGTTTTCACGGACACGCAAGACGGTTTCGGCGGGGTCTACTCAAAGCCCTATCGCATCGCGTCGATCGATCCTGACAAACCCGGACCGTCGAGTGACTGGGAAAGATTCGCCGGGCTCGGGATTGGAACCCGGCTGTACCGTCATGGAGCCTCAATCTGGCCAAAGCTTCGATGGCCTCATCGACCACCCAGAGCCCCTCTGCCACAGCACGCTCAGGTGAGACATTCACGACCCCGGACGGCACCTTGAGCTTTACCTACCCGACGGGCTGGACAGTCGCTCCGGCCGAAGGCGAAGCCAATGCCTACGCCGTTACTGACGCCCAAGGTAAAAAAAGAGCAGTACTGCGGGATAAGGTGTCAACGCTCGCTTACCTCAGCCTCGGCTATGGCTTCGACACAGGCTTCAGCTCACCGGTGCCAGGGATCAAAGGACCTGCCGGCCAGGACGTAAACCTGGTTGTTCAGGGATACCCAGGACAAGGGATCGGAAGCCAAGCCGCCGTCTACGGCTTGATGCCGGCAGACAGCAAAGAATCCCTCGATAGATCAGACATAGAGATCCCCGGCGGCGGATACTTCGTTTCCTTCCGAGGCCATGTGCCCACACTCGAAGGCGCCACTACTCCCAGCATGGAGCAGATAACCGCTGCGGCGAAGACCTATGCAGAGAGTGCAGAATTCCAGGAGACGGCGAAGGTCATCACATCCTTGGTACTGCACCCAGAGAAAGTCACAAGGGTTGGCTGCATTGGCGGAGGGAACCGGTACGAGAAACTCACCGGGATGTCATGTGATGAGGCCCAAGCCACCTTCGACCGCGTATCTAAGACAGGAACCCCAGTCGGTGCGCGGAACACCGAAACCTCGGACTTCATTTGCTTCTACGCCAGCGCCGGGGAAAAGCAAGCCGGACAGGCGGATGTCATCTGCCGCAGCAAGACCACACCTGACAACCTGAGCTTTGAGATATGGCCTAACTAGATGATTAAGTCCTATTGGATTTAGTGGTCGTAGGCGATGAGGGAGCGCTTGCGGGGCGCGTTGATGCGCCAGTTGTGCCAGATGCCTGCGGCGAGGGCGAGGAGTCTGGCTGCTACCCGGG
>NZ_JBLYIE010000078.1:0-1271 GCF_048537125.1 Paenarthrobacter sp. PPS72 | reverse complement strand
CCCCCCCCCCCCCCCCCCCCCCCCCCCCCCCCAAAAAAAAAAACCCCCCCCCCAGATCAGTATCAATGTCTCGTGGGCTCGGAGATGTGTATAAGAGACAGACCTAGTGCCGCGTGTTTGAAGTTTTCTTTGGTTTGGCTTTCGCCAGGATTTCTTCAGGTGATTTGGTCCAGGTGAAGGGGTGGCTGCGTTTGTTCCAGCCGGTGATGAACTGCCGGATCTTGCGCATGAGGTCCGTGACCGAGGTGAACGTTCCGCGGTGGATGGCCTGGCGTTCGATGATGCCGAACCAGATTTCCACCATGTTCAGCCAGGACCCGGACGTCGGGGTGAAGTGGACATGGATGCGCGGGTTCTCTGCCAGCCATGCCCGGACCTCGGCCTTCTTGTGGGTGGCGTAGTTGTCCATCACCAGGTGCAGTTCCACGCCTGGGTAGGTTCGGGCCACGTGTTTGAGGAAGGACAGGAATTCCTTGTGGGTGTGGGCCGGCTTGCAGAGGCCGGTGAGGTTTCCGGTGGCGATGTCCAGTGCCGCGAACAAGGTCGTGGTGCCGTGGCGGACATAGTCGTGTGTGCGTTTCTCCGGTACGCCGATCTGCATGGGCAGCAGGGGCGCTGTCCGGTCCAACGCCTGGATCTGTGACTTCTCGTCAATGCAGAGAACGACAGCGTTTTCCGGCGGGGCAAGGTAGAGCCCGACCACATCGACGACTTTTGCTTCCAGCTCCGGGTCCGTGGAGAACTTGAACGTCCCGGACTTCCATGGCTTGACCCCGTATTCGCGCCAGGTCTTGGCCACGGTGGAAAAGTCCGTCTTCAGATGCTTCGCCAGCAGCCGGGAAGACCAGTGCGTGATGCCCAGCGATGCCGGCGGCGGTGTCAGGGTCGCGGCAATGATTTTCGTCCGGTCGATCTCCCGCGGCCGGCCGGCACGGTGCTCGTCCTCCAGGCCGGCCATTCCCCGTTCCAAGTACCGTCCACGCCAGGCCAGGACAGTGGGAACCGAAACGCCGACCTCCCGGGCGATGCGTGAATTAGGTGTGCCCTCGGCCGCCATCAAGATGATCCTGGCCCGCTGGACCAAGCCCGCCCTCATCGCCGAGGAACGGGACCACCGCGACAACACCTCAAAGTCGCCATCACGCATATCCAAAGCAGGAGCGGGAGGATGAGCCATACCAAATTCTCCCAAACACCAACCAAAAAACTACTTTAGACACGCCGCACTAGCTGTCTCTTATACACATCTGACGCTGCCGACGAGGAGCGTG
>NZ_JBLYIE010000077.1:0-5059 GCF_048537125.1 Paenarthrobacter sp. PPS72 | reverse complement strand
AGTGGTGCACCACCGCCGGAGTGGACACCGCGTTCATTGACCCGGGATCACCCTGGCAGAACGGCTTCATCGAATCGTTCAATGCCCAGTTCAGAAGGGAGCAACTCGCCGGAGAAATCATGGACACCATGGCCGAAGCGAAGTATTTGGCCGAGAAGCACGTCCTGGACCTCGGCGAGCATCTGAAGTCCAACGAGCAGAAGTTGGACGATCTGGTCAAGGTCAGCGAGGCCGCACCTTTGCTCGAGGAGAAGGGTTTCCGGGCGGTGGCCGCGGCGAAATGCTTGGTGGCGTGGTCACATGAGGGGCGGGTCCGTAGCGAAGCTGCCTTCGCCTGTCTGGCCGGCGTGAATCCCATCCCTGCATCGTCGGGGAACACGGTTCGGCATCGGCTGAACCGTGGAGGCGACAGAAGACTCAACAGCGCCTTACACATGGCTGCGATCACCAGGATGCACTCAGGAATCGGCTTCCACACACCCGCGAACGTCCACTACGGCCACGCCGTCGGCGTGGCCAAAGAACCCTCGGCGACCCTCACTGCAGCCAGAGCGAGACACCCCGAACGCTTCACCAAAACCACCGACCCCAAAATCCTCGCGCTCCCAGGACCAGCGTGAATCAACCAACCCAAGGAATACACCGAACAATCAGCCGCCTAACTCCCATTGGTACCGTTCAGCTTGAAAAATTCCGTTCTGGCCCGACGCGCAGGTGAGGGATCCGTCGTTCGCACGCCCCGGGAGCGGCTTGTCCACCGGGAACCGGGGGCTCGCGGTGCTGCGTCACAGGGCGCTTGTGTAGGGCCTGAAGGCATGCGTATTTCCCATCGGTGCGGACGCGATCCGCCGTCCCGACAGGGGCCAGTTGGAAGAAGCCTCGGGTAACGTCAATGGCGCGGACGATTCCGCTTTCGTTAAGGATGCCAATGAACTGCGTCACTCTGCTGCTGGGAGGCACGTACCGGGGCCTGATCAGGTTGCCTGCTGTGAGTTCGGATTCCGGGATCCGCGGCGTTGGGGTTTCGGGTGAGCCTGCGCAGCCGCAGAACGAGGCCCTCCAACATACGGCACGATCAGGTAGTCATCCCTGGGCCGGGTCGCTCCACATAGAAGGCCTTCGAGTTTCTCCCGGGTGGTTATGAACAGTGTTTGGGCTCCCGGAAGGGATTGCCGTGTCCGCGCCGTCCTCGCCTGGTCGCGGCCGTCGAGCAGGACAACGGCAGGGGTGCCATCACCCGTGCCGCACGTTTCAGCCGTGGCCAAGGACCACCCAGCGTTGGCAAGGACCACCGAAATTTCGGCAGCCAGCGACGGGTCCTGATAAACGATAAGAATCGGGCCCATGGCCGGTGCCGGTGTGACGGTCCATGGAGAAACCCCGGTTTTGGGAGTCGTGTCGTGGGCAGGCATAGGAACCATGCTCCGTTGTTGGAATGAACCTGCCCTGAACCCATTCTGAAAAATTTCTGTGAGTGCAAGACCGCCGGGTTGTTCGGTGGATGAGCTGGCCGTCCTTTGCATTCCGCCGGGAAAGTGTGCGTGTTACGCCAAGTACACGAAGGGCATCCCGCGGGTGGCGAGGCTGCCAGGGCACGCGCCATCCCCTCCGCTGTCCTATCCCGTGGCGGTTGCCGTGGCAGATGATGATGTCCCCGGGGCCGGCTTTGCCGGCTTCCCGGGCCACCGTCGCAACAGGGTAGGTGGCACCGCCGTCGCCATTGACGCTGAAGCCGGCAGTGGTCAGCCCCAGCGCGGCCTTGATGTCCGCGGCGACGTCATCCAGGTAGGCTGTCCCGGGCCTGAAGAAGCGCGGCTTTGTCCCGGTGAGCTGGGCCACGTTGGGATTGTTGCTCATGACCTCGTCGTACACCTCACCCGCATCCCGGGTGCCGGGGATCCCGTAGGCGGATTCGCCAGTGGTGGACAAGGGCCGGTGGGAAGTACCATGGTTGGCCAGTTTAAACAACGGTTCGGCAGCAAGCCCGCGGCAGCGGCGGGTTTGGCGGCGATCCACCCGGAATTGAGGAAGAGCGTTGCGGGGATGCGGCGGCCGCGCAGGGCCGTGAGAAGCGCCTGATCATAGCCGTTACCTCGGACGGACCACCGCAGAAATCGACCGTCACAGCAACACCCGGCGCCCCTTGAGGCAGCCTGGTCAGGGTCCCGGTGGTGTCACAGGGACGGTCTGCGCAGCAGGTCCCGGGGCGGCCGCCGGAAGATCATCCGGAGGCGATGTGTCCGCTGGGAGACTGCCTCCCGGCCGGTCCGGCAGGGCAGTGAACAGCACCTCGGGCTGATTAGGGACTTGCCGGGTCGAAAGCCCGGCCACGGCGGCTACGGCGGTGGTGAGCAGGACGGCCCGCCGCGTCGGCGGTGAGCGGCGCGGGCGGAAATGCCGCGGGGTTTTGACCATGAGCGCTTTCCCGGTTTCAAAGAAATCGTGGCGGAGCGGGGATTTTGCAGGCCCCGGAATGGGTGCGAGGCCCGCAACATCCCCGGCTGCTCCTGGCGGGTGATGGGACGCTATTTGGTTTTGGGTTCGCGGTAGGCCAGGAGCCGCAGGGCGTTGGCGACGACGAGCAGGGTTGATCCTTCATGGATCAGGACGGCCAGTCCGATGCCGATGGTCCCGGTGATGGTTGCCGGGATAAGGATGGCGACGACGCCGAGGCTCGCCCAGAGGTTCTGGCGGATGATCCGGCTGGATTGGCGGCTGAGGTTCACGGCGAAAGGGAGCCGTTCCAAGTCATCGCCCATGAGCGCGACGTCGGCGGTTTCCATGGCGACGTCGGAGCCGGCGGCGCCCATCGCGATCCCGACGGTGGCGTTGGCCATGGCCGGTGCGTCGTTGACGCCGTCACCGACCATCGCGACCTTTTCTTCCCGTCCGCGTAGGTCGATCACCGCTTTGACTTTATCTTCGGGCAGCAGGTCGCCGCGGGCCTCGTCCAGTCCGAGTTTCCCGGCGACGGCGTCGGCGACGGTCTGGTTGTCTCCCGAAAGCATGATCATGTGCCGGATCCCAGCCTGTCGCAGCCGGGCGATAACCGGCGCGGCTGTGTCCCGGGGTGTGTCCATCAGGCCCAGGACACCCAGGTACCGGGATCCGCTGCGGACAACCATGGTGGTTCGCCCTGCGGCCTCGAGCCGTGCGGTGGAGTCGGTGATGTCTTTGGTCAGTGCGGTCCCGTCGATTTCGGTGAAGAGCTGTTGCTTGCCGATGTGGATCCGTTCACCCTCGATCAGGGCGCTGACCCCGCGCCCGGTGATGCTGGTAACCGCGCTGGCCGTGAGCGGCGCTGTGCCGTCCAGCCGGGCGCGTGCCGCCGTCACGATGGCCGAGGCCAGCGGGTGGTCGCTTTGGGACTCTACGGCCAGGGCAACGGAAAGCAGCTCGGATTCCTTCACGCCCGCCGCGGGTTCGACGTCGGTCATTTCCGGTTTGCCTTCCGTGAGCGTCCCGGTCTTGTCGAAGGCAATCGCGCGCAGCGTGCCGAGATTCTCCAACGGTCCGCCGCCTTTGATGAGGAGCCCGCCGCGGGCTGCCCGGGCCAGCCCGGACAGGACCGCGCTGGGGGTGGAGATCGCCAGCGCGCACGGGCTGGCGGCGACCAGCACGGCCAGGGCCCGGTAGAGCGTTGCGGAGAACGGTTCGTCGATGACGAGTCCGGCGAAGAGCAGCACAACGACGAGGATCAGCACGGCGGGGACGAACACGCGCTGGAAGCGGTCCGTGAACCGCTGCGTGGGTGAGATCTGGGCTTGGGCTTCGCTGACCATCCGCACCACCCGGGCGAGGGTGGAGTCCTTGGACAGCCGTGTCACCTCGATTTCCAGTACGCCGGGCCCGTTGACCGTTCCGGCGTAGATGCGGCTTTCGGCTGGGATGTCCGCTTCCTTCCGGGACGTCTGCGGCCCGATGGGGGTCTTGTCCACTGGGATGCTTTCCCCGGTCACGGCGGACTGGTCCACACTGCTTTGGCCGATGGTGACGTAACCGTCGGAGGGGATGCGGGTGTTGGGTTTGATGATGACGGTGTCGCCGATCTGCAGTTCCCCGACCGGGATTTCCTGCTCGGTGCCGTCGCGTCTGACGATCGCGGTGTCCGGGGCGAGTTCGGCCAGGGCCTGGATGGCGCGGCGCGCCCGTCCCATGGCGTAACTTTCCAGGGCATGGCCGATGCTGAACAGTGCCAGCAGCAGGGCGCCCTCGGCCAGGTCCCCGAGCACCGCAGCGCCGGCGGCCGCGACCAGCATGAGGAAATCGATCTCAAACCTCTTGGCCATCACCGTTTGGATGGCTTCCTTCAGGGTGTAGTAGCCGCCGAAGAAGTACGCGGCGATATACAGTGCCGTGGAGACCGCGTCGGGCACGGCGGGGCTGAGCCCGAGCAGGAATCCCGTCGCCAGGGTCAGAGCACACAGAATCGCGAAGATCAGCTCACTGCGCTCACCGAAGATCCCGCCGTGCTTGTGATCATGCTCTTCGCGTTTGTGGTCGTGCGCTTCTGCCTCTGGTGCGGCAGCTTCGGGCGCGGCTGCCTCGTCTGGACTTGCACCGGGTGCGTGGGGGCCGGCCGGGCTTGTGCGCGGTGGTGTTCCGAAGCGTGTCAGGAGGTCCTTGACGGTTTCCTCCGAGGTCCGCTCCGTGAAGTATTCAACCGTCACCGAGCCGGTGGCGGAGACATGGGCCTCGGCCACACCATCCAGACCGCGCAGCCGCTGTTCGAGCAGCTGAGCCCGGGCGGGCCTGGAAATCCCGGCCACCTCCAAGCTGAGGTGCCCGAAGTCACTGTCCACCCGTGCCCCCAGCGACAGGGCCAGCTCACGGATCCTGCCCAGGCTGATGAGACCGGGTTCGAAATGCACACACAGCTGCGCCGTTTCAGTGCCGTCCGGGCGTTTGACGTGGGCGTTGATGACGCCTTCCCGGGCCTGCAGGCCCGAGGTCAGGGTCCGGACGCAGGCGTCCTGTTCATCCAGCGCCTCCGGCAGCACGGTCCTCAGGTCAAGTTGGGTGTCGGTTGCCATGCGTGCTCAATTCACAGTGTGTCTGG
>NZ_JBLYIE010000076.1:0-1125 GCF_048537125.1 Paenarthrobacter sp. PPS72 | reverse complement strand
CTGCGCGCCTGGTGTACTGCTAGGCCACGTGTACTGCTAGATGATTAAGTCCTATTGGATTTAGTGGTCGTAGGCGATGAGGGAGCGCTTGCGGGGCGCGTTGATGCGCCAGTTGTGCCAGATGCCTGCGGCGAGGGCGAGGAGTCTGGCTGCTACCCGGGCGTAGACGCCGGCCATGGTCCGTCCGCCGTGTTCTTCGAGGCCGAGTTGGCCCTTGAGGGTGTCGAAGACGGATTCAATCCATTGTCGGATGCGGCCGAGTTTGCCGAAGCGGGGTTTCTCATCCTTGCGGTCCGGGCGGATCAGGTGCGCGCCGAGGTCCTCGGTGATGAACCGTTCGAAGTCGCGGCCAGCGAAGCCCTTGTCGCCGAGGATGACCTGCCCGGCGCGGATGAGGTGATGGTCGTGTTCAAGGAGTGACTGGGTGACCTCGCGTTCACCGATCTTTGGGTTCGCCAGGCCCCAGATCACGGGCATGCCGTCGGGGGTGCTGATCAGGTAGAGACGGAAGCCCCAGAAGAACCGGGAGTGGGAGGCACAGTAGCCGTAGTCGGCGTGCCCGGACAGGTCGGAGCGTTTGACGGTTTCCCGGGACGTTCCGCACGGGACGGGGGTGGAATCGACCAGGCGCAGGACCTCGTGCCAGGACGGGGTGTCCCGTGCCAGGGCGGTAATGGCTGCCGCGATCACGGGGCCCGCGGCCCGGAGACGCTTGTTATAGCCGGATTGGTGCGGGATGCCCGGGAACATCCCGGACAGGTGGATCCGTGAATAGCGGATCCATCTGGTCTCCGAGGAGAAGCCGAGCAGGTGCTGTGCCACGGCCAGGCAGAGCAGCTCTGCGTCGCTCAGCACCGGTTTCCGGCCCGGCCGGTGAGCCCTGGACACACCCAGGTCCGGCAGCACATGGTCATCCAAATAGACGTAAAGTGTGGTCAGGAGAGTGTTTAGTTGCGTGTTCACAAACTCGGCTTAACACTCTCCGCCTTACTTTAAAAGCTCCCGCGCCCGGCACAGCAATAGGACTTACTCATCTAGAGGCCGTCGTCGTAATTCCAGTGCTCCTGCCAGCGCCAATCGATAGGTTCGCTGACGCGCTGGTAGCGGATGTCGGTGGACAAGCGC
>NZ_JBLYIE010000075.1:0-18699 GCF_048537125.1 Paenarthrobacter sp. PPS72 | reverse complement strand
AATAGGACTTACTCATCTAGGGACCTGCTAACGGATCGGGCTGTGCTTTGCAAGGTCGGCCGCGTTGGTAGCCGCGCTCATCAGCACTGCTGCACCGAACATGTGTGCACCAACCAACAGAGCCGGGATGCCGTTGTAGTACTGGGTAAAGCCGATGACAGCCTGAAGCAGGGTTACACCCAACAAAAGGTACGCCGCCGTGCGGAACGGTCCGCCAATCTTGTAGCGCACCACCAAGAACACCGCGAGCAACGTTCCGGCGGTGATGAGGTAAGCAGGGACAGCGTGGATGTGCGAGAAGAGATCCCAGTCGAGATCGTTGCGCGGCGCATCTGCATCTCCGGCATGTGGCCCGGCTCCCGTAACAACGACGCCCAGCATCACGGAGAGTGCCGAGGAAACTGCCACAGCGAGCATCAAAGGGCGGGCGACCGGCGGAAGGGACGGAAGGGTCCGGTTCATGAATCGGCCGGTCCGCCCGTAAGCCCGGTTGACCAGCAGCGTTGCAAAGACCACCAGGGCCATGGAAACAAGGAAGTGCAGGCCTACAACCCAGGGGTTGAGGCCGGACAGGACGGTGATTCCACCGATGATTGCCTGGGCCGGGATGCTGGCAAGCAGACCCAGGGCGAGGAGGAAGAGGTCGCGGCGTTCCTTGCGAAGGTTCCACAAGTACACCAACATCATGGCGGCAACAGCGGCGAGGGCAAAGGTCAGCAGGCGGTTACCGAATTCGATGAACCCATGGATGCCCATTTCCGGCGTGTTGACCAACGAGTCGTTGGTGCAGCGCGGCCACGTTGGGCAACCCAGGCCGGAAGCGGTAAGTCGCACGGCGCCACCTGTCACCACCAGGACTGTCTGCCCAATGAGTGAGAACAATGCCAAGCGGCGTACGGTCTTGTTGACCTCGGTGGGCAGCTTGGACGTCAATCGCTGGACGGTTTTCGGTAGGCGCGATGCCGTGCTCACAGTTTTCTCACTTCTCAGTTCTGCGTTGGTGGTTGGTGCCTGGATTGGTTTAGTTCCACTTGAACCATCGGATGGCCGCACTGCCGGCCAGAACGGTCCACAGCAGGAGGACCAGAACGGCGGGGAAAGGAACACTGCCTAACAGGAAGGCATCCCTGAGTGCTTGGCCCAAGGCCCCGGAGGGAAGGAAATGGACGATGCCTTGCAGCAAGGATGGCAATCGATCGGCCGGCACCACAATTCCGCCCAAGGCCCCGAGGAGGATCCACAGCAGATTGGTGATCGCCAAGGTAGCTTCCGGGCGCACAGTACCGGCCACCAGCAAGCCCAAGGCAGTGAAGGCGGCAGCGCCGAGAACCAACAGTCCGAGCCCGGGAAGCCATGCCTCCAACCTCGGTTGCCACCCCAGCAGGCCCGCAACTGCGCCGACCACCATTACCTGAAGAAACAGGACAACCAGCACGGCGAGGATCTTGCCCGCGATGAGTCCGCCCCGGCCAAGGGGAGTAGTGGAAAGGAAGCGGAGAACCCCGTACCGGCGATCAAATCCGGTAGCGATGCCCTGACCTGTGAAGGCCGTGGACATGGCACATAGCGCAAGAATCCCTGGTGTGGCGACGTCGACGCGGGATCCACCGAGACCGTCCAGCAGTGGAGTAACGACCAGGCCCACCAGTGCCATCAATGGCAATACCACGGCGAGGATGAGTTGCTCACCATTGCGCAGCATGGTGATGGTCTCGTAGCGGCCCTGCTGCACAATCCGCCGCGGCAGGGATGCCGGCCCGGCGTTGGGGGAGAGAAGCTTGCTCATCGAAGGTCCCTTCCGGAAATGTCCAGGAACACGTCTTCCAGGCTACGTGCTTCCAGCCGCAGCGAGGCAGGCATGATGTTACGTTCAGCCCACCACGCCGTGAGTGATGCAAGGTCCTTCGGCGTAATCGCGCCGGTGACGGAATAACTTCCGGAGCGGGTCTCCGTTATCTGGAGGTCCCCCCGGACAGCACCGTTCAGGTTCAATCCGCCCGGAGCGTCAAAGTAAAGTGTCCGATCCGTGATGGCAGAATCTGCCGCGTGATCGTGCCGCAGCAGTTCGGCGACCGTTCCCTCAACAACGTTGTGGCCGCCGTCGATAATATAGACGTAATCCGCCAGGCGCTCCGCGTCATCCATCAGGTGGGTTGTCAGCAGGATGCCCATCCCGGCGTCCCTGAGCTCGGCAATGAGCTCGAAAACCATTTGCCGTGACTGGGGATCCAGCCCGGCACTGGGTTCGTCCAGAAACAGGATTTCCGGATTGCCCACCAGTGCTGCCGCCAATGCCAGCCGCTGCTTTTGGCCACCGGAAAGGCGGCGGACGCTGGTCCTGCTGAAGTGGTCGATTCCCAACCGTTCCACAAGGGCATCAACGTTCATGGGCTTTTGGTACATGCCGGCAACGTGCCGCAACAGGGGGATGGGACGGGCCGACGGCGGAAGGCCGCCGTCCTGGAGCATCACACCTACGCGGGACCTCAAATCGGCACCTGCCGTATCCGGGTCCGCGCCAAGCAGGGAAATGCTTCCGCCCGTTCGCTTCTGCAGGCCTTGGGCGCACTCCAGCGTGGTGGTTTTGCCCGCTCCGTTCGCGCCCAACAAAGCGGTCACTTGGCCTCGTTCGGCCACAAGGGACAGTCCACTGACCACCCTGAGCATTTTGCCGTCAAGGGAGGCCAGGGGGCCTACATCCTTAATGAGTCCGTCTATGGTGAGGACAGGGGAATCGGGGGATCGCACCAGAGTATTCTACGGGAAGTAGTACGGTCACACTTGGCGGCTGGCTCAGGTCAGTCTTGCCTTACTGGATGCATGAAACAAATTACGACATGATTGTGTTGTGTATTCCATGAGCAGTCCAACTTCCATGCCTTCAACACGGCATGCTACAGCGGCAGAGGCATGCGTTGCCTCGCCTGCGCTGCCGGACGCGGATGACCGCACTCGGGACCGGGTCCTGAGTGCAGTGCTGGAAAACGGTCCGGTAAGCGCCGCAGAACTAGGCGACCTCCTCGGATTTACACCGGCCGCTGTCCGGCGTCACCTGGACCACCTGGAACGCAGCGGCGTCATCGAGGTCAAGCGTGTGGCCAAGGCCGGTTCCGGCGCTGGCCGCCCGGCACGTCGTTATGTCCTCAGTTCGCAAGGTCAGTCCAAGCTCGGCGACGATTACCTGAATATTGCCAGCTCTGCTCTTAGGCGCCTTCAGGAACTTGCCGGCGAGGACGCTGTCAGGGAGTACGCAGAAGAACGCTTCTCGGACATGGAACGCCGCTACGCCCCGGAGGTGGACGCCGCCGGTGATGACATCACGGCCCGCACCATGGCACTCTCGAAGGCCCTCAGCCGTGATGGCTTTGTGGCCTCAGCCCACTCCATAGAAGCCAAGGCCCCTTTACCCGCTGCGTTGTCGAGCGTCCAGCTTTGCCAAGGTCACTGCCCGATCCAGCGACTGGCAGCAGAGTTTCCAGTGTTTTGCGACACAGAGACCAAGGTCTTTTCGCGTTTGGTGGGCGTCGATGTCCGGCGCCTCTCCACGCTCGCGCAGGGCGGCCACGTCTGCACCACCCACATACCTACCGGGCGCCCGGCTGCCACGGCATCCCCAGATGTCGCAGAGCAGTCCGGGAACCCGTACCAGGAATCAAACAACCAGCAAGAAAGGCCGTGATGACGGACCAAATAGCAGAGAAAGCGGTAGCTGACGGCACTGTGATCTCGGAGATTCTGGAGAAGAATCCCGAACTGCACGGTATCGGAAACTACGAGTACGGCTGGGCCGACAAGAACGACGTAGGCGCCAACGCCCGTCGTGGCCTCAACGAGGAGGTCGTCCGCGACATCTCCTCGAAGAAGAACGAGCCCGAATGGATGCTCGATCTGCGGCTCAAGGGCCTTAAGTACTTCGACCGCAAGCCTATGCCCACTTGGGGTGCAGACCTCTCCGGCATCGACTTCGACAACATCAAGTACTTCGTACGCTCCACCGAGAAGCAGGCGGCAACGTGGGAAGACCTTCCGGAAGACATCCGGAACACGTACGAAAAGTTGGGCATCCCCGAAGCTGAGCGCAGCCGCCTGGTATCGGGCGTCGCAGCCCAGTACGAGTCCGAGGTTGTCTACCACCAGATCCGTGAGGACCTGGAAGCCCAGGGCGTCATCTTCCTGGACACTGACACCGCGCTGCGGGAACACCCGGAGATCTTCCAGGAATACTTCGGCACCATCATCCCTGTGGGTGACAACAAGTTCGCATCGCTGAACACAGCCGTATGGTCCGGCGGATCGTTCGTGTACGTGCCCAAGGGCGTGCACGTGGACATCCCGCTCCAGGCGTACTTCCGTATCAACACCGAGAACATGGGCCAGTTCGAGCGCACGCTGATCATTGCCGATGAGGACTCCTACGTTCACTACATCGAAGGCTGCACGGCTCCGATCTACACTTCGGATTCACTGCACTCGGCCGTCGTGGAGATCATCGTGAAGAAGGGCGCCCGCGTCCGCTACACGACCATCCAGAACTGGTCCACGAACGTGTACAACCTCGTTACCAAGCGCGCCATCTGCGAAGAAGGCGCAACCATGGAGTGGATCGACGGCAACATCGGTTCCAAGGTGACCATGAAGTACCCGGCCGTCTACCTCGTTGGCGAGCACGCCAAGGGCGAAACGCTGTCCATCGCTTTCGCCGGCGAGGGCCAGCACCAGGACACCGGGTCCAAGATGGTGCACATCGCACCGAACACCAAGAGCTCCATCATTTCCAAGTCGGTGGCTCGCGGCGGCGGGCGCGCTGCCTACCGTGGCCTGGTCCAGGTCCGCGAAGGGGCAAAGCATTCGGCCAACACGGTCCGTTGCGATGCGCTCCTGGTGGATACCATCTCCCGTTCGGACACCTACCCGTACATCGACATCCGTGAGGATGACGTCGTCATGGGCCACGAAGCCACCGTTTCGCGCGTCAGCGAAGAGCAGCTCTTCTATCTGATGTCCCGCGGCATGCCCGAGGACGAGGCCATGGCCATGATCGTGCGCGGCTTCATCGAGCCGATCGCCCGCGAATTGCCCATGGAATACGCTCTCGAGCTGAACCGCCTGATTGAACTGCAGATGGAAGGGTCCGTCGGTTAACAATGACTGATATCACTACTGAAAAGGCGCGCATCGGCGCGCCCTCGGCCCAGCCGTTTATCAACGGTTTCACCGAGGAAGGCGAAAACCTTTCGCCCGTCAACACCGGAACGAACACGAGCACGACGTCGGAGCAGCCTTCCGCGGGTCCCCTCGCCGGCGCTTCGGCCAAGAGCCACTCCCACGGTGGCGGCGTCGGTATCCCCGACAGCTCACGCGCCGGCCGTCTTACCTCGTACAAACTGGCCGACTTCAAGCCGCTGAACGGCCTTGAGGAAGACTGGCGCTTCACCCCGCTGAAGCGACTGCGCGGCCTTCACACCGAAGTCCTCAACGGCGCAGCTCCGGCTGTCAGCGTTACCGCACCGGCCGGCGTCGTGGTTGAAACTGTCGGCCGCGACGACCAGCGCATCGGCCAGGCAGCCATCCCGGAGGACCTCGTGTCCGCCAACGCCTGGGAGAACTTCGCCGAGGCTACGGTTATCACCGTGCCTGCAGAACTCCAGGCCGAGGGTGAAGTTTCCGTCCTGATCACCGGCGCCGGTGAAGCACCTTCCGCCCAGCACATCGTGATCGTGGCGGAGCGCTTCTCAAAGTCCGTCGTGGTTCTGGACCACCAGGGTTCCGCCGTTGTCTCCGAGAACGTGGAGATCATCGTTGAAGACGGTGCTGAGCTGACCGTTGTGTCCTTGCAGGAATGGGCAGACACTGCCGTCCACGCGTCATCGCAGCAGGCAAAGATCGGCCGCGATGCCAAGTTCAAGCACATCGTGGTCAGCCTTGGCGGTGACCTGGTTCGCGTCACGCCGTCCACGCGCTTCACCGCACCCGGTGCCGACGTCGAGATGTTTGGCCTGTACTTCGCCGACGCCGGCCAGCACTTGGAGCAGCGACTCTTCGTTGACCACGCCGTGGCCAACTGCAAGTCGCGCGTCCTCTACAAGGGTGCCCTCCAGGGCCGCAACGCACACAGCGTGTGGGTTGGCGACGTCTTGATCCGCAAGGAAGCAGAAGGCACCGATACCTACGAGGCCAACCGCAACCTGGTGCTCACCGACGGTGCCCGGGCGGATTCCGTTCCCAACCTCGAAATCGAGACCGGTTTGATCGAGGGCGCAGGCCATGCCAGCGCCACCGGACGTTTCGATGACGAGCACTTGTTCTACCTCATGGCACGCGGCATCCCCGAAAAGGTTGCCCGCCGTCTGGTGGTCCGGGGCTTCCTCAACGAGATCATCCAGCAGATCAAGGTCCCGGCGATCGAAGAGCGCCTGACCGCAGCCGTTGAGCGCGAACTCGCCGCGACCGACAACTAAGACAGGCCAGGCAGAGCAACAATGAGTGAAGAAACCAAGGGCGAACTGGTATGCAACGCCAATGACATCCAGGTCAAGCAAGCGCTGCGCGTCCTGATCGATGACTATCCCGTAGCCATCGTGAAGGATTCCATGGGCGACATCCACGCGATCGCCGATACCTGCTCGCACGCGGACATCTCGTTGTCCGAGGGTGAGGTTGAAGGTTGCGCGATCGAGTGCTGGGGACATGGTTCCCAGTTCGACCTCCGCAGCGGACAGCCGCTCCAGCTTCCTGCTTATGACCCGGTTCCTGTTTTCGCCGTCACCATCGATGGAGACGACGTCTACGTGGACGTGACCAATGTTGTGAACGGCGCCTCGGTAGATCACTACTGAACGCCAAGTACCGCCAGACTTACGAACGGAAAGAAAGAAGAGCATGTCAACTCTTGAAATCAAGGACCTGCACGTCAGCATCGAGACGGAGCAGGGCACCAAGGAGATCCTGAAGGGCGTCAGCCTCACCATCAAGACCGGTGAAACGCACGCCATCATGGGCCCCAACGGCTCGGGCAAGTCCACCCTTGCTTCCACCATTGCCGGACACCCGCGCTACAACGTCACCAGCGGCACCATCACCTTGGACGGCGAAGACGTCCTGGAAATGAGCGTCGACGAGCGCGCCCGTGCAGGCGTCTTCCTGGCCATGCAGTACCCGGTAGAGGTTCCCGGCGTCACCATGACCAACTTCCTGCGCACCGCCAAGACCGCGATCGACGGCGAGGCACCTGCCCTCCGTACGTGGACCAAGGACGTCAAGGCTGCCATGCAGCAGCTTCGCATTGACGCCGATTTTGCACAGCGCAACGTCAACGAAGGCTTCTCCGGCGGCGAGAAGAAGCGTGTTGAGATCCTTCAGCTGGAACTCTTCAAGCCGAAGTTCGCCATCCTCGACGAGACCGACTCCGGCTTGGACGTCGACGCCCTGAAAGTTGTTTCCGAGGGCGTCAACCGGGCACATGAAGAGGGCAACATGGGCACGCTGCTCATCACCCACTACACCCGGATCCTGCGCTACATCAAGCCGGACTTCGTGCACGTCTTCGTTGACGGCAAGGTTGTTGAAGAGGGCGGCCCCGAGCTCGCCGACCGCCTCGAAGAAGAAGGCTACGACCGCTACGCTCCAGGTGCCGGCGTTGCCGTTGCTCCTGCCGTGCAGGCCTAGTTAGGATCGTTCCATGACCGAAATCAACGCGGCGCGCACCAGCCTCGAGGACGTCGAGGAAGCGCTCAAGGACGTCATTGACCCCGAACTCGGAGTCAACGTGGTGGACCTTGGCCTCCTGTACGGACTCAAGTACTCCGACGAAGATGGCGCGCTCCTGATCGACATGACACTGACCACGGCGGCATGCCCGCTGACGGACGTGCTTGAAGAGCAGGTGGGCAAGTCCCTCGACGGCGTGGTTGATGATTGGCGCCTTAACTGGGTATGGATGCCGCCTTGGGGTCCTGAGCGGATCACCGATGACGGCAAGGACCAGATGCGGGCCCTCGGCTTCAACATCTGACCAGCAGTCTCCGCTCGCTTCGGCGGGCAAAAAAGGAAGGGTTCCGGGCTTGCAGCCTGGAACCCTTCCTCTTTTTGAGTCATCAACAGTGGTGAACAGACGGGTCGCCTGTCCTAGGGTGCTGCCACACCAAACGTGTCGCATTTGTTGATGTCGCCCGTGGTGTAGCCCTGGTAGAACCACTTCTGCCGCTGCTCGCTGGACCCGTGGGTCCATGTCTCCGGAGAGACGCGCCCGGTCGCGGCTTCCTGGATACGGTCATCACCGACCGCCGAGGCGGCCGAGAGAGCATCCTGCAGGTCCTGTTGGGTCAAGGGATCGAGGAAGGGTTTGCCGCTGGCATCCGTTTGCGTCGTTGCGTGCCGTACCCAGAGGCCCGCATAGCAATCAGCCTGCAGTTCCACCCGGACGGCGCCTGATTGCGGCCCTTGCGGGTCCTGTTGTGCTTGGTCCAGGTTGCCGAGGATGTTTTGGACATGGTGTCCGAATTCGTGGGCTACGACGTACTCTTGCGCCAGCGGGCCTCCGGAGGAGCCAAAGCGGGTCACCAGGTCATCGAAGAAGCCGGGGTCAAAGTAGGCTGTGGTGTCCGCAGGGCAGTAGAACGGTCCCACCGCGCTGGTGGCTGCGCCGCAACCCGTGTTCGTGGCTTGGCTGAAAATAACAGTCTTGGGTCGGGGATACTCCACGTTGTAATCCGCCAGGTAGCCGGGCCAGAAGGCATTGAGGCTGTTGACTGTTCCCGTGATCCGGCAGTCCAGGCGCTTGTCCGCGTCTGCCCCGGTTTGGCATTCCTGTACACCTCCGGCCCCGCCGCCACTTTCGACGGCGGGTGGCTGGCTTCCGCTGCCTGTCAGGTCCCCGAGGATGTTGGGATTGATGCCGAAGAGTGCAAGTAGCAGCACAACTATCCCGCCGCCGATGCCGCCTCCGATCTTGGTGCCGCGGCCCATGCCGCCGCCGCGTCGGTCTTCCACTTGCGAGGGGTCAAGTTGTGCGCCATCGTTGAAACTCATACAGCCAGAATAGACGTCACTATTGGTGCCTGGGGCGGGACACTGCCGTAAAATTGGTGGGATGCCTTTCCTGGACAAACTTCAGCTCTGGGCCGAAGAGCGCCCCTACGACACCGCCGTCGTTGTGGGCAGCAGCCGGCTCACCTGGGCGGGACTCCGCAACGCCGCAGCCGGTCTGCTCGGTGATGCGACTGCCACCACCGTTCTTGCCGAGCCCAACTCCGTTCGATTCGTGGAGCGCTACACGGCTGCAGTGGCGGGGGACCGGCGCTGTGCGGTGCTGGACCCCGAGTGGCCCATCCCTATGATCGAAGATGTCACCTCGCGCGTCGGTGCAACCATCAGAACGGTCAAGGCCGAACTGGAGGACGGCCGCCCTTCAAGCACTTTCCTGATCGGCCTCACGTCCGGCACGACCTCTGTCCCTAAGGCATTCACCAGATCCCGCCGTTCCTGGCAGGTTTCCTTCGAAGCGTCCATCGAGTTTTTTGGCCTATCTCAGGATGATCGGACCCTTGCACCCGGCCCCCTGTCTGCCAGCCTGAACCTGTATGCCCTCTCGGAGTGCCTGTACGCCGGAGCTGCATTTCACACACTTGAATCATTCGACGTCGGTGACGCCCACGCCGCCGTCAGTCACGATGGCATTACCCGCTTGGTCCTGGCGCCCACCGCACTGCGCTTACTGAGCGAGCGGGGACTGGCAGGTGACGTTGATGCTTCCGGCATCCGCAGCATCATCTGTGCCGGTTCAAAGTTGGACGCCCGGACCTTGGAGGCGGCCCGACGCTGGGCGCCCCGCGCGGCGATCTTCGAGTACTACGGCGCCTCCGAGCTGAGCTTTGTTTCCGGCACCCGACTGGCCGCCGGCGAACCACTTGACGCCGGTGGCACGGGCATCGGCTTGCCTTTTCCCGGTGTTGAACTGAACATCCTCGATGATGCCGGCAAGCCCCTCCCTGACGGCCAACACGGAAACATCAGCGTTCGCAGCGGCATGGTCAGCAACGGCTACCTTTGGGGAGACGATGGACAGGCCCTCCGGTGCCTTGATGGGTGGTACACCGTAGGAGATCAGGGCTTCCTGGACAACGGCACCCTCCACATTCTTGGCCGCCGCTCGGACATGATCATCACCTCGGGAAAGAACGTCTACCCGCACGAGGTTGAGCTTGCCGTGGCATCCATCCCCGGCGTGGACGTTGCGGTTGCGGCCGGAGCGCCCGACGACATCCGCGGCCAAAAGGTGATTGCCGGCGTCGTGCCTGCCTACGGTGCCGTCACTGCCACCCAGCTCCGTATGGGGCTGGATGGTCTGTTGGCACGGGACAAATGGCCGTTGCAGTATTTCCTGTTGGCGGAGTTACCTATGACCGACCGTGGCAAAGTCAGCAGGAAAGTCCTCTTGGATTGGATCAAGAATCATGACCCCCGGGCCCAGCCACTTGGGTAGCGGCAGCCCTTTGGGGAGCGGCGTAGGGTCAGGCGAATCGCGGCAACCGGTCGTCATCGCCGCGCTCCGGTCTCCGATTTGCCGTTCCAATGGGCAGCTGAAGGGCCTCCGCGCGCCCGACCTCCTGGCACCCGTCCTGGTTTCCCTCCTGGACCTATCTGGTGCGGATCCTTCTGACGTAGACGATGTGATCATCGGAAATGCCGTGGGCGGCGGCGGGAATGTGGCCAGGTTTGCCGCGCTGCAGGCCGGTATGCCCATCACAGTGCCCGGCCTTACCGTTGACCGGCAGTGCGGCTCAGGCCTTGATGCCATCACGCTGGCGTCACGGTTGGTGGCCGCTGGCGGTGACCCGCTTTATCTTGCCGGCGGCGTCGAGAGCATCAGTACCGCACCGGCCCGGGCCAACAGAACCGACGACGGCGAACTCGACTTCTATTCGAGGGCCATCTTTGTCCCGCCACAATTCAGCGACCCCGACATGGGGGTTGCTGCGGAGAACGTTGCCCGCAAGTTCGGCGTGTCCCGTGAGCGACAGGACGAGTATGCGCTCCGGAGCCATCACCGCGCGGTTGACGCCGGGCGGGCGGGATATTTTGCGGATGAAATTGTTCCGCTCAAGAGTAATCACAAGGTGGTGGATTCCGACGACGGCCCACGGCCTACGCTGCGGACGTCCCTGATGTCCCGTTTTCCTGCTGCGTTCGTGCCGGGTGGCACGGTCACGGCAGCGAACTCCTGCTTCGACGCCGACGCCTCGGCCGCCGTCGTGGTGACGTCACTCAAGCGGGCCCGCTCCATGGGAGTGACGGACGGACTGCTGGTCCTGGGGTCGGACACCGTCGGGGTAGATCCGGAACTGCTGGGGATTGGCGCCGCCCACGCGGCCGAGCGGCTCCTGGACCACCATGCCGTGGCCGCGGGAGAGGTTGATCTGTTTGAATTCAACGAGGCCTTCGCCTCCCAAACGATCGCATGCCTGGATCACTTGGGCGTAGATCCTGAACGGGCCAATCTCGACGGCGGCGCCTTGGCCCTGGGTCACGGTTACGGAGCCTCGGGGGCTGTCCTGGTCACGCGCTTGATGGCCCAGGCACGTAGAAGATATTTCACACAGGGAGAGAACGCGCTGGCTCTTGCAATGATCAGCATTGCAGGTGGCATGGGAACCGCGGCGCTCTTGAAGTACTCAAGGCTTTAGACGTTTGGTTCTTTAGTCCTCTCCGTTCCAGTCCCTTTCCGGTTCGCCCAGCCCCCGGGCTGCCAAGGCGTCGCCGGTTTGGCGGGCGTAGGCCACAGTGGTGATGAAGACGGGGAGAACCAGCGCGCGGGGGTTGCGTTCAAGCCCGCGTGCCCGCGCTGAGTCCCGCACGTCCGAGAACGCGCCTGCAATAAAGGGAATGCTCCTGAGCATGACAGCGATGGTTAAGGCGAAGCGCTCGGGGTCGGCGCCAAAACGTCGGAACGGTTTTGCCAGGGCCACCACCCCATCCAATAGGTCCTGCACAGGGGTGGTTGCTGTCAGCACGGAGGCTGCCACCACGCAAACAAGCACGTTCAGGACGATGCGCGCCGCAGTGGGAGCCCCGAGTTGCCACCATTGGAAGAGACCGATGACCATGAGGATGGGCGTGACCGTCCAGATGGCCCTCAGGAGGCGGCGAAACCCGGCTCCTGTGAGCATGAACAGGCCGCACATGATGGCTAGGATCAGCAGGGAAACGGCCCAGTCCACAATCAGGAAGGACGCCGTTCCGCTGGCTGCCACCGCCAGGAATTTCAGCCACAGGGGAGTGCGGTGGATGATCGAGTTACCGTGAACATAGTTCGCGATCAGGAAGCCATGGCCCCTCACCTCGACACATCACCCAAGTGGTCATTGGTCACGGCAGCGGCGCATAGCGCGCGGTAACGGGCGACCCCGTCGGCAGCATCGCCGTCGAAGACGATACGTCCTGACTCCACCACCAACACCCGGTCCATATCGAGCGCGAGGTCGAGATCGTGCGTGGACATGATCACCTGCTGGTCCAGCCCGGCGACGGTACGCCGCAGGAGTTCACGGTTCCGAAGGTCCAGGAGGGTGGACGGTTCGTCGAGGACAAGTACTCCGGGATCGACGGCAAGGACTGCGGTGAGGGCCAGCAACTGCCTTTCACCACCGGAGAGTTCATAGATACTCTGATCGGCCAGGCGCAACAGGCCGAAGCGATCCAGGATTGATTCCGCCCGGGCGGCCCGCTCCTTGGCGTTCTTGATGGAACGGCGCAAGGAAAGCTCAACGTCTTCCCGCCCTGTGGGCATCACCAACTGGGATAAGGGATCGGTGAAGACGAAGCCCACATTGCCGCGGACGCGGCGGACATGGCCCACAGTGTCGTAGCCATGGACCGTGACCGTGCCTTCGCTGGGTTCAACCAAACCATTCAGGAGACGAAGAAGGGTTGATTTCCCGGATCCGTTCGCGCCGATCACCCCGATACGGTTTTCGGTCAGGTCCAGGGAAATGTCATGCAAGAGGATCTTGGGTACGTCGCTTCCATCAACCGCGACGCGCACCGAGACATTCTTGAAACTGATGCAGTTCATCTACTGATTGTTCCCGCTTTACTTGACCCGGCGGACCAGGACGTCAGGGAAGGCCTTGTGAATGGCCATGGCGATGATCACGGCCAGCACGTTCTTGAGGATATCGCCAGGGACGAACGGAAGATCGGCGAGCAAAGCCTTGGTGAAGTCCAGCTTGGCATTGACCATCATGCCCAGGACACCCAACGCATGGATGACAACGATGCTGCTGACCATTGTTGCCGCGAAGAGCCAGAGTGCACGGAATTTGGCCGTCCTCCGGATGACCACCGCTGCAAGGTAGCCCGTTGCCGCCGCAGCCAGCGGAAACGCAATGATGTATCCGGCGGAGGGCGTGGCTAGAATCCCCAAACCGCTGCGGCCACCGCTGAAAATGGGCAGTCCGGCGAAGCCGAGCAATACATAGAGCCCGACGGCGGCGAAACCGCGACCGGCTCCCAGCACCAGCCCGCTGAGCATCACAGTCAAGGTCACCAGGGTGATGGGAACGCCAAGAGCCCCCACGGGTATGCCGGGAACGACTGCGGAGGCGGCCACGAGGGCTGCGAACACGGCAATGAGCCCGAGGTCAGTGGGGGTCCAGCGTTTGCGGGAGGCGGTTCGTTGCGTAGCGGAAGCGGCAGCGGTAGCAGGTTCGGTATGGCTCATGACGGTCCTATCGGGTGTGATGCGAAGCGATGACAGTTCTTTTGTTTCCCCTCCTGTCGAGAGTACGGAGGGAGGGGAACCTCGATTTTGGAGCCTCTCCACAAAGCCTGCCGGGAATTCTTTTGCCGTTGGCACAGTTTTGCCCCTCGTGGCCCGATGTCAGCCCGCGGCCGGGGTACCGGTAGACTTGAACAGGCTGTTCTCACGGCCGCATTCCGCCGCACTTATCGGGCCCACCGGTCCCCGCGAGCGTTCCCCATTGAAAGGCATCACCCGAATTGATTACCGTCCAGGATCTCGAACTTCGCGCCGGCGCACGCCTGCTCATGGACCAGGTCAATTTCAGGGTGGACAAAGGGGACAAGATCGGCCTCGTCGGACGTAACGGTGCCGGCAAAACCACCCTCACCCGGGTCCTCGCCGGCGAAGGCCTTCCCGCAGGCGGCAAAGTCACCCGCAGCGGCGAGATCGGCTACCTTCCTCAGGACCCGCGGACCCCGGACATGGAGCAGCTTGCGCGCGACCGCATCCTTTCCGCCCGCGGCCTGGACGTGGTGGTGGGCAAGCTCAAGAAGGCCCACGAGGACATGGCCAGCGAGGATGCGGCCGTCCAGCGCAAAGCCATGAACCGCTATGACCGCCTGGAGGCTGAATTCCTCTCGGGTGGTGGCTATGCGGCGGAAGCTGAAGCCGCTGCGATCTCCTCCAATCTTGCGCTGCCTGACAGGCTCCTCAACCAGCCCTTGAAGACCCTTTCGGGTGGCCAGCGGCGCCGTGTGGAGCTGGCGCGTATCCTCTACTCCGATGCTGAGACCCTGCTTCTTGACGAACCCACCAACCACCTCGATGCCGACTCCATCACCTGGCTACGTGACTTCCTGAAAAACCACCAGGGTGGCTTGATCGTGATCAGTCACGACACGGACCTCCTCGAAGCAACGGTGAACAAGGTGTTCCTGTTGGACGCCAACCGCGCCCAGATCGATTACTACAACATGGACTGGAAGCGCTACTTGCTCCAGCGCGAAACCGATGAACGCGCCCGGAAGCGTGAACGGGCCAATGCCGAAAAGAAGGCACAGGTCCTCATCGACCAAGCCAACAAGATGCGCGCCAAGGCCACTAAGGCCGTCGCGGCCCAAAACATGGCCAAGCGAGCTGAGAGGCTCCTGAGTGGTTTGGAAGCCGTGCGTGAAAACGACCGCGTGGCCGCCCTGCGTTTCCCGGATCCTTCGCCTTGCGGCAAGACCCCGCTGACCGCGGAAGGCTTGAGCAAATCCTACGGTTCGTTGGAGATCTTCACTGACGTTGACCTGGCAATCGATCGCGGATCCAAGGTGGTCATCCTTGGCCTCAACGGAGCCGGCAAGACCACCCTCCTGCGCATGCTGGCCGGCGTCGACAAGCCTGATACCGGCGACATCATCCCCGGCCACGGCCTCAAGGTGGGCTATTACGCGCAGGAACACGAGACTCTCGATGTCGAACGCACGGTCCTGGAGAATATGCGCTCTTCAGCTCCGGATATGAAGGACGCTGAAGTCCGCGGCATCCTGGGGTCGTTCCTTTTCTCGGGCGACGACGTCGACAAGCCTGCCGGCGTTCTTTCCGGCGGTGAGAAGACCCGCTTGGCCCTGGCCACAATCGTGGCCTCCAGCGCCAACGTGCTGCTACTCGATGAGCCCACCAACAACCTGGACCCTGCCAGCCGCGCGGAGATCCTGGGAGCGCTCAAGAACTACAGTGGCGCCGTCGTCATGGTCAGCCACGACGAAGGTGCTGTGTCAGCGTTGAACCCGGAGCGTGTTGTGTTGCTTCCTGACGGTGTCGAAGACCACTGGAACGAAGACTACTTGGACCTGATCACGCTGGCGTAGGGCCTGGCTTACAGGGTCTGCACTAGCGGACCCGCAGAGGTTCCGCGGCGGTGATGCGTGCGAGCTCTTCATAGGTGATCGAGAACATGGAGTTGTGGTCTCCAGCACCGGCCCAAAGGACAGTGTGTTCCTGAAGCGAGGCGTCCAGGATGGTGCGGATTTTCCGGGGATGTCCCACCGGGGCCACCCCTCCCACCTCTTGGCCCGTGTGAATCAGCACAAATTCAGGGTTGGCGCGGCGGATCTTGCCGGTACCCAGCTGTTGGGCCACGAGCATTGTGTCCACCTTCGCCGCACCGCTGGCGAGGATGAGCAGGGGTTCGTTGTCGAGCTCGAAGATCAAGCTGTTGGTGATCGCCGCTACATCACAGCCCAGTGTCGATGCAGCTGCCGCCGCCGTGGGCACTTTGTCCTTGAAAATCCGCACCGTGTCCTCAGCACCAGCGGCCGTCAAGGCAGACCGGACGTTCAGGACGGGATCATGAAACAGTTCAGTAGCCTTGTGCATCCAGGATGGCGTCTTCCTCTTCTTCGGACGTGGGCCGCTTGTTTTTGCGGGGAGCAGGCGTGCGCTTCTTGGGCGTGCCACCGGCAGCCAGGATTTGCTCGTCCTCTTCCTCTTCAGCGTCGATGGCGGCGTTCCGGGCCTGTTGCCGCGCGGCGTATCCGAACCCGATGAACATCAGGACACCAAAGGCGAACCACTGTAATGAGTAGGAAAGGTGCGTCCCTTCTTCGGTGGCAGGCTTGGGGAAGGGCGTGGGCATCGGCTGTACGGCAGGATTTTCAGTGGCCAGCTGCCCGTACGCACCAGTGGCGATGGCGTAAGGAAGTTCGCTGGCGAAACCGGCGAGATCAATGGAGGCAAGCTGACCATCCACAGCGCCACGATCCAACTTGGGTTCAGCGGGTTTGAGCCGCGCCACCACCGTGACCTCGCCGGTGGGAGGAGCTGGAATGACGTCGGGACGTCCCGGGGTATTGTTGCCGATCGGCAGCCAACCCCTGTCAATGACCACGGCTTCGCCTGTGGTCAGCCGGAATGGAACCACGACGTCGTAACCTGGCTGGCCGTTCAGCGGGCGGTTACGCACAACCCGCTGGCCATCGAGGTCGTAGCTGCCACGCAACTCCACCTGCGTCCATTCCCTTTCCGGGTCAAGGGCGTCGAACTGGTCCTTGATGTCCGCATAGGGGACAGGCGTGGCTGAGTAGTTGGTCACCACACGATTGATTTCCGCCAGCGTCTCTGCCCTCCGGTCCATCTGCCAGCGGCCCAGGAACACGCAGGCCGTGGCGAAGATCACGGCCAGCACGAAGTACCCCAGCCACTTGCTGGAGAAGAGGAAGCGGTACATTCAGCCGGCCCCGTTCGCTGTTGCTTCACTGGCCGTGAAGGGGACAGTTTCCTTCCAGAGCCCGCGCGTCTGAAGGTAGTCCTCCAACCAGTCCCGGTGGTCGACGCACGAAAGCCACACCTTGCGCCGGTCCGGAGTGTGGATCCGCGGATTATTCCAGAGGAGTTGCCACTGGGCGTCTGCGCGGCATCCTTTACGGGAGCACAACGCCGGACCTGTGGCGCGACCGGAGTCCTGGCCACCCGCACCCGGGGCACCAAGGTTAAAGATATTCATGAAGCCGCCCGTTCGTCGCCGGCATGCCCGGCCTCGCTTGCCTGGCCCATTGCGGGGCCCGCATGTTTACTTGGTTGTTCGTCATCCACCAGTTCACCCTGGAGCACTGTCGGTGCGTCCGCAGGAGCTTTTTCCGGTTCGGAGGAACGTTCAATTTCCGGGACCGCCACATAATCCAGCAGGGACTCACTGTGGCCCTCGGCTTTATCGTTGCCATTGGCTATGACCACGGCGATCCACGGGAGGAACACCGCTCCCGCGATGGCGATGATCTTAAACCAGCCGTCCACCACGAAAATCAGGATGATGCAGGCCATGCGGATGCCCATGGCCACCGCATATTTGATCATGCGATCGCGCATGTCCTCGGAGTGCGCGGCAGCGGCATCTGTGATGCTGTGGACTTCGTGGTCGCTGGAAACAGCGTCCGGTTCCCCGGGCACTGGCTGCAGGGGACTGTTTTCTCTTGTCACAATTGAATCATCACGCTCCAAAGGCCTCTCTCAATTCTCTCACCAAGGCTGTACCCACCCAAACCGTGTTGGTTTCCGCAACCCACGGGTTGCAGCGGGCTGCGGATAGTATCGACACAGGAAAATCCCTCTTCACAGCGGCATGCCAGTGCCGCGGAACCTGGAGCGAAAGCATGTCTGAAGCAGTATCCACCGGCCGCAGCGTCCTCATAACCGGCGGCAATCGGGGCATCGGCCTCGCCATTGCCGAATCCTTCCTTGCCAACGGTGACAAGGTTGCAGTCACCTACCGCAGTGAAACAGAACTGCCTGAGGGCATCCTGGGGGTCAAGGCTGATGTCACGGACGAGACGTCCATAGACGCAGCGTTCAAAATCGTCGAAGAGGCGCACGGACCAGTGGAAGTGCTGGTAGCCAATGCCGGCATCACCAAGGACACGCTGCTGTTGCGGATGAGCGAGGACGACTTCACCTCGGTTGTTGACACCAACCTGACCGGCGCCTTCCGTGTCATCAAGCGGGCTTCGAAGGGCATGATCCGCCTGCGGAAGGGCCGCGTTGTCCTGATTTCGTCGGTGTCGGGACTCTATGGTGCTCCGGGTCAAATCAATTACTCCGCTTCCAAGGCAGGCATGGTGGGCATCGCGCGCTCCCTGACCCGCGAACTCGGTAGCCGCGGCATTACTGCAAACGTTGTGGCGCCCGGGTTCATTAACACCGACATGACCGCTGAACTGCCGGAAGATACCCGGAAGTCCTACTTGGCCAATGTTCCGGCTGGACGCTTCGCGGAAGCTTCGGAAGTGGCAGACGTGGTGCGTTGGGTTGCCAGCGACGAAGCTGCGTATATCTCCGGTGCCGTGATCCCGGTTGATGGTGGCCTGGGGATGGGCCACTAGGCAACTAGATGATTAAGTCCTATTGGATTTAGTGGTCGTAGGCGATGAGGGAGCGCTTGCGGGGCGCGTTGATGCGCCAGTTGTGCCAGATGCCTGCGG
>NZ_JBLYIE010000074.1:0-9921 GCF_048537125.1 Paenarthrobacter sp. PPS72 | reverse complement strand
CGGGTCCTGACCGACAACGGCTCCTGCTACCGCTCCTACGCGTTCAAGGACGCGCTCGGCACGGCGATCAAGCACAAACGCACCCGGCCCTACCGTCCCCAAACCAACGGAAAAGTCGAACGTTACAACCGCACACTGCTCGACGAATGGGCCTACGCCAAACCCTACCGATCAGAGGCCGAGCGTGTTGCCGCTTTCGCCGACTGGCTCCATCACTACAATCATCATCGAGGCCACACCTCACTCAAAGGTCAGCCACCAGCCAGCCGCGTCACCAACCTCCGTGGTCAATACACCTAGGTCCCAGCCGTCAGATCCCCAGCTGGGGATCACTACCCAGCCGTGTTCTCCGATGAGTTCCATCCAGTCGTAACCGCCGTTCATGTGGTAGTTACCCAGCACGGTGACGCCGTGGATGGTTTCGCCGGTGTCCTCGGTGGTGATCGTCTGGACGTTGATTGCGTTCATTGGTTTTGTGTCCTTTGCAGAGGAATGGGTGAGGGAGCGGTGTGACCCGGCCAGCTGCTTTCTTTCCTCCCCCGATGCTTCTATGTCTGTCAAACGGTAGGTGGGGCGCTCGTGATGAGTGGCCAGCTTCCCCTCAGCAGGTCAGCGGGGCCGGTGAGAGTGAATTTTTTCAGTCATGACGTTGCTCCTTTTTTGCTGAGAAAGTGAGTAAGTGGGTGGTTACCGGGAACGTCTGGTTCCCAGACGTACAGCGCGATCAAATGGGTCAGCATGGTTTGTTATCCCTTCCCTTAGACCGGCCCGTCAGTGAGGGGATCGTGTCCGCCGTTCGCCAAACGGCGGTCCTCTGCGTTGTCCCAATCCAAGGCGTAGAACCAATCCGCGTCCGGGCCGGTCGTCGGGTTCTGCTCTTCGGTGGTGTCCATGGTGGTCGGGTTCTGCTCTTCGGTGGTGTCCATGGTGTTACTCCTTCTTTTGCTGAGGATTTGGCGGGTGGGGCGCTCGTGGTGAGTGGCCAGCTTCCCTTCTCCCCCGTTGTTTTGGCTGCTGGCGAAGCTTGCGGAGCTGTGCCCGACGGAGGCCTGTCTACCCGCCAGGGCAAGGGCAGAAAAATCTTGCGGAATCCGAGCTAGCGAGGATCCCTGGCCAAAGAATTTTCGGACCGCAGGCCCCGACTGCTTTTGGAGGGGCTAGACAGGCCGGAGCGGGCACGTACAATCCGTCAGGACAGCAGCCAAAACGTCGTAGACAACACAGGGCCAGGGCGTGCAGGAGCTCTGCGACGGCGCCCTGGACCCAACAGCCGGCCGCGGAGCGGACGTCCTTTTCACGGTTCGCCCTGGCGAGCCGCTTCCCCAGCACCCCACCGATGCACCCAGGCGAGACCCGCGGCCGGTGCGACGCGCCACAGCAGAGACCCAACTGCAGGCTGCGCCTTGGCGGTCCGCCGCCGGCAACCACCCCCTGGAGCTGCCACAACGGCGGACCGCCCTGTCCTTGGAATGGCGGAAGAGCCGGCACCATGTGGTGCCGGCTCTTTCTGTTTTCCCTCAGCAAAAGGAAATCATGGGTGCAGCGTCATCGCTGCAGGGATTAGAAGTCTTGTGGGGTTTTCTCCCAGGAGATGTCCACGACGGTGCCATTCGGTTCCGCGGTGAGCATGCTCAGTTCCAGGATGTCTTCGGCATGGGTATGGCCGGAGGGTGCGTCTTCTTCGGTGAGGACGAAGTCGTGGCTCATGGGCGTTGCTCCCTGACGTTGGTGGAACCGGTGGTTCTTCCACTGTAGCCCGAGGTTTGGGGAGCTCACGTTCTTGGGTGGCTTCGCCCGCGTCAGCGTTGATCGGCGGCCGGAGGAGCGCCAGCGGGGGAGGCCGCCGACGCCGGTGGGGCCGGAACCGTAACCGGTCCCGGCCCCTGATGGGCGTTAGCGCTTCTTGTACCCTGTCGCTGCATCGGCGGCGACGGGGGCAATCCTGCCGTGGCTGATGACTTCTTCCATCAGTTCTGCCAGCCGGTACCCGGGCACGTCGTCCAGCGCGGCGGTG
Source organism: Paenarthrobacter sp. PPS72 (assembly GCF_048537125.1). Taxonomy (GTDB): domain Bacteria; phylum Actinomycetota; class Actinomycetes; order Actinomycetales; family Micrococcaceae; genus Arthrobacter; species Arthrobacter nitroguajacolicus_E. The sequence goes on along the minus strand of NZ_JBLYIE010000074.1, from coordinate 7,907 downwards.
AAATGCTTCGCCGCGACGGATGACTGGCCTTTGAGGTAGTAGAGCCAGCCGATCACGGTCAACAGCGGTGCCCGGTACGTTTCCGGTGCGGCAGTGATCAGTTCCCGGGCCGCTTCCTCGGCCCGGTCCACACGGTCCCAATCCGGGGTGATCCCCTCGCCGAGGAGCAGATATCCGCTGCCGTCCGCGTCAGTTCGTTCAGGTTCAATCACATTGCACATCAGGGTGTCCCGCAGGCTCGGGTGCTGGAAGCACGCCAGTAGCTGTACGGCGGTTTCCGGGGTGATCCGTGTGCCCTGTTCGATGGCCCGGTTCCACAGCACGCGGCCGTTGATCTCCTCGCTGTACTGCAGCACGTGCCCGGCGTGTTCGATCTGTTCGGCGGTGTCGGCCGGGCCGTTGAACGGGGCGTAGGTGGTGCCGGGGGCGTCTTTGTAGCTGCTGCCACGGAAGATCATTTCGGCGTTCAGGTGCCCGTCCGTGATGGAGTCCAAGGACTGGACGGGGCAGCACCGGAGATCGTCGCACAGCAGGTTTTTCCAGTGCTCGGACGTGACCAGCCATGCATCTTTCAGCGGGACTCCGGCGGCGTCGAGTGTTTCGATGATCGACTCGATGTGCTCGTTGAATGGGCGGGGCGCGCCGTCGGCGGCGGGCTGTTCGGTGTAGACGGCCAGCACGGCGGCGTTGGCTACGGTGTCCAGTGCGAGGTAGTTGGCCATGGCCCGGGCGAAACCTGCAGTGTTGGTGTCCGTGGGGGCGTTGACGCGCAGGGTCGCGCCGAGCGTGTTCCCGCGCATGGTGATGAACACGAAGGATTCTTTGGGTGCGAAGCCGAGGATGTGAGGGATGAAGCTGAGGATGTCGGCCGGGCTTGTGATGCGGAGTTCGTTGGTCAAGGTTCAAGTCCTTTGCTGAGGATCTGGTGGGTGGGGCGCTCGTGGTGAGTGGCCAGCTTCCCCTCCCCCGCCGTTGTTTTGGCTGCTGGCGAAGCTTGCGGAGCTGTGCCCGACGGAGGCCTGTCTACCCATGGGGCAAGTGCCGGGAAATTCCCGAAGGAAATAAGCGAAGCGCCGGAGGGAAATTCCCGGCCCGCAGGCCCCGGAGTTCACAGGGGCTAGACAGGCCGGAGCGGGCACGTACAATCCGTCAGGACAGCAGCCAAAGACAAGAAAAGGCTTCTACAGCCCGCGCGCAGCGAGGACCGACCCGGTGCGGTCCGCCGCGCCGACAGGCTTAGACCTCTGGGATGGTTTGGTCAGCTGCCGCCGGTACAGGGGGTCAGATGCCGGTAGATGGTTCGGCGTGAGACACCTACGTCGCACGGAATATTTCTGTCGATAAATGGCGGTTCTTTGGCCTGCTGGCTGTTGTCATGGTTTGGGAATACGTTACTGCTAGTCAAGCCTCTTCACTGCCCGCAACCGCCATGATCAGTATCTTCGCACTCATGTTTCTGGTGGGTGTGGTCCTCAACATTCTGAGAACCTTGAATATCCCGAGGCTTGGCCTCGCTGCTCTGGGGGCTGTAGAAATACTGCTCTTCCTGGTTTACCCCTTCAACATCGAGGTTCTCCTCGAAGTACCTATTGAATTGAACCTCCTCTTGCTCGTGGTTGCTGGGCTACTTGGTGCTGCCGCGGCAGCACCGCCCTCCTTGCTGATACCGCTCGCCGGCATAGCGATTTGCGCCTCGGAAATCGGTGTCAACGTCTACCTGTGGATTAGCGCTCAGGGCCGCCCAAGTGACGTTGACTGGACAGGGGCCACAGTAATCATCGGAACTCAGGTAGGCGCGGCCTTGGGTCTCCTTGTTCGAGGACTTGGCCGCAGCAGACTTTAGGTACAGGCCTAAACCGCAGACGAAGTCGAACCTAGACTGCCCCCAACAGATCGGCGCTCCGCCCGGGGTAGAGGTTGGCTGGGCCGACGGCCCGGCCCATCCATAAGGCCCAGGGCATAGTCAACCGTGCAGGCGACTCAGAAATGCGCCCTCTGTGCAGAGAACTCTGGAGCAGAAGGGAGTGCCCTGCACGGCACTTCTGACATTTCCGTGTACATGCTCGTCTGCACCAACCCCGGGATTCCGCGAGATCAAGTGCAGCTGACTTCTGAAAATGTCAGCCGTTTTACAGCGTTATTTGACGCATGGTGCGTCAGCACGAACTTCCTCGTCTTTTCGACGCGACGTCAACCGCCCAACGCCTGCTGTTCTCTAGCCTTAGAGAACGTACAATCATCCGAAGACAAGGAGTAGCCACACCCTTGAGGATCCCTCGCCCACCGATCGCAGTTCTGCCCGACACAGCCGACACAAGGCTGTTAGTCGAGCTGACAAGCCACGCAGGTGACCTCTCGGAAGCCGCGCACGCCTTGAGCTGCGCACTAACCGAGGGGGAGGGCTGGGAGCTGTGGATGCCGCTCACCTCTCATGCTGTCACGGCATATATCCGTCCCTTTATCCACTCCAATGTCCGAAGCCGACTCGACGAGATGTCAGGGGTTCCGGCAATTCCGGCCAACCCTTCAACCCGTACATGAGTTTATTCGGAATTATCGGAACACCACCATCGCGCACTCACAATCGACGCTGGCTATGCCCGTACCTGTTGCCATTCTCGATGCCCAGGGGAAAGGGGTCGACGTGCTGGCTGTCTCTGTCATCCATCAGATGCCGTTAGCCGTGGCCGAACGGTTTCAGCGACCTTATCCGTACCGTGGAAGACATTGTTGAGCAGGCAACACAGCCAGTTTTGGAGCGGTTGCGGACCTGGCTCAAGGGCCAAGACGCCGCCAGCCGTCGACAGCTGGGGGCGACCTGAGATCATCGACGCCCTCGACTCCGACTTCACGGCCGCCCATCGAAGAAAACGAACCCCTCAGTTCACGGCCTATTGGCGCGTCTTGGAGGAGAACTGCCCGTAGGGGCACTTCTCTCCGTAGGATCCCTGTTCTAATCCAAGAAATGGCATCTTTCTATGATCGCCATTATGTCCATGACTGACCCGCGAGCTGTCGTGTATCGCCAAGGATACGAGACGTCTCATTCGGCGAATAGCACCCCGCGTCGGCAAAATCCCGGTTCCCGTGAAATCTGTCTTTTCAGTAGTCGTCTCCATTCGCACGCCACCGGTCTGGTCCTTGAAAAAGTAGTAGTAGTAGTAGTAGTATCGTTACTACTCCTACTACTTTGGAGCAACCGCTATGAGGTCAAGTGTGAAAGACCGCGTCTTCGCAGCAGCTGAGCAGATCAGCACTGAGCGCCGCCCGACCGTTTCCACGGTCCGGGCTGCCGCCGGCGTCAGCAACGCCGACGCTACCCGCTACCTGAAGGAATGGTCAGAGGAGAAACTCGCCGCCGGGGGGCAGGTGGCAGCGACGCCGCCGGCCCTGCTCGAACAGGCCACCCGGCTCGCCGCGGCCTGCTGGGCTGACGCCTCTGCGCTGGCTTCCGAGCGGCACGCCGCCCTCGAGGCCGCCTGGGCGCAGGAACGCAAGGACAAAGACCTGGAAATCGCCGAGCTGGTGGCGGACCTCGACAAGGCCGCCACGGAGAAGGAATCCGCGGCCGCCGAGCATCAGGCCAGCATCACCGCATTGGAGTCCACGGTGGAGGCCTTGGAGCAACGGCTGGCCGCCTTGGGCGCTGAACTGGAAGGCGCACGTGCAGCAGAACGCGCCGCTGCGGGCGCGGCCGTGGACGCGGAGAAGAAACTCGCCAGCGCCGAGGCACGCAGCAGCACCCTGGAGAAGGTACACAACGCCTTGCTGCAACGCGTCGCCCCGGAGACGAGAGCCTGATGTCCAAGAACACCAAGCCCTACACCCAAGCCAAGAGCCTCGACTAGGCTCGGGGAAGGCTGATGACTTTTGGCGATAAGCCGCCAGGTGTCTTCAGGGCGCTATTGGTCACCTGGGCGGCGTGGGTATTGCTCTCTGGAGGGCGCGGTAGACCGTAGAGCGAGCGATGCCGAAGAGCTCGGCAATCTCAGTAGTGGTGTGTACCCCCACCTTGGTGGAGGCTGACGAGGTGCGCCTCTTGGGCTTTCGAGAGCTTTGGTGGTTTCCCCCGCAGTCGGCCCTTGGCTTTTGCCACGGCCATTCCTTCCCGCGTCCTGGCCCGGATGAGATCGGCTTCGAACTCGGCAACCATGCCCAGGACGTTGAATAGCAGCTTCCCCACCGGGTCGTGTGGATCATAGACACTGCCCCCAAGGCTGAGGGCAACCCCTTTGCGGGTCACAGTGAGTCAGGACCCGTTCCCAATCGGGAACGGGTCCTGACCCGTTCCTCGGGCAGTTAGTTAGCGGCTAAGGCAGTCACCGAAAGCGAGGAACAGCCAAGAATACCTATGCCTCCGAATAATGGACTCCGCCAGGTCTTAGGCCTGAACTAGACACAGCCCACGTCGAACGGGACTGCCCCCGGTTATGTTGACTCCTTAACCTAGCGAGCCTGTGCTCGTGGAAGGATGTTGACCATGCCCACGGCTTATGGGGCGGAGTTTCGCCAGGATGTTATTGATGTGGCCCGCAAGGGCGAAGCGCCGGTGGCGCAGATTGCAAAGGATTTCGGGCTGTCAATCACGACGCTCAAGCGTTGGATTGCCATTGCCGAACGTAAAGAATCCGGAGCTGGCCCCGCAAGCGGTGATTCGGCCGAGATGCGTGAGCTGAAGAAGCGCAACCGTCTGCTGGAGCAGGAGAACGAGATCCCGCGCCGGGCGGCTGCCTATCTGGCCAGGGACATCAACCCAAAATGATTTACCCGCTGGTCACGGATCTTGCCGCCGACGGGTGTTCCAGTGGCGGTGACCTGCAGGGTGTTGAAATTCAGCAAGCAAGGCTATTACCGCTGGCGAGCCAGCCCGGTAACGGAACGGGACTGGATCGATGCGCACCTGGTCAATGCGCCTTGGACATTCACGCCGACGACCCCGGCATTCGGGTACCGTTTTATCGCCGACGAATTTCCTGGGAAGGGCATCACGGCGGGCGAGAACAGGGTCCAGCGCCTATGCAGGGACCACGGAATCTGGTCGGTGTTCTCGAAGAATCGCGGCCTGAACCGCAGACCCGGGCCACCGGTTCATGACGATCTGGTCGAGCGGGACTTTACCGCCGCGGCTGCCAACGAGCTGTGGCTGACGGACATCACCGAACATCCCACGGTCGAGGCAAGCTCTACCTCTGCGCGGTGAAGGACGTCTATTCCGGAAGGATCGTCGGGTATTCGAAGGACTCGCGAATGAAGTCCTCGCTTGCCGTGGCGGCACTGGAGAACGCGGTGCGGGCACGCAACCCTGCAGGGACCGTGGTGCATTCGGATCGTGGGTCCCAGTTCCGGTCCCGCCGGTTCGTCGAATCACTCCGGCACCATGGCCTGACAGGGTCGATGGGCAGGGTCGGTGCGTGCGCGGACAACGCCGCGATGGAATCGTTCTTCTCACTGCTGCAAAAGAACATCCTGGACCGTCAGCGGTGGCTCACCAGGCAAGACCTCAGACTGGCCATCACAACCTGGATCGAGAGAACCTACCACCGCCGGCGACGGCAACGACGACTGGGAAAACTCACGCCCATCGAATATGAAACAATCAACCGGACCGCGCTCACAGCGGCCTAAGACCCCGAGTCAACAAAAGCCGGGGCAGTCCCGCTTGTGCGAAAGTGGATCTAGATCTTTATTCGGCGGCGTTAGGCAGCACCATGACTACAATGCATCTTCTCCACGGCGGCGCCCCAGGTCTCAAAGTCGGAGATAAGGTCCTGTCTCGGATGGAGACCGGGGGTGAAGTCACAGACATTGGCAGCTAGCTTAGAGCTAGGTTTGGGAAGTTCTCATATGGAGGTCCGGCTTGAGGGTTGGCACGTCATGTTGTGCGACCTGAAGGCAACCAACGGAACCGTGCTCATCCGGGAGGGCCAGGCACCGCGCCGGCTTGCCCAAAACGAGATGGCTATCCTGCTGGACGGCGACATCGCCGAACTCGGTGACAACATTTCATTGCGTTTCGAGGAGATTCTTTGAGTTCCAAGAGGCCCCCTGCGCCGCCTCCACCCATCCCGGGTTTCAAGTACATCAGCCTGCTCGGCTCTGGTGGATTCTCGGATGTCTACCTGTACGAGCAAGACAGGCCCCGCCGCAAAGTAGCCGTCAAAGTGCTGCTGTCCGATCTGAAGACCGAGGGCGCTCGACGCCGCTTCGAGTCCGAAGCGAACCTCATGGCCCAGTTGTCCTCGCACCCGTACATTGTGACGATCTTCGAAGCCGAGATCACCGAGAACGGCCACTCCTATCTCGCCATGGAGTACTGCTCCAGGCCGAGCCTTGACGTCCGTTATCGTCGCCAGCGCTTCAGCGTTGATGAGGTTCTGGCCGTCGGCATCCAGGTGGCCTCCGCCGTCGAGACCGCGCACCGGGCCGGCATTGTGCACCGGGACATTAAGCCCGCCAATATCCTGGTGACCGACTACAACCGGCCTGCCCTGACGGACTTCGGCATCTCCGGCACCATCGGTGCCGATACCGAGGATGACGCCGGAATGTCCATCCCGTGGTCTCCGCCTGAGCAGTTCCGCGGGGGCGCCGTGGACGGTGTTCCCGTGGATATTTGGGCCTTGGGCGCAACCCTGTACACGCTCTTGGCGGGTCGTTCGCCGTTTGTCCTTCCTGGACAGGACAACTCGCAACGTGAATTGATCTCCCGCATCACCAACTCACCACTGCCCAGGCTGGGCCGTGCCGACGTTCCTGAGTCACTGGAACTCGTCCTGGCCACATCCATGGCCAAGTCACCGGAATCCCGCTATTCCTCAGCGCACGCTTTCGCGCTGGCACTCCAGCGGATCCAGGCCGAACTGAACCTGTCCGTGACGCCTTTTGAGGTGCTGGAGGAGCCCGGGCACGGAGACGATCAGCATCCGGATGACAACTTCGAAGAAACCCGCGTCCGGAGCATCGCCTCGATCGATCCCGACGCCTCGGGAACCGCCACCACAGGGTCAGCGCCCACCTTCCCGGCACGGACCTTCCCGTCGACTGTTCCTAACGGCACCCAGACGCCCGCCCGGCCCATGCAACCGAGTAGCACTCCCCTGCTTCTCCAACCCGAAAAACCGCAGTGGGCCCCGGCGCAGTTCCAGGCCCCGGGACCCTACACATCACCGGACGGTGGTACCGGCCCTGCCCAGTCCACCGTGCTGCGCGGCTGGCAGCCATCGCTTTCGCAAGACGATCACCGGGCAACAGTCAACCGATCCACCGCTGGCACGGCGGCAACAAAGGAAGACGCTCCGCCGGCAGACCACAGCAAGCGCAACCTGTGGCTGGCCGCCACAGGCGCAGCAGTACTGGTAGTCGCAATTGTGATGGGGGTAGTCCTTAGCACCCAAGCGCAGCCGAAGGTGGCAACCCCGGAAACCGGAAGCCAGACGCCAGCCGGCCCCTTGGGGGACGGCAGCGTACCGGATGTGGAGGGCCTCGTTGGCATGCAGGACGCCGGAAAGCCGGACTTCGCTGATTTCCGGTGGAAGAACCCACAACCCAAGCCCGGCGATACATACATGTGGCGTTACCGGACCGTCCTCATCCCCGAAGGTGAATACGACTCTGTAACGGAGCCCCACGCACGACCCTCTTTTGGCGGGGAAGATCAACTCTGCATCCAGGTAATTATTGTCCGTGCTGACGGTACTACCTCGCCCGGAGAAAAGGGATCCATTGCCTGCGTGGACTCCTAGCCCGCACATGACTCACTTACCGCCTGCGTTAACAGTCCCACTTCCTTTGGTTGTGGGACTTTCCCCAACTCTGCCTCTGCAGCTTGCGGAATTTTTCAAGCTGAACGATAACTGTCTCTTATACACATCTGACGCTGCCGACGAGGAGCGTGTAGTGTAGATCTC
>NZ_JBLYIE010000073.1:0-1121 GCF_048537125.1 Paenarthrobacter sp. PPS72 | reverse complement strand
GCCTGAGATGTGAAGGGCTGGACTGGACAGGGCTGAGCTGGACAGGGCTGAGCTGTTCAGGGCTGAAATAGGCGACGGCGATTTCGGCCCTTATGAGGCTCTTCAGAATTGAGGGTGTAGTTCCGGTCTGAATCCGCCGGATTCCAGGAGCGAGCGGGCTATGTAGTTGGTGAGGTTCCGGAAGCCGAGAGCGGATCCGCGGAGGTGTTCCAGTCGTCCGTTGATGGCCTCAGTAGGGCCGTTTGATGTGCCGGGGCGATCGAAGTATGCCAGCACGTCTTCTGCCCGGCGGTTGAGGGTCCGCCCGAGTGTTCTGAGCTCCGTGAGTGCGTTGGGAACGCCGGTGCTGACGGATTTGATGACGGCCTGCATCAGCTCCCGTCCTTTGGGTCGGTCTGGTTCGCGGTAGGCGGCAACCATGCGTTGGTAGATTCCCCAGCTCGCTTCAACTTCGACATGCGTATCGGTAGAGAACAGGATTTCAAGGCGTTGACGTTGCTTGTCAGTGAGCAGGTCCACCCCGGTATGAAGGGTCAGTCGTGCCGAATACAGCGGGTCGCCGGCCCGTCCACGGTGCCCGCACGTCTCTTGCTGAACCCGCCGCCGGCATGAATCCAGGGCTTCCCCGGCGAGGCGGATAACGTGGAAGGGGTCCATGACCGGAACAGCCTCGGGAAGTTCGTCGGCAGCGGCGCTTTTGAATCCGGTGAACCCATCCATGGCCACAACCTCAACCCCGTCCCGCCACTGCTGCGGGCGTGCCTGCAGCCAGGTGGCGAAGACCTGCTTTGAGCGGCCCTCAACCATGTCCAGCAGCCGGGACGTGCCCGAGCCGTCACGGATCGGGGTGAGATCAATGATGACGGTGACGTACTTGTCTCCGCGGCGGGTGTGCCGCCACACATGCTCATCAACACCAATGACCTTGACCCCGTTGAAGCGGGCCGGGTCATCAATCAACACACGCCTGCCTTCGGCCAGGACCGCCTTGTTCGCGGTATTCCAGGTGACGCCGAGCCCTTCGGCGATCCGGGCGACCGTGAGGTGTTGGCACACGATTCCTTCCAATGCCCAGCGCAGCCCGCGGCGGGAGAGTTTCTCCCTCGGCCCGGCAGCTTTGG
>NZ_JBLYIE010000072.1:0-21377 GCF_048537125.1 Paenarthrobacter sp. PPS72 | reverse complement strand
CTTAGACACCACTATTTTCCCAGTTCAGAGCACCCTTTCCCTGATTAACACGCCAGCCCGACAGGCCCGCCATGAAAACCCCGGGCTAGTTTCTCACCAAGCCAAGCCTGACGGATCCGGCCCTTGTTCGCACTCCTCACCCTTCTGCGGCGGGAGTGACGAACAAGGGCCGGATCTCCTACTGCTGGTGCTGATCGGCTAGCCGGAGATTCCCTCGCGGCCGTCTTCTTCGCGGCCGGTCAGGCGTCGGCGGAACGTGGTGTCTTCGGCAGGGGTGATTTCGTGTAAGGGAGTGGGCGGGCCGGGCGGCTTCCCGGTCTTTGGATCGGGGCTGTCCTGGAGCTCGTGAAAGGTCAGGTTTGAGGCGCTCTTCGCGGGAATTCCTCTGTTACACCAGCCGTTGTTCCACGCTGTGGTACACGAAGCGAACCTAGTAATGGTCGAAAGACCGGCTCTCCTGCCTCAGGACAATCACGTGCTTGATGGACTGCTTGATTCCGGGCGGGTGCGTGTCCTGCCGCCCGTTGCGGGGCCCGCTCTGCGCGCTATTCGTTCCCGGAAGCACGCAGAGCAGACCCCGCAACGGACCTTTAGCCCGCTTCGGTGATCCGGAAGGCCAGCGTCCGCGCTTCCGGGCGCAAGGCGTAGTCCGGCCAGACGTCCGGCCCGCACGCCCTGGACCCGAGCCCGTGCTGGGCAGCATCGAGGTACAAGTAGCTGCCCTTGCTGGCCGGCAACTCGTGCGGGTGCGCTGCAGCTGAGATCTCCTGCGCTGTGTGCCGGGAGAGCGTGAAGCCGGGCAGCCGGCCGCGGGAATCCGTGACGGCCTCCAGTCGCAGCCAGGAAGCGCCATGGTTCTGCAGGTCCAATTTGCGGACAGCGCTTCGGTGGCCCGTTTCCTGTGGCTTGGCGTAATTTACGGAAAGCTCGTCGATGCCCGCCGAGTAGCTGCCCACAAGGGTCGCGTGCATGCTGTCCGGATAGGACTCGCGGGGTCCGGCGCCGAACCAGGACGCACCGTCCACTGACCCCGGCAGGTCGAAGCGCACCCCTACCCGCGGCCAGATGATGTCCCATCCCGCGCTCGGGACGATGTCCAGGCGGAGCCAAAGTTCGCCCTCGGACAGTTGCCAGGTCTCCTCCACAGAGACCCAACGTGCGGCGTCGGCGGCGGCATAGCGGGTCCGGGTCACGACGCAGCTTTCGCTGACAGAAACCCTCTCCACCCGGGCTGTAATTCGGTCCAAACCGGCATCCCTCCACACCTTTTCCATTGAAGGTGCGGCCACGCCGTCGCCATTGTTAAGCCAAGGATCGGCGAGATCGTAGCTGCCGCGGCCGGCACCGGCGTCGTTATCCGTGGGAGCACGCCACAACTCGAGCCGCGGCCCGGAAACCGGCAGCCCTGCAAGCGAGACCAGCCGGCCGTCCTCAAAGACCGCGGAGCCCAATGAAGTGGTCCCGGAAGCCGGCGAAGCTGCCCGGCCGGCGGATGCCAGGGGACGGGGAACGGCCAGGCGCGGACGGGATGTGGCCAATTCCAGCTGCGCGGCAGAGATGACATGCCCGGCTTCGGTCCATCCCGTGTCCTTGCGGAGTGCCACCTCCACGGTGAGCCACTGCTCGCCAACACCCGGGCCTGCTTCCAGGAAATCAAGCTCCGGCAATTCGATCAGCGCTGATTCCCCTGCGGCAAGCGGGACGCCGGCTGAAGTGGTGACGTCGAGCTCGCCCGAAGTGGCTGCTACGCCATCCACTTCCGTCCTCCAACGCAGTACGACGTCGGACGCATCGGCCGTGTGCCTCAGGTTGGCGATCGAGACGAAGCGGCGCGTGCCGCCGTCGTGGGCTTCAGTTGAGAAGCCCAAGCGCAGGGGAGCGACGATCTGCTTGTACTCGAAAAGCCCCGGGCTTGGCGTGGAGTCGGAGAGGACCATGCCGTCCATGACGAAGTTGCCGTCGTGGACAACCTCATCGAAGTCGCCGCCGTACGCGAAGAACTCCGTGCCATCGGAGGTGGTGGTGCGGATGCCGTGGTCCCGCCACTCCCAGACGAAGCCGCCGTGCAGCCTTGGGTAGCGGTCCACCAGGTCCTCGTATTGGTCGATCGCTCCCGGGCCGTTGCCCATGGCGTGGACGTACTCGCAGAGGATGAAAGGTTTGGTGCGCTGCCGTGCGGACTCCGCCGCTGAGCATCCGAGCAGAAGCGAGCCGGAATCGTCCCGGCCAATCGCCTCGGTCTCAGGAACCGAGGAGTACATCCGTGAGTAGATATCCGTATACGCCCCGGTGTAGTCGCCTTCGTAGTGGACTGGCCGGCTGCTGTCCCGGGCATGCGCCCACGCGGACATCGCTGCGAGGTTGGCGCCTGTCCCGGCCTCGTTGCCCAGTGACCATATGACGATGGAAGGGTGGTTCTTGTCCCGCTCCACGGTGCGCTCCATGCGGTCCACATAGGCTTCGCGCCAAGCTGGGTCGTCGCTCGGATTGCCCGCCCAGCCGTGCCGTTCGAAGCCGTGCGTCTCGAGGTCGCACTCAAGAATCACCCAGAAACCCATTTCGTCGGCGATATCCAGCAGACGGGGATGCGGTGGGTAGTGACTGGTGCGGATGGCGTTGACGTTGAACTGTTTCATCAACGCGAGGTCGGCGCGGGCAAAGTCTTCGTCGAACACGCGTCCGCGGTCAGGATGCGTCTCATGCCGGTTCACGCCATGGAACACCACGCGGCGGCCGTTCACCAGGAACTGATCGCCCTTGATCTCCACCGTACGGAAACCGAGGCGCAGTGAAATAGCCTCTCCCGAGCTTTGCACCGTTGCGTTGTAAAGGCGCGGAACCTCTGCGGACCAGGGTTCGACGCCGGTGATCGCCACCGGGGCGACGTCGGAAGGGGAGTACCAGACGACGTCGACGTCCAGTTCCGGAACTGACAGCCGAACGGGGTAGGCTGCCTGGTCCGCGGTGATCTCGGGGTCGATGGTGCCTGAGCCCGCGGCGTAGGACGTACGCAACCAGACGTCGTCGATTCCCTTCTTGGGACGGGCTTGAAGGGTGACGTCGCGGAAGATGCCCGGCATCCACCACTGGTCCTGGTCTTCCACGTAGCTCGAAGCCGACCATTGATGGACCCGGACAGCCAGTACGTTGTGTCCGGGCCGCGCGGCCTCGGTGACGTCGAATTCCTGGGCCAGCCGACTACCTGTCCCCACACCGATTTCGCTGCCGTTGAGCCATACCTTGTAACGGGATTCGACGCCGTCGAACCTCAGCACGATGCGCTCGGCTTCACTCCAGTCCGCGGGCAGATGGAAGGTGCGGCGGTAATCACCGGTGGGGTTCTCGTCCGGGACGTGGGGTGCGTCGGTAGGGAAGGGGAACTGGACGTTGGTGTAGATGGGGCGCCCGTATTGGCCACCACCCTCCAGGACCCAGTGGGCCGGAACCGGGATCTGGTCCCAACCGGAGTCGTCCAAGGTCACTTCGGCCACGCCGTCGATAGCCTCGCCCACGGGAAGGACGCCCCGCCCGCCGGGGGTCCCGGGTGCGCCGGGGAGAAGACGGAAACGCCACTGGCCATTCAGGGAAAGCGTGGGAGCATCGGTGTGAAGCCAGGAGCGGGCCGGGAGTCTCCTGCCCGTGCCGGGGCCGGTGTCAGTGATGTAATTGGTGGGGTTAATCATTATTTGACGGCTCCTTCTGTCAGCCCGCCACGCCAGAAGCGCTGCAGGACAACCATGGCGATGCTGAGCGGAATGATGGAAAGCAACACCCCGCCTGTGGTCAGTTCGTAGAATTCGGGCAGGCGGTCAACCTGGCTTAGCCAGTTGTTCAGCCCGAGCGTGATGGGGTACAGCTCGGAGTCGGACAGCATGACAAGCGGCAGGAAGTAGTTGTTCCAAATGCCCACAAGCTGGAACAGGAACACGGTGACCAGTGCCGGCGTCAGCACCTTGAGTCCGATGGTGTGGAAGATCCGGAGCTCTCCGGCGCCGTCGATCCTGGCAGCCTCTATCAGCGAGGTATCCACAGTGGCTTGGGCATAAATACGGCAGAGGAACAGGCCGAATGGGGAGACCAAGGATGGGAGCAGGACACTCCAATAAGTGTTCGCCAAGCCCATCTGGCTAAACAGCAGGAAGAGCGGCAAGGCGGTGGCCGTACCGGGAACCAGCACGCCGCCCAAAATGGTGCCGAACACCAGGTTGCGGCCCTTGAACTCGTACTTGGCCAAGGCATAGCCACCGGCTGCTGCAAAGTAGGTGGCCAGGAGCGCGCCGATGCCGGCATAGATGGCCGAGTTCAGGAACCAGCGGCCAAAAATGCCGTTGTCGTAACTGACCACGCGGCCGATGTTCTCCCACAAAGAGAAGGTTGGGGCGAACCAGAAACCGTTGGTGGAGAAGAGATCGGCGGTGGACTTGGTGGAGGCAACGAACACCCAGTACACGGGAATCAGGAAGTACAAGGCCACCACCACCAACAGTGCGGTGACGATGATAGTGGATGACCGACGTCGTCCGGCTGAGCGGTCCGGGCCTGCCGCAGCTTTGCTGCGAACGGCGGTGGTGGTGGGCTTCGTGGCGGTGGCTGTCATGAGGACTTCCTGTTCGTCAGTGCAAGGAAGGCGAAGGAAAGGGCAAAGGCGGCCACGGCGATGATGACCGACTGGGCGGCTGCGACGTTGTAGTCGTTGTAGGCGAAGGCAGTTGTGTAGGCGCTGAGGTTCGGCGTGTACTGGCTGTCGATGGCCGGAGCCACCGTTTTGAGGACCTGCGCCTCAGCGAAGAGCTGCAGGGTTCCGATGATGGAGAACACCGTGGTGAGCATGAGGGCCGGGCGGATCAGGGGAAGCTGGATGCTTCGGGCCACGCGCCACGTGGAGGCGCCATCAACCTTGGCAGCCTCGTAAAGTTCAACCGGAATGGCTTTCAGCTGCGCCACGATGATCAGCACGTTGTAGCCCGTGTAGCTCCACGTAACGATGTTCGCGATGGACCACAGCACGCTGTTCGCCCCGAGGAAGTCCGGTGTCAGGCCAACAATCTTGGCGACATCGAACAAGGGGCTAAGCCCGGGGACGTACAGGAAGGACCACAGGATGGTGGCGATGACACCCGGGACGCCGTAGGGGAGGAAGTAGGCGGCGCGGAAGAAGCCCGGCCATTTTGCCGAGGCGGATTCGAGCATGAGGGCCAACACGGTGCAGAGCACGATCATGACCGGCACCTGCACTATGCCGAACAGCAACATTCGGCCGATGGATGCGACGAAGCTGCCGTCCGCCAGGGCCTGGGCGTAGTTGCTGAAGCCGGCGAACTCACTGGTCACCCCGGCCTCACCGAAGAGCCCGCTGCGGGTCACCTTGGTGAAGCTGGACATGATGGCCACAACGATGGGCAGCAGGAAAGTGAGGACGAAAAGCCCCAGGAACGGTGCAAGCAGGAGCCAGGGAGCGCGGGCGGCGGCGCCGTTTCGCTTGCCTGGGCGGCTCGGAGGGGCGGGCTGCTTCACGGTGGGTGCGGTGCGGGTGGTGGTCATGCCGTTTCCTTCCGGATGCTGAGGCCCTTGTTCTTGAAAACGGTCATGATCTGTTGTTCGGAAGCCGCAACGGAATCAACCAGTGAGGTCCCGAAAGCCTTCTTGCGGAAACCGTCGCTGAGGATGTTGAAGGACTGCTGCGTTATAGGCCACCAGGACCAGTCCGGGTTCTGCTGTTGGGTAGCGGGGACGAAGACTTCCTCGTTGTAGCGTTGGCCACCGAAGAACGCCGACGGTTGTTGCCGATCCGTGCCGATGAAGTCGGGGTTGGGTGACCAACCGATGCCGCTGTTCTTGATTTGGGCGTCGATGCCCTCTTTGGACGTGGTCAGCCACACCGCGAACTCGAGTGCTTCTTTGGGGTGCTTACTGTTTGCCAGGACTGCAGCCGTGGAACCGCCGAGGTAGCTTGAGCCGAAGCCTGTATCGCCCCAGGTGGGCATCGGTGCTGCGCGCCACTTTCCTTCGGAACCACTGACACCCTGAACCAGGGCATCGCCCCAGCTGCCTGTGATGGTCGAGGCAATCCCACCTTTGCCGGCAGCGGCAAACCAGCCCGGGGAAAAGGCGCCGTACGCGGTGGTGACGAGGTCCTCGTCGATCGCTTTGTCGAAGAAACGCGCGGTGTTGAGCGTGGCGTCGTCGGTCATGTTGATGACCCAGCCATTTTCCTCCGGGCGCAACCACTGTGCGCCGGCCTGCCCTGCGAAAGAGGCAAACGGCGAGGCATCGCTGATGGGGAAACAGTCCAGGTAGCTGTCCACGGAGCGAAGTTCAGCGGCCAGCGAAGCCCAATCGTCCCAGGTCTTCGGAGCGACTCCGCCCACCTTGTCCAGGACGGCCGGTTGGTAGAACATGCCCATGGGGCCGGCGTCCTGGGGGATGCCGTAAACACCCCCGGTGTAGCTGACTTGTTTCCACAAGGTGGGGTCGTACAAGTGGGCGTGGTCGTTAGCGCCGTAGCGGCTCAGATCCACCAGGCCATTTACCAGCATGAACTCCGGAATGGACCGGAACTCCACCTGGGCCAGGTCCGGTCCGCCTCCTGCTGCAAGGGCCGAGTAGAGCTTCTGGTATCCGCCGTTGTTACCGCCCGGAATCCACACCACGTCCACTTGGATGTTGGGGTTGGTTGAATTCCAGACGTCGGCGACCTTCTGGAAATCCTTGAGCCAAGCCCAATAGCTCAGGCGTACGGGTTCGCCGGGGGCGGGCGGGATGGTTGGAGCAGCGTTAACGGACTGCATTCCTGGAGTAGCGCACCCGGTCAGCAGGCCCATGGCTGCTGTTCCCAGGCCTGCGCCCAGGAGTTGTCTTCGCGTGAATCGGGTCATAAGCCTTCACCTCTTCGTGTCAGGTTGACGATGACGCGGGCTTGGATTCGTAGGTTCAGCCGCGGCAAGTGTGACCACGGTAACAGAAAATTCGAGTGGGTACTCGAATTTCATGATTCAGCCGTAACACGCATGTACACTGGCTAGCCATGACCACAAAGGACGTGGGCCGCGCAGCGCGGCGGGGCCCCTACGCGAAATCCGAAGAACGGCGCAGGACCATCCTGGACGCTGCCCATGAGGTGTTTGCTGCCCACGGCTATCGCGGTGGATCGTTGCAGGGCGTGGCCGACCGGGTGGGGTTGAGCCAAACCAGCCTGCTGCACTATTTCCCGTCCAAACGAGATCTGCTGATGGCAGTCCTGGAGCGACGTGACGAAATAACCGGAGGTGCCTTCCCGGACGACATGGAAGAAGGCCTGGTGGACTCGGTAATCCGGACGGCGCTCTTCAACGAGAACATCCCGGGTGTGGTTGAGCTGTACATCGTCTTGTGCGCCGAATCCGTCACCGATTCCCATCCCGGCCGGGTTTACTTCACCGAACGTTTCGAACGCCTGCGCAAGAGCTACGCCCTTCGCTTTGCCGAGCTGGCTGCCCAGGGCAGGCTGCGGCCAGGCGTTGACCCTGAGTTGGCTGCCATGTCCCTGGTTGCCCTGTGGGACGGGCTGCAGACCCAATGGCTGCTGGCCCCGGACGAGGTGGATGTGGTCAAGGGCCTCCGCGGCTACTTCAACCTGGTGGTCCTCCCGGACCCCGAACCCTCATCTGCTTGGGAGGGTTAGCCGCGAAACGCCCCGATGCCCGTGATGTGTTGGCCGAGGATCAGGGTATGGACTTCGTCCGTGCCCTCGTAGGTCCGCACCGACTCCAGGTTGTTGGCGTGCCGCAGCGGTGAGTAATCCAAGGTGACGCCGTTACCGCCCAGGATAGTGCGGGCCTCGCGGGCGATCTTGATGGCCTCGCGAACGTTGTTCAGTTTGCCCAAGGAAATCTGCTGGGGCTGGAGGTGGCCCGCGTCCTTCAAACGGCCCAAATGCAGGGCCAACATGGTTCCTTTCTGGATTTCCACCAGCATGTTCACCAGCTTCTCCTGAGTCAGCTGGTAGCCGGCCAACGGACGACCGAACTGGAGTCGGTTTCCGGCGTACTCCAATGCAGCTTCGTAGGAGTCGCGGGCAGCTCCCATGGCACCCCACGCGATACCGTAGCGCGCCTCGTTCAGGCACGAGAACGGTCCCCGAAGCCCCAGCGCCCCCGGGAGGATGGCCTCAGGACCCAGCCGCACGCCGTCGAACTTTACATCGCACTGAACCGAAGCCCGCATGGAGAGCTTCGGCTCTATGGGCGTCGCGGTCACACCCGGCGTTCCGGCGGGAACAAGGAAGCCCCGGATCCCGTCCTCGGTGTTGGCCCACACCACCATGACGTCGGCGATCGAGGCGAGGCCGATCCAGCGCTTGGACCCATCCAAGACCCAGCCGTCATCCGTTTCGCGGGCAAAGGTGGTCATGGATGACGGATCCGAGCCCGCCGTCGGCTCCGTCAGGGCGAAGCATCCGATCAACTCCCCGGCAGCCATCCGAGGCAGCCACTGCTCTTTCTGCGCCTCCGAACCCCACTTATGGATCGCCGTCATGGCAAGGGAGCCCTGCACCGAGACGAACGTGCGGACCCCCGAGTCGCCGGCTTCCAGTTCCATCGCTGCAAGGCCATATTCGACGGCGGTCCTCCCGGGACAGCCGTAACCCTCCAAGTGCATCCCCAGGACACCTAGCTCGCCCAACTCAGGGGCGAGCTCCCGTGGGAAATGAGCGTCCTCATACCAGCGCGCGATGTTCGGGCGGATCCGTTGCGCGGTGTAGTCGCGGACCCGATCACGGAGGGCCAGCTCGTCCGCAGTCAGCAGGGAATCGAGGGCAAGGACGTCTGAGGTGTTCGTCATTGAATCGCTCATTCCAGCATCCTAGGCGGCTGTCCTTGCGGGAGGGAGCGCAGCCTACTCGCCGCGGACTGCCCCGGCCCCGGCCCGCTCACCCGTGAAATAGCCTCGGGTGGAGGGTGCGAAACGGCAAACGACGGCCAGAACGACGCCCAGGGCCAGCAGCAACACGCCGCTGACGAACGCCCCGCCGATGCCGAAGATCTGTGTGTCGCCGTAGGCCGGGTCCCACATCTGGACCGCCGAAATGAAGAACGCGACCGTGAGGGACAGCGCACCCAGGAAGGGCAGGATGCCGCGGAACCACAGGTTCCTGGCGGAATCCCGGAGCGTGGAGCGGAAGAACCACACACAGGAGAAGCCGGTCAGTGCGTAGTAAAACGCGATGAACAGGCTGATGGCACTGATCGAGTCCGAAAGCAGGTTTTCGCTCAGGAAGCTCATGGCCACGTAATACACCACGGCCACCGCGCCCATCACCTGAGTGGAGAAGCCCGGGGTCATGAAACGTTCGTGGACCTTGCCAAACCGGGGTGGAAGGGCGCCGTGGACACCCATGGACAGGGTTCCGCGGGCGGTCGGGAGGATGGTGGTTTGTGTGGAGGACAAGACGGAAGCCAGCACCGCCACGATGATCAGCCAGCCCCAAGGACCCAGCACAACATCTTTCATGGCCAGGAAGACGTCGTCCTGGTTCGCTTCGTTGCCCAGCCCGATACCGTCGGTACCGATCGTTGCGTACATCATGACCAAAAGGGCCACTGAAACGTAGATCGCTACCAGGACCGAGGCCGAGATCACGGCGCCGCGGCCGGGGGTCTTGGCCGGGTTTTCCGTCTCTTCGTTCAGCGCCAGGCACGTGTCCCAGCCCCAATAGATGAACAGGGCGAGCAGCACTCCGTGGACCACGGCGCCGGGGTCGGCAAAGGCGCCGGCAGGGTTGAACCATTCGAAGTCGAAGGGCTGTCCTTCAGGCGCTCCACCGGCGATCCGGAAGACGATGGCCACAGCGAAGATGCCCAACGAGATGTACTGGATGTAGGTCAGGGTGCGTTGGACGTGCTCGCCAAGCCGGATGCCACGATGGTTCACGTAGGTCATGAACACGATGAACAGCACGCCGGTAGCCGTCACCAGCCAGGTGTTCTCGGCCAACGAACCGTCACCGATCAGCAGCCACAGGTACTTGCCGGCAATTTGCGCCAGGTTGGCCAACACCACAACGCCTGCGAGGGCCACGCCCCAGCCACCCAGCCAGCCCGCCCACGGCCCGAAGGCTTTGCGCGCCCAGAAGAACGTAGTGCCGCAGTCGGGCATGGCGCTGTTGAGCTCACGGAACGCGTAGGCAATAAACAGCACCGGGATGAAGCCGAGGATCAGGATCAGGGGAGTGTAGTTGCCGTTGACGGCAACAATGAGGCCCAGCGTGGCCGCCAGCGAGTAGACGGGTGCGGTGGACGCAAGGCCCAGCATGACGGAGTCGCCAAGGTCCAGGATCCCGGCGTGGAGGCCTTTGGAAGGTACGACGGCGGTCCGGTCGCCGCCCGCTGAGCCGCCACCCGGCGTCGAAATTTCAGTGCTCATAGTGCAGCTCCGTAGGAAGTAGCAGGGGGCGCGATGGGCGCCGGGGCGTCGATGGTGTTGGGGACAAAGCGGCAGAAGTAGTCCGTGATGGGTCCGTCGGATTCGCGGATGCCACAGCCCACGGATTCGCCGTCCACTACCCACAGACCCAGGACTGGATGGTTTCCGTCAAAGTCGGGCAGGGAATGGTACTGCTGGAAGCACCAGCCTTCGCGCCCGTAACCGCCGGGCTGCTGGATCTCGATGCCCGGGGCGTGGATGCGGATGTTGTCACCCTCACGGCCGTGCAGCGGCTTGGCCACCCATTCCTTCAGGGGACCCGGATCGCCGAGGTAAGCGGGAAGAAGGTTCTCGTGGTTGGGATACAGGTGCCATAAAGCAGCCAGCAAGGCCTTGTTGGACAGCAGCATCTTCCATGCCGGCTCAACCCAGCGGGGGTTGTGGGCGCGCTGGAGGAGGCGGTGCCCGAATGGCTCCTTCATCATCAGTTCCCACGGGTACAGCTTGAACATGGTGCTGATCATGAAGTTGTCCAGGTCCACGAACCTGTTCAGGTTGGGATCCCAGCCAATGTCCGACATATTGATGCCGATGGTGGTCCACCCGCCCTGGCTCGCAACATCGCGCATGTAAGCGGCAGTCATCCAGTCCTCGCCGGATTCCTCCGCCTCCGAGTGGGCAACATGCAGGGTGCTCATGCCGGTGCGGAACTGGAGTTTCTTCCACTGCCGGATCAAGGCCTCATGGATTCCGTTCCACTGGTCCTTCTCCGGGAAAACATCCTGAAGCCAGAACCATTGCGCCACGGAAGCTTCGATCAGGCCGGTGGGGGTATCGGCGTTGTACTCCAGCATTTTTGCCGGGCCGCCCTTGCCGTCATAGATGAAGTCGAAGCGACCGTAAATATCCATGTCCGCCGCCAGCAGCGACTCGCCGGCGAGTTCCAGTGCCTGTTGACCGATGCCGATATCTCCCATAGCGCCGGTGGCCAGGTATTTCGCGGCCTCCAAGCACATCAGGTGCATGTCCTCGGCGGTCTTCTCGAGGGTTTCCACCTCGTCCATGGTGAATTCGTAGTAGGCAGATTCGTTCCAGTATTCGATCTTGCGGCCATCGGGCATGGTGGTAGTGGAAAATACCAAGCCCTGTTCCTCGATCTTCTGCTTCCAGTCCGGCCGTGGCTCGGAGGGGAGTCGACGCACGCCTAGCCTCCCGAGCTTCCGCCGCTTTTGGAGCTGCTGCCAAAGCCGCCGCGGCTGACCGTGCCGCCCTTGGTGCTGTACCCCTTGGAAGTCTTCGCATCCGTGGGCACATTCTTTGTATAGCTCGGGTAGGAGCTTCGGTTTTGCCCTATGGCGGGCACACTGGCTCCCCGCGAGTAGAAGTACCAGGCGTAGACGGCGGAGCTGCGTCCCGCCGAACTGCTGTTGTCGCATTGGTTGTCGTCAACGCGTTCGCCTGTTTCCTCGTTGAAACAGACCTGGGCGTAGTCCGCTTCCTTCTCGTTACTGGCCACGATCGCCGTGATGGTTCCAGCGAGGAGGGCAGTTACGCCCAAGCCAACCACCACGGTGCGGCGCTGCGAGCGCTTCTTCTTCTTGGCTGCCTCGGCCTCACCGCGTTCGCGTTCTTTGGCGAAGGGGTCAAGCACGGGGAGGGGCTGGCCGGGCAGGGGCGCTCCAGCTCCGGTTGGGGTTGCCCCTGCGGGTGTCTTCTTCCTCTTGCCGGTACTGCCTTGGCCGGGGCTGCCTTGGCCGCTGCCTTGCGCAGGGCCGTTCTCCAAGGGCGTGAACAGCTCCGGGTGCAGCTCGGGCTTGGGAACCTGCCAGGGAGGAGGCTTCGGCTGGTTATTCGCCGCCTCGAAGTCGCCGTTGTTGTCCCTGCTGCCGCCATTGTTGCCGGCTGCGTCAGGGCTGTCTTTCGGGCCCATGTGTATCCCCCTGGATAGACCGTTGTAGTGTCCGGCGCCACGCCGGACCAGAATGCTCAGAGCAAGCCTAGTCCTTGTGCGCGGCGCAGGCACGGGTGACAGCCGTAAATGGGGACAACTCCCCACCGGCGGAACCATGTAAGGATGTAGCCATGGCGGGACCTGAAGCACACAGCAACGGCGACGACGGCGTGCTGCTGAGGCTTCCGCCGGTTCGAGGCATCGGCACCGGCCGGGTTATTACGGGCCTGGTGCTGGCTGTCCTGTTGCCGCCCGGCATCGAACTCCTGGTCACCATCTTCGGTTTCCGCAACTTCGCCATGATCATGCTGTTGCAGCTCGCCGTAGCTGTTGCGGTGGCGGCCATCGGGGGTTTGTGGCCGGCCGTGGTGGCCGCGGTGCTGGGCAGCTTCCTCCTTAACTACTTCTCCGCCGATCCCGTTGGTTCACTCTCCATCGCTGATCCCACCACGTTGTTCACGTTGGTGGTTTTCCTTGCGGTGGCCTGTGGCGTTGCGCTCGCAGTGGGCCTCGCCAGCCGCCGCGCCCAGGAGGCAGCGCGCTCCGGGGCGGAGGCCACGGCCCTCAGTGAGCTCGCCCTGCGCATCCTTAGCTCAGATGGAAGCCTGGAATCTTTCCTTGAGAAAGTGCGCAGCAACCTGGGCATGGAGGCCGTGACGCTGCTGGGTTCATCAGGGCAAGGTTTGCCAAACGGCGCGCAGCCCGAATGGCGTGTCCTGGCCAGTGCCGGGCCGAATCCGCCGGTGACCCATGCCGCCGCCGACCATGCCGCCGTCGTCGATCCCCACTACACCCTGTTGCTGCGCGGCGGTCAGTTGTCTGCCCAACATCAACGGATGCTGGCTGCGTTCGGGGCTTTCGTGGTGGCTGTCCGGGAGCGGCAGCAGTTGGTGAAGAGCCGGCGGGATAACGTCAGGTTGGCCGAGGGCAACAAGATGCGGACGTCCATCCTTCGTGCTGTGTCGCATGACCTCCGGACGCCGTTGGCCGGAATCAAGCTCGCTGTCAGCAGCCTGCGCCAGGAAGATGTGAATTTCCCGCCGGATGTTGAGCGCGAGTTGCTGGAGACCATCGAGGACTATGCGGACCGACTGGACCACTTGGTGGACAATCTCCTGGACATGTCACGGATCACGGCGGACGCGGTCAATCCGCTGTTGACCGGGATTGTGTGGGCTGAGGTGTTGCCGGAGGCGCTTCGGGGAATCCCGAGGGAGCGCCTGCGCAATGAACTGCCGCCCAATCTTCCCCCAGTGCAGGCCGACGCCGGAATGCTCGAGAGGGTGGTGGCCAACATCGTGGAGAATGCGGTGAAGTATGCGCCGGACTCCGATGTCGTCCTGACTGCGCGCGCAGGTGCCGGCATCACCGTGGGGGACCGGCCGGCCAGCGAACTGAGGATCGTCGATCACGGCAGGGGAGTAGGGCATAAGGAAGTGGTGGACATTTTCCAGCCGTTCCAGCGCTTTGGCGATTCGCCGTCACCCGCGCCCGGCGGCGGTACCGGCGCCGGTGGCGGGATCGGCCTGGGACTGGCTGTGGCGAAGGGGTTCAGTGAGGCCATGGGCGGAAGGCTCGCAGCGGAGCCGACGCCGGGTGGCGGCTTGACCATGGTAGTCACCTTGCCGCTGTGGACCGGCGGCCCGCAATGACGCTGGTGCTGATCGTCGAGGACGAAGCCCGTATTGCCAGGGCCATGCAGATCACCCTCCAGGCCCATGGCTACCAGGCGTTGACTGTGGGAACCGGCGCGGACGCCCTGAAAGCTGCTGCCAAGCAGCCCGTGGAAATCGTGGTGCTGGATCTCGGCCTGCCGGACATGGACGGCGTGGAGATCATTCGTCGCATCCGCGGTTGGAGCAGCATGCCCATCGTTGTTTTGTCCGCCCGGCACGCCTCGGAGGACAAAGTTGAAGCGCTCGACGCCGGTGCGGACGACTACGTGACCAAGCCGTTCGGTTTGGATGAGCTGCTGGCGCGGCTTCGGGTGGCTTCGCGGCGGGTGGTGACCGGACGCGAGGAACCAACACTGGCCACCGCGGACTTCATGGTTGACATGGCGGGCAAAAAGATCCTCAAGGATGGCGCGGAAGTGCGTCTGACGCCCACGGAATGGAACATCCTCGAGTTGCTGGTTCGCAACAAGGGGAAACTGGTGAGCCAGCAGCAGATCCTCACGCAGGTCTGGGGCCAGGCGTATGCGAAGGAAACGCAGTACCTGCGTGTCTATATAGCGCAGCTGAGGCGAAAGCTTGAGCGGGATCCGGCCGAGCCACGGCACCTGCACACCGAAGCCGGCATGGGCTACCGGTTTGATCCTTAAACCCGGCCCCATCCTGGCTTTGCCCTCCGTACACTGGTGTCCATGAACACCGCGTCCCTCCTTGCCGTCTGCCGTGTCCACCAGTTGCTTCCCGACCCCCAAGGGAGTGTGGGAGTCACTGGCATGGACAAACGCCCGGTTGAGGGGCCGGTCAAGGTTCATAAGCTTGGGCTTCACGGGGATGTGCAGGCGAACCGGCTGGATCACGGCGGGGAAGACCAGGCCCTGTACGCGTATTCGCAGGCGGACGCGGACTACTGGTCGCATGAGTTGCAGCGCGAGCTGCCGGCGGGTCTTTTCGGAGAGAACCTGCGCGTGACAGGAATCGAAACCACCGGGGCCGTCATTGGCGAACGCTGGAAGATCGGCTTGGACGTGGAGCTGGAAGTCACGTCCCCTCGCGTCCCGTGCGCCACCTTCCAACGGGTGATCGGCGAGCCCCAGTGGGTGAAGCGATTCTCCCAGGCCGGTCGGGTTGGAACCTACCTCCGGGTAATCAAGACAGGCACCATTTCCGCAGGCGACCACATCCACCGCACCTTCGTCCCCAAACACGGCATCACGGTGGGCCAGTGGTTCAGCGGGCCCAGCCCCGAACTGGTGCAGATCCTGCTGGACGCCGATGCCGACGGGGAGATCCGTTTGCAGGAGGACTACCACCCGGTTTTTGAAAAGGTACTGCGGAGAAACGGGCTCTAGAGCTTCAGCGGGGGAGCCTTGCAGCCTTGTGTGAACAAGCTCACCCGGACTTCGCAGACTTCCAAGTCGCGGTGATGGGCCTCTGTGCCCTACACTGGAAATATCCCCCACTCCGGAAATCCCTTTATCCTGCCCAATTCTTGAGGCAGGACTGGTAAGTGTTGGGGCCCGCAAATGTGTGCGGGCATTTTCATAGGGAGAGCCGGCTAAAGAAAACGCTGTACAGACTGCTGGGATAGCAGCCAAGAGATGCAGCGGGAAGTCCTGCCATGGGATTGCGATAGCGCCGGACTTCTTGCGAAAGCAGGGCACCTTTTCCTGTTTTTCGCGACGAGTAATGCGGCCAGCCCAACCGGGTCGCGCCGACTGCCCTATGGATGAGGAATTTCCCCCTATGACCGAAAATCTCAACGAAAACTTCGACGCCACCACCGCTGAGTCCGCTGATGTAGCAGAGACCTCCGCTCCCGCCGAAGCTGAAGCACCGGCTGCTGCCGCTGCCCCCGTCGAGACCGCTGCAGCTGAGACTGCAGCCCCCGCCTTCACCGAAGCTCCTGCCCCCAAGGCAGAAGAAGAGGAAGAAGAAGGCATCCGCTTCGTCGATCTTGGCATCGACGGACGCGTCCTGGCCGCCCTGCAGGACGTCGGCTACGAAAAGCCGTCCCCCATCCAGGCAGCCACCATTCCGCTGCTCCTTGAAGGCCGCGACGTCGTTGGCCTCGCCCAGACAGGTACCGGCAAGACCGCAGCTTTTGCTGTTCCTGCGCTGTCCCGCCTGGCTGAACTCCATGATCTCAACGGCCCGTCCCGCAAGACCCAGGCCCTGGTCCTGGCTCCGACGCGTGAACTGGCCCTCCAGGTTGCGGAGGCATTCACCTCCTACGCCAAGCACATTGACGATTTCACTGTCCTGCCGGTGTACGGTGGCTCGGCTTACGGCCCTCAGCTCGCCGGCTTGCGCCGCGGTGCACAGGTTGTTGTCGGTACCCCCGGCCGCGTGATCGACCACATCGCCAAGGGTTCCCTGGACCTGTCCGAACTCCAGTACCTGGTCCTGGACGAAGCTGACGAAATGCTGCGCATGGGCTTTGCCGATGACGTAGAGCAGATCTTCCAGCAGACTCCGGAAACCCGCCAGGTTGCGCTGTTCTCCGCCACCATGCCGGGCCAGATCCGCCGCATGTCCAAGCAGTACCTGAACAACCCGGCCGAGATCTCGGTGAAGTCCAAGACCACCACCGGCGCCAACACCAAGCAGCGCTACCTTCAGGTCATGGGCCCGCACAAGCTCGATGCCCTGACCCGCATCCTCGAGGTTGAAGAGTTCGACGGCGTCATCGCCTTCGTGCGTACCAAGATGGCTACCGAGGACCTGGCTGACAAGCTCAAGGCCCGCGGTTTCCAGGCTGCCGCCATCAACGGCGACATCCCGCAGCAGCAGCGCGAACGCACTGTTGACGCGTTGAAGGAAGGTCGCATCGACATCCTGGTTGCTACCGACGTCGCGGCCCGTGGCCTTGACGTTGAGCGCATCAGCCACGTGATCAACTACGACATCCCCCACGACACCGAGTCCTACGTGCACCGCATTGGCCGTACGGGCCGTGCAGGCCGTTCCGGCGATGCCATCCTGTTCATGACGCCGCGCGAAAAGTACCTGCTGCGGTCCATCGAAAAGGCCACGCGCCAGCCGGTGGAGCAGATGCACCTGCCTACCGCTGAGACCGTCAACACTCTTCGCCTGGGCAAGTTCGCCGAGCGCATCACCGAGACCCTGGAGTCCGAGGATGTTGCGGCGTTCCGCGACCTCATCTCCTCCTACGAGGAAGAGCACAACGTTCCGGCTTCGGAAATCGCTGCAGCACTGGCCGTCATGGCCCAGGGTGGACAGCCGCTGCTGGTCAAGGAATTGCCCGCAGCTCCTGAGTACCAGAAGCGCGAGCGCTCCAAGGACGGCTTCGGTTCCCGTGGCCCGACCCGTGCGCTGACCGAGGGCAACGCTACCTACCGGATTTCCGTGGGTCGCCGCCAGCGCGTCATGCCGGGCTCCATCGTTGGCGCCATTGCCAACGAAGGCGGCATTTCCTCCGCACAGATCGGCGGGATCGACATCCGCTCGGACCACTCCCTGGTGGAGCTCCCGGCAGACCTTAGCCCCGAGCAGTTGCGCGCACTGTCCCGCACCCGCATCGGTGGCGAGCTGATCAACCTCGAGCTGGATAACGGCCGCAGGCCCAGCGGTGACCGTGGCAGCTACCAGGGTGGTGGCGCTGGTGGACGTGGTGGCTATGGCGACCGCGAAAACCGTGGCGGCGGAAACTTCAAGGGCGCCGGTGGCTTCAAGAAGGACTTCCGCAAGTCCGACGGCGAGCGTACCTCCGCTGACCGTGGCGGCCGCTCCTACAGCGACCGCTCCGAGCGCACCGCAGGCAGCTTCGGCGACCGCGATCGCGGCCAGGCCAGTGGTTCACGCTTCGGCGGTCACGGCGACGGCGCACGCAAGCCCCGCAGTGGCGGCGAAGGCGGACACCGCGATTTCAACCGCAAGGGTAAGTGGTAAACACTGCCAGTGGTAATCACTAAGTAGTTCCCGTCAGGGGGTCGGCTTTCGAGCCGGCCCCTTGACGCGTTTAACGCCTCGCACCCGGGCTTGTTCGTTGTGCCGGGCGTTGTGCGGCGGGGATATCGAACAGGAGCGGGTTCCATGGGGCATCACGCCGCCGTACCATCGAGGCAACGGTGAACGAAAGCAGGAGCCGTAGGCAGAGACAGGATGGTGCTCCATGGGATTGCTGGACAACGTGAAGAAGAATCTGGGCTTCGGTGGCAAGGGCGCTGACGAAGGAAAAGCAGCAGCCCCGGAGGACCGGAGTGTGGGGGACCGGAGTGCGGCGAGCCAGGCCGCGGCGGATGCTGCCGCCGTCGAGGTTTCCGCTGCCGACAGGGCCTCCGCGCAAGCTGCTGCCGCGCAGGCTGCACAGCAGCAGGCAGCTGCGGACGCCGCAGCGGCCCAGGAGGCCGAGCAGGAGGGCTTGGAACCTGACGCCCCGGAAGTCCAGCCGCAGGCGCAGGAGGCCGCCTCTGAGGCCGCTGCAGCGACAGGGCAGCCTGGGCCGGTGGCGCCGAGGGTCACGGAGGTTGTGGTGGAGCAGGGTGACACGATGAGCGGCATCGCTGCGCAGTACGGCGTGGACTTGGGAGCCTTGATCGCTACCAACGCGGACACTGTGCCAAATCCGGACCGGATCTACCCTGGACAGGTGCTCCGTCTGCCCTGATGCCAGCCGAGTGTCGGCCCAGCAGCTCCGTCACCCTGGCCGCTGAGGCAGACCAGCCTTTGTCACCTGAGGCCCTGGAAGGAGCTGATAGGCGCATGAGCGGATTTGGAGGCAGCAACCAGGGAAACGGGCGTGAACAGTCTCCGCGCGCTCTCGATCCGGCACGCTGTGGCAGAAAGACCCTGCCGCCGTCAGGACAATAGCCGCAGCAATCCGAAGCGCTTCCGAGTCTGCAGCACACAAACCGACAATCTAAGCATCGGGGTCTTCCCCTGAGGGCAAATTAGTCAGACCGAACAGTTAGGCTGGCGTCGCGTTAGTTAGTTGCCGATGAGGGGGGAAACCAGTGACTGTGTCTGATTTTGATGAGTTGTTCGTGGAGGAGATCCCTGACTATACCGATGTAGAGGGTCTTCCTACGGATGGGTACACAGTGATCAGGGTGGTGACCGGGCCGTTGAGTGTGCCGGTTCTCCGGAAGAGGATTATAGACCGGATTGAGTGCTTGGACGCTCTCCTTGAAAAGGAAAAGGCCGGCGGTCAACCAGCCGGGCTCGCGGTAGATGACTACAGCACGATGAATCCTTCTTCGGGGATCTTCGGCGCCGCCTTGCTTGAGAGCATGGATGCCCTGATCCGTGAGGGGGCAGAGGCATATTTCGTGGACGAAGGATGGGGCTCTGAAATAAAGATGGATGGGGTGTCTTTCCAACCGGGACTTGCCGAGGGTCCTGACGGCCCGGAAACGCATCTCACCTTGTTCGCCGACAAGGCACGTGTACGCGCGATCGTTGAGTCAGGAAAGCTCGACACGAATAAACTGGACATCAAGATCACCCGTCCTGTTGGCGATATCCCATGGATAACAGAGGACCGTATAGAAGAGATCTTCCGCGCAAATGTGGGTCGTCTTCTGATGGAGGCCGCTATCGAGCCCATTAGACGTAGTGCAGATGAAAGGCGCAGTGCTGAAGAAAGGTTATGACCTGAGGCATGACCGGCCAGTTGGGCTTGCGCCCAACATGCAAAAGGCGTTCCGAAGGGGGACGTACTGCAGAACTCACCATAGGGGGACAGTTAGGACTTGAAGGGCTATAGGAAGCTCAAGATCGTGGCAATATCCGTGCTGGGCCTCCTGGTCCTGACGCTGGTCTACCTGCTGTTGACGACGGAATGGATGGCGCCTTCAGCGCTGACGGTCAACTGCGCGGTCGTCTTGGGGGTGCTGGCCAAGTTTCTGACGTGGTGGCTGAATGTGTCCAAGTACGCGGAAAAGCCGGAGCGGCTGCCCATGGCGACTCCCCGTTTGATGACGTTCGTCTGCATGATGTTCGTGCTCGCTCTGACCCCCGGCATCTGGACAGGAGTCCTTTGGGCTTTCAACACGAGCGGAGGCAGCTGGAGCCCTTTGGTGGTCTTCTGTTTCATCGTTGCACTGCTCGGGTCGCTCTGCGCCCTGTATGAGTTGCTGTTGTGCTTCTACTACCTGGTCTTTCCGTGGGGAAAGCGTGGCCGTCAGGTAGCCCCTGACATGGCTGGCGTTTAGAAGCTTCGCAGCTGAGTCTCAGCGGACTAACGCAGCGCTTAGGAGCTGGCCCGAGACACCGGCGGGGTCGACGGATCTAGCCGGCTGGGCAAAATATGGATCAGGAAACAGGTGTCTTCGCAAATTGTGTCGGCGCCGTTTTCCCGCGGATTTTCCCCGATTTGTAGCTTCTGAAAACGTCCGGTAGAGTATTTACTCGTTGCCCCCCTAGCTCAGTGGTAGAGCGCGTTCTTGGTAAGAACGAGGTCACCGGATCGATTCCGGTGGGGGGCTCTGGATGAGGGCCTGTGTCAAGGCGGTTTTGACCGGCTTGACACAGGTTTTTCTCATTCGTGGCGGTGTAGCTCAGTTGGTTAGAGCGCACGACTCATAATCGTGAGGCCGGGAGATCGAGCCTCCCCACCGCTACAGAGATTATCCCCGGGAAACCGGGGATTTTTTCGTATCCGGGATGATTTACCAGAGGGGTTACTGTAGCTACTACTGTGGCTACGCGCCACACTCGGCCACACTTTGACTCATACCGACAGAAGGCGACTGAGACTCTTCTCACTCTGGCAGCATCCCGGGCATTCTCTTTCCCCATTGGATGACTCGTAACCACTCTGGGCAGCGGTTGTACTCGTCGATGTCCCACTCTGAGTTCGTGACCGGCCGGACGTCGTCCTTGGGTAGCCAGGCTGTCAGGCTCACTTTGTCGTCGTCGTACCACTGCACGCTGATCTGGGTCTGGTTCCAGTGCTTCGCTTCGGCATAGACAGCAACCGTCCCGCCAGCCTTCAGCGGCACTAGGGCGTGCACTTTGGGGTAGTGCCCCCACTCCCACGATTTGACCTCTTCCACGGGCCCCATGCGCTCGGGGTGAACAAACTCATACGTGACGCCATCAAGGAGGAACGACGTCGGCGGGAGGATCGGCATCCCACCATCATGTCAAGCGAAATAGGATGGTCGGGTGGAAGTAACTATTGCCTATGAGACCGCAGCGGGGGAACCCGGATCCGTGAGTGCGGTGAAGCCAACCTACGCGGAAGCTCTCGCCGCTGCCCGCGAGCTCATCCCGGAAGGTTGCCAGGCGCTCAACATTCGAACAGCCGAGTAACGACAAAAGAGCCCCACCCTCTGATGAGGATGGGGCTCTGTTACGCAGGGGAAGATAACCGGTCTTATGTTGCCCTT
>NZ_JBLYIE010000071.1:0-17339 GCF_048537125.1 Paenarthrobacter sp. PPS72 | reverse complement strand
CCTCCTACCACCACGCCGACAACGCACCAACCCCCGCGTCGTCAAACGAAAGATGTCCGGCTGGCAACTCAAACGGATACCCAAACCCGCCTAAGTAAACGGTATTGGGGCTAAATCGCCTAGTATCAATTGCTTAGACAAGCGAGATACATGTCTATCAAAGGACTGGTGATGAGCCACAAGTGTGAACGTCAGGGCTATTGGTACGGGCTGGAGAGCCGCAAGCAGATGGGCGCCGTGGACGTCCTGAATGCACTCAGGGACTACCGCTCGGCCGAAGCCGAGATGCGACGCCGAACCCAGGCCTCCATGGGCATGGGCGAAACGGACCTCATGGCGCTGCGGTACTTACTCGAAGCTGAGCGTGTGGGTCGGGAGGTGGGTCCCAAGGAGCTAACGGTCCGTCTGGGTATCACTTCTGCTTCCATGACCTCGCTGGTTGACCGGCTGGTCAGGTCCGGCTACGTCACCCGCGAACCGCATCCCACCGATCGACGAGCTCTCATTCTCCGGCCGACTCCGGGATCTGACCAAGAGGTCCGCGGCACTTTGGGCGATATGCATGCCCGAATGATGGAGGTTGCGGCCACCTTGAATGCTGAGGAATCCCTGGTTGTGGTGGATTTTCTCCGGCGTATGCGCAGCGCAATCGACGAAGTCGCAACCTAGCCCCGGCTGGACTTAAGTACTAAGTACACATATAACTAGATAGCCAAGCTACTTACTAGGGAATGTGTGGGAGAGAACGATGACAGTCGCGCTGCGTGAACCAAGCTCCACACCAGTGGCTGAAAATACCGTAGACATTGTCACGGAACAGGTTATTCCCCAAGGACCCGTGCACTGCGGTTCCCATATGGCCATCTCGGCCGGGCCATCCTATGACTCCATGCAGTGGGTCTCCGTTGAGCCGATCTGGCCAGAGTGGGCCTGCGGATGCGGGTTCCGGATGGATATCGACGCCCTGGACCCCGTGAGCGGTGTCTGGATCGCGGCGCTTCGCCGCCAGAGCCTTCAGCGTGAACTGGCAATCGCCCAGAACACGCTCGAACTGACGTTCAAGAAAGCGGTCGACGCCGGCGTCGATCCCCGCGCCCTGGCCGACGTGACCGGAGTGCCGGCCACCGAAATAGACTCCCTCCTTCAGTGACGCTTCTTGACCGGGCGGCCGTCCGCGCTCATCGCGGGGCTGTCAGTAGGGAGCATGCCGTCAGTAGGCAGCGTGCCGTCATTAGTGATCGTCCTGCCAGTACTAGTCCTGTCAGTGGTGATTGCGCCGTCAGTAAAGATCGCTGCGAATCAAGTGCAACTGCCGTGCCCTCGGAGGTGGTGCTCGGGGGGCGCTACCGCCTCGGTGCCCAACTGGGTGGGGGATCGGAAGCGTATGTCAACGAGGCTTGGGACCTGCAATCCGGGAACCGGGTAGCAGTCAAGATTTTCAGGTCAACGGACTCCACGGGTAACGCGCCCTTTCGGCGCGAGTTGGAAGTCCATGGGCGTCTGCGGCACAAGAACATTGTCAAGGTGCTCGACAGCGGTACCGATGCCACTGCCAACACCGTGGCCGGTGGCAGCCAGGTTAGCCCCAACTTCGTGGTGATGGAGCTGGTAGACGGCAAGGACCTGCGTGGGTTCCTGCGGGAACAAGCCACATACCCTGAACAAGCCACATACCCTGGACAAGCCCCGTCTCCGGAGCAAACGGCAGCCTGGATGACCGACATCGCCCGCGCCCTGGCCCACGTTCATCGGAGGGGAATTGTCCACAACGACGTCAAGCCCGGCAACATCCTGCTCGACTTCGCGTCGGACGCAGGAGGCCGGGAGCCGGGCGGACCTGGGATTGCGAAACTGGCCGACTTCGGAATCGCGCTCAACGGACGCCACGCGGCGCCCAACTCTTCTTCGGGCACACCGCACTACCTCAGCCCGGAAGAGGTCTGCGGCGGAATGTCCACAACCGCCAGCGATATCTACTCGCTGGGCCTGGTTGCCCTCGAATGCCTGACCGGAACAAAAGCGTTCCCAGGCACTCCCCTCGAGTCCATGGTGGCAAGGACTCTAGGGGAACCACGAATTCCCGGCACGGTGCGGCGGCGCTGGTCCATGGTGCTTCATGCCATGACAGACCCCGTTCCAGCCGGCAGGCCGTCTGCCAGCCAAACCGTCGGTATGCTCCGACGACTCAGCTGGTAGCCAACAATCAGGCCGATAGCGGCATGCGTACTTATGCCGAACTGGGGCCTCCATATGAAAGAGAGAATGAAAAATGGGAATCATCGGTTGGATCATTTTGGGTTTGATTGCAGGCGCCATTGCCAAGGCCATCATGCCCGGTAAGCAGGGTGGCGGCTGGATCACCACCCTCATCCTCGGCGTAGTGGGCGCAGTCCTGGGCGGTTGGATCGGCAGCGCGCTCTTCAAGGTGGGCATCAACGAGTTCTGGTCACTTTCCACCTGGCTGCTCGCAATCGGCGGCGCACTGCTGGTCCTCATCATCTGGGGACTGGTCACCCGCAAGAAGGCATAACCGCCCGAACGCCAAGAGGCCCCGATCCTGCTGCTGGTTCTGCAGGATCGGGGCCTCTTTGCTGCGTTCAGTCACCGCCCTTGCGTTCAGTCACCGTCCTCGCGATCAGTTACCGGCCCAGGATTCTGGCCTTTTGCGCCTGGAACTCCTTGTCAGTGAGCACGCCGGCGCCTTTCAGTTCTCCGAGCTGCTTGAGTTGGGCGAGCAGGTGATCGGTCGGGTCGACGACGGCGGCCGGTACAGGCGGCGGCGGTGGCACCGCCGCCGTTGCTGGCACCGCCGTCGTTGGTTGTCCGGGCGGGACATTCCCCCCGGCCGCAGCTGCCGCGGCAGCGTCCTCCGCGGCGAACCGCTGCTGTTGTCGTCGTTGCACCCGGCCGAACACTGAGCCCACCACGGCTGCACGGCCGGCTGTCCTGAATAAACCCACGGTGAAATCCCTTCGCTGGAAGTCGTGGTTAACCGGCTGAGTAGCCGAGTGCCAGGTCAATGAGGAGGCGGGCGCCGAACCCCGTGGCACCCTTGCTGCGCCATGCGTCATCCTTGTCGGATTGCATGGTGCCGGCAATGTCGATATGCGCCCAGGGTGTCTCGCCCACAAACTCGGCCAGGAACAGGGCAGCAGTGGTGGAGCCGGCGTATGGACCTCCCAGATTGGAAATATCGGCGACTTCCGAATCCAACTGGGGACGGTAGGCCCGCTCCAAGGGAAGCTGCCACACTTGCTCGTCAGCGCGCCCGCCGGATTCCAGGACGAGGTCCACCAAGGCCTGGTCGTTTCCGAAAACCGGGGCGGTGAGCTGTCCCAAAGACATCAATGCCGCGCCTGTAAGGGTGGCGATATCCACAATCCCATCCACCTCATCTTCCACCGCGAGCGTCAGGGCGTCGCACATCACCAGGCGACCTTCGGCGTCGGTATTCTTCACCTCGACGGTGAGTCCGCTGCGGGTGGTGAGGACGTCTCCCAACTTGTACGCCGAGCCGGAGGGCATGTTGTCCGTGCACATCAGGAAACCGGTGACCGCGGAGTTGCAGCCGAGGTCGCGGAGGGCCGTGAAGACCGCCAACACCGCTGCCGCGCCGCCCATGTCCATTTTCATGAGCAGGTGCATGGGATCGCTGGGTTTGAGGCTGACACCGCCGGAGTCGTACATGATGCCCTTGCCCACCAGGCCGAGGTGGCCGGTAGGGGATCCCTCCGGCCGGTAGGAGAGCTTGATCATCCGGGGTTCCTGGGCGCTGCCGGCATTCACTCCGAGCAGGCCACCGCAGCGGAGGTCGATGAGTTGCTGCTTATTGAATTCCTCCACCGTGAAGCCGAACCTCTTGCCGAGTTCCTGCGATACCTCACCTAAACCTGCGGCAGTGAGGTGGCTGGGTGGTGCGTTGCAGAGGTCCCGGGCAATGGTGGTGGCCCGAACTTTCACCCTACCGATGGTCAGCCCGCGCTCCGCGGACGCGGTGTCTACGCCCGGCGCGAGGAACTGCACGTCGGCCAGGCCGGTCTGCTTCCCTTTGCTCTTGAGCGTGTCATAGCTGTAACGGGCCAGGAGCACACCCTCGGCCAAAACCTGCCCCAGGTGTTCGGCGTCCATCCCGGCGGCATCGGAAAGTTCGAAACCAATCCGCGCGTGGCGGTGGGTGGCACGGACCAGGGCCGCGGCAGCTTTGCGCCAGCCATCGGCGTCCAACGAGCCCGGCTTGCCGCCGCCGACGGCCACCACCAACGTTCCGGAGGCGTTCGCCAACTGCAGCGTCGTCCCGGGTTTGCCGTCGAAGCCTGCGCTCTCCAGCGTTTCCCGATGCAGCCCCACTGACGCTGGAACGTCGCCCTCGGAGGGGACAATCACGCCTATGGCATCGAGCTGGTCGAAGCCGTCAACGAAATGCAGCTCAGGGTCCTCGCGCTCAATGGACGGGACAGCTGTGAAGTCGTCGGGGATCAGTTTGTAAGGTTCGTGGTTCACCGGTTCGCCTGTCCTGTTGTTGTCGATACGGCTGCTGATGTCGATACGGCTGGTGTGGTTGGAACAGCTGTGGTTGACGACGCCGTGACAGCACGGTCCGCGGCGAGGCCCGGCTCCGGGATGGCATCCGGATCGTCCGGCTCAAGTTGCTCAGGCAGGTCGCCCTTCATTCGTCCAGGCATGCGGCCAGCCGGGACAATCGCCAGCAGGGCAAGGCCGGACAGCCCAAGAAGGGAGATCTGCAATGCACGAAGCCGCGCTTCCTCGTTGACTTCGATCGCCGCCGCCAGTTCGGAGGGGCTGCTCACCCGGTCACCGATAACCCCCTCCACTTGGGCATTGGTGAGGAAGTCGGCCTCGTTGACGTTCACTTTGTAGATCAACTCCTGCGATACCTCCGGATGCTCGGCGGCACCGCTGGCAATCAGCGAGGACAGCATCCCGACGGCGAACGCGCTCGCCACTGCGATGCCCACACTGCCGGAAAGGTTATGGACAAGGCCACGCCAGGCTCCGACGTCGCCAGCCAACTCGCGTGGAACGGCGCTGAGTAGCGTGTTGAACACCAACGCGACGATTGCGCCCTGGCCGAGTCCCAGCAGGATCAGGCCCAGTACTACGAAGACATTGCCCCAGTCGTTGCGGATGGTGAAGGCGAGCAGCACCAGCGCACCGGCCACCACCACGAAGCCGCCTTGGGCGATGGTGCGTGGTGGGAACTTGTCGTACAGGAAGGCCACGAAGGTGCTCGCGAGGAAGATGGACAAGGTGTAGGGGATGATCGAGAACGAGGTCTCAATGCTGGAGCGTCCCTGCACGATCTGCATGTAGAGGGGAATCAGGAAGTTCGCGGCAGTTCCCACGAACAACATGATGGCCATGCAGGCAGTGACCGCGAGTTCGGAACTTGAGGCCAGAACCCTGAGATCGAAGATGCGGGGGAGCTTGGCGTCCTGGCGTTTCCGGATCCACATGAAGAACAGCTGCCCGGCTATGGCTCCGAGAAGGATCAGGAGCGGGGCGGGCGAAAGCCCCAGGATCTCGAAGGGTGCTTGGCTGGTTGCGAACCAGGTACCCCACGCGGACAGGCCGCTGAAGCCGAAGCTCAGCAGGATGACGGCCACGGCGGCGATGATTGAGCCGGTCCAATCGATCTTCAGCTGGGATTGTGCCGGTACGCTCTTCAGCTTGAAACTCAGCAGCAGGTTGATGGCCCCCAGGACAACCATGAGTGCAAACGAGTAGCGCCAACCAATAGTGGTGGCGAACCAGCCTGCGATGAGCAGAGCCAGGACGCCCGCCGCGGGGATGGCTGCGGCCAGGAGGCCGATGGCCTTTGCCTGCTGCTGATCCTTGTAGTTGGTGGCGATGAAAACCGTGAGGGCGGGTGCGATCAGTGCAATGACGGCGCCGGATGAGGCCTGGGCAATGAACAGCATCGCAGGACTGAGGCTAAGGGCCACACCGGCCATGGCCGCGGCATGAATGGCGACGGCGATCTGGAACACCTTGCGTGTTCCGAACCGGGCACCAAGCTTCGCTCCCAGCAGGATGAAGGCCGCCATCGAAAACGTGCCGGCAGTGATGGCAGTGCCCACGGATGTTGCTGCAGTGTCCAGGTCGGTGGTGATGCCCTGCATTGAAACCGTCAAGGCGTTGACGGCGAACGAAGCCTGGATCTGGGTGAGGACCACCACGATCAAGGGTAGCCAGGAGGCCGCCTTGACGGGTGGTGGGGTTTCTTTGGTGGTGTGGTCACTGGCCATGTCTTGCTCCTGGTGTGCTCTGCCTTCCACTGGGAAAGGCGTTTGAAGACCTCGCTACGGGGTTGACGGGCGGTGTGCGGGTTTGCGTGGGCGTAAATCTCCGATCATTTGGTTGCTGGTCCTGAAAACCTTGAAGGTTCTTTAGTGGAAGCTAGATTTGAAGCGGCCAAAACACGGGGACCAGCAGGATGGCCACGGCTGCGTAGAGGGCCATGATGGCCAATCCGAACTTCCAGTAGTCGCCGAAGCGATAGCCTGCCGGTTGCATGATCATCATGTTGGCTGGAGTGGCCACGGGCGTCAGCAGGGCAGCGGAGGATGCCACCGACACGCACATCAGCACGGCGTACGGATTGATGGAAGACTCCTGCGCCACCGAGAGCGCGATCGGAATGATGATCAATGCCGTAGCGGTGTTGCTGATCAACTGCCCCAGGACTGCCGTGACCACGAAGAGCCCGGCCAGCAACAACAGGGGTCCTCCACCACCGACCACCGATACCATGCCTTCAGCGAGGATCTCCGCTGTGCCGGTGGCCGTGATGGCGGTGGATAAAGGGATCATTCCTGCCACCAGGATGAGGGTGGTCCAGGCCATGGAACGGTGGGCTTGCCGGACAGTAACTACGCGGAGAACCACCATGGCCAGCGCTGCGAGGAGTGCGGCAACCGGCGCTGGAACGATGTTGGTGGCCAAGAGGATCACCATGACGCCGACGACGATCAGCGCCGGTGTGGCGCGGGGCCCCAAAGGAACAGTCTGACGCCGAATGGTGTCCGGCGAATCCACCAGCAGCACATTATGATCCACCGTGTGCTGATCGAGTGCCGACCAGGTTCCCTGAAGGAGCAGCCTGTCTCCGGCAGTTATCTGCGTACGTCCCGAGGATTCCGGCTCGCCCGGATGGTGATGGGCCAACACCACCAGGTCGCCGCTGTCCGTGACCATGCCGGGGTAGGCCTCCGTGCCAACGAGGTTCGAACGGGGCGCGACCACTACCTCGGCCACTCCGTAGCTGCTGCTGATGAGTCCGCACGTGGCGTCGTCGTCCTGTTTGAGGCCGTGCCGGGCGGCAAGGGCGTCGATGGTCTGCTGGCCCCCGCGCACCACAATCTCGTCGTCCTGTTCAAACAGGGTGTTCCCGGACGGCTTGCCGTCCGAGCCTTGAACGCTGATGAGGTGGAGATGACCGCCGTCGTGCTCGTCCTGGAGGCACGCAACCGGTTGGCCCACAAGAGCGGATCCTGCAGGGATGCTGAGCCGGCTCAGCCCATCCCCACCCAGGTAGTGGTTCATGAGTGTCTCACCGTGGGAGCCCAGATCCTTCGGCAGGGCATCAGGCGTTCGGGTGGGCAGAAGCCGTGGACCCAGCCAGAGGGTCAAAGCGATGGTGCCAAGCAGCAGCGGCAACCCCACCAGCCCGAACTCGAAGAAGCCGATCCCAGTGCCGGTGGTTTCCAATGCCGCATTGAGGATCAGGATGTTCACCGGCGAACCGGTCAGGATCAACAAGGACCCGGCATGTGCAGCGAAGGCCATGGGCATCAGCAGCTCGGAAGGCCGCCGGCCCAAGCGAACGGCCAGTACAACCACCATGGGCAGCAAGGCGGCCACTGCACCGTTAACACTGATGAGTGCAGTCAACAAGGCCGTCAGGACCATCATCAACACCATGAGCCGGGTCCGGCTTGCTCCCGAAAACCTGATCAGCAGGCTTCCCAGCCACGTGGTCACGCCTGCGGCGTCAATGGCCTCCGCCACGACGAACAGCGCAGCGATCAACACCACGGTCCCGCTCCCGAATCCGGCGAACGTATCGTCCAACCCCACAATGCCGGTGCCGTAAAGGGCCAAGGCTGCTCCGAGTGCCACCACCTCCACGGGCAGGCGGTTCCACACGAACGCAGCAATCACCACGACGAGCACCAGCAACGTGACGGTGACGTCTGTCATGAATGCCTTCGGCAACCCAGGGAATCTTTGGCCAGCATTCTTTCAGACTAGATCCGGGTGCCCGCCGCAGGCTCACCTCATTCAGGTGAGTGATGGGCGTTTTCCGAGGTCACGGCTAGGGCAAATATCCGGTCTTGTAGGCAGCTGCTACAGCATCATGCCGTGAACCGGCTCCGAGTTTCGAATAAATAAGGCGAATATGCGTCTTCACCGTGTTCACGGACAAGTGGAGCTCCGTTGCCATCTGTTCCTGGGACAAATGGGACGGAAGAAGCATAAGGACCTCGCGCTCCCTCGGAGTCAAGGACTGCGTTCGCCCGTCGTCAGTCGGGGGATGCAAAGCAAGCAGCCGTTGGGCCAGTACTTCTTGGGCTCCGTATGTGCCTGCCCTTTCGACCAAGAGATCAATGACCTCCCGGGGAGCGATTGCCAACGGCCGGAGGACGTCCAGTTCGCCGGCTATCTGCAGGGCTTCCTCCAGCAGTTTGCCGCCCATTGCCCGTCGCCCCGTCCGGATGGCCATGGAACATTCCAGGACATTCACGTGGATGCGCGTCCATTCCAGCAGGGGCTTCACCGCGCCGGTGTGCAGGGGCCGGAGCCGCTCGGTTGCTGCGTCGAAACGGCTGATCCCCGCTGGCCCCTGTGCTCGCAGGAGGCAAAGCTCACCGGTTCCCGGAATCCGTTCCTCAGCCCATTCCAGGACCTCACGGGCGTGGTCAGTGTGTCCCAGTGCCAGCGCGGCCGTGTGTTCAATGACGGCTATGCAAGCAGCCAGTGGCTGGGCAAAGAGATGGTCCTTGCCGACGCGCAGCCTGGCTTGCCGCATGCCCTCAAGAGCATTGCGCCGGTCCCCGGAATCCAAGTGCGCACACGCCGTGATGATGTCCAAGGTGGTTCGCATGGCAGCTCCGGCTCCCTTGGAGGAGGACCCGAGTTGGCCAAGTTCGGTAATGCCCGTGGCAGCGAACTGCAGGGCCTCGGCCGGTTCAGCACGGAGAAGCGCAGATGATGCATGCATCAGGGCTCCAACCGACCTGCCGGCTCCTGCTGTCCACGCTTGCGCCGGTAGATTGTCCTCCGCGAGCCGCAGGAACTCGCTGGCAAGGCGCAGCTGGCCTTGCATCGAGTGGGTGGCAGCGAGTTTCAGGTAGACCTTGCCGGCGAGATAGGCATTGCCTGCCTCGGCAGCGTCGATCAGGGCTGCGGCAGCCTCGGTCTCCGCAGCTCCATATTTCCCTTCCACCAGTGCAGCAGTGACTTTGACCATCCTCGCCTCGATGCGCACATCGCTCTGCCTTGAGGAACGGAGGGCGGCGTTGTCCAAGGCGACCTGTGGATCCTGGTCCTTCCACCCATCGCTGAACCATGCGAGGCGTGCTTTCGCCAACGCCTGCAGTTCGCGGAGATCGGGAGGCGGATCGTCGGCCCGGTTTCGGTTTGCTGCGGCCATGTAGCGACCGGCAGTTGTGGGCTGGCGGCTTTCCACGTGCGCCAGCGCGGCGACCACGCAAAGCTTGCGGCTTGCGGCGAAGACGGCATCGGGTAGAGCCGCAACTGCACGGCGTACCTGGAGGACCTCGCCGGAGCCAAGGAGCGCCGCACCGTGCCGCTCAAGGACTTCGGCGATCAGGCCGTTGTCCATGGCGTCAATGGCATGCCTGAGCGCCGCTTCGGGTTCGCCGGCACGCTCATGCCATTGAGCAGCCAGCCGGTTGTAAGCGAGCAGTTCGTCGGGCTCCTTCCGACCCAGTTCAGCCTTGTAGAACGCCCGGATCAAAGGGTGGACCAGGAAGGCTTTTCGTCCACTACCTATCGATTCCACAAGGTCGCGGTCATCGGCCAAGCTGGTGAGGATACTTCCTGCATTCCGTTGGCCGGCCAAGGCGTTGGCCTGCGCCGCAACTACGACGCGGCAGACGCTGGTACTGGAAAGGACGTGCCGTTGCTCATCCGAGAGCGTGCGGTGGATCTGCTGGTCCAGGTAATCGGAGAGTTGCCGGTTGTTGGCAGCGACGTCTCCCAAAGGGGACTCCGGATCGGCGGCTTCGCGCAGGTAACGCAGGGCGAGGACTACGCAGGCAGGCCACCCGGCGGTCTGCCTGAACAGCTCGCGCAGTTGATGCGTCCCCATCAAGGTGGTTGTCTTGGCTGCGAGTACGTTGATGTCGTCCAAGGTGAAGGCAAGATCCTTCGAACCCAGCTCCACGACGCGTCCTCCCAGGCGGAAGGGGCCTGGATCAACCACAGTGCTGTTCCGGTAAGCCAAGGCCAAATGGATGGGGAGGCTTGGTTGATTGAGAAGCGCGGGAATCCAGTAGTCACGTTCTTCGGGGGCGAAGCCGTCCACTCCGTCGATGACCAGGCGAACGGTGCTGCCAATGTCGGTCAGCTCGCGCGCCAGATCTGCCAAGGCGTCCACGGCAACTTCTTCGAGGCCGGAAAATTGCCTCAGTGCACCGGCCGGGATGGCCGGGCAACGTCTCAGCGCCTGCAATATGGCGGGCCACAGTGCGTCCCGGTTGTGTTGGTTGGGGCTAAGCCACGCAACCTCGTGCATCCGGCCTTCGAGCCACTGGCTCAACAGCACTGTTTTTCCGTAGCCGGCGGGGGCGCAGATGAGGACGGTTTCGGCCGTGCAATCAAGCTTGGCCATGAGTCGGGATCGAGCCAGGAGGGCCAAGGGCAGCCGGGGGGCCGCGGTTGGCTTCAGGCTCAAGAGGTCCGGGCGGGTACCACCTTGGTCGTCCACTCCTTCAGTGTAGGGGCGGGGCATCGAGGATTCACCCGGTAAA
This sequence comes from Paenarthrobacter sp. PPS72, assembly GCF_048537125.1. Classification (GTDB taxonomy): domain Bacteria; phylum Actinomycetota; class Actinomycetes; order Actinomycetales; family Micrococcaceae; genus Arthrobacter; species Arthrobacter nitroguajacolicus_E. The sequence goes on along the minus strand of NZ_JBLYIE010000071.1, from coordinate 6,324 downwards.
GGCGATCCGCGTGGCGGCCCAAGGACGTAAGGATGAACATGGCGGCCGTGAGACGCTTGGACGAGGCCCGGGAGAGGGGTTTCACCGTGCAGGCTTTTAAGGACATCATGAGCGCCGCGGATTCCGGATGGGTCTACCCGCTCGGGGCCATCTTTGTGGCGTTGTCCGCGATCTTTCCGCCGATTCCCACTACCTCCTTGTTTGTGGCGTTGGGTGCTCTTTCGGCCACGGATAACCTTCCGAACGGGTTCCTGTTGGTGGCGGCAATGCTGGCCGGTGCGGTGGCCGGTGATCTGGGCGCGTATGAACTTGTCCGGCGCCGGGACATGGCCAACTGGAGGATACTCCGGGGTCCCCGCACGCAAAAGGCTTTGCATGCCTCCCGGGAACGCCTGGCCAAACACGCAGCCTCATGGGTCCTGACGTCCAGGTTCGTCCCCATGGGCAGGCTGACCATGAACGTGGCCAGCGCCATCACCCCGGTCCCGCGCGGCAGGTTTGTTCTCTATTCACTGGCCGCCGGCATCCTGTGGTCCGCCTACTCCGTTGGCATTGGCGCACTCTCCGGCCTTTTGCCGGGGTTGTCCACCGAGTTCGCAGTGGTCATTGCAATAGCGGTCTCCCTGCTGCTGGGCCGGGCAATCAGTGCCGGAGTGACGTGGTATCTGCAGTTGGACGACTGACTTAACCCATCCGCGCTAATAGGCCCGCGAGAAGTGGCTACTGGAGTAGTGGCTGCTGTAGTAGCGGTTACTGGAGCGACGAAGTCAGTCGGGCCAGGTTATCCAGTGCCACGTGCCCCATTGGCCTTCGAAGCCAGTCCTCCAAGAGCAACTCCGTGCTGGCGGCGCGGTAACTGTCTTCCACTGCCCGCATTTGGTCCACGATGGAGTGTCCGTGGACCAGTACGGAGACCTCCATGTTGAGGCTGAAGGACCGGACGTCCATGTTGCTCGAGCCGATCACGGCGACGTCGTAATCCACGGTGAAGTGCTTGGCGTGCAGGACCTGAGGCGCCTTGTACAGGTAGATGCGGACACCGGCCCGCAGGAGGACCTCGTAGTAGGAACGCTGGGCGTGGTAAACCATGGCTTGATCGCCCACTTCCGAGACGAAGAGTTCCACGCTGAGTCCGCGGGAGGCGGCGGTAATAATGGCCAACTGGATGGCCTCATCCGGCACGAAGTAGGGGCTGGTAATGCTGACGCGATGTTCGGCCTTGTAGATCAGGGTGGTGTAGAGCTTGAGGTTGTTGTCATTATCGAAACTGGGGCCGCTGGGCAGGACCTGGGCATCGATGAGCTCGGGCGCGGAACCCAGGACCACGGGGGACGTGTCCAACGGGAGCAGGGTTTCGGATTCGCTGTACCAGTCGGTGACGAAAACGGCGTCAAGCTCCCGCACCACGGGACCCTCCAGCCGCACCATCAGTTCGTGCCATTGAAGGCCCCGCTTGATGTTGCTTTTCTTGTTGTAGGACGCGTCGATCAGGTTTTGCGAACCGGTGTACCCCACGCTGCCATCCACCACCATCAGCTTGCGATGGTTGCGCAGGTCCGGTCGCTGCCATTGTCCTTTGAAAGGGCGGAGCGGAAGCATGGCATGCCATTCCGCGCCCATCTCCTCAAAAGCGCGCAGCATTTCCCGGCGCGTGGGATCGCGGACCGCCGCTAAATGATCGAAAAGGACCCTGACCGCCACACCACGCCGGCACGCCCTGGCCATGGCGTCGAAGAACGGAGACGTGGTGGGGTCCAGCGCCAGAATGTAGAACTCCACATGCACGTACTCCGTGGCGGCGTCGATGTCCGCGATCATGCGATCAAAGCAGCCCGTGTAGTCTTCCAGCAACTCGGCCCGGTTGCCGCCCACCATGGGCAGTGCGCCCAGCCTGAGGTTAAGTTCGACGGCGGAGCGCAGCCAGGCGGGCCAGTCCTCACTGTGGCTGACTGCTGAGAGGCCGGGTGTCCGTCCCAGCATGAGTTCGTTGACGGCGTGCTGCTTCGCTCGTCTGGCCTTGGGAAGCTTGCCGCGTCCTACCAGCAGGAAGGCCACCATTCCCAAGTAGGGAATGAAGATGATCGCCAGTACCCAGGCGATGGCGGATGAGGGCCGTCGGTTGGCCGAGACCATCACCGCCGCGATTGATCCGAGCACAATGTGGAGCGCCAACAGGATCAAGGCGACGGTATCGGCGTCGTGCATTATTCCGGGCATGCCGCGCTATTTGGCGTTCTGCTGGGGTATGACCACTTTTTTGATGATCAGCAGGATGGACGCCGTGGTGGGGCACGCTATGAGCGCGCCCAGCAACCCCAGGAGCGTCCCGCCCACCATCGCGCCGATGAGGACCAGGGAACCGGGGATGCTGATGGCTTTGCCCACCACCCGGGGCGTCAGTACGTAGGCCTCCACCTGCATGTAGGCGAGCATGACAAGGAAAACCACCAGTGCCGTTGCCGGAGACGTGAAAAGCGAAACCACAGTGATGATCGCGGTGCTGATTGCACTGCCCACCAAAGGTATAAGGGTGATGGGGAATGCCAGGACAGCGAGCACGGCCGCATACCGGACTCCGGCAAAAGAAAGGACGATGAAGGTGAAGATCGCATTCAGCAAGGCCAAAATTGACATGCCGCTCAGGTATCTACCAACTGACGCGATAATTGTCTCGGAGATATCCGCGAAAGATTCCCGGCGGGAAGCCGGAACCAGCGCGTACAGACTCGACTTCATGACCTCGTGTCCGGCAACAAAGTAGAGCGTCAGGACCACGACGAAGATGACGGCGAAAGTCCCATTCACCACGTTATAGCCAACTTGCACAGCGCCGCCGCCAATAGCGAGCCACACATTGGGATCCGCGGCTGAGGTTTCCAACCAATCCAGCAGCGGAGTCAGTGCTCCGCCCAGCGATCCGTTGAAGTCCCGGAACCATTCTTGGTCGCCCACGGCGTCGAAACTGGACGGAAGCACCCGAACCAGCGCGGTGCCTTCCTCCACCAGGATCGGGACAATGAACCGGATCAGCAGGGCTACCAACACTAAGAAGCCCACCGCTACCGCAAGGACTGCGCCACCGCGGGAGAGTTTCCAACGTTCCAGCCATCGAACCAAGGGATAGAGCCCCAGCGAGATAAACAGGGCCGCAAAGATCAAGGTCAGCGAGTATCGCAAGGTAATGACGGCGGAACCCAAAGCCAGGGCAACCAGTCCGCCAAGCGCGGCGACAAGGCCGAAGCGGAACGGTCCGCCTTGCAACAGCGGGAATGCCTTCAAGCGCGTCATGCGGTCCCTTTCGGCCGTACGTGGGTGGCGGACCGCAGCCCTGTTCAGGCCAATGCGAGCTCCTTGAGGCGAGCGTACTCGGCTTCATTGATATCGCCGGCAGCAAGCAGTGCCTTGGCGGCTTCAATTTGCTGCGTGGGTGAGGGGGCTCCGGCCACTTCGCGGATGTAATTCTCCGCCTCCTCCACCGATTCCCTGACTCGGATTTCACTGCGCAGTGCCATGCCCTTTCCGCGCATGATCACGTAAATCAAGGCGGAAATAAAGGGGGCCACAAACAGGCACAGGATCCACAATGCTTTCACGCCGCCGCTGAGGGCTTTATCGCGGAGAAGATCGGAAATGATCTGAAAAAGGAGGATCAGGTAGGCGACAAAGAAAAAAGCAACAATGATGCTCCACAGCGATTCGAAAAAGCTCATGGTGTCTGTCCCATCGTTCGTTCGGCCCGGTGCTGGACCGCTGCCATCCGGCGGGGGCCGACCCCCACAGGACCACAACACCATTCTCGATTCACCCACGCCTCGCCGCGCGCGCCTTCAGTGGATCGGCGTCGATTGCACAGAAAGATCACCCGGTAAGGGTGAGTGCCGGCGGTTAGGGCTCGTCCGCGGGCGTTCCGGCTCAAGCCGACCGACGCCTGCCCCGTCGGTCACAAATCCCCCGTAACCGGACGGCTGCAGACGGCGTCCAGGGGTCGGTTACGCTGCTCAAAGCCACGCCACTCCGCACGCATAGGGCCACCAATGACGCACTCTTTCGCAGCTGACCACGCCACCCCACAGCCGGGAAATTCGTCACGGACTTCTACCGGACCTTCGCTCAAGCCGGGCACCGAACGCAGGGCTGTCGGCACTGCCCTGGGAGCGTTCGGGATGGCGGCCGTCGTCGGCGTGTGCGCACTTCTCCTCCACCTGATGGCGTCACACTCGCCGCGGATTGGTCCTGGTTTTGCGGGCTGGGCGCAGGACACCATCGACTCCCCGTTGGCCGCCCTGCGCTGGTTTCTTGGCGATATGACCGAGCCCTTGTTCTACAAGTCCGATCTGGCCGCGCTCGGGCTGCTTGCAGGTGCCACAGTTGCGTGGTGGGCGGGCCGGCGACGTGCCAAGTGGGCCGGCTCGCTCAGCTACGGCACGGGCCTGTGGCCTTGGGTTCTGGCGTCCGCTTCGCTGAGTTTGTTGCTGTCCAACCTGGTGTTCGGATGGGTGCTCGAGGACGGCTGGCAGCCCACGTTCGTGCCTTTCGTTTGCGTTGCTCCCGCCATGGTCCTCCTGTATGGCGCGGGATGGCGGACCTGCATCAGCGGCGCGATCCTTGGGGCAGCCACCACCACACCGTTGGCGTTGCTGTTCGTTCCGCTCGTCTCGGCACCTCTTGGCCTGCCGGCCGTGGTCGCCAGTGTCCTCGCCATGTCGGTGGGCTCGGTCATCTCCTTCATGGTGGCCAGGCGGCTGCCGTGGCTTGTCCTGCGGAAGCCCCGCCCGGCGTCACAACCGGAGCTGCCGCCGTCGAGCCTCAAGCAAAATCTATTAATCGACGCAGGCTGGGCCGCTCGCCGGGTCCTCAAGGACTTCACCGAGACGAACTTCTTCGCCAATGAGCTCGCCGGGGCCTGCGTGATCGCGGCTGTGGCCGTGGCATTTGTCCTGAACCCGGGGCTGCCGTCATACGGCACAGGCCTGCTGCCGCACATACTGTTCGCCCAGGCGCTGACCTCGGCCATAGGCGTCACGTTGTGGCGGGGCTGGTACCGCGACGACGGGTGGGCGGCCACCTACGCGTCCGTGGTGTCAGTGGCCCCTGCTGCTGTCCTCGCGTATGGCGGCTCCTGGGCGGGGATGGTGGGCGGGGCCGTGGTGGGCGCGGTCCTTGCGCCACCTATCGCCAGGGCCATCTCCGCGCGGCTGCCCGCCGGCTTCCACCCGGTCATCGGCAATACAGCAGCTATGGCAATCTCGACGGCGGTTGCCTTGCCGCTGATTGGGCTGCTGCCGTAGCTCGCGCCCCGCGCCGACATGACAGTCAATGCCAATGTTCATCGGGAACACTGGCATTAACTGTGAACTCGGCGGGGCTTCAGCCGCCGATGTTATGGATCGTAAACGCGCTCAGGAACCCGACGGCGGCGGTCAGCCCGGTCAGGTTGTGGTGCTCCTCGAAAGCCTCGGGAATCATGGTGTCGGCAAGCATGGCCAGGATTCCACCGGCAGCGATGGCAGTGATGAACGCAATGACAGTGGCCGGAGCGTTTTCCAAGGCCGTGTACCCGATCAGGGCCGCAAGCCCGCTGAACACAGCGATGCCAACCCACGTGCCAAAGACGTAGGCGGGGCTGCGTCCGGCCTTCTTCATGCCTGCCGTGCTGGAGAGACCTTCCGGAACATTTGAAATGAAGACGGCGGCGAGCATGGCCGGGCTGACCGCCCCTCCGGCGAGGAGGCCGACGCCGAGAACCACTGATTCCGGAATACCGTCAATGAGGGCACCTACTGCGATGGCCGTACCGCTTCCGGGGGAGTCCTTCTCTGAAGGCTGGGTTCCTCCCGAACGTTTCCGATGCTTGGCTCCGGCGCGGGCAAGCAGGACGTTGGAGCCTACAAAGATCACAGCGCCCAAAAGGAAGCCCAAGATTGTGGGGAGCAGCCCGCCGCCTTCAACGGCTTCATCCACCAGCTCGAATGCCAGTGCGGAGATCAGTACGCCTGCTCCGAAAGCCATCACCGTGGACACCACTTTGGGCGGTACTTTCCAAATCCATGCAATACCCGCCCCGAGGACCAAGGCACCGCCGGCCAGCGTGCCCCACATCAAGGCCTGCAACCACATCGGCATTATTCCGCCCTTTCATCGGCCGTTCATGTGCATCAAGAAGTGTTGCACATGGGGTGTGTGTGGCTGCTGAAAGTCTTGATGATTTCCTGAGGAATAGCAGGATTTGTTCTTGATCCTGGCCCGGCACAGTAGTTCTTGTCTGTCTCTTATACACATCTCCGAGCCCACGAGACATTGATACTGATCTGGGGGGGGGGGGTG
>NZ_JBLYIE010000070.1:0-29721 GCF_048537125.1 Paenarthrobacter sp. PPS72 | reverse complement strand
GGTGCGCCGGGCGGGAAGGGGTGCGGAGCAGGGAACATGGGGTGCGCCGGGCGGGAAGGGGTGCGGAGCAGGGAACGTAGGGTGCGCCCGGCGGGAAGGGGTGCGCTCGCAGTGAACGTTGGGTGCGCCCGGCGGGAAGGGGTGCGCCGAGCGGGAGTCCTTGCGGAACCGGTCCGGACAAGTGCGAGGGCTTGCGTGGGCAGGGGTCGCACCCTTTTACGCCGCGCGCTCCCGTAACCTCGGGTGCGCCGGGCGGGAAGGGGTGCGGAAGCAGGGCACGTTGGGTGCGCCGGGCGGGAAGGGGTGCGCCCGCAGGGAACGTTGGGTGCCCACGGCGGGAACGGGCGCGCCGAGCGGGAGTCCATGTGGAACCGGTCCGGACAAGTGCGAGGGCTTGCGTGGGCATGGGTCGCACCCTTTTACGCCGCGCGCTCCCGTAACCTCGGGTGCGCCGGGCGGGAAGGGGTGCGGAAGCAGGGCACCTTGGGTGCGCCGGGCGGGAAGGGGGTGCGCCCGCCGGGAACGTTGGGTGCGCCGGGCGGGAAGGGGGGGTGCGCCCGCAGGGAACGTTGGGTGCGCCCGCAGGGAACGTTGGGTGCGCCCGCCGGGAACGGGTGCGGATATCCCGACACGGTAAGGCTTCTGTCAAGTCATAGGAATGCCCGGAACGCAGAAATTCCTCGCTTAGGCTTAGGCAATCATCCCTCGCAGAGGTTCTGTGGGGAGTTACCGAAATGGAGCAGGGATGGGTACTTTTCGGCGCGTCATTTTGCCGGTTGCCTGGTTGTTGGTTTTCGCAATTATTGCGGTGGCCTTAGTCAAAATCGCTTTTGTGGATGGACTGGAATCGGCCGCTGCCGAGCCCGCACCATTGGCGCAGGTGGATATTCCGGTAGTCCCGGCCACGCGAGCTACCGTTACCAACACCGTGGAAATCAAGGGCACCGTACAGAGCGACGCCGCCGAGACCGTCCGCAGTACCTCAGCCGGAAAAGTAGTCCAGGTCTTCGTGGAGCAAGGCGCAACAGTGAGCAAGGGCGAGGTCCTTTTCCAGGTCAAGGCTGAGCGCCCGGTCGCTCCCACGCAGACTTCACAGGACGGGCCGCAAACTGCTCCCAAGCCTGTGTACGACTACTTCGATATCCTCGCTCCACGCGCTGGAACCCTGCAGCAGCTCACAACCCTCATTGACCAGCAGGTCACCGTGGGCGAGTCCGTGGGCAAGATCGATCCCGGAACTTACACCGTGGCCGGGTCAGTCACTGCCGCGCAGCAGTATCGCTTGCTGGGCAAACCCGGTCCTGCCGAAATTGCCTTAGTGGGTGGACCGGCGCCGTTCCAGTGCGCCGATGTGACGCTCAAGAACAACACGTCCGACGACGGCGGTGCCGGCTCGGGCGGGCTGGCCGCCACGGGTGGAGGTGCCGGAATGGGCGTCGGAGCAGCGGTTGCCGGCCCCGGCGGAGGCGGTCAGCCGGAAGAGGGCGGCACTCCCACGGGAACGCTGAGCTGCGCGATTCCTTCGGGCCAGCAGGTGTTCGCGGGACTGGGTGCCACCATGACAGTCAGTGCAGGCGTTGCACTGGACGTTGTGACTGTCCCGCTGACCTCCGTGAAGGGCAGCGTGAAGGACGGGATCGTGTGGATCGCCGGGCCCGGAGGGACAGGTACGGCTCCTGAGCAGCGGACGGTCCAGTTGGGGCTCAATGACGGCTCGGTGGTGGAAGTGACCTCCGGCCTCAGCGAAGGCGAACAGGTCCTGGAATTTGTTCCCGGGGCACCGGCCGTTGAAGGTCCCATGATGGGTCCCGGCCAGGCCGTCTACGGCCCGATGGGCTAAGGGCAGCCAACGGTATGGAGGACACAACCAAAGAAACCCTCGTCAGTTTGCGATCCGTTACGAGGTCCGTCAGGCTGCCCGATGATCAGCAGCTGAATATCCTCCGGGGCATCGACCTCGAGGTCCGCAGCGGTGACCACACCGCAATCGTGGGCCGCTCCGGTTGCGGCAAATCAACGCTGCTCAACCTTCTTGGCCTCTTGGATGTCCCGACGTCGGGGGAGTTGGAGTTCCTGGGCCAGCCCGCCGATCGGTTGGGCAACAACGCCCGAGCCAGATTGAGGGGTTCTACCGTGGGCTTCGTGTTCCAGCAGTTCAACCTGTTGCCCGGTCGCAGTGCGCTGGACAACGTCATCACGCCGCTGTTCTACGCCAAAGGCAATGAGTTTTGGCGTCGGCGCGAGATTGCCATGGACATGCTGGACCGTGTTGGCCTCGCCTCCCGCGCCAAGACCATGCCCAATATGCTCTCCGGCGGCGAGCAGCAGCGCGTGGCCATCGCCCGTGCCCTGGTCCGCAGGCCAAGGCTCATCCTGGCCGATGAACCAACCGGTGCACTCGATGTGGAAACCGGGCAATCCGTGATGGCCCTGCTGGATACCGTGGCCACGGAAACGGCAGCGGCCCTGGTGACCATCACTCACGACACCAACGTCGCAGCCCTGGCCCGCGCCTGCTACCGACTGGACTCAGGGGTACTCAGCCCGCTGCCACTGACGGCACCTGCAGGAGTGGGCGCATGACCGGCTTCATTTCCACGCTGGTTGAAGCGTGGCAGGAACTCCGCATCAACAAGGTGCGCATTCTCCTGGCACTCCTGGGCGTGGCGCTGTCCGTTGCTGCGTTGACCTCCGTGGTGGGCGTAGGCAGTCTGGCGCGCGAGGGCATGAAGGTGCAGTCCGAACGAAACGGCGGCCGGGTTGCCACCCTGTCCTTGAACGTCCAAGGACAAACGATGCCGGACCCCGTGAAACTTGAGAAGGCCTATCAAGGTATTCAGCAGCGCTACGGCATCACCACCTCCACGCACGTGGGCATGACGCAGGCAGGATTCCAGTTTCCCCGTGGTGTCACCACCGTGAACGTGACCATTGTGGATGTCGGCTATGGCGTCATTCACCGCGTCCCACTGCAGCAAGGTAGCTGGTTCGCCGACGACGACGGCAAAAGGCTCGCGCCCGCCGTCGTCGTCTCTGAGTCCTTTTATAACCAAGCGGGCAGGCCCAACCTCTTCACCCATCCCACGGTGAGCATCCCCGGTGACCAGCCGGCGACGGCGGTGATGATCGGCGTCGTGCCTGATTCCTACCCGGACTCCCCACCTTCCGCGTTCATTCTTGCCGAGGGTGCGGCCATGACGGGGATCAAGCCGCAGATGTCCGAGTTCAAAATGTGGGTTGGAGAGGCACAGGCCGGAGCCCTTACAGCAGCAATTACCGCCGATCTTCAAGGCCAATTCCCCGGCTACTTCGCCCAAGCCAATCGCATGGACTATGCAGCATGGGGAGATCCCTTGGCCCCCGTCCAGATGGTGGTGGGCGGCGTGGCAGGGCTGGTCCTCCTCCTCGGAGCCGTGGGGATGCTCAACATTTCGATGGTCACAGTGCGTTACCGGGTCCGCGAAATCGGCATCCGGCGCAGCTTCGGGGCGACGTCCGGGCGGATCTTCGTGGGCGTCATGATGGAATCCGTAGTGGCCACTGCGGTGGCCGGCCTGGCCGGAGTCATGCTGGCAGTCGCAGTGGTGAAGCATCCGTGGATCGAAGCAAAGGTGGCGCCGGGACTTACGGAGTACCCGGCCTTCCCCATCGACGCCGCGCTGATGGGCTTCGGCGCAGCAGTCCTTGTGGGAGCAGTGGCGGGAGCCATCCCGGCTCTGGTGGCGGTCCGCGTCAAGGTCATCGACGCGATCCGGTTCTGACCTCCCCGGCGATCCTGCCCTGCTCAAGACGGAAGCACCGGGGATCCAACACATGGGCAAGAGAAAGCCCCGGCCCGCCGAGTTGGCGGACCGAGGCTTTCTTACAAACGGTGCTGCTTGGTGATCAGTTACTTGGTGATCGGGCCGAGTACCGGATCGTCAACGTAAGCCGTCTTGACGTTCTCTGCCGTAACGATCTGCGGCGGGAGGAGGTAAGCCGGGACGGTCTTGACGCCGTTGTTGTAGGAGTCCTTGTCGTTGATTTCCAGTTCCTTGCCGGCCTGGAGGTCCTTCACCATGGTGATGGCGTGCTCAACGAGCTTGCGGGTGTCCTTGTTGATGGTGGAGTACTGCTCGCCGGCGATGATCGACTTGACGGACTCAACCTCGGAGTCCTGGCCGGTCACGACGGGCAGCGGCTTTCCGGCGGCCTTGACGGACGTCAGCACTGCACGGGCCAGGGTGTCGTTCGGGGAGAGAACGCCGTCCAGGGATGCGGTGCCATAGCTGCCGGTGAGCAGCGTATCAGCGCGACGCTGGGCGTTTTCAGCCTTCCAGCCCTGGGTAACAGCCTGCTCGAACGAGGTCTGGCCGGAGACAACCTTGAGGGTGCCGTCGTCGATCTTCGGCTTCAGGACGCTCATGGCACCGTCGAAGAAGACCTTCGCGTTGGCATCATCCGGGGAGCCGGCAAAGAGCTCCACGTTGTACGGGCCGGAAGGCTTCTTGGCCTTCATGCCGTCCAAGAGGGCCTGACCCTGCAGCTCGCCCACCTTGAAGTTGTCGTAGGCCACGTAGTAGTCCACGTTCTCGGTGTTGAGGAGCAGACGGTCATAGGCGATGACCGTGGCGCCGGAGTCCTTGGCCTGCTTGAGCTGCGTACCCAGCTGGGCGCCGTCGATGGCTCCCACGATGATGACCTTGGCACCCTTGGTGACCATGGCACTGATCTGGTTCTGCTGCTCGGAAACGCCGCCGTTGGCGAACTGGACGTCGGGCTTGAACCCGGCGCTGGTGAGGCCGTCATTGAACAGCTTCTCCGCGAGGACCCAGTTCTCACTGGTCTTCTGCGGAAGTGCGACGCCGATCAGCGAGTCTTTGGGGAACGCTTCCCCGCCTGCTGTGCTGCTGCTTGAGCCGCTGTCTGTGCGGCCGCAGGCTGTCAGCGCCAGTGCCGCGATGGCAGCGACTGCTGCTGCCTTTCCTGCTTTACCAAACATTCGCATATCTAGGTTCACTTTCTGTGTGGGTGGGGTGGAGCGAGTCTTGGGAAACCGGTCAGGCTTCCTTGGAGATGACCTCTTTGGTGGAGGTGGTTTCATCGGGCTTGATGTCGTTGTTGCGCTGGAAGTTCTTCATCAACAGGCCCGTGATGGAGCGCTTGCCCTGCGACTTGTTGTAGACATCGAAGGCCACAGCGGCGAGCAGCACCAGGCCCTTGATGATCTGGGTAAGGTCGGCACCAACGCCCAGGAGCTGGAGGCCGTTGTTCAGGACGGCCATCACCAGGCCACCCACGATCGAACCGATCACGGTACCGACGCCGCCGGTAACGGCTGCACCACCAATGAAGACGGCGGCGATGGCGTCAAGTTCCCAACCGACACCGTCAAACGGTCCGGAAGCTGTGGAACGGCCAACGAAGATCATGCCGGCCAGGCCCGCCAGCACGGACATGTTCATCATGACCAGGAAGTTGACCTTCTTGGACTGCACGCCGGACAGCTCAGCTGCGTGGCGGTTGCCACCCACGGCGTAAACGTGGCGGCCAAGCACGGTCTTGTCTGCGATGAAACCGTAGATGAGGACGAGCACGGCCAGGATCAAACCGGGGATGGGGAAGGAGGTGCCGGGGCGGCCGGTAGCGAACAGGTACGTTGCGTAGAGGATGGCACCGCAGATGAGGACCAGCTTGGTCACCTCAACCCAGAGCTCGGGGACTTCAGCACCCAGTGCCTTGCTGGTGGCGCGTGCACGGAGCGACATGATCACCACAAAAGCGGCCGCTACGATGCCCAGCAGCAGGGTGAGGTTGTTGAAGCCGGTGTTCGGCCCGATTTCGGGGAGGTAGCCCGAACCCAGGAACTGGAAGTCTTCAGGAACGGGGATGGTGTTGGACTTTCCAACGAACTGGTTGAAGCCACGGAAGAGGAGCATGCCGGCCAGCGTCACGATGAAGGCAGGTATGCCCACATACGCCACCCAGAATCCTTGCCAGGCTCCGATCACTGCTCCGAGGAGCAAACCGAAGAGCACGCCTGCCCACCAGGGGAGGCCCCAGTCGCGCATGGCCAGGGCGACGAAGACGCCCACGAAGGCAGCTACGGAGCCCACGGAGAGGTCGATGTGGCCGGCAATGATGACCAGGACCATGCCGATGGCCAGGATCAAAATGTAGGAGTTGCCGTTGAACAGGTTGATCACGTTACCGGGGGTGAGCGTACGGCCCTCGGTGAAGATCTGGAAGAAGACGATGAGTGCCACCAGGGCGAAGATCATGCCGAACTGGCGGGTATTGCCACCAAATAGCTTCTTGAGCGCGTTCATTGTTTTGGTCCTTGGGTCAGGAAGGGGCGGGTCTGGGCCAACGGTCAGGCGGTCTTGCGTGCGGACGTCATGAGCTTCATCAGGCTTTCCTGGCTTGCTTCGTTCTTGTCCAGGACGCCGGTAATGGCACCTTCGAAAATGGTGTAGATGCGGTCGGACAGGCCCAGGAGTTCCGGAAGCTCCGAGGAAATGACAATCACTCCCTTGCCTTGGTTCGCCAACCTCTGGATGATGCCGTAGATCTCAAACTTGGCACCCACATCGATTCCGCGGGTGGGTTCGTCCAAAATCAGGAGGTCGGGATCAGTGAACATCCACTTGGCCAGCACTACTTTTTGCTGGTTGCCGCCGGAGAGCTTGGCCACGCCTTCCTCCACCGATGGGGTCTTGGTCCGCAGCGATTTCCGGTATTCCTCGGCTACTGAGAATTCCTTGCGGGTATCCACCACGGAGTAGTTGCTGATCTTGTCCAAGGCAGCAGCCACAGTGGTGGTCTTGATGTCATCCAACAGGTTCAGGCCCAGGGACTTGCGGTCTTCAGTGACGTACCCAAGTCCTGCGTCAATCGCGGCACGAACACTGCGGAGGTTCACTGGCTTGCCGTCCTTGTAGACCTGGCCCTTGATGAACCGGCCGTAGGAATGGCCGAACAGTGAACGCGCAAGCTCCGTGCGTCCAGCGCCCATGAGTCCGGCGAAACCAACGATTTCGCCGCGGCGTACGTAGAAGTTGGAACCTTTGCAGATCAGGCGGTCCTGGATCTGGGGGTGCCCAACGGTCCAGTCCTTGACCTCGAAGAAAACCTCACCGATCTTTGGCTCGTGGTCCGGGAAGCGCGATTCAAGCGTCCGGCCAACCATGCCCTTGATGATGCGGTCCTCGTCCACGCCGTCGCGCTTGACGTTCAGCGTCTCGATCGACTTGCCGTCACGGATGATGGTGATCTCGTCCGCGATCTGTTCGATCTCGTTGAGCTTGTGGGAAATGATGATCGAGGTGATGCCCTTGCCCTTGAGGCCCAGGATCAGGTCCAGCAGGTGCTGCGAGTCGGACTCGTTCAGCGCGGCGGTGGGCTCATCCAGGATCAGCAGGCGAACGGACTTGTTCAGTGCCTTGGCGATTTCAACCAATTGCTGCTTGCCCACGCCGATTTCCTTGATGGGGGTATCGGGATCTTCCCTCAGGCCAACGCGGGCCAGGAGCTCGAGCGAGCGCTTTCGGGCTTCGGCCCAGTCAATCACTCCCCACTTGGTGGGTTCGTTGCCCAGGAAGATGTTTTCCATGATGGACAATTCGGGAATCAGTGCCAGTTCCTGGTGGATGATCACGATGCCGGCTGCTTCGCTTGCGCGGATGTCCTTGAACTGCTGCGTCTGGGACATGTACACGATGTCGCCCGTGTAGCTGCCGTAGGGGTAAACGCCGGACAGAACCTTCATCAGCGTGGATTTGCCGGCGCCGTTTTCACCACAGATAGCGTGGATTTCTCCTGCCATCACCCGCAGGCTCACATTCGACAAGGCCTTCACTCCAGGGAATTCCTTGGTGATGGAACGCATCTCCAAAAGGATGGGTTCACCTTGCGTGTCGAGGGTTGTCATCAGCCCTTACGCCTCCAATGCATGACTTCGTTGTCGGCTCCGCAAACGTCGGAGCTGTCTGATGAAAAAGTAAACTGGATCACGGGCGTTGTCGTCAAGACTTGAACGCAAGAGCCAGCTAACGATTTCGTTACCTACCGGTAATACCTGCGTGCTGAAACACCAAAGCGGCGGCGCCCAGGGCCTCTGCGCGTGCTCCGAGGGAGGACATCGCGAGGTGCGTCGTTTCGCCGACGACGGGCACTGCATGCCGAACCAGGCCGCGGCGAATGGGGTCCAGGAGGAGATCACCCAGGCCTGCCAAGGGTCCGCCGACCACGATTACTTCAGGGTTTATCAGGTTCGAAACGTTGCCCAGCGCGCGCCCCACTGCCAAGCCCGCATCATCAACCACCCGCTGGGTTGCGGAGTCTCCGGCCAGGCAATTGCGGACGATGTCCTGCGGGGTCAGGAGCTTCTCCTGGCCGCGACCCAACAGTTCGATCATGGTGGTGGTTGAGGCGATGGTTTCCAGGCATCCGCGGTTGCCGCAGCGGCACACCAGCCCGTGTTCATGGATGGTTGCATGGCCGATTTCGCCGGTGATGCCCACGTTCCCGTAGTAGGGGAGCCCGTTGAGAATCAGGCCTGCGCCGATGCCCGAGCCGATCTTGAGGAACATGAGGTTGGAGACCCCGCTATGCGGTCCCCACGTCACCTCTGACAGTGCGCCGAGATTGGCATCGTTGTCAACAAAGACGGGGCAATTGAGGGCTTCTTCCAACCTGTGGAGGATGTCTATGCCCACCCATTCGGGCAGGATGGCGCCCTGGGCCACGGTGCCGGAGCGGCGGTCGATGGGGCCGGGGATGCCGGCGCCGGCACCCACTACCGCGGTCCGGTCGATGCCGTTTTCCCGAAGCAGTCTTTCCAGGAGCCGGACTGCCGCTGCGATGCCTTCTTCGGCCTGATGGCCCAGCGGCAACTCGATGTAATCCTCGGCAATGACGTGATAGCCCAGCGAGGCCAGGACCACCCGCAGGTGCCGGCGGCCAAAGTCGATTCCGACGGCGACCGCACCGTTGCTGTTCAGCCTCACATTGGTTGCGCGGCGGCCGGAGCTGGTGGTCGGCTCGGTGGAAACGAGGCCGGCGTCCTGCATGATTTTCACGATGTTGGAGATCGTTGCCGTGGACAGCCCGGTCTGGCGTGAGAGTTCGGCCTGCGTGGAGGGCCCGCTCAGCAGGCATTCGATGATGCGTTGCTGGTTCAGGTGGCGCAGCGCGGACTGCGAGCCGGGTTTTCTTGGATGGCTCTTCGTTGAGCGCTGCGTAGCGGGCATGACAAGAAGATTGCCCCACAAGCGAGGTTGTAGTCAAGAAGTGAACACAAGGCGTCAACTCTGACCGACATACTCCAACGCAAGAACGCTTGACACGTACCCCTTGTGAGGCCTGCTGTGCGTGCTTAGATCCCGGGTTGGGACGCAGAGTGGGCCCCGCAACGTGGGGGAGGTGGGCAATGCGTCCCGCTTCGGCGGCATGCAGGTCCAATTGCCCCCCGCCTTGCATCCCGGCCAGGCCTACGCTTGAAGAAGAAATCTCTCGGGCCCCTTCTGTGGGCATCGGGAACAGGCGAAACCAAGGTGGTAATGATGCTGCTCTCAGTCCTGCAGGCGAACGCTTCCGTCATGGACGTTGAGGCGAACCTGCGCACAATCGACGACGCCGCGCAGCGCGCCGCCCACGCAGGGGCCGGGTTGCTCCTCACTCCGGAGTTGTTCCCCGTGGGATATGCCCCTCTGCGGCTGCATGCCGAACTGGACCCCGCCACCCTCCCTGGCATTCGCCAACGTTTGGCTGACATCGCGCGCCGGCACAAGATCGGTCTGGTTTACAGCCTTCCGGCGTTGAGCCGGCCGGCCGCCGTCAACCAGCAAGAGACAGCGCACGACGACGACGCGCAGCAGACTTCAGCGGGCAACGGCTGGCACATCACGGCTACTTTGCTGGACGCCTCAGGCGTCGAGGTCCTCAACTACGCGAAGGTGCATCTCTTCGGCCCCGAGGAGCACAAGGCGTTTGTCGCCGCCCAAGAACCTCCCGCCGTCGTGGATTTCAACGGGATCCGTACGTCGATGCTGATCTGCTACGACGTGGAGTTCCCGGAGGCTGTCCGTGCCGCAGCCACCCGCGGCGCCGAACTCCTGCTGGTGCCCACGGCCCTGTCTGCGGGCTTCGACAACGTTCCGCAGGTGCTTATTCGAGCCCGTGCCCTGGAGAGCCAACTCAACGTGGCCTACGCCAACCACTCCGGACACGAGGACGTGTACAACTTCCTGGGCGGCAGCGTTGTGGCCGGTCCGGAGGGCTCTCTGTTGGCTGCCGCCGGGGAAGGTTCAGCTTTGCTGTTCGCCGAGGTAGGCACGGAAGCGGTCAAAGCCGCGCGTGAGGAAGTCCCGTACCTTCGTGAGCGCAGGCCGGAACTGTACGGGCAATGGCAGGACAGGCAGGGCTAGGGGTCAACCTGAAGCAGTTGTACTTGCCGCCGCCATGCTAGTAGGCCTTTGACCATGCTTCTGCCGTCGCCAAAAAGTGGCAACAAGAATATGGCGTGAAGGAAGAACCACCAGTGAAGTGCATAGTCAGGCAGCGCCAAGGCAACCGGGACACCTGCGACACACGCCGCCAAGGGGCCGGCCAGGGCAATAAGTGCTGCCTGCCAACCCACTAGTCTTCCCATGGGAATGACTGAGAATCTCAGCAGTGTGCTCGCAAAGGTGACGTGGGTAATTCCCGGGGTCAGCTTGAGGCCGAGGACGTGGGAGCCCTCGTGAATCACAAAGCCGAGCAGCAGGCAGGATGCATGGATCAGCAGCCAAAAGGCCGGTTGCAGAATCCCGGGAATCCCTGCCACCGCGGTGACTGCGCAGGTAGTGAAGCCGGCAGCCACTGCGGCGGCAGGAACGCGGACGGCCCAAACCAGGCTTTTGACGGCCATCATGACTTTGACCTCGTCAATGGGAACCGTGCTGAGATTCACCGCTGCTGTGCCTGCAGCAGTTGCTTTTTGCGGAGCTTGAGCTTTTCAAGGACTACAGTGACTGCCACGCAAAAAACGAAGAAGATGCCGAAGATGATCGCAATGGGTGTGCCGTCGGCGACCCCAATTTCCAAGGCCGTTGCGCCGCTGGCTTGCTCGTGGGCCTCGAAGAAGATGGCACCGAAAAGCCCAAATTTTCTGACGCCCACGTCCATAGTGGAAAACATGGCCATGATGAATCCTGCCACCACCATTGCCATGGTGATCACAAATGAGACTGAAAAGGCCGTGATAACTCTAAGAAGCCACTTCATGGCGTCGAATCCTTTCCATCCTCTGCATGCCGAGGATGCTGTATGTCACAACCAAGATATTTAGAACTGAGTAAACTACTGCGCTTATCACCGGTTCGAGATTGAATACGTTGAGGCCGAGTGCGATCGTCAAGATGACGATAATGGCCAGCACCGCACCGACCAGAACAGTGAATGGGTTCCCCTTTTCAGGTGGAAACGCAATACCTATGAGGGTGGAGATAAGGATATTGCTGAGGCAGAATCCTGCTACGGGAAAACACGCAGAGAGCTCAATGCCTTGAGCAAGACTGGCCGCGGTAACTGGAATCGCGACCGTAACCCAGAGGATTATCTGCGAGCCGAGGATGCTCGCGTAGTTCCTCCACGCGCTGACGTGCAGCACTAACGTGCGCCGCAATGGTTCAGAATTTACATAGGCGTACACACCCTGAAATGTAATGAGAGCCAAAACATAGGGTGGAATGACAATGTGTTGCAGCCATGCAAACAGCGAAAACGCTAAGACGAAGATGACGGAAACGAGTGTTTCGAAGCTGCGGAACAGCACCAGCGTGTAGGCCCCCAGCCTCCACGTTGCAATCTCGGAAGGAAGCAAGATGATGAAGCGACGGAGGGGGACGTATGCTCCGGGGGCAGCGGCTACGATGCCGGCAATAACGGCCATGGAGGCCGCGGCAAAGCTCACCACCGCGAGCCACAATCCGAAATTCTTTTCAAGTGTGGAGTACACCAGCAGCGGCGAACTGTAGTCACGCCCCTCGACGAAGCTCTCGGCGATCACCGCCGTCTGCTCATTCGTATAGGGGAACAGAACTGAGAGGCCTATCGCCAGGACAATCGGTACCAGTAGTCCTCGGAGTCGTGCCAGCCGCATGATGAGGAGGCTGCGTTCCAAGAGATAGTAGGCCAGGCTGAGGAGAAGATAAACAGTCGCTACGGGAAGCCAAATGGACACCGCAATCTTCGTAATGAAATCCGGGCCCTCAAGAAGCACCGTTGATATCGAGAATGCGCCGAAAACGAAAATCGTCATCACTGCCACCACCGATGCCTCGAACAAAGCGAAGGCAAGCGTTCGTTCCTTGTTGGTGGCAGGAAGGTGAAAGGACAACTTTAGAAGTTCATCCGCCTTCAAGAAGAGGACCCGTATCAGCGTGTACGCAATGAGGACCCAAAAACCCACCGAAACGTTGGCGATTGCGATGACCGGTTCGAATAAATCAGTTCCACCAAGATACTGCCGCATCACCGTGTAGCTGAGAACATTGAATCCCGCAAATCCGAGCAGCACAATAAAGGCGCCAGCGATTCGCATTGCTCTCGAGGCCAGGAGTCCACGTCCCAGAACCCGCCGGAGAATGAATGTCCAAAATAGTCGAAACAACAGGACAATGCTCTCGAACCGCATCTACTCGACTTCCATCGACTGGATGTACTCAGAAGCAAGGGCGGAGAGGTTGCCATAGTCCTTGTTGACTGAACCCAGGCCCCCTTGGAAGACCAGGGCGCCTTGGATGAGGACGGCAATGTCATCGGCCACATTCTCAAGAACGTTGAAGTCATGGCTGCACAAGAGTACCGAGCGCCCATCGCTTGCGAGATTCCGGACGTCTTTTTCGAAGATCTTTACTGATTCGATGTCCACTCCATTGAGTGTCTCATCGATAACAGTGAGACGACGTTCCAGCATGAATGCGGCAATGAGCTGGAGTTTCTTGCGCATTCCATGCGAGTAGTCCTCAATGAGGTCACGGTGGCGACCACTCATTGAATAGCGGTCAAAGTGATGACCAAGGACCTTCAGATCGAGCGGTTCAGTGTAGAGACCATGCAGGAATCGAAGGTATTCTTCACCGGTTAGGAACTCGGGCAGGTAATCATTGCTCGAGAGGTACATTGCAGACATTTTCGCACTGCGACTGGAATTCCGGTGCCCGTTGATGTGGACGCTGCCACCCTGCATTTGCAGTAGGTCCAAAATCACCTTGATGAGGGTTGACTTGCCTGATCCGTTGGGACCGATAAGACCCATGATTCTGTTTCCGGAAATGCTGAGTGAGACGTCATGCAGGACTTGCTTCTGAAAGTTGTACGCATAATCGATGTGGTCGACAGTAAGGGGCATTGGGCTTTGGCTCCATGATCTGGCTGTGGTGGCATCGCACGACGATGCCACCACCGCGGTTATCTGACGACTAGACGCACTCCACCCAGACGGAAACGCCCCACTGGCTCCAACTCCAGTTGCCGACGAACCGTCCACGGCCGGACGTCAGGCACCAGATGGCCATGGCGCCCAGAATCGCGAATGCGAGGACCATAAGAACAGCGAGCAGGACGAGGAACCAACCGTCGTAACGAATGACCATATCGTCGATTTTGCTCCTGATTGCGGCCACGGTGCTGGTGGCCTGACTGCTGTCGTAGCGAGCATATTTCCCCCTCGGAAATGATGATCTGTACGGCGCCGATGAGATTCGGCACCCACGAGGAGGCTAGACACCTTGAGCAGCCCCCTAGCCGCCCGACAGCCAAAATAGGTGCAAATAGCGGCAAAAATGAGTGGTGAAAACCGCTTGCACAGAAGAATTCGGTGTCATCTAGGTGGTGCCCGCCAGATCCGTGGTGCCCTCCGCAGGAAGGCTAGCCACCAACTCGTCCACGTACTGCAACGCGAACCACAGCTCAGCACGCACCTGCGCCTGGTTGAGGTCCATGTCCAGCAGTTCGCCCAGAACGCCGATCTGCCGGCGGACACTGTTCCGGTGCAGCCCCAGTAACTTGGCGGAGCCGTCCCAGCTGCCGTTTTCGCTAAGCCAGCCGCGCAGGACGCCAAGCAACGGATCGCGCCTGTCCGCCTCCAGCGAGAGCACCGGTGCAAGCAGCCGTTCGGCCAGGAGGGTCCCTGCTTCGCGCCCTAAAAGCCCGGCGACGGACCACGTCACTTCATCCACGCGTGCGCTCTTGCCGGTGGAGAGGACCCGGCCGCGCAAGGATGTTGCCCGCTGGTAGGCAGCACTAAGGCCGGGAAGTTCCGTGGGTTCACCCACCACCAGGCGCCACCCCAGTTTCTCGACGTCGGCCACCAGGGAATCGTCCACCTTCAGCCGCGTAATCGCGGCGAAACCGTACTCGGTGATCTCCACCAGCTTGGTGTCGAAGAGCCTGCGCCATTGCAGCAGTTCCCGGACCGGCCCATCGTCCGCCGCCCCATCCACCCGCACGCCCTGCACCACCCGCATTTGTGCCGAACGCGTGGAGGACAGGCTCTGTGCCAGCAGGTCCTTAAGTCCGTTAACGTGCTTGGTGCCCCCGGTGGTCAGCGAGTCCGGGTGCAGCAGCACGGCAGTCGCCAGTTGGCTGGGCGCAAGGGATCCACTGGTCCGCTGCCGCACCAGCAATTCCAGCAAGCCCACAGCCGATTGCACCACGTTGTTCTGGGCAGGGGTCAGGGGAGCATCCGAACCGAGGATCAAGGCGCCGAGGTTCGCATCCTTCGTACTGCGCAGCGGGTGTCCGAACACCAAGGCCGATCCCGGCTGCTCAAAACCGTCCATCTCCACGCGCGGACCGCTGCCGGACAGCAACCGCTCCAGCATCGGAGCCAGCATTGAATGCTCGACGCCGGTGCTGCCGCCGGCACTGTGCCCGCGTGCGCGGACCCGCCCGTCGGCGCCCACGAGGACCGCCCACACGGGAACCCGCTGAACGAGGGCGGCGAGGAGTTCGTGTTCCGGCCTGGGGGAGAGGACTGCCCGCATGAGCTGGCGGTTGGTATCGGCCAACTGCCGGAAGACCCTTGCGGTGTCTGTCTCCAGGAGTTGTGAAAACTCGAGGCCGATCGCCGCGAACGGCACGGACTCCGGTACCTCGAACAAGGTGAGGTTGTGCTTCCGGCAGGCGTCGAGCAGGGCATCGGGGACGGCGTCGAAATAGGGCCGGATGCCGAACCCCAGAGCCGCAACTTTGGCATCAACCAACCGCTGGACGTAGGCATCCACCTTGGCCGCTGAGCCACCCTTTCCCAGGAAGGGCAGCCCGGCGGTCAGGAGGAATTCTCCCTCGGGAAGGTAGGGCGTGGGGTCCTCGAGCTCACTGGGTTCCACCCACCGCAGCAACGAGCCACCGCTGCCGCCGTCGTGAAGCATCTTCAACTCCGGCGGCAGCTGCTCAACAAACTGTTCGAGCGTGACGAAACTCAGGCGGGCGGTGGCGGGCTCAGGCGACATGGCCCTGCCCGGCGTCGGCCGGTTCCTGGTAGTCGGGGCACTGGTAGGCGCTGGAAGCGTAGGCGCGGGGCAGACGGGGTGCGATCCTGTTGATGATCTCGTCCCCGTGGCTGCCGATTGCGGCGCCCCAGTCATCGGCGCTCGCGGCCCCGGTGGCCGGATCGCCGAACAAAACGGCGGTGTCTCCGACGTCGATTCCCGAAGCATCCGGGCCGAGGTCCACCATGAACTGGTCCATGCACACCTTGCCGATGACCGGGACGCTCCGGCCTGCGATGTTCACTAATGATCGGCCGCTGATGCCCTTGGGGATGCCGTCCGCGTAACCCAGCGGGATGAGGCCAAGGAAGCGGGGTTCGTAGGTGATGGCCTGGTGTTCGTAGCTGACGCCGGTGCCCGCTGGAACCTTTTTGACCATGACCAGCGGTGCGGTCACGGTCAGTGCCGGGCGCAGTCCGAAGTCAGCCGGGTCCAGGTGGTCGGCCGGAGCCAGTCCGTAGATGGCCAGGCCCGCGCGGACCATGTCGAAGTGGAATTCGGGCCGGTCCAGGATGTTGGCGGAGCTGGACACGTGCCGGAGTTCGGGGTCCAGGCCGGCTTCGCGTGCTTCGCGGACAGCGTCTTCGAACTCCGCAACGGCGCTGGCGTTGCCGGGGTGGGCAGGAACATCGGCCCAGGCCAGGTGGGTCCAGAGGCCGCGGACGCGGAGGGAGCCGTCCAGCTCGGCCTGCCGTGCGCGGGTTACGAGTTCTGCCCAATCCTCCTTGCGGGCACCGCCGCGGCTCAGGCCGCTGTCCAGTTCAAGATGGACGACGGCGGGACGTCCGAGGCGCCCCGCGATACCCACCAGCACCTCCAGTTGACCAACGCTTCCGAGCGAAACATCGATGCTGTTTTCGAGTGCCTCAAGGATGGTGGAACTCGTCTGGGATGCCAGATAGAGCCACGACAGGATAGGCACGGTGATGCCTGCCTGCCTGAGCGCGATGGCCTCGGTAAGTTGGGCGGTTCCCAGCCAGTCTGCCCCGGCATCCACTGCCGTGCGGGCCACTTCCACCAGCCCGTGGCCATAGGCGTTGCCCTTGACGACGGCCATGAAGAAGGGTGCCTCCGTGCGCTCCTTCAGGGCTTTGATGTTGTCTGAAATGGCGGACAGGTCAACGGTGACCTGTCCTGAGAGCGTCGCCGGGGCGACCGCTTGATAGTGTGCATTACGTCTCATGGTTGAACACTATAGGTCATTTTGCACCGCGGTGAGAGGTGGCTCACATGCCAGTCTTGTGGAGGGGAAATCGAAACTACTTTGAAGGGACGTCAAGGGTGACTGTGCCTGTGAACACCGAAAATTCAGCGGCAGTGAGCGTCACGAGGCCGAGCCTCGGAGCCCAGCTTCTGCGCCGCAAGCCCATTGGCCAGATGGTTGGCGAAGCCGGAAGCAGCGAGGGCGGAACGCCATTGGTCCGCAGCTTCGGCGTCCTCCAGCTGACCATGATCAGCGTTGGCGCCACTCTTGGCACCGGCATCCTGGTGATCCTCGGCGAGTCCGTGCCCCTGGCGGGACCGGCCATTTGGATCTCGTTCGTCATCGCCGGCCTGGCGGCGCTGCTCTCCGCGGTGTCCTACGCCGAAATGGCCGGGCTGGTCCCGGTGGCAGGGTCCAGCTACTCCTACTCCTACGCCACCATGGGCGAGGGCATGGCCTGGATCTGCGGTTGGTGCCTGGTGCTGGAATACGCAGTCTCCGTAGCGGCCGTTGCCGTGGGCGCCGGGCAGTACGTCAATGAAACCCTGGCCGCCTTTGGACAGTTGCTCCCGGACGCCGTGAGCCAACCGCCGGGCGATGGTGGCATAGTCAACCTCCCCGCCATGGTGATCGTGGTGTTGGCCATGATCCTGCTGGTGCGCGGTGCCCGTGAAAGTGCGTGGATCAACACCGCAATCGTCATCATCAAGGTGGGCATCCTGATCTTCTTCTGCGCCGTGGCCTTCACGGCCTTCAACGCAGGCAACTTCGAACCGCTGCTGCCCATGGGCGCCGCAGGTGTTTCCGCGGCCGCGTCCAGCGTCTTCTTCTCCTACATCGGCTTCGACGCCGCCTCCACTGCCGGCGAGGAAGCAAAGAACCCCAAGCGCGACCTTCCCCGCGCCATCATGCTCTCC
Organism: Paenarthrobacter sp. PPS72; assembly: GCF_048537125.1. Classification (GTDB taxonomy): domain Bacteria; phylum Actinomycetota; class Actinomycetes; order Actinomycetales; family Micrococcaceae; genus Arthrobacter; species Arthrobacter nitroguajacolicus_E. The sequence goes on along the minus strand of NZ_JBLYIE010000070.1, from coordinate 12,085 downwards.
ATGGTGATCGTCACCAGTATCTACGTCCTGGTTGCTGTCGCAGCCATCGGCGCCCGTCCGTGGAACTGGTTCGATGGCACGGAAGCTGCCCTCGTGCAGATCCTGCACGAGATCACCGGCCAGCCATGGATCGCCCTGGTCTTCTCCATCGGTGCAGTGCTGGCGATCGCCAGCATCGTATTGACTGTTCTTTACGGCCAGACCCGCATCCTGCTCTCCATGTCCCGCGACGGCATGGTGCCCAAAGTCTTCGGCCGCGTCTCCCGCCGCACCGGCACTCCGGTGGCCGGGACGCTCATCATCGGGACTGCCGTCGCCCTCACTGCAGGCTTGGTGCCGCTTGGTGCGTTGGCCGATGCCACCAGCATCGGCACACTGTTCGCCTTCGCGCTGGTCAACGTGGCCGTCATTTACCTGCGGCGCAACCGTCCCGACCTCGAGCGGAGCTTCAAGGTTCCGCTGTACCCGATCACTCCCATTCTGGGCACGCTGATGTGTGCCTACCTGATGCTGAACCTGGGCGCCGACACCTGGATCACCTTCGGTGTCTGGATGCTGGTGGGCATCGCCATCTACTTCGGCTATGGACGCCGGAACTCCAAGGTAGCCGCGCTCAGCGAGCAGGACTATCGTGAACTGACCACCAGGGCCGTGAGCCCGGAATCTGTGAAAGCAGCACATTCATGACCATCGCCACAGAACTCCCTCTTATCGAGGAACCAGGAGCACCCGAATCGGCCGCCGCTGGAGCCCCCATCACCATGCTGAACCCGGACTTCCCCTTCAGCTACGACCACTACCTGGCCCACCCGGACGGTCTGGGCTCAGTTCCCGAGGAGCTCTTCGGCACGGAAGTAGCCATCATCGGCGCCGGACTGTCCGGGCTCGTCACTGCCTATGAATTGATGAAGCTTGGCCTCAAGCCCGTCATTTACGAGGCCGACCAGATCGGTGGCCGCCTCCGCACGGCCAGCTTCCCATCAGCACCTGGCGTGGTGGCAGACCTTGGCGGCATGCGTTTCCCCGTCTCCGGCAAGGCGTTCTACCACTACGTGGACCTGCTCGGCCTGGACACCAACGAGTTCCCCAACCCCATGGCACCGGCAACGTCCTCCACGGTGATCGAACTCGCTGGCAAGAAGCACTACGCCACCACGGCCGATGAGTTGCCGGAGTTCTTCCTCGAAGTAGCCGACGCCTGGAAAGCAGCAGTCAACGACGGCGCTGCCTTCGCAGAAATGCAGGAGGCCATCAAAGCCCGCGACACCAAGCGGATCAAGGAACTCTGGAACGCACTCCTCCCGGAGCTCGATGAGCAAACCTTCTACGGCTTCATCGCCGCCAGCAAGTCCTTCAAGGAGGCCGGTTTCGCCCACCGGGAGGCCTTCGGCCAAGTAGGCTTCGGCACCGGCGGCTGGGACACCGACTTCCCCAACTCCATCCTCGAAATCCTCCGCGTGGTCTACACCGACGCCGACGACCAGCACCGCTCCATCGCTGGAGGAGCGCAAAGGCTTCCCGAGGCACTCTGGAGCCACGCGCCGTCGGGCCTCAAGTACTGGCCGGAGGGCACCTCGCTGTCATCGCTGCACAGCGGTTCGCCGCGGGGAGCCGTGGACAACATTCGCCGGGCGGAGAACGGCGACCTCCTGGTCCGCGAAAACTGGGGACGCGAAGCCACCTACCAAGCTGTGGTGACCACCTGCCAGTCCTGGCTGTTGTCCACCCGCATCCACACGGAGGAAGCGCTGTTCCCGGCCGAACTGTGGACCGCGATCGAGCGCTCGCATTACATGCAGTCTTCCAAGACTTTTGTGATGGTGGACCGCCCGTTCTGGAAGGACATCGATCCCGAGACCGGACGCGAAGTCCTCTCCATGACCCTCACCGACCGCCTCAACCGCGCCACGTACCTGCTCGACGACGGCCCGGACAAGCCCGCGGTCATGCTCCTTTCCTACACATGGAACGATGACGCCCTGAAATGGCTTGCCCTGACCGCGGACGAGCGGGTGAAGCTCATGCTGCACTCCCTGGAACAGATCTACCCGGGCGTAGACATTGCCAGCCACATCATCGGGCAGCCGATCACCGTGTCCTGGGAAGCGGACCCCAACTTCATGGGCGCCTTCAAGGCCAACCTGCCCGGGCACTACCGCTACCAGCAGCGATTGTTCACCCACTTCAAGCAGGACCAGCTGCCGGCCCACCAGCGCGGCATCTTCCTCGCCGGCGACGACGTTTCCTTCACCGCCGGCTGGGCCGAGGGCGCTGTGACCACGGGCCTGAACGCCGTGTGGGGAGTGGTGAACCACTTGGGTGGTTCGTCCGTTGCCGGTAACCCCGGACCAGGTGATCTCCTGGACGAGCTCGGCCCGATCTCCCTGGACTAAACCCCGCCAGGCGATAAGCACCACGTTGCGAGGCCCGCTCTGCACCCGAAACCAATCGCGGTGGGGATGCTGAGCGGGCCTCGCATTTGGCGTTAAGCGTGCATTTCCCGGTGCGCTGCAGCGAGCTCCTTGTAATGTGCTGCGTTGTGCTTCACGCCCTCGAGCTCTTCGTCGGTGAGTTCACGGCGGACCTTGGCGGGCACGCCGGCAACCAAGGACCGCGGGGGAATGACTGTGCCTTCCAAGACCACTGCGCCGGCGGCGATGAGCGAGCCCGTGCCGATCACCGCGCCGTTGAGGATGGTGGCGCTCATGCCGATCAGGCAGTCGTCCTCCACAGTGCATCCATGGACCACGGCACTGTGCCCTACGGAGACGCGCTCGCCTACCGTGCAGGGAAAGCCCGGGTCGGCGTGAAGGACTACGTTGTCCTGCAGGTTGGACCCTGCGCCGACGCTGATCGCAGCCGTGTCAGCGCGGACGGAGACGCCATAGAAGGCGCTGGAGTCCTCGGCCAACGTGGCCTTGCCGATGATCGAGGCAGTGGGCGCAACGAACGCGGTTTCATGGATGGCCGGGGTGTCCCCGGCGAACGTGTATGAGGGAGCCATGGAGCCAGCTTAGTTCCCAAGTAGCTCGCAGTTGAGGTCGTTCTCAGCGCTGGGAACAACCACAACTGCGAGCTAGTTGGGTGCAGGAGTGCGGAGGACCAGGAATTGGTAGTGCTGGGACCAGTTTCCCGCTCCCGGACCGGACTCCAGGCCCACACCTTCGGGCCACGTCCGGAAGTGCTCCACCGAGCCGTGCTGGCCAAAGATCCGCCGGACGCTGTCATCGCTTCGACGGCTGAAGAATCGCCGCGGTTCCTCAAGGTCTTCCGGGTTCAGGACTTCATCGTCCTCACCTGACCAGAGCCCGACGGCGATTGGCGCACCAGGTGCGGTGACCCGCACAAGTTCGCGGACGACGTCGTGAATTCCGCTGTTGGGGACATGTAAAAGCGTGCTCATGGTCCAGGTGGCTGAAAAGACAGCATCCGGAAACGGCAGGGTGCGGCCGCTGGCAACGGTAGCGTCAAGCCCGGCCGCGCGTGCCAGGTGAATGCTCTCAGAGGACAGGTCCACGCCGGTGTAGTGCAACCCGGCACGGACAAACTCCACGCCCTCGACGCCCGTGCCGCAACCCAGTTCAAACAACGAATGACGGTGTTCGGACTTCAACAACCGGATAAACCATTCCCGGCATTCAACCCGGTGCGGCGTCAGGGCGCGGGTATTCCGAACCGGTGCTTGGCGGTCATAAAAGACAGCCAAGTCTTCCTCGTGGTCGGCGTCAGGGATGCCCTGCATACCCCCAGCATAGGAGTGGCGTTAGTTGAACACCACGGTCCGGGTGCCGTCCAGGAGCACGCGGTGTTCGGCATGCCATTGGACCGCCTGAGCCAGCGTGCGGCCTTCGACGTCGCGGCCCATCTGGACGAACTGGGCAGCCGTGCGTGCGTGGTCAACGCGGATGACTTCCTGCTCAATGATCGGGCCCTCGTCGAGGTCCGCAGTCACGTAGTGGGCCGTGGCACCAATGATCTTCACACCGCGGGCGTGGGCCTGGTGGTACGGCTTGGCGCCCTTGAAAGAGGGGAGGAAGGAGTGGTGGATGTTGATGGCCTTGCCGTTCAACTCCGTGCACAGATCGTTGGAAAGCACCTGCATGTAGCGGGCCAGGACGGTCAACTCGACGTCGTGCTCGGCAATCAGCTTCAGCAGCTGCGCCTCAGCCTGGGGCTTGGTCTCAGGCGTCACCGGGATGTGGTGGAACGGGATGCCGTAGAAGTTGGCCAGTTCTTCAAGGTCCCGGTGGTTGGACACGATGGCCGGAACGTCAATGGGCAAGGTGCCGGTGCGCTGCTGGAACAGGAGGTCGTTGAGGCAGTGCGCGTCCTTGGAGCACAGGATGATGGTGCGGACCTTCTCGCCAACAGGATTGATCCGCCAGGTCATGCCGAAGGACTCGGCCACCGGCCGCAGGACTGCGCTCAGTTCGTCCTGGGAGGACGATGTGGTTGCCTCCACCCGCATGAAGAAGTTTCCTGTGCTGGGGCTTCCGTACTGCTGGGAGTCGGCGATATTGCAGCCGGCCTCGAGGAGGGCACCGGCCACCGCATGGACGATGCCGGGACGATCGGGGCAGGAGAGTGTTACAACGAAAGCGGTGGAGTCAGTCACACGATCAAGCCTACCTGTGCCGCGTTGTTGTACTGTTAACAGGTCGCAACTGGCGTTGGGTGGACTACCACCAGGGAGCGGCAATCATGAAGACCACGGATCGTACGCCTGGGCCGAGGGTCATGTCTTACCGTCGCATGCACGTGACCGATGCCTCCTGTCATCAAGGGGACGCGGGAATGCTGCTGCCGGTAGCCTGACCTGTAGCACCACCCGTTGCCTAGCCAGGAGATCTCCGTGACTACCACAACCACTTCCGCGTCTGTCAGCAACCAGTCGCTGGCCGATCTCGATCCCGAGATCGCAGCAGTCCTCAACCAGGAACTCGGCCGCCAGCGCGGCACCCTGGAAATGATTGCGTCCGAAAACTTCGCCCCCCGCGCCGTCATGGAAGCCCAAGGCTCCGTCCTGACCAACAAGTACGCTGAGGGTTACCCGGGCCGCCGCTACTACGGCGGTTGTGAATACGTCGACATCGCTGAGCAGCTCGCCATTGACCGCGTCAAGGAACTCTTCGGCGCAGAGTACGCCAACGTCCAGCCGCACTCAGGTGCCCAGGCCAACGCTGCCGCTCTCTCCGCCATGATCACCCCGGGCGACAAGATCCTTGGCCTGTCCCTGGCACACGGTGGGCACCTGACCCATGGCATGAAGCTCAACTTCTCCGGCAAGCTCTACAACGTAGCTGCCTACCAGGTTGAAGAAGACAACTTCCGCGTAGACATGGACAAGCTGCGCGAGCAGGCCATCGCCGAGAAGCCGCAGGTCATCATTGCCGGCTGGTCCGCCTACCCGCGTCACCTCGACTTCGCTGCCTTCCGCTCCATCGCCGATGAAGTTGGCGCCCTCCTCTGGACGGACATGGCACACTTCGCCGGCCTGGTTGCAGCAGGCCTGCACCCGAGCCCGGTCCCGTACTCCGACGTCGTCACCTCCACGGTTCACAAGACCCTCGCAGGTCCGCGTTCCGGTGTGATCCTTGGCAAGCAGGAATGGGCCAAGAAGCTGAACTCCAGCGTCTTCCCGGGCCAGCAGGGCGGCCCGCTCATGCACGTGATCGCCGCGAAGGCCGTTGCTTTCAAGATTGCAGGCAGCGAAGAGTTCAAGGAACGCCAGGAGCGCGTGCTCGAGGGTGCCAAGATCATCGCCGACCGCCTGAACCAGTCCGACGTCGCCGAAGCCGGCGTCTCGGTCCTCACCGGCGGCACCGATGTTCACCTGGTCCTGGTTGACCTGCGTAACTCGCAGCTGGACGGCCAGCAGGCCGAGGACCTCCTGCACTCCGTGGGCATCACCGTGAACCGCAACGCTGTTCCGTTCGACCCCCGCCCGCCGATGGTCACCTCCGGTCTCCGCATCGGCACGCCGGCCCTGGCTACCCGCGGATTCGGTGCGACCGAGTTCACCGAGGTTGCCGAGATCATCGCCACCGCGCTCGTAAAGGGCGCCGCTGGCAGCGTTGATGCAGAAGCCCTCCAGGCCCGCGTCGACAAGCTCGCTGCTGACTTCCCGCTGTACCCGCAGCACGAGCAGTGGTAAATCCGCTTTTCGCGGATGAATAAAGCACTGCCCGGGCATTGAACCGGAACCAACGGGATCCGCCGCCACACCTACGGCGGCGGGTCCCGTTGGCATGATCCAACAGGTCACCCACCAGAAAGAGCAGATGGAATGACACAGTCCACCGCACAGATCCTTGACGGCAAGGCCACCGCCGCAGCCATCAAGGCAGAACTGACCACTCGCGTTTCCGTCCTGGCCGCCAAGGGAATCGTCCCCGGCCTGGGCACCATCCTGGTGGGCTCGGACCCCGGCAGTACCTGGTACGTGGGAGGAAAACACAAGGACTGCGCCGAGGTTGGCATCCAGTCCATCCGCCGCGACCTCCCCGAGGACATCAGCCAGGAAGACCTCCTGGACGTTGTTCGCGAGCTCAACGACAACCCGGAATGCACGGGTTACATCGTCCAGCTGCCGCTGCCCAAGCACATCGACCAGGACGTCATCCTCGAAGCCATGGACCCTGACAAGGACGCCGATGGCCTGCACCCCATGAACCTTGGCCGTTTGGTGGCCAACGTCAACGGTGAGATGAAGTCCCCGTTGCCCTGCACGCCCAAGGGCTGCGTGGAGTTGCTCCGCCGCCACAACATTGAACTCAAGGGCAAGCGCGTCCTGGTGGTTGGCCGCGGGGTCACCATCGGTCGCCCCATCGGCCTGCTGCTGACCCGCAAGGAAGTCAACGCCACGGTCATCCTGGCGCACACCGGAACGGTGGACCTGCCGGCGGAACTCAAGCAGGCCGACGTCGTGATTGCCGCAGCCGGCGTGCCGCACATGATCAAAGCTGAGGACCTCAAGCCGGGTGCCATAGTGCTCGACGTCGGCGTCAGCCGTGTGGACGACGGCAACGGCAAGGCTGTTGTCACCGGAGATGTGGACCCGGCAGCTGCCGACGTCGCCGCTTGGCTGTCCCCGAACCCGGGTGGCGTAGGACCGATGACCCGTGCCATGCTCCTGGCCAACGTGGTGGAGAGTGCCGAGCGCCAGGCGGGCATCGCGTAGGTTATTCGCGACCTCATCCGGGCGCCTGCTCCTCAGGGAGTAGGCGCCCTGCGCCGTTTGTTCGGCTATGCGGGGAGCACGGTCATAGGGCTAGTCCGGTCTGGACTGGGCGGGCGTTCTGTCGCTGAGGATTCGCGTGCAAAGGAGAGGTAGCGTTCCGGCCAAGCACATAGCTGCGCATCCAAGGATAACGACGCGGTAATCTATCACTCCCACCAAAGCCGCCGCTAAAGCGGCAGTGACGAGCTGCGGGACATTGAACACCCAATAAGTGGCCGCCCCCACTCTTCCTTGCAAGCCGGACGGTGCTTCCGATTGCCGCAGCGTTATATAGGCGACAGCACCCCACGGTACGCCGAAACCAATGAGTACGATCCCGGCCATTGCGATCGGGATGGAGCTGGTGGCCAGCGATGGCAACGCCACTGCCAGGATGGACGTGCCGATCACCATCGTTCCGGTTGGACCGACTCTGCGCATCACCATTGATGAGGAGAGCGCTCCGATGATGGACACGGCTCCCTGGACTGCAGCCAGAACGGCCAGAAACCCTGGACCCTGACCCAGCCCCTGCTCGATGGTGGCGAAATTGGTGACAGACAGCGCGCCCGTAGCTCCGACGGCTATGGCGACAGTCAGGCTTGCGGCACGCAACTGCCGGTGGTGCAGGATGAACGCGAAACCATCGAGGGAACCACCCCAGAACCCTCCAACGGCCGCGCTGGCCTCTGGCGCCTTGGGTCCCCTAAGCCGCCACAAGAGGGCCACGGCAACAAAGAAGGATGCACTTGCGGCGATGGCTATTGGCCCGATGCCCCAAAGCCCGAAGATTGCGGCACCGGCCGGTGGCGCAATGATCCGAAACCCTTGGTCGATGCTGCTCAACAGTGAATTGGAGGGCCCAAGCAACCGATCAGGCAAAAGGTCTTTGATCAGGCCACTTTGTGCCGCCGCCGCGAAATATGAAACCGTTGCGTACAAAAATATGACGACGTAAGCAAGCCATATCAGATCCACGGAGCGCACGAGGAGGAGCGGCAGGACAACCAGTCCCGCCGCAGCATAATTGGCCATCATGAGCTTGCGTCGCGGCAAGCGATCCGCCACCTGCCCAATCAGGGGAGCCAGCAGTGCCGGCAGGCCCAACATGGCCAGCATCAGACCCGCGGCAGCGTCCGATCCCGTCAGGGACTTTGTCCAAATGGCAGCGGCCAAGAGCAGCAACGCGTCTGCGAAGTTGCCCAAGGACCATGCAAAGACCAAGCGGCGAAAGCCAGGGGTTTCAAGGGCTTCCCGAATTGACCCGGTGCCTCCGTGGGCAGGTCCCTCTTGTTGTGGAGCGCGTTGTTTTGGTGCGCGGTTCCAGCGTGCCTTCGCCAGGAGAGGCATCTATTTAGAGTGAGTGGTCAACAGCGTGAACGCCATGGAAAATCAGTGCAAGTTGTACCCGGTTGGCAACGCCCAGCTTAATCATGATCCGCGAGACGTTTGTTTTTACCGTTGAAACACTCATGAACAATTCGGCAGCGATGTCACTGTTGGACTTTCCCTGAGCTACTGCTCGCGCTACCTGGATTTCGCGCTCCGTCATGTCATTGAACTCCGGCGATAGCTCCGCAGTCGCAGGGACTCGTCGTTGGGAGTATCTGTATTCGCGGATCAATTGGGTTGTGACGGCTGGCGATAACAGCGCCTGTCCATCGTGAACCGTCCTGATTGCCTCAGCAATGCCCGCAGGCTCCGTGTCCTTGAGCAGAAACCCGCTGGCCCCGGCGCGCAGGGCAGAGAAAACGTCGCTATCTTTTGCGTAACTCGTGAGGACAATGATTCGGGGCAGGTCAAGCGTCCCTAGCTTGGAGAAGGCATCGAGGGTAGCGAGGCCGTCCATTCCGGGCATTTGCAGGTCCAGAAGTATGACGTCCGGTGCGTAGTTCTCGAAGGTTCTCACGGCGTCGATGCCTGTGGAGGCCAACCCGGCCAGTTCCAGGCCAGGACTGTGCTCCAGTAGGAGCTTCAAAGCCTCTTGAACAAACGGGTCGTCATCGACGATCATGACGCGAATGGGGTGATTAGGTTCGGACACGCCTCAAGTATCTTCGAGCCGGAGTCGGTAAGCCAACACATTCAAATTCCTTGCGCCTACAATCGTGGGCTATTGGCCAAAGCGGTACTAAAGTTTACCCGCGCCGGTACTTCAGTACAGCGGATGCAACCTTTGGTGGAGTGAACGCATACGAAAGGCGGATGCTTCAGGGAGCGGTCATTCGTAGCCTGAACTCATGATCACCGTGGAAAATGTCAGTAAGGCCTATGGGAAACAACAATCTGTTCGGAACGTTTCTTTCCATTGCCGTCCTGGCCGGATTACGGGCTTTCTAGGTCCGAATGGGGCTGGCAAGTCCACCACCATGCGAATAATTGCCGGGTTGACGACGGCTACTCAAGGCCACTCCACTGTGGCGGGGCATCGCTATGCTCAACTGCCGAATCCGGGAAGAGTCATCGGCTTGTTGCTGGATGCTTCGGCCATGGCAAAGGGACTCACGGGGCGGCAGACACTATGGCTGGCAGCCAAGACTGTGGGCGTCAGCACCACCGAGGTGGACCGCTACCTGGAAAAAGTTGGCCTCAATGGTCCGGCTGGAAACCGCCGTGTGGGTGACTACTCTTTGGGAATGCGCCAGCGCCTCGGAATCGCCCTGGCCCTCATCGGCAGACCTACCGCACTGATGCTCGACGAGCCTGCCAACGGATTGGACCCAGCGGGAATCCTTTGGATGCGATCACTGTTGCGTGAGTTCGCGGACAACGGGGGAACCGTCCTCCTCTCATCCCACCTGCTGCACGAGATGGAACAGATTTCAGACGATCTGGTGGTCATCGACAACGGCAGCATCGTGGCGCGGGGCTCGTGCGCCGAACTACTCTCAACGGGCACCTTAAACGTGGCATGTTCGGATCCGGCAACGCTGGCAGCCGAACTCATAGCGGCAGGATCCAAAGTTGAACGACTGGGAGACAACCGAATCCTGGTCACCGCCTCGGCTGCGCAGGTCGGAGACCTGGCGCTGGCCTCGGGGATTGCCATTTATCACCTTTCGTCCGCGACGGCCGGGTCCCTCGAGGACTTATTCATGAACCTGACCTCAGGCGGTGAATAAATTGGTGAAAAACGCGATCCTGCCTGACTCGGCAAAGTTGGATGCCGAGCTACGTGATCCGACGGCGTTTCCGGCGCCGTCCCTTCTGCTGTTGACGCGGCTTGAGGCAACAAAGCTCGTCAGCACCCGGTCAGGGTCCTGGCTTCTGGTTTGTATCGCAGTTGCAGTGCTGGCCGTCATGGCTTCGGTCTTTGCAGCCCCGGCCGGTACCCGAACGTCGTTGACCTTCTTGACCGTCGGCTCAGCACTTGCGTCAGTGCTTCTGCCCATATGTGCGATTCTTTCTCTCACCACTGAGTGGTCACAGCGCAGCGTCCTCACTACCTTCGCCCTGGTTCCTCAACGGCACAGAATACTCCTGGCCAAGACCATTGCCCTTCTCGTCCTGGCACTGGTCGCGGTGGTGGCCCTGTGCGGAGCTGCGGCGGCCATGAATGCCTTGGCGGCGGGTGCCTTCGGCGCACCGGACGGTGTTTGGGACGTGAAATGGTCGCACGTGGGCGGTGTCTACCTGGGAATTACCCTGTCCATGCTCATCGGCGTTGCTTTTGGGGCATTATTCATGAACCCTGCTTTGTCGATAGTGGTCTATCTCGTGCTGCCACTGATGTGGTCGCTGGTTTCCCAGCTGGTAGAGCAGCTCAAAGAAGCATCGCTCTGGCTGGACACCTCTCTGACGTTTAGACCATTGCTTGACGGCAGCATAGACGGGCAACAGGAATGGTCCAGGGTGGCAGTTTCCGCAGCCGTGTGGGTACTGGTGCCTCTTGCACTAGGCATGGTGAGGATATTCCGCCGCGAAATCAAGTAATCGCTGAGTCCCAGCGAAAAATTCGACTCATCAGCTGCGCATCAAGGCCGCTCTTTCGCTGAGCGGTGATTTCATATTGGGGGAAATTTCTTGCTCGAGGAACGTGTCACATTCAGAGTGCCCGAGTCGCACGAAGACTTCAGGATTTTGGCGGGGTGGCTGTCGTCGGCGTCACCGGCCGCAGCGTTGACATCGGACGTCAGGGAACGTCCGGGTCCGGAATCGCTGAGGCAAGCATGCGAACAAGGCGCCAACATCAGGCTGATCATGAGCGGCAATGGAGAACTGGTTGGGACAGCCAGTTGGAAAGCACGAGGCAACCCGAGGTCATTCGAATTTTCGTTGATGATCGCCGAACCGTCGCTCTGGGACTCCGGTGTGGGAGGCCGGGCCGCATTACGTCTGGTTGACGAACTCTTCATGACCTATGACGCACGACGGGTTTTCGCCCTGACGGCCGCATATAACAGGCACGCCGTTCCTTCCTTGGTACGAAGCGGATTCACGCTGGAGGGCGTGCTTCGTGACTACTACTTTCTCGATGGCGAGTTTCATGACGCCACCGTATGGTCGATGCTTCGTGACGAGCATCGGGCGCTGATCGCCAATGAGAAGAATGTGGGGATGCAGTACCAGCCGCTGGTGCCGGCAGAAGACAAGGAGAAGGGCCGCAGGCACGTCGCCAGGGCTCTCCAAAATGATTCCCTGATCCCACGTTCCTGGCAACCCATCCGCCAGCCGGACCGGATCGGGCGGTAGTCAGGTGGCCAAGAGCCTTGAACTCTACTGTTTCGGCGACCCTTTGCACTTTTCGGGCTCTTCAGAATTGAGAGTGTAACTGTCTCTTATACACATCTCCGAGCCCACGAGACATTGATACTGATCTGGGGGGGGGGGTTTTTTTTTTTGGGGGGGGGGGGGGGGGGGGGGGGG
>NZ_JBLYIE010000069.1:0-5371 GCF_048537125.1 Paenarthrobacter sp. PPS72 | reverse complement strand
CACTCTCAATTCTGAAGAGCCGGAAATCCTCGCCGCGGTGCTGCGCCCGGGCAACGCCGGAGCGAACAACGCCGAGGACCACATCGGCATCTTCCACACCGCTGTCGCCCAACTGCCCGAGAGCTTCTTTACTGAAACCGAGGCCCTGGCCGGAGAGAAAGTGCTGGTCCGCACCGACAGTGCCGGGGCCTCGCGGAAGTTCCTCTGGCACCTGCACAGCTTGGGCGTGCAGTTCACCACCAGCTACACCATCCCGTTCGGCAAGGCACACATGATCGACTGGATCAGCGACAAACAATACTGGCAGCCGGCCCTCGACCAGAACGGAAACGACCGCACCGACGCCTGGGTCATCAACGCCACCGACGTCATCCCGCTCACCGACTACCCACCAGGGACCAACCTCTACCTCCGGGCAGAACCACTGCACCCCGGCGCGCAGCCGACCCTGCTCGATACCGACGGACACCGCATCACCGCTTTCCTGACCAACTCACCCCGCTGGCACGGACCGTTCCTGGACGCCAGGCACCGCGCCCGGGGACGGTGTGAAAATCGGATCAAAACCCTGAAAAACACCGGCCTGGGCAAGCTGCCGTTCTTCGACTTCGCCGCGAACCAGGCCTGGGCGAACACCGCCACCCTGGCCTTCAACCTCGTCTCCTGGCTCCAGCTCACCGCCCTCCCGCACGGCCACCACGCCAAAGCCTGGGACATCAAACGCTGGCGCTACCGGCTCTTCACGACCGCCGGGAAAATCATCACCCGCGCCCGCCGCACCCGGCTCCTCCTACCAGAATCAGCACCGGAGAAAAACCTCCTGCAACTCCTCCTGCGAAAGACTGGACGCCTCAAACAGGTCCTGCCTGCCGGCACAGGCTGAGCAGGCACTCTTCCTGTCCCGACGATCAGCCACATCACCGGAAGTGGAACCGGCGCCACCCCAAAGCGAACCAAAGGGCCAAACCACGCTGCCCGAAAACAGAAAACAACCCCCGACCAACCAGCCAGCCCAAAGCAGCAACCATCACCAACCGCCATGAAAAATCGAGGTTAGGTCACGCAAGACGAGTCTGGGTGACGCGGCTTCGCTACTTTGGGCCAGGAATCACAGCCGCAAGTACCCGGTGAACCTGATTTAATGGTCAGGTACGGCACCTTCTACGAGGAAGAACCCTCCGGGGCCCTCGACCAAAAAGCATCGGGCACTCCCAGTAAAGTATCTCCTCGGTTACGTGGATGGTGCAAACAATCCGTGGGATCAGTTCGCGGAGAGACTCAGCAACACCTGAGGCTAATCATCAGAAAGCTGCAAACCTTGCTGTCCCTACATGCAGACAAGGTTCCTTCCGATTGCCGTTGCATGTTCTTGCTCCGCTAGGTCGTTGCGTCGTGAATTAGGCCATAAGGGTGTCTATGGGGGTCCCTCGTGAAACGTACGACAACATGGTCTCTAACCGATTCGGGAGGACTGTTATCGATTACGATGAGCTGCGCTCCCAGGCCTGCTTCATTCAACCATTTTTCAGCGTGTCGGTAAAAGTTCTGAACCAACTTTGTGTCAGCAAAGTCGGGGTCATTGGGGTCGGCTGAATGACCTAGATTTTTCTGCGGACTATCTATTATGAGCAAGCCTGGGGCGTGTTCGGCCTCTTCAAATGAAACTTCCCATACTGCGAGATACCACGCGAGGCTAATGAGCGTCTGCCCGCCGCTACTTGCGTGCGTGTAATCTAGATTACGCACATGCGGAATCAATTTGTCATCTAGAAATGGATTCTCTAATTTTGGATAGCCAATGTCTTGAAGTACCTTACCGAAGCGTTCGGAGATTCGCCTGACAACGGACGTGCGATCAGGACGATTCTTGGCGTCATTTCTTTCCGCTCGCAGTCGAGCGATTTGCCCTCGGAGAATATCGACATTGGCTTCAGCCTTCTCAACTTGCCGCCATAGGCGAAGCCCGGTCTCCGCACTTTGTCGGGACAAATTTGATTCGTTGATTTCGCGGGATATTTGATCACGCGCGGCCAAGTAAGGGGCGGGAAGGTTGCTTATCTCATTGAGTGCTCGGCTGGCTTCTGCCGCCCGGTTCAGAGCAACTTCCAGGTCCTGTTGGAGACGCACCATGTCATCGCGCAACCTATCCCAATACTCATTCAGGCCTACCAGTCTTCTCGAGGTCGCCCGCAGTTCGGCCGAGATGAGATCTTGGACATCGCCCCTTTCCGAGGCCTGATCTTCACCGGAATTAAGTTCGACCAAAGACCCCCCCAAAGTTAAATTACCCACCTCAGATAGCTTGCTGTGACACAAGGAGCATGAACTGTCAAGGACTTCGGGAGCCTTTACAAGTGCCGAAAGGCAAGCTGGACAGACCTTTACATGAAGTGGATCGAAAAGTCGCTCAGCCTGTTTGAGGAATACAAGCTTTCGCTGGTCGTCGGCATACTGGCTACGCAAAGCGGCCAATCTCTCGATCAAACTCTTGCGGTCGCGCACCCGAAGCTGGGCTCGTGTCGCACTCTCTTCGGCATCGGCTAGAGCAGCGCGAAGGTTGGCGGAGGCCAAGCCATAGTTACGGCCTTCTAGGTCAATTTGCTTTTGCCGGGCTAGAAGTTCGCTATGACGTCGCACCTCGACTGCTAGGTCTGTTTCAAGAACCAGAGCACCAAGAGGATGTTCCTGCTCAACAAGTCTCCTAAGGGACTCGGCGTTCTGCTCTGCCATGGAGAGCGCTCCAGTTAATCCTTTCAACTGGGCGGCCAACTTAACGCCTTCATTATCAGAAACTTCGAAGAGCAAGTCGACAGTCTGCTGAAACTTCTGGGCGACAGTGTAATTTGAGTGCTCAAACAACAGATTCTTGCTGTCGAGCCGCTCGTTCGGAAGCCAGAACAGCTTTGTCAGATCTCGAATGCTAAACGTCTGCACAGCCGACTCCGCCTGCGTCGGAGCCTCGGGCAACGACATGCCCTCCAAGCCCATGGACGAGAGAATCAACTGCGAAAGACTGTCAGGCGCTGACGGCGGATCTATAGGCAGGCGTGATTCCGTCGCCTCACCGATCCCATCCATCGAGCCTCGCCACACCGAGGCAAATTTGGAGGGGCTTCCCGAGACATAGCGTTCAATTGTCGTAGTTTCGCCTCTAAGCTCCACTTCAAGAACTGAGGCCCCTACTGAACCCACGATTTCCGGATGCTGCGGATGGTTCTCAGCTCCCAAGTTGTAGCGAATGAAGTCGGCAACGCTCGTCTTCCCTGTCGAACTAGGTCCTGCCACGATTGCCAGGGGACGCCATTCATGCGAGTCGGCTTGACGAAAGTCAACTTCGTACGTGTTGGAGGACGCCAGCGACCCCTTTAGCGACAAGCGAACAATGCGTAAGCCGACGACATTGCGTTCTCTGGTCATTTTGTGCTCTCATCTTTGACTTCGTTCACTATCTCGGTTTCTCTGACGTCTTCCGTGAAATCAATTAGCAGCCAGGAACTTCCGAGAACCTCACGAGCGACTCTTGTTAAGGCAGCGTCAGAGATCCGGGCCAGTCGCTTTAGGACGACCCGTACCGCAACGCGATAAGCCTCGGCGTGTGCTGTCATCAGGGCGGCTACCAGCTCAAGGCCTTGCTCCGACAGGGAGAAGCCACGGTGGGTTATTTTGCAAAGCTCATAGGATACAAGTATTTCAAGGTCGATTTGCAGCAGGCGACGCCGTCTGACATACCGCGATCCGATCGACGCGTAAGAAATCTGAGTGCGACTGAATCCTGCAGCGTTGAGTTTCACTCGGTCGGCCGCTCCCTGATCGTCTTGCCTGTCCACCAACACAAAAGGGTGCGAAGCAAAGAATGCAAAGTAGCCGATTCTATCCACCGTGATCACTTTGGTTGTGTACTGACGCATCTCATCGAGCAGTAGGAGCAGTTCGGCTAGTCGAAAGCTCATTGAATCTTCAACAGACCACGGAACGGCCTGCGCGGAATCGACGAAATTGCCCGCAATTGACTTTTCATCCATTACCGCAACCTCCGCTCTCAATAAACTTATCAACGTCGGCGTCTATGGTGCTGGGTTCGCTGTGATTCGCCGCCACCTGTCTCCAGTGCGTAACCCAGCCAGCCCTGCGGTCCTCAACGAGCCGATGCGTGATCCCCCTACGGTGTGCAGGCCTGAGCTGAATACCGGGAGGGTCCTGTGACGTTGCCGCTCGCTGAAGCACGTCTCGGACAAACGATCCCATCCGCCCCCGAGCGTCGGCTTGTTGTGCTGAGGCGTTGAAATGATCTTCCCAAACAGTGAGGAGGTCGAGGTGAATCTCCAAGAAGGCTCTCATCTCTTCTTCCACACCGCGTCCGGCAATATCTCGGGCGAGTGCTTCCGCCGCATAGAACAAGCCCTTCGCACCATCCGTTTCCAAGACGCCCGCCTCCTCGAGCTGACGAACAAACAGCGCAGAGTCAAAGGCGGTTGTATTCTTGGCAGTCAGCACGGGCAGCGGTGTAGTGGAACGGAAACTTCCAGGAAAATAGTTCTCTCGGACGGACTTAGCATCATCCATGCTGATGAATTGCCGCAGCCTAACTCCGTTCCAAAGCTCTATCTGAACTCCGGTAGTCCGTTTCTGCTTCGTGCTCCAGTTATCGAACCATTTCTGCTCCACCGGTGGGAGCACACACGGTACGCACAGCCGCCAGAGTGAAACCTTGAAATTCTCCTGCTCAGCCTTTTTGACCAGTTCGTTGAAGGATTTCCTTACTTGCCCACGCTCGTTCTCACCACGCCACGCTATGAAGAACTTCGATTGCCAAACCAAGATTGAGTCATCAAGACGTCCAACATAGGTGTCAATCCCCCAGTCACTGCCCCCGCCGGCCGCAACTTCGTTTGCTCCGGGATTCAATAAGCCAACGAGGTCCGTGACCATCTGCTGGAAACGTTCACGAGCACCCCCAACGGTTCCGGTCTCAATTTCGAACTGCTTGAAAAGAATAGAAGCGGCGGCAAGCTCAGCCATTGAAGTAACCAGGCAGCTTGAACGGCGCGCAACGGGCACGTCTGTGTACTACGCGGTACTTGCCAAAAAAATGCACGCGAGAACTCCATTTCAAACGACATGTGATTCCGAAGTTCAGAAGCACCTGTAGGCACCAGTGAAACGGAGGTTTTCCAAGTATCAGCTAAGCGGGTACTCAGATTCTGACATGGGCCAGTGTCGGAGGCTGGCTCACTCGCCGAACCAGAGAGAAACGGAGGCCCGGAAGCCTGTCGGGTCGAATACTGCCTCGGCGCAGTCGGCCCGTCGGGCACCTCTTGGTATCCCAAAGCCCCACCTCCCCCACGCACCCCCTTGACTCTGTCTCTTATAC
>NZ_JBLYIE010000068.1:0-42962 GCF_048537125.1 Paenarthrobacter sp. PPS72 | reverse complement strand
CCTAAGAAGCAAGAAGACCCCCCAGATCAGTATCAATGTCTCGTGGGCTCGGAGATGTGTATAAGAGACAGCTACCGGATGATCGGAAGGCCCGCCGTCGGGAAGACGCTGGGGAAGATCGACGGCGGTGGGACGGGCACGGTGTCCAGCGGCACCGTAACAGTGTCCGTTCCGACAGTGACGTCGTAGCCCCGCACATCGATCAGCAGCGGCTCGTCGCTGTAATCCTCACCTGGCACGAGGGTCAAAGCGATGGAACCCTGCGAGAGTTCCACGGCCAGCAGACGTCCCTGCACCTTGAGCCGGAAGGACAGCCCTTCCCACTCCGAGGGCAGCCGTGGATCAAAGCGCAGCACCTCGCCTTGGTCACGCATGCCTGCGAAACCGCATACCAAGGAGCTCCAGATACCACCGGTGGAGGCGATATGGACGCCGTCGATGGTGTTGCCGTGTGAGTTGTCGAGGTCGATGAAGAGCGCCTCGGTGAAGTGCTTCAGCGCGACGTCGCCGTACCCGACCTCGGCCGCCATGATGCCCTGCACGCACGCCGACAGGGTGGAGTCCCCGGTGGTGATGGGATCGTAGAAGTCGAAAGCGCGCTGCTTTTCCTCAGCTGTGAAGTCCTGCCACTGCAGGAACATCGCCAGCACGGTATCGGCCTGTTTGAGGACCTGGTGCCGGTAGATCACCAACGGGTGGAAGTTCAGCAGCAAGGGGTACTTGGACTTGGGCGTGTTCCAGTCCCACGGTTCCAGGGTCATGAAGTCGTTGTCCTGGCTGAAGACCTCCAAATGGGGATCGTACGGAAGCGACATCCGCTCGGCCGCCTGCCGCCACACCATACGCTCGGTTTCGGCAATGCCCTCATGCTCCAGCGCCGCTGCGGCCCGCAGGTTAAAGCGCGCCATGACGTTGGTGTAGAGGTTGTCATTGACCACGGCCGTGTACTCATCCGGGCCTGTGACGCCGTGGATGTGGAACATTCCGTCCTTGCCGAAGAAGCCCAGCGAGGCCCACATACGGGCTGTCTCGATCAGCAGGTCGGCACCCAGTTCGCCGCGGAAGGTGTCATCGCCGCTGGCCCACTGGTATCGGTTGGCTGCGAAGGCGATGGCAGCGGCGATGTGGAACTGGGCAGTACCGGCCGCGTAGTAGGCACTGGCTTCGAGGCCATTAATGGTCCGCCACGGGAACAGGGCCCCGTCAACGCTGAGCTCCTTGGCGCGGACGCGCGCATCCGGCAGCATCGCGTGCCGTGACTCCAGCACCTTCCTGGCACCGGAAGGGTTCGTGTAGGTCAGGTACGGAAGGAGGTAGACCTCCTGGTCCCAGAAGTAGTGGCCCTCGTAACCGGAACCGCTGACGCCCTTGGCCGGGATGCCCGCAACCCCTGCGCGGGCAGTGGCTTGCGCCAGCTGGAACAAGCCCCAACGCACAGCCTGTTGCATCTCCGGCTGACCGCCGATGGAGATGTCTGCGGTGGTCCAGTATTCGTCGTAGTGTGCTTTGCTCTGGGCGAAGATGTCGGAAACGGATACCAGGTTCGCTTCGGCTTCGGCCGCGAGGGTTTCGCCGCGATCCTCGGCGTCAGAGGAGCCGGCCACCACATAGCTGACCGACTTCTCCAAACGGAAAGTGTCGCCGTCGTGAATGGCCAAAACGTAGCGGACGGACGACTCGTCTTCCGCCACCAAAGTCTCGAACGGCTGGCCTTCGGCGGAGATCCAGTGGTCCACGGCCATGGCGACGCGCTGGCGTGACTCGGCGGTTTCCCATGCGAGACGAAGCGAACCGTCGGTACCTTGGAGGTGCAGCGGCAGCAGGACGCGGCCGGCGTGCCGGCCGGAGCGGCGCGGATCGTGGACCGAGTGGTCATCCACAGGCTGGTCCTGCCGGTTGACGACGCCGGAGGTGATGTCCGCGGATACGTCGCGGTCGGCTGTCAACGACAACTCCAGGCCAAGGCATCCGCGGGAATCGAACCCCACCGCACGGCGCTCCACCGTGGTGACGGTGGCGCCGGAACGGCAGGCCCACGTGATGCTTTCCTCGTAGACGCCTGTGGAAAAGTCCACGCTGCGGTGATAGTCCAGCACCGTGGATTCGGCCAGGCTCAGGGCCTCGCCATCAATGGAAACAGTGAAGTTATTGGCATCCGGCACATACACGATCCGCTGGCCTGTCCGGGCAAAACCGTAGGCATTTTCAGCGTGCTTGATGTCCCAAATCTCATGGAACCCGTTGACGAACGTGCCGGGAAGTTCACCGTCCCCGGCAGTCGAATGCGAGCCACGAATACCAAGGTGGCCGTTCCCAAGTGCGAACAGCGTTTCCAGCGTTCCCTCGTCACCGGGGACGTGGATATTCTCCACGAGCTTCCAGGGCTCGCAGGGGAAGCGAAGCCGATCGGAGCTGATGAGTGCCATGGGCTGTTGAAGTCCTTCGAAAAAAGTAGGGTCAGAGAAGATCGTTGAGGTCGTCGACCACCAGCGTGGCGCCGGCGTCGAGCAGGGTCTGCCGGCCTGCTCCGCGGTCCACGCCGATCACGGCGTAAAAATTGGCACCTGCACCGGCCTGAACACCGGACACTGCATCCTCAATCACGATGCATTCCTCCACAGGCACGCCCAGCAGGCTGGCCCCATAGACGTAGGTGGCCGGGTCCGGTTTACCGGGAAGTCCGACGCCGGCAGCAACCTGGCCGTCGACGACTACCTCAAAGTGGTGGTCGAGCCCGGCGGCCTTCAGTACCGCAGGCGCGTTGCGCGAGGAGGACACCACAGCCACCTTGAGACCCAGTTCCACTGCGGCGTTGATGAACTTGACCGAGCCTTCAAAAGGCTCAACGCCGCGGGAGTTCACGATCTCGTTGAAAATCGCGTTTTTGCGGTTGCCCAGGCCTTGCACGGTCTGGTTGTCCGGGTGGTCGTGGACCGGGCCTTCGGGCAGGGTGATGCCGCGGGACGTCAGGAAATCACGGACGCCGTCGAAACGGGGCTTGCCGTCGATGTGATCGAAGTAGTCGCTCTCCTGGTAGCCCTGCGGGTGGCCGGTAGTGGCCAGGTAGCCGTCGAAAAGTTCCTGCCACGCCTGCTCATGCACCACGGCAGTGGGCGTCAGCACGCCGTCGAGGTCGAACAACAGCGCCGAGGCGCCAGTCCAGGCATTACGAAGATCAGTCATGTGCATTGTTCCGTTCAGCGCTTGTGGCGCGTGGTCTTGCGTTCGATGAGCTTGGTATCGAGCAGGTGGTTGGAGGGTTGATGGGGGGATTCAGTATTCAGCAGGCGTTCACACAGCAGGTTTGCTGCGAAGGCGCCTTGGTCGGCAACGGGTTGCGCCACGGTGCTCAGGCCAAGGAACCAGCTCATGGGGTGATCGTCGATGCCGATCACGGACGCGTTCTTGGGCACGGAAAGACCATGTTCACGCAGCGCCATGAGGGCACCGAACGCGGCCTCGTCACAGTGGGCGAACACTGCAGTGGGCCTCCGGCCGCGGGCCATGAGTTCAGTCATTGCCCGCCTACCGTCGTCGATGCTTGGCCCGGCTCCCACCACAAAGTCCGGGTGGACTGTGAGGTGGTGATCATCCAGCGCACGCCTGAAGCCGCGGAACCGTGGAGTCTCAGTCACAACGGAGTGTTCATTGCTCGAGAGGACGGCCAAGTCCCAATGGCCCAGCCCCAGCAGGTGTTGGGTAGCCTGCCAGGCTGCGTGTTCGTCATCGATACCTACATTGTCCCACGGAACATTTCGCATGCCCACGCTGGGCTTTCTCAGAAACGTTGGGGAGATTCCTCAGGGCCCGCGACACCGTGCAAATGGACAACCCGGAGAGAACGGTCACGTCCTGGATTGTCACTCTGTGGGACCTAACCATGCAACACGGCCTCAACCCTTTCCATCCTCGTCCGACGCCTTGGCGTGAGTCCCGAAGCGGGACATCAGCCAAAAGTGTAAGCGCTTACAATTTTGTCATTCAATAGAGTGCGGTCGAATGCGATATTGTGACGCGAATCTCGCTGAAAGCTTGATTCCGAGGCCGTGATGCCGTCTAATCCGGTCTTCTAATCCTGGGCTTAACCCAGGACGTAGTACTTAAGGAAGGCGCTCACATCCACCAGTTCGGGCGGCTCGATCCGGTGTCCCATCCCCGGATACGTCCGCGCCGTCAAAGCGACGTTGGCGTTCAGCCACTCCTCGGTGTGGGCTATGGCGTCCTCGTTGATCACTGGATCGGCCTTGTCCCGGCCCCAAAAGAAGGGTGGCGGAGCGTCAAAGGATTCACTCAAGGCCAGGAGATCGTTGTCCAGGACGAATCCGGACAGACCCACCGTAGCTTTGAACGCATTCGGCCGCAGACGGAGGAGCGTGCTGGCCATGGCCATGCCCTGCGAATAGCCCAGCAGGCTGACGCTGCTGTGGTTGTCTTTGACGGAGTTTATCCAGTTGAACACGGAGTTGGTGGAAGCAATGACGTCCGCGAAGTCGTTGGTCAGGAAATAGTCCAGCAGGAACCAGCCGTAGTGGTCGCCGATGATCTTGGGGCCGCGGAGCGCCGCGCAGGTGAACTCGCCCGGAAGGTGCGGGAAGAGGTCAACCATGCGCTGCTCGCTGGTGCCATACCCGTGCATCATCACCAGCAACGGTGTGCCCTTGCGCTGGTTTTCGGGCTTCGACCACACCACTGATTCCATGGGCACGAGCCTAGTAGACCGTGACCCACCTAGTAGACTGTGCCCATGACTCCGCAGGAACTGGCCAACCTGGCCCTTCTGCGGCGCGCCCGCGACTTCATAGACCGCGAATATGCGCGTCCTTTGGACGTGCCCACCATGGCAGCCGGCGCTTTGATGTCCCCCGCGCATTTCTCCCGCCAGTTCAAGGCTGCGTACGGCGAATCACCGTACAACTACCTCATGACCAGGCGCATCGAGCGGGCCATGGCCCTGCTCCGCGCGGGCACCAGCGTGACCGATGCCTGCATGGAAGTCGGATGTACTTCGCTGGGATCTTTCAGCAGCCGCTTCACGGAGATCGTGGGCATCAACCCCAGCGAATACCGCGCCAGGGAGCACCATGCTGTGAAGGCCATGCCAAATTGCATCGCAAAACAGCACACGCGCCCTGACAGAACCGGCAATAAGAATCTGAGCACGATCGAAGAAGCGCCCGCGCCATAGCTGCAATAGCGTGTGATTCATGAACATTTCATTGAAGTACGCACATGTCACTGTCAACGATGTCGATGAGTCGCTCGCCTTTTATCGCGACGCCCTGGGTTTTGACGTCCGGAACGACGTCGGCTCCGACGGCCAGCGCTGGGTCACCATCGGCAGCGATGCCCAGCCCAATCTTGAGTTGGTCCTTTCTCCCCCGCACGCAGGCCGCTCGCAGGCCGATGGCGACGCCATCCAGGAACTCCTCACCAAGGGCGTCATGCCCATGCTCGTGTTCACCACGGATGATCTCGACGCCACGTTCGAAAAGCTCCGCGCCGCCGGCGCCGAGGTACTCCAGGAACCGATCGACCAACCGTGGGGCCCCCGCGACTGCGCCTTCCGCGACCCCTCGGGCAACATGATCCGCATCAACCAGGGCTAAGGTGAACGCCGCCGTCGTCGTACTGCTGTAACCGGGCGGTTTTTGCCGGGCGCTGGCCTCAGCGGCTAATGAGGTCGGCGTCCGACCGCTCGCCGTGGTTGTGGGTGGACGCGATGGCGGCTGTCACCACATCCGACAACTGCAGCCTCTTGCTGAAGGCCTGCCGCTGCAGCCGCTCGCCGGTTCCGCGCCGGAGGATGTTGGCCACCCCTGTCCGCGCCAGCGCGAGGTCCCCTGATTCCGTCAGTACCCGGTGGACGTGGCGGAGCAAGGCACCCGCCACGTCAGCGGCAGCATAAGGCGCCTGCTCCAGCGGATGCAGCAGTTGGTTGTTGACTCCGAAACGACTGGCCTTCCAGTTGGCCATGCGGATCACCGGGGTCGAGGTGCTCGACGGCGGTTCCCCCTTGCGCCATTGACGCGCCGACGTTTCCACAAGGGCGCGTGCGAGGACTGCAATGGTGAGTGCGTCTTCGGCATAGAGGCAGACGTCGGAAATCCGGAGTTCCACGGTTGGATGCCCCCTGGACAGCCGGGCGTCGAAGTAGATCATGCCCTCGTCCAGTGGAACTCCGGTGCCCAGAAGCTCCGCCAACACTGCCCGGTAGCCATCAGCCGAGCCGAAAACATCCATGGGACCCGCCGTGGGCCACCTGTTCCAAATCTGGGTCCGATAACTGGCGAACCCCGTGTCGGCGCCCATCCAGAACGGCGAGTTGGCGCTCAAGGCCAAGAGGACCGGCAGCCAGTGACGCATTCGGTCCAGTACAGCTACGCCTTCCTCCGGCGACTCGATGGACACATGAACGTGGAAGCCGCAGGTGAGTTGCTCGCGTGAAATCAGGCCAAATTCCGTGCCCATGGCGGCGTAGCGCTGGTTGCCCCTGGTGGGCGTGGCATGGAAAACCGGCGGGGTGGCCAAGGCGGCCACCCGGGCACCCACAGCCCGGGCGGCAGAGTCGGCCAGTGCCCGTCCGGCGCGGATCTCGGCCCTCAGTTCCTTGGCGGTCCGGCAGGGCAGCGAATTGACCTCAATCTGCTCCTGCTTGAACTCCGATTTCAGAGATGGTCCGTTCGCGTTGGAGTCCTCGCCTTTGGGGGAAGCCACGTCCAGAACCCCGGCGGCCAAGGCCAGGGGGATGCCGTCCACTGGATCGGCAATAAGCAGTTCCTCCTCGACACCAAACGTACGCATAGCCACCCCTCCCCACCATGAGTTATCTAGAGACGGCGATTATCCAATGTGGCGAGGAACCTCCATTTGGAAACCGCAGCGGCAATGGAGTACCTGCGTTTGCAGGTACACCTCAAGGAGGCTGGGACTGTCCGGATCGTCGGTGGTCCGGGGCGCCTCGATGACGCGTTCCGTGGGGCGTCCCAAGGTCATGGGATCTCCGCAGTGGGTGCAGCTGAACCAGAGTCCGGCGGCAGAAGTGGAAAGAAATTCTCTTTGGATCTCCGGAACCAGCGCATCCAGGCGGACGGCGTGGGCATAGAACGTATCGCACTCGCTGCAGGTGTAGCTGACCTCGACTATTTCGGACCTGTGTGGTTCTGCTTCTACTACCGTCTCCACAAAAATGTAGGAATCCGTCTCGCACAGCGTGCACCAGGGGCGTACTTCACCAGCGGTTGTTGCAGGTGCCGCCCCGCGTGCAGGTTTCGGGGCGGGAAGTGGGGATCCAAGCGTCATTGCCATTCTCCTTTTGCTACTACAAGGAGCCTGCATGGACGCACGCAGCGAGCCGGCCGATAGAGGCCACAGCTAAAAGGTGCAGTTCTTGGACCATCCCTGATGGTTCCACGTCATGAGGCTCCAAGGGCTATCTGCTTAACCCAAGTATGAATGTAGTTCACCAGTGGCGGCCGTCACAAGTGATGAAGCTGCTGCCTAGCCCTTGTGCGCGCGTTTCTAGGCTTCGAAATGGGCCACGGGAGCTTCCTTGGCCACACTCTTGACGAGGGTCTCCGCGACATCCCTCAGCTTTTGATTTCTGGTGCTCGACGCCTTCTTGAGGATCTGGAACGCCTGTTCCTGGGTACAGCGGTTTTGGCCCATGATGATTCCGCTGGCCAGGTCGATCACCGTCCGGGTCTGCATGGCGTCCTGGAGGTCGTCAGCGTGCTGTTGCTTCACGCCAATCCGTACGGCCAGCCGCAATGACCGCTCGGCCTGGCTTGCGTAGAGTTCGCAATTGCGGATGGTGGCATCGTCGTAAGCGTTGGCTTGGGGGGCAAAGAAGTTGAGGGCTGCCGTGGCTCCCTCATCCAATTCCAGCGGCACGCAGAGCGCCGAAAGATGTCCCCGCTCGGCGATGACCGTGCAGTACTCGGACCATCTGTCCTCAGTCGATGTGTCCGGAACATGCTGGGTGGCGTGGCTGCGCATGGCCTCCAGGCACGGGCCATCCCCGTACGCCTGCTGAACCTCATCGATCAGCCTGGCTTCATGGGTGCTTCCGGCTACCGTGGCGGTGCGTCGGCGCCTGCTAAGAGTGATGCCGCAGAGCACATCCATGCCAACGGCCTGCGACACGGCCGAAGCCGAAAAGACCGCGAGCTCATGGAGAAATCCGCCCACATCTTCGCTGTCTATCACCAGGTCCTGCAGCTGCTCAGGCACCGAAACATCGTCGGGCGCAGAGACAGCATCAGGCGCCGCAAAATCAACGTTCATTTCGTCCATGCCTCATTTTACGGTCGCCCGACGCTAACTCGTCACCCGATCAGCGGTGGAATCGAAATCCTTGCATCTGAAGTGCACCTATGTGCACAATCGACCTATAGTCCACATCACAGGACCCAGGCTTTCAGCTCATGCAGACGGGCATCCCGCATTTTTTCTGATGCAGAGGTACAGACCCATGCCGGCTCAGCCAGCGTCCAGAGTCCCGGACGAAGCACATCAACCACCCGATGAACCGCTTTGGTGCTCGCGCTGCAATACAGACCAGCACCTCCTGGTGAACTCCATTCAGTCGCACTATCCGCCCGCGCCAAACATGGTGGAGGTGGCGTACGAGTGCCATGTTTGCAGGTACTCCTACGAACATGTCGCCTCCGTGCGGCGCGTGGCCGCAGTCCTGAACCGCCCCGGCGTCCCCCAAGGCGTGCTGCAGTTCGGCGGCCAGTACCTGCACTGCGGTGAACCGATGAAGACCAAAAGCTGCGAGCTTCGCAGGGTGCAGGCTCCCTTGGTACTGACGCCGGGCGCCCAGCTGCGGATGTACGAGGTACTCATCAATACACGCATCCTCGGGTGTCATTGTGGCTTCCACATGGAAATCCCGGATTGAGATTGGGAAGCCATGAAGATCGACGACACGAGGAGCCACACCAACAGTTCCGGGATTACTGGAAGGGATAGCATGCACACCGAACCGCAACGAAAAGAACCTTCGGCCACAGGTGGAAAGCCGGGGCAAGCCAGCAAGCGCAGCCTTCCGGATCCGCCGGACCCGGACAACCTGCCCATCGACTATCCCGGCGCGGGGTGGGACTCCGGCAGGTATCCGTCCACTGTTCCCGGAAGCCTACGGCCGCAACACTCCTCCCATCGACGGAGCGCCTGATCATGAGTGAATTCCCGCCGGACCCCTCGCATCCTGACCCCACCCGCGAACCAGGCCCCACGCCTGAGCCCGTTCCGTTGCCGGAACCAGGACCGCCACCGGTGCCGGAGCCCACACCCGGACCTACAGTGCCCTCCCCGCCAACGCCGGGGCCACCGACGCCGGGAGAACCACCCGGGCTTCTGACATAGGGAAATAGTAGGCCCACTCCATGGACCGGATCCCAGATATCCCCCAGTTGGGATCCGAACGAGGGCATGTCGCGCTACAGGGAGCGCGGCATGCCCTTTTCGTGTGCTTGGGTCCTCCTCCGAGCTCCCACCCTGCCCAGTCCACATCTTTGTTTATGTTGCTTTCTATTGACTTACCAACATAAACAAAGATAGAGTCAAGCAATTCCACATCGTTGTGACAGCAGTCACTGATGTGGCTGCACTGAGAAGCAGCTTGACCAATGGAGGGTAAGTGTTCGCCGAAGAACGCCAGCAACTGATCTCCGCACTCGTCGCAGAGCGCGGACGGGTGAGCGTCACTGACCTCGCCGACCGTTTCAGCATCACCACTGAGACGGTCCGCCGCGACCTCGCGGCTCTTGAGGTCTCCGGAAACCTGAGGCGTGTTCATGGCGGTGCCGTCCCCTCGGACCGCCTGAGCACCCGCGAAGAGAGCATCCTTGAGCGGGCCGTCCAGCGTCAGGTGGAAAAACTTCGCATCGCCAACGCAGCACTTGCCCTCATCCCCCAACTCACCACGGGCAGCGTCCTGCTGGACGCGGGTTCCACCACGGAAACGCTCGCCGATCTGCTGGCCCAGCGGACGCCATCGGCCAACGGCAATGATGAGCTCGTGGTTATCACCCACGCCATCCCCATCGCCGGCAAGCTCTCCTCCACGCAGGGAATAGCTCTCCAGATCCTGGGCGGCCGTGTCCGCGGACTGACGCAGGCCGCCGTCGGACAGTCCACGGTGGAAGCGGCCTACAGGCTTCGCCCTGACATCGCCTTCGTTGGCGCCAACGGCGTCCACGCAACCTTCGGGCTCAGCACCCCGGATCCCGAAGAAGCCGCAGTCAAGGCCGCCTTCGTCACGTCAGCCCGCCGCGTTGTGGCATTGGCCGACTCTTCCAAGCTGGACGCCGAGACACTGGTCCAGTTCGCCACCCTGAAGGATGTTGACACTTTGATCACAGACAGCGAACCGTCCGCGGAACTCGCAGCAGCCTTGGCCGATGCCGGCGTCGACGTGGTGATCGCATGATTGTCACCTTGACCGCCAATCCCAGCCTGGACCGCACTGTCGAGCTTCCTGGCGCCTTGGCCCGCGGCGAAGTTCAGCGTGCAGTGGCCGTCCACCAGGAATCCGGCGGAAAGGGCGTCAACGTTTCACGGGCGCTGGTGGCCTCCGGCCTGGACACGCTTGCAGTCCTTCCGGGCGCCGATTCGGATCCTGTACTTTCAGGGCTGCACGACGGCGGTGTACCGTTCGCTGCGCTGCCCATCGGTCAAGCGTTGCGCAGCAATGTCACGCTCACCGAACCGGACGGCGTCACCACCAAGATCAACGAACCCGGCCCGGAGCTGAGCGGTGAACAGCAGGAAGCCCTGATCGGGCTGCTGCTGGACCGCTCCCGTGGGGCCAGCTGGGTGGTTCTCGCAGGATCACTCCCACCAGGAGTGCCCTCGGATTTCTACGCCACCATCGCTCGTCGACTCCGGTCGAACGCGGACGGAACGGCCGCCCCAAGCATCGCCATTGACTCCTCCGGGGCGCCCCTCGCGGCCGCCTTGGTGGGTGATGCCGCAGGAAAGCCGGACCTCCTCAAGCCGAACGCGGAAGAGCTCGCAGAGCTCGCCGCCGCCGCCGGTTTCACCAACGTCTCCACTGCTGACGAACTGGAAGCGGACCCGGCCAAAGCCGCTGAAGCCGCTGCCGCCGTCGTCGCCAGCGGTGTAGGTGCCGTTCTCGCAACACTCGGGTCCAAAGGAGCAGTCCTGGTGACGGCGGACGGAGCATGGTTCGCCACGCATCCGCCCATTAAAGCCGTCAGCACGGTGGGCGCCGGGGACTCTTCATTGGCCGGCTACTTGCTGGCTGCAACCCAAGGTGGCTCTACGCAGGACTGCCTTCGTCAAGCCGTGGCACATGGTGCCGCTGCTGCTTCGCTGCCGGGCTCCACTGTCCCGGCAGTCCACCAGACAACCCCCAATGCCGTAACCATCACGGCCCTCCAGAAGGACTCACAGTGACCCAGCTGATCACACCCCAATTGGTCACCCTCGACCAAAACCTGGGCGACTCCCCTGCCGACGTCATCCGCGTCCTGGCCGGCAAAGTTGCCGCCTCCGGCCGTGCTTCCGAGGTTGAAGGCCTCTTCGCCGACGCCTTCGCCCGCGAGCAGAAAACCGCCACCGGCGTCCCCGGCGGAATCGCAATTCCGCACTGCCGCTCGGCCGCGGTCCAGGAGCCTGCCCTGGCCATGGCACGGCTGTCACACAAGGTGGACTTTGGCGCCAAGGACGGCCCCGCTGACCTCATCTTCTTCATCGCAGCCCCGGATGGCGCGGACCAGGAGCACCTGAAGTTGCTCTCCAAGCTGGCCCGTTCACTGATCAAGAAGGACTTCACGGCAGCGCTGCGTGCGGCTGCCACCGAACAGGACATCGTGGATCTGGTGGACGGCGCACTGGCCGACAAGCCTGCAGCTGCCACTGCTGCTGAACCCGCCGCCCCAAGCACGACGGCGACTGCCGCACCCAAGCGCATTGTGGCCGTGACCGCTTGCCCCACCGGTATTGCGCACACGTACATGGCCGCCGACTCGCTGGTAGCCGCCGCCAAGGAGATGGGCGTGGACCTCAAGGTCGAGACCCAGGGTTCCTCCGGCGCCAAACCCCTTGACCCCGCAGTGATCGCAGCAGCTGACGCAGTGATCTTCGCCGTGGATGTGGACGTTCGCGGTAAGGAGCGCTTCGCCGGTAAGCCGGTCATCAACGCTCCGGTCAAGCGTGGCATCGATGAGCCGGACAAGATGGTGCGGGAAGCCCTTGCGGCTGCCGACGACCCCCGGGCTCGCCGCGTACCCCATGCCGGTGCTGAAGAGCAGGCCGAGCGCGATGAGGAGGAGAAGGGCGAGCACATCGGCCAGAAGCTGAAGCGAGCACTCCTCACTGGCGTGAGTTACATGATCCCGTTCGTGGCCGGTGGCGGGCTGCTGATTGCCCTTGGCTTCCTGTTGGGCGGTTATGACATCACTGAGGTGGCGGACAAGGTGGTGCTGGAGAATAACTTCGGCAACCTGCCCGAAGGTGGCCTTGCCACCTACCTGGGTGCAGTGGCGTTCAAGATCGGAGCCCTGTCCATGGGCTTCCTCGTCCCGGCACTGGCCGGTTACATCGCCTACGCAATCGCCGACCGGCCAGGTATTGCGCCCGGCTTCGTGGCGGGCGCCGTAGCCAGCTTCATGGACGCAGGATTCCTGGGCGGCATCATCGGCGGTCTGCTGGCAGGTTACATCGCTTACCTGATCGGCACGTGGCAGGTACCGCGCTGGCTCCGTGGCTTGATGCCCGTTGTCATCATCCCGCTGCTTGCCTCAATTGTTGCTTCAGGTGCAATGTTCCTTGTTCTCGGTGGCCCCATTGCCGGCCTTACCGCAGCTTTGAACGGCTGGCTCACAGGCATGAGTGGCGCGTCCGCCGTGGTTCTCGGCATCATCCTTGGCCTCATGATGTGCTTTGACCTTGGTGGTCCCGTCAACAAGGTTGCCTATGCCTTCGCGGTGGCCGGTTTGAGTGCGGGCAGCGCTGACAACCAGGCTCCTTGGCTGATCATGGGCACCGTAATGGCCGCGGGCATGGTTCCGCCGCTGGCCATGGCCCTCGCCACAGCCCTGAACAAGAAGCTCTTCACACTCAACGAACGCGAGAACGGCAAGGCAGCCTGGCTGCTCGGCGCATCCTTCATCTCTGAAGGTGCCATCCCCTTCGCCGCAGCAGACCCCCTGCGCGTCATCCCGGCCAGCATGCTGGGCGGGGCCCTGA
This sequence comes from Paenarthrobacter sp. PPS72, assembly GCF_048537125.1. Lineage (GTDB taxonomy): Bacteria > Actinomycetota > Actinomycetes > Actinomycetales > Micrococcaceae > Arthrobacter > Arthrobacter nitroguajacolicus_E. The sequence continues at coordinate 29,744 of NZ_JBLYIE010000068.1, read as the reverse complement.
CAGGCGCGCTCTGCATGGCTACAGGGGTCACCTCCCAGGCTCCCCACGGAGGGCTCTTCGTCTTCTTTGCCATTGGCAACCTGCCAATGTTCATCATCGCCATCGTGGCCGGAATGGTAGTCAGCGCGCTGGCGGTCATCGCCCTCAAGCGCTTTGCGGTCAAGAAGCCGGTAGAAGCGGAAGCCGCTCCGGCAACCGTAAGCGTCTAGGCACCCCCCGGTCTAGACTTCCCACAAAGCCACCACACACCACAGCCACCCTTCACAAAGAGGAGCACCAATGCCAGAACGTACAGCCACCATCGCGAGCCGCGTCGGCCTCCACGCCCGCCCGGCAGCCATTTTCGCCGAAGCAGCCGGCGACCTGGACATCGATGTGACCATTGCACGTCAAGGAGAGCCCGCAGACGACGCCTTGGACGCCGCCAGCATCCTGTCCCTCATGAGCCTGGGCGCTTCCCATGGGGACGTTGTAGTGCTGCGGGCCGAAGGGGACGGCGCGGATGCCGCGCTGGACAGCCTGGTGAAGATCCTCGAAACGGACCACGACGCCTAAAGCAGGGATAACCCCTCGGCCCCACGGATAGAGCCTGCCAACGCCCGGATAAGGGAGTCGGCAGGCTCTCTCCGTGTCTGCGGGCGTCCTTCAGCGGCTAGGTGTTCCCGCCATTCAAGAAGGCCGCAACCGACGCCTCCGTGGGTTTCACTTCCTTGAGTTTGCCCGAGAGGTAGGCCTCGATGATCCTCGGATCGACGTAGGAAGAGCGCGCCACGGAAGGGGTGTTGCCCAGCAACTCCGAGGCTTCTTTGATGGCCCGCACTATCGCCTGGCGCGGTGTGCCCTTGTGGCCTGACTTGATCAGGCATAGCGCCGCAGCCGCAGTGCCCTTCCACGTCCGGAAATCCTTGGACATGTAAGCCTCGCCGGCGATGCCGCGCAAATATTCATTGATCATGGACCCATCCACCGAAACCCAGGAACCGTTCGCTTGGTAGGCCAACAGCCGCTCTTTGCCGGGTCGCTGAGCGAGGGGATCCAGGAAGGCTGCCAGGCCGGGGTCGTGAATGGAGGTGTCCCATAGCTGCCCACTCTTACCGGGGAACTTCAGGAAGACACCCTGCCCTTCCACCCGTGCATGCCGGCAGCGGAGCGTGGTGAGTCCGTAGGAGCCGTTCTGCTTCATGTAAATTTCGGACCCAACGCGAAGCGCACCAAGATCCATCAGCCGTACTGCAGCGGCAAGAGTCTGCTGCTTGGGGTCATCGGTGTTCTGCAAGTGGACGGTGACGTTGCGTCGAATTGCCGGCAGAACCAAGCCCAGTTTTGCGGCCCGAAGGAACTTCTCAGTGTCCTTTCGTTCCCGCCATCGGGGATGGTAGACGTACTGGCTGCGTCCTGCACCGTCCACTCCCGTGGCGAGGATGTGGCCATGCTCATAGGGGCTGATCCACACATCGGTCCACGCAGGCGGGATCGCCAGCGCATTGATGCGCTGGCGATCTTCCTTGCTGACCAGGGTTCCGTCAGGATGCCGGTAGCTGAACCCTTTTCCTACCTTGCGGCGGACGATGCCGGGCTTGGACAGGTCACTGCGCTTAAGCCTGGGCATGGTTCTTACGCCCTACTCATGATCCAGCCGGTCCGGTGAAGTCTAGGCCTCGTCCGGATCCGTGACGGCAGCACCGGCATTCATGATTTCGGCATTGATCATCCACACCAGCTGCTCAAGGCGGGAGATAAACGCGTGGAGCAGGTCCGCCGTCGTGGGGTCTTCCTCGTCAACCTCGTCGTGGACATCGCGCATGGTCTGGACCGCACGCTCCACACGGTCGGTGACCAGCTTGACGGCGTTCTTGGTGTTGACCAGGCCAGCCGGGAACTCCTCCAGGCGGGTGCCCTTTGCGATGGTGGCGCTGCGACCGTCGGGCAGGGCGTGGAGCGCACGCATACGCTCGGCTGTGTCGTCAGCGAACTGCCGCGTGGCGAGGACCAGCTCGTCCAGCTGGAGATGGAGGTCCCGGAAGTTCGGACCCACAATGTTCCAGTGCGCCTGCTTCCCCTGGAGCTGCAGCTCGATGAGGTCGGTCAGGACGATTTGAAGGTTGTCTGCAAGCTGCTGTGACGCTTTCATTGTGTTCCTCTCATGGACGTTCATGTGAGCCAAAAACGTGCCGCAAATATCTGCGGCAACTGCCCAATCATCGGATGACGACTGCAATAAGCCTTTCATAAGGTTGCTTAGTAGTACAATGAGGAGTGTTACTGTTCACAGCTGGCGAACTCGCCTCACCACGACGGCCGGCATGTGACGCATGAAAAGGCACTTTGAGGCCGTGGAACGCCTCCAAGTACCGGCATAACTCAATCGAAGTAAATCGGAATGCATAGTTGGGGATCGGCGATTCATCAAAGATTCCCCCAGAAAGGAAGGTGCTGACCATGAATACGCTTCTGATCATTGCTGGTGTAGTAGCAATTGTTCTTCTGTTGGTGGGCGGCTTCACCGAAGCCCTGAGCTGGTTGCTGTGGGTAGGCGTTATCCTCCTCGTCATTGCTGCGATCGGCTGGTTGCTGAGCTTCATGTCGGGTCGCAGGGGCCACACGGTATAAGCGGGGGCTTACGCTCCGGACGACACGAGGGCTGTCCCCCCGCCGCAGCTCGGCTGCAAACCGGGGACGGCCCTCAGCCCTTTCAGGCCCCTTCGGTACCGTTACCGGTTGAAGGTGGCGGAGCCGCATCAGGGTCCTGAGGTGTGGGGAACTCGTCGCCCGGGACGTCGGGTACTCCCTGGGCCGGCCGTTCCGGCGTCTCGCGTTCATCACCCTGACCAGGCATTTCCTGTTCGGGGGTGGGTGTGCCGTAGCCGCCGGGCTCACTCTCCGGGTCCACGCGGTGTTCGTCCTGGCTCATTGCTTCCTCCTTGGAAATTGCGATGAGGCCCCGATAGAAAAGATCGAGGAAAGCTGACAGTTCGACCGTAGTCCCGTGTATGGTCGTCGTCCACCAAAACCACCATGGAGGTGCAGAGATGGTAGAGCCGGAGCAGGCTCCCAGAATTGGTCGCAATGAATCCCTCGAGGAGCGCATGGACCGCAACTGGATGGAACTGATCCAGGAATTGCGGGTGCTCCAGACCGGAGTCCAAATTCTGGGCGGCTTCCTGCTGACGCTGCCCTTCCAGGAACGTTTTGAAGAGCTGGATGATTGGCAACGCAGCCTCTACCTCTTCAACGTGATGGTGGCAGCGTTGACCACCGTCCTCATTGTCCTTCCCGTCAGCGTTCATCGTCGCTTGTTCCGCAGGGGGCTCAAAGCCACGCTGGTATCGAGCGCCGACATCGTCACCAAGTGGGCGTTGGGCGGGGTAGCGCTCCTGATCGTTGGCTCTGCCACTTTGGTATTCGACTTCACCGCCGGACGGACCGCAGGAATTGTGGCGGGTGGTTTTATCATCCTGGTCCTCCTGTTGCTCGTAGTAGGTGCTCCGCTGTGGTTGCATCGCCGTGCCGTCCGGAACGGCAATGGAAACGGCAATGGCAACGGCAACGGCGGAGATGCAAGAGAGGTGTGAACAAGATGCTGCGACCTGCTCAACACCACCAGACACCCGGCAAGGACAAAAAGCCGGCCCGCCAGTGGGTCAAGGACCATGGCTTGCTGCTGGTCAATGCTGGCCTGTTCGTCCTGTTTCTCGGCGGCATGATCATGTCAGGCGCCGCCAGTTACAGCGAAGAACAGCAGGCGCACGGGCAGCCGGCAACGGGCCTTTCTGATTTCCTGACCTCGGGCAACTTCTGGGAAGCTGTGTTCGAGAACTGGGAGTCGGAATTCCTCCAGATGGCCATGTACGTGGTCCTGACGGTCTTCCTGTTCCAGAGGGGATCCTCGGAGTCAAAGCCCGTGGACAAGGACGCTCCCCAGGACGAGGATCCGCGCGATGCCAAGATGACAGCCAAGACCCCTTGGCCGGTCCGGCGAGGTGGCTGGGTCCTGAAGGTCTATGAACACTCACTTTCCGGCCTCCTTGGCCTGCTCTTCCTGCTCTCGTTCACCTTGCACGCATTCGGCGGTACAGCCGCTTACAACGACCAACAGCGCAGCCACGGCCTCCCGGAGGTCTCCACGTGGGAGTACATCGGTTCCAGCCAGTTCTGGTTCGAGTCCTTCCAGAACTGGCAAAGCGAGTTCCTGGCCGTAGCCGTCCTGGTAGGGGCATCCGTGTACCTCCGCGAGCGTGGTTCGCCCGAGTCCAAACCCGTGGCTGAACCCCACTACGAAACAGGCGCTTAGCCAAGCCAGAGAAAGGAACGCATCATGCCCGGAAAGAAGAACTCCAGCTTGAAGGACCCCGAACTTTATGAAGAACTTCGTGAAGATGGTGCGTCCAAGGAGAAAGCTGCCCGCGTTTCCAACGCTGCCGCAGCCAAGGGCCGGAAAGAAGTGGGCAGTAAGGGCGGAAAGTCCGGTGATTACGATGACTGGACCGTGGACAAATTGAAGTCCCGCGCCAAAGAACTCGGCCTGAAAGGATATTCGGATAAGAAAAAATCCGAGCTCATCTCCATGCTGAGAAATCATTAATAACGAGTGAAAGCAGCGGCCGCTCGGGCGGCGGCCGCTGCTTTCTTGGAATTGGCAGGTAAATTACGACGCCGGTTCAGGCCTTTTTCTTGGCCCGCGCCTTCGGTTTGCCGGCAGTTTTGCTGGCGGCAGCAGCGTCGTCGTCCGCTTTTTCCTTGCCGCGTTTCTTGTCCAAGCTGCGTTTGAGCGCTTCCATGAGGTCGATGACATCGCCGCCCTCGCCTTCGCCTTCCGTCGCGCCGAAGGTGGCCTCGGTATCCAGGGCCTCGCCCTTTTCCAGTTTCGCCTCAATCAGCGTTCGGAGCTGCGCTTGATAGTCATCGGTGTATTCATCGGGGTCAAAGTCGTGCGCCATGGACTCCACCAGGGCCGAGGACATTTCCAATTCCTTATCGGAGATCCTGATGTCGGTCTCCAGGGACGGGAACTTGGCCTCCCGGACCTCGTCGCCCCACAGCAGTGCTTGGAGCAACAGCACATCCCCACGCACCCGCAGCGCACCCAAACGGGTCTTCTGCCGCAGCGCGTACTGGACAATGGCGATCCTGTCCGTGTCCTCGAGCGTCTGGCGGAGCAACATGTACGCCTTGGGCGATTTGGAGTCGGGCTCCAGGAAATAGCTGCGCTCGTACATGATCGGATCCAACTGCTCGGCGGGGATGAACTCCACCACCTCAATTTCGCGGCTGTTCTCTTCCGGCAACGATTTCAATTCGGCCGACGTCAGGACCACCGTGCGGCCCTCTTCTTCGTAGGCTTTATCAATATCCTCGTACGCCACAACTTCGCCGCAAATTTCACATTTCCGCTGGTACCGAATACGCCCGCCGTCCTTATTGTGGACTTGATGCAGGCCGATATCGTGATCCTCCGTGGCACTGTAGAGCTTCACTGGTACGTTGACCAGACCGAACGCGATAGATCCCTTCCATATGGCCCTCATGCACCCAGTCAACAGCACAACACAGCAGAGGAGAAGAGGTGGCAGGCAAGCAGCAGGAGCGCGTGAACGTGGAAGGCCACGAACTCACCCTCACCAACCTGGGCAAAATCATCTACCCCGAAACCGGAACCACCAAGGCGGAAGTGTTGGAGTATTACGCCGCCGTGGCGCCTTTCCTGATCCCCGCCGCAGCCAATCGGCCGGTCACGCGTAAGCGCTGGGTCAACGGGGTGGGCACTGCCGAAAACCCCGGGCAAGTGTTCTTCCAAAAGAACCTTGAGGACTCGGCGCCCAGGTGGATTCCCCGTGCCGCCATCCAGCATTCGGACCACACCAACGTTTATCCCATGGTGAACAACCTGGCGACGCTCACGTGGATGGCCCAAATCGCGTCGCTCGAGATCCACGTTCCGCAGTGGCAAGTGGACCCCTCGGGGAAGCCGCTCCGCCCCGACCGCTTCGTCCTGGACCTTGACCCGGGGTCCGGCGCCGGACTTCCCGAGTGCGTTGAAGTGGCCAAGCTGGCCCGTTCCATCCTGCAGGACATGGGCATGGAGCCCGTGCCTGTCACCAGCGGCAGCAAAGGGATCCACCTCTATACCGGCCTGGACGGGACCCTGAAGTCCGAGCAAGTGTCCGCGTTCGCCAAAGAACTCGCCCGCGCCTTGGAATCGGACCACCCCGAGCTGGTGGTCAGCGACATGAAGAAGTCGCTCCGCCACGGCAAAGTGTTGGTGGACTGGAGCCAGAACAGCGGGAACAAGACCACCATCGTCCCCTATTCGCTGCGTGGAAAGGCCCACCCCACAGTCGCCGCGCCCCGCACGTGGCGCGAGCTCGCCTCCCCTTCGCTGGACCACCTCGACTACTTGGCCGTCATGAAGCGCGTTGCTACCGGTAAAGACCACTTCGCGCCGATTTCCGAGCGGCACCTTCCGCCTCACGGCGAGGATGAGAATGACGACGACGGCGCTGCTGCTTCGGGTGCTTCTGCCTCCCGCGAGCGGGTGGTGACGGTGGAGAACCGTCTCGCCAAATATGTCGGGATGCGCGATCCGCAGAAGACCCCGGAGCCGTTTCCGTCGTCGTCGGCTGCTGCTTCCGCGGCGACCGGTGACTCTTCCTCGGAGCAACCGAAGCCCGGCGATCCTCCGCCGCCGGGCGGCATCTTCGTCATCCAGGAGCACCACGCCCGCCGTTACCACCTGGACCTGCGCCTGGAGCACCACGGCGTCCTGGCGTCGTGGGCGCTGCCGCGTGGCATCCCGGAAACCCCCGACCGCAACAACCTCGCCGTCCATACCGAAGACCACCCCATGGAATACGCGAACTTCGCAGGAATCATTCCCAAAGGTGAGTACGGGGCAGGGACCATGACCATTTGGGATCGCGGCGAGTACACCTGCGAGAAATGGCGCGACGGCAAGGAAGTGATCGCGACCCTGACGGGCGAGCCCGGCGGCGGCCTTGGTGGCACCAAACGGTTTGCGCTCATCAACACCGGCCAGAACTGGCTTATCCACCTCATGAAAGAGCAGCCCGGGGGCCGGAGGGTTTCGTCGGGCAGTTCGCCGAAGTCCACCTCGCGACCGCCTGTAAGCGCGCCCACTGCTCCCCAACCAATGCCGAATTACACCCCCATGCTCGCCACCTCCGGAACCACTGCCGATCTCCGCGGCGACGATTGGCTGTATGAACTGAAGTGGGACGGAATCCGGGCGATCATCACGGGAACCGAAGGAAAGATCCGGCTCATGAGCCGCAACGGGAACGATCTAACCGCCGCCTATCCTGAGCTGACGGACCGCGCGTGCTGGCCCGACGGCGACTTCGTGGCTGATGGCGAAATTGTGGCGCTCGGCAAGGGCTCCCGGCCCGATTTCGGGCGGCTGCAGCTCCGAATGAACCTGGTCAAAGCAGCGGACATTGAACGTGCCCGTACTACGGTTCCGGTGCAACTGATGCTGTTCGATCTTCTTTACGACGACGGCACGGACCTGAGCGGGCTACCGTTCCGCGAGCGCCGGGAGAAGCTTTCCGGGTTTGCGGAGCGCGTGCGCAAAGGCTGTCCGCTGCATCTTTCAGCAGTGTTGGACCACGATGTTGAGGACCTCATGACCAGCGCCGCCGAGCTGGGTTTGGAAGGTGTCATGGCCAAGAAGGCCGACAGCCGTTACGTGATGGGCCGCCGCAGCAGGTCCTGGATCAAGCTCAAGCTGGAGCAAAGCCAGGAAGTCGTGGTGGGAGGTTGGCGTCCGGGCGCCGGTGCCAGGAGCGGGACGTTCGGCGCGCTGCTGCTGGGCATCCCCGACGGCAACAAGCTGCACTACGTGGGGAGGGTAGGCACCGGCTTCAAGGACTGGCAACTCCGCGAAGTCATGGAGCAATTGGAGCCACGGTTGGTGAGTGAATCCCCTTTCGCGGACATTCCCAGGGAGGACGCAGCGGGTGCCACGTGGGTGCGCCCTGAGTTGGTGGCCGAGGTGACTTTCGTTGAATGGACGGGCCCTGGCCGGCTGCGCCATCCGGTGTGGCGTGGGTGGCGTCCAGACAAGTCCCCTGACGACGTAAGCCAGCCCAACTGAGTCGCATTTGAAGCCGTTCTGAGTGCTGAGAACGGCCTGATCTGCGACCCAGTTGGGCTGGCTACGCGGGTGGTTCGGGTGGGTTCGGGTAGTTACGGTGTTGCTAGGAGGAGTGCGGCATCTGCGGGCGGCTGGTCCTGTGGATCGCCGTCACAGCTGCTCCCTGGCCCATCCGGCCGTGGGCTTGGTCACGTTCCTTCGGGTGGCGGCGTTTGCCGTTGCCGTCCGGCCATTGCTTGCTCTGGTCAGCGCCCAGTGCGACGGCGATGGTTGTGGGCTCGGGCATCGGGGCCATGCCCATGGACTCCACCAAGTGGCTTGCAACCTCAGGATTGATGCGCTCAGACTCGTGATTCGCAGTCATGGTTCTTCCTTTCCAGTGTGCCTGTATTTCCAATGTGCCTGTATTTCCAACGTGCCTGGCTGCAGGTTTTACCAGCGGACCTTCTTCTCGGCCTTGGCCTGCTTGCCGCTGGCGGAAGTGGGCTTGTGCCCCTTGCCGGTGCTCTGCCAGCCAGCTGGCGCGCCGCCGCCGGATTTGCTGGCCAGCATGGCTTTCTGGGCCTCGGTCAGTTTGGACTTGATACCGCCGGAAGCCGGGGTCTTTTTGTTTTCGGAAGGGTTGGCAGTCATGTGTGGACTCCTAAAAGTGTGAGTCCTGAAGAGACACGTATCCCTGTCGTCGCGGTTCGGGAAAAGGCATCGAGAACGGGAACGGCATGGAGGCAGGGCCTCAACAGGCGTGGATTTTTGTCAGGTGAAACTCGGCTGTGCCGCTCAGGCAGAGACCGGTCTACTCAAAAATCAGTGTTCCCATGTCTCATACCCTAACCAAAAACTGAGAACTTTGGGAACCCTTTGGCTAGCATGGCCTTCATGACCCGGGGATCCGACGTTGTGGCCGCCCTACGCGCCGCCGGCTGTGTTTTCGCGGAGGACGAAGCGCAACTGCTGATCGGCGCCTCCAACCATCCGGAACAGCTCAACCGCATGGTGGACCAACGGCTCAGCGGACTGCCCCTGGAACACATCGTCGGTTGGGCGGAGTTCTGCGGGACGCGGATGTCCGTGGAACCCGGCGTGTTCGTGCCGCGGCGTCGGACGGAGTTCCTGGTGCGGGTGGCGGCGATGATTGCCAAGCCTGGAGCCGTCGTCGTGGACCTCTGCTGCGGTTCCGGGGCGATCGGTGCCGCGCTGAACGATCGCCTGGAAAGCTGCGATCTGCACGCGGCGGACATCGACCCCGTCGCTGTCCAGTGCGCGCGCCGCAACGTTGAGCCCCGTGGCGGCGCTGTTTACCAGGGGGACCTCTACGCGGCACTCCCCCATGGACTACGCGGGAAAGTGGACGTGCTGCTCGCGAATGCGCCGTATGTTCCCACAAAGTCCATCGCGATGATGCCGCAGGAGGCACGGCTCCATGAGCCGCGGGCAGCGCTCGACGGCGGTGCTGACGGTTTGGAGGTACAGCGTCGCGTAGTGCTGGGGGCGCCTCGGTGGCTGGCGCCGGGCGGGTCGTTGGTGATTGAAACTTCAGGGCAGCAAGCGCCTGAGACCGCCCGGCTCTTGGACGGGGCGGGTTTGCTCGGGGACGTGGCCTCGGATGAAAGCTTGGGTGCAACGGTGGTGACCGGGTCCCCAAGGAGCCGTTGAACCGTCAGCTTTTAGGCCCTGATCCTGCCCGTTAAGTGGGCTTAGCTAAACAATTTGGTAACAACGTGCTCCGGAGGGCAAAAGCGGGGCAAAATCCGCATGGTTACAGGGCAAGAGCGGGCAATGAGATGCAACAGACCTAGGCAATTTGCACCCTCAGACGGCCCAAAAATCGGATCTCAACTCGGGTTTTTGGCCCGAAACCCGTAAAATTGAAACCCTGCCCAGAGCGGGGCAGCAGAAGTCGCAAGCAAATGACCTCCCTAGGAGAAGCCCAAATGCCCACAGACCAAAGCAACACCGTCTCTCCGGATGGCGCAAGGAACGCCACCGGGAACCAGGTATTGGCAGGCCCCACCCCGGCCGCCACAAACGCAGCAAGTTCAGCAAGTTCAGTAACCACAGCAAAGAAAACGAAGCTTCGCCCGAAGCGCCGGCTCAAAGAATCCGACGTCAACGTGGTGAACAAGCCGATGCTGCGCAAAGCACTCGGCGGCACGATCGTCGGCAACACCATGGAATGGTATGACGTGGGCGTGTTCGGCTACCTCATCACCACCATGGGCCCTGTCTTCCTGCCGGAAGCAGACAAGTCCGTCCAGACACTCTTCCTTCTGGGCACCTTCGCCGCAACCTTCATCGCGCGCCCCCTCGGTGGCGTTGTCTTCGGTTGGCTGGGCGACAAGGTGGGCCGCCAGAAGGTGCTCGCAGCAACACTGATGCTCATGGCGGCAAGTACGTTCGCCGTCGGCCTCCTTCCCGGCTACGCGCAGATCGGCATCTGGGCCGCCGCGTTGCTGGTGATTCTCAAGCTCATTCAGGGCTTCTCCACCGGCGGCGAGTACGCCGGTGCCACCACCTTCGTCAGCGAGTACGCCCCGGACAAACGCCGCGGCTACTTTGCCAGCTTCCTGGATATGGGCAGCTACATCGGCTTTGCCCTCGGTGCCGCCCTGGTTTCGGTCCTGCAGCTCACGCTCGGACAGGCAGCCATGGAGGAATGGGGTTGGAGGATTCCGTTCCTGATCGCTGGTCCGCTGGGTCTCATCGCCGTGTACTTCCGTAGCAAGATCGAGGAATCCCCCCAGTTCCAGGCAACCCTGGACGCCCAGGAAGCCTCCGCCAAGGACGCAGCATCGCAGGATGCCGCCGTGGCCAAGGGACCTATTGGCATCATCAAGGCCTACTGGCGGCAAATCGTGCTGGCCATGATCCTCGCAGCCGCCGCCAACACTGTTGGTTACGCCCTGACGTCGTACATGCCCACGTACCTCACGGATTCCAAGGGCTACGACCCCGTCCACGGCACTTTGCTGACCATCCCGGTCCTGGTGATCATGGCTGTCTGCATCCCGCTGACCGGTAAGCTTTCGGACCGAATCGGACGCCGTCCCGTGCTGTGGATCGGTGCAGGCAGCACCATTGTCTTCGCCATCCCTGCCTTCCTGCTGATCGGCATTGGCGACGTCTGGTCCACGCTGGCCGGCCTTGCCCTGATCGCCTTCCCGGTGACGTTCTACATTGCCAACCTGGCCTCGGCCCTGCCGGCCCTGTTCCCGACGTCCAGCCGTTACGGCGGAATGGGCATCGCCTACAACTTCTCGGTTGCGATCTTCGGCGGAACCACGCCGTTCATCGTCCAGGGCCTGATCGAAGGCACGGGCGACGACATGATGCCGGCGTACTACCTGATGGCTACGTCCATCATTGGTGCGATTGCCATCTACTTCCTGCGTGAATCCGCCCAGCGCCCCCTGCCCGGTTCCATGCCGAGCGTGGACACCCAGGCCGAAGCGCGCGAGCTCGTGGCAACCCAGGACACCAACCCGCTGATCAATCTGGATGAAATGCCGTTCGACGGCCGTCCGATCGATGACGCCGTGTTCGGCAAGAGCGACAAGGACCTGACCCCCGCTTAGGAACTCTTTGCCTGCAACTTCTGCGCAGCCATTCAGATAGTTCGCGGCCATCTTGCCGCCCAACGTAGCCACCAGCCCCAAGGCGCTCTCCTTGAGGTTGGTGGCTACGGCTGTTAAAGCCCCGATTGGGCCCGCACTGCCTCACCGATAATTCGCGCGCCTTCCGGGAAGCCGCCCGGATTGGGGCCAGCGTAATTGAGCCGGATATACGGCCCTTCCGGTTCCGCGGGGAACCACTCAGTGCCCGCCGCGATCAACACCCCGGCCGCCTCGCAATCCTTGGTGAGCTGATCGACGTCGAACCCGTCCGGCATGCGCAGCCACAAGTTCAGGCCGCCCTTTGGCAGGTGGCTGAGATGTGCTTGCGGGACATGTTCGCGAAGGCTCGTGACCAGCAAATCGCGCCTCGACTGCAGTTGATGGCTGATCCCGCGAAGGTGCGTTTGCCACCCTGGCTGCGTGACGACGTCGAGCGCTGCTGCCTGAAGCAGGCCGCTGACGTACATCGACTCGGCGGCCTGCGCACCCATGATGCGTTCGCGCGCCGGCCCGCGGGCGATGATCGCAGCGATACGGACGGACGGCGAGACGCTCTTGGTCAGGGAGCGAATGTAGACCACGTGCCCGGAGTCGTCCTTGGCAGCGAGCGGGACTGACGGAGCGGTGATGCCGAAGTCGTGCGCCCAGTCGTCCTCCACAAGGAAAGCTCCGTGCCTCTGGACGATCCGCAGGACCTCTTCCCCACGTTCGGCCGACCATTGGGCCCCCGTCGGATTGGCAAAGTTGGGCTGGGCGTAGAACAGCCGCGCACCCGATTCCTCGAAAGCCCGGTCCAGTTCTTCCGGATCCGGACCTTCCGGGCCGCTGGGGACGGGAATCACGTTGACGCCCGCCTGGCCCGCCGCGAGCAGCGCACCCCAGTAACTGGGCGACTCCACCAGCAGCGGCTGGCCGTACCCCACAAGACCGCGGAAAACCGAGCTGAGTCCACTTTGGCTACCCGGAAGAACGACGACGTCGCTCGGCTGGGGCGGGGTGACGCCCACCGGCGTTGAGGTACTGAGTTCCTGCGCGAACCAGGTCTGGAGTTCAGGAAGTCCTTGGGCCGGCGGCCGGGAGAGCGCGGCGTCTCCCCGTGCTGCGCGGGTGAGTGCGGCGCGGACGAGTCTTTCGGGGAGGAGTTCGCGGTCCGGATACCCGGAGTGGAACGCGATGACGTCGTTGGAAGCGCTCCGCATGGCAGCCAGGTTCAGTGGCCGCGCGGTTTGGGCTGCGCGCAACGCCGCTGTTTGCCAGCCGTAGTCCGACGGCCTGGCCGTCCGGTAGGCCCGGACGAAAGTCCCCACGCCGGGACGGCTCTCTATCAGGCCTTGTGCCGTGAGTGTCCGCAGGGCCTTCTGGACCGTGACGGGGCTGGCTTGGTACTCGGCCACCAGCTGACGCGTGGAGGGCAGCTTGGCTCCTGGCGCAGCCCCTGCGATCCATTCTTTTACTCGCAAGACGATTCGCGAACTGCTATCGTGATTCATGAGTCCTAATAGTAGCGCTACTACCCTTTCGCGACCAGTGGTATCCGCCCGAACGTCAACCGGTGTTTGGTGGGGCCTCCTTGGCGTCGTCGCTTTCTCCTTCACGGTTCCATTGACGCGGGTGGCGGTAGAGGGCTTTTCGCCGCTCTTCATCGGAGCGGGACGTGCGGTGGTTGCCGCCATCCTTGCAGCGCTTGCCCTGGGCCTGACGCGGCAGCGGTTTCCCCAGGGCAAGCAGTGGTTCAGGCTGGCCGTGGTGGCCGGTGGAATCGTCGCCGGCTTCCCGTTGCTCACCACCTTCGCCCTCACCAGCACCTCTGCGAGCCACGGGGCTGTAGTCATTGCCATACTGCCCGCAGCTACGGCGACGGCAGCGGTGATCAGGGGACGCGAACGCCCGCGCTTGTTGTTCTGGGTCCTCACGGCTGTGGGCGTGATCGCCGCTGTGGTGTTTGCACTGGTTCAGTCCGGTGGTTTCGGTTCGCTGCACTGGTTTGACTCACTGACCTGGGCTGACCTTTTGCTGCTGGGTGCCGTGATTGCCGCGGCCATTGGCTATGCAGAAGGTGGGCTGCTGGCGCGCGAACTCGGCGCTTGACAGACCATCTCCTGGGCCTTGGTGGTCGCTGCCCCTGTGATGATCCTGCTGACGGTGGTCTCGCTGGGCTCAGGCACCCCCTCGGCCACGCCGATCCAGTGGTTGTCCTTCGCTTACCTCGGCGTGGTGAGCATGTTCCTCGGGTTCTTCGCTTGGTACCGGGGCCTGGCCATCGGCCCCATGGCGCAGGTCAGCCAGATCCAGCTCGTCCAACCCGTCATGAGCATCGCTTGGGCAGGGCTCCTGCTCGGCGAATCGATGACGTGGACTACCGTGATCGGAGGCCTCGCGGTGATCCTTTGTGCCGGTGCCGCCGTCCGTGTCAGGCTCAGGAAGTAGGAATCCATGTACACCCCAGCTCACTTTGCAGCCTCCGATGACGCCGTCGCCTCCCTGCTTCATCACGCCGGGGCAGCCAACTTGGTCACCATGACGGAGGACGGCTTGCTGGCCACCCTGTTGCCGTTCGTCTACGAGTCTTCGGTTGGTGGGCACGGCGCCTTGCACGCGCACATGGCCCGCAACAACACTCAGTGGTCTTTGCCGGTGACCGGAGAAGCCCTCATGATCGTCCAGGGCAACGATGCCTACATCTCCCCGTCCTGGTACGCGTCCAAAGCCGAACACGGACGGGTGGTTCCAACATGGAACTACTCCACAGCCCACGTTTACGGTGAGTTGGTGATCCACGACGACGCCCAGTGGCTGGCCAACCACGTCCGGCGCCTCTCTGACCACCACGAGGCCGGAATGCCCCGCCCCTGGAGCGTGGACGAAGCACCCGAGCGGTTCATCGCCGGGCAGTTACGGGCGATTGTCGGCGTCGAACTTTTGATCCACCGAGTGGAAGCGAAGAACAAGCTCAGCCAGAACCGCGCTCCGGCCGATGTTGATGGAGTCATCGCGGGACTCCGCGCCCGTGGCGACTCGGCGAGCGCGGCCGATGTGGAACGGGCGCGGACCTCGTAGAATCGGCGCATGCCTGACGTTGCTTCGGAATCCCCGAGACCCACTGGGTCCATCCACCATCTTGAAATCTGGGTGCCGTTCCTTGACCGGGCAAGGGAAGAATGGGGCTGGCTCCTGGGCGAGCTCGGTTACGAACCCTTCCAGGAGTGGCCCACGGGGTGCAGTTGGAAGCTCGATGGAACGTACGTGGTGGTGGAGCAGACGGATGCCACCACCGCCACAACCCACCGGCGCACTGATCCCGGGGTCAACCACATAGCCTTCCATGCCGGAACCCGGGAGAACGTGGACCGGATCCGGGCTCTCGGCGCGGAGCACTACGCGGCGTACCTGCTTAATACGGACAGTTACGAGGTTGAGTTGGTGGCGGACTAGCTACTTGGGCGGGACCGCCGGGCGCCACATGGCTACGCGGGGCCACCGGGTCAGGCCCAACTCGGCCTCGTGATCCATGAGGCGGGTCAGCTCCGGACCCCAACTGCCGGCGTCGAGCACCGCGAAGCCGAGACGACGATAGTACGGGGCGTTCCATGGCACATCCCGGAACGTGCTAAGGGTTTGCCGCTGCATCCCGTGACCTCGGGTCCAGACGCGCGCGGCATGCAGGAGCTCGCGGCCCAGGCCTTGGTGCGCTTGATCCGGATGGACGCTGACCTGCTCTACGTGGCCTTCGCCGTCAACGACGTCCGCCAACAGGTATGCCACCGGGTAGTCGAGCCCGTCGACTGACACCCAGGCGCGCCCGGCTGTGGCGTAACTGTTCAGCTCATCGATGGAGAGGGGCTCGTCATCCGCGATGGAGTCCATTCCCAAGCCCCGGAAAGCCTCGCCCGCGGCACGCTCGATCTCCTGCAGGCTCAGCAGGTCGTCAGCATGCGCGAGCCTGATCATTGCCGGGAATCCAGGGCTGGCGGGGTTTGGGCTGCCAGATACGCGTTGCGTTTCTCGATCAGGTTCTGCAGGTAGCGGGCCAGGATCAGCTTCTCCACCAGCCTGCCCAGCGGACCGAACGGTGCGGCGAATTCCACGGTATCCACCATGAGGGTCCCGCTGCCGTCCGGCCGGAACTCGTGCGTGTGGCGGAGGTACTTGAAAGGGCCCTTCACCTGCTCATCAGAGAACGACGACGGCGCCTCCATCCGCGTAATGCGGCTGGTCATGCGGAACCGGACTCCGAGGTGCCGGGCCTGCCAAGTGACAGTCTCGCCTTCCGAGATCAGCCCGGTGGTGACGCCAGCCACCGCCTTCTCGCGGCTTTGGGTCATTGACCCCACGTGGGCATCGATGTTCCGGGAAAGATCGAACAGCTCCTGCGGGGACATACTGGAGCGGGTGCGGCATACGAAGGCAACGGGCATACCTCGATCTTCCCAGACGTTCCCGGCTGCGTGCGCCCCACCTCGCTACGGCTTGTGACCGGGCTAATGGCGGGTTGCGCAGCCATCCTTGATAATTTCATGGGAGTCCCTCGATGATTGGTGGTGTTTTCCGTGCCCGCAATCATCGCCCATGCCCGGGAACTGCACCGGCTGGGCCCTCCCAACAACGATCGCCTCTCAGCAGTACGCGTTGCCCTGAGCGTCGCAGTACCAGGGCTGTTCCTCATTCTCATAGGCCGCCCAGACCTCATGATGTACGCCGTCTTCGGTGCACTGACCGGGATGTACGGCCGCAACGAAACGCATCAGCTCCGGCTTAAGCACCAAGCCCAGGCTGCACTGTTCCTGGTGGGCGGGCTCACCATCGGCGTGTTCCTCTCCGTCAACCACATCCAGTCCTGGTGGTTGGTGCTGGTGGCAACCCTCTTTGCCGGCGCCGGCTCCCTCTACGCGGACGCGGTCCGCCTCAAACCCATAGGCCCGTTCTTCGGTATCCTCGCCCTGGGCGCCTGCGCTTCCGTACCAACCAACGTGCCGTTCACGACGGCGGTACTCATCGGGGCAGCCTCCGCCGCCTTTTCCCTGGTAGTCGGTTTTAGCGGCTGGTTCCGGCGACGCACATGGGTTCCCGGTGCCGGCCGCGATGTTCCGGTCCTTTGCGGCCCGCAGCGTCAGGCTGCCCTGGTTCAGGCTGCCTTGGTCCATGCGTCACGCTACTCGCTGGCAGTCGGTGTTGCCGGGGCCATCGGAGTGCTGACTGGCAGCGGCCATCCTCACTGGGCCATGGCCGCCGCAGCCGTTCCCCTCGCAGGGGCCGACCTCCCAAGTCGTGTCCACCGAGGTATCCACCGCATTGTGGGGACGTTCCTCGGCTTGGGGATAGTCGCCGTCGTGCTTTTCCCTGGTCCGCTATCGCCGCTTCAGTACTTCCCGGGCCAAACGGCCGTGGTGCTCGCTGTGCTGGTGGTTCTGTGCCAGTTCCCCACCGAACTGTTCATGGCACGCCACTACGGGTGGGCCATGGTGTTCTTCACGCCAGTGATCCTGCTGATTGCGCAACTTGCCGCTCCCATGGACCCCGGGGTGCTGGTCATGGAGCGTGCCATTGAGACGTTCGTGGGTGCCGTGGTTGGCATTGCAGTGGCGGTGCTCGTGCGCGCGCCGAGGGGCAGCGTCAGCTCTTAGCCTAGTCAGCTGGTGACTACCAGGATGTTCGGGTGGATCTTCGTCAGCCCGCTCTGCTCAAGCTCCTTGGTGTCATAGTCGTCGGAAACCAGGACAGTAGTTTTCTGGTCCGGACCACTGACCCTCACCAGCTCTCCTTGGATGGAATCACTGCATCCGCTGTGGGAGAAGGCCGGTTCCGCAGCTTCTACGATCACGCAGGACGGGCTGCCCTGTTTGCCTTGTCCCAGGAAGTACTTCTTCCCGTTTGCCTCGGCAACCAGAAGCACCTTTTCCAGGTCGAATTGGTCGAGGTTCGGGACCTTCGGCGGAGTGTCCGCCTCCGTCGCCTCACGTTCCAACGCCTTGAAACCCGTGTAACCGGTAGCGGAGCACCCGCTCAGCAACACGCCGCTTACAACCACGGCCGTTATGAATGCCAAGGATTTATTCGTCATGGCGCTGCCCCCTCAGGCTCGAATGAAGTGTCATAGTAACCCGCTCCTCGCTGTCTCCCCTGGTCATGTGCCTCCTGGGCCCCGGACGTGACTCTAGAAAGTGTTGGAGAAGGTGACTTTCTCAATACCTGTGCCGCTGAATGAATAGTCCAGCGTGGTAACTTTCGCTTCGTCCTGCTTGGAGACTCCGAGCAGGAACGTCAGGTTGGCCGCGTCCACAGCGGTGCTGGTGCAGCGGAATTGCCTGGTGGGAGCAGCGTCGTCTGTTACACAGGTCCAGCCGGCCGGTTCAATCAGCTTGCCCGGGATCATGTCCGCGTCGGCAGAAATCGCGAAGACCACCTCAGCGGCGGCCGGGGCCGCTTGATCCTGAAGCTGGAAGGTGACAGTGACATCGGTATCCGACGCCGTTGTTCCCGCCTCGGCGGTGAACGTCGCCGTCACTGCCGGGACAGGAGCCGACGTCGCGCTCGAGGTGGGGCTCGAGGTGGGGCTCGGGGAAGGGCTCGGAGCAGGCGTCGGCGATGGGGTGGTGATCGGCGGCACCGCTGGAAGCGTGGGACGGCTCGCGGGCTCGGTGGGCGCGATGGTGGGCAACGGCTGGAGGACCGGCGGCGGCGGCTTCCCGGGGGTTGGCAACGGTTTGGGCAAGAGGCCGGGTCCTGGTTGCGTAATGGGCGGGAACGGAAAGAGCAACGACTCTTCATCGGTGTCTTTCGGGGGTTTGCTGAGGTCCGGGAATAGCGGGAATTCATCCTCGGGCGCTCCCGGCTCCGTTAGCGGCGGCGCGGTGACCTGCGGCGCCGTCGGCTGCCTTACGGTGGATGATGCTTCGTCCACCGGAGGCCCCAAGGGGTCTGATCCTCCAAACGCCACGGCCGCAGTCACTGCAACGGCTGTTACGGCCAAGACACTTGCGCCGACCTTCCATAGGAGGGCGACCCCTTTGGGACCCGCGCCGTGAACCGCGGTGCTGCCGGCGCTGGCTCCTGTGCCGGCCCCTGCCCCCGCCGCAGCCCCGGCGAGCGCGGGAAAGGCGGAGCTGAACGCTACTCCTGCCACCAGCGGGAAGATCACTGCACGCATGGCGGATTGGACGTCATTGAGGTCCAGCAGCAGGGCGGTGCATTTGCTACAGCCCTCCAAATGCTCCTGCACCCGGTCTTGGCTGCGCCGACTCAGCCCCTCCCGGGAGTAAGCACCCAGTTGGGTTGAGTATTTCTCGCAGTCTTTCCCTGCGGACGAGCTGATGTGGTTTTGGAGGTAGGCCTGGCGGAGACGTTCCCGGGCCCTGAGGGCCAGGGAGGACACACCGTTGGGAGTCAGACCCAGCAGCGGCGCAGCGGCGGCGGGCTTTAAGCCCTCGATGTCCACGTACCAGAGGACTTCCTGCCAACGTTCCGGAAGGGAGCGGAAGGCCTGCGCCACCGCTGTCGATTCAAATTTTGCGACGACCGGATCATCCTGGGCATCTACGGTATCCAGCATGTAAGACTCAGCTGTTGGGCTGGTACGGGTTCCCGCCCTGTTCATGCGATGCGCAATTCGCCGCACGGCCGTCAGCAAGTAGGCGCGGAAAAAGGATTCGGGCCCCTTACCTGCGGCCAAAGCCTGGTAGACGGAGGTAAAAGCGTCAGCCACCACGTCGTCAACGTCCGCGAAGTTGTCCAGTTGCGCGGCGGCCACGGTTCGAGCCATGGAATGATGCCGCGCAAAGAGCGTCTCGAACGCAGCTTTGTTTCCTTCCCGGACCCGCAGCACCAGTTCCGCGTCGCTGTCCTCCACGGCGACGGAACCGCCGTCGTGCGTTGCGTGCCGTCCGTTGCCCTCCAATGGAGCTGTTTCGCTCATGCCCGTACCCGCTTTGGACACGGCATCGTTCGCGGGAAAACGAGACCCTCGTAGGGCCCTGTTTACGGGACCACGCTGCTGTAGCCCCCGTGGGACAGCCATGCCGGTGCCACACTCCAGCCTCAGCCTAAGACCTACGACGCTTCAGGAGAACACCAAGGGGTCGTTTTGTGGTTTATCGTTCAATTCGGTCGCCGAGGCGGGCCTGATGTGAGCTTGGCGGGCAGGACGCGTCTTGACGTCGGGGGCACGGTGGAGGAACAACTGACTGGAGAGGCCGCGCGGCCCCGGACTTCGAAGACTCTCAGAATCGCGGTCTGTGGCACTCATGCCCGCGACCCATGGCACCATTACTCTCTCAAGAAAGCTTTAGCGTATTGACACAAACATTGCCAGGAGAAAGCATTAGCGTATGGAACGAAGCAATGGACTCTCAACGGCAGAGGTAGCAGAACGTCTGGGCATAACCCAGGTATCGGTACGCCAGCTCGTGGAATCAGGACAGCTCACTGTCGTTGGACGAGTCGGCCGCTCCATTCTCCTCGACAGGTCCTCCGTCGAACGGCTTTCCGCAGCCGGCACCCGCCGAGGCCGAGCCTGGACAGCCAAGACGGCTTGGGCGGCGCTGGCACTGTTGTCCGGGCAGAACCCCACGTGGATCTCATCGTCGGAGAAGTCACGGCTCAAAAGCAGACTGCGGCATCTCGATGCAGCAGCTGTCTGCATCCTCGCAAGGCATAAGGATCGGACGTCCCGGTACAGGGCGACGAGGGATGCCTTGGATCACCTCAGCCATTACCTGATCGCCAGCGGGGCCACCGCCATGCGCGACGAATCCACTGCCGAGACGTTCGGCATGACCGGCGGGAGCGGGATCGCCGAAGGCTACGTCATGGCCGGGGACGCTAAGCCGTTGGCTGATTCATTGGGCCTCGTCGAGGACCCGTCGGGTAACGCCATCATCCATGAGGTCGAGCTGGAAGAGCCATTCGCCGAGGGCCGGGTGCCAGTCGCCGCCATCGCCGTGGACCTGATGGGGTCACTGGCAACCCGGGAACGCAGCGCCGGCCAGCGCGTCATCGAGGAGCTGCTGCATGTCTGAGATGGACCTGGCCGAGGTGGCCACGGCCGATGGCCGGGAAATCTGGGACGTCCCTGCACCACCGGGAGGCTGGGGTACGCCTTGGCCGCAGTGTGTCGAGCTGGCCAAGGCGCTGCCCTCCACCCAGTGGACGCTCGTGGGCGGTCTCATGGTCCAGCTGCACTCCGCAGCCGCTGGCCTGCCGGTCTCTCGGCCAACCGCTGATGTGGACATCGTTCTGCACATCGAGACCGGCGCGGCCACGACGTCGTCCGTGTCAGCAGTGCTCACCGGACTTGGCTACGCCCTGCAGAAGTCCATCGACCACGACGCCCCGGCGCACCGGTTCGTCCGCGGCAAGCAGCAGATCGACGTCATGATCGCCGACCAGATGCCTGAGGCGAAAATTCCCACCATTGGTGGCCGCAAGCCCTTCCAAGTCTCCGGCGGCACGCAAGCGCTGAAGCGGACCGTCAACTGTCGGGTTGTCGGCGACGACGACGAGCCTGTCCTCATCAGCATCCCCAACGCGCTTGGTGCCTTGGTCCTGAAAGGCGCGGCGTACCGGGAGGACTCCCGCGACCGGGACCGGCACCTCGACGACGCCGTGGTCTTGTGCGCCACCATCAAGACGCCTCTGGCCACCGCCAAAGAGATGGGCGGCAGCGACCGGTCCCGCATCCTGACACTTCACGGCGTGCTTGAGAATCCAGACCACCGTTCCTGGCAACTCCTGGACGAGGCTGACCGGACACCGGCGATGGACGCGCTCCGCATCCTGGCAAGCAACCCGCAGCAGCTCCTGCCTGTGAACAGGCTTAAGAAGGGATAGACAGCAGGGCCAGGGCGGGAACCATCACCACCGTCACGGCGACGATCGTGCCATCCACGACGGGGCCGGTTGTCGTTCTTGTCCGGGGCCGGGTGGACCTGCCGGTCGACGAATAGTCCAACTTCGGCTGTCATCGACGGACTTCTATTCAGAGGCCGGTCGCCGAGGCGGGCCCGATGTGAGCTTGGCCGGCAGGATGCGTGCGAAGAAGCTGACCACCTTGTACCGCCGGGTGGGGATGGAGACACCCTTGCCCTTGGCGTTGTCCTCCAGCCCCTCGCGCACCACACGCTCGGCGGTGAGCCACAAGAACCGGGGAGCAACGGTTTTATCCATGCCCATGCGGTCATGGAATTCCGTGTGCGTGAATCCCGGGCAAACGGCGGTGACCTGCACTCCGGATTTCGCGTAGGTGATGTTGGCCCATCGGCTGAACGTCACCTGCCAGGCTTTGGCAGCGGAGTAGGTGCCCCTGTTGGCGAACGCTGCCACGCTGGCGACGTTGATGATCCGCCCCTTCCCGCGGGCCAGCATGACTTCCAGCGCCGCATGGCTCAGTTCCATGGGCGTCTGGACATGAAGCCTCAAGTGGCGGCGTTCTTCGTCCAGGTCATTCCGTTCGAACGACTTCAGCAAACCGATGCCCGCATTGTTGACCAGTACATCCACAGGCCGTGCAGCGTCCCGCAAGCGGTCGGCAACTGCTGAAACGCCGACGTCGGTGGTCAAGTCCGCCGAAAGGACCTCCGCCGAGATACTGAAGTCGCGCTCAAACTCTTCGGCCTTCTCTTTCAGGCGCTGTTCATCGCGGGCCACCAGGACCAGGTGGTGGCCCGCCTCGGCGAGTTGACGGGCGAATTCCGCACCGAGCCCGGCGGTGGCCCCGGTTACCAAGGCAGTGAGTTCGTTGGCTCGAGTCGTCATGCGCCTAGACTAGCCCCTCCCACTCCGCGCCGAGTTGCCAGTTAATACCCATGTCTGCGAACAGGATTGGTATTAAGTGCCAACTCGGCGGAGGGGATCAGGCGAACTTGGCCAGGGGGTTCGCCAGGCGGCCGGCCATCTGGAGGCCACCGGAGGGGTCCGAGATGTCAAGCATCTGTTGGTTGTTCCGGAGTTGCAGGCGGTTGAGGCAGGAGAGCTCGAAGTCCGGCGCGAACAGATCGTGCATGGCGAACTGGTCCGCCAGCTCCGGATGGCGCTGCTGGTATTCCCGCAGCACGGCGGCCGCAGTCCCCCAGAACTCGTCCTCGCGTAGCGTCCCATCCTCCACAAGAATTGCACCGAGGAAACGGAAGATGCAGTCAAAGACATCCGTGAAGACGGCAAGGACCATTTCCTCGGCCGGGATCTCGGCCTTGATGCGGGAGACTTCCTCGGGAAGATCCAGCCGGTCCCCCATCACCACGATTTCTTCGGCGATGTCCTTCATGATCGCGCGGACGGGCACGCCGTCTTCGAGGATCAGGATGACGTTTTCGCCATGTGGCATGAAAGCGAGCTCGTACTCGTAGAGGCAGTGGACCAGCGGTACGAGGTACGCCTCGAAGTAGCGGCGCAGCCACTCGGTAGGTGCCAGGCCGGAACGGTGAATCAGTGCCGAAACCACCGCTTCCCCGGAAGTGTCCACGTGGAGCAACGACGCCATGGTTGCCAGCTGCTGCCCGTCCTTGAGCAACGGCAGCGGGCTTTCCCTCCACAGGGCAGAGAGCATCTTCCGGTAGGGGGAACCCTTGGCCGAAGCAGCCTCGTAGTAGTGGTTGTGATAGCCGATGGCCGCGGTTTCACGGATCATGGCCAGGCCCCGGTTCTGGAGCTCCTGGTCATTGCCGATCAGATCCTGCAGCCAGTCATTGATGGCTGGCGTTGCCTTCATATACTGCGGGGACAGGCCGCGCATGAAGCCCATGTTCAGTACGGACATAGCCGTCTTGACGTAGGCCTTTTCAGGGAAATCGGTGTTGAAGAACGTACGAATGGACTGCTGCGCCTGGTACGAATCTTCGCCGGTACCCAGGTTCACGATGTGGCGCTGGGCGATTTCTGCCGCGAACGTCACCGTGAGCTTGTTGTCCCACTGCCACGGGTGGACCGGCATGAGGAGGTAGTCCTCGGGGTCCAAGCCGGAGGCGGAGAGTTCAGCGTTGAACCACGCAAGGGTGGCCGGCCCAAGTTCGGCCTCGAAGTGCGTCCGGTAATCCAGCCCCGCACTGGAGGTGAAGACGGCCTTGCTGCGGTGCACGGCGATCCACTGCAGCTTCACGGTTGCGCCGGTTTCCGGTGCGAATGCATGGTAGTCGGCGATTCCGAATCCCAGCCGGCCGTTGTTGGCCACGAAGCACGGGTGGCCCTCGGTCATGCTGTGCTCAATCGCTTGGAAGTCGGCGGCCCGGTCTGCGCCACCGGTGACGCCGGCAGCCAACTGGGCGGAGCTGAACGGCTTGCCCTGCTTGTAGGCGTGGCTGGCCAGCGTGCTGCTGATTTCCTCGAGGTACACAGGCAGCATTTCCTGGCGGATGGCCAGTGCCTCATGAAACTCCGCGATGAAGTCCAAGGCGTCTACCGGGAGCTCCTGGCCCTCCCGCAACCGAAGGATGGATTCCGCGGACACGGACCAGTGCTCCAACTGCAGGAGGCGGGCCCGGAAGCGGTATTCCGTAGCGGCGTCATCGCTCACTACCTTGTACAGCCCCACGCCGTCACCCTCCTCCCGCATCAGCTCCGGCACCAGGATGCGCTCGTGCGAGAACTCGGCGATTGCTTTGCGGACCAAGTGCCTGTTGGCGATGGCCCAGCGCTCGGGGGTCAGGTGGGACACAGGAGCCGCGACCTCTTTAGGGTTGGTTTCGGCCTGTTCGGTGGTGCTGATGGTGGTCACAGGGATTCTCCTCTGGTCGCCGCGGCAGGCGCGGCCAGAATCGGGGTCAGGGTGGCGAGGAAATCCTCGCGGGTGCAGAAGCTCAGGAGCCCCTGCTTATGCTCTTCGGCGGGGTCGACGGCGGGAAGGGTCACCACGCCGTGCGGGCGGAAGCCCACCTTCTCGTTGAGCACATGGATCTTCTGGTTGCGGGCATCAGGCTCGACGACCACCCGCCGCGTTGCGGGGTCTGCGAACAGTTCGGCCATCACGTGCTGCATGACGGACGTGGTGAAACCAGGCTTCGGGTCACCGCTGGGCGGGGCCACGAGCAGGTGCATGCCGATATCCCCTTCCTGGACCTCGTAGACATCTGCCAACGGCGAGGACCCGGGACGGTACCGCTCCATCAGGAAGGCGGGAACGCCGTCGTCGAGCCCCAGGAACGCCTGGTGATGGCCGGACTCAGCAATCCGCGAGTACTCCTCCACTACGTCCTGCTCAGTGGCCGAAACCATGCCCCAAAAGCGTGCATACTCCTGACTGACCCAACTGTGCAGGACAGGTGCGTCCACCACGGGGTCCACCGGCCGGAACGTGAAGCTCATACTGTGGCTCCAGCGGTTTCGGGGAGACCGGCGGCCACCGGAGCAGCCACCGGGACGGGCGCGCCGAACTGCTGGAACGCGATGCTTCGCTCGATCGGATAAACCTCGCGGCCAGTGATTTCCCGCAGGATGCAGGAGTTTCGGTAGGCGGACATGCCGAGGTCCGGCGTGACGAATCCATGCGTGTGCAGTTCGGCGTTCTGGACGAAGATTTCGCCGGGTTCGACGCCGATACCGTAGTTGCGCTCGACGTCGAAGCGGCCTTTGGAGTCGCGGCGGATCCGGTCCTGGATGCCCGCCAGGAAGGCGGGCTCCTTGTAGGTGTAGCCGGTGGCGAGGACCACGGCCTCGGACTCCAGGCTGTAATCGCGGCCGTGTTCCTCGTGGTGCAACTGAAGGGTGTGGGTACCGGCGTCTGCGTCCCACCCGGCAGCGGTGAGCGAGGAGTGCGTGTGCAGCTGGGTGTCCACCATGCCGGAGAGGCTCTTGGTGTAGAGGAGATCGTAAATGTCGTCGATCAGGTCCGAGTTGATGCCCTTATACAGGTTCTTCTGGCTCTTGATCAGCGAATCGCGCTGCTCGCCCGGGAGCGAGTGGAAGTAGTCAACGTACTCCGGCGAGGTCATCTCAAGGGTGAGCTTGGTGTACTCCAGCGGGAAGAAGCGGCCCGAGCGGGTGACCCAGTTGAGCTGGTAACCGTAAACATCAATTTCCTGAAGGAGTTCGTAGTAGAGCTCGGCGGCGCTCTGCCCGCTGCCCACGATGGTGATGCTGCGCTTGGACTGCAGTTCACTCTTCCTCGACAGGTAGTCGGCGTTGTGGAGGACAAGTCCACCGGCCTCCACAATTCCTGCACAGGAATCCGGAACGTAGGGCGACGTGCCGGTGCCCAGCACCAGCTTCCGGGCGCGAAGCACCTCAGCACCCTCCGGCCCCTGCACCGAGAGGCGGTACACGCCGTCGTCGTACGTCACATCCAGCACATCCGTGCTAAAACGAACGGACTCAAGCTGGCCGGCCACCCACTGGCAGTACTGGTTGTACTCGGCGCGCAACGGGTAGAAGTTCTCGCGGATATAGAAGCGGTACAGGCGGCCCGTTTGCTTCAGGAAGTTCAGAAAGGAAAACGGCGACGTCGGGTCGGCAAGCGTCACCAGGTCCGCCATGAACGGAACCTGCAGGTGCGCGGGCTCCAGCATCATGCCGGGGTGCCAATCGAAGGACTCACGACGGTCCAGGAAGACGCACTCGAGGTTCTCCACGGGCTCGCTCAGCGCGGCCAAGCCCAGGTTGAAAGGCCCGACGCCGATACCTGCCACGTCATGGATCTTGCCGTTGTCTTGGGTGCTCACGCTGCAGCCTCCGTGGTGTTCGCCAACAGGCTGCTGCCCGTCCGGCGGATAAGTTCGATGATTTCCTGGATGTCCCTCAGGCTTGCCTCGGCGTTGAGGAGGGTGAATTTGAGGTAGTGGCGGCCAGCCACCTTGGTGCCGGCAACAACAGCTTCGCCGGAAGCGAAGATCGCGGCCCGGATAGCGGGGTTCAGTGCGTCCGCAGCGTCCTCGTCCAACTGAACGCCGTCGGTCATGGGGCGGTAGCGGAACACCAGGGTGCTCAGCTGTGGAGCGGCGGCCAGCTCGAAGTCGGCGTCGTCAGCCAGCAGTGTCCCCACCCGGGCTGCGAGGTCGATCGCCTCATCGAACAGGGCACCGATGGCATCGGCGCCCATGATGCGGAGGGTCAGCCACAGCTTCAGGGCATCGAAACGGCGGGTGGTCTGGATGCTCTTGTCCACCTGGTTGGGAATCTCGGCCTTGGCCGCACTCTCCGGGTTCAGGTAGTCCGCGTAG
The DNA here is from genome assembly GCF_048537125.1 of Paenarthrobacter sp. PPS72. Taxonomy (GTDB): domain Bacteria; phylum Actinomycetota; class Actinomycetes; order Actinomycetales; family Micrococcaceae; genus Arthrobacter; species Arthrobacter nitroguajacolicus_E. The sequence continues at coordinate 2,886 of NZ_JBLYIE010000068.1, read as the reverse complement.
TAAGTGACGTGGCCCATCATGGAGCCGTTGCGGACCAGGACTGCGCTGGAACTGACAGGCTGGAAGAAGGTCTTGTGGAAGTCCACGGTGACGGAGTCCGCAAGGTGGATCCCGTCCAGGAGGTGACGGTGCCGTCCGGAAACGATAAGCCCGCCGCCGTAGGCACCATCCACGTGCAACCACGAATCGTAGGCGCGAACCAAAGCAGCCATCTCGGACAGCGGGTCAACCGAACCGAAGTCCGTGGTCCCCGCAGTGGCTACGACTGCCATCGGCACCAGCCCGGCGTCGTGCGCTTCCGCCAAAGCAGCCGCCAGGGCGGCTGGGTCCATGCGGTGGTCTTCGGTGGTTGGCACAGCAATGACAGCGTCGAAGCCCAGGCCCAGCATGGACGCGGATTTCCGGATGCTGAAGTGACTGTCCACGGAGGTGAAAATCCGGAGCCGGTCAAGCAGGAGCGGCAGGCGAGCGTCCCCCTTCGCGGCCCGCAGCTTGGCGACGGCATGATTGCGGGCAATCAGCAGCGCCTGGAAGTTGGACTGGCTGCCCCCGGAGGTGAACACGCCATCGGCGTCTTCCGTGAAGCCGATGCGCTCCGCCGTCCAATCGATGAGACGGCGCTCGATCATGGTGGCACCGGCGCTCTGGTCCCAGGTGTCCATGGAGGAGTTCACGGCCGAGAGCACGGCTTCACCCACCAGCGCCGGAATGACTACCGGGCAGTTCAGGTGCGCTGCGTAGCGGGAATCGTGGAAGTAGATGGCGTCCTTGAGGTAGAGCTCGTCAAGCTCTTCCAAGGCTGCGGCCGTATCCGGCAGTGGACGTTCAAGATCTACAGCGCCAACCTTTGCCTTCAGTTCAGCATGTCCGACGCCGGTGAACGGCTGGGCGGTCCGCTGGACTTTGGTGGAGACAGCGTTGACCCCCTGGAGAACCTGAGCGACGTAACTGGGCGAATTTCGTGCGTTGAACAGCTGGCTTGTGGCAGCGAGGGCCAGTTCCACTTTGGAGCCAAAATCCTGCTCCTGAGCGATCCGCTCTTCGACACTAGGTGACGTCACGTCAGCTTCCTTCCATTGCGTTGGGGGCGCTTGTTAGCAAGGTAAGCCTTACTTAGGTAAGCCTTTCCGTCAAACTTTTGTGACCTATTTCGCTCAGAAGGCGGTTTCACGTGGTTGTGGGGCACGGCAGGGCGTCATTGACTTTCCTTCAAGCCGCTTTGCGTGCAGAATATGGCACTCAGCGTGGGAGTAGAGTGCAAGGACTATCAGCTACGGCGGTTGGGGAACCCATGAAAGACCACGTGCACGAGCGCCTCGGTTTCCGCGAAATCGATGAGCACGGCAACACTGCGCCTGCGGTCAGCCCTCATGCGCCTGAACCGGCGGATCCCGAGCGAAAACGGCTGTCCATCAATCCGTTCATTGTTGCGCTGTGGGTGCTGGACGTGGGCCTGGCATGGTTTGGATTGTGGGCTCTGGCCACCGCGGCCGGTGCCATGATGGGACCTGCGCCCGGGGAATCAGCCCAGGTCAACTTCATGATCCTTTCCAACGCACCCTATGCACTGTTGGCTGCGTTGCTGATCACTGCCGCCCTACTCTTTTGGCACGCCGTGCAATGGCAAAAGAAGCGGCCCACCAGGTAGTAATCCCTGATCGACCGCTTCTTCAGCTTGTTACTGGTACCGCTTAGAGCACCGTGGCGCCCAGGACGCACTTGATATCGGCGGCCGGCTTGGTCACCTCAGCGTTGGCTTCCCAGTCAAGGGGCTCGCCTCCTTCAGCGTCCTTGAAGCTTTGCTCTCCGCGGGCGAGGACTGCCGAGGTCTTCGGGTCCACCCAACTGACGGTGATTTTGACCGTGCCCTTGCTTCCCTCGGGAGGTGTCACGGTCCCCTTGGCTGTCACCTTTCCGGGCGCAGTATCGCACGAGGTCATTTTTGTGGCCTCGATGATACCGGTCCCGGGGTTGGCAGGTTTTGCCTCACCCGTAGTAGCTGCCTGGGTTGTGGTTGACGACGGCGACGTGCCCGCCCCGGTGCTCTGGGAAGACGAGCAACCGGCCAGTGCGGCTGCCGAAACAAGCACCCCCACCATGCACGCGACTGACTTTTTCATGTGATGCCTAACTGGTTCTTTCTGTTTGCTCATTGGCGCCTACCTCCTATGCCTCGGAGCGCTTGCGACGCCCTACGAGGAACAGGAACAGGCCTGCGCCCACCACGAGGAGGCTGATCGGCAACACAGTGAGAACAACTCCCGTGTTGGCCAAGGGCCCTTCGGACTGGCTGGGAACAACCGGTGGGAAGGTCACAACAGCACTCGCCGGCGGCGTGATGACTACCGGCCCCAGTGGAGGCGTACCGGTTGCCGTGGCCGTATTGACCACTTCACCGGCATTGATATCCGCCTGGGTGATGGCGTACGTTGCCGTTGCGATCATGGTCTCGCCGGGCAGCAGGGTTCCTGCGGCAGCGGGCCAGGTGTAAACCAACGCCGACAGTCCTGGCATCAGGTCATTGACCGCAACATCCGTCAACGGGACATTTCCAGTGTTCTTCACCGTGAAGGTGTAGGTGATCATGTCGCCCACCTTGGTGGGGTCCCCCACTGCGGATGCATCGGCAGTCTTGGTGAACTCCATGCCTGAACTGGGTGTCAACGGGGTGTCCGTCTCGCCGGGGGGAGGCGTTACCGGGGTACCCGTGGGAGGCGTACCGGTGGTGGTTGCACTGTTGGCAACGTGCCCGGCATTGATATCCGCCTGGGTAATCGCATACGTAGCCGTAGCGCTCACGGTCTCACCAGGCAGCAGTGTTCCTGCAGCACCCGGCCAGGTGTAGGTCAACGCGGACAAACCAGCCAGCGGATCCTCGATGGAGAC
>NZ_JBLYIE010000067.1:0-17257 GCF_048537125.1 Paenarthrobacter sp. PPS72 | reverse complement strand
GCGGAGCTGTGGCCTACGGATGCCTGTCTACCCTTGTGCAAGTTGTGGGAAATTCCCGGAGGAAATAAGCGACGCAGGAGCGCCGGAGGGAAATTCCTGCACCGCAGGCCCCGGAGCCTGCGGAGGGGCTAGACGGGGCGGAGCGGACACATAGAATCCGAAGGAATCTCAATGATGTTGTCAACGGATTCCTGCAGGTCGGTTAGGGGGCGGTCCTCTCCCCATCGGTGCTTCTGGGTAGGGCTCGCGGGACTTTTTTTCGTTCATGGTTGTGTTCCTTTCAAGTGGGCGGGGGCGGCTCGTGGTGACCGGCCAGCTTCCCTTCTCCCCCGGTTGTTTTTTGCCTGCTGGCGGAGCAACGCGTAGCTGTGCCCGACGGAGCCGGGGCAACCCGAAGGGCAAGCAGCGGATGGATTGTGGGAGGAAATAAGCGAAGCGCCGACACAAGGCATCAGCTGCGCAGCCGTCCGCAGGACGGTTGAGCCGGTGGAGCGGGCACGTACGATCCGCAGGACAGCAGCAAAAAACGTCGTAGACAAAAAAGTTCAGGGCGTCCGGAGCTCTGCGACGGCACGCCCTGAACCCCACCGCCGGCCGCGAAGCGGACGCCCGCCAACTGGTTGAAGCGCAGCGAAAACCAGTGCGAGCCCTGCGAGCATGCACTTGTCCTTGCGTAGTGTGGGTGCATGAGCGATCCAGCTCCACACCCTGGTCGCGGCAGTGAGGCTCGGCGCGGTAGTGCGTGGCAGTCACCACTGGTCCGCCGGGTCCTGGCTGTGGTCTTCACTGTTGCCGCAATCGGATCGGTGGTGCTGGTGGCCGTGGACCTTATCGTTGGTCGGCCAGCTGCCGGCGATCTGTTTATCGGCTTTCTCAACAGCCTGACGGCCGTTTGGTTGTGGCGAACAAGCTCTGAAACTGAGCGGACATGACGAGGGCCGGCCTTGGCCGGCACGTTGGCAGGTTTTTAACGAGGTGAGGCCGGCCCCTTGGGGCCGGCCTCAGTTTTTCCCTCAGCAAAAGGAAACCTGTCGTGCAGCGTCATTGCTGCGGAAGTTAGTGGTCCAGGGGCGATTTTTCCCAGGAGATGTCCACGGCGGAGGGGGCCTGCTGCTGGATGGTCAGCATGGACAGTTCCAGCACGTCTTGGGCGTGGGTGGCGCCGGCGGGTGCGGCGTCGTCGTCCGTGAGGATGAAGTCGTGACTCAAGTGCTGCCCCCTGGCTTGAAGTGGTGTCGTTCCACTCTCACTGTAGCCCGGCGGCAGCAGCGGGTGCTGTTGGGGGGTGCTGCGCCCGCGTCAGCGTGATCGGCGGCCGGAGGAGCGCCAGCGGGGGAGGCCGCCACCGCGTCTGGGGGCCGAACCGTTGCCGGTCCGGCCCCCGTTGCCTTTAGCGGTGCCGCTGGTAGGCGGTGTCCGGGTCCTGTGCGACCGGGGCGATGGTCCCCTGGCTCACCAGCTGTTCCATCAGTCCAGCGAGTCGGTAGCCGGGGCTGACCTCGATTGCGAGGTTGAAGTGCTCCGCGGCCACGGATGACTGGCCTTTGAGATAGGACAGCCAGCCGATCAGGGTCAGCAACGGTGCCCGGTAGTGTTCAGGTGTCGTTTCCATCAGGTCCCGTGCCAGTTGCTGTGCCCGGTCGACCCGGTCCCAGTCCGGTGTGATGCCCTTCCCGATCAGCAGGTCTCCGCTGTCTTCGGCGTCGGGCAGTTCCGGGTCGATGACGTTGCAGAACAGCACGTCACGCAGGTCCGGGCGCTGGAAGCAGGCCACCAGCTCGACAGCTGTTTCCGGGTCGGTCCAGCCGTCACGGGTCAGGGCGTCTGCCCACAGTTCACGGGCAGTGTGCAGCTCTCCGGCGAACACCCCGTAAACGGCCTGACGGATCCGGTCTGCGGTATCCGCCGGTCCCGTGTAGGGCGGGTAGGTGGTGCCGGGGGCTTTTTGGTAGCTACTGCCCCGGAAGACCAGTTCCGCGTTCAGCTGCCCGTCGGTGATGGATTCCAGCGGCTCGGGCAGGCAGCACCCTGCCTCGCTGTCGCACAGCAGGTTCCGCCAGTGGCTTGAGGTGACCAGCCACGCGTCTTTCAGAGGCGTACCCGCGGTCTCCAGCGCCTGAATTACCGCCTCGATGTGGTCGTGGAACGGCCGTTGCGTCCCTACTTCGGGGTCGCTGTCCGTGTAGACGGCCAACAGGACGGCTGTGGCCTTGGCATCCAGTTCGATGTACTCCACCATGGAGCGGGCGAAGCCTGCGTGATCGGCGAACAGTGGGGCGTCAACGCGGAGCGTGGCGCCCAGGGTGTTCCCGCGCATCGTCAGGAACACGAAGGACTCGCGGGGCACGAAGCCGAGGGTGTGCGGGATGAAGCCGAGGATGTCGGCGGGGCTGGAAATGCGGATTGCGTCGTTCATGGTTTGAAAGTCCTTTGCTGAGGAATTTGGTGGGTGGGGCGGCTCAGGTGACCGGCCAGCTTCCCCTCTCCCCCCGTTGTTTTGGCTGCTGGCGAAGCTTGCGGAGCTGTGGCCGACGGAGGCCTGTCTACCCGCAGGGCAAGGCCCGCGGAATCTGCGGAGGAAATCAGCGACGAAGGAGCGCCGGAGCCGATTCTGCGGGCCGCAGGCCCCGACGAAGGAGGGGCTAGACGGGCCGGAGCGGACACGTACAATCCGTCAGGACAGCAGCCAAAACGTCGTAGACACAACAGGGCCAGGGCGGGACGGAGCTCTGCGACGGCACGGCCTGGCCCCAACAGCCGGCCGCGCCAGCGGACGCCCTTTCCTTGGTGAGCCCTGCGAACCATCAACCAGCACACCGGTACTTCCCAGGTCCGGGCAGCGGCTGGCGGGACGCGCCACCCCGTGGTTCCCACCCGATGTCCCGGGCGGTTGGCGGTCCGCCGCCGGCCACCCACCACCAACGCCGGTCACGGGCGGCGGACCGCCCCCGCGGTGACCGGCCCCGGGAAGGGACCGGTCACCCCGTAGTTTTTAGCCGGCAAGCAGCTCGATGAGTTCTGCCGCGTCGGTGACCAGCACCGCACCGCCTTCCTTCAGGAGCCGGTGGCAGCCTGCCGAGTTAGCCGAATGGACGCTGCCGGGGACTGCGGCGACGTGCCGGGCGATGGTCTCGGCGTGGTGCGCGGTGTTCAGCGCGCCGGACCGCCACCGGGCCTCGACCACACAGGTCACACCTGCGAGGGCTGCGATGATGCGGTTCCGCTGTAGGAACCTGTACCTGGTCGGGGCGCTTCCCGGCGGCAGTTCCGAGAGGGTCAGGCCGTTGGCGCGGATCGCGGCCGCGAGGTCCGCGTTCCCTGACGGGTAGTCCCGGTCCAGGCCTCCGGCCAGCACTGCGATCGTCGCCGCCTCGGTTCCTTGGTGGCCTGCCAGTGCGGCGCGGTGAGCGTGTGCGTCGATGCCGTAGGCCAGCCCGGAGATCACGCAGATTCCACGCTGGGCCAGGCCGTAGGCGATATCGCCCGTGACTGCGGCGCCGTAGCTGGTACTGTCCCGTGAGCCTGTCAGGGCCACGCATTGTGCCGGGTTGGGGATTCTGTTCTCAATGTTGCCGCGGTACCAGAGGCCCCACGGCGCGTCCGGAAGATCATTCAGTCCTGCGGGCCAGTGCTCGTCATCGGGAGTGAGAAATCCGCCGGCAAGACGTTCGATGATGGCCAGGTCCTTTTCCGGGTGCAGATCCGGGATCCGCGCTGCCCAGCGACGCTGGCCCTCGGCCAGCTCCTCGGCCGTGACATCCCAGAACGGGACGGCGGCCTGGGCGCCGGTTGCGATCTCCAGTGCGGAAGCGGCCCCGTGTTTAGCGACCAACGCCCGTCCAACGATGTCGCCGGGCTCAAAGAGACGGGTCAGTGCGGCGCGAGCGATACGGTCTTCGGTGGTGTTCATGGGTTGTTGTGTCCTTTGCTGAGGATTCGGTGGGTGGGGCGGCTCAAGGTGACCGGCCAGCTTCCCTTCTCCCCCGTTGTTTTTTGCCTGCTGGCGGAGCAACGCGTAGCTGTGCCCGACGGAGCCGGGGCAACCCGAAGGGCAAGCAGCTGATGGATTGGGGGAGGAAATAAGCGAAGCGCCGACACAAGGCATCGGCTGCGCAGCCGTCCGCAGGACGGTTGAGCCGGTGGAGCGGGCACGTACGATCCGGAGGACAGCAGCAAAAAACAGAGAAACGCTTCTACAGCCCGAGCGAAGCGAGGTCCATTTCTCAGGCCTACGGCGGCCGAGTGGACAGCGTTGGGGCAGTGGTGGAAATGCTCGCCACATACGTCTGGCCGTGGCGTTGTCCTTGGGCAACGACTCCAGCAGACACTCGAGTACGCATCGAAAAGATGGATCCATCACGGTGCAGGGGGATAACAAGATTTTAGAAGTTTGCTGCGAGGGTCCAAGAAAAGCTTGCAGGTGTTAGATGTTTGCTCTGCCGAAAGCAGGGCACAGTGCAGCGTGATACACATCGAGGCACTGCATAGCTCTACGATCGGTCTGTCTACTTCCCTAAACGTTCCGATAGAAGATCCGGTAGTGGGGAAGACGTTCCTAAATCAGCAGTGATGCCAGCGAACCTAGCGCTGCGGCGCAGTGGCTTTGTACCTCAGTCGAAGTCGCTTTTGGGGGCGGGATGATGCCGTCTTTGAACTGTCTGTGCTTAGTTACGGGCAGGCTTGGTCGCTGCGCCATTGCCCGACACCATGACTGAGGTCAACCATTCGGCTCTCTTCGGGTCAGCGGTTAGCAGGAGAAGAGCCCGATGGCGCCCAAACTATTGAACGCACTTCTAAACTTTCCGAGCGTGATCAGCTACAGTGTTGTCCATGGCATTCGAAGTTTTCCAGAAGGGCAGCGCGCCTGCTTCCACCATTCCGACCGTGACGATCCAGAAACGCGGCATGTTCTCCTTGAACGACGCCGCCTTCCGCCTGATCGATGAGCCGGAAGCCGTACAATTTATGTGGGATGCGAGTGCCAAACTTATTGCGATCCAGGCCGTGCCTCTAACCTCACCCAACGCGTATCCGACTCGTCGCCAGGGACCCGGCAAGGATGCAAACCGAGGCATAGTCCTCATTGCCGGGACCATGTTCACGAAGTACATCGGAATCGACACAACTGTAGCTAAACGGTGGGTTCCGAGAGTTGAAGACAACATGCTCATCGTTGATCTAAATGAACCCTCGCAGACGGTAACCTCGCCCCGCGGAAAGTCACAGGAGACGGCCGCCGAGGCCACGACCGAAGCGAATGAATGAGCACCCCGGTGAGAAATAACCGCCATTTTCCATTCGGTGAAATGACAGAGCGCTTTCGCTTCGACGCCGGCGAACCCACTTGTGGACTTCCTGAACTCAACAAACGCGCCAGTGAACTGGCTCCCGTCGTAAGGAGACGCTGGACCTAGATGGGCGGTTATCCGAAGGATTCCGATGCGAAAAAGTGCATCCAAGTCCTGCAGAACGAGTTCGGGTGGACTTACGATACGGACGTCGGAAAATCTGCACATCACACCGCCGTTCTGTTGTGCGGGCACGGGTGCCGCACCCCTGTTTTCAGCACCGGGAGTAACACAGCAAAAGCACTATGGCGTTTTGCCAAGCGGTGTCCCCATGGAAGAGGCCCAGGACGAGCTCACTGGTAGTGGTTCTCGCTTGTGCAGTTCAGTGCTTTGAGACTGCACTTGCACAAAAGCTATAAGTGTTGGAACATTCCAACATAGCTGTGAAGCGGAAACCAAGCAGAACAAGGTGAGCGATTTGCAAACGTACGCATTCAACATGCGCGTCGAAGGCAAGAATCTAGATGAGTTGGCGGAGCTGGCCTCGGCACTCCGGGATGTTGCAGAAATTTATCCGGCAGAAGTCGACGGCCAGCAGGAACTTGCTGTCTATGTCTCCGAGTCATCTCCCCGTATGGCTCTACTGACTGTCAAAAATGCCATCGAAAGCTCAGCCCCTGAGCTACACATCATTCGAGTCGACCTCGACCTGGTGACCGTTTCTGAGATTGCTGAACGTGCTGGCGTCACAGCCGAGAACGCACGTTTGTGGGCTGGCGGCAAACGCCGCAAAAACTTTCCTGCGTCGTTCTGTCTGGCTGGCACCTCGAAGCTTTGGGCCTGGGCTGACGTATTCGCATGGCTTGAAGCTCAGGGCATCGGAATTGCCGAAACCTATGAGGAACATCCTCTCCCCGTCGATCTGGTGGAAAGCTTCAATGGCTCGTGCGCGCGCTACCGTGCCACTTGGGCATCTTCCGTTCCAACTGCCCGAGCCCGACTAGCTCCTATATCGTTCAACAACCCACGGTCCAACAAGGTAATTTCGATCTTCGCCTTAGGAACAACGTCGAAGACGGCCAAGGCGACCTACCACGGTACGGCGGCGTCGTGAGAGAGCATAGCCAGGATCAAAACACCAATGTCGAAGACGTTGTTGCCCTACTTGGTTTGGTGGGAACACTCTCAATTGAGTTCTTTGAGGTTTCTGCCAAACGAAGTGCAGCGGCGGATGCCGTGCCTGACGGCGAGGAGATAACAGCCGCCCCGGACTTCAGCCTGACCATCAACAGGCGCCCAGACGACTTGGTCATTAGGCTCAAAGTTGAATTCGAAACAAGACTCGGGCTCATCGTCGTTGATGCAGGAGCTATCTACGAACTGCCCAGCAAATGGACGGTCCCTCAGTCAGTGGCCTTCGAGTTTGCCAACAAGGTTGGAGTTATGGCGCTCATCCCATATATCCGTGAAGCCGTTCATAGCATCACGATCAAAGTGTTCGGAAACGGCTTAGTCATGCCGGTAATCCGAACTGGGGAACTTGAGTTCTTTGAATCAGAGATTGTCGATTCGGAGACCGTTATCTAGCTCTCTGACCTTGAGGTGGGCTGTCGTTGCCTAGCGCTGGAAAGGTGAGCGTAGCCGCACTGTTTATCCACCTGAACTCCGCATCAATCATCTAAAAACAACCCCGCGATGAACACGATCAGTCCGCGGCACTAAGCATCAGCGCTGGCTTGGGCTTTCTGGTGCCGGTAGAGCGTGGCGCGGCTCCAGCCCACGAGCCGGGCGGCGTCTTCGGCTGTGCGGCCCTTCGCGCGGGCGGCCTGGGCGATCGATAACTTGTCCGTAATAACGGCAGGATCGGCCACCGGCCGGCCAAAGCGTGTCCCGTTCTGCCTGGCCGCGGCGATGCCGGCCTTAACTCGCTCGACGATTAGCTCGCGCTCATATTCGGCGAGGGTGCTGAGCATATTCAGCATTAAGCGACCTGTGGAGGTTGCCGGGTCGATGCCATCTGCGATGGATCGGACGTGGATGCGGCGGTCCCGCAACAGGGCAACGGTGTTCAGCACGTCGATGAGGGACCGGCCCAGCCTGTCGACCCGCCATACAACAACGGTGTCTCCCTCCTCGGCATACTCCAGGAGCCTTTTCATCCCCGGCCGCTCGATCGCGGCCTTGGATCCGGAAGTCACGTCGGCAAAGACGTCGCGTTTCTGCACCCCTGCTTCAACAAGTGCGTCCAGCTGTAGCTGGGCGTCCTGACCGGATGTACTGACACGGGTGTAACCGAGTAGCCTCATCAGGCAATTCTGACTCGAAAAGTCCCAGACGCGCCCCGGACGAGACAAATAATGGTGAGACGCCTTTAGGAGACGCAGAGAATCCCGTCCTAGAGCTTACCGACAGGGCTCAAACGAAGCGTGGAGGGCTGTCTCGCAAAGCTGTTGTTTATCAAGACACAAATTTGAGTGCGCAAGTCAGTCGTTCGGGGGCGTGTGGTGCGGTTGACTAGGCTGGCCTAGCAATGTCGTGCTCGACCGGGAAATGCTTGTGGGGGATTGCTTATGCCAGATGACTACCTGGGAGCCCGGCTGAGCGTCAGGATAGCCGGATCGTTCGGGATGCTTCACTACGCACTCTTTGCGCTAACCACTTCATCCGGCATGACCAGGAGCGGCCCTGCAGAGCAGCCGTCGAACACTTCTCTTACCGAGGACATGCTGACACGAGGCTTCAGGCGGGCGTGCAACAGTGACTATGCGGACATCGCCTTAAAGGCTCAACCAGCCGATGGCAGCATCCTGTGTCGTGCCTCCACTGACGGCACTCTTTCCTTGTGGTTCGAGGACAATCTGGTTTGGTCTGAGCGTCTTGACTCAAAAGACGAGCAAACTGCCCTGTGGATACAAGCCGCACGGACTAAGGAAATCACTCTCCTTAGCGGCGACTATCTCCTGATATCAGGGACTGACGTTGATCCGACAGCCGCTGCCGATAAGCGGACCTTGGTGATGGCCAAGATTCCTATTGCTTGGACCTAAAAGGTCGCTGAACGGGACATTCTGCACATACTCGTTCACCCCCGAAAGCGGCCATCGTCGCGTCCGTGCATAGCTCGTAGAGTTCAAGGGCCGACGCTACAGCTTGGCGTAGGCCCAGCCGTCCCATTGGCGCCGTGCGAGGTGGGCGATGGCTGCCGGCACGGTGCCGACGCCGGGGGCCAGGTCTTTGTCTTCCATGCCTGCCGAGCGCATGCTGTTGCCGCAGGCGAGGATGCCCACGTCCAGTTGTCCGGCGTTGGTGATGGCCTCGGCGGCGGACGAATTTTTGGCGAGGAGCTTAACCCCTGGCCCCTGGACCACCACTTCAATGCCGGTTCCCTGGCCGAGCGCGGCGCGGGCGTTGGCGGCACTGCGCAGGACAGCGGCCAGGGCTTCCTCCTCGAGCGGGCCCGCGGAATGGATGAGCAGTCCGGGGCCGGCCTGCACAGTCTCCGGAACCGTTGCGTTCGCGGACATCCCTACTTCGCCGCTTCGCCCAGGTCGGCGAGGGCCTTTCGAAGGCGGGTCCCGGCGTCGTCGGCTACTTCCTTGACGGATGGGGCGGCGCTGAGCTGGACCATGGTCTGGGGGTCGATGGCTTCCACCGTGGTTATCTCTGCATCCCTGTTCCGGCGCACGACGACATTGCACGGCAGCAGCGCGCCGATTTCCGGTTCCGCGGCGAGGGCGCGGCTGGCCAGGGCCGGGTTGCAGGCACCAAGAATGACATAGTCCCCAATGGCATCGGCGGCTTCGGCGCCAAGTTTGGCCTCGAAGGTGGAACGGACGTTGATCTCGGTAAGGATCCCGAATCCCTGAGCGGACAGGGCATCCCGGGTGCGGTCCAGGGCCTCGGCCCACGGAAGGTCAACGGTGGCGGTCAGGGTGTACGTCATGGTTCTCCTTGGGCTGCTCGACAGTTGGTCTGGTTAGGCGAGGGAGAGGAAGAGCTTTTCCAGGTCTTTCTTGTCCATCGTTGCGTCCTTTTGGACGATGCACTGTTCAAGGCCCGTGGCGATGATGGCGAACCCGGCCCGGTCCAGGGCCTTCGATACGGCTGCCAGCTGGGTGACGACGTCCTTGCAGTCCCGGCCTTCTTCAAGCATGCGGGTGACAGCGGACAGCTGGCCCTGGGCGCGCTTGAGGCGGTTGATGACAGGGGTCAGTTCTGAAGGATTGAGTTCCACGGGTTTCTCCAATAGTGAGGGCTTGAATCCAGTCTATACCCCCTAGGGTGTTTTGACTACCCCTAGGGGTATCTGTAATACTCGGTGGGGTATTCACCCGCCCCCTTCCGAGAGGCCAAAAAATGACTTCCCCTTCCACGGCACCCGCTGTTACCGCACTCGCCCCTGAAACCCTCCAGTCCTGGTTCAAAGAGCACCAGGATCTCGTGGTGATCGATGTCCGCTCCGCCGCTGAGTTTGAGTCCATGCACATCCGCGGCTCCTACAACGTGCCGCTGCCGCTCTTGTCCGAGCACACCGATGAGCTCGCCGCCCGCCTGGGTTCCCGTGTGGTCTTGGTGTGCCAGTCCGGCGTGCGCGCCGAGCAGGCCCGCCAGCGTCTCGCCAAGGCCGGAATCGACACCGCCTACGTCCTCACCGGCGGCGCACCAGGCTTCGCCTCTGCCGGCGGAGACGTCATCAAGGGCAAGGACCGCTGGGACCTGGAGCGCCAGGTCCGCCTTGTGGCCGGTTCCCTGGTGGTCCTGGGCCTGGCCGGCGGCAAGTTCATCTCCCCGAAGATCCGGACGCTTGCCGGGGTCATCGGCACGGGCCTGACCTTCTCAGCGGCCACCAACACCTGCGCCATGGGCAAGGCCATCTCGGCCATGCCGTGGAACAAGGCCGCCAAGGAACCCACCCGCGAAAGCGCCATCCTCGCCCTGCCCGCCGTCAGCAACAAGAGCACGGAAGCCGCAGCCTAATGACCCTCACCCTCATCCTGGTTCTCGCCCTCTCGGTAGTCATCGGACTCTCGCTCGGCGTCCTGGGCGGCGGCGGCTCCATCCTGACGGTCCCGATCCTGGTCTACGTGGCCGGATTCGAGGCCAAGGAAGCCATCGCAGCGTCCTTGTTCGTCGTCGGCGTCACCTCGGCAGTGAGCGTGATCAGCCACGCCCGCGGGGGCAGGGTGATGTGGCGGACCGGCCTGATCTTCGGCGCGGCCGGCATGGCCGGCGCGTTCGTCGGCGGCCTCCTGGGCGGGCACATCCCCGGCCAGATCCTGCTGATCGCCTTCGCCATCATGATGGTGGCCACCTCCGTGGCCATGCTCCGCGGACGGAAGAAAAATAACGACGACGGCGCCGCACCGGTCAAGCACGAACTGCCCCTTGGCAGGGTGCTGCTGGACGGTGCCGTCGTCGGGCTCATCACCGGGCTGGTGGGTGCCGGCGGCGGATTCCTCGTGGTCCCGGCCCTTGCACTGCTCGGCGGACTGCCCATGTCCGTGGCCGTGGGCACATCCCTGGTGGTCATAGCCATGAAGTCCTTCGCCGGGCTCGCCGGATACCTCACCACCATCCAGCTCGACTGGGGCATCACCCTCGGGGTGACCGCCGCCGCCATCGCTGGGAGCCTCATCGGATCGAAGCTGGCCGGCCGGATCCCCGAAGCTGCCCTGCGCAAAGCGTTCGGCTGGTTCGTCCTGGCCATGGGAACCTTCGTCCTGATCCAGCAGGCACCGGCAGACCTGCGGTGGTTCATCGCCGCCGGAATTGCGGCCCTCACCGCAGCCACCGCCGGCATCTGCTGGTTCTTCATCAGCTCCTGCCCCCTGCGAAACCGCACCGGCCGCCGCAGCAACATCCCTTCACCCGCTTGAACCAACCCCCACCCAAGGAGAACACCATGGGCCTCATCAGCTCCCTGAAAAAAGCCTTCAGCAAGCCCTACACAACAGTCTCCGTCGCTGAGGCCAAGGAACTCCTGGCCTCTGGTGCCGCGCTGATCGATGTCCGCTCCGCCCAGGAATGGCGCACCGGACGGGCACCCCAGGCCAAGCACATCCCGCTGGACCGGCTGCAGACCAGCACTGCAGGAATCAACAGGAACAAGCCCGTGATCGCCGTCTGCGCCTCCGGGGTCCGCTCCGCATCGGCGGCACGGCTTCTGGCCTCGCAGGGCTACCAGGCCTACTCCCTGCGCGGCGGAATGGGCGCCTGGCGCGCAGCCGGCGAACCTGTCCGCTAACAACTGCCCACTATTTCGAAGGAGAAACACCATGGCTGAAATCACCATCACCGAGACCGAGCAGCGGCGCACCACCGCCCGCATCCTCGATGTCCGCGAGGACTTCGAGGTCGAGGAAGGCATGATCCCCGGCGCCCTGCACATCCCCATGGGCCAGCTGCAGGCACGCCTGTCCGAACTGGACCCCGCAGTGCCCGTCATCGCGGTCTGCCGCAGCGGCAACCGCAGTGCCGCGGTGGCCGACGCCCTCAACGGAGCCGGCTACAGCGCCGACACTATGGCCGGCGGCATGATCGCCTGGACCCGCGCCGGGCTCCCCACCACCTGACACTCCCCCGCCACGCACCACAACTCCCGAAAGGACACGAAAGACGATGGCAACCATCGACCTCACCGAAAAAAGCTTCGCCGAAACCCTGGAGAGCAACGAGATCGTCTTCGTTGACTTCTGGGCAGCATGGTGCGGCCCCTGCCGCATGTTCGCCCCCACCTACGGGAAGGCCGCAGAACGCCACCCGGACATCACCTTCGCCAAGGTGGACACCGAAGCCGAACAGGCACTGGCCGCCGCAGCGAACATCACCTCCATCCCCACGCTGATGGCCTTCAAGGACAAGACCCTGGTATTCTCACAGCCCGGAGCCCTCAACGCCACCGGCCTCGAAGAAGTCATCCAGGCCGTCAAAAACGTTGACATGAACGAACTCCGCGCCCAGGCCGGCCCCCAAAGCCTGTGACGGCAATGCCAGGGGACCTTGCGTACCGCACGGTAACGGCAGACGAACTCGCCACGGTATGGCCCCAGGCCACACTGGTGGACGTGCGGAGCCGTGAAGAACATGCGACCGCACACGTCCCGGGGAGCCTGAACATTCCCCTGGACGAATTGCCCTCCCGGCTCGCCGACCTGCCCGGCGGCACGCTTTACCTCATGTGCGGGTCAGGAAAACGCAGCAGCCAGGCCGCGCGGATCCTTACCGACCGCGGATACCAGGCCGTCAACGTGGCTGGCGGGATCACCGAGTGGTACCGCAACGGCCACCCCGTCACTTACCAGCAAGCCCCCGAAAACCCGCCCCGGCAACGGCAGGGGCACCCCCCGGCCGGCCCGTGCAGACTGCTCCACAGGCTATTCCGCAGGAAAAACACCTAGGCCCCAACCCACTTGCGAGATACCCCAGGGGGTATCTATACTGGATGCAGAACAAACCCCCAAACCCCTTTCAACCGAAGGAGAGCACCAGATGCTTATCGAGCGTATTTACGATGAAGACCTCGCCCAGGCCAGCTACCTGATCGGCTGCCAGGCCAACGGCACCGCCGTTGTTGTCGACGGCCGCCGCGACATCGCGGTCTACCAGGAACTGGCTGAAAAGAACGGCATGAAGATCATCGCCGTTACCGAAACCCACATCCACGCCGACTACCTTTCCGGCACTAGGGAACTCGCCGCCGCCACCGGCGCGAAGATCTACGTCTCAGGTGAGGGCGGGCCGGACTGGCAGTACGAATTCGACGGCGAACGCCTCTACGACGGCGACAAGATCACCATCGGCAACATCAGCATCCAGGCAGTACACACCCCGGGCCACACCCCCGAGCACCTGTCCTTCCTGGTCACCGACGGCGCCTTCAGCGACCAGCCCGGCTACCTGCTCTCAGGGGACTTCGTCTTCTCCGGCGACCTGGGCCGGCCGGACCTGCTGGACGAGGCAGCCGGCGGCATCGACACCCGCTTCGAAGGTGCCAAGCAGCTCTTCGCCAGCCTGCGGGACAAGTTCCTGACCCTGCCGGACTACGTGCAGGTCCACCCGGCCCACGGCGCCGGCAGCGCCTGCGGCAAGGCCCTCGGCGCCATCCCGTCCTCCACCGTGGGCTACGAGCGGCTCTACTCCTGGTGGGGCCCCTACCTCGCCGCCAACGACGAGCAGGGCTTCATCGATGAGCTCCTCGACGGACAGCCCGACGCGCACGCCTACTTCGGACGGATGAAGCGTGAAAACCGTGAAGGCCCCGCCGTCATGGGTGAGCGGACGCCGCTGCCCGAACTGGCAACCGGCATCGTTGCTGCAGGCCTGGCGGAGGACACCCTGACCTTCATCGACACCCGCCCCAACACCGAGGTCCACGAAGGCACGGTAGCCCGTTCCCTGAACGTGCCAGCCGGGAAGTCCGTTGCCAGCTACGGCGCCTGGGTCGTGAACCCGGAGACGGACAAGAACCCGCTGGTGCTCCTCGCCCAGGACCAGGAGCAGGCCATGGACATGTGGGACCACCTGGTACGGGTCGGCATCGACAACGTCGCCGGCTACGTCACCAGCATCGAAGGACTCCCCACCACCACCCCGAAGCTGATCCAGCCCACCGGCCTGGCCGACTTCCGGGCGGCCATGGTGCTTGATGTCCGCAACAAGAGCGAGCACACCGCGGGGCACATCCCCGGCTCGTACCAGCTCAGCGGCGGCCGGATCATGTGGCACCTGGACAAGCTCCCCACCGACGGAACCATCGTGACCTACTGCCAGTCAGGCGTCCGGAACTCCGTCGCAGCCAGCGCCCTGCGCCGGGCCGGGTACGACGTCGTCGAACTCGACGGCAGTTACGCAGCCTGGGACGCCTTCCAGCAGACCCGACAGGACGCCGTCTTAGCAAAGTAACCCCTAAGACCGCCCGGGCAGGACCCCCCTCCTGCCCGGGCCCGCCCGGACGCGTTCCCCCACGCGTCCGGGCACCTTTATGTCCCCGACCGAAAGCGAGCATTCCGGAATGACCAGAGCCAAGGCGGGGAGCGCGCTGGACTCGGCCCGTGTCGTGCTGGGCCTGCGACAAAACCTGGCGCAGTTCATGCTGCTGGTGGCAGTCAACGCCCTGGTGGGCGGGACGCTGGGCCAGGAGCGCACCGTGCTGCCGCTGCTCGCGGACGATGTTTTTGGTTTGGACCAGTACACCGCCGCCCTGACCTACATCCTCGCCTTCGGCCTGTCCAAAGCCGCAACAAACTACTTCGCGGGGACGCTCTCAGACCGATACGGCCGCAAACCCGTCCTCGTCGCTGGCTGGCTGGTAGCGATCCCTGTTCCGCTCATGCTCATCTTTGGCCCGTCCTGGGGGTGGATCGTCGCGGCGAACGTGTTCCTCGGTGTCAGCCAAGGCCTGACCTGGTCCACGGCCGTGATCATGAAAATGGACCTGACCGGCCCGAAGCAACGCGGCCTCGCCATGGGCCTGAACGAAGCAGCAGGCTACCTCGGCGTCGCCGTCACCGCCCTGGCCACCGGGTACATCGCCTCCACCTACGGGCTCCGGCCCGGCCCGTTCCTCCTCGGCGCCGCATACATCGCCCTCGGATTAGGCCTATCTGTCCTGACCATTCGCGAGACCCACCACCATGCCAAGACGGAAGCCTCCCAGCACGTAAGTACACACAGGAGTGCCGGCGCCGGCCTCACCACGGGACAGGTTTTCACACTCACCAGCTTCAAGGACCGCTCGCTCTCCGCAGCCAGCCAGGCAGGACTGGTGAACAACCTCAACGACGGCCTCGCCTGGGGCCTCTTTCCGGTCCTCTTCGTCAGCTCCGGGCTAAACCTGAATCAGGTAGGGATCCTGGCCGCCGTTTACCCCGCGGTCTGGGGCGCCGGGCAGCTTTTCACAGGTGCCGTCTCAGACCGGTGGGGCCGTAAATGGCTCATTGTCACCGGCATGATCGTCCAAGCCGCGGGACTCGCGATAGTCGCCGCCTCCCACAGTTTTAGGCCCTGGCTCATCGCCGCAGTCCTCCTCGGGCTCGGAACGGCCATGGTCTACCCCGCCCTCCTGGCCGCCATCGGGGACGTCGCACACCCCACTTGGCGGGCCCGCTCCGTCGGGATCTACCGCCTCTGGCGTGACGGCGGGTTCGCCGTAGGGGCCCTCCTGTCAGGTTTTCTCGCAGACCTGTATGGGATTCCCGTCGCCATCGCCGCCGTCGCTGCACTCACCGCTGCCTCCGGCCTAGTGGTCGCCGTGCGCATGCGCAGCAACGACCACATGTTGGACTAAAAGCTGGCCCCACGCCGGACAGCCAGCGCCCATGATCCCGCGTACAGCCATTGGAAGACGCAAGTCATCCACAATCACGACACACACCGAGAACAGAACGCGCCGAGCATCGCCGAAACCACAACCGATGATCTAACTCTGGTCTGCTGCCCGGGAGGACTCAGATAGCTATCCTTGCGGGCGGACTGGCGCTGGAGTGTAAGTTGTGCCGTCGCGGAGCATGGCCCAGAGGACATTGAGCCGCCGCCGGGCAAGCGAGAGCATTGCCTGAATATGGGATTTCCCTTCCACGCGTTTTCGGTCGTAATAGCCACGTGAGGCGGGACAGGATTTTAGTGCCGAGAGCCCCGAGAGGTAGAAGACACGGAGGAGTCGGCGGTCGTAACGTCTGGGCCTATGGTGGTTGCCGCTGATCCTCCCCGAGTCCCGCGGCGCAGGGGCCAGCCCGACAACGCCTGCGAACCGGTCTGCGGACTGGAAGACGGAAAGATCGCCACCGGTGGCACCGAGGAATTCGGCGGCGAGGACTGGGCCGAAGCCAGGCATGCTCAACAGCACCTCAGTGTGCTGGTGTTCCGTGACTTTCTCGCTGATCATCGCATCGAGTTCGGCCAATTCCTCGTTCAGGGTGAGGATTTCCCGGGCGAGTGAGGCGACGATCCCCTCCCCCATGTGCTGGGCGGGAACCGTCGTGTGCTGGGATTTTGCAGCCTCGACTGCTGCGGCGGCAACAGCTGCCGAAGATCGGGCCCCCTGCCTCTTCAACCAGGCGTGGATCCTCGCCTGCCCGGTCCGCCGTATTCCGTCCGGGGTGCGGTGCCTGGTCAGAAGAGTTAGGGCGGCCTTGGACCGGCTGTAATCGAAGGCCCGCTCCAGTGCCGGGAAGTATTCGAGCAGCTGCGCCTGCAGCCGGTTTATCGCTCTTACCCGGTCCGCGGACTTATCGGCTCGCCGAGCAGTCAGGAGCCGCAACCCCGTGCTGATCTCATCCCCCGCACGTAGGGGTTGCAGGTCAGTCCGCATCCGGGCCTGGTCGGCGATTACCGCCGCGTCCTTCGCGTCTGTCTTGCCTTCGCCGCGGTAAATCTTGGAGGCGTGGTGCACCGTCCGGCCAGGAATGTACAAAATGTCCTGGCCATGGCCAACGAGCAGGGCAATCAGCAGCGCCGGTCCACCATGGTTCAGGTCGGTTGCCCATACGACCTCGTCCCCGCCAGCAATCTCAAGGACGGCGGCGATGAGTTGGAGCAGCGCTGGTTCATCGTTGGGAACTCGCTGGGAGAGCAGCCGGTTTCCGTCGGCGCCGATCACGACACAGTGGTGGTGGGCTTTGCCGGCGTCGATGCCGGCCCATAGTTGCACCAAGAACAGCCTCCAGTCTGTTGGATGGGTTAGAGCCCAGCAGATAACCGCGCCGTCGTGTCCTTATCCGGCGATCATGTCGCGTCTCTCAATCAGCGGTCGGGTCATCGTGAGGTGGCGGGCGGCCAATCCTTCGAAGCCGTCACGTAAGCGTCCAGCACAGCAACCAAAGCCATACCCACCTCCTCTGGGTAGCCACGACCCTACAACGGCCGTGGAACTGAGCCCGGTAACAACATAAGGACAGCAGCCAAAAAACGTCGTAGACACACAGGACCGGGCTGTCTCTTATACACATCTGACGCTGCCGACGAGGAGCGTG
>NZ_JBLYIE010000066.1:0-51536 GCF_048537125.1 Paenarthrobacter sp. PPS72 | reverse complement strand
CGCAAGAAAACCAATTAGCTATCGCATAAACGCTGGACTGCTAACGGGGGCCCAACCACGGACGCCGGCCAGCTCATCACCCCTGCCAAGCGCCTGCTTGCTTCGTGGCAGCGAAGCGAGGAATACGGGGTTTCTGCCGAGGAAGTGGAGCCGACGTGGGCTGGCTCGGCAGGGACCGACTCACTGTTCTTCCAGTGCGGCCAAGAAGTGCTGACGGGTCTCTACAGCACATTGGCGAACGAGCCCCTGAGCCTCATGCTCACCGATGCCGGGGGCCTGCTCCTGAACAGGCTCAGCGGAGACACGTCTCTCTTACGGGCGCTTGACAAGGTTCATTTGGCGCCGGGCTTCGCGTTTTCCGAACGGGATGCCGGGACCAACGGGATGGGGCTCGCGTTGGCTGACCGCATCCCTACCCTCGTCCGGGCTGACGAACACTACAGTGCCAGCCTCCGGACCTACACTTGCGCTGCCGTCCCGGTCTTCGATCCGGTTTCTGGATTGCTGGAAGGCAGCGTCAATATCACCACGTGGTCCCGTTCGTCCCCCCAGTTGCTGCTGGCATTGGCCGAATCAGCGGCTGGTAACACCTCCGCCTTAATGCTCGCGAGGTCACAGGGCCGGAAGGAAAAAGTCGGGCCAAAGGGCGGCGTCTTCCGCGTCCAGAGGGGCAAGCTCGAACCGGCGGCCGGAACCGTGCGCAGGATGTCGTCAGCCTGGACAAATGCCCTCGACCAGGCGACTCACGCCCTTGCCTCCGGACGGGTTGTCGCCGCCGTAGGCGAGCAGGGCGCGGGGCGAGCTACCCTCCTGGCACAGGCAATGCGGCAGGTTCACCCGGGGAGCCGCATCCTCTCTGCTGCCGCCCCCACACCCAGTGACGTCGAGGCGTGGCTGTCACTCTGGACCCCCGAGCTGGCCAAGCCGGCAACCGCTGTCATTGTCGAAAACGTCGACGTGTTGCCCGCGTGGGCTGCGCAAGAACTCCATGCCCAGGCCCTCCGAGCACTGAGATCACTTCCTACGTCCCAAGGCGGAAGCGCACCGACGCTCGCATGGGCCGTCACTGCCGAGAGGCTCGACGGCGTCCCGCATCCCTTGGCGGGGATGGTCGACACAGTGGTTCCCGTTCCGGCACTGCGGGAACGCGGCGACGATGTTCTGCACCTGGCCAGATACGCTGCCCGCCAAACCCGTTTGCGGGAAATCAACTTCACCGCTGCCGCGGGCAAGGCACTAATGGCCCATGGCTGGCCGGAAAATATCGACGAACTCTTCACTGTCATACACGCCGCGGCCGCCCGCACAGAGACCATCGACATCAGCCACCTGCCCCCCTACCTCCTAAGTGGGCGCCGTCCGCAGCTGAGCAGGATCGAATCTCTTGAACGTGACGAAATAGTCAGGTGTCTCTCTATGCCAGGGGTAACAGTAAGCGGGGCGGCAGCTGAGCTCGGCATCAGCAGGGCGACCATCTACCGGCGCATGGCCAGGCTTGGAATCACAATTCCAAAGTAGGAAAGCGGACTAGCCGCTGTGTCATTCCACCGATGGCTCTTGTCACCGTTCCAACAAGAAGACAACCAGTCATAAGAGAGCACGTCTACTTGCTGGCCAGTGGTCAAAACAAAGATGTAGAAGCATTGGAACAAGGTGGGTGTTAGCAGCAACCGGCTATGCGAGGAACTTGGATCCATGACGCCAAGGACAACCACAACATTTCCGTCCTAAGCTGCGGCATCTGGCCGCGGTCACACCCATGAGATTCCGTTTCGTCAGCTTAAACCTTGACATGTTGGCGCCTGGGCGTCACAGAAGAACTCACTGCACAGGCTCTCCGAGCAGTGAAATCAGTCCTGATTCAGAAAGCGGAACCGATGCTTGCATGGGACTGGCGGGCCATTCATCCGGATAGGGCGACTTGGTAGCGATTCCGGGGTTTTCGTGCAGCCGGTGGGAATTGCGTCAAGAGACCTACGGTGCAATGGCGAACACCGCACCCTACGTCCGTTGTCGAGTGCGCAGTCACAAAGCCGGGGCAGCAGTTTGGGGCTTCTCAGCGCATGCGATTCTGGCGAATTCTGCTGAGTCAAGGCTGGCGCCACCGACTAGCACACCGTCAACATCAGGCTCGTTGAGGATGGCGGCGGCGTTGTTGGCCTTTACTGAGCCTCCGTAGAGGAGCCGGGCTCTGGCGGCCACGTCGGCGTCGAACAGTTCTGTCAGGTCCGCGCGGATAGCGGCGCACATCTCCTGGGCGTCCTGGGGGCCGGCAACTTCCCCTGTTCCGATGGCCCAGACAGGCTCATACGCGACCACAAGCCTAGGTGCCTGCTCTTCCGTCAACCCCTCGACGCCTGCCCTCAACTGGGTGAGCGTATGCTCAACGTGCGTTCCGGCTTGACGGATTTCCAAGCCTTCGCCGACGCAGAGCACGGGCACGATGGAGTGACGGTAAGCTGCCCTCACCTTTGCATTCAGGACGTCATCGGTCTCGTTGTGGATGGTGCGGCGTTCGCTGTGTCCAACTAGGACATACCTGCAGCCCAGCTTTGCCAGGAACTGGGCGCTGGTATCTCCGGTGTAGGCACCGGAGTCATAGGGGGAAAGGTCCTGACCACCACAGACCAGATCCAGACCATCGTCCTGGATGAGAGCCTGGACGGTGCTAAGAGTTGTGAGCGGCGGGAAAACGGCAACCTCAACGCGCTGTGGATCGTGATTTGCCTCCGACAGGCCCTCGGCCAGACTCTGCAAGAGGTCCGCGCCCTGAACATGGTCCATATTCATCTTCCAGTTCCCCGCGATCAGGGGTTTGCGCGGGCTGGAACTGTTGGTATATGTGGTCATGGCTTCCTCTACTTCTTCTCGATTGATGCTGATGGTGCTCTGTGGGAGGTACGTCCTTGGCAGAGATTTCGGGGGATGGGCTTACCTAGGGCTTTTCCTTGCGGTGCAGCCGGGTTCCGTCGAGTTCGTGTAGCAGACGCCGGGTTCCGACGCCCCATGCTCTGATCCAGGCGATGTCCGATTCTTTGCTTATGATCTCGATACAGGCCGTGTAGGTGAATCCGCCGGGGTCGATAACGTCAACTAAGTCGCCGACCTGAAGTGATGTCCAGTCCTGTGCGATTGCCTGGCCGTCATCGATTACCTGCTTGGCGCGTTTCATTGCGGTGCGGTGGCGAGTGCGCCTTCGACGTCGGCGAGGAGTTCCTTCCAGGAGCCCACGAACTTCTCGAGGCCTTCGGTTTCAAGGAGGGTCACGACGTCGTTGTAGGAGACGCCGAGCGCTTCGAGGGCGTTGAGGGTCTCGTTCGCTTCGTCGTAGCTGCCGGTGATGGTGTCACCGGTGACTACGCCGTGATCGAACGTCGCGTCCAGCGTCTTTTCCGGCATGGTGTTGACCACGCCTGCTGCTACCAGTTCGGTGACGTAGAGGGTGTCCGGGTAGGCCGGGTCCTTGACGCCGGTGGAGGCCCACAGGGGGCGCTGGGGGAGGGCGCCGGCTTCGGCCAGCACTGCCCAGCGCTCGGTGGAGAAGAGCTCTTCGTAGACCTGGTAGGCAAGGCGTGCGTTCGCGACGCCCGCTTTGCCCTTGAGTGCCTTGGCTTCATCGGTGCCGATGGCGTCGAGGCGCTTGTCGATCTCGGAGTCCACGCGGGAGACGAAGAACGATGCTACGGAGTGGATCTTGGAGAGGTCGTGTCCGTTGTCCTTGGCCTGCTCGAGGCC
Organism: Paenarthrobacter sp. PPS72; assembly: GCF_048537125.1. GTDB lineage: Bacteria > Actinomycetota > Actinomycetes > Actinomycetales > Micrococcaceae > Arthrobacter > Arthrobacter nitroguajacolicus_E. The sequence goes on along the minus strand of NZ_JBLYIE010000066.1, from coordinate 47,801 downwards.
GGACTGGAAAGCGTTGATGACCGCGCGGTAGCGCTCCAGGGAGAAGATCAGGGTCACGTTGACGCTGATGCCCTCGGCCAGGGTTGCCGTGATGGCTTCGAGGCCTTCCAGGGTGGCGGGGATCTTGATGTGGACGTTGTCCTTGTTGACCTTGGCGTAGAGGTGCTTTGCCTCGGCGATGGTGCCTGCGGTGTCCCACGCGAGGCGGGGGTCCACCTCGATGGAGACGCGGCCGTCCACACCGTTGGTGGCGGCGGCGATCGGTGCGAAGAGATCGCAGGCGTCAGCGACGTCCGTGGTGGTGATTTCGAAGATGGTCTCTTCGATGCTGGCACCGGCCGCGGCCTGGGCTGCGATGGTGGCGTCGTAATCCGTGCCGGCGGTGATCGCGGCGTGGAAGATGGACGGGTTGGTGGTCACACCAACCACGTTCTTCTCGTCGATGAGCTTCTGCAACGTGCCGGTATCAAGGCGGGTGCGGGAGAGGTCATCAAGCCAGATGGAGACGCCGGCGTCGGAGAGCTGCTGCGTGGGAGTGCTGGTCATGTGTTTTTCTCCTTGTGAGAGGGAAGCAGACTGTTATGCGTTGGAGTCTGCGAGGGAGTCTTTGGCGGCGGCGGCAACGGCTTCGGCGGTGATGCCGAATTCGTTGAAGAGCCGCTTGTAGTCAGCGGAGGCGCCGAAGTGCTCCAGGGAGATGGAACGGCCGGCGTCGCCGACGAATTCGCGCCAGCCCAGTGCCAGGCCTGCTTCAACGGAGACGCGGGCCTTCACGGAGGCCGGGAGTACCGACTCGCGGTAGGCCTCGTCCTGCTTGTTGAACCACTCAACACACGGCATGGACACAACACGGGCGGCGATGCCTTCGGCTTGGAGGGCTTCGCGGGCCTGGACTGCGAGCTGGACTTCCGAGCCGGTGCCGATCAGGATGACCTGCGCGTCCACGGTTTCGCCGTCCTTGGAGGCCTCGGCAAGCACGTAGCCGCCCTTGGCAACACCGGCGGTGGAGCCGAACGTGTCGCCGCTTGCTTCGCCTTCGCCGCGGGCGTACGTGGGGATGTTCTGACGTGTCAGGACAATGCCTGCGGGGTTCTCGTGGTTCTCCAGCATGGCCTTCCATGCGGCGGAGACCTCGTTGGCGTCGCCGGGACGGACAACGTCCAGGCCGGGAATGGCGCGCAGCGAGGCGAGCTGCTCCACGGGCTGGTGGGTGGGGCCGTCTTCGCCCAGACCGATGGAGTCGTGCGTCCAGACGTACAGGGACGGCACACCCATCAGCGCACCGAGGCGGATGGCCGGGCGCTGGTAGTCGCTGAAGATCAGGAACGTGCCGGAGAACGCGCGGGTGCGGCCGTGCAAGGAAATGCCGTTCACGATCGACGCGGCAGCGTGCTCACGGATACCGAAGTGCAGTACACGGCCGTACGGGTTGCCCTTCCAGGCGTCCGTGGAACGGGACGTCGGAATGAACGACGGCGAGCCTTCAATGGTGGTGTTGTTGGACTCGGCGAGGTCCGCAGAACCGCCCCAAAGCTCAGGAAGGACCGGGCCGATTGCGTTCAGGACTTTGCCGGAAGCTGCGCGGGTGGAAACGTCCTTGCCGGCTTCGAACACGGGAAGCGCGGCGTCGATGCCCACGGGCAGCTTCTTGGCTTCAACGCGTTCCAGCAGGGCAGCGGCGTCGGGGTTGGCGGACTGCCATGCCTCGAACGAGCTCTGCCAGGCAGTGCGGGATTCGGCACCGCGGTCCAGGACCTTGCGGGCATGTGCCAGAACTTCTTCGTCAACGTCGAAGGACTTGGCCGGATCGAAACCGAGCACGGTCTTCAGTGCCGCGACTTCTTCGGCACCCAGGGCGGAGCCGTGGATCTTGCCGGTGTTCTGCTTCTTCGGTGCCGGGTAGCCGATGATGGTGCGCAGCGAGATGATGGACGGCTTGTTCGTCTCAGCCTTGGCAGCGAGCAGCGCTGAGTAGAGTTCCTGGACGTCTTCGACGTAATCGCCGGTCTTGGTCCAGTCGACGCGCTGGGTGTGCCAGCCGTAGGCTTCGTAGCGCTTGAGGACGTCTTCGGTGAAGGCGATGTCGGTGTCGTCTTCGATGGAGATGTGGTTCTCGTCGTAGATCACAACGAGGTTGCCCAGTTCCTGGTGGCCCGCAAGCGAGGAAGCCTCGGACGTTACACCTTCCTGAAGGTCACCGTCGGAAGCGATAACCCAGATGGTGTGGTCGAACGGCGACTCGCCGGCGGGAGCATCGGCGTCGAACAATCCACGCTGACGACGCTGCGAGTACGCGAAACCAACAGCCGAGGCCAGGCCCTGGCCCAGCGGGCCGGTGGTGATTTCCACACCCGCGGTGTGCTTGTACTCCGGGTGACCCGGGGTCAACGAACCCCAAGTGCGCAGCGCCTCAAGGTCCTTCAGTTCCAGACCGTAGCCGGAGAGGAACAACTGGATGTAAAGGGTCAGCGACGTGTGACCGGGGGACAGGACAAAGCGGTCGCGTCCGATCCAGTCCGGGTTCTTCGGGTCATGACGCATCAGCTTCTGGAACAGCAGGTACGCTGCCGGAGCCAAGCTCATCGCCGTACCAGGGTGACCGTTGCCGACCTTCTCCACGGCATCAGCGGCCAACACCCGAACGGTGTCAACAGCCTTCTTGTCCAGATCGGTCCATGACAGTTCTTGCTCTTCCAGGGTGGTGATGACATTTTCGTTCGACATAGGAGAAGCTTTCTGGTTCAGGTAAGCGGTGCTTAGGGCTCATGGGATCGAGCTGCGAGACTTAGGAGCCGCTCACCCGTGCTCAGCCCTAATCGGTTTCTTGAGAAGAAAGCTGGCCCCGTTGAGTGGTTGGCAGGTGTCCGCCGGATGTGATCGCAGACGTTTTGGATTGGACGCTAAGTCCCACTCAGTTGGAATCGCGAACTATTGGGCGCAGAAACCGCCGTCGGCCAAGAGATCAATTCCTGTGACGAAGGAGGAGGCTTCAGAAAGAAGGAAAACTGCGGGTCCTGCCATCTCTGAAGGGTCGGCAATCCGCTTCATTGGTGTCTCTTGGGCAAAGACTTCCATTTGATCGACCATTTCCGGTCGCGAGTTCATCTTCGTCATCGTGTATCCGGGGCTCAAGGCATTGACGCGCACACCGCGCTCAGCCCATTCCATAGCCAAGGACCTACTAAGGTGGATGACTGCTGCTTTGGCACTGTTGTAGTGCACCTGAGTAAGGCCGCGGTTGACGATGGACCCCGACATCGAGGCTATGTTGACGATGGAACCTCCTCCGTTTTGGAGCATGGCCCGTCCTTCGGCCTGGCAGCTGAGAAAGACACCGGTTACGTCGATATCGTAAACCTTCTGCCACTGGTTTAAGGGCATGTCCTCTGCCGGCGCCGCGTTGGCAATCCCAGCGGAATTCACAGCCATGGTGAGGGGGCCGAGGTCGGCCTGAATCTTAGAGACCGCCTCTTGAAGTTGTTCAGCATTGGTGACGTCAGCCTGGACAAAGGTGGCTTTAGCGCCGGCCGCGCGGAGGAGATGCAATGTTTCTTCCGGCCCGTCCCCGGGGAGATCGACGATTCCTACGGACCCATTCTGCTGAGCGATACCGAGCGCGATGGCCTGGCCGATGCCTGAGCCTCCTCCGGTGATCAAAGCTGTTCGGCCGTCAAGTGCGAATGATAGGGGGGTGTTCATGATGTTCCTCTGTAAGTTTGATAGGCACTGAGTCTGCTTCGAGCTTCAGTGCAGTTTCTTTGTCAGTGATGAGTACGTTGACCCATTTCCCAGCTGCCGCTGCCCTTATGGCGGCATATTTTCTTGTGCCGCCGGCGACCCCGATTCGCCGACCGATAGAGAGCATCTGCTCCGGGCTGATGCCGAGCACCCTGTCGTTCAGGCTGGACTCAACCAATGAACCGTGTTCGTCAAAGAATCGAAGGCAAACGTCGCCAACGGCGCCGGCCGCCGCGAGCCCACTGAGGTCGGTTTCGCCGAGTGAGTTTCCGGAATCCCGCAATAGGGGAGAGGGTTCTATACTGCCGATACCAAGTAGCAGGGTGTCCAGGTGGTCCCACTCTGCGGCGACCTCAGCCACGAAGGGGTCCTCCATCAACGCATCCCGTCCGCCGCGACTGGAGACGATTCCAGGCGCCGCAAGATAGCGCGGGGTCGCCTTGGTAACGCTGGCAAGCCGATCCGCGAGATGCGTGGCCTGCACCTGGACGGTGGGTTTACCGACTCCGCCGATCACCTGAACCACAGTTTCGGCCGTTTTGACATTTCGTGGTGCCATGGCGTCAACCGTTGCGAGGAGGGTTGCAGACCATGACGATAGGCCGACCCTGTTGCCGCCTGTCAGTGTTACTTCAAGGTAGCGTGCTGCTGCTGTACCTAAAGCTCGAATGATTGAAGGCTCATCGTCTGTGTGGACCTCCGCAACAACGACAGTCTGAAGGCCGTACTTAGCGGCTACTGCTTCCTCTAGATCGGTTTCCGCACCAGGTGGAGCAACGACGATGGTTCTGACAATGCCTTCCCTGATGGCATCCGAAAGCCACCGTGACACCCGCGACTGAGATACGTGCAGTTGTTCAGCGATCTCGGCTTGGCTGAGCTTCTGCTCGTGGTACATCCGCGCAGTTCTGACCACCAGGCCTAGCTGTTCGGTTGAGAGAGACTTGTTTCGCGGAGCCACGTTTGTCCTTCGCTAGATCTGCAGGCTAAGGATGAAATTATTTCACGCTTCCTTTCCACTACTTCGTCGCCAGTTCCATGACACGGGTAGGGGAGGCCTCGCTGGCGTCCAAGATGCCCTGATTCTGCCCGCGGGCGAGAACCATTACGCGGTGGGCCAAGCCGAGGACTTCCTCTAGGTCGGAACTGACAACAATCACTGCGTTGCCATTCCGGGCGAGTTCGGCGATAACTTCATAGATAGATGCGCGTGCGCCCACATCGATGCCACGGGTGGGCTCGTCGAGAATTACTAGCCGCGGATCACGTTCGAGCCATTTTCCGATGACAACTTTTTGCTGGTTACCACCGGACAGGGAGCCAACCGGCAAACTTACGTTCCCCTTCATGCCGATGTTCTTGGCCACAGTGCTGGCCATTTTGCGAACTTTCGAGGGCGCAATCCATCCGCCGGTGGATATCTTGGCCATATTGGGCAATGCGATATTGTTCTCGATCGTGTCCGAGACGACAAGTCCCTGCTGTTTGCGGTCTTCAGGGATGAGAACAATGCCCGCCTTGATGGCCGCCATAGGGTCATCTGACTTCAGGACGTTTCCGTCGAGCTGCACGCTGCCGCCGTGCCGGTGTTGTGCCCCCGCTATGGCACGTACTAACTCGGTGCGTCCCGCACCCACGATTCCGGCTATCCCGAAAATCTCACCCTCATGGACGTTGAAGGAAACTTCACTGAAGTTCCCTGCTTTGTCAGTAAGGTCCTTGACCTCAAGTACTACCTTGCTGGAGGGAGGAGCCACTTCAGGGAAAAGTCGATCTACTGGCCGGCCGACCATCTCTTCGACCAACTGTTTAGGGGAGACCTCACCTGAGGCATGCTCGGTGATTTTGCGGCCGTCCCGCAGAACTACGATGCGGGTTGCAATCTGTGCTATCTCTGCAAGCCTGTGGCTGACGTAGATGAAGGAAACCCCTTCGGCCTGCAGCGACCGTACGCACTCGAACAAAGCATCAGTCTCAGACTGTCCCAGGGAAGCAGTGGGTTCGTCCAAGATAAGCAGCGATGCGTTGAGCATCAGCGCCTTGGCAATCTCGACTTGTTGCTGCCCGGCGACGCTTAGATCACGGACGGTAGCATCCATGGTGCCTTTGAAGCCCAGCCGCTGAAGCTGTGCTTTGGCCTTTTCCCGCATGCTCTTGGCATCGAGAAATCCACCGCGCATAGGCCAACGCCCAACCATCACATTTTCGGCAACCGTGAGATCAGGCAGAAGGCGCATTTCCTGGTGAATCAGTCCGATCCCGGACGCGATGGCCTCTCCAGGAGTTGCCGGGGCATACGGGTTACCGTTCCAAGTCATGGAGCCGGTTGTCGGTTGTGTGACACCGGCGATGATGCTGGAAAGTGTGGACTTTCCGGCGCCGTTCTCACCAAGAAGAGCGACGACTTCCCCGGGAAAGATGTCCAGGTCGACGTCCTGCACTGCAGTAGTTCCTGGGTATTGTTTCGTGACGCCGCTGACTCTAAGGCCGCGGGTTTCCTCAGTAGGCATTTTAGGCTCCGTTGACTAGGAAATGGCCAGTGCGGGCGGCGCAGTCTGGGCGCCGCCCGCTAGGTTGGTTACGGGTGGTTGGCGATGAATCCGTCGACGTTTTCTTTAGTGGTAAGAACGCCCTCCTGTAGCTGCTCGGCTGGAAGTTCCTCACCATTGGCCAGCTTGATAGCCGATTCGACAGCCAGCTTGCCCATCGCCTGCGTGGGCTGAGTAATTGTTGCTGCCAAAGTACCGTTCTTCACTGCCTCGAGACCTGCTTTGTCACCGTCAAACCCTACGATGGTGACACCACTGACACCGGCGTTGCGGACAGCCTGTGCGGCGCCCAAAGCAAGGGCATCAGCACGCCCGAAGAAGATATTGATGCTTGGGTTTGCCTGGAGCATGTCGGTGGCGATCTGGTAACCCTCGTCCTGAGCCCACTGCTGTGATGCCTGACGAGCTACCTCCTTGATGCCCGGGGTCGCAGCGATTCCAGCCTTGAAGCCCTCATCCCGTGCCTGTTCGGGAGTAGTACCGATCTGGCCCTGAATGACGCCCAACTGCCCCTGGCCGTTGACGGTCTTGCCGACCCATTCGCCCAGCGTTTTTGCAGCGGCCACGCTGTCGGTGGCAATGAAGGTGTTGCCCGGTGCTCCTTCGGGATTCCGGTCGACAGCAACAAGTGGGATGTTCGCAGCCTTTGCTGCGCGTACGGGAACTGTTGCTGCCGTCGCACCAGCTGGAATGTAGATGATCGCATCTACTTGCTGGGTAATGAAGTCCTGGATCTGGGAGACCTGGGTGTTGGAATCACCCTTAGCGTCCGCCACAACAACTTTCGCGTTTTGTTCTTTGGCAGCCGCTTCGACGGACTGGCGGATCTGGTTGAAGAAGTCCGCCTGCTGATTTGCAACAGCAAGGCCGATTGTTTTCTGCTCGTTCCCCCCATCACCCCCAGTGCTACCTGAGGTTCCGGAACAAGCAGCAAGACTGAAAGTTGCGACGACGGCCACGGCCGTCAGTGCGATTTTCTTGAACATTTTTATATCTCCTTTGATAAATAGCGAGGTTTTGGAACTCTCCGGGACGTCGGACCACCCGAGACGTCCCGGAGAGGGATCAGGAGCGCTTGCGGCGCAGGACGTCGGCCATGACGGCTACAGCGATAACCGCACCGATGACGATTTGCTGGATGAAGGGGGAGACGCCGAGTAGGTTCAGGCCGTTCCGGAGGACACCAATAATCAGCACGCCGATGATGGTGCCTCCGATACGTCCTACTCCGCCGTTGAGGCTCGCGCCGCCAATGACGACGGCGGCGATGACGTCCAGTTCGTAGCCGCTACCGGCGCTGGGCTGAGAGGAGTCCAGCCGGCTGGCAAGCACAATTCCGCCCAGCCCGGCAAGCGCGCCGGCAGCGACGTAAACCCAAATGGTGACTTTTTTTACGTTGATTCCGGCCAAACGTGCTACTTCGGCGCCGCCGCCAATTGCATAGATAGAGCGACCGGACGACCGGTACTTCAGCCAAGCCCATCCGGCCACGTAGAGGGCAATGAGGACCATGAGAACCACCGAGAAGAACCCGAGGTAGCGTTCGGAAGAGAGATTAAAGAACCACTCCGGGTACCCGACGATCTGCTGGCCGTCCGTGATGAGGTTTGCCATGCCGCGGGCGATTGACATCATGGCGAGTGTGGCAATGAATGGTGGCAGCTGAGCGTAGGTGATACCCAGGCCGTTCAGGCAGCCGGCCAGGGCTCCAATGGCGATCGCTGCGAGCATGGCCGACCACATGGGCCACCCGGCCTGATGCGAGAGCCAGCCAAGCACCATCGTGGACAGTCCCAGAACTGCACCTACCGAGAGGTCGATTCCGCCTGTGATGATGACGGCCGTTGCACCTACTGAGAGAATTCCCAGCACGGTCACTTGATCAAGGACATTGATCAGGTTCCTGGCCGTCAGGAAGTTTGGGGCCATGATGCTCAAGATGATGAACAACACAATGAGGCCGATCAGCGCACCTCCGCTTCCCGAGAAAAGGCGGGCGCTGAGGCTTGAAAATAGTGGTGTCTTGGTATCGGGACCCATCGGGTCCGCCCCGCCTGCGCGGTGTGCTAATTGTTGACTCATGATTGACTCCGTTGGCACTTGAGATGGGCTAGTTCATGAACATTCCGCCATCAATGTTGATGGCCTGTCCGGTGATGTAGCTTCCTGCGTCGGAAGCCAAGAAGAGCAGTAAGTTTGCGACGTCCGATGCCTCGGCGGGGCGCTTGAGCGGGATTCCATCGATCCATTCCTGGATGAGCTCGCCGGGCTTGTAGTTGCCGAGGCGGCTTCCCCATTCGTGGTCGTTGTATTCCCACATCTCCGTTTTCACGATCCCGGGGCAGTAACTGTTGACCCGGATTCCGGATGGTGCGAGTTCTTTGGCAAGGGATTGGCTGAGTCCGATCACCCCAAACTTGCTGGCAGCGTAGTGAGGAGTGAAGATGAAGCCCTGACGACCTTGGCCGCTGGATGCATTCAGGATGACGCCGTTATTACTGGCTTTCAGCAGGGGAGCGGCTTCTCTGCAGCACAAGAAAACTGCCGTGGTGTTTACGTTTAGCACCTTGTTGAATTCCTCAACGCTGAGATCTTCGAGGTTGGAGATCGTGATGATCCCCGCGTTGTTGACCAGGATGTCTAAACCGCCCCAGAGATCGAGAATGCGGGCAAATGCTCCTTTCACCTGCTCCTCATTGGCGACGTCGGCTAGTGCATGTTCGACGTCGTATCCCGCCTCCCTCAGCACGGCAGCTGAATCGGCGACTTTGGGGCTGCGGTCAACCAGAAGCACGGAGGCCCCGGCTTCGGCGAAGGCCTGGCCAATTCCAAGGCCGATCCCGCTGCCGCCACCTGTCACAAGAGCTCGGCGGCCTTTGAAGTGCCCCTGGAAGATCTTCGACCCGATTTGGTCTGTCATGTTGCTGTTCCTTTCGCCGTGGACGCAAGAGAGGCGTCGTGTAGATCGCCGAATCCGGTTTCGATAGGCGGAGTCCAGCGCGCCCGTGCGACAGCCCGGGACCAGCTCAATTTCCGTGCCGAGGCCTCGGCCGCAGTCATCTGCGGACGGACCTCTGTACGGCTGCGCGGAACCACTTCGATGTCATCGGCGCTGCACAACCCGCTTTGAATGGCCGCCATGTGAGCAACGCCCAGAGCGGATAGGTCAGGTACATTACTGCGCAGAACGGTGCGCTGGCTCAGGTCCGATTGCAGCTGCATCAACCAGCTGTTTGAGCTTGGGCCCCCATCGGCGAGGACGGAACGAATCGGTGTGGAGATGGACTTCTCCGCAGCCGCCAGTACATCCTCGATTTGGAGTGCAATCGACTCAAACGCTGCGCGAGCCAAGTGGGCTCCTGAGGTACCCAGGTTGAAACCGCTGATGGACGCTTCAGCACGTTCGTCCCACCATGGGGCGCCCAGCCCAGCGAAGGCGGGGACAATGTTTACCCCTCCGCTGCTTTCAACAGTCCTGGCCAGAGAATCCAAGTGGGCCACGTCTGCCTCGAAAACCTGGGCAAGCCACATGGCCGTGGCTCCCGTTGCCAGAATGTTCCCTTCAAAGGCGTACCGCGGCGCACCATCATGCCAGGCCAAGGTTTTGACAAGACCGTCCAGTGGCGCAGACTGAGCAGCGACCGTCAACAGACCCATGATGGAGCTGCCCGTACCGTATGTGGCCTTTACGGTTCCGGGTTCACGAACGCCGTGTGCATACAGGGCGGAGTGGGAGTCACCCAATACCGCGCAGACGGGTGCACCTGCAGCCTCGGAAACGGTCAGGGGGCCGCTGGGTTCATTTGAAGCCACAATCTCCGGCAGTACCAGAGTCGGAACACGGAAGAGATCCAGGAGCTCGGCATCCCAATCCACGGCTTCAAGGTTCATGAGCTGGGTGCGGCTAGCGTTACCGGCCTCGATGCGGTGCTGTCCCGTTAGGCAGAACACCAGCCATGAGTCCACGGTGCCCGCCGCGATCTTACCGCCCAGGCTAAGCCGCCGATTGGGGTCAACACTGTCCAGCAGCCACTGAAGTTTGAGAGCCGAGAACATCGGGTCAATCGGCAGTCCGCTGACGCGCTCCACCAGAGGACCTGCCCCTTGGCTGAGCAAATCCTTTGCTCGTTGCGCGGTTCGACGATCCTGCCAACCCAGGATCGGACCCAGTGGCTGCCCGGTAGCCCTGTCCCAGATCATGATTGACTCACGCTGGGTGCTGAGGCCGATGCCCAGAACTGACTTTGAATCTGATGCCTTTAGGCTGTGACCGATGGCGGAGATGACGCTGTCCCTGATGGCGAGCGGGTCCTGTTCCACCCAACCTGGCTGCGGGTGCTGCTGGGTCAGACTCACATGGGCGCGGCCAAGAATGTCACCGGCTGCGTTCATGATGAGTGCCTTGGTTGCGCTGGTGCCCTGGTCCACTGCGACGATGACTGAAGACCCGGCGTCGGCACGGTTCTGGCTAGACACGGTTCAAAGCTCCACGGACTGCTTTGGCGATGTCATCTGCCTCAAGACCGAAGTGTCCCAACAGGTACTGGGTGCTGCCGGTGGGAGCGAAGTCCTGAAGTCCCAGGATGCGGAGGGGCACGCGGGCGCCGTCCTCAAGCTGGCCTACTACGCTTGCAACCGCTGCGCCGAGACCGCCAGCGACATTGGCTTCCTCAGCGGTGACAATTGCGCCGGTTTCACGGGCGGCGGTGACGATAGCTTCCTCATCGAGCGGGCTCAAGTAGGTCGCGTTCAGAACACGGACGGAGATTCCTTCTGCCTCCAGGGAAGCGGCTGCCCAAAGAGCGCGGGAAACCTCAGTACCGTTGGCAATGATGGTCGCATCGGACCCTTCGCGGGCTATGACGAATTTGCCGCGTTCAAAGCTCGAATCGTGGTCCGATACCTTGGGGACCTTGAAACGGCCGACACGGATGTAGGTGGGGCGCGGGTTAGCGACGGCGTTGCGGACAGCAGCGCGGGTCTGGTCGCCGTCGGCCGGAACCACGATATCCAAGCCCGGCAGGGCACGGAGCCAAGAGAAGTCCTCAACGGAGTGGTGGGTTGGCCCAAGTTCGCCGTAAGCCATGCCGGGGCTCATCCCGCATAGGATGACGTTGTGCTGGCTGTAAGCGACATCGGCCTTGATCTGCTCGAGGGACCGCCCGGTGAGGAAGGGGCCGGCCGCGCATACAAACGGAATGAGTCCGGCGTTGGCCAGACCAGCCCCGACTCCGACCATGTTCTGCTCAGCAATGCCGACGTTGATCAGCCGGTCCGGGAATTCGTCCCGGAACTTGGTCAGGTTGCTGGACCCTACCGAGTCGTTGCAGACCGCAACGACGCGCTCATCTGTCCTGGCCAGTTGGATCAGCTCATCCGCGAAATCCTGCCGGTTGTCGAATGTGGGTGCTTCTTTGAGCACAGTGGTCGTGGTCATGAGAGCTCCTGGAATGCCTGAGTGGTCTGTTCTGCGGACGGCACCTTGTGGTGCCATTCAACGCGATCTTCGATAAAGGACACGCCCTTGCCTTTGGTCGTATTGGCGATGACACCTACCGGGGAACCTGTGGTCGAGGGAGCCATTGCTTCGATGAGCGCGTTGTAGTCATGGCCATCAATGACCCTAACCTCAAGGCCGAAAGAGGCGAGGCGGGCGTCGAGCGGATCAAGTCCGTTGGTTTCCTCGGTGCGTGCGCCCTGCTGGAGCCGGTTACGGTCAACGATGACGTGAAGGTTGTCCAACTTTTGGTGTGATGCAGACATCAGCGCCTCCCAGTTGCTGCCTTCCTGCATTTCGCCGTCGCCCAGGACGACGTACACGTTAGCGCCGTTTCCGCGGAGCTTGGCGCCGATGGCCGCGCCCACGGCGACGGGAAGGCCGTGACCCAAGGGGCCGGTGTTGGTTTCAACACCGGGGACCTTGACGCGGTTCGGGTGCCCGTTCAAGGCCGAGAGCGGTTCCATGAAGGTCTTCAGCTCATCGGCTGAGAAGAAGCCGCAGTGGGCGAGCGTGGAGTACAGCGCAGCTGCGCAGTGTCCCTTGCTGAGAACAAACTGGTCTCGACCGTCCTTGCGGGGGTCTTCGGGGTCAACATCGAGTACCGCGTCGAAGAGGACTGTGAGGATGTCGGTGACAGAAAAGTCCCCGCCAATGTGGCCCTGACCAGCTGTGGCAATCATTTGAAGAACAGAGCGACGCGTGGCCTGGGCCCGTTCGTGCAGTTTCTCAGAACGGAAAGGGGCGTCACCCGCCAGTATTTCCTTTCGGAGAGACCGCCACTCCGCGGCCTGTGAAGCATCTGCAGTAAGCATGTTGCATATCCATTCAGTAGTGACTGTATGTGAATATGTTACGTAAACCACACGACCGTTGTCAACGGACTGAAAAATTGATGTGCGTTTTTGCCCCCTTGAGTGGCTGGGGCCGCGACAAGGCCTTCGTCGCATGGCGCTGGTTGCCGGGCGTTTCGGCGGGTGTGGGCTATTCCCGTTGGCGTGGGCTGATGAGGTGGAGCCGCCCGGGGGTCATCGGCGCATGTGAGCTGGATTTCACAATGGGTGACGTTTGATAACTGTGAGGACGCGGAGGTCTCCGGGCCAGAATGCCTGATCTGTTCTTGTCAGGTCATGCGCGGATGGGGCGATGGTCTACGTGGCAGAATTCTTGGTGTACATCCACGAAAGGAACACCCTTTGTCTTCCCAAAACGCAGCCCCTTTTCGCGCCGCCATCGTCGGCGCCCAGTGGCACTCAGATATCGTTGACCGCGCCCTTGATAGCTTCCAGGAGCGACTTGAGGAACTCGGCATTGTTGAGGTCGACGTCTACAAAGTTCCCGGAGCGTTCGAAATTCCCCTGATTGTTCGTCGGTTGGCCATGTCCGGGCGGTACGACGGCATTGCGACATCGGCGCTGGTCGTGGACGGGGGTATCTACCGCCACGAGTTTGTTGCCAGCAGTGTCGTGGATGCACTCATGCGGGTTCAGATGGAAACCGACGTGCCTGTGTTTTCCGGGGTCCTAACTCCGCATCATTTCCATGAGCACGAGGAGCACACGAAGTACTTTTCGCGACACTTTGAGACCAAGGGGCGAGAGTTGGCGGATGCTCTTTCCGCGACACTTGAAAGGCTGGCTTCGGTTTAGATTCGACGTCCGGACGTCGGGCGTCGGATGTCGCTGCGTGCCGCTAGAGCGGGGCGACGGCTTGTTGGTTCGGGCCGGCGGCGGAAACGGCGAGGGCGCCTTTTCCGCCGCCGCGAGAGGTGCGGGGTCTTGGCTTAGAAATCCAGGGCCAGAATGGTTCGCGATAGGGTTATGGCCTGTTCGGTGAGAGCCGCTAGACCTTCTTCGTTAACGTCTGTGGAAGCCCATCGTGTGGCGCCCTCGAGGAGGGTCATTACCACTTTTACTCGTTCTTCAGGTTTCGCGAAACCCATGTCAATGGCGGCTGCTACGTACATGTTTTGGTGCAGGGTTACCCAGTCGTCAACCTGAGCGCGCAGCGTAGTGGGGAGTATGTGTGCCATTCTGTCAGTAGCAACCAGTAGATCCCAGAGATTGCTTTCCGGAAGTGTTACTTGTCGGGTGAAGTGCACCCTCACCATCTCGTCCCAGAATTCGCCCGCTGATGGTGCCTGGTCCACGGCTGCCAGAAGAGCCGAGCCGAATCTATGGAAATGCCAGCGCAGGGAGTCGGCCACAATTTCATCTCTACCGCCTGGAAAGTGCGAGTAGAGGCTTGGGGGCTTGATGTTGACGGCATTGGCGATGGTTCGCATTGATACTGAGTTGAACCCGTTGGCGATGGCGAGCTCTAGGAAGGCCTCGAGTATATTCCGACGCGACGCGCTCTGGTCGGCCCAATCCCACTCTTCCAAACGTCGGGCGAAGGTGTCTCTTGCCACCTTGTAGGACATGCTGCTCATTGTTTGACCCTAGCAGCAGTTCGGTGGGCGGCCGCTTCGGAAGAACGCTTCTCGCCCTACAGGTTTAACGCGGTCCAACTTTACGCAAACTCTTGGCTAACGACCATTAGTTAGCTACTCTGAAAGTGGCGCAAGCCAGCACAGGCTGGTCCCGTCACTATCAGTGCCTTAACAGGGAGGAACGGATCATGTTTAGCGAAGATTCGAACCGGGGGGCCAAAGGAAGCAGCATGACCTTTGGCAGTGGGCTTTCTGGCATGATCGCCGCCTATATCAGCGCGCGCGCTGTGGAAGACGATGCGGCTCACAACGACAACTGGCACGCGCAACAGGCTTTCCGCCCCAAGAGTCGAGGCCGGGCGCGCAAGTGGCTTGACTCCCGCCGCCGCGGTGGTACCGCCGTCGTTTCCTGAATACCTGGCTCCAGCAGAAAGAACCAATTGACATGTCCTCTGCAGAAGTACTTTCCCCTTGGGTGCCGCGAGAGCCGCTGCTTCAAATCGATCGGTTACGCGAACTCTTCCTCATGCAGCCCCATGCCGACCTCAGCGGAATCCGACCCATCGTCGCGCGCTCCTGGTACAGGAGCAGGGCAGCCGGCGTTGATGCTGTGGCAGACCGAGGATTCTTTGACGAGGGTCGCGTGGACGAACACACCATCCAGGCGGCAGGGCCACACCTGCAGAAGCTGGACGAGGTCGCCGCGGACCTTGGCGGTTACGTCAACCTGACGGCACCCAACGGTGTACTGGTCAAAGCGGACTACCTACGGGATGACGGCTTCCCCGCCGGATATTCACTCCTGGAGGAGAGCTGTGGAAGCAATGGTGAAGGTCTAGCCCTTGAAGAGGGGCGGGGTGTCTGGCTCGCGCCCGAAGAGCACTTCCGTGAGGACATGCGCGGCAACTGGTGTTTCGCTTCCCTCGTCCGAGACCCTTTCCACAACAGGGTTCGGGCCGTCATCGGACTGACTCTACCCGGCAACCGGGTCACCTCTTTGGAGCCGTCGTCCACTTTGCTGATGCTGGAGGGAGTAGCTTCTCGCATTGAGCGCGACATCGAAGTGAGGACCTCATCAAAGGAGCGGGCTCTACTCAGCGAATACTTGAGGATCTCCCGCCGGCGCGGCAACCGGGCAGTGATTGCCCTGGACGGCAAGAACTCCCTGCTCAACGCAACGGCAACGGCGACCTTGGAGGACGGCGACGTCTCCGTCATCTCCGGGTATGCGAAAGCGGTCATGTCCTCCGGCCGCGAACTCAATTGTGAGGTCTCGCTCCAGGGGCCTGGGATCTCCACCCTGGAAGTTTCGCCCGTGACCTTATCTGCAGCCAACGTAGGGGCAATCGTGGTGGTCCGCCCACACGCACCTACCAAGGAACGTTCAACCCAAGCAAATACCCATCAGGCGGTGCCGCCGGCTTCCCTGCCGGATGCGGCAGACAGGCTGTTGAAGCATGTTGACGGGACGAGCATGGGCTTCAAGCGCACCTTGAGTCTTGCCCGCAAAGCTGTAGAGCAGGAGCGTTCCGTCGTCATCATTGGAGAGCTCGGTAGCGGAAAACGTCGGCTCGCTGGCGCAATTGCGGACACTCGTGGGCAGCACGTGGTGGTGGATGCGAGGGGTGGCTCGCTCCGGAACAACCAACTCCGGGACGTGATTCATCGAGTATCCACTGAGCTGCCATCGACGTTGATCGTCGAACATGCCGACGAACTTTCCCAGAGCGAGGCAGCAGAGCTCGCCCGGAACCTTCGGGGCAATGCCACCACCAAGCTTGCGTTCACCATCACTCACCCAACCGATGCCACATTGATACTGTCAGAGGCGTTCGACGTCTTGGAAATTATGGTTGAGCCGCTGCGAAACAGGCGGGAGGACATTCCCCAGCTTGCGGTGGCGATTGCAGAAGAGATGGGGGACCGAAGGTTGTCCCGACGGCTACTAACAACGCTGACGCATGCTGACTGGCCGCGAAACATCGACCAGCTCCGCGCCGTAGTGTCCAATGCCGTTGAACGCGCCAGCGGAGCGGAAGTTACCGTAGACGATCTCCCGCAAGGGTTCCACCGGGTCTTGACCAAAGGGCGGTTGTCCCGTCTGGAGGACGCCGAACTCAGCGAGCTACGAACCGCGCTGCAGGAAGCGTCGGGAAACAGGAGCCTTGCGGCAGAGACGTTGCAGATTGGCCGCTCCACCCTCTACCGCCGGATGGACTACTTCCGCAGTAGAGGCTTCGACCTATAACCCCAAAACTGCGCAGTGAGGCAGCCGGCCACCATTGATGTCAGGCTGCCTTTTTGGGTCCTGGCCCCCCGACAGCAACCGGTGGGACACTGTCCCACCCCAGTGTCTCGAATTGGTACGGATGAACCTGCACATATCGCGTTGTACTTGAAATCACCCGCACACCGGCACCCTACAACGGGTGCTCGGCAGATGAAGAGGGTACTCAACGAACAGGACGACGACTATGACCCGCGATGCCCAGGGAACCATTCTTGTGGCCCCACATCACTTTCCAAACCTGGACCGCGAGCACGCGCTCGCAGAGGAGTTCGGTTACACACTCAACCCGGCTGCCGACGTTGAAGCCTTCCGGGAAGGCCTTCCCGAAGCCGACATCGTGATGATCACCCCTTACGCGAAACTCACAGCCGCAGACTTCCCTGTGATGTCCAAGTGCAAGGCTGTCATCAGGTATGGAATCGGCTACGACAACATCGATGTTGATGCAGCCACCGCGGCAGAGATCCCCGTGTCAATCGTCCCCGGAACAGCCTCAGAGGAGGTGGCATCGCACGCGTTTGCGATGGGTTTGGCATTGGCCCGCCGTCTGCCGGCAGGTGGCGAATCGATCCAGAACCTTGGTTGGGCCGGGACCATCGGCTACGACACCCCGGTTCTGTCCGAACTTGAGGTCGGGGTCCTGGGAATGGGGCGCATTGGCCAGCACGTTGCCCGCATGTACCAGGCCGTTGGGGCGCGGGTCCGGGCCTACGACCCGTTCGTGACGGAGAGCTTTGTGGACCTGACCACCTTGGACGACATCCTGGAAAATTCCGACGTCGTATCGCTTCACCTGCCGCTGACCGCTGATACCGCAAACCTGATCTCCAAGGATGTTCTGGCGCGCATGCGAAAGGGAGCAGTGGTGGTCAACGTATCCCGTGGCGGTCTCATCGAGGAATCAGCCCTCGCCGAGGCACTCACCTCCGGCCACATCGCAGGTGCAGGCATCGACACCTTTGCCGAGGAACCCCTCGGGGCAGAACACCCGCTTCGCTCAGCGCCCAACACCATCCTGACGCCCCACATTGCCTGGCGCTCCAACCGTTCCACAGGTGCACTTCAAGAGGGTGCCGTTGAACGTGTCCGCCTGGCCCTGACCGGGCAACCGCTCATCGACCTCGTGAACTGAAAGACTGGAGAGAACCAAGTGGGAACAGAAAGCCAGAAAACAACCCCGCAGAGCAACCTCTCGGAGGACCCGCACCTGCGCAGAGGACCTCGTGGATTCCCTCTGCTGCCTGGCGGCTACGGCCGCTCTACGTACTACACGGGGGCCCCGAGCCCCTATGCCATCCGAGGTGAGGGCTACAGGGTCTGGGATGACCGTGGTCATGAACTAATCGATGCGAACAACAACTTCACCTCACTGATTCATGGCAACGCGCACCCCGAGATTACTGAGGCCGCGACCAAAGCACTCACTGCCGGTGCCAGCTGGGGAATCCCCAATCTCTACGAGTGGGAATTGGCGGATCTCCTGCTTTCCCGCCTGCCTGACCTTGACCAGGTGCGATTTGCCAACTCCGGCACCGAGGCCGTCATGTCCGCAATCCGCATCGCCCGAGCGAGCACCGGACGGGAGCGAGTCATCGTCACCAAGGGCGGCTACCACGGAACATCTGAAGTGGCCTTGGTCCCGGGCGGGCCTGCCTACCAGCGTGGAGTAACCCGCGGCGTGATCAACGATGTCACCGCAGTGCCCCTCAATGACATTGATGTCCTGCGCCAGGAAGTTGAAGCAGCACCCGACTCCTACGCAGCCATCATTCTGGACCTGTTGCCCAACAGAGCCGGTCTTCTCAGGATTTCCGAGGAGTTCGTGCACACCGCGAGGGACCTCGCGACGCAGTACGGGATTGTCCTGATTATTGACGAAGTCATCAGCCTCCGCTTGGGATTCAACGGCTTCAGCGGTGAATATGGTGTTTCCCCGGACTTGCTCACCACGGGCAAATTGATCGGTGGAGGCTTCCCCGTTGGCGCTGTTGCCGGTAGGGCTGAGCTGATGGCCGAAGTGGATCCCACTCGTCCCGGCAGCTTGCCCCACGGTGGAACATTCTCCGGCAACCCGGTCAGCATGGCCGCCGGAGCCGTCGCTTTGAGGCTCTTCACTCAAGAAGAAGTAAAGAGGCTGAATCACTTGGGCGACACCACCCGCGACTCTGTGAACGCGAAGATCGCTGACGCTGGCTGGGAAATTCGCGGCCGCGGTTCGTTGTTGCGCGCGGTTCCTGCTGGTGCGGAAAAGGTTAACGAGCAAACTCAGCACGAGTTGTGGTGGGCTTCGTATGAGCGCGGCTTGCTCGGTTCTCCAGCCAATCTGCTGTCCTTGTCCACCCCTATGGACGAAAAGGTTGCAGGGGACATCGCTGACCGCTTGGCCGACGCTGTGCTTGCTGTGGCAAACCAGAACCCGGCAACGGAAGGTGCTAAGTAACCATGAAGATCGTTTCCTACCACCACGAATCGGGTGTCCGCGGCGGAGTCCTGATAGACGATGCCGTCTATGACCTGGAGTTGCTCCTTCAAGGCTCCACCGAAGCCATCCACGGTGCCACAACTTCCGTACGTGAATTCCTGTCGCTTTACGGTGACCGGATCCCTGCCATTTCTTCCGGCATCACAGCCCTTGCCTCCGAGGATCCGGTGGCCCGGGTAGGCGCAGTGGACGAGGTCCGGTTGACCACGCCGGTCACCGATCCGGCGAAGGTTCTGTGCATTGGTCTCAATTACAAAGACCACGTTGCAGAAACCGGGCGTGCGTTCCCCGAGTATCCGGACGTCTTCGCCAAATTCGCCTCCACCATGGTTGGCCCGGAGGACGAAATCGGCGGCGCTCACGTCAGCAACAACCTCGATTTCGAAGGAGAAGTCGCCGTCATCATTGGTCGACGGGCATCCGAGGTCTCCGAGGACGAAGCACTTGATTACGTCGCAGCCCTCGCGCCTCTCAACGATGTCACAGCACGCGATCTCCAGTACCGCGGGACCCAGTGGCTGGCCGGCAAGGCCGTGGACGGATCAACCCCGTGGGGCCCCGCCATTGTCACGTTGGATGAAGTTGGAGACCCGCAGAAGCTGGACATCGCGACACGGGTCAACGGCATCGAAGTTCAGCGCTCGAATACCCAGCATCAGATCTTCCCCATAGCCCGCATCGTCTCTTACCTGTCGAGTTTCCTCACTCTCGAGCCGGGAGATGTGATCGCCACAGGCACGCCCCAAGGCATTGGAGCCAAGCGGAATCCTCCAGTCTGGCTTGAACCGGGCGACACGGTGGAAATCGAAATCGACAAGGTGGGACTGCTGCGTAACCGCGTCGGCAAGCCCCAGCTATAACCCCTCCAACTCTACGAAAGTTAGATGACCCATGAGTGAAGTACAGACACAACCAGG
This sequence comes from Paenarthrobacter sp. PPS72, assembly GCF_048537125.1. Taxonomy (GTDB): domain Bacteria; phylum Actinomycetota; class Actinomycetes; order Actinomycetales; family Micrococcaceae; genus Arthrobacter; species Arthrobacter nitroguajacolicus_E. The sequence goes on along the minus strand of NZ_JBLYIE010000066.1, from coordinate 27,897 downwards.
TGAAGCGAGGTACCGCATCGCCGTTGATACCGGTGGCACGTTTACGGACGTGGTGGTTGGTTCAAACACAGGCGACATGGCGGTAGGTAAGGCACTAACTACCTATGACCGTGTGTTCACAGGCTTTGAAGCCTCTGTTCGCAGGGCGGCCGAATCCGTTGGTTGGAGCGGCGACGAAGTCCTGCGCAATGCCGACGTCATCGTCTATGGCACAACGCACGCAACAAACGCAGTCCTCACCGGCAAGGTGGCCAAGACTGCTCTCCTGACAACTGACGGTTTCGCCGACACCCTCCTGCTCCGCGAAGGCGGACGCCGGGACGCCTTTGACTCCAAAGCTGCCTACCCCCCGCCGTACATCCCTCGTCATCTGACCTTCGAAATTACGGAGCGGATCTCTGCTGAGGGTGATATCTTGGTGCCCCTGGATGAAGGGAAAGTGCGCGAAGTACTTGGTTCCTTCAGGGAGCAGGGGATCGAGGCAGTCGCGGTTTCCTTCCTCTGGTCCATCATTAACGACGCCCACGAGAAGCGCGTCGCGGAACTCATCGAAGAGATTCTGCCCGATGTGCCCTACACGTTGTCCAACGAGGCCAACCCGACAATTCGCGAATACCGCCGTTCGTCGGCGGCGTCAATTGATGCCTCGCTGAAGCCGCTCATGGCAGACCACCTTGGCAAACTGCGCTCCGACCTCGAAGAGTACGGATTCGGTGGTGACCTTTTGGTAGTGACTTCCGAAGGCGCCGTGCTCGACGTCGTAGATGTTCTGGACCGCCCGGTACTGCTCTTGAACTCCGGCCCGTCCATGGCACCTTTGGTTGGCGCGGCCGCTGCTCCGGACCGGGACACTGTGGTGGTCTGCGATATGGGCGGCACCACGTTTGACGTGTCCTTGGTTGAACAGGGCGTCGTTCGCCACACCAGGGAAGCCTGGCTGGGAGAGCCCTTTGTGGGCCACCTGACAGGTTTGTCCTCGGTGGCTGTTTCCAGCATTGGCGCCGGCGGTGGCAGTATCGCATGGATCGACGGCGGCGGTCTGCTTCGCGTGGGACCGCAGAGTGCCCGGAGTACCCCCGGACCGGCCGCGTATGGTCGCGGTGGCGAGGAACCCACCGTCACGGACGCTTGCGTAGCTTTGGGTTACCTCGACGCCGACGGATTTGAAGGCGGATTCACGCTGAACCGTGAGGCTGCCATCCGCGCCATCGATACCCGCATCGCTGGCCCCTTGAACATGGATACTCTGCAGGCGGCACAGGCCATTTTGGATGTATCCGCAAACCACATGGCAACAGCAATCCGCCAGGCTTCCTTGGAACAGGGAGTTGACCCGCGAGGTGCCTTGATTGTGGCGGGCGGCGGTGCAGGTGCCATGGTGGCGGCCGCCATCGGCGTGCTCCTGGAAGCTGACACCGTCCTGATTCCCGCCACCGCGGGCGTGCTCGCGGCCTACGGCGCGCATCGCGCTCCGATCGCTACGGAATTCCTCTCGCCATTGCACAACGACACCCGTAGCTTCGACGCTGGCTCCGCTTCGCGGGCCGTTGAGGAGCTAACGGGGAAGGCCGAGGTGTTCGCCAAGAGGTTCGATGGTGTGGGAGCCGCTCCTAATGTCACCTACTTTGTTGACGCCCGCTACCCGGGCCAGGCCTGGGATTTGCGTGTGTACTTGGACGCTGCGCCCGACACTGCAGCTGATGCTGCGGGCATCGTTGAGCGCGCCTTCCACGAAGAGCACGATCGCCGCAACGGCACGCACGATCCGGACAGCCGCGTGGAGATCATCACGTGGGGCGTCAGGGTCGAAATCCCGCGGCCTGAGCTGACAAAAGACCAAGCCGAAGTAGGCCGTGGGACTGAAGTCCACCGCACGGACTCCATTGTGTTCGGGGGCGAAAGTTTCAGCACCCAGCGATACCGGGGAGTCACCCTTGCTCCCCGGGACAAGATCGTTGGCCCTGCTGTCATCGACCAGCCCACAACCACCATCGTGGTGCCACCGGAGTGGAACGCCACGCTCGACGAACGATCCAACATCTACCTCACCCGTAAGGAGGCGTAACCATGACACGCGAATTCGATCCCGTAAAGCTCTCGGTCCTCGCTAATGCATTCGACGGCATTGTCCGCGAGATGACCAACGGCCTGCTGCGTTCCGCCCGTTCCTCTGTCATCAACACTGCCCGCGACTTTTCGTGTGCTGTTCTGACAGCTGACAACCAGCTCTTGGCAGCAGCAGAAGGCGTCCCGGTGCACGTATTCGGTGCCGGACCGCTCGGCGAGGACATGGTTGAGCTGCACGACGACATCCGTGAAGGCGACGCGTTCCTTCACAACGACCCCTATATGGGCAACTCGCATGCTGCCGACCACGTGATCCTCGTTCCGATCTTCATACAGGGACGTCATCTCTTCACCGCTGTGACCAAGGCCCACCAAGCCGACTGCGGTAACTCGTTGCCCACCACCTTCTTCGCCACAGCACGGGATGTTTATGAAGAAGGCGCACTGATCTTCCCGTGTGTCCGTGTTCAGCGCGACCATAAGGACATCGACGACATCATCCGTATGTGTCGTTCCCGCATCCGTGTACCTGACCAGTGGTACGGCGACTACCTGGCCTCGGTCGGTGCGTCGCGCATCGCCGAACGCCGGATTCACGAACTCGCCGAAAAATTTGGTGTAGATGACCTGGTGGACTTTGTGGATGCTTGGTTTGACTATTCGGAACGCCTCACCGCGACTGCGATCGAAACGCTGCCCGAGTACGTACTCCACGGCACCTCGGTTCACGATCCTTTCCCCGGGACCAGCGCAGACGGCGTGCACCTGCAGGCCACCCTTGAGGTGAAGCCCAAGCAGGGCAAGATCGTCATTGATTTGCGCGACAACCCGGACAATCTCCCCAACGGTCTGAACCTCACAAAGGCTACAGCTACGGGTGCTGCCTTGGCCGGCATCCTCTCCGGCATCCCGGAGAACCTGCCGAGCAACGCGGGCACCTTCCGTCGGGTGGAAGTGCTTCTGCGCGACGGCTGCGCCGTGGGAGTCCCGAAACACCCCTACTCGTGTTCATCGGGAACTACTAACCTTGCCGATCGGGTTGTCAACATTGTTCAAGCCGCCTTCTCCCAAATCGACGACGGCTACGGTACGGCTGAGGGAGCGGCCGGACAGGCTCCGGCAAAGTCGGTCATCTCCGGTATTGACGAACGCAACGGTAACGCCTATGTCAACCAGATTCTTGTTGGCGGCGTAGGCGGCCCGGCAACACCTTACGTTGATGGTTGGCCGACGTATCAGCGACCCGTATGCGGCGCATTGCTGTACCACGACAGCGTCGAAGTAGATGAACAGCGCTACCCCATTTTGGTTCACGAACGCACCCTGGTTCCTGACACCGGCGGAGCCGGCAGGCAGCGAGGCGGACTCGCGACCCGCGTGACCATGGAACCTCGTGGTGAAAGCGTCACGCTCACCTACGGAATCGAGGGCAAAATCAACCCGCCGAAGGGTGTTCGCGGCGGCCACGACGGTGCCGAGCCGTCAACCTGGGTTGAAGATCTCACAACCGGCGAACGACGCGAGATCCCTGTGGTGGGTCGTTACGATCTCCAGTCCGGTGAAAAGGTTGTATCCATCACCCCTGGAGGTGGTGGATACGGTGATCCGCTGGAACGCGACGTCCTCGCAGTCCTGGACGACTACCGCGAATCACGGATTTCCTTGGAAGCGGCTGCCGCCAAGCATGGCGTCGTTATTACCGACGGCGCCGTTGACGAAACAGCCACGGCAAAGACGCGCGAATCGCGTCTGGCCAGCTGAAAAGTATCAGCCATAGCAACTGATTCCGGGGCGGGGTATAGTCCTCGCCCCGGAAGGTTTCACCAACTACTGACGGAGATTCACATGGAACCCATTCGAGTCGGCATAATCGGCGTCGGAAACGTTCTCAACCAATATTTGGACAAGATCGGTGTCCACCCGGACGTGAACGTCGTGGCACTCGCGGACGTGAATCCGGAAGCTGTGAAAGCCCGGGCAGCTGAGTACTCGGTTCCCAAAGCGCTCACACCGGATGAACTGCTGGCCGATAATGAGGTTGAGTTGGTCCTGAACCTCACTCCGCCCAAGCTCCACGCGCCGGTGACGCTGCAAGCGATCGCCGCCGGCAAGCACGTCCTCTCGGAAAAGCCGTTCGCCACCTCACTCGAGGAAGCACAACAGATCCTGGATGCCGCCCGCGAGGCAGGCGTCAAAGTTGGATCCGCCCCCACCACTTTCCTTGGTTCCGGCATGCAGACAAGCCGCAAGCTCATCGACGACGGATGGATCGGAGAGCCGGTAGCTGCCTTTGCATCCTTCGCCTGCCGCGGCTACGAGCACTGGCACCCGAACGTTGACCCCTTTTACAGCCCGGGAGCCGGCCCAATGCTGGACATTGGGCCGTACTTGATCACCAACCTGGTGAACTTCTTCGGTCCCGTCAAACGGGTTTCTGCCACTACACCGCGTTCATCTGAGACCCGCCCACGCCCCGGCAAAGACGGTGAAGTGATCCACATCAAAACCCCAACACACGTCACCGGCACCCTCGACTTCGAGTCCGGTGCGACAGCCACCGTCATGGTCAGTTGGGACATTTGGAACCACAATCTGCCGCATTTGGAAATCTACGGAACGGGTGGCTCCTTGTCCGCACCGAACCCGGACCACTTCTCGGGCGCGCCCGTCCTCCGCCGGGGCGAACCCGGTGACCTGGCACTGGACATGACTCCTCCGGGTGGGGGTGACTGGCGCGAAACGCCCATCACGCATCGGGACGACGCCTACCGCGGCATTGGCTTGGCTGAATTCGGCTACGCCATCCGTAAGGGCGTGGAACCTCGCACCGGAGGGGACTTCGCGTACCACGTGCTCGAAGTCCTGCTCGCCTTCGAGGCCTCCTCGGAACAGAGCCGCCACATCGAGATCGAAAGCACCTGTGAGCGTCCTCGGCCGCTGCCATCTGTGGGACCGCAGGAGCCTTATCGCTTCGACTAAAGAGACATCAAGAAAACAGCAGCCGACGGCGGTACACGCGTACCGCCGTCGGCTGCTGTTTTCCGGTCGCTACCGATTTTCCGCTGCAGATACAGCCGCGTATCAAAGTGGGACACACCACGGCCCCACGACGGTGAAAACCTGAAGTTCGGGCGAATCGGTTTGCAAATGCCGACGCACCTTCGAGTTTAGGAGATCGCATGACTAGCACAGCCGCTGCCGACATCGGCACCGTGGTCGGCAACAAGGCCGTCCGCCGCCGCACTGTCGCACAAGCAATCGTTGAATACCTTCAGGTCCAGTACAGCGAATTGGACGGTGAACGTCGGCGCCTCGTTCCCGGCATGTACGGCATCTTTGGCCACGGCAACTCCGTTGGCTTGGCGCAGGGAATCGACGAGTATGGTGTGGACTTCCCGCACTACCAGGGCAAAAACGAGCAGTCCATGGTCCATGCGGCCATTGGGTTTGCGAAAGCTTCCAACCGCGCAGCTACCCTTGCGTGCACGGCCTCTGCAGGGCCGGGGTCCACCAACATGGTTTCCGGTGCCGCCACGGCAACCACCAACCGGCTCCCCGTGCTCCTGTTTCCTGCTGACATCATCAACAACCGTTTTGGTGATCCGGTGCTGCAGCAGATCGAACATCCGGTAGAGCGGGATGTCTCCGCTAACGACTGCTTCCGTCCGGTCAGCCGCTACTTCGACCGGATCACTCATCCGGCCCAGCTGCTGTCCACCCTTCCAGAGGCCATGCGTGTCCTCACCGATCCCGTGGAGACCGGCGCCGTCGTGGTCTGTCTGCCGCAGGACATCCAGGGCGCCGAATTCGATTTCCCGGAATCCTTCTTCACCCCGAGGGTGTGGCACATCCGTCGTCGCCCGGCTGTGGAGGACGAATACAACGATGCTGCCGACATCATTGCCAACGCCGAGCGTCCCCTGCTGATTTCAGGGGGCGGTGTTCGGTACTCGAAGGCACAGGAAGAACTGGCACGCTTCAGCGCTGAGTTCGGCATCCCGGTTACGGAAACCTACGCAGGTAAGGGCAGCGGGCCCATTAGCGAGCTGAACCTGGGCGCGCTGGGTGTGACCGGAACAGTTGGAGCGAACGAGATCGCCGACGGAGCTGATGTTGTCATCACCGTTGGCTCACGCCTCCAGGACTTCATCACCGCATCACACTCGTTGTTCCAGAACCCCAACGTGAAGTTCGTAAACCTCAACGTTGGCTCGTTCGACGCCCACAAGATGGGTTCGTTCCCCGTCATCGGAGATGCAAAACTGTCCCTCGCAGCCCTGCGGGACCGCCTGGCAGCCGTTAATTACGGCACCTCCGATGATTACCGCAGCGACATCGCGGACGCGCGAAAAGCCACCTTCGAGGTACGCAAGCACGATCTGCAGGCATTCCCCGGTGAAAACATGAGCCAGGCCCAGGTCATCGATGTTCTGAACCGCACGGCAACCAACCAGGACGCACTGATCCTGGGCTCCGGTGGTGTGGTTGAGGGTATCCACAAGGCTTGGGATCCTTCCAACGGTGCCGAAATCCATTTCGAGTACGCCAACTCCTGCATGGGGCATGAAATTCCGGCCGGCCTCGGATACCGGATCGCACGTGGAGAAGCACCGGGTGAGGTGTACGTGTTGATCGGTGACGGCACCTACTTCATGCAGCCTACGGAACTGGTCACCGCTGTACAGGAACGGAAGAAGATCATCACCATTGTGATCGACAACCGGGGGCACCAGTGCATCTGGCCGCTGCAGGTTTCCAAAGGTGGCCCTGGCCGGGAGTTCGGAACACAGTACCGGGAACGCAGCAATGAGTCAGGCCGCCTTGACGGTGCGATCTTGGACTTCGACATTGCAGCCAACGCCGCCAGCATGGGCTGTGCAGCCTGGTCAACCTCCACGGTCGAGGAGTTTCAGAACGCGCTCACGGAGGCCAAAGAAGTGGACGGGCCCGCAGTCATCGTTGCCCGCGTAGAGCCTTGGCGGTACCTGTCCGGCAACGGAGCCTTCTGGGACGTGGGAGTACCCATGACCTCGCAGCGCCCAGGCAGCCAGGAAGGTACTGCAAAGCACCTGGAGGGTCGCGCCCGCCAGCGTTTCTACGCAGCAACCACTGCACCTGACGAGCGCTAAGCGCAACGGGCGGGATCGTCATGCGACGGTCCCGCCTGACCCTTTTACCGGGTCAACCAAGCCCTATTTTCCGACAAGGAGTACTATCATGAGCGCATTTGCCGTTATTGATCCAGCCACGGGAACTACCCACGCCCAATACCCGGCGGCTACGGACGCAGAGGTCGAAGCCGGCCTGAGTGCAGCCCAGACGACGTACCAGAACTGGTCACGCACCACCACTGTGGCTGAGCGGGCTGCCATGGCCAAGCGCCTGGCCGAACTGTTCGTAGAACGCAAGGACAGACTTGCAGCCATCATCAACCGGGAGATGGGCAAGCCCCTCGCGCAAGCAGCCGGAGAAGCAGAATTCTCCGGTTCCATCGCCGCAGCCTTCGCCGAGCACGCAGAGGAATGGCTGGCTGACGAGGAGTTCGAGGTGGCCGATGGTCTGCGGACGTTCTTCCGCTACCAAGGCCTGGGCGTAGTTCTGGGCATCATGCCGTGGAACTACCCGTACTATCAGGTGGCACGTTTCGCGATTCCCAACATCATCCTGGGCAACACCGTGATAGTTCGCCATGCGAGCCAATGCCCGGAATCTGCCCTGGCACTTGAAGAGCTGTTCCGCGACGCAGGTTTCCCGGACGGCGCCTACGTCAACCTCTTCGCCACACATCAGCAGATCTCAGACATCATCGCTGACGACCGCATCCAAGGCGTTTCTCTCACTGGCTCCGAGCAAGTGGGCGCAATCGTGGCGGAGCAAGCTGGCCGTGCTTTGAAGAAGTGTGTGCTGGAGCTCGGCGGCGCCGACGTGTTCATTGTGCTTGACACTGACGACGTGGATCAGGCCGTAAAAAAGGCTGTCATGGGTCGTATGGGCAACACCGGTCAGTCATGCAATGGCTCCAAGCGGATCGTGGTGCTGGACAAGTACTTCGACGAGTTCTCCGAAAAGTTCAAAGCAGCCATTGCCGGCCAGTCTTACGAGAACGGCGACTTCGGACCGCTATCTTCAGACTCTGCCACCAAGTTCCTGAAAGAGCAGGTGCAGGGAGCCCTCGATCAGGGTGCCGAAATCCTGGTGGGCAATAATGAACCGCAGGGCAACGTCTTCACGCCGACAGTGATTACCAACATCACCCCTGCCATGGACGTCTACAGTGAAGAGCTCTTCGGACCCGTTGCCCAGCTTTACAAGGTCAGCAGTGACGAGGAAGCCATCAAGCTCGCGAACTCGTCGCCGTATGGTCTCGGATCCGTAGTTATTTGTGACGACCACGAGCGTGCCGAGCGGGTAGGGAACCAGCTCGACGTCGGAATGGTCTTCATTGGCGCCTACGACCTCAGCGGAGCCGACGTACCGTTCGGCGGCGTCAAGAAGTCCGGATATGGACGTGAACTGGGCAAGGTTGGCATGCTCGAGTTCGCCAACAAGAAGCTGTTCCGCTTCGCCAAGTAATCAGATACGCAAAAGACGAGGCCGGATCATTATGATCCGGCCTCGTCTTGTTTGCAGATGACTGTGGGTGCTTAAGCCTGGTAGGTCGTCTTCCCGGAGACCTCCGGGACCTGGACCCAATCGCCGGAGCCAGCGCTACGCAGCGAGGCATCAACGAGCTCGGACGCTGACCAGCCGTCCGCGGCAGACGGGCCTAGTTGTTTCCCTTCGGCCACCGAACGCAAGAACAATGCCGCTTCAATGGTCTTGAGGTCATTGAAGCCGATGCCGGGGCCGGGGCCGGGCTGGAAGCGGCCGAACTCGCCGAAGGACGGGGGAGTCATGATGGTGCGATAGCCAGTGCGGTCGGTGGCGAGTTCCAGCTGGTTCATACGTTCAAAATTCCAGCGCAATGATCCCTCGGTGCCGTAGACCTCGATGATGTATTCCGCGTGCGGGCCGATGGCGACGCGGGTGGATTCAAACATACCGATTGCTCCACCCTCAAAGCGGGCAAGCATGGCAGTGTAATCCTCATTTTCCACCTTTTGCGTGACCTCGGAAGCCTGGCCCATATCGAAGGAATTCGAGGAGTTGCCAGCGGGGAGCGGTCGGTCCTTAATGAAAGTCTCGGTGACGGCGTTCAAGGACGTGATGCGACCTACCAGGAACTGAGCCAGGTCGAAGCCGTGGCTCAGTACGTCGCCCAAGACGCCGGATCCTGCACGTGCCTGCTCGTAGCGCCAGGTGAAGACTTGGTTCGGATCCGAGGCGTATCCGGTAAGGAGGCGAATTTGCACATTGGTGATCTTGCCCAGAGTTCCGGACCGGATCAGCCTCCGCGCTTCCGCCACGGCGGGTGCATGCCGGTAATTGAACCCGACCGAGGTAATGAGTCCTGCGGCCTCGGCACCTTGGGCAATCTCGCGCGACTCATGGGCGCTGCGGCCCATGGGCTTCTCAATCCAAAAGTGTTTTCCTGCCTCAATGGTGGCAAGTGCTATCTCGTGATGAAGGAAGTTGGGCGAGCAAATAGATACAACGTCCACGTCCGGGTTTTCCAGCACCTTGCGATAATCCGTGGCCGTTTCCTTGTAGCCGAGTGCGTCTTCGGCGTGATGGCGTCCGGCATCGTCCGGGTCGGCCGCGATCACCAATTCTGGATGACGCGGCAACTCAGGAAAGAACTGCTTGGTCGCCAGATACGCGCGGGAATGCAGTCTCCCCATCCATCCGACCGAAATCAGGCCAACTCCAATGCGGTTTTGCTGTTCCAAGAGCGCTCCTTAGTCTCTACCGCTGTCCGGCGGTGCAGTGCCGCAGACTGACGGCGGCATCTGTTGATTAGCCTAGGAACGTTGTCCGTGTGCTCTGTGTCTCAATGTGAGACAGCTGGAGGCAGCTGCGCGCTGTTTTAGTGGGACGTACTAGTCCGCCGCCAAGCAAGAGGAGCCCGTCACTGATGATGGACCGCGAGCAACAACTTCGAACGGAACCCCTTCGGGTTCTCATCACCGGGGCAAGTTCAGGACTTGGGGAAGCGACCGCAAGGCTCTTCGCCAAACGCGGCGCAACTGTGTCACTGTTGGGACGGCGTCCTGCCGAACTGCAGCGAGTGGCCGGGGAGATCGGCACCTGTGCGCACATCGTGGTTGCGGATGTCTCCGATGCCCTGGCAGTCAGGAATGCCGTCCAGAGCGCGGTGCACGCAATGGGTGGCTTGGACGTAGCGGTCAATGCAGCGGGTGTAGCCGGGAATATTGCCTTGGAAGACCTCACCGAGGACCACTGGCACGAGGTGCTGCAGACAAACCTGTCCGGCACTTTTTATGTGGCCAGGGAGGCGGCACTCCACATGAGGCGCTCCGGTGGAGGGTCGATCGTCAATGTGGCGTCCGATCTCGCCGCCATGGGTGTGCCGGGGCTTATTCACTACTGCGCTGCGAAAGCAGGCGTTGTGGGACTTACCCGCGCCATGGCGATGGAACTCGCCCCGCATGTGCGGGTGAACGTTGTTTGTCCTGGGCCAATTGACACGGCCATGCAGCGGGCCGAGCTTGCTGCGGCACCGGATCCATTTGAAGCCCGCACATTGAAAGAGCGCACAGTGCCGCTGAATCGGCTCGCGGATCCTGACGAGGTGGCGGCAGCCATATATTTCCTGGCGGTCGACGGAACCTTTGCCACCGGAACCAGCATGGCGTTCGACGGCGGCACATCTGCCGCGTAGTCATCGTCACCAAATTACCTGTCGAGACCTATCTAACCCAAGGAGCTATAAGACATGGAAGAGTCAAGCTATAAGGACCTCCGCAGTGCGCGGTGGTTTGCACCCCACGACCTCACGGGATTCGTTCACCGGACGGCGATTCAGGCTGAGGGCTTCTCGCGCTTCGCACTCAAGGACAAGCCGGTCATCGGTATCGCGAACTCATGGTCGGAGCTTGTCAACTGCAACATCCACTTCAAGCTGCTGGCCGACGCGGTGAAGCGTGGTGTTCTCATGGCCGGTGGGCTGCCGCTTGAGTTCCCCACCATTTCCTTGGGCGAGAGCTTGATGAAGCCTTCGGCTATGCAATTCCGAAATCTTATGGCGATGGACGTTGAAGAGTCCATCCGCGCCTACCCGTTGGACGCCATTGTGCTTCTGGGCGGCTGCGACAAGACCGTTCCAGCCCAGCTCATGGGTGCTGCTAGTGCAGATGTTCCAACCATTATGCTCACCGGTGGGCCCCAAGAGCCCGCGCACTTCAGGGGTAAGCAGCTCGGTGTCGGCACGGACACGTGGAAGTACGCAGATGAGCTGCGTGCAGGGAAAATCACCGAGGCGGACTTCGACGAGCTTGAGTCGGCGGCCAAGCCCTCTGCTGGACACTGCAGCGAAATGGGAACCGCCTCTACCATGACGTCGCTGGTTGAGGCACTTGGCATGTGTTTGCCGGGCACTGCGTCAATACCGGCCGTGGACGCGCGTCGTGCCCAAGCGGCCGAAGCCACAGGACGCCGGGCCGTGGAAATGGCCATGTCACAGGGACCAAAACCCAGCGAAGTTTTGACGAAAGAGGCGTTCGATAACGCCATAACCCTCTTGATGGCCGTGGGTGGTTCCACCAACGCCGTAGTGCATCTTCTGGCGCTCGCGAGGCGCGTCGGTAACGAGTTGCCGCTGGATCGCTTCCATGAGATTTCGCAACGTACGCCTCGAATTGTCAACGTCCGCCCCTCGGGCGAGTACTTGGTGCAGCAGCTGTTCCAGGTGGGCGGTATTTCCACGGTTCTCAAGGAACTGGGGCCGCTGCTGAACAAGGACGCCATTACCGTCACAGGACAGTCTCTTGAAAATGGTTACAGTTCGGCCCCCGAACCCGATGGTGTAGTGGTCAGCACCCTCGAAGCCCCGTTTGATGCCTCCGGAGGCATCGCCGTCGTCCGCGGCTCCCTCGCGCCCAACGGCGCGGTGATTAAGCGTAGTGCGGCGTCGAAGGATCTGCTGCAGCACAAGGGGTCGGCGGTGGTGTTCGAGGACATTTACGATCTTGGGCGCAGGATTGACGATCCTGAGTTGGATATCACCGAGGACTCCGTTCTGGTCTTGCGGAACAGCGGGCCCGTTGGAGCTCCCGGGATGCCTGAATGGGGTATGTTGCCTATACCCGAGAGGCTGTTGCGGCGCGGTATCCGTGACATCGTCCGTATATCCGACGCCAGAATGAGCGGCACCGCCTTTGGAACCACAGTGTTGCACGTGTCTCCCGAAGCCGCCGTGGGCGGACCGCTGGCCATTGTTCGGGACGGGGATCCTATTGTGCTGGACGTAGAGAACCAGCGTCTGGACCTGGATATCCCAGCCGAGGAGATTGAGAACCGGCTCGCGGAACTCAAACTGCCGGAGCCGAAGTATCGGCGGGGCTACGGACGGCTCTTTATAGATCACGTCAACCAGGCCGACGAAGGCTGTGACTTTGACTTCCTGAAGGGCCTTCACGACGAGGAGCCACAGCGCTTGCCGTATGGCCTTATGAGCGGTTGGCAGGGTGGCTGGTGAGTAGCTACGCGTTCAAACACGAGAACAACCGGGGGAGTGCCGTTGAGGGGAGAGGCCGGGAAGTGGAAACGGTGTCACGACCGAAAGTGATGGTGATTGTTCAGGAGGGCAGGCCGCTGCCTCCGCTTGAACGGTTGGAAGCTGAGGCTGAGGTCTCCGTGGTGCGCACTGCAGATGAATTTCGGGACGCTCAGCCAGGAACAGAGATCCTGTTCCTGAACGATTTCCGGACCAAACTTCTTCGAGAGGTAGGACCCGGCGAATTGTGCTGGATACACACATCCAGCATCGGTGTTGACAGCCTCATGACCCGCGAGATCATCGACAGCGACATTGTCGTCAGCAACTCCCGCGGCGTGTGTGAGCGTCCCATAGCTGAATGGGTACTCGGGGTATTGCTGATGTTCACCAAAGACCTGCGCCGCACCATCGAGCTTCAGCAGGCCCGGACGTGGCAGCATCGCGAAACCCAGCCGCTGTTGGGACGCAAGGTACTGGTTGTGGGGCCGGGGCCGGTTGGCCGCGAAACCGTTCTTCTCCTTCGTGCTGCTGGAATGGACGTTGACATTGTGGGTCGGTCTGCGAGAAATGATTCACAACTGGGACAGATCTCCGGCTTTGATGATCTTGACCGGCTTCTGGGGAACGTTGATGATGTGGTGCTCACCTTGCCGCTGACAGAAGAAACCCGGGGTCTGTTCAACTCCTCCCGATTCAGAAAGATGCAGCCTGGAGCTCGTTTGGTGAACGTGGGCCGCGGGGCGGTAGTGGTAGAGCAGGACCTTATGGACTCTCTTGACTCCGGGCACGTGGGTGGGGCGGCCTTGGACGTCTTTGAGCATGAGCCGTTGGACGCCGCTAATCCGCTGTGGGGCCGGCGGGACATCCTGGTGTCACCGCATGCCTCCGGGGACTTGATCGGTTGGCGGGGAGAAGTGGTGGACTGTTTTGCCCGGAACCTGAGGCGTTGGAAGGCCCACGAGCCGTTGAAGGACGTTGTGGACCTGAAAAAACTCGATCCGTCTGCTTCGGTTACAGCGCAGAAAAGGACCTGATAAAGCCAATCCCATGGGATATTCCACGACTTGAATCAGAGTGGAATATCCCATGGGATCCCGTGTCTCAAGCTGGTACAGTGCTTCCACGATCCTCGTCGATAGTGTGATTCAGCACTCTAAATTTCGTGACGAGGATTACATGTCAAGCACAACAAGAGGTACGACGAAAACGCCGACCCAACCCCGGGAACACAAGCTCAGCGGCAACATGGGCGTAGGCGAGTTAGTGATGAATGTTCTCGCCTTTTCCTCACCGCTGACTACCGTTGCAGGCACGCTGCCTGTGATGCTTCTGTTTAGCGGCCACACGGCACCGGGCATCTACCTTCTGGTGACGCTCATGCTGCTGATTTTTTCAGTTGGCTTCGTCAAAATGAGCCGCAGCGTTGAAGCTCCGGGCGGTTTCTACTCATTCGTCACAGCCGGCCTCGGTAAACCGGCGGGCCTTGGGGGAGCGCTGCTGGCGCTGTTTGGCTACATTTTCATCGGGTTCTTTGCGCCGTCCCTCTTCGCGCTGACGCTCCAGAGTTTCGTGGTCAACACACTCAACGGCCCTGACATCCCCTGGTATTGGTACGGGCTTGGCATCATTGCCATCACTACCCTCCTCGCCTACAACCGTATTGATCTCTCGGCAAAGGTTCTGACCGTCGTCATGCTGCTGGAATCGGCAGTAGTCATTGTTTTCGACGTCGCAGCTTTTGCAACTGGATCAGGGGAGATGGTTCAGGGGATCGGCTTCTCCATGCCGTGGATCACAGATGCCGGCCTGGGGTTGGCGCTGCTGTTTGCCGTTGGGAACTTCTTCGGATTTGAGGCGACTGTCATCTACAGGGATGAAGTCAAAAACCCGGACCGCACCATTCCCAGAGCCACCTACATTGCAGTGGTGGGAATCGGATTGTTCTACGCCGTGGCGGCATGGGCCTACACGGCCTTCATCGGGCCTGACAAAGTCCAAGGCGAAGCTGCAGCAAACACAGTGAACTTGTTCAATGATGGTGCCACGGTGTTGGTTGGAAAGATATTTGCAGATATTGCGATTGTCCTGCTCATCACCTCGATTCTGGCGTCAATGCTGTCGATCCAAAACATCGCCGCCAGGTATAGCTTCTCGCTGGCCGCAGACGGAGCGTTGCCTTCGATTCTAAGCCGGGTGCATCCCCGTCATAAGTCGCCCTACCTTTCAGCGTTGGCCGTTGGCCTACTGTGGGCCGTCGCGACCGTCGTTTTCACCGTCATTGGGGTTGCCCCGGAGGCCTTGTATCCGATTGCAAGCGGGAGTGGCACTTTCGCAGTCCTGCTTCTGATGTTCATCACCAGTTTTGCCGTCCTTGTCTATTTCGTTCGCCGCCGGCGTCTGAACCCGGATTCGGTCTGGAAGACCATCGTGGCTCCGATTGTCAGTGTCGTTTTTCTTGGGCTCATCACCTACCTCGCCATCACCAATTACCCGGAACTTATCGGCGGCTCTGCAGTCATGACCGCGATCTTCATGAGCTTCACTTTTGCCTTGTTCTTTGGCGGGATTGTCTACGCATATCTCCTGCGGTCCAAACGACCAGATGTTTATGCGCGCCTGGGCCGGCAAAAGATCGACTAGTAAACAAAACGTACTTCAACATCAACAACTGGAGATCTGCAATGACGCAACAGAGCAGAGTCGGCCTGTTCGGAACCGGGCGTATAGGCCAAGTACATGCCATGAGCCTGGCCACCTTGGACGAGGCAACGCTGTCCTGGGTTTGTGATCCGTTCATTGAGGGGGCAAAACAAACAGCTGCCGAGTTCGGTGGTCGGGTGACTGACGATCCTGATGAAGTGTTCGCTTCCGGCGAGGTCGATGCTGTCATTGTTGCCTCTCCCACGGCGACTCATTTGGACCTTGTGGAGAAGGCGATCGACGCTAACGTGCCAGTACTGTGTGAAAAGCCAATCGACTTGGAGATTTCCCGCGTAAATGCATTCCGGGATAAAGCCGCAGGATCAGACGTTCCGGTTGCTCTTGGTTTCAACAAGCGCTTTGACAGGCACTTCGTCGAACTGAAGCGTCGCGTGGCTGCCGAAGAAATCGGGGCCTTGGAGCAGTTGCTGATCACCAGCCGGGACCCGGGCGAGCCGCCAGCAGCCTATCTTCCCCAGTCCGGCGGAATTTTCCGGGATATGACCATCCACGACCTTGATATGGCGCGATACTTCATCCCAAACATCGTTGAAGTTTCAGCGCATGGTGCAAACGTCTTCAGCGACGCCATCCGTCTCGCGGGGGACTTCGATTCCACCGCTGTCACTTTGCGGGGGTCCAACGACGAACTCGTGACGATCATCAATTCGCGCCACTCAGCCTACGGTTATGACCAGCGGATCGAAGCCTTCGGGTCAAAGGGACTGCTGCAGGTGGGGAATAAGAACGATAACCTCGTTCGGCACTGGGGACCTCGATCCGTTGAATCCATAGGGCCCTACCAGGACTTTTTCCTGGAGCGCTATGCAGAGGCCTACCGTCTGGAAGTTGCAGAGTTCCTCCGTGCTGTTCGAGGACTGCCTTCCAGGAGTCCCGGGTTCGAGGACGGCCGCGCTGCATTGATTCTTGCGGATGCCGCCGAGAAATCCGCCCGAACCGGCACTGCCGTTGAAGTAGACCTGAGCTAATCAGGTAACAAGGCCGCCTGCCTGGGCCGCAGATGTTCTCGCAACGACATTTGCGGCCCAGAGCAGGCATTTTCATTGAAAGCACCTTGGTGATCCGTTGCCAATGGGAAGGATGGGTAACTGGACATGAACGCAGCACATAAGTCAGAGAACGAAATGCGGGCCAGCTGGACACCGCCAGCCGGATTCTGGGAGAAGACGGAGCCAGGGGACGCTGTCCGCTTGCAGAGGCCTGGATGGCCACCCTATGACGGATACGTTGACGATAGGACTCCCGACGGTGATATCGTTTGGGTTCTTTCGTTAGGTGAGCGTCGACTATTTCACAAAGCCGATGGCTACAGCCTTGTGGTGTGGCCATAAGTAACTGCTTCTAGCGTCCTTCATTCACTTTAGAAGCTACATTTGGCTTGTAGTTGAAACGAATCATTTCCGTGTTCCAAAGTGGCACACATCCTCTGAACGCCAGTCCGTCAAAGTTCTAGTAAGTGAAACAGTGTGGCGAAGGTCACGCGGATTCGGGGCTTTAGAACCATCCCGACTCAGCAGGTCAAACAACGTAGTTTGATTGGCCGCGACTCAAGTGTTTCACCGGATCATTCACATGGCCCTAACGAACGAGGATGAGATGACCGAAGCACCACCGGCGACCCCTCCACTGGTCGCCCTGAAGGACATACACAAGACATTCGGAGCGGTGTCCGCCCTGCGCGGCGTCAGCATCGATGTCCAGCCCGGCGAAACCTTTGCCCTGCTAGGCGACAACGCCGCCGGCAAATCTACGCTGATGAAGGTACTTACGGGTGTGTACCAACCAGACCGAGGTTCGATTGAACTGGACGGCAAGGCGACTGAGTTCCCAACCCCGTCGGCTTCCCGCGATCAGGGCGTGGAGATGGTCTATCAGGACTTCGCTTTGGCGGATAACTTGGATGTTCGGTCCAATATCTTCCTGGGCCGGGAGCCGCAGAAAAACATTCTCGGCCCTTTGTTGCGGATTATTGACCGTAAAAAGATGGAACTCGAGACCAAGCGGGTGCTCGAACGTTTGGATATCCCTATCAATCCGCGGCTTAAGGTCAAGCGGTTGTCCGGCGGACAGCGCCAGGCAGTAGCGATTGGCAGGGCACTGGCATTCGATGCCCGCCTGATCATCATGGATGAGCCAACGGCAAACCTGTCGGTAGCCAAGGTGGACAAGCTCATTGAAGTGACCCAGCGACTCAAGGATCTTGGCATCGCGGTCATCATCATCACTCACCGACTGGATGAGGCATTTGCCGTGGCAGACCGCTTCGCAGTCATGCGCCAAGGCCAAGTAGTGGGCCGCTTCCGGGTAGGTGAAGTTACCGAAGCGCAGGTGGCGCACCTCATCTCCCACGGCACGTTGGATGACTACATCGACGACGGTGCAGGCATCTCCGAAGAACGCCGCAAAATCGGAAGCACCTCATCAAGGGATGTCGTTGATGCGTTGGCCACTCCAGGTACTACGAATGGGAGCCACTCATGAGTCTCACAATGGAAAATATCAAGACCAAGCTCGGACCCGCTGACCTGAAAGAAGGAATGACGGCCACCAAGGTCAAGCGCTTCATTGGTGACTATGGGATCATCATTCTTTTCGTAGTAATCCTCGTCTTTCTCGCCGTCGCTGCACCAAACTTCCTGACTGTGAATAATATCGTCAATGTCGTCCGGCAGTCGTCCATCATTGGGCTTATCGCCCTCGGTATGACGTTCATTATGATCACAGCCGGCATCGACCTATCTGTCGGCTCGATTGTTGGTTTGGCCGGTATGACCTTCGCATTGCTGGCCCCGGCAAGCGGTGGCGCCTTCTGGTTGCCCCTGGTTGCAGGCCTCGCAGTAGGCCTGCTGGTTGGATTCCTGAGCGCAGCGTTGGTGGTCTGGGGAGCCATCCTGCCATTCCTGGCAACACTGGCGACCATGGCAATTGCCCGCACGGCAGTCCTGGTCATGACCGACGGGCAGGTTGTTTCCGGGCTGAGCGGACCTGCTGAATGGCTTGGTTCGGGCTTCATCGGTCCGGTTCCTGTCCCGGTCATCATCTTCTTGATCGCCGCAGTTATCTGTGAATTTGTTCTCAGCCGAACCAAATTCGGTTCGCACGTGTATGCCGTGGGTGGCAACGAAGAGTCCGCCAAAAAGGTGGGCATCTCAACCAGCCGCGTGCTCTTCACCGTGTACCTCATTGGTGGCGTGACGGCGGCTCTGGGAGGTCTGGTTCTGACTGCGCGTCTGGACGGCGCGGCACCGGTTGCCGGCACCGGATATGAACTTCAGGTGATTGCCGCCGTCGTTATCGGAGGAACGAGTCTCTTCGGTGGCGTAGGCACCATTCGCGGAACGGTCATCGGGGTCCTCCTACTGGGTGTGGTCATGAATGGCATGAACCTCATGGGTGTCTCGTCGTACTACCAGCAAGGTGTCCAAGGCATCATCCTGGTCCTCGCCGTCCTGCTGAACCGGTGGAAATCCGACTGACGGCGCCCACCAACAAGCAGTAAACAATCTCCCCAAGCAATCAGAACCACTGAAAGGAACAATCATGGGAATTCGACAAAAGCTCGCCGTGACCACCGCAATGCTGGCCGCAGGGGCACTTACCCTCACCGGCTGCGGGGGCAGCAGTACCCCCGGGACCTCGGAGGCTGCAGGCAAGTCCTACAACATCGGCGTTGTGGTCCTTGACCTCCAAGACCCTGATCTGGCACACATGACGGATGCCATGAAGAAGACGGCTGATGAAAAGGGCGTCAAGCTCAACATCACCGACTCCAAGAAGGACGTTGGCAGTGAACTGAACCAGGTTGAGGATCTCCTCACCCGACAGGTTGACGCCGTCATCATGCAGCCGTTGGACGGGGAGGCCAGCCAGAATGCGGCGAAGCGCGTCATTGCCGCCAACATTCCACTGTTCATCCTGTCCACCGAGTTCGCCGAAGGTTCAGACGTTGAGTACAAGAGCTACATTGGCGTGGATGACACCGTGGCCGGTGAAATGCAGGCCGAGTACCTGAACAAGGCCCTTCCGGAAGGCGGCAATATCGTGTTCGCCGCCGGCATTTACGGCGCCTCCTGGACCGATCGCCGCAAGAACGGCTTCGACAGCAAGATCAACAAGAATTTCAAGGTCGTGGCGGAATTCCAGGCGAAGGGAAGCCGTGACGACGCCAAGCGCAATATGGAAGACACCCTTCAGCGCTTTGGCGCTGGCCAAATCGATGCCGTAGTGGCCAACAATGACGAGATGGCTATTGGTGCAGCCTCTGCCATTGCTGACGCGGGACGGACGGCCGAGTTCAAGGCAGTAGTTGGCGTTGATGGTACTGAACCAGCCATGCAGGACATCAAAGCCGGAACAATGTCAGCTACGGTCCGACAGGACTCTGCTGGGCAGGGCGTCAAGGCAGTTGAGGTTGTAACTGACTTCCTCAATGGTGGAAATGTGGAGAATCGTTACACTCTGCCGTTCACGCTCATCACCAAGGACAACCTTTCCGAGTTCTTGAAGTAAGCAGCTGATCAGTCCAACGGGCACAGCGGATTCGTCCGCTGTGCCCGTTCTGTTTTGGCACAGTCTGGCGCGCACCCCAGCTGCCTAAACTTCTTCCGGAACCCTACGAATGGAGAACGCAACCATGTCCCATGGTGACAACGGCGACACGGCTCTGAGGCAGTTGCTCGCCCGGTTGGAACATCACGGCGTAGAGGTGGACGACTCTCCGCGAAGGCGGTCTGAGTACTCCTACGATGCATCGAATTATCGGGTAAGACCTGCCGCTGTCGCCTTCCCAAGGAACGTCGACGACGTACGAACAGTTATGCGCGTATGTTCGGCCCTGGGAGTTCCCATGACTACGCGCGGCGGGGGTACCTCGATGGCCGGGAACGCCATCGGCGACGGTTTGGTAATGGACCTCTCTCGCCGCATGAAGACGGTAGGAGCTCTCGACGCCGAAGATAGGACAGTTTGGGCCGACGCAGGGGTTGTCCTCGGTGAGCTGCGCGCGCACGTTGAAAAGGCCACCACGGGGACTCTGACATTTGCACCGGACCCTTCCTCTCTGACCCGGGCCACCATCGGCGGTTCCATCGGCAATGACGCCTGCGGAAATCACTCGGTGGCCTATGGGCGAATGACGCATCATGTGCGGGAAGTGGAGCTGGTCACCGCGGACGGTGCCTACTTGAAGGCCGGGCGTAATTTCCTCCGCGCTGTTGACGAAACTGACACCCACTCAGTTGCCCGAGCGCTGGAACTCACGGACTGCCTGAAAGCCTTGGCCGCTGAGAACATGGCCAGGCTCCGCGTTGAGCTGCAGACCATTCCCCGGCAGGTCTCTGGTTACCACGTGGGCCACCTGCTGCGGGAACACGGATTTGATGTGGCCGCGGCATTAGCTGGCAGCGAAGGTACGTGCGCAGTTGTTGTGCGGGCACAGGTGGGCCTCGTATCGAAGCCCCTCAGCACAGCCCTGCTGTGTTTGGGCTACCGCGACACCATCGATTCCGCGCGTGATGTCACTTCCATTTTGGCTGCAAAGCCGAGCGCTATCGAGGGGCTGGACGTCTCTATCGTGGACATCATGCGGCACCGGCGAGGAGCCGCCAGCGTTGAGTCGTTGCCTGATGGCAGCGCTTTCCTCATGGTGGAGTTTTCGGCTGACACCTTGCAGCAGGCGGGCGCTTCGTGTCAGGAACTGGCTGACAGGCTCGGCGCGAATGGGCGCGTTGTTGATTTCAGGATCGTCGCCGACCCCGTTGAGCGGGCAAAACTGTGGCGTGTGCGTGAAGACGGCGCCGGACTCTCGTCCCTGCGGATCGACGGAGTGCAAACGTGGCCGGGTTGGGAAGATTCTGCGGTAGCCCCGGAACGGCTTGCCGACTATCTGTCGGACCTCCTTCCACTGGTGAAAAGGTACGGATACACCGCCCTGATGTACGGCCACTTTGGGGCGGGCTGCGTTCACATGCGGCTGGACTACGATCTTCGCAGCGACGCTGGACGCCAGGTATTTGGTGACTTCACCCGTGAAGCGGCCAAGCTGGTAGTGGCTCATGGCGGCTCTCTGTCCGGTGAGCATGGAGACGGTAGGGCACGCAGCGAATTGCTGGAATTGATGTATTCCAAGGAGATGATGGGCATCTTCAGGGCCTTCAAACACATCTGGGATCCGGCCGGAATTCTCAACCCCGGGATCATCGTTCATCCACTTCCCTTCGATGCATCGCTGGCTTTGGAAGGTGTCGTCAAACCCGGACCCAACCATGCTGAGCTAAGCGCAGACCCGGGTGGCGCCGTCGTACTTTCCTCTGGAAATCGCGAACTGCTACCGGTCTCGAGTCCTTTTGTGGGTAATACCCACGCCTGCATCGGCGTAGGCAGATGCCGTTCCACCACCGGGGGGTTCATGTGCCCCAGTTACCGGGCTACCAAGGATGAAAAGGATTCGACTCGCGGCAGGGCCCGGGTATTACAGGAACTGACCCGTGCAAATGGCAGCAGCAAGGATGGTTGGTCAAGCCCGGAAGTCCGGGAGGCCCTGGACCTTTGCCTATCTTGCAAAGCCTGTTCCACTGACTGCCCAACTGGCGTAGACATTGCCGAGGCGAAATCAGAATTGGTCGATGAGTACTATCGTGGACGGATCCGGCCCTTCACGCATTACTCCATCGGGTGGCTGCCCCGGTGGCTTCCAGTGCTGACGCGGGTGGCGCCACTGGCCAACTTGGGAACCTCATTCCGGCCCTTCAGGCTTGTGGGGGAGTGGTTGGGCATCAGTGCTCGACGACGGCTTCCCGCTTTTGCGGCTAATGGCAAGATCCGAAGGCGGGTGACTGAGGCCAAATTCGTGGAAAACGCCGACATCCTTGTGTTCATAGACAGCTTCACCCGCGCTTTCAGGCCCGAGGTAGTTCCGGCCGCTGCCCGAGTGCTCGGTGACACAGGCAAAACCGTAGGCTGTACGCCGGACGCCTGTTGCGGTCTGACCTGGATCTCCACGGGTCAGCGCGGAGGGGCTCGACGACGGCTGGCCCGGTTGATCAGCAAGCTCGATGACGGCACAGACCGGGACATTGTTGTCCTCGAACCCAGTTGCGCTGCCACCATCCGCGACGAAGGTCCGAAACTGGTCGGCGGCGCCGCTGCTGCGAGGGTCGCGGCCAGGGTGCGATCCTTCGCAGTCGCCTTGGATGAAGCCGTTGCGGGAGGATGGAAACCGAAGGCCTTGCCGCCTGAATCAGCAGTATTGCAAACGCACTGCCATGAGCATGCCGTGTTCGGCTCGGGTGCCCAGAAACGGGTCCTGGAAGCCTGGGGGGTTTCCAAACTGGTGGAATCGTCCTCGTGCTGTGGTGTGGCCGGCAACTTCGGTTTCGAGGCTGAGCACTTTGACATGTCGATGAAAGTCGCGGAGCACTCGATCATTCCTGCCCTTGCGACAGGAGATAGCCCGGCGCTTGTTCTCACGGACGGTTTTAGCTGTGCCATGCAGGTCTCGCAGATAGACGCGAATTACACAACCAAGCATCTGGCCGTGGCGCTGGATCCTTATAGCGCCCGCTGGGTTGGCTAAATGGAGTACTTCGGCATCTTCCTGGTCCTAGTTGCTGCCGGGCTGCGTTTATTCGGCGACCATTTGACCAAGCCTGGGCCTCAACCGCGAGCGACAGCAACGATGCGAGGTATCCACAGCGTGCCGCCTGGTGCAGCGGCGCTTCTGATTGCTGCATCTGGGATCTTCATCTTTGTTATCAGTATCAGCTCGCGTTTGAGTCACTGAGTTCTTTTGCGGTGTCTCAAACTGACACGGATGGAGAGGTCCGCAAAAACCCAAACTGGAAGGGACCAAACGGCACAACTAATTCTTAAGGGTTGATCCCGATGATGAACAGGAAGCTCGCACAAGGACGGCACGTTGAGTGGCTGCGAACCTCACCTCACTCCAGTGAGACGGATCCCGGAGAGCGCAGCGACCATGCACTAAAGCGCTCTGGCAGGACTGTTCATCGACTCCTGCAGGAGATGTCGGAGGGCCGCGACACGAGCGATGCGTGGCCGTGGCCAACTCGGGGCATTTAGCCCTGCAAGCTGCGGTCCGTAGCGCTTGTTCCTGGCACTGTGTTCAAGCGCTACGGCCCGCTTTCCTTTTTCGCGCGGAGATCTGAGGGCATTGTGAATCTCCAAGATATGGCTTTCATTGCCTGTGAACCGGGAAAGCTGCTGGTGGAAATACTGGCTCCAGCCTTTCCGCGTCCGCCCGTAGAAGCGTTTGTGGAGGCCGTCCAGTCCCTTGAATCAGTCGCTATCAATAGTTTCAAGAAGATGAAGGATGGCGTCCTTCTCGAATACGACGAGCGTTCTATAGATGCGCAGGACCTCAAGGCCTTCTTAGCGGCTGCCTATTCAACGGTCACCTATGACTCTGGTAAGCATTGCCCAGCAACGCACATCTTGCCGGTCACGTTTGGAGGTCCAGCCGGTCCGGACCTGGCTGTGGCAGGTGTCCTTTTAGGTACATCGGAGAACACCCTGATCAGGCGGATCTGCCGAAGTAGACACACTGTAAGAATGTTTTCGGAGCCCGGGGCATCTGCGCTCCTCGAATTGCCATGGTCGGACGGTGGCCTCCAAACCGTACAGGCGAGCAGATGCAAACGGGCTGTGCCTCCGGGGTCGCTGACACTGTCTGGGGCTGGCCTGACTATTGCCAGCCGCGCATCTTATTCGGACGAACTCATCTTGGGACGGGTGAACAACAATTCGGTCGAGGCCTCCGTGCTCTTGAGAATGGGCGATCATGTATGGCTGAGAGGACGGTTAGATTCATCCCCTAGGCTAACGAGTGTTCGTTAGCTAAGCTGGAGTTATCACTGTTGATAAACGGAGTGGATGATGTGAGCGAATCGCCGCGTGTGCAAGCAAATGCCGCTGTCAGAAGGTTCTTGGCGGGGCGTGATTGGTCAATTCAGACTCCGGCCCGGCGCCGAATCGTGGCAGGCTTCCTGCAACTCGCCACGGCCCGCGGCTTTGAGTCAGTCACCATGCGAACTTTAGCTCGGGAGGTAGGCGTGAAGGCACCCAGCATCTACTCGAGCTTTCCCGAGGGAAAAGACGAGATCGTAGCTGAGGCGCTCCGGTCGTTTACACATGCCTTCGCTTTTGACCTTCTTGCGGGAGCAGAGAAGGCGACGTCAGCCGAGGAATACTGGGCTGCGCTCGTTAGAGGCCACCTGGCCCAACAGCTCCAGAGACCTGAACCAGGTCTCTGGGACCTATTGGTCGCCACTGACAAAGTTGCACGATTCCTCAAAGACGAGGTCCGCGCCGATCTTGACCAATGGGTGCGGCTGCACGAGGACATGTACATTGCCGCAGCGGAGGAGATGGGCTTCGAGCTATCTGTTCAGACCGTCCGAGTGATATTTACTTTCCTGGATGGTGCCCGGCGATGGGCCGATTGGAGCGGAAGTGATGGGGAGCTTGCTCAGTTAGGCGACCGTTCTGTTGCGCTGACACGCACCCTCCTCAATGTCAGCAGCGGAATTCGCAGCCCCGCTTAGTCAGCGGCGTGCTCCGTTGTCGACCCCAGGCGACTGCGCCGCTGCAAGCGGTGTCTCAAGCTGGCACACCACCACGGCAATCGGCGTCGATACTGTGATTCAGAACTCACAACTCAGTGACGAGGACGACATGAATAACACCACAATTGACGCTCCTCAGGCGACGCGTCATAGCCAAGAAACCCGGCTCAGCGGCAACATGGGGGTGGGAGAGCTGGTAATGAACGTGCTGGCCTTCTCCTCACCTCTGGCCACAGTGGCCGGAACTCTGCCGGTTCTCTTGATGTTCAGCGGGCAGACAGCACCTGCCATCTATGTACTTATTACTCTGATGTTGCTGATATTTTCTGTCGGCTTCGTGAAGATGAGTCGCAGTGTCAAAGGACCAGGCGGCTTCTACTCCTTCGTTACGGCCGGATTGGGAAAGCCTGCCGGTCTTGGAGGCGCATTTCTCGCGCTGTTTGGCTACATCTTCATCGGATTCTTTGCACCTTCGTTCTTCGGTGTGACCCTTCAGGGCTTCGTTATGAATTCCCTGAATGGCCCGGATGTCGCTTGGTATTGGTATGCGCTAGCCATTATCGCCGTGACCACACTCCTCGCGTATAACCGCATCGATCTCTCGGCGAAGGTGCTCACTGTCGTCATGCTCCTGGAAGTGGCCGTGGTGGTGACGTTTGACATTGCGTCGTTCTTAGCAATGGGGATGGAGGCGGTACAGGGAGCGGTCTTTGCCCTTCCCTCTCCAAGTGACGCAACCCTAGGCTTGGCGCTCCTGTTCGCCGTCGGTAACTTCTTCGGATTTGAAGCCACAGTCATCTATCGGGACGAAGTACAGAATCCCGACCGGACCATACCCCGGGCCACCTATATTGCCGTCGTCGGCATCGGGCTCTTCTACGCGGTCGCTGCGTGGGCGTTTATCGCGTTTTTGGGACCCGAGAATGTGCAGTCGGCAGCGGAGGCGAACACGGTGAATCTCTTCGATGACGCCGTTGGGGCGTTGGTCGGAAAAGTCTTTGCCGATGTCGCTGTAGTGCTGCTTATCACCTCGGTACTCGCTTGCATGCTTTCGATTCAGAACATTGCTGCCAGATATAGCTTCGCATTGGCCACCGATCATGCTTTGCCATCGGTTCTCGGTCGGGTGCACCCCAAGCACAAGTCTCCCTATATTTCGGCCTTGGCTGTTGGACTCATCTGGGCTGCCGCCACGGTCATCTTCACTGCGCTGGGTGTCTCGCCGGATGACCTTTATCCGATCGCAAGCGGAAGCGGCACTTTTGCTGTTCTGCTGCTGATGTTTATCACGAGTTTTGCGGTATTCGTCTACTTCCTTCGCCGCCGCCGGTTTGCTCCGGAGTCTCTTTGGAAGAGCATCATAGCGCCACTGATCAGTGTCGTTTTCCTAGGGGTCATCACTTACTTGGCGATCGCCAACTACCCGGAACTCATTGGCGGTTCAGCCGTTCTCACTGTGATCTTCATGAGTTTTACCTTCGCGCTGTTTTTGGGTGGCATCCTGTACGCCCTCTTCCTCCGATCCAAGCGTCCCAACGTTTATGCGAGGCTGGGCCGGCAGAATGTCGACTGATCCTCGATAGGACTTGCCGGAATCTGAAATTCCTTACCGAAAATGCTCCGCTAGTTGCCGTTCCCATTATTGGAGACTCGAATGAACAGCTATTACCCGCTCGCTCTTCTACTCGCTCGACAAGAAGCTGCGCAAAGCGCCTTTGAAACCGCAACCAGTGCTCTGCCAAACGCTCCTGTCGTCCCTTACGCTGAAAAATCTTCACCGCGTTGGTTGGATGCCCTACGCGGGCGCGTTGCAACGATACTCCATCGCGTTGCGTGGGCACTTGAGCCAGAGGATCACATCGGCATCGATCACTAGCCAGGCTTTTCGCGCCAGTAGCGGGTGAACTGATTGCGCTTCGGCGTTTTGATTTTTTCGGATGGCGGGACGGTGGATGATCCATGGAAGTTCGTTAATCTCACTTCCGCGCTCCGATCCATGAACTCAATCTCCCGGACGGTGCCAGGGCTTGGACACGGGACTGTGTAGAGGCCCAGCCCTAGTCCGATACCCCACAGAGCATCATCGGTCGGCTGTAACCTTCAAGGCATGTCGAGCCGGGTTTTGTAGGCGGTGTCTTTGTTGGTGTTCCAGCCGGCAATGATGCCGGCTCCGAGCATTTGGTCCGTGAGACGAGCGAAGCGGTAGCCCGGATCCGTGTCGAGGGCGAGTTGCATGTATTGATGTGCTTTCGAGCCTCTGCCTTCCCACCAGTTGATATAGCCGATGGTGGTGAGGATGGCTGCGGCATGTTGCGGACTGGTCCTGGTGTAGGCATGGATGAGGAGTTGTTGTGCCCACTCGATACGTGACCATTTAGGCGCGCTCTCGGTTTGCGCGAAGAGGATGTGTTGTGGTGGTTCGTCGATGCCTGGGATGTCTGCCATGAGCCGGTCGCGGATGTGGGGGAACTGGAAGTTTGCGATGAGGGTGGTGCAGTCCTCGTCGGTGGGGAAGTCGTTGCTGTCGAGCATGGCTGTCCAGACCTTGCTGGCTTGTAGCGCGGCTTGATGCGGTGCCTGGGCTCGGATGGTGTTCATGCAGTTTTCGACGGCAATGGCGTGGTCTGCTTCGTGGGTAGGTGTTGGGAGGATGATTCGGTTGGTGGGGTCGATGGTGCTGCCGCGGTAGATGAATTCCGCATTGACGCGACTGTATTCAGTTGTGCTGATCGGTAGGCTGACGTCTTGGCCGGGCTCGCTGTCATAGGGGGAGTAGGCGTTGTCGGAGACGAAGTGGTTGGGCCCCCGTTAGCAGTCCAGCGTTTATGCGATAGCTAATTGGTTTTCTTGCGTCCAGGTTTCCCAGTAGCGTTTCGGCGTCATGCCGTCCAGGGATCCGTGGGGCCGTTC
>NZ_JBLYIE010000065.1:0-45111 GCF_048537125.1 Paenarthrobacter sp. PPS72 | reverse complement strand
GACCGGTGGATCGAGGCTAAGCTAAAGCCATGGAGTGGACGGCTGACATCCTGGGAACCGACTTCCAATCCTGCGGCCTGGATGCCACAGGCCCGGATGGCGTGGTCCGGCACGCCACCTTGATACGGCACGGGGTCGAACCCGGGCGCCGGTCCAACGACGACGGCGAGTCACCGCCGAAACGCCACGGTGCCGTACTTTTCCTGCACGGTTGGAGTGACTACTTCTTCAATACAGAGCTGGCCGGCTTCTGGGCCAGGCAAGGCTACGATTTCTATGCCCTTGACATGCACAACCACGGTCGGAGCCTTCAGGCCGACATGCCGGGCGGTTACGTCGCCAACCTGTCCGACTACGATGCCGAAATTGAAAAAGCCATCGAAATCATTCATAGCGATCGCGCGGCATCCTCTGTGGGGAGCCTGACCTTGATGGGCCATTCAACAGGCGGGCTGGTGGCAGCGTTGTGGGCAAGCCGCCATCCTAACGACGTCCAGTACCTTATTCTCGACAGTCCATGGCTCGAAATGCACGGTAGCTCACTGGTGCGGCGCGCCGCGCAAGCCATGGTATCCCCCATCGCAAGGATCCGCCCTGAGACAGTCTTGAGATTGCCCGAGCGGGGCTTCTACTTCCGGAGCATCAGCAGCACCGCGGAAGGGGAATGGGCCCTGGATGAGACTTACAGGCCTCCCCTCGCTTTTCCAGTCCGGGCCGGCTGGTTGAGTGCTGTGTTCGCAGGCCATTCCCAAGTGGCCCGCGGCTTGAAACTGGAGATGCCGGTGCTTGTGCTGACGTCGACTACCAGCGCCAATGGCATGGTGTGGCAGGAATCGATGCGCCGTTCGGATGCCGTGCTGGACGTCGGCGTAATCGCCCTGCGTGCCATGGCCCTGGGACGGACAGTTACCCTGGAACGCATCGACGGAGCCCTCCACGACGTCTTCCTTTCAGCCCCCGCAGTAAGGAAGGATGCCTATGCACGGCTTGCCCGGTGGGTCAACGGATTTATGAACAACGACAAGCCGGAGCATCGGCGGGAAAGGGACATATGACCATTACTCGGGAGTCAGTTCCGCTGTGGAAGCCCGATGTCCTGGGCCACGGCTACGAGTGCATCGACCTGCCCCTGAAAGCCGACGAAGAGGGCCCGGTCAAAGCGACCCTCGTCAAGCATGCACCACCGATGGCTCATCCATCCCAGCAAGGGGTCCTGGATTTCCTGGCATCATTTACCAAACGAAAACGCCGGCCCGCCCTGCCTGATCCAGGCGGTGCACCGAGGGTAGTACTTTACTTACACGGATGGGCGGACTACTTCCTTCAGACCGAACTGGCAGAGTACCTGACGGCATCGGCATTTCACTTCTATGCCCTTGACCTGCGGAAATTCGGCCGCAGCCTGTTGCCGGGCCAGACGCCGGGCTACACATCCGATCTTGGCGTTTACGACGAAGACCTTGCCGCTGCCATTCGTGAAATCGAAAAGGATGTGGCCTTGAGGACCAAGGACTCCACACCGCCGACTATCCATGTGCTCGCCCATTCCCTGGGCGGTTTGATCGCGGCACTGTGGGCCGACCGCAATCCCGGCCGCGTGGGTACCTTGGTCCTGAATTCGCCGTGGCTGGAGCTCCAGGGAAGCAGCCTTGTCCGAAGTATTGCCATGCACTTGGTGGAACCCTTCGCCCGGACCGATCCCAAGCGGCCTTTCAGATTCCCGGAAATGCCTGCGTACTGGGAAAGCGTCAGCAATGAGGCACATGGTGAGTGGATGTTGGACCCGGTGTGGCGTCCGCGGGCCTCATTTCCCATCCGGGCCGGATGGACCAAAGCAGTTCTTGCAGGCCACGCTGCGGTAGAACGCAAGCTCAACATCGATGCCCCCGTGTTGATCCTACTTTCGGGACGGACCAGGATTCAGGCCGAATGGACCGCGGACCTCATGAGAGCCGATGCCGTCATTGACGTTGAGGAAACGTCGCGCCGGGCGCTTGGCCTTGGCCGGCGAACTGCCGTATTCCGCTATCCAGGTGCCTTGCACGACGTCTTTCTCTCGCGGCGCACCGTCCGCCAACAGGCTTACCGTGACGTCGCCGTATGGCTGGCGGCCTACCCCTACTGATTTAACTGGTATGCGCTACTTAACAGCCGCGGCCGCATCCACTGCGCCTCCATAGCGTCGATCGCGTTTGGCATAAATCTCGACGGCGTCCCAAAGGGTCCGCCGGTCCACGTCCGGCCATAACGTGTCCATGAAGACGAACTCCGCGTAGGCCGACTGCCACAGCAGGAAATTGGAAAGCCTCTGCTCTCCAGAACTGCGGAGAAAGAGATCCACATCGGGAAGGTCCGGCTCGTCCAAATACTTCTGGATGGTCTTTTCCGACACCGACCCCGGCTTTAGCCGCCCAGCGGCGACGTCGTGCGCGATGGCGGAAACGGCGTCGGCAATCTCCGCACGGCCGCCGTAATTAACACACATGGTTAACGTGCAGGTGTCATTGGCGCGCGTGTAGTCTTCTGCCTCTTCGAGTTCCTTGATGACCGATCCCCATAGGCGTGGCCGTCGACCCGCCCAGCGGATACGGACACCCCACTCATCGAGCTGATTGCGCTGGCGTCGTAGTACGTCCTTGTTAAATCCCATGAGGAACCGAACTTCTTCCGGTGACCGGCGCCAGTTCTCAGTGGAGAACGCGTACACGCTGACGTACTTGATCCCGAGTTCGATGGCTCCGGCCATGACGTCCAAGAGGGCCGGCTCACCTGCCTTGTGGCCCTCTATCCGCGGGAGTCCACGCTGGTTAGCCCAACGCCCGTTGCCATCCATGACAATCGCCACGTGCTGCGGAATGAGCTCACTTGGAATACTCGGCGGCACCGCCCCGGAAGGGTGTCCGTAGGGGGCAACCACGGGTACGGTCCTTGCCGTTGTTGTTTTACTCTTTTTTCCAAGTGCCACTGTTAGCTTCGCTCCACATGTTTGAGTGATTTCAGGGCCCGTTCAAGGTGCCATTGCAGGAAGCTTGCTACCAGGCCTGCAGCTTCCCGCCGGTGCCGCGGATCTGAAGTATCGGCTACGCTCCAGTTACCTGTCAGCAAGGCGCCGAGCAACACCACCGTCTCCGGGGCCGGAGCCGGAGAGCCCGGGGGCCTGCAGTCGTCGCACACCATGCCGCCCACGGGGGCTGCGAACGCTGTATGGGGACCGGGACGGCCACACCGCGCACACGCGGTAAAGCTGGGCGCCCAGCCCCCGGTGGCCAGCGCCCGCAACAAATACGAATCCAAAATGAGTTCAGGTGGGTGGTCCGAACGGCTGAGGGCGGCCAACGCACCAACCAGCAGATTGTATTGGGCGGTTCCTGACTCTGTGTCAGCATCCGTGAGCTTCTCGGCAGTTTCCGTCATGGCCGCAGCAACGGTGAACCGCCCGTAGTCGGCCGCGATGCTACTTCCGTACGCGCCCTTCGCCACGGCCTGGGTCACGATGTCCAATGTCCGGCCGGAGACCAGTTGCAGGTCCGCCACCATAAAGGGCTCCAGGCGAGCCCCGAAGCGGCTGCTGGTCCTGCGGACGCCCTTGGCAACAGCCCGGACCTGGCCATGGTGCTTGGTCAGTAGAGTGATGATTCGATCCGCCTCGCCCAGCTTGTGGGTACGAAGCACCACGGCATCGTCCCGATAGGATCGTGCTGCAAAAGACGGATTGGCCACAACTAATCTTCGCACTATGCCTCGGTCCGGTAGTGTCCGCCGGACCGTGTGGTGACGGTATTTCCCGTCACCACACGGCATATTCTTAGGCCTGGGCGTCCCTGACGGCCCGATTGACCGCAGAAATCAGGGCCTTGAGGGAGGACGTGGTGGTGCTGGGGTCGATTCCCACACCCCACAGAACGCGCTCCCCCACGGCACATTCAACGTAAGCCGCAGCACTGGCACTTCCGCCTTCGGACAGGGCGTGCTCGCTGTAATCGAGCACCCGCACGTCAACGCCGTCGTGGTGGAGGATATCCAGCAGGGCTGCAATGGGTCCATTGCCGTGGCCAGTGCGGCGGACCTCGACGCCGTCGATCCGCAGGTTCGCGTTCATGGTCATGGCCCCGGATTCGTCGGTCTCGGTGCTCACGCTGCCCAGCCCGTAACGACCCCACTGGGCCTGCTCCTCGTCAGAGGGCAAGTACTCGTCCTGGAAGATCTGCCACAGTTGGGCGCCACTGACCTCGCCGCCCACGGCATCGGTCCGCCGCTGGATGACTCCGGAGAATTCAATCTGAGCACGGCGGGGCAGGTCCAGATTGTGCTCATTCTTCAGCAGGTAGGCCACACCGCCCTTGCCCGACTGCGAATTGACCCGGATGACGGCCTCATAACTGCGGCCGAGGTCCTTGGGATCGATGGGCAGGTACGGAACCTGCCAGGTGAAGTCGTCGACCGACTTGCCGGCGGCAGCAGCGTCTTTCTCAAGCGCCTCGAAGCCCTTCTTGATGGCGTCCTGGTGCGAACCCGAGAAGGCGGTAAAGACGAGATCCCCACCGTAGGGCGAACGCTCCGGGACAGGCAACTGGTTGCAGTACTCCACAGTGCGGCGGATTTCATCAATATCAGAGAAGTCGATCATGGGGTCCACACCCTGCACGAACATGTTCAGGCCCAAGGTAACCAGGTCGACATTGCCGGTACGTTCGCCGTTGCCGAACAAGCAGCCCTCGATGCGGTCGGCGCCCGCCAGGTAACCGAGCTCAGCAGCAGCCACACCCGTGCCACGATCATTGTGCGGGTGCAGGGAGATGATGATTCCCTCGCGAGGGTGCAGGTTCCGGTGCATCCACTCGATGGAGTCCGCGTAGACGTTGGGTGTTGCCATTTCCACGGTGGCCGGCAGGTTAATGATGACCTGCTTGTCAGCCGAGGCCTCAAAGACATCAGCAATGGCGTTGCAAACGCGGGCGGCATACTCGAGTTCGGTTCCGGTAAATGACTCCGGCGAGTATTCATAGGTGATGTGCGTATCGGTCAGTGTCTCTTCATACTTCTTGCACAGGCGCGCACCCTGCAACGCAATATCCAGGATGCCGTCTTCGTCCTGGTTGAAGACGACGCGGCGCTGCAAAACGGATGTGGAGTTATACAGGTGCACGATTGCCTGCTTGGCGCCCACCAGGGATTCGTAGGTCCGTTCAATCAGATGTTCACGTGCCTGCGTCAGAACCTGGATGCTGACGTCGTCCGGAATGTGACCGCCCTCAATGAGTTGGCGCACGAAGTCGAAGTCGGTCTGCGATGCCGAAGGGAATCCGACCTCGATCTCCTTATAGCCCATTTTGACAAGCAGCTGGAACATCTTCAGCTTGCGTGCAGGGCTCATGGGATCGATGAGCGCCTGGTTACCATCCCTCAGGTCAACTGCGCACCAACGGGGAGCCTTGGTGATGACCTTATCCGGCCAGGTGCGGTCCGGGACCTCGACAGAGATCTGGTGCTGGAACGGCAGATAGCGGTGAATCGGCATACCGGAGGGCTTTTGTGCATTTCGCATGACGTGTGGCCTTTTCTCTAAGAACTAAGTGAAAGCTTAGCCGGACACAACGGAACTCCGCGGCGAGGATGGCCCAGCGTCAAATAGCTTTCAGGCCTCGCCGCGGCAGCTAAGAAGAAGCATCGCCGTACGCACAAAATCACACTAACACGATGCGTATGATGACAGTGCAACACCTCATGCAACGTCGACTATGCAGACGCCGCGACGGTGGTAACGCCGACTGCAGTGTCCACACAAGGAGCCACAGTGCCACAGTCGGGGATATCTCTTTCAAACATCGATCCCAGCGTCCGGCCCCAGGACGATCTCTATCAGCACGTCAACGGCGCGTGGCTCAACAGCACAACGATTCCGGACGACAGGCCACTTGAAGGTACCTTCACCGCTTTGCGGGATGGCGCGGAACTGGCCGTCAAGGCGATTATCGAAGAAGCGGCCGCCAAAGGAGAGTCGGCGACCGGCGTCGAACGGAAAGTTGGCGGTCTTTACGCCAGCTTCATGGACGAAGAAGCCATTGAAGCAAAGGGAATGGACCCCGTGCGGGGCCGTCTCGATGAGGTCCGCGCGGTGGGTTCTCCACAGGAACTGTCAGCCCTGATTGGACGGCTGTTCCGGCGGGACGTTTCCGGACTTTTCTCCATCTACCCTGCACCGGACGCAGGCAACCCGGAACGCATCGTGCTCTATGTCGGACAGGGTGGCCTGGGTTTGCCGGACGAGTCCTACTACCGGGAAGAAAAATTCGCGAGCATTGTCGCGGCCTACGGCGACTACATTGCCAAGTTGTTCAACCTCGCGGGTGTCCCGGACGCACCGGCAGCCTCCCGCCGTATCGTCAGACTCGAAACCGCGTTGGCAGCACACCACTGGGACAACGTCACTCTGCGGGATCCCAGGAAGACCTACAACCTCAAGACCGCAGCTGAAGCGGCGGAACTCTTCCCCCTGCTGGACACCTGGTTCCAGGCGGCAAGGGTTGAACCAGCGAAGCGACATGAAATTGTGGTGAGCACGCCGGACTTCTTTGCAGGTGCGGCAGCCTTGCTGGAATCCGAGCCCCTTGAAACCTGGAAGGAGTGGCTGACACTGCGGGTCCTCAGCTCAGCCGCCCCCTACCTTTCGTCCGCGTTCGTTTCCACCAACTTCGGCTTCTACGGCACCACACTCAGCGGTACGCCGCAGAACAAGGAGCGGTGGAAGCGCGGAGTGGCTGTTGTCGAAGCAGCCCTGGGCGAAGCAGTCGGCCAGTTCTACGTTGATCGGCACTTCCCTGCCGGACACAAGGCAAGGATGGAGACACTGGTCGCAAACCTGATCGAAGCTTATCGAGAAAGCATCTCGACTCTTGGGTGGATGGGCGAGGAGACCAAGAAAGAGGCGCTGAAGAAGCTGGACGCCTTCCGCCCAAAGATTGGTTTCCCGGACAAGTGGATCGATTACTCAGCAGTGGAAATTGACGCGGCCGATCTCCTCGGGAATGTGGAGCGTGCCCATGATGCGGATGTGGACAGACATTTGGATGAGATAGGGAAGCCGGTGGATCTGACAAAGTGGCTCATGACGCCGCAGACGGTCAATGCTTACTACCATCCAATGCTCAACGAGATCGTCTTCCCCGCGGCAATCCTTCAGCCTCCTTTCTTCACCGCGGACGCGGACGACGCTGTGAACTATGGCGGAATTGGCGCGGTGATTGGTCACGAGATAGGCCACGGTTTCGATGACCAAGGGTCCCAATTTGATGGCAGTGGAGCGCTACGCAATTGGTGGACGGAAGATGACCGTACGGCCTTTGAAGCCCTAACGGCGAAGTTGGTGGCCCAGTACGATGCCTTGTCCCCCTACGCGGCACCCGATCATAAGGTCAACGGCAAGCTGACCCTGGGCGAGAACATCGGCGACCTCGGGGGGCTAACGATTGCGTACAAGGCCTATCTCCTGAGCCTGAACGGAGCCGAGCCCGAGGTCCTTGACGGCTTCA
This sequence comes from Paenarthrobacter sp. PPS72, assembly GCF_048537125.1. Lineage (GTDB taxonomy): Bacteria > Actinomycetota > Actinomycetes > Actinomycetales > Micrococcaceae > Arthrobacter > Arthrobacter nitroguajacolicus_E. Next base: position 37,582 of record NZ_JBLYIE010000065.1, on the reverse strand, counting down.
CGGGGTTCCAACGGTTCTTCATGTCGTGGGCTGCAGGCTGGCGCCAGGTGATCCGGACCGAGGAAGCGATCCGGAGACTGGCCACTGACCCCCACTCCCCCAATGAGTTCCGGACCAATGCCATAGCCCGGAACCTCGACGCCTTCCACGAAGCGTTCGGTGTGACCGAGGACGACGGCATGTGGATGGAACCAAGGGAGCGCGTCAGCATCTGGTAGTACTAAAAATGCAACGGCCGGCCAGTTCTCCAACGGCCGGCCGTTGCTGTACGCGCCCCCTAAGCAGGGAACTACTGCTGATCTATGTACAGGGGATTTATCTGTTGGCAAACGGAATCTTTGGCCGTTTGGTTGACCACGTCAGACGGTACAGACGCTGCACCATAAGCGGTTCCGGTGCCGAAGTCCGTACCCACGTAGAGCTGCACTCCCGCTACGCCCGGGGCTTCCTGAATCTGCGCGGCAGGGATGCCGAACAAAGTAGCTACGTCGGTAGCCACGTCCGCAAAGCCAGGTCCGTAGTAGAGAACCGTCTGATCCACCGGATTAGCCAAGTAGGACACCGCTTGGGTAAATCCGTTGCCAGTGAGCACGGTCATGAGCTCCTGTGCCCGGGTGGCAACACCGCTGCCGTTGGCAATGGCCACCGGCTGGATCGCTTTGTCGTAGGCAGGTGGAGCAGGAGTGGTAGCCGTGGGCTGTGGGGCAGGGCTTTCGCTGGGAGCTGGCGTGGACGTCGCGCCAGGATTTGTGAGGTCGAGGTCCGCGCGAAGTGCCGCGAACAACTGAGATGCTTGCGGCTCCACGAGTTCCAATCTATTGAGGTCAGCCGAGGCCTGCTGCGTTGGGACAGCCACAAATGCCACCTTCGAAACGTCAATATCCTTGAGCCGCCCACCAATGGTCAACAGCGAGGGAACTGACGCCAAGCCCTCGTCCACGGTCAGGTTCCGCGTGACCACATCCGCGATCTGCAGCAATCTTTGCGGGTTCCCCAGAGTTCCCTCGTCTTTGAGCTTTCTGGTGAGGGACGAGAGGAACGCTTGCTGCCCCTTGATGCGACCGAGGTCACCTCCGTCACCAAAGGCATGCCGGGTACGGAGAAATGCCAAAGCCTGTTCGCCTTCCACAAGGGAATCTCCCTTGGCCAAGCGAAGCCGGGAATCCGGGTCAAACACCGGATCACTGACACAGACGTTCACGCCGCCCACAGCACGGGAAAGCTCCTTGACCGCATTGAAGTCGGCCATCATAAAATGGTCAACTTCCAAGCCCGTCAACTTGTTCACGGTGTCCACCGCGCAACCGATTCCGGCCTCAGCCATAGCCTCATTGATCATTACCCCGCTGCGCGCGGGGAACGTCTGGTTATTGGTGCGATCGGTGCACTGCGGCACGTCAACCAACAGATCCCGCGGGAAACTCAAGACGTTTACGCGTTTGTTGTCTGCGGAGATATCCAGCAGCATCATGACATCGGAACGTCCATAGCCTGTGGAGTCATCAGTGCTACCGTATTCGGCGTTTTTCCCGTCGCGGGTATCGGAACCGAGGATCAGGATCTGCAGGCGATCCGTCTTGTCGTCGACCAGCGGGTCCCCCGCATTGCGTGTTTCCCCTGCGCTCAGGGGCGCCTTGGTGATATTGGTTTGAAGCCGAATGAACCAAAAAGCCGCAAAGGCAACGCCGGCCACAAGCGCTACAGAGACCACTCCGGTAACAATCTTCAACCAGAGTGGCAGGCCTTTGGGTGCCTTCATATGGCGAGGGGTGCCATCGGCATCCTCTCCATGGCGTGCCCCGGTGGGGCCAGCGGTGCCGGTGCCCTGCGGGCGGGCGTCACGACGTCGCACTATTTGGTTTACCTTTCATCAAACAGCTGGATCCCCGCAATCATAGTTGCGGTTTCTGGGAAGTTCCTTATCGGACCCGAAGCCACGCCGGATCCAGTGATGCTAATTAGAACCCGAGTTTGACCAACTGCTTGGGATCACGCTGCCAATCCTTGGCAACTTTAACGTGGAGATCAAGGTAGATCCTGGTGCCCAGCAGCGTTTCAATACCCTTCCGGGCATTGGTTCCCACCTCACGCAACCGGCTTCCCCCCTTGCCGATGATGATGGCCTTCTGAGACGGGCGCTCGACATAGAGGTTCACTCGAACGTCCAACAGCGGGTTGTCCTCGGTCCGGCCTTCGCGGGGAACGATTTCCTCCACTACGACTGCGAGTGAGTGCGGAAGCTCGTCGCGGACACCCTCAAGGGCCGCTTCGCGAATGAGCTCCGCAATCATGACGGCCTCAGGCTCGTCAGTCAGCTCGCCGTCGGGATAAAGCGGCGGCGACGACGGCATATGGCTGATCAAGACGTCTGCCACAGTGGAGACCTGGAAACCATCGGCTGCAGAAACAGGCACAATGTCAGCCCAGCCCTGCTCACCAAGAACGTCGCGTCCCAATGCGGCAACCGCGAGCAACTGTTCCGTCAGCGCCTGACGGTCCACCAAGTCGGTTTTAGTCACCAAGGCCACGATGGGCTTGCGTCCGACGGCGGCCAGTTGCGCCGCAATGTATTTGTCGCCCGGACCGATTTTTTCGTTTGCCGGCAAGCAGAAACCGATTGCGTCGACCTCCGCGAGGGTGTCCGCCACGAGTTCGTTCAGACGCTTCCCCAAAAGAGTACGTGGACGGTGAAGGCCCGGGGTGTCCACGAGGATCAGTTGCGCATCATCGCGGTGGACGATTCCGCGGATGGTGTGCCGTGTAGTCTGCGGCTTAGCCGAGGTGATGGCCACTTTCTGGCCAACCAAGGCATTGGTCAGGGTCGACTTCCCTGCGTTGGGGCGGCCCACGAGCACCGAAAAGCCAGCGTGGAAGCCTCCGAAATCGGCATCGGAATCGAATTTCTTATTTTGCTTGCTCACGTGGAACTCCCTGTTGCGTTGAGTCGGCGTCATCGAGTAGGTCTTCAAAGTCAGTGTCTTCCTTTGGCATGGCTGCCGCAATGATGTGGCTGACCCTGTTTCGGCGACCCTCCAGCCTATCTGCCCGGAGTGATATGCCGTTCACTTCAACGGAGCTCCCAACGATGGGAACCTGACCAAGGGCTTTTGCCAGCAAACCGCCGACCGTATCCACTTCGTCGTCGTCGAGATCGATGTCGAAGAGTTCGCCCAGGTCATCGATGCTCATCCGGGCGCTCACGCGGTACGTGCCATCCCCGAGGTCAACAGCCTCCTCGGCTGCGGCGTCGTATTCATCGACAATCTCGCCAACGATCTCCTCGATGAGGTCCTCAAGGGTGACCAGCCCGGCGGTGCCTCCATACTCGTCGATGACGATCGCTACGTGCGTGGATTCCTTCTGAAGCTCTTTGAGTAGATCGCTCACCGGCTTGGACTCCGGGACGTAACGAGCGTCCCGCGCAAGAGAGTCAACGTCATGGGCTTGTAATCCGGATTCGCTGCGATGCATGGCCGCAGCCACGTCTTTGAGATAGAGAATTCCACGGATCTGATCCGTGTTCTCACCGATGACCGGAATCCTTGAATACCCCGACCGGAGAAAAAGGCCCATAGCCGTCTGGAGGTCCGCGCCCGTGCCAATGCTGACAATGTCCGTGCGGGGAACCATCACCGAACGCACCAGGGTGTCACCGAAATCGAAGACCGAATGAATGAGTTCGGCCTCGTTGTCTTCGATCATGTCCGATTCCGCGGCACGATCCACGAATTCGCGGAACTCTTCTTCGCTGACGAAGGCGTCGTCCCCACTCGGGGCGCCGGGCGCCACAGCCTGCCCCAAGGCGACCAGCCAGCCTGGGATGGGCCCCAGTATCCAGCATAGGAACCTGATTAGCGGTGCAGTAAAGCGAACGACAGGTCCGGAGTGTGCCCTACCCAACTGCCGGGGCGAAACACCCACCAGCACGAAGCCGATCACAGCCATGATGCCGGTCGCAGCAAGCCCCGCGAGCCATACGTTGTCCAGCAGACTGTGCAGGACGACGGCAACGGCAACCGCCGCCGCCATTTCGAACCACACACGCCAGAAACGAAGTGCGCGCATGTGAGCGATCGGGTTCTTGAGAATGCCCCCCAGCGCTTTACCCTTGCTTCGCACTATTGATTGTTCGGCCTCATGCCGCGGCAGGAAGTTGAACGCAGCCTCGGCTGCGGTCAGCAGTGCAACAAAGCTGAGGAAAACCAGCGCCATGCCGACCAGGATGATCCAGGTCACTGCATGGTCTCCGTGGGGGCATCCTTGCCCAGGAATTCAGACAGCAGTTCCCGCTGCAAACCGAACATCTCTTCTTTTTCCTCCGGCTCGGCATGGTCAAAACCAAGCAGGTGGAGAATTCCATGGGTCGTCAGGAGCAGCATCTCATCCTGGGTAGCATGCCCGGCGTTCCGTGCTTGCACCTCTGCCACCTGGGGACAAATCGCGATATCGCCCAGCATGCCTTGCGGCGTGGGCTTGTCCGGAGTGCCCGGCGTCAGTTCGTCCATGGGAACGGACAAAACATCTGTAGCCCCGGGCTCGTCCATGAGTTCGACGTGCAACTTCTCCATGGCCGGTTCATCAACAAGGAGAATGGAGAGTTCGGCCTGCGGGTGAATGTAGAGCCGCTCAAAGATGAAGCGTGACAACGTCACCAGCTGTGCTTCGTCCACTGCTACGCCGGACTCGTTGTTTACTTCAATGCTCATTTACGTTCTCCACGTGTGTACTTTGTTTCGGCTCCATCGCTGCGTTGCGCGTCGTCCCAGGTGCTGTAGGCGGAGACGATGTCGGCAACCAGCCGGTGCCGTACCACGTCAGCAGCCTCCAGGATGGAGAAATTGACGTCATCGATTCCCTTGAGGATTTCCCGAACGATCCGCAGGCCCGACGTTGAGCCAGAAGGAAGGTCTATCTGCGTGACGTCGCCGGTGACCACCATTTTCGATCCAAAACCCAGGCGGGTCAGGAACATCTTCATCTGCTCCGGAGTCGTGTTTTGTGCTTCGTCAAGGATGATGAAGGCGTCATTCAGCGTGCGTCCACGCATATAGGCCAAGGGAGCGACCTCGATGGTCCCCGCTGCCATCAATCGGGGAATGGATTCGGGATCCATCATGTCGTGCAACGCGTCATACAGCGGGCGAAGGTAGGGGTCGATCTTGTCGCTGAGAGTGCCGGGGAGAAAGCCCAGCCTCTCCCCCGCTTCCACAGCGGGCCGGGTCAGGATGATCCGGCTGACTTCTTTTGTCTGCAGGGCCTGCACTGCTTTGGCCATTGCCAGGTAGGTCTTGCCGGTACCTGCAGGACCGATTCCGAAAATCACGGTGTTGTCATCAATGGCGTCGACGTAGTTCTTCTGGTTCAGCGTCTTGGGCCGTATGGTCTTACCCCTGCTGGACAGAATGTTGTGCGTCAGGACATCTGCCGGATTCTGCACGGACTGTGCCCTCAACAGCGACACGAGCTGCTGAAGGATGTCGGGAGTGACAACGGTCCCCTTGGCGACAAGCCCGCGCACTTCCTCCAACAGACGCATAATGCGTGGAATCACTGTGGAAGGTCCGGTCATGGAGAGTTCGTTGCCGCGAACGTGGAAATTGACGTCCTGGAACTGTTCCTCGATGTATCGCAGGGCTTCGTCGTGGCTGCCCAACGAGTGAACCATCTGGTCGGAATTGTCGAACGTGACAACTTCCGTGCGCGTACCCGGTAGTGTGTGCGGGAACTCGGTGGGCGGCGGGTTGCCGTTTCCGGTCCTGAGCCGCCCGTTCAAAGATTCACTCATAGTGCTGGCCTAAGGCCTTTTCTCCTCCGGTTGGTCGTACTAATGCCATCAAATCGACATTCGCGCCGCTGAAAGGAGCCCGCCCGGATGCCGGAATGTCTTCAATCCTACGCCAGCCCGGCCTGTGATGAACCTCAACTGAGGGCAACTTAAGGGCCCGCCTGCCGTGTCCTACATTTTGTCTCAACTCGGCATCGAGCCGGTATCAATCATGTTTCAGTTGGCTCCGGTCAGCCGAATCCCGTCCGACCGCCGTCGACGATGTGCCAAGCTGGCATAGCGGGTGGCATGAACACCCTGTGGCGCGGCGTTGCTGATGCGCCCGCCGAAAGACACAGTAAGGCAGGAATCCCATTACGAAGCCGGTAAGTATCGTCAATGGCACGCGCAGTCGGACGAAGTCCGTTGTCGCCATCCCAGCGATGCTTGCTGTCCTTTTGCTGACCGGTTGCATCGCCAACGGCGGTGGTAGCCAAGCCAGCATGAGTTCGCCTCCGGTCACCGTTCAGGACGCCCCGGCCAGCCACGCCCCGCTGGAGACTACGCAGGCTTCCACCAAGATTCCGGTGTACTGGATCGGGCGCAGCAAGGAAGAGGTTTACCTCTACCGTGAGTTCAGAGACATTTCGAGCGACGAAAACCCCGTGACCACAGCGCTTCGGATAATGATGGCTGAAAAGCCGCTGGACCACGACTTCTTCACGCCCTGGCAGGAGCCCGGAAGTCTCGCGACGTCCATCTCGGGCAAGAACATAATTACCGTTGATATTTCGCGGGACGCCTTCAACTCAAACCTCGACGCCGGGATGGCGCAACGCGCAGTTCAGCAGTTGGTCTATACAGCTACCGCAGCAGCCTCGTCCTCGGGACTCATCAACTCGGGCCAGCAGATTCAAGTGGTGATTCTGGTTGACGGACACAAGGACTACATGGCATTCGGGCAGGTGCAGCTCGGCCAGCCCATGGAACGGAATGCTTCTTTGGTGGCGCCGCTGTGGATTATTGATCCCCAAGAGGAAACATCCTTGCCGGCAGGTGTGGTGAAATTCAATGGCCGCAGCACCGACAGCTCAAGGCCCATCAGCTGGCAGATTCTCCAAGAAAACGGCAAGGGCGAAAAGACCAGCCTGCTCACGGGCCAGGCCAAGGCAACCGGTGAGCAGGGGCAGTACGGACTTTTCACTTTCAACGTCACGTTGAAGACCGGCAAGTATGAATTGCGCGTTTCTCAAGTCGACGAAGCCGGAGCAACCATCGAAACGAGCACGGATACCCGCCTGTTCAACGTCGGATAGCTAGCGGCGCCATCCGCCGGCAGAGGCCTGTTACCAGCGGCCCAGGATGTCACTGGCAAGAACGACGGCGGCAGGACCCGCCGTCGACGACCGCAGGACGTGGTGACCCAGCAAGGCCGTTACGGCCCCGGCATCACTGAGCCGAGTTACTTCACGCGGTGAAATTCCGCCCTCTGGCCCAACGATCAATAAGACCTCGCGCGGCGTCCCTGCAGCCGCATAAGGCAACGCCTCCCACCCTTCAAGGACGGTCCGCAGGGGATTCTTTGCGTCTTCATGCAGGATGATGGCCAAGTCAGCGCCCGCGACAGCCTTCGCCAGAGCGGCGGTATCCACGATGGACCGCACTTCAGGAATCCAGGCACGCCGCGCCTGCTTGGCTGCCGCAGTGACCACCGACTGCCACTTCGCGTGCGCTTTGGCAGACCTTTCGCCCTTCCAACGCACGATGGCGCGTTCGGACTGCCAAGGAATGACGGCATCTATTCCGAGTTCCGTAGCAGTCTCGATAGCGAGCTCATCGCGGTCACCTTTTGCCAGTGCCTGGACCAGCACCATCCGCACGTCCGGCTGGTGCTCGAGGAGCACGTCGGACGCCATCACGGTCAAGGTGCCTGATCCGGCGTCGACCACGGTGCCTATCAGGCGCACCCCTGCACCATCGGCAATATCCACCGGCTCGCCTGCAGAAAGTCGCTTGACCGTGACAGCATGCCGGGCTTCAGGACCCTCAAGTACGAAGGTGGAACCGGGGATCACCTGGCCGAGGCTACCCGCGTCAGTGAAGAAAACGGGATTGCTCACGGTTAGAGATTACCCAGCTTGTCCCGCAGCTTCGCGAACATGCCGCCGCTGGCCACAAGCTTTCCTTCGGTGAACTGCTCACCGCGCAGCTTGGCGAGCTGCTGCAGGAGTTCTTCCTGCGCCGGGTCCAGCTTGCTGGGAGTTTCTACGTGCAGGTGCACCTTGAGGTCGCCGCGGCCGTAACCTCGCAGATGGGTGACGCCAAGACCGCGGAGGGTAATGACTTCACCCGACTGTGTGCCGGCCTTCACGTCGATGTCCTGGGCGCCGTCGAAGGTATCCAGCTGCAGCTCTGTGCCAAGTGCTGCCGCCGTCATGGGCACGCTCAACGTGGCATGAAGGTCGTCGCCTTCACGCATGAACATGGAATCGTTGTTGACCCGGATCTCTACATAAAGATCGCCGGCCGGACCACCCGCGGGCCCTGCTTCACCCTGTCCGGACAACTGGATGCGGGTACCGGTTGCGACACCTGCCGGGACTTTGATGGTGAGGGAACGACGGCTGCGGATGCGGCCCTGTCCATTGCACTCGTTGCAGGGGTCCTTGATGACCGTGCCGAAGCCTTCGCAGGATCCGCAAGGGGCGGTGGTCATGACCTGGCCCAGGATGGACCGGACCGCACGCTGAACCTGGCCGCTGCCACCGCAAATGTCGCAGCGTTCCGGGTGAGTGCCCGGGCGGCAGCAGCTGCCATCACAGGTGGGGCAGATTACCGCGGTGTCCACTTCGAGCTTCTTGTTGATACCAAACACGGCGTCCTTCAAGTCGATGCGGACGCTGATGAGCGCGTCCTGGCCGCGACGGACCCGGGAAGCCGGGCCGCCCTGGCCACCGCCTCCACCGAAGAAGGTGTCGAAAATGTCCTGGAACGCGAAACCCTGGCCGGAATAGCCGCCGCCGAAACCGTTGTCAGTGCCGTTCTCGTTGCCGGTGGCATCGTAGACGCGGCGCTTCTGGGGGTCGGACAACACCTCGTAAGCGTGGGTTACGGCCTTGAACTGTTCCGCGACATCTTCACCGGGGTTTACGTCAGGGTGCAGTTTCCGCGCCAACTTGCGGTACGCCTTTTTGATCTCTTCCCCGGTGGCTTCCGGCGAGACTCCCAAAACGTCATAGTGGCTGCTCAAAGTCGGTATCTCTTCCTTGTCGTACTGCGGATGTTTCCTCGGACGGGTGTTCAGCCGCCGAGAATGCGGGAAAGGTAACGGGCCACGGCGCGAACGGCTGCCATGGTGGTGGGATAGTCCATGCGTGTCGGACCGAGAATCCCAACTTTGGCACCGGAGCCGTAGCCCGTTGCCACGACGGAGGCCTCAGCCAAGCCGTCATAGGGATTCTCACGTCCAATGCTCACTGTGACGCCTCGGGGATCATCCCCCATGTCGGACAACAACCGGAGCATGACAACTTGTTCCTCGAGTGCTTCGAGGACCGGACCGATACTCAAGGGGAAGTCCACGTTGGAGCGGGCGAGGTTAGCCGTTCCCGCCATCAGGATGCGCTCCTCGCGGCTGGTGTCGCTGAGGGATTGGAGTCCTTGAGCCAACGTCTGGGCCAGATTGCGGAGTTCCGGCGGGCACAGGGCAACTACCGAGGGAAGTACTTGCGGCAACAAAGCCAGTTGTGTGGCGGCGATACTGCCCAGGAAGCGGGACCTCAGCAGCATCAGGGCCTCGTTACTTACGTCCGAGCCGGCATCGATAACTTTCTGCCCGACGCTACCCGTGTCCGCAATCAGGACTACCAGCACCTGTTTGGGGGCCAGGAGAACAAACTCCACATGGCGCACCAAGGCACGGTTCGAGTGTGGATACTGCACGACGGCGACCTGGTTGGTCAGCTGCGACAAGAGCCTCACCGTGCGCTCCAGGATGTCATCGACGTCGTCAGGGCCTTCAAGCAAGGAATGGATGGCTCTCCGTTCGGCGGCCGAGAGCGGCTTGACCTGGGAGATGCGGTCCACGAAAAGGCGATAGCCCTTGTCCGTGGGAATGCGGCCTGCACTGGTATGGGGCGCTGCAATCAGGCCCTCTTCTTCCAGGACCGCCATGTCGTTCCTGATGGTGGCGCTTGAAACACCAAGGTGGTGGCGCTCGACCAGGGCCTTGGACCCGACAGGCTCCCTGGAATGCACGTAGTCTTCAACGATGGCACGCAGTACTTCCAACTTGCGTGGTTCGCTCATTGCTCCACCTCCTGACGCCTGCCATGGTCGCTGCGACCGGTCACCGCGGGATCCCTCAGGATCACCGCACTTAGCACTCAACATGCCCAAGTGCTAACTAGTCTAGTATGAGCCACCCCGTTGCTAGCATTGAAACTGCCCATGGCCGGCATCAATCAACCCAGCAAAAGGTAGGCATTCCTTGGCTTTCGACACGTGGGGTCCGCAGGATCTGGCAGCTCCTGCCAAACGACAACTGCCCGAGGTACCCGTTCAACGCGGGATGGTCCTCGAGGACGTCCAGTCTGGTTGGGTGGGCGAGGTCACGCGGGTCGAAAAGACCGGCGGCATGCACATCGTGTCCCTGGAGGACAGGCGGGGGAAGACAAAGTCCTTCCAGCTCGGGTTCGGCTTCCTGCTTGAGGGGCAGCCCATCCGCTTGATGCCCCCGGCTCTCCGGCAAACGGCGGCGCCCGCGCAGGCCGGACGAACGGCCTCGGGTTCGGTGAAGGTACAGGGCCAGCGTGCCCAAGTAGCCAGGGCCAGCCGCATCTGGGTGGAAGGAAAACACGACGCCGAACTCGTCGAGAAAGTCTGGGGTGACGATCTCAGAGTGGAAGGTATCGTCGTCGAACCCTTGCACGGTGTTGACGACTTGAAGTCCGCCATCGCGTCTTTCAATCCAGGCTCGGGACGCCGCCTCGGCATCCTTGTGGACCACCTCGTCCCTGGCTCCAAAGAGTCGAGCATCGCCGCCGAGGCCATGAAGGTGCCTGGGGCGGCAGGAAACGTTTTGATCGTCGGTCACCCCTATGTGGACGTGTGGCAGGCCATCCGTCCCAAAGTCCTTGGAATTGACGCCTGGCCCGCCATACCCCGCGGCGTCGATTGGAAGACCGGCATCCTCAGCGCCTTTGGCTGGCCTCACGAGACCGCGGAGGACATAGGCTTGGGCTGGCAGCGGCTACTCGGGGCTGTTAGCACCTATGCCGACCTCGAGGCATCGCTGCTCGGTCGTGTGGAGGAAGTCATTGATTTCCTGACAGTTCCTTGAAGCAAGGTCAGTGAAGGACCAGCAACTACCGTGTCACCAGGGCTTTGGTCCCGGGAACGCCACCGGGGCCGGTATTCTGGGACAGCAACACCGCAGCATCTTTACAGCAAAGGGAAGACACCGTGGCAGATAACGCTCCTGAAGAACCGGGCAGCGCCGCAGGCCGGCCCCAGTACCATGGCGCGCCTGCCAACGCACTCCCGTTGACGGCCAGCGAGGACCGGCAATGGGCTACCTTGGCCCATTTTGGGGGCATTCTTGGGTGCCTGCCGTCCCTTCTGATCTACTTGATTTTCCGGGATCGCGGACCGTTCACCGCGCAGGAATCAAAAGAAGCCCTGAACTTCACGCTGCCGCCTACCATCGCCGCAGTGCTGGCCAACATCCTGGTGCTGTTGCCCGTGGTGGGTAACATCTTTGCCGTCATAGCTACCGCTATCTGGGTGGCCCTGACCTGCTTCTCCGTCTCTGCGGGAATCCGGGTGAACCACGGCCAGCCGCACCGCTACAAAATCAACCTGCGCTGGATCAAGTAGTTACGCTCCGCCCCTTTGAAGGCGGCAGGTGCGATTAGCGGGCAGCCGGTTAGCTGCCAGCGGGGTTAGTCGGGAAGAATCCTTCGGACTACAGCGTCAGCCAAGAGCCGACCCTTCAGCGTGAGGATCAGGCGACCCTTGAATGCCTGCACGGGATCAACCAATTCGTCAGCTATCAGCCCGGCCATCGCTTGCCGTCCGATCGCATCCAAAGCATCCACCGCCAACCCCGTACCCAGCCGTGCTTCAAGCATGATCCGCTCAACTTCGCGGGTTTCGGCGTCGAGGGTTTCCCGCCCGGCAGCCGGCGAGCTTCCCGCACCCAACCGTCCCGCATAGGCGGTGGGGTGCTTGACGTTCCACCATCGCACACCTCCCACGTGGGAGTGCGCTCCGGGTCCGATTCCCCACCAGTCATCCCCTCGCCAATAGGCGAGGTTGTGGCGGCACGCTTGGTCCGGGGTCTTGGACCAGTTGCTGACCTCATACCAGCTCAAGCCAGCTTGGGAGATCAATTTGTCGGCCAACTCGTATTTGGCGGCGTGGTCGTCGTCGTCAATTCCGGGCACTTCGCCGCGCCGGATCTGGGCCGCCAACTTGGTCCCGTCTTCGACGATCAGTGCGTAAGCGCTGATGTGATCAGGTTGGTAGGACAGCGCAGTCTCAAGAGACAACTGCCAATCCGTCATGGACTCCCCCGGCGTACCGTAGATGAGGTCCAAGCTCACAGAGAGCCCTGCTTCACGCGCCCACTGCACCACCAGTGGCACGCGGCTCGGCGTATGGGTGCGGTCCAGTACCTTCAGGACGTGCGGGACGGCAGATTGCATGCCGAAGGAGACCCTGGTGAAGCCGGCATCAGCCAGCACCTTCAGGGATTCGGGGGTCACGGAATCGGGATTGGCCTCAGTTGTCACCTCAGCGCCGGGTTCGAGTCCCCATTGGTCCACGGCGGCGCGCAGGATCTTTGCAAGGTCTTCCGCGGGGAGCAGGGTGGGCGTACCGCCGCCAAAGAAAACGGTGCTGAGGGGGCGTCGGGGCAAACCGGAGGCGTCCAGTGCCATAGACGCGAAATCGAGCTCAGAGACAGCCGTAGTTGCGTAGGCATCCTGTGAGGCTCCACCACCTAGCTCGGTGGCCGTATAGGTGTTGAAATCACAGTAGCCGCAGCGAACGGCGCAAAACGGGATATGGACGTAGAGCCCGAACTTACGGTGCTCGACGCCGGCCAGCACCTGCGGGGGAAGTATCCCATCCGCAGGTGCCGGATCGCCCAAAGGTAGGACGCTGGGCATTTACTTCTTGGCCTTGTCCTTGGACTCGTCAGTGGTCAGGGCTGCGATGAATGCCTCCTGGGGCACCTCAACGCGGCCCACCATCTTCATGCGCTTCTTGCCTTCCTTCTGCTTCTCCAGCAGTTTGCGCTTACGGGTGATGTCACCGCCGTAGCACTTGGCAAGAACGTCTTTGCGGATGGCCCGGATGCTCTCACGGGCGATGATGCGGGATCCGATGGCGGCCTGGATGGGCACCTCGAATTGCTGCCTGGGAATAAGCTCGCGGAGCTTTCCCGTCATCATTACCCCGTAGGCGTAGGCCTTGTCACGGTGCGTGATGGCGCTGAACGCATCCACTTGTTCACCTTGGAGCAGGATGTCTACCTTGACAAGGTCGGCCACTTGCTCGCCGTCGGCCTTCCAATCCAGCGAGGCATAGCCGCGGGTTTTGGACTTCAGGAGGTCGAAGAAATCGAACACAATCTCGGCCAGCGGGATCCAGTAACGGAGCTCCACGCGGTCTTCGGAAAGGTAATCCATGCCCCGCATCTGGCCACGACGGCTCTGGCAGAGTTCCATGATGGAACCCACGAACTCATTGGGCGCCAGGATGGTGGCAGATACCATCGGTTCGCGGACCTCGGAAATCTTGCCCGTGGGGTACTCGCTGGGGTTGGTGACGTGGATGACCTTCTTGTCCTCCAGGGTGACCTCGTACTCCACGTTGGGAGCGGTGGAGATGAGGTCCAGGTTGTACTCACGTTCGAGGCGCTCACGCGTGATCTCGAGGTGAAGCAACCCAAGGAACCCGACGCGGAAACCGAAGCCCAGCGCTGCGGACGTCTCGGGCTCGTACACCAGTGCAGCGTCGTTGAGCATCAACTTTTCGAGGGCGTCACGGAGTACCGGGTAATCCGTTCCATCCAGGGGGTAGAGACCGGAGAAGACCATCGGCTTGGCATCGGCGTAACCGCTGAGCGACTCCGATGCCGGCTTGGCCAGGTTGGTGACAGTATCGCCAACCTTGGACTGGCGGACGTCCTTCACGCCGGTGATCAGGTAACCCACCTCACCAACGCCCAAGCCCTTGGACGGCGTGGGCTCCGGGGAGCTGACACCAATTTCCAGAAGCTCGTGGGTTGCCCGGGTGGACATCATCTGGATGCGTTCGCGGGGGTGCAACATGCCGTCAACCACCCGGACATATGTAACGACGCCGCGGTAGGTGTCGTAGACCGAGTCAAAGATCATGGCCCTGGCAGGAGCGTTCGGATCACCGACGGGGGCAGGCAGATCCCGGACAATCTTGTCCAGCAACGCTTCCACGCCAACACCGGTCTTGCCCGAGACCTTGAGGACATCCTCGGGGTCGCCGCCAATGAGATTGGCCAGTTCTGCCGCGTATTTCTCGGGCTGCGCGGCCGGGAGGTCGATCTTGTTCAGCACAGGAATGATGGTGAGGTTGTTCTCCATCGCCAAGTACAGGTTGGCCAAGGTCTGGGCCTCGATGCCTTGCGCAGCATCGACCAGCAGTACGGCACCTTCACAGGCGGCCAGGGAGCGGGAGACTTCATAAGTGAAGTCGACGTGGCCAGGAGTATCGATCATGTTCAACGCATAGCTGTTGCCATCAAGTTCCCACGGCATGCGAACTGCCTGTGACTTGATGGTGATGCCGCGCTCACGTTCGATATCCATACGGTCCAGATACTGGGCCTTCATGTCGCGTTGCTTAACGACGCCGGTGTACTGCAGCATGCGGTCGGCCAAGGTTGATTTACCGTGGTCGATGTGGGCAATGATGCAGAAGTTCCGGATGATGGCCGGATCTGTTGCGGCGGGCACCGGTGCGGTGCGGGCCATGGGAGACACGCAGGATCCTTACTGTCGACACTCGCGCGGTAATTCCTGCAACTAGGCATAGGCCAGCCGGAATACGCCGCGCATCTGATCCTCTAGTCTCCCATGAACCGGCGCTTCGCCGTACATTGCATGCCCCGCATTCGCAGCAGCCGGCTGTAGCGTTGTCACATGGCTTTCGACTTGCGCCTCTTGGGCAAACTTCTCCTGCGATCCCTCAAAGTTCTCGGAGGCGGCACCAAGACGGCCACCACGTCAGGCGCAACCGGGCAAAGAACGCGGCGAACCGCCGTCGTACATCAACCCGACTCCTACCCCGGCGACTTCAGCGGCCCGGTCAAGGCCAACTACTCCCCAAAGCCCGACGGCAAACCTGATCCTGGCGAGATTGTCTGGAGCTGGGTCCCCTATGAAGAGGACCACACGCAAGGCAAGGACCGGCCTGTACTTCTGGTGGGCCGGGACCGTGAGTGGCTCTTGGGCCTCATGCTGACATCCAAGGACCACGACAACGGCGCGCGCGCGGACGACTACGTTGACATTGGAACCGGCTCCTGGGATCGACAAGGAAGGCCGAGCGAAATAAACGTGGGGCGCGTCATCCGGCTTGATCCCAGGGCTATTCGGCGTGAAGGTGCCGTGCTGGGAGAGGTGCAGTTTCACGACGTCGCCCGAGCCCTCCAAACGCGGCGCTAGCCGCGCTGAATGCCCAGGACTGCGCGGGCCCTGAGTTTCTGCTATCCTTTATAGCTGTGTGTCCGTGCAGGTCGACGGCCATGCATGGTTGGCTGCCATAGGCATCCCCACGCCGCTCAGTCGATGGCCAACCTGAAAACCCTCTAGACCATTTCCGCATTAAAAAGAGAGTTCATACGTGGCTAATATCAAGTCCCAGAAGAAGCGCATCCTCACCAACGAAAAGGCTCGCCTGCGTAACAACGCAGTCAAGTCCGAGCTGAAGACGGCCATCCGCGCCGTCAACACCGCCGTTGAGTCTGCCGACAAGGATGCTGCTGGAACTGCACTTGTTGCTGCCAGCCGCAAGCTGGACAAGGCTGTCAGCAAGGGCGTTATTCACAAGAACAACGCTGCAAACCGCAAGTCTGCGATCTCCAAGAAGGTCAGCGCACTCTAAGGTTTTTCCAGTTCGACTGAGCTGATCAAAAGGCCGGTACCCCTTCGGGTGCCGGCCTTTGGGTTTAACATGCAGTGTGAGCGCGCCGGCAGTGACGCAGCATGTTGGCTCAGCGGCGACTGGCAGACGTGGCAATCACCGTGACCGCGTGTTCCACCGCGTAGACCGGGTCACGCGATTCACCCTTCACCTGGGCATCGGCTTCAGCGATGACCTGAATGGAGCGGATCAGGCCTTCGGGGGTCCAGCGCCGGACGTCACGCTGGGCTTGCTCAACAAGCCACGGCTGCATTCCCAGGTTCTTGGCGATAGCGGCAGGAGAACCATTGGCTCCGGCAACTTTGGCCAGGGTCCGCAGCTTGGCCGCCAGTGCCGCCACCAGGGGAACCGGATCCACACCCGTAGCCAGGGCGTGCCTCAAGGTGGATAGTGCCACGGGCCCGTTACCGGCCATTGCAGCATCCGCCACCTTGAAAGCCGTAGCCTCTACCCGGCCGCCGTAGTACCGTTCCACGGTCTCCGCCGTCACGGCGGTAGTAGCATCGGCGATTAGTTGGCTGCATGCTGCTGCAAGTTCGGAAAGGTTGGCGCCCACAGCATTGACCAGCGCCTGGACAGCTTCACCCTCAATGCGACGCCCACCAGACTTGAACTCAGAGACGACAAATGCGGTCTTGTCAGAGTCCTTCTTCAGCGGCTGGCAATCAATAACGGGCCACCCGGCCGACTTAACGGCGTCTAGAAGTTTTTTACCGCGAACACCCCCCGCATGACGCAAGACAAGGACAACGTCTTGGTCCGGATGCCGGAGATATGCCAATCCGTCGGCAAGAAAGGGATCATTCATGGCTTCGAGGCCTTCAACCTCAATAAGTTTCCCTTCGCCAAAGAGGGATGGCGTGACCGTCATCGCCAAGGATCCGGACTCGTAGGAGCCTGCGTTCAGTCGGGTGAGCTCGACGTCAGGGGTGGCGCTTCGGACCTGGGTACGGATGCCATCCATGGCCCGGATACCGAGATATTCTTCGGGCCCCATGATCAGGACGACGGCGGCCGGCGCAGCATCGCGCCAACTGACGGTGTTCGCCGCGACGCTCTTGGCCCGGGTGTTCTGGGCAGCAGCCACTCGTGGTTCCTTCCGGACGTTTCTTTGGAGACTTCAAGTCTGCCATGTTTGGTGAGGACCCTTCACAACTACTTTGCGTGCTTGGACTCTCACGAGGCACCCGAACGCTCCCCTAAGCAGACCCTTCTTCTCTTAGTACTCCTGCGCCAAGCGGATAGGTGGTGTATTCGAGGCAGTCACCTGATACTCAGAGAGCACCCGGGCCATGACGTCGTTGAAAACTCCGGCCTGCGTAATGCCGTAAATGTTGCCCTTCGGGCGCTGCACGTTGACCATCACGATGTATTGGGGGTCTTCCATGGGTGCCATCCCTACGAAGGACGCCGTGTAGCCGTCGAAGCCGGCCCCGGTGTCGGCGACGGCTTCGGCTGTACCTGTCTTGCCGCCAATACGATAACCAGGGACTTTCACGTCTTTGGCGCCACCGGCGGTGACCACGCTTTCGAGGATGTCCGTACTTGCTTGGCTGTTTCAGCGCTGACGACTGTTGTTCCGGGCGTTGCATCGGGCACATGCTCGATGCCGTCTTGGTCCACCGTGGACTCAACCAACTGTGGTTGCAGGCGCACGCCGTCATTGGCAATGGCTTGGAACGCCATGACTGTTTGTAACGGCGTCTGCGACACGCCTTGCCCGAACAGCACAGAGAACTCCTGCCTGGAATCCCATTCATCCGGTTGAGCCAGCAGACCGGCGGATTCGCCAGGCAGCGGAATGCCGGTTTTCTGACCAATGCCGAACTTCCTGAGATACTCATAACGCTGCTCAGGAGTAAGCTTCTCGCCGACCATCACCGTGCCGGTGTTCATTGAGTCACCGATGATGCCCGCGAAAGTCCGCTGCTGTTCACCGTGAACAAACGAGTCCTCGAACTTCTGCCCATTCACCGTGTATGCCGGTGGAACCAGCAGCTGTGACAGCGGCTCGATCTTGCCTTCTTCGATTGCTGCAGCTGCCGTGATGGCCTTCTCAGTCGATCCGGGCTCAATGGCGGCGGTGACAGATCGCGCGCCGCGGTCCTCAGGCTTCGTCGCCCCGGGAGCGTTGGGATCCACGGTACCCGTCTCGGCCATGGCACGGATCTTGCCGGTCTTGGCTTCCACCACGATGATGTTGCCGTACTCGGCGTTCTGAGTCTGCACCTGCTTCTCGATGGCGTTCTGCGAGTAGAACTGCAGATCACTGTCGATGGTCAGCTTGACGGTATCGCCGTCGGACGCTGGCGTGACCTGATTCGCGGCCGTGGGAATAATGATTCCGTCGGCGCCGATCTGGTAAGTCCGTTCGCCGTCGGCGCCCTTGAGGTTGTCGTTCAGGGTCTGCTCGATGCCCGCAGCACCTCCGTCTGCGTTGATGTACCCGACGATACTGCCGGCAACCGAGCCGAGCGGATAGGTACGCTGTTGGACCGGGCGGGATGTAATTCCGGGGATCCGCAACCCGGCGATAAGGGTCTCAGCTGCCGGCGAAACAGAACGAGCCAGATACACAAACTGACTGTCCCCTGTGAGGGCAGTCTTCACCTCCTCCACGGAGCGGCCAAGCGCCTGGGCCAGCTCGCGCAACCCCTCGTCACGGGTAACGTCACCTACGGTTCCATCGGAAGCCAGTCGGGGGAAGGTCTCTGACCCGTTGTTCTCCCGGGGAGAGGCCACGATGTCATAGCGGATGATGCTCTCAGCCAGCACAACCCCTGAGGCATCCACGATCTTGCCGCGGGACGCACCCAACACGGACGACTGGGTACGCAGATCATTTGCTGCACCGGCGAGCCGCGTGGGATCAAAGCCTTGGACAAAGATCACTCGAACGGCTATGGCCACGAGGAAGGTCAGCATTAGCCCCATGCCGACACGCAAGCGGGTGCTGCCCCAGTCCCTGATGCTTGGTCTCGCACCCAATGATGCACTTCTGCGCACGTCCAAAGTCCCCCGCCTCGACAATTCTTCCTGAGCCATCACCGGCGGTGCGCATTCCCCCGGCCTTCCATGTACCCTCGCAGGCTACGCCAGGACTGGCTCATCTTTGGGCAAAGACTCGCACCAGCCTTGCAGATAGTTGGATGGTCTCAAGCGCGCGATGTGAGGGCGCGGGGTTCGTCCGGCCGACGTTTAGCGACCCACCAAGTAGGTCACCCACGGCAGAGCCCGATGACTGCTGAGGAGCAACGCCGCCACACCCATCAAAAGGAGCGCAAAGCTCACCATGACGGGAAATTGATCCCAGGAATGACCCTTGTAACCGTAGAAAGTCATCCTGGAACCCGCGCCGCGACGATAAGCGGCGTAGGTGACACCCGCAGCAAGGAAAGGCGCAGACCACAGCATCAACAGGTTCGCCCTTCCCGGCCGCAGGGGTTCGCCCAGGAGGGCAATCCCGGAAGCCACAGCAAAGAACACCGGAACATACCAGGCCGCAGCAACAACTGTTCCAGTGAGCGCCGTGACTATGGGCATGAGAACCGCCGACACCATGACCAGCACATGCGTTGCTATTCGAAGGCGTCCAACCCGGAGAACAGTCGCTCCGAAGGCCACGAGCCACAACAGGTAGACCACGCTTGCAGCTGAGGTGAACGGACCAAACAGCGCAATCTCCGGGCCGTAGCTGTCGAACCTGAACCAGCGCCCCAGCTCGCCTAGGACCATCATGGTTGACGCTGCGGCGGTTCCAATGGCTGTGGCGCCGGTAGCAACCAGGGTCCGACGTTCAGCGGGAAAGTGCCCGACGATCATCGTGATTCGTGCCAAAAGTCCGTTGATACAGAGGCTGAAGATCTGACGCTTCGTGGCCCCTGGCTGTTGATCATCCGCGGCAACATCCATCAGCACGCCCAATAACTCATCGCCAAACTGTCGCCGCCAACTCGACGGATAGAAGCGGAGAGCCCTTCGATACTGCCGTTCCACATGATCCGGACCGTCGCTCACGCCACCCCTCCTGACAGCTGTGCCGAACGCAGCCGCAGGGCATTTCTTCCAGCCGCAGCGTTGGCTTCCAACCTGGCGACTTCACCGTCCAGTTCCTCAGCGCCGGCATCGGTCAGTTCGTAATAGCGCCGCAGGCGACTATCGACAACTTCTTCCCGAGCCACTGCTACGGCTTCGAGGGCGGCATCATTGCCACTTCGTCGTAGTCGGGCAACGGTGTTCCGATCAGTTGAACCGCATGGCGATGGCTCGGCTTAACCGTGTCACATCAATGTCCCCGGCTGCCTCTGCGACAAGTGCTTTGGCGAGCCGCTTGGGCCAAAGTACGTGGACGCCACGAGTCGTGAATGCTCCCCCGATCAGCGGCCAGTCTGCTTGGATGAAGCACAACACGCCGTTGACCGGAACGTCCCCGGCATGTTCACGCACCGCATCGACCTGTCTGAGTACACCCTCAACCATGTTCGTGGAGTCGCGTCCGCCCACGAGCAGCTTCTCGGTCCGTGGACGGAAGAGGCCACCCTCGATCTTCAGTTCAGGCCGGCCTTTATACCGTTTAGCGTCGATTACCCAGACTCCACACGGAGTAACAGCGATGTGGTCGATATTGGCTTTCGTACCCGGGATACGCAGGTCGTGGAGCACAACCAGCGCACCGGAGGACACAGCATCCAGCCGAGCGCCCAAGCGTTCCTCGCCACTGGCACCTTGAGCCCACGACTTGGTGGATGGCCGCTCATCAGAAAGCGCGACAGCCAACGTACCGAGATGTCCCCATTTCTCGCGCAACCTTTCCTGGTCTTTGCTTTTGCGGCGCTCATACTCGCGACGAGCCGAACCTCCGGCTATCCCGGCTGCATTTGGCAGCACCTCGTCACGAGTTACTTCCGGAGAAAGTGCCTGTCCAAGCTCAGTGGCACACACCAAGCAGCGGACAGTCCTGGTTTCACGCTCATAGGACGCTTCCATTCCGGCGGCGATGGAGGTCCCGCACTGCCGACAAACTCCGCTGTACCGGAGCTTCATCTGCTTCATGTGGGTTCCGGCGTCCGGGCATATCTCACAGTTCTGACCTCAGAACTAAGGTCGGACCACCGCTATAGCGTGCCATGGCTCATGGTGGTCTTGTCTCTTTCCCGTGTCAAGACATCTTCCCAGACGGAGCACACGGGACTCATACCGACGCCATCCGCTGCCGGGTGAGACCGGCGGATCCCTGTCAATCCGGCGCGTCCGTAGGTGCTTCGTAGCCTTCGGGGATTTCTGGGACTCCAGCATCCAGAGCACCTCCATAAACCCAGGCCGAGGCCAGGCGTCCGCCGTCGCCCGAAAGCTCCACGCGCAACTTTAATGCAGTAGTAACCGGCACTTGGTGGATCCGCCTGCTGCCCACGGTCTTCCCCTCAGCAAGGTCGGCTCCTTGAGCAGATATCGCATGTCGGGTAATCCGCTGCCCGGAACTCAAGTCCTCCACAAGCTCCAGATGGTTGAACGTGACCGCGCCCGGAAGCCTCAGGGTCGCTCCGCCGTCGTGATTTTCAACCGCGGCTTCCATCACGCCCGAGAGGCGACGGTCCAGTTCCGCTTTCCAGTCCTTGAGCCTCGCGGAATCCTCGTCCGGGATGAGTCCGCGGGTATCAGGCGGCAGGCTCAGGAGGAGGTTCGCACCCATTCCCACCGACTGGTAATAGATGGCGAGCAGGTGCTCCACCGATTTCGCTTCGTCGTCCGGATGCCAGAACCAGCCCCGGCGGATGGAGACATCGCATTCCGGCGGCAAATAGTGCTCTGCGTGCAGCCCTGAGCTGGAAGCTGTGTACTGGGTATCTGACGTGCGGTCCACAACGTAGTTGACGGGATCGGAAGCCAACCCGTTCTCATTCCCTACCCAGCGAATGGTGGGCTGGCCCATATTGAAGATCATGGCGTCGGGCTGGTGTGCCTTAACAACAGCGATGATGCGGCCCCAGTCATACTCACGACCCACCGAGCCGGCGCCATCGAACCACAATTCCATGAGGGGACCGTAGCGCGTGCAGAGTTCGGTGAGTTGCTGGACGTAGAAATCGTCGTAGGCGCCGGGATCGCCGTAACAGTCAGCGTTCCGGTCCCACGGCGATAAATAGAGGCCCAGCCTGATCCCCTGTTCTGCACACGCGTCCGCGACTTCGCGGACGACGTCCCCCTTTCCGCCGCGCCATGGCGGGGAGGCAACCGAGTAGTCAGTAGTTGCCGTCGGCCACAGGCAGAATCCGTCGTGGTGCTTGGCGGTGAGGATCAGATACCTTGCACCTGCTTCTTTCGCCACGCGGACCCAACTGCCGGCGTCGAGTTCTGCCGGGTTGAAATTCGACGCCGGTATGGTGCCGTCGCTCCACTCCTTGCCGGCAAAGGTGTTGATGCCAAAGTGGATAAAGACGCCAAATTCGAGCTGCTGCCAGCGGAGCTGGGCCGGGGTGGGTACAAGCTGGGTCACTGCGGGTGGCTCCTGGATAGGACGACGTGGAGGAAGAGAAAACTGTGGAGTTTCGCACATCAGGGGGTCGAACACGGCCGAACCTACTTAAGGCCGCCTACAGGAACACCGGACTGTATTCTTCGATGGAACGCCAGTTAGACGGCAAGTACTGCGAGCATGCTATCATCATGCCCGTAAAGAGGGCGCTGAAGTCGACAGCTATCGGGAATCCTTCCGCCAAAAGCCTACGGAGGACCGCCATCGCACATGATGGCCTCCTTCCGATGCCTGACTTGGGCCGCGTTTCACAGGGTCATGCCCCAGCCACCGGTCAAGGAGCACCACTACCCTGCCATGCAGCCCAACAATGAGTGCCGCTACCCCCAGCGGATGTAGTGCCGCCCAGACGACCATTACCGTCACTATTGAAAGGACCACCATGGACACAATCCCGGCCGGTCCTTCTGCCCACGGCACCGACGCACCGGGCAAATTCGCGAAGAACCTGGCCAATCCGGCCACCGCTCCGGCACATGTCCCGGCAATAGCGACAGGCACCACCGCCAACCATGGAAGGGCCGCCGACAGGGGAACCGCAAGTGTCCCGAAGATGGTCACAGGTGCCACCAGGGGTCCGGCCACCACATTGGCAATGAGTGCGTAGGGAGTGAACTGCGGCTGAAGAGCCACTATCACCGGGCCGCACAGTAACTGGGCTGACAACGGTACTGCAACCCCCGCGGCCAACCACCGCGGCACCCATACAGGAATCCATGACGCAATGCGGGCAGCCAGCAGCACGATACCCAGGGTTGCCAGCACGGACAGGAGAAACCCGACATTTGTCGCCATGCCCGGATCCAGCAGCAACAGAATGATGGTGGCAAGACAGAGGAAAGTCAGGGATCTGCCCCGTAGGCCCCCAATCAGGGCGGCCAGCCCCACGGTACCCATGACAGAAGCCCGAAGCACACTCGGCTCGGGACCTACCATGACAACAAAAGCCATCAAGCCGCACGCAGCAAAAGCTCCGGCTGCCGGACGTGACAATCTGAGGCAGCGGGCAAGCAGAATGAAGCCTCCCAGCACCAAACTACAATTGGCGCCACTGACTGCCGTCAGATGTGTCATTCCTGTTGTCTTCATGTCCGCCTCCAGGCTTTCGGGCAGCGCGGCGGTGTCTCCTGTGACCATGCCAGGCATCAGACCGGCCGGGTCCGGTGCCAACCAGCTCGATGCTGCCACGAATTGAGTGCGCACATCAGCGGCCCAGTACCGGACATCAAATGCTGAGCCCACCACAACAGGCACCGACGACGCGGACAGGAGTGCTGCCTGGGTTTGTCCCTCCCGAACAGACTTCAGCGTTCCTGGAGTTCTGACTCTCTGTCCTGGTCGCACGTCTTGCCAGCCATTCCCACCAACCACCGTTAGGTCTGCGGAACCCTGGATAACGGATCCCTTGGCGGTAACGTCCACCAAGGTTGCAGTCACTGACCACCGCTCTCCACCCGAGGCACCCGGCACCCGGACCTCCTCAGGAGTGCCTGTGATGAGCACATGGATGAGAATGCCGCCTCCTTCTGCGACTGCCTCAGCGAGCGGTCCCTCTTCGCGGGTGTTGGCCATAACTGCGCCATGGGCAGCTACTGCTGCGCCCAGGACGGTAGCCACGGCAAGGGTGGCGGCGATCGTTCTGGGACGTCGCTGGGCTGGCAGCTGTCGCCGCGCCCGCACCAGCAGCAGCGCCCCAGCCAAGGCCAAGACCGTCGCCACCGCCGCGCACCAGATGGCGTCGACGAAGGTACAGATAAGTGCAACGGACCACGTCACCAGCACAGCAGGGACAAGTCTGAGATCGATGCGCCTCGGCGACGCCGCGCCGTCAGTTGATTCAAGGCCCACCTTTTCAGCCACCCTGCACCGTCACAAGGTCCTTGAGCGACTCCATGAGCTTGGGGCCGATGCCTTCAACGGCGTCAAGCTCATCCACCGAGGCAAACGGTCCATGCTCTTTCCGCCAATCAATAATCCCTTGCGCAGTCACTGGACCGACTCTTGGCAGCGTTCCCAGTTCTTCCAGCGAGGCGGTGTTGATGTTGACTTTGGCGTCCCCGGACGCAGGGCCCGCGTTTCCGCCGGCGCCGGCGGGTCCGTCAGTACGTGGGGAAGCGGCAGCCGGCACCTCCCCCACCAGCGGCACCTGAATCTTGACGCCGTCACTTAGCACCTCAGCAAGATTGAGCCCGCTTAGGTCCGCGCTGGGCCCAACACCGCCGGCTGCTTCTATCGCTTGGAAAACGCGGCTTCCTTCCGGCAGGGAAACGACACCTGGCTTCTGAACGGCACCGGCTACGTGCACGAGCACGGTTTTCTTTGCAGACGGTGCTCCGGTTACTGGGGACTCTGACGGATCCGGTAGTGCGGGGCCCGCAGATAGTGAATGACCCAAGGGTACTGACGTTGGTTGTCCCACAGCCGCTTGCCATACAGTCCAGCCGATGATGCCAACGCCTACTACGGCCAGGAGGGTAGCAACCCTCCATGGGATGCGCCACCGAGTCCGCGCGTGACGCGTTTCGAACCCAGACTCTGAACCATCAGGCTCCGGATCCGACTCGACAGGCAACTGCAACAGCGGAAGGGCTTGGGTGTCCGTACCCAGGCGGGACGCAAAACGCTGCCGGGCTGCCTGCGCTGCGGCATCTGGGGAGGCATCCCGGTTCCGGCGTGGCATAAAACGAGCCTAAGGCTGCCGCTGCTGCCAGGACCTGGACGAAGTGCTCTATGTGGATAAGACAACCCAAGAATCAATCCGTTGGAATGCTGCTCTCCCCGACGATGACCGCAAGAACGCCCAATCCTGCGTGTGCCGCCAGCACAGCCGGGAGCGCGCTGATCTGGGGTGCCGGGCAGTCAGGAAATTTTTCCTTGAGGCGGGCAGCCAAGGCTTCGGCTTCCAACTGATTACCAAAGTGGTGAACTGCCAAACGTTGCTGTCCGGCAGGGCGGGAGGCCACGTCCGCAGCGACGATCTCCTCCAAGCGGGCCACGGCTCGAACAGCGGAACGGACCTTTTCGAGGGGGACGATGCGGCCGCCGTCGACCGCAAGGATCGGCTTGATGGCCAGGACCGCACCGAACAGGGATGCTGCCGCCCCGATGCGCCCGCCCCGCCTCAATTGTTCCAGGCTGGGCACATAGAAGTAGACCTTGGTGCGCTCCATCCGTTTTACCGCGAAGCCGCGGACTTCTTCTGCTCCTTGGCCATCGGCCGCTGCTACTACGGCACTTTGGACACCCATGCCCTGTGCCATCCCGACCGTGCGCGAGTCCACCACTTCCACAGGGATGGTGACGCGCGCGGCGGCCAACCTTGCGGCATCAGCGGTTCCGGAGAGTTCGGCAGAAATATGAATGGACACCACAGCTTCGAAACCCTGGCGCTGTGCAGCGAGGTACGCCTGTTCAAACT
Organism: Paenarthrobacter sp. PPS72; assembly: GCF_048537125.1. Taxonomy (GTDB): domain Bacteria; phylum Actinomycetota; class Actinomycetes; order Actinomycetales; family Micrococcaceae; genus Arthrobacter; species Arthrobacter nitroguajacolicus_E. Next base: position 11,680 of record NZ_JBLYIE010000065.1, on the reverse strand, counting down.
GTCCGGGCGATGGCCGTGAAGTCTTAACCGGGGCGCCGGAGGCGAGAGCCAACGAAAGCGTCTGGGTGATGTCGTCTTCGCCTTCGCCGTAAATTTCACTCCCGACCATGACCGGCATGGGGACTACCGTCAGCCGGCCGTCGGCGGTAAAGGCAGACACCCAGTCCGGCGGTAGTGCGGCTGCGGAGTCGGTCACGACCGCCGTCTTGACGACGGCGGCCAACGGCACGTCCGCGACAGGAACCGGGGTGGAGGGCTGGCGGAGACGCGCCACTCTTTCCTTAAGCCATATCCATGCGGGTGGTTCTCGCTCAGGCACGCAACCTCCAAAGATGATGGCAGGCCGCCGGCACAGTGCCGGCGGCCGCACTATCCCTGCTAGGCAGGAACGATGTTCACCAGTTTAGGTGCCCGCACGATGACCGTGCGGATGCCGCGGCCATCCATGGCACGCTGAACGTTCTCCGAGGCCAATGCGAGCTCACGCAGCTCGTCCTCCGTGATGTCCGGCGAAACTTCCAGGCGGTCGCGAACCTTGCCCTGGACCTGAACCACTGCGGTGATGGTGTCCTGCACCAGCAGGGCATCGTCGTGCTTCGGCCAGCCCGCATTTGCCACGGAGGCCGGGTGGCCCAGCGTGTTCCAAAGGTCCTCGGCCGTGTAGGGCGCAAAGAGGCTCAGGATCACGGCCACAGCTTCCACGGCTTCACGCACGGCCGGATCTGCGGCGCCTGCACCCGAATCAATAGTCTTACGGGTGGCGTTGACCAACTCCATCAAACGGGCAACCACGACGTTGAACTTGTTGTTGTCCAGGAGTTCAGCGGCGTCGGCAATGGTCTTGTGCGTCACGGTGCGCAGGGCACGGTCACCAGCGGAAGGATCAACACCCGGTTCGCTGCTGACGTCTTGGCCCAGGCGCCAAGCACGGGCCAGGAACTTGGCCGAACCCGACGGCGAAACGTCCGCCCAGTCGACGTCGTCCTCCGGTGGGGAGGCAAAGACCATGGTGAGGCGGACGGCGTCGACGCCGAATTTGTCCAACTGCTCACCGAGGTCCACGCCGTTGCCGAGGGATTTACTCATGGCCTTGCCGCCATTGAGCACCTGTCCCTGGTTGAGTAATGCCGAGAAAGGTTCGTTGGCTTCGATCAGGCCGATGTCCTTGATGACCTTGGTGAAGAAGCGGGCGTACAGCAGGTGCAGGATGGCGTGCTCAACGCCACCCACATACTGGCCCACCGGCATCCAGTTGTTGATCTTTTCGGGATCGAACGGGCCTTCGGTGTAGTCCGGGGACACGAACCGCAGGAAGTACCAGGACGAGTCCACGAACGTATCCATGGTGTCCGTATCACGCTGCGCAGCACGCCCACAGTTGGGGCATTCCACGTTGACCCACTCGACGGCGGCGGCCAGCGGCGAGGTTCCCTTCGGGGATAACGCCTCACCGCGCAGGTTGTCCGGCAACCTGACGGGCAGCTGGTCATCGGGAACCGGCACTTCACCACATTCACCACAGTGGATGATGGGGATGGGGGTGCCCCAGAAGCGTTGCCGGCTCAGCAGCCAGTCACGCAGCCGGAAGTTGACGAATTTCTCGCCGGTTCCGAGTTTCTCGAGGATCTCAATGGCAGCCGGAATTCCTTCGGACTTGGACAGGCCATCCAACTCACCGGAGTTCTTGAGAGTTCCTTCGCCGGCAGTGGCAACACCGGTTTCTGCGGGGTCTTCGTCACCGGTGTCCAGTACCGCACGGACGGGCAGTCCGAAGGTGTTCGCGAAGTCGAGGTCGCGCTGGTCATGAGCCGGAACGGCCATGATGGCACCGGTGCCGTAGTCTGCCAGCACATAGTCGGCGGCCCACACCGGGAGCTTCTCGCCGTTGAGCGGGTTGATGGCGTAGCGGCCGGTGAAGACGCCGGTCTTCTCACGCTCGGTGGACTGGCGCTCGATTTCAGAGAGCGCTTTGACCTTTTCCCGGTAGGCCATGAGTTCGTCGTGCTGTTCCGGCGTCACCAGGTCCAGCGCCAGGTGCGCGTCCGCGGCAACGACGAAGAAGGTAGCACCGTAGAGGGTGTCCGGCCGGGTGGTGAACACGGTAACTTCGCGCTCGGCACGCTCTTCGGTGGCCTCAATGACGAAACGGACGTGGGCGCCTTCGGAGCGGCCGATCCAGTTGCGTTGCATGGCCAGGACGCGCTCGGGCCAGTGACCTTGCAACTGGTCCATGTCCTCCAGCAAACGGTCTGCGTAGTCCGTGATCTTGAAGTACCACTGGTTCAGGGACTTCTTGGTAACAGGCGTGCCGCAACGTTCACAAGCACCATTGACCACCTGCTCATTTGCCAGGACGGTGAGGTCCTTCGGGCACCAGTTGACGGGCGAGTCCTTGCGGTAGGCAAGGCCACGTTCGTAGAAACGCTTGAAGAGCCACTGTGTCCAACGGTAGTACTCGGGGTCGGAGGTGTGGAGACGCCGCGACCAGTCCGCAGAGATGGCATAGCGCTTAAAGGACGCCGCCTGGGTGTCGATGTTGGCATATGTCCACTCGCTGGGGTGCGCATTCCGCTTGATCGCAGCGTTCTCAGCGGGCAGGCCGAAGGAATCCCAGCCGATGGGGTGCAGGACGTCGAAGCCCTTCTGGCGCAAGTAACGAGCTACCACGTCACCCATAGCGAAGGCCTCGGCGTGGCCCATGTGGAGGTCACCTGATGGGTAGGGGAACATGTCCAGCACGTAGCGGCGTTCCCGCGAACCGTCGTCGGCAGGCGTGAAGACCTTAAGGTCCTCCCAGACCTGCGGCCACTTGGCCTCCATCGCAGCGAAGCTGTAGACGCCTTCTTCGGGCGCTTCGGCTGCGGCTGTCTGTGCTGTTCCGGTCTCTGTCTCCGGCTGAACGCTCACTGCTGCCCTCTTCTGTTCTTCGATGGCGGTTTTGACTCCTGCTATGGCACCGGAAAGTCCCGGACACACAAAAGCCCCTCAACAATGGAGGGGCGGCCGCACGGCTATTGAAAGCCGAGCGGCTAGCTAAGCAGAAGGATCGCACGCATACCAATACCTTACCCCACCAAACCAGCGGGCTGGGTGTAAGACGGCCGCGCGCCAAAAGAGGTTCCGGGGACTCCCCGCCATGGTGTGGTGGGCACCGCGAAGCGGGCGGGCGGGAGTCTCCGGAACCTCTGTCGGTAGATGACTACATAACGTCCTCGTCCACCCAGTCCATGGACTTTGTTACGGCCTTCTTCCAGAGCCGCAGCTGACGCTCCTGCTCTTCTGCCGGAAGCTGCGGTTCCCAGCGCTTGTCTTCGTTCCAGTTGGCGCTGAGTTCGCCGAGGTCTTTCCAGAATCCGACGGCCAGTCCAGCAGCGTAGGCAGCGCCGAGGGCGGTGGTTTCGACCACCTTCGGGCGGACTACGGGTACGCCCAGGAGGTCTGCCTGGAACTGCATGAGTGCCTCGTTGGCGACCATGCCGCCGTCGACCTTCAACTCGGTGAGCGGAACACCCGAGTCGGCGTTGACGGCATCGAGTACTTCCCGGGTCTGGAAGGCAGTTGCTTCCAGTGCTGCGCGGGCAATGTGACCCTTGTTGGCAAAGCGCGTGAGGCCGACGATCGCACCGCGTGCATCTGCACGCCAGTACGGCGCGAACAGTCCGGAGAACGCCGGGACGATGTAAACGCCGCCGTTGTCTTTAACACCTGCAGCCAATTCCTCAACTTCAGGGGCAGAACTGATCATGCCCAGGTTGTCGCGGAGCCACTGGATCAAGGACCCGGTGACTGCAATGGAGCCCTCAAGGGCATAGTGCGGCTTGGCGTCGCCCAGTTTGTAGCCAAGGGTGGTGAGCAGGCCGTTCTTGGAGTGGACGATCTCCTCTCCGGTGTTGAAGATCAGGAAGCAGCCGGTGCCGTAGGTGTTTTTGGCTTCACCGGGCTGAAAAGCGGCCTGACCGAAGGTTGCTGCCTGCTGGTCACCGAGGATGCCGGCTACCGGCGTTTCGCGCAGCAGCTGCGAGGTGTGAACGTGGCCATAGACCTCGGAGGACGACTTGATGGCGGGCATCATGGAGGCGGGGACGCCGAAGACGTCCAGGATTTCCTGGTCCCACTGCAGGGTTTCGAGGTCCATGAAAAGGGTGCGCGAAGCGTTGGTGACGTCAGTAACGTGCACGCCGCCGTCGATACCGCCGGTCAGGTTCCAGAGAACCCAGGCGTCGGTGTTGCCGAACAGGAGGTCGCCGGCTTCCGCACGTTCGCGGGCACCGTCCACGTTGTCCAGGATCCATTTGATCTTGGTCCCCGAGAAGTAGGTGGCGAGCGGAAGGCCGACCTTCTGTTTGAACCGCTCCACTCCCCCGTCCTGGGCGAGCTCATCGACGATGGGCTGGGTGCGTGTGTCCTGCCAGACGATGGCGTTGTAGACGGCCTCGCCGGTGTTTTTGTCCCAAACGACGGCGGTTTCGCGCTGGTTCGTGATACCGACGGCGGCGATATCGTGCCGCGTCAGGTTCGCCTTGGACAGAGCGGAGGCGATGACCTCCCGGGTGTTGTTCCAGATTTCGGCGGGGTTGTGCTCCACCCAGCCGGCCTGCGGGAATATCTGCTCATGTTCCATCTGGCCGGTGGACACAATGTTGCCCGTGTGGTCAAAAACGATGGCGCGGGAGCTGGTGGTGCCCTGGTCGATGGCGATGACGTATTGATTCATGGTGACGTCCTTGTCTTTGTTGTTTAGCTACTCAAGTGGTTTTCTACAACGTGAGGGAGGTGCGAGTACGTAAAGAACTAGCCGGCGACTGCAGGCATGATGTCCGGCACCCACAGGGCTACAAGACCCGCAAGTGCACCGCCGACCAGCGGCCCGACAACGGGGACCCAGGAGTAGGCCCAGTCGCTGGTGCCCTTGCCCTTGATGGGGAGGATGGCGTGGGCGATGCGGGGTCCGAGGTCACGTGCAGGGTTGATGGCGTAACCGGTGGGGCCACCGAGGGAGACGCCGATGCCGACAACAAGCAGGGCAACGGCCAGCGGACCAAGTTCGTTGGGGGTGCCGCCGAAGGTCAGGATGACGAAGACCAAAACGAAGGTGCCGATGATTTCGGTGATGAGATTCCAAGGGGTGGAACGAATGGCCGGGCCGGTGGAGAAGGTGCCCAGCTTGTTCGCGGCCAGGGGTTCTTCATCGAAGTGCTGCTTGTAGGCGAGCCAGCAAACAACAGCACCCAGGAAAGCGCCCAGCAGTTCAGCGCCGAAGTAGGTCAAGGTGGAAGCGAACGTGACGGCCACGTCCGGGGCGTACTCTGCCTTGCCGTTGACGAGCAGGCCCAAAGTGACGGCCGGGTTAAGGTGCGCACCGGACTTAGCGGCCACGAAAACGCCCGCGAAGACCGCAATACCCCAGCCCCACGTCACCATCAAGAATCCACCGTTGTTGCCCTTGGTGCCTTTGAGCGCAACGTTTGCCACAACGCCGCAACCCAGCAGGGTCAGCATCATGGTTCCGAATACTTCGGAAAGGAAAACAATTCCAAGAGACATCTTTGACTCCTCATTTTTCTGTTGTCAGCCTCCTCGCGGGTGAGGAGGGCTGTTGGGACGGTTCCGTTATCTCCGGAACCGTCCCGGTGTGGTGGTCCCCTGGCGGGCCCACCTACCCCATTCCGCCCCTACCGCACGCTGGGACGGTCAAGCTGTTTGACGCTGCTTGGGCTCAGGCTACGAGACTGTGCACGTCAACCTTGTGGAACCGTTGCAGTACTTCCTGGGCGTGGCGGGTTTCTGCTTCGCGGGCAGCAGCATCCCAGCCGAGCGGTTCGGCCAACGCTGCTGCTATCTCGTTGAGCAGCTCTCCGGTAACCAGGCCACGGAAAGCGAGGGATGTCCTGCGGATGAGGACATCCACAAGGTGCCCGATCTGCTCGTGCTCGGCCATGAAAGCCAGCTCCCGGACGCTCAGTTCGCGGGTGGATCGCAGCGGAGTGTCGTGTCCGGCATTCAAGTAGTCGATGACGGCGTCCGCGCGCGTTCCGTACCGGGTCAACAGGACGGCTACACGGTCAGCGTCCAGGCCAGGGCCCATGTGCTTTTTGATCCATTCCTGCTCGCCTTGTTCAGTGGCCGGGAAGCCGGCACCGCCGCCGATGGCGAGTTTCGCCGTCGAGACTTTGCGTTCCATGCCCAGTTCGCGGAGCACGTCATTGCTCATGTGCTCGGCCAGGGCCCGGAACGTTGTCCACTTGCCGCCCACCAGGCTGAGGACGACGGCGGCCTTACCGCCCGGTGTTGCGACGGAATCGCTGCCGCTGCGGACGCTGCGTTCGATGCGGTAATCACGTGAGACGAACCCCGGCTGCGTTTCGTCGTGGCGCGGCAGGGGTCGGACGCCGGCGAAACTGTAGACGATCTGTTCCCGCTTCACCGTGATGTTGGGGAACACATGGCCAACGAGGTCGAAGAAGTAGTCGATTTCTTCTTCGGTGCACACAGCGTCCTCGGACATATCAGCGTCCACATCCGTGGTGCCTACCAGCACGCGGTCACCCATGGGGTAGATCAGGACGATGCGGCCATCGGTGTGCTCGAAGAAGATTTCGCGGCCGTTGCACGCTGCGAGCAGTTCCGGGTGGTCCAGGACGATGTGCGAGCCCTTGGTGCCACCCATGAACTTGCTGACGGCGCCCATGGCCTGGTTGGTGAGGTCCACCCAAGCGCCAGTGGTGTTGACGACGACGTCCGCCTGGAAGTCGAATTCCTTGCCGGTCAGTTCATCGCGGAGCCGGACGCCGTCCGAGCCCATGGAGACGAGCGAAACGTAATTGCTGGCGCGGGCGCTTCCGCCCGGCAGTCCCGCGCCCCGGCCTGCTTTCTCGCCATCCTGCAGGACGTCGAGGGTCAGGCGCTCGGGATTATGCACTGAAGCATCAAAGTAGGTAGCCGCGTACTTGATACCGGAGTGGAGTTGGGGAAGCTCAGCCAAAGCCTTGGTCCGTCCGCGGAACTGGTGGCGCGGTACGCTGCCGCCGTCGCGGGAGAAGAAGTCGTACATGCTCAGGCCAACCTTGATGAGGAACGCGCCGCGCTCCTTGGGCTTGCCTTGCTTGTGGGTGAGGAACCGCATGGGCGCGGACAGGATGCCGGAGAACGTGCTGAAGATCGGAATGGTGGTCTGGAGCGGCTTGACGTAGTGCGGGGCGATGCGCAGGAGCCTGTTGCGCTCAACCACCGATTCCTGGACCAGCCGGAACTCGCCGTTTTCGAGATAGCGGATTCCGCCGTGGATCATGTGGGATGAGGCGCCGCTTGCGCCCTGGCAGTAGTCTCCGCGTTCAACAAGCGCCACGTCGACACCCTGCAGGGCGAGGTCGCGGAAGGTACCCACACCGTTGATGCCACCGCCGATGATGAGTACCTTGGCCGACGGCCGCTCCTGCAGTGCAACGACGGAGTCGCGCTGCTGTGCGTGCTGTGAGCTACCGGAAATCCTGTTGTGTCCCAAAACTGCTCCCTTGGGCTTGGTTCGTGCGCCGCGCCACTCGCTGCTGCACCGTTCACCACTAATCTTGCGAAGGTGGAAAATGGAGTCAAGCTATTTGCACAAACGTGCAGTAAGGAAATGAGATGGGACGATCACGTCACTCGGACGCGCTCCGGGCTGCACAAATGTATTACCTGCAGGACCTCACCATGGATGCCATCGCCAGGGAGCTGCGGACCTCCCGGTCCACCGTCTCCCGGCTGTTGTCTTCGGCACGGGAAACGGGCCTGGTGCAGGTCCAAATCCGCAGCCCGTTCGATACCGGCCCTGAGCTGGAAAGCCAGATACGGAGCCATTACGGAGTGGATGTCCATGTGGTTCCAGTGCTGGATACGCTCAACGAAGCAGAGACCCTGGACCGCGTAGCCATGCAGGCTGCACGAACAATCGGACCACTCGTGGACTCGAATGCCATCATCGGCGTCGCCTGGGGTGCCACGCTAAGCGCGGTCAGCCGGCACCTCACCCGCAAGGTGACCCATGACAGCGTCGTGGTCCAGCTCAACGGCGCGGGAAACATGCAAACCACCGGCATTACCTATGCCAGTGACATCATGCGGCGGTTTGGCAGTGCCTACGGGGCCAGAGTTGAGCAGTTCCCTGTTCCGGCGTTTTTTGATCACGCCTCCACCAAGACGGCCATGTGGAATGAGCGCAGCGTTCAACGCATCCTCGACCTGCAGGCTCGCATGAGTATCGCCATCTTCGGCGTCGGGTCGGTGGATTCGGACTACCCGAGCCATGTATACGCCGGAGGTTACCTCGATGAACACGACCTCACCATGTTGGCCGCGGACGACGTCGTAGGCGATGTAGCGACCGTCTTCTTCCGGAGTGATGGTTCCTCTGACGGCATCACTCTGAATGAGAGGTCAACCGGTCCCAGCCATGAACAGTTGCGGCAAGTCAGGCGACGGATCTGCGTGGTCTCGGGGGCGTCCAAAATCAATGGCCTCCAAGGAGCCTTGGCTGCGGGACTTGCAACTGACCTGATACTGGACGAGGCCTCAGCCAGACGCCTGGTGAGTTTCAACGGCCATTCCTGAAGCAATCGTGGAAGGAATGGGTAGAGTCGTTGCTATGAGATCCCCTTCCAAGCTGACATCGAACAGGCTGGCACTAAACAACGGCGTTCAGATGGATCGCATGGGATACGGACTCTACAAAGTTCCCGCCAAGGATGCAGAAGCGTTGGTTGCGACGGCTTTGGGCGAGGGCTACCGCCGATTCGACACTGCCGCCATGTACGGAAACGAACCTGGAGTGGGCCGCGCTCTCGGCGGTGCCATCGGTGACGCCACGGAGGCCAACAGAGGTACCGGCGGCTCCGGCGAGTCGGTACACGCGCTGGCACGCGAGGACCTCTTCGTCACCACCAAGGTCTGGAACGATGACCAGGGCTACGATGCAACACTGCGGGCCTTCAACACGTCCATAGCAAACCTTGGACTTGATTACGTAGACCTCTACCTCATCCACTGGCCGTGTGCAGGGCGGGGACTTTTCAGCGAAACGTGGAAAGCCATGGAAACCCTCTACAGGGAGGGCAAGGTGCGCGCTATAGGTGTCTCTAATTTCCAGCCCACACACCTCCATGAGCTCATGCAAAAGGCAGAGGTTGTTCCCGCAGTCAACCAGATCGAACTGCACCCTTGGTTGCAGCAGACCAAGTTGCGGACATTGCACGAGCAACTCGGAATCCGTACGGAAGCCTGGAGTCCCCTTGGTCGCGGGCAGGTCCTCGCCGACCTCGCCATCGTGTCGCTTTCGGAAAAGTACAGCCGGACTCCGGCCCAGGTCATTCTGCGATGGCACCTTCAACTGGGGAACCTGGTCATCCCCAAAGCAAGCTCGGCGGGACGAATCAAGGAAAACTTCGCCGTCTTTGATTTTGAATTGGACGCAGCGGACATGGACGGCATGGCCGCCCTAGAACGCCACCATCGGACCGGGTCGCACCCGGACAACGTGAACTAGGAACATACGAATGGACAACGTGGACACCGCGCCCTCCCCCCGGGGCGCGCAGGCCCCCAGTGAATTCTTCAGCGAATCCCTGTCGAGGAGGAGGCACGCCTCGGAAGTCGAGGTGGATGGCAGCAAAGTGGCGTACTGGACGTACGAATCGGTCACTGTCACTCCGATGACACGAACGATCCTGGTGATCCATGGCTTCCGGGGAGACCACCATGGGTTGCTCCGCGTAGCGGACCAACTTCCTGAAATGCGCATCATCATGCCGGACTTGCCGGCCTTCGGGAGCTCGGAACCCTTCGCGCACGACGAACACAGCGTTGAACGCTATGGGAAGTTCATCTCCGCGTTCATGAACGCACTAGCTTTGGACGGGAAGACGGTACTGCTGGGCCACTCCTTCGGCTCAATCGTGGCCAGCCACTTCGCGGCCGCGAACCCCGGCACCGTCTACCCACTGATCCTCATCAACCCCATCGCCGCGCCCGCATTGGAGGGTCCCAAGGGCACCATGACCAAGCTTGCGGTGCTGTACTACCAGGCGTCGGCAAAGCTACCCCGCGCCTTGGGCCTCGCTGTCCTTCGCAACCGGGCAATCGTTCGCATCATGAGCATCACCATGGCCAAAACCAAAGACAAAGCGCTACGCCGTTTCATCCACGGCCAGCACGATGCCTACTTCAGCGCCTTCGCAGACAGGAAAAGCCTGCTCGAATCGTTCAAAGCCTCCGTCTCGGGCAACGTGGCCGAGGTCGCTGAACAGCTCACTCTCCCCGTGCTGTTGGTAGCCGGCGAGAAAGATGAGATCGCCACTCTTCCCAACCAGCACAAACTCATGAAGCGACTACCTGATGCAAAGCTGGAAGTGATTCCCGACGTCGGGCATCTCATCCACTATGAAACGCCGGTTCCGGCGGCAGAAGCAATCCGCACCTTCCTGGAGGAACATCCCGCGTGAAAATCGTCATCGACGCCCGCTTTACCCGAACGGACCACCACGATGGCATCAGCCGCTACGGTTCCAGCCTCATAGCAGCAACATCCAAGATCGCCGACGTCACTATGCTCATCAGTGACAAACGTCAACTGGCCCTTCTACCAGAGGTCCCGTACGTCATGGTCAACAGCCCGCTGTCTCCCATGGAATTATTCGTAGCCCGAAAGGTCAACCCCCTTGGCGCTGATGTGGTGGTCTGCCCCATGCAGACCATGGGCACCCTGGGCCGCCGCTACGGACTGGTACTGACGCTCCACGACCTCATCTACTACGAACACCCGACCCCTCCAGGCTTCCTGCCCGCCCCCGTGCGCCTGCTCTGGAGGCTTTACCATAAGGCGTTCTGGCCCCAGCGGCTCCTGCTCAATCGGGCGGACATTGTGGCGACCATCAGCCGAACCACGGAAGCCCTCATGGCGAAGTACAAACTGACAACGCGGCCCGTGCGCTTGGTTGGGAACGCCCCCCAACCAGGTCAAACACCTCGCGCCCCTGAAGCAGGCGCAGATAAGTCCCTGCTCTATATGGGTTCGTTCATGCCCTACAAGAACGTGGAAACCATGATCAGGGGCATGTCCGGCCTGCATGACTACACCCTTCATCTGCTCAGCCGGATCACCCCCCAGCGCAAAGCCGAATTGGAGGCGATCATCCCCGAAGGCGCCAAAGTCATGTTCCATAACGGCGTAACGGACGCCGAGTACGACGCACTCCTGCTGCGGGCCACGGCATTGATCAGCATGTCACGCGCCGAAGGGTATGGTTTGCCGCTGGTGGAGGCAATGGCGTTGGGTACCCCCGTCATAGCAAGCGATATTCCGATCTTCCGGGAGGTCGGTGGCGAAGCCGTCAGCTACGTCCACCCTGAATCGCCCACGGAATTCGCGGCCGCTGTGACGACCCTTGGCGAGGACACACTGTGGCGCCGACGCTCCCGGGCATCAGTGGAACGCGCCGCAGAATTCAACTGGGACGAGTCGGCACGGCAGCTCCTTGCCGCAGCCGAAGAAGTGGTTGCCCTGCGCAAGCGAGCGGCCTAGCTGGCGGCTAGATGAGTAAGTCCTATTGCTGTGCCGGGCGCGGGAGCTTTTAAAGTAAGGCGGAGAGTGTTAAGCCGAGTTTGTGAACACGCAACTAAACACTCTCCTGACCACACTTTACGTCTATTT
>NZ_JBLYIE010000064.1:0-18810 GCF_048537125.1 Paenarthrobacter sp. PPS72 | reverse complement strand
ACCGGCGCTGGGGCAACCGGCGCTGGTGCAACCGGAGCGGGGGCAACCGGCGCTGGCTCGGCTGTAGCCGGTGCCGGCTGATCCGTCGGGGCGGTCTGACCCGGGCAGTCGCTGAGAACACGGGCCATGGCGTCGTGTTCGGCTTGGGTTACCCAGAGGCCGTAGGTGGCCTTGACGGAGATTTGCCGGGCGACGTATTCGCAACGGAAACTCTTGTTCGGCGGCAACCACGTTGCGGAGTCCCCGTCGCTCTTTTGTTGATTGGTGGGTCCGTCGGTGGCCTGCAGGTTCAGTGGGTCATTGGCGAAGGCCGTCCGCTGTTCCAGGCTCAGTTGCTGAGCCCCCTTTTGCCAGGCGTCGCTGAGGGCAACCACATGGTCGATCTGCACGAGGCTGCTGGTGGCGGCACCGCGAACGAAATTGATGGTCTTCGAGGTGTACGGATCAGCCAGGGCGCCGCTCTGAATCTTGCAAGGAACGTTGTTGGTGTAAGTAACCTGCTTGAGATCCCGCTTGAGGGTGTCGTTTCGGGTGTCGCACCCGTTTCGGTCCACGTCTGCCCATGCTTGCCCGAAGAGGTTGCGATCATAGCCGGTCTTTGGCGCCCGGCCCTTAATGGCCAGGGTCGCCAGTACATCCAGCGCCTTGGAAGCATATGCCGGCTGGGCCTTTGGTGCCTTATAGATGGCAGATACGGTCACGGCGGTGGTGGTTTCCGGGTCCAAGGGTGCCGCTGCTTCCACGCCTGTCGGCGTAGGGATCGGCGTGGGGGACGGCGTCGGGGTGGCGCTGGCAGTGGCTGGCACTGTCAGCTTTTGCGCTTCGGCCGCAGGTTTGGACGCTTCCAGTGTCTCCTTGGGCTCAACGGGAACCATAGCTCCGCCCGCTATGAGGACTACCAAGGCTCCCGTCAACATAACGGCTCCAGCTCTTCGACCTCCGGGCACCATTGCCCAAGAGCGACGGCCGGTGGCTGCTATGTAGAGGCCCGTCAACAAGGCTAGAAGGCCAAGCATGATCAGTGCTCCGCCAAAGCCTGAACTGAGGGCGCCCAGCAGCAGGAAAAGCACAGCGAGAATGCCAACGCTAAGCGTGGAGGTGCGCAGGCGGAATGAGCCCGTTCGGGGCGGAGTGTGATTGGACAACAGAAAATCCCCATTTCGACGTCGCGCCCCGTCTTTCGCGGCCGACAGTGCGGGCGCCGGTGACTGGACGCCCTTGGGGATTCTAGTATCGGAATTACATGATTGTAATTCCGGGCGGATTATTACACGGAGATCCTGCTAGCGAAAGTCATATGAAATCGGCTGTGGATAACCGGGGTTCAAGCCTCGTCCTCAGGGCGGCCCGTAAGGATCCGGTGGGCGCTCTCCTGCAGGATTCCCAGTGACTCTTGGATCAGGGGCGACGCGATGCTGCCTCGGCGCACCGCTGCCACAATACGGCGGGCAGGTTTGCCCTTGCCGGTGATGCGTAGTCGGACCACGTTCTCGGCATTATGCAACGGCGCCAGACGCGGCAACAGGCCGACGCCCAGCCCCGCCCCCACGAAGGCGATTTGGGTTTCCCATTCCACGGCCTCATGGGCAATCCGGGGTGTTACCCCTACGGCCGTAAATGCCGCTGTGAACAGGGCATGGTAGGTGGAACCGGCTGCTTCAGTGATCCATGGTTCCGATGCCAGCTCTTCGAGAGTCACCCTTTCCCGGGACGCCAACGGGTGGTTACCGGGAATGATCACGTCCAGGGGGTCGTCCAGCAGGACGGTCTGTTCGAAGCGGGGGTCGTCCTCAACATAGGTGTCGGACTGCATGGCAACGATCACCGCAAGGTCGATTCGTTCGGCAACCAACAAGTCAAAGCAGCGGGCGGGGTTTGCCTCAAGTACCTGTACCTCAAGCAGGGGGCGGGTGGTGCGCAAAGTGGCAGCGAGCGGTGCGAGCAACCGGGCCGCCGCCGTCGAAAATCCGCCCAGTCCAAAACGGGACTGCACCTGGTCGCCGGCCTCCATGGCTGCTGCGCGCAGGTGCTCCCATTCGGCGATGAGGGTGTCTGAACCCGCCACGAGAAAGCGGCCCGTGGCGGTCAGGCGCACGCCCCGGCCGTCCTTGGTGAGCAGCTGCATTCCGAGCATGCGCTGGAGCTCGCGTAGTTGCGCGGAGACGGCGGAGGGGGAGTAGCCGGTGAGCTCCGCGGTTGCGCCAATGGTGCCACAGCGGGCAAATACCCGAAGTGTGATGAGCCTCGCATCGATCATGCACCTATTGTGCATGATTATCTTCTAAATCTTGCGCTTTTGTTGCGGTTCAATCATCCCTAATCTCGTACTACGAAGACTTCGATATCGCTGGTCGCAACGAAGCGCCGGCGCCCCCCACGAAATGCACCCTTACCCAGCCTCCCGGGAGGAAACCCATGACTGCTCCAGTGAACCTGCCCCTCAAATCACGCGGAAAACTCGCTTCATCATTGCCTGCTGAGCAGCTGGCGGAAATTGCCGGGTTGTTCGAATTCCGGCGCACGGGCTACTCCCTGGATGCCCCCTTCTACACGGACCCGACGATTTTCAAGATCGACATGGAAGCAATTTTCGGGGAGCACTGGATCTTTGCCGGCAGCGTCGCCGAGCTCCCGGAGCCAGGAGATTACGTCACGGTCGACTACGGGCCCTACTCCCTGATCGTGCTGCGCAACGACGACGGCGGCGTGAACGTCCTGCACAACGTCTGCCGCCACCGCGGCGCCCGGGTCCTGACCGAACCCGCCGGGTCAACAGGAAACCTGGTCTGCGGCTACCACTCCTGGACATACTCCCCGGAAGGCAACCTGATCCACGCTTCCGCACCGGGAGAGACGAAGTTCGACAAGGGCTGCTTCGGCCTCAAGCGCGCCCACAGCCGTGTGGTGGCCGGGCTCATCTTCGTTTGCATTGCAGACGAACCGCCCACCGACTTTGACGAAACGTCCAAGATATTCGAGCCGTACCTCGCGCCCCACGACCTGTCGAAGACAAAAGTCGCCTACCAGCAGAACATCATCGAAGAGGGCAACTGGAAGCTCGTCATGGAGAACAACCGTGAGTGCTACCACTGCGACGGACACCCTGAGCTCGCCTGTTCGCTCTTCCCCACCTGGGGCCTTACGGAGGGCCTGATCCCGGCGCATCTCGAAGAAGTGTGGGACCGCAACAAGGAAGCCCAGTCCTCCCTCGAAGAGCGTTGCCGCCGCTATGGCCTCCCCTTCGAGGTGGTGGAGGAGCTCGACACCCGCATCGCCGGAATCCGTATTTCACGTGAATCCCTGGACGGCGAGGGCGAATCGTTCTCGGCCGATGGGCGCAGGCTCTCCAAGAAGCTCCTCGGTGACCTTCCGGACTTCCGCCTTGGCCGCTGCTCGATGCACCTGCAGCCCAACAGCTGGTTCCACTTCCAGAGCGACCACGTCATTACCTTCGGCGTCTTCCCGGTCAACGAGCACCAGACCCTGGTACGCACCACCTGGCTGGTAGCCGACGACGCCGTCGAAGGCGTCGACTACGACCTGGAAAAGCTCACCTACACCTGGAAGCAGACCAATCTGCAGGACAAGGCGTTCGTGGAGCTGTGCCAGACGGGCGCCGGCAGCCCCGCCTACGAGCCCGGCCCCTACATGAAGAGCGAGTACCAAGTGGAGGCGTTCATCAACTGGTACGTACAGCGTGTCCAGGAGCACTTGGCATGACCGAACTCCTCACTGAGACGCTGGTCCAGGAGCCACATCGCATTCGCGGCCTTGAGATGCCGTGGAACAGGGTGATGGGCAGCACCGAAGGGCCGGCCAGCGCGGCACGTGCGTTAGGTCCATGGCATCCGCAGGAGTTCATGGCCGAATGCGTGGAAATTGTTCCTGAAGTGGGCGGCATGATGACCTTCGTGTTCCGTCGCACCGACGGTGCGCCCCTGGCGTTCCGGGCGGGCCAATACGTCAACGTTGCCTTTCCGGTGAACGGCGGGGACCAGGATCCGGTGGACCGCAGCTACTCGCTGTCCAGCGCTCCCACCAAACCGTGGACCTTCGACATCACGGTCAAACGTGATGCCATGGGGCAGGTTTCGCCGTGGGTGCACGAGAACATCAAGCCGGGTACCGTCCTGGAGATGCTCGGACCAGTGGGGGCCTTCCACCTGCCCGACGCCGACCGGCGGGCCCGGTACCTCCTGCTGGCCGCCGGCGCGGGTATCACTCCCATCATGTCCATGGTGCGGACCATTCACTCCTTGCCCGGACAAGCCGATGTGGTGGTGCTCTACCACGGTGCGGAAGCCGGCGGCTTCGCCTTCAACAAGGAGCTGGCCTACATTGCGTCCGTGGATTCGCGTATCAAGGTCTTCTACTCCCTGGGCGACCGCAGCGTACCCGAGGGCTGGGAAGGGCTGAGCGGAAGGCTCACGGCAGCGATGCTGGACGAGGTGGCCCCCGACGCCAACGGCCGGCAGGTCTATGCCTGTGGACCCGAGGGCTACCTGAACACCGCCACCGAGCTCTTGGGGAACGTGGGCGTGGATGACACCTCCATCCACATGGAGTTCTTTACCGGAGATCGTCAGACGATCCTCGAGTACCAGGCGGAGCTGGCGCTCGCTGTGGACATTGCCGAGGAAATCGCTGAGGAAATCGCGGATTCCGCGGAGGACTACTACGAAAGCCAACCCACGGCGTTCGGGCTCTACGAGCCCGGCTACGACGCCGAGGGGCCTTTGAAAGCCACGGGGTTGCCGCTGGAGACTATCGACCCGGATGCACCTGAAGCTTCCGACGGCGGCTCGGATACGGGAGCGGAGGCCGAGGTTCCTGATGTATCAAGCTTCGAAACAGTGGGAACGGGAAGCCTCACCCTGTCCTTCATGCGAACGGGGATCAATGTGCGCATTGACCCCACCGAACACATCCTTGGTCCGGCCCAGCGTGCCGGGGTCAGGATCGGTGCGAACTGCAAGGAAGGCATGTGTGGCTCCTGCAAGGTGGTCAAGCTGTCCGGCGAAGTGGAAATGAATCATCAGGGAGGCATCCGTGCCCGGGAAATCGACGCAGGCAAGTTCCTTCCCTGCTGCTCTACCGCACAGACCGATATGGTGATCGACGCGTAGTGCGGCTACCGGAGTCCCGCACTGGGGGCCAGGGCAATGGCCTCAGTGCGGGACCGGAAGCCGAGCCTTACTGCCGGGAACTGGCCGCGAAGGAGCCTAAAGCAGCCATCCAATAAATCCCCGCTACAACACGGGCTTTTCCCGCCCGCAATCCAGAGTTAACCTCATTTCCTCGTCCGGACAACCCGAACGGGTCTATAGTGAGGGATAGGACATTCGCTGATGCAGCCCGGCGGCCCGCATTTCTTCCGACGCCGGAGGCCCCGTAATGACCGACACCCAAATTGGCAGCTTTATTCGCGACTGTGTGGTGTTTGAGGATGACACTGAGAACGGCTTGGACTTTGACACTTTCTACGGCCTGTACATCAGTTGGTGCGTTCTCGGACGTAAAATCCCCATCCCCGACTCCGCTTTCAAAACAGCCCTTGAACTCGAGGGACTGAAGCCCGTCAAGCTCACTGGCCAGAGAATTTATCCCGGCATGAGCATGGTGGGAGCGGCCGCGAGGGACTACGTGGTGAACAGTGTTCCCATGTGGAGCGAAACCGCCACTGACATCCCCGTTTCCGAGATTCGCCAAGCAGTGGCGTCCATCGCCTGATTTCACTTCAGCAAGCGTTCAGCCCATCCCCCTAGGATTCATAGGGGGATGGGCTGTTCCTGTTTCCGGAGGTCTCGCTGAAAGGCTCTAATGAAACCGTCCATCGTTTGGTTTCGCGACGATCTGAGGGTCGCCGATAACCCGGCCTTGCGTGCCGCCGTCGACGACGGCGCGGCCGTTGCCCTCTACGTCCTTGACGAAGAATCGCCCGGTATCCGCCCTCACGGCGGTGCCGCGCGCTGGTGGCTCCACCACTCGCTGGCCGCCCTCCGAGCGGATCTGGACAAGCTTGGTATTCCCCTGCTGCTCCGCAGGGGGTCAGCAGCCGACGTCGTCCGGAAGACCACGACGGCGCTGGGTGCCGGCGGGTTGTACTGGAACCGTCGGTACGGTTCCGCTGAGCGAACGGTCGACGCCGGCATCAAGGCCTGGGCCGGCGATGCGGGACTGCATGTCTCCAGTTTTCAGGCCTCCCTTCTCCACGAGCCGTGGGAGGTCACCACCAAAACCGGCGGGCAGTACAAGGTGTTCACCCCCTTCTGGCGGACCGTTTCTGCGCAGGAGTTCCGTGAGCCGCTGGCCGTTCCGGAAGCGGGCCACGGATTCACGGGAAAGCTGCCAGCCTCTGAGGAGCTGGGATCGTGGCAGCTGCTGCCCACCAAACCGGACTGGTCCGGCGGACTGGCCGAGATGTGGACGCCGGGCGCTGCCGCCGGACACCAGCGGCTGGCCAAGTTCGTGGCGGACGGCCTTTCCAACTACAGCGAGGGCCGCAACCGTCCGGATACGGATGGAAGCAGTTGTCTGTCGCCGTACCTGCGCTGGGGTGAGCTGAGCCCGTTCGAGGTGTGGCATGCGCTGGGTTCCAAACGGTCCCGGAGTGCTTCCATTTATGCTTCTGAGTTGGGCTGGCGTGAGTTCTGCTGGCACCAGTACTTCCATCATCCCGAGCTTGCAACTGCCAACCTTCGCCCCGAGTTTGATCGCTTCCCGTGGGCATGGCCGGGTGCCAGCGGTAACGGCACCAGTAATGGCAACGGCAAGCATCCCGGCCACGCGTCAGCGCCAGAGGAATTCCGCGCCTGGCAGCAGGGCCGCACCGGCTTCCCCTTGGTGGACGCGGGGCAACGGCAGTTGTGGCATGCGGGGTGGATGCACAACCGCGTCCGTATGGTGGCCGCGAGTTTCCTGGTGAAGAACCTGGGCATTCACTGGCAGCTGGGGGAGCAGTGGTTCTGGGACACCCTGGTGGATGCCGATCCGGCGTCGAATCCGGCCAACTGGCAATGGGTAGCCGGCTCGGGCGCGGATGCTTCTCCGTTCTTCAGGATCTTCAACCCTGAGGCGCAGCGGGTTAAGTTCGATCCCCAGGGGAAGTACATCGCCCACTGGATTCCCGAGTTCGGAACGCCGGATTACCCCGGGGAAATCGTGGACCTCAAGACCACCCGGGCGGAAGCGCTGGAAGCGTACAAGGAGATGAGGGAAGTCCACTAGCGGTCGGAGAATACCCCTCTGGAAATTAGTAGGAAGTCCGAGTATATTCGGAATCAGAGATGACCTGGACCACAGTTGGTCACGTATTCCGCAGAGGTCCCAGCCTCCGGCGGCGCGGCAGTCATTCACGATGCAAAGGAGCATTCCACCATGGTGCGCGAGCTTTCCCACTACGTAGACGGCCAGAGGATCGACGGCACTTCCGGTCGATTCAGTGATGTCTACGATCCCTGCACGGGCGAAGTCCAGGCACGGCTTCCGCTGGCCAGCGCGGACGAGGTTCGCAACGCCGTCGCAAATGCCGAGAAGGGCCAGCTCGAATGGGCGGCCATGAACCCGCAACGCCGGGGACGCATCCTGCTCAAGTTCGTAGACCTGGTCAACGAGAATATGGACGAGCTGGCAAAACTCCTGTCCTCCGAACACGGCAAGACCTTCGCGGACGCCAAGGGCGACATCCAGCGTGGCATCGAGGTGGTGGAGTTCTCCGCCGGGGCGCCGCACCTGCTCAAGGGCGAATTTTCGGACAACGCCGGCCAGGGGATCGATGTCCACTCCCTGCGCCAGCCGCTCGGTGTGGTCGCGGGCATCACGCCCTTCAACTTCCCCGCCATGATTCCGTTGTGGAAGTCCGGGCCTGCTCTCGCCGCCGGCAACGCGTTCATCCTCAAGCCTTCCGAGCGGGACCCTTCCGTTCCGCTCCGCCTGGCCGAGCTGTACAGCGAAGCCGGGGTGCCCAATGGCGTTTTCAACGTGATCAACGGCGATAAGGAAGCCGTGGACGCGTTGCTCGAAGATCCACGCGTGAAGGCCATTGGTTTTGTGGGATCCACGCCGATTGCCCAGTACATCTACGCCACCGCAGCTGCCCACGGCAAGCGCGCGCAGTGCTTCGGCGGGGCCAAGAACCACATGGTCATCATGCCCGACGCCGATCTGGACATGGCGGCCGATGCCCTGATTGGTGCCGGATATGGTTCCGCCGGTGAGCGCTGCATGGCGATCTCCGTTGCCGTGCCCGTGGGGCAGGAAACCGCAGACGCGCTGGTGGCCAAGCTGACCGAGCGGGTCAAGGACCTGAAGGTGGGCCATAGCCTGGACAAGGATTCGGACTTCGGTCCGGTGGTGGCTGCTTCTGCCAAGGAGAGGATTGAGGGCTACATCCAGTCCGGCGTGGACGAGGGAGCCACTTTGGTGGCCGACGGCCGCGGACTCACCGTGGATGGATACGACGGCGGCTTCTGGGTGGGCCCCACCCTCTTCGACAACGTCACCAAGGACATGAAGATCTACAAAGAAGAGATCTTCGGTCCCGTCCTCAGTGTGCTGCGAGCGGCTGACTATGACGAAGCGCTGAGGCTCTGCAGCGAGCACGAGTTCGGCAACGGCGTCGCAATTTTCACCCGCGACGGCGACTCCGCCCGCGACTTTGCCAGCCGCGTTGAGGTTGGCATGGTGGGCATCAACGTTCCCATCCCCGTGCCGATCGCTTACTACACCTTCGGCGGCTGGAAGGCGTCCGGGTTCGGTGACCTCAACCAGCACGGTGCTGACGCGTTCCGCTTCTACACCAAGACCAAGACCGTGACGTCGCGGTGGCCCTCCGGCATTCGCCAGGGTGCCAGCTTCATCATGCCGGCAGGCAGCTGATGGGGGCCCTGGAAACAGAAGAAGTTCTCTTTGAGCGTCGCGGCCACTTGGGCATCGTGACCCTCAACCGTCCGAAGGCAGTCAACGCACTGAACCATGCAATGGTGAAAGCCATGCTTCGGCAGCTGACCGCTTGGGCTGACGACGACGCCGTTGGCACCGTTTTGGTGCGCGGCGCCGGGGACCGTGGACTGTGTGCCGGTGGCGACATCGTCTCCATTTACAAGGACATGTTGCACGGCGGCACCGGGACCGCAGCGTTCTGGGCTGATGAATACCGCCTGAACCTGCTCATTTCGCAGTACCCCAAACCGTACGTCGCCTTCATGGATGGGCTTGTCCTGGGCGGTGGCGTGGGTATCTCGGCGCACGGCTCGGTCAGGGTGGTCACCGAGCGGACACGCACTGGCATGCCGGAGACCACCATTGGGTTCGTGCCCGACGTCGGCGGCACCCTTCTGCTTTCGCGCTCGCCGGGGGAGACGGGAACCCACGCCGCCTTGACCGGTGCCCATCTGACCGGTGCTGACGCGTTGTTCCTGGGGCTCGCGGACCACTTTGTGCCGTCCGATGCCCTGCCCGCGCTGGCGGAAGCGCTGGAAACCTCGACGGCGGAGGCCGCCGTCGGGCGCTTTGCCCAAGTCGCGCCGGAATCAGCTTTGGCAGCACAGCGGGAATGGATCGACGCGGCATATGCGCACGCCGATGCGGAAGAAATCGTCCGGAGCCTGCGCGCCCTGGGCGGAGGGGCAGTTGCTGCAGCCGACACGATCGAGGCGAAATCGCCGACGTCGGTGAAGGTCACCTTGGAATCACTGCGGCGGGTCCGGGGGCTCTCTTTGGAGGAGGCGCTTGACCAGGAGTACCGCGTGGGTCTGCGGTGCCTGGCCGGTCCCGATTTCAGGGAAGGCATCCGCGCACAGGTGGTGGACAAGGACCGTAACCCGCAGTGGAAGCCGCCTACTCTCGCCGAAGTCCGGGAGTCCGACGTCGAAGGCTACTTTGCGCCGCTCGGCGAGCGGGAACTGGGACTTTCACCCAGCCCGGTCCAGTCGATTTGAAGGAGACGATCATGACAGAGAATGCAGCCATGTCAGATATCCAAGCCCCCGCAACGGGACTCATCGCTTTCCTTGGTCTTGGGCATATGGGTGGTCCGATGGCCGCCAACCTGATCAAAGCCGGGCACGACGTGATTGGCTACGACCCCGTTCCGGCAGCCGTCGAGGCAGCTTTGGCTCATGGAATTCCCATGGCCTCCACAGCGCATGAAGCTGCTGCGGAGGCGGCCGTGGTGTTGACCATGCTGCCCAGCGGAAAGCACGTGCTGGACGCCTACCGCGGTGCGGATGGGCCGGGGCTGCTTTCCATCGCGAAGCCGAACACGCTGTTCCTGGATTGTTCCACCATCAACGTGGACGAAGCCCGCGAGGCTGCTGCTCTGGCCGTGGAAGCCGGTCATCGATCCGTGGACGCCCCTGTTTCCGGTGGCGTGGTGGGGGCCGAAGCCGGCACCTTGACCTTCATGGTGGGTGCTTTGCCGGAGGACTTCGAAACCGTGAGGCCCGTCCTTGAACTCATGGGCAAGAGAATTGTCCACTGCGGTGATCACGGGGCGGGGCAGGCCGCGAAGGTCTGCAACAACATGATCCTTGGTGTGTCCATGATTGCCGTTGCCGAAGCTTTTGTGCTTGGCGAGAAGCTTGGGCTCACACATCAGGCATTGTTCGATGTTGCCTCCAACGCGTCCGGCCAGTGCTGGGCGCTGACCACCAACTGTCCCGTTCCCGGCCCGGTTCCCACCAGCCCTGCAAACCGCGACTACCAGCCGGGCTTCGCGGGTGCATTGATGGCCAAGGATCTACGGCTGGCCGTGAATGCGTTGGAAAGCACTGGCGTTGCTGCAGAAATGGGTCCTCTGGCTTCCCGTATCTACGACGCCTTTGCCGCCGGTGGCGGCGCCGGGAGGGACTTCTCGGGGATCATCACAGAGATCCGCGATAAGTCCGTGTGAAAGGTTGGAACTGAACTTATGACGAGCTTGGCGGAGAGGGAGAGCATGACGGAGCAGTACCAAAACATTGTGGTGGAACGTCGGGGACGGGTTGGCCTGGTGACATTGAACCGGCCGGAGGCGTTGAACGCGTTGAATACTGCGCTGATGAACGAACTCGTGGACGCTGTTACTGCGATGGACACCGACCCGGATGTTGGGGCCGTGGTGATCACCGGATCCGCCAAGGCGTTTGCGGCCGGCGCTGATATCAAGGAAATGTCTTCCAACAGCTACATGGAGATGTACGCGGCGGACTGGTTCCGGCGTTGGGAGGACCTTACCCGCCTGCGGATCCCGGTGGTTGCGGCTGTGTCCGGCTTCGCGCTTGGCGGTGGCTGCGAACTGGCCATGATGGCCGATTTCATCATCGCGGGGGACAATGCCAAGTTCGGCCAGCCCGAAATCAACCTGGGAGTGATTCCCGGAATGGGCGGTTCCCAGCGGCTCACCCGGGCCGTGGGCAAGGCGAAGGCCATGGACATGGTCCTGACCGGGCGTTTCATGGATGCAGAAGAAGCCGAACGCTCCGGGCTGGTGTCCCGCGTTGTTCCCGCTGCCGAGGTGATTGAGGAAGCTCTTAAGGCTGCCGAAGTCATCGCCTCCAAGTCCAAGCCCGCCGCGATGGTAGCCAAGGAAGCCGTGAACGCAGCCTTCGAGATGGGCCTGGCGCAGGGGGTGCTGTTCGAGCGCAGGGTATTCCATTCCCTCTTTGCCACGGAAGATCAGAAGGAAGGCATGGCAGCATTCAGCGAGAAGCGCCAGCCGGAGTTCAAGCACCGGTAGCCCGCCTCAAGAACGTTGCAAGCCCGCTTTTCCGTTGTTGGCTAACCACGGATTAGCGGGCCGGCAACGCTTTTGGACCCCTCTACGAACTGCTGGAACGTGGCACCGCCGAGTTTGGCCGGGGAAGCCTGACGCTTTCTTACGTAAGCAGCGCCGGATCAACGAAATCCTCGCGGGGGTCCACCACCGCGTTGGGATCTTTCGAGCGTGAAGTTGCGGGAAGGCCGACGGCGACAGAATGAGGGGGAACGTCCCGAACAACCACCGCGTTGGCTCCGATCGCAGAATGCTCACCCACCGTGACGGGACCCAGAACTTTCGCTCCCGAGCCGAGCATAACGTGATTGCCGATAGTGGGGTGTCGCTTCGTTTTACTGAGCGCCCGGCCGCCCAGGGTGACGCCTTGGTACATGAGGACGTCGTCCCCTACTTCCGCCGTTTCACCAACGACGATCCCGGTTCCATGATCGATAAACAACCGCCGGCCAATCGTTGCACCTGGGTGAATCTCAATCCCCGTCAGTGCCCTCGCAACTTGGGAGATCAGCCGGGCCGGGCCGCGCAGATGCGGTTTCTGCCACATTGCGTGGGCCAGTCGATGGCTCCAAAGCGCGTGGACCCCTGAGTAGACAAGTGCCACTTCGAATAGGCTCGTCGCCGCCGGGTCTTGATTCCTGGCGGCATGGAGATCTTCTTTGAGGAGCCCAAGGATATTCATTGGACGTGTACCGCCAGCGCAGCGTCGAAGAACGCGCGCTCCAGCCGTACCGCTTCCGCGAAGGTGGCGGCAACGCGCTCGCGTTCAGCGGCGTCGGCAGGCTCGACGGCGTCAAACTCGTCGCGTAGCCACGTCACCCACGCGTTGTACTCCGGGTTGTTGTGGAGGCGGATCCATTCGGCGTGCTTTGCGTGGGGTGGCCACTCTGCGGGCTCGCCGGCGCGGGCAGCCCAGTCCCCGTAGAGCCACTCAGCAACCAGCAGCACTGCCAGGACCTCCGGGTAGGAACGGGTAGCGAGGGCGCTGCGCATCAGGTTGTCGAAATCCCGGGTGGCAGATCCCAGCGTGGGTGCGGTTCGGTCCGCCTCGGGAACGTCCAGTTCATTGAAGGAATCCTGGAAGTACGTGTTCTCGTCCGAAGCGAAGGCCCCCAGAACCCGGGCAAACACCAGCCGTGAAGGAAGCGAAGGCGCCGAGGCCACGGCCTGGCCCAGCAGGGCGGTGAAAGCATCGCAGAACTGGTAGTCCTGCACGAGGTAGTGGCGCAGGGTCTCGTCGGAAAGGGAGCCGTCCAGCAGCTGGTCCACGAACGGATGGTTGACGGCGGCGTCCCAGTCCTCGGCGTACTGGTTCCTGAGTTCAGCGGCAAAGCCCACGGTGTTTCCTCCTGAAGTGTCGGCATTCGGAGCCTAGCAGCGTGCTGCCCCACTCAGTGGGCGTTACGCTCTGGTGCCGCTACAGGCGCCAGCGTAGGCTCTGGCCATGATGAACGAGCGCGCATCAAAGACGATCGTGGTTGGCTATGACGGGTCCGAAGAATCACACCGCGCCATCCAATGGGCGGCAAAGCATGCCATCCTGCGGGACTGTTCCCTTCACGTTGTGCACTGTTCGCTGTGGGTCCTGCTGTCCCACAACCGGGGTCCTGTTCCCGGTGTAGCCGATAGCGGCTTGGAACGGGCGGCCCAGAAGGTGCTTGAAGAGGGTATGGCACTCGCCAAGGAGACCGTCCCCGAGCTGGAGGTACACACCACTTTGTTGCATGGCATGCCCCGCGATCATCTTGCCCACGTCTCCGCCGGCACTGGGATGTTGGTGCTGGGAAGCCGGGGTCTTGGCGGTTTCATGGGCTTGCTGGTGGGCTCTGTGAGTTTGGAGATGGCGGCAACAGCGGAGTGCCCGGTGGCCGTGATCCGTGCAGATGACCATCCGGAGGGTCCAGTGCTGTTGGCCGTTGATGACTCGGGATCTCCCGCGGCCCTGGACGATGCTTGCCTTTTCGCGGCAGCAACGGGTGCCGAGCTCAGAATCGTCCACGTACTGCACGAGCCCGAGGGGTACCGACGGCTGCGCGAGCCGCCTGAAGCTTATCCGGACGCTGAAGCGATGCTTGACTCCGTGCTGAGCCGGGCCCGCCACAAAGCCCCCGGGATCACTGTGGGCGGAGAGCTGCTGGTGGATGCCTCTTTCTCCCGAGCCGTGGTCAAGGCTTCACAAGGGGCACGCATCACGGTTGTGGGGACCAAAGGACATGGGCTCATCAAGGGCACCATAGGCTCTACGGCCCACGCAGTGCTCCACCATGCACACAGTCCTGTACTGGTTTCGCGGCGCAAGGCCACCTCCGGGGACACGTAGGGCTGTTATTCCTGGGTACGGTTCTCCTGGGAGTACGGAGCCGCCGGCTTGGAGGTCCTCGCAGGGACTCCCTCCGGAGACGGACGGGACCTATGGTGGATTCCATGGACAATCGGGCGGAAGTACGCGAATTTCTGATCTCCCGGCGTGCTCATGTGGCCCCGGAGCAGGTTGGCTTGCCCACAGGCTCCAACCGCCGGGTCAAGGGGCTGCGCCGCAGCGAAGTGGCTGCCCTCGCCGGATTGAGCGTCGAGTATTACACCCGCTTGGAACGCGGAGCCATCAGTGGCGCGTCCCCACAGGTCCTTGAGAGCATCGCCAGGGCGCTGAACCTGGATGACGCAGAGCGCGCCCATCTGTTCGATCTCGCGCACGCGGCCAGTCCGGTTGCCCGGCCACCGCGACGCCGGAACTCGAAATCCTATGTACCCCACCAGAGCCTGCAGTGGGCGTTGGATGCTGTCACGGCCGGACCCGCGTTTGTCCGGAACGGCCGGATGGACCTGCTTGCAGTGAACCCCTTGGCCCGGGCGTTCTACAAGGATTGCTATGACATGCCGGGCCAAGCACCCAACATCGCCCGCTTCACATTCCTGGACCAACGCGCGTATGAGTTCTACCCGGATTGGGACGCCTTTGCGGAGGTGACCGTTTCCATTCTTCGCACGGAGGCCGGACGCGATCCTCACAATAAGGAACTGCACGATCTTATTGGTGAACTCAGCACCCGCAGCGACGAGTTCCGCACACGGTGGGGAGCACATAACGTGCGTCATCACGGAACGGGTTTCAAGACGTTCAATCACCCGATCGTGGGCGAGATGACACTCGCGTACGAGGGACTGGAAATGGCAGCCGAACCCGGATTGACCCTGACCATTTACGCAGCGGAACCGGGGTCGCCGTCGGCCGAGCGCCTTCAGCTGCTTGCATCCTGGGCGGCCAGCGAATACGGCCAAGGCGTCCAGCCGTCGTCGGAAAAAACACGAACGGACGGCTGACTCAGCGGCTGACCTCTACGAGGACCTCTTGGCCGTCGAATCGCGCTAGCTCTTCGGGAGTCGCGTTGTAGCGGCCCAAGTGAATGGTTTGGTCCGAGAATTCGATGCCGGACGCGTTGTAGTAGAAACCGAGGTTTCGCCAAGGGACGAAGTAGATCAAGTCGCCGTCCTCGGGGTCGGACCCGGACGACCCTTCATAGTGGAGGGCCCTGGGCAGGTCCGCGATCTTCTCACGGCCTGCGAATTCTTCCATGGTGACGGTGAGTGGCAGCATGCTCAGGAAGTCCCGGGTGGCGGGGTTGTCCTCGCCAATGGTGACGTCCAGCGATGACGGGCCGGTACTGAAGCGGACCACTGTACCTACTACGCTACCGGCGGCGGAGCCGCGTGTCTCGATGGCCGGACTTGGTGTTGCCTCCACTGTGCGGGATGGGCTGTAGCCCACCATCGAAATCGCCAGCATCAATACTCCAGTGATGTATCGCCTCACGCCAAAGCACCTGCCTTCCGATCTTTCAGCAGCAGCACTGTGAGCGGCACGAAGTAGAGCGCGGCAATCACTGAGCCCACCAGCACCGGACCAGTGGCGCCAAGCGTGGACTCCAGTGCGTAACCGGCCATCCACGATCCCACGGCCGTACCGAGGTTGAACGCTGAGGTGCTCAGCGCCGAGGCCAGAGTGGGCGCGTGGCCGGCATAGCCCACAGCTTTGCCGATCAGAATCGGGTTGGTGGCCATGCCGAAGAGCCCCAGCAGGAAGATCAGGACCACTGTCACCACGGCAAAGTGGGAGAACAGGGCAAGAGCACCCAGCACCAGGAAGGTCATCCCCGCCGAGATGAACAAGGCAGGGTAGGGATGGTGTGCGCCGAAGTGACCTCCCAGATTGGAGCCGATGAACGCTCCCACCCCATACGCCACCAGAACCAACGGCACCACGGAAGCGGCCAGTCCCGTGTTCTCAGTAAGCAGTGGAGAGATGAAGCTGTAGGCAGCCAAGGATGAACCGCACACGATCGCGCAGCCGGCCAGGACAAGCCAAACCCGCGCATCGCGCATGCTGGCGAGCTCTGCCCGCACGGATGGAGTGGGGCCGGATTCAGGGCCGGCTGGGACAAGTTTGTACACCACAACAGCCCCCGCCAGCGCGAGAACAGCCAGAGCCCAGAATGGCCCGCGCCAACCAATCACCTGACCGGCGAACGCACCAAGTGGGACACCAACAACGTTGGCGAGCATGCCGCCGCCCAACACAACGCCCAGCGCCCGGGACGCTGAAGCTGCGCCTGCCGCTTTTGCACCCACGACGGCGGCTACCGCCCAGAAAGCGCCGGTGGCCAGAGCCGTGACGAAACGCGCCGCCAAGATCAAGGTGAAATCTGAAGTCAGGGCCACCACCACATGGCCCACAGCAAATACCACCAGCGCGAGACTCAGAGTCAGTCGACGTGGCAGCTTGAGCGTCAGGATGGACATAGTGGGAGTTCCGACGATCATGCCCACAGCGAAGATGGTAATCATGAGACCGGCACTTGCCACTGAAACTCCAAGATCGCCCGATATCTCAGGCAGGATCCCCGCAACAATGAACTCGGTGGTTCCCATGAGGAACACTCCGGCTGCCAGAACATAGGTCACCAGCGGCAAACGCCGGGTCCTGGTGGTGGAAATGGTGGTGGTCATACATCCACAACATCACGTCAGTTCTTCAGGAGGGAGTCCCGCTTGAGGGAGGTCCTCTGAGGGACTCCCTCGTGTAGCGGCTGCAACTGGACTGCCTTTGGATCACCGACGTTATATTGTCGGTGCCTGCTGCGGTGGCCTCGTATGCGCTTGTTCAGCCTCGGCAAGACATCGGTAGAGAAGGGCGTCAATCCATTCACGTTGATTGCGGCCCACATTGTGTAAGTAAACACGATCAAACCCCAAGTTAAGATAGCCCTGAATATGGTATCTGTGTTCGTCCAAATCAGCAGAGATGAGAACTCGATCGGAAAGTCCTCAGTGTGTACCATCTTTGCCATCTGAGCAATTTCCAAAGGCGATCTAATGTCCGCTTTGGGGAACTTCATCCCTCCATCTGGCCACTTTATGAATAAGGATGTCCGGTGCCATCTCACGCATTGTCCACAGTCGGGCGCTTTCCATTTTGTAGAACTGGCCGTGCCGGATGTCCCGAGCAAATGCCGGCGCCACCCTGGAGCACCCCTCTGAACAGGGAGAACGCTGCTGCTCCTTGCGGCAATGTTCAAGTCTCCGCTCCGGATCTGTTGACTTTCCGAGTCGGAAAGTAATATGTTGCCGGTATGGAAAACAATGAGGCACACCAACCAACCACTGCCGACACAGCTGCAGCGAACCTTGCTTTCCTCCACGCCGACGGGGCGAATGCGGCTACGGCGGCAACTGCGCCGCTGTGGTACCACTTGGTCCAGAGCGCCACTATCGCGGCGTTCATTTTGGCATTTTCGCTGCCAATGAACTGGTTCATTACAACCCTCTGCGGGGCCGCCATAATCTCCACAATTCTTGGATTCCTCCGTACCCGGCTGACACGGGTGCAAACCAGCCCCTGGGAGCGCAGCCCCTCGCGCAAGATCGGACTGCAGCTCTTGGCGCTCCTTCTGGTCCTCGGAATTGGGGGAGTCTGGCTTTACACAACTTCAGGACAGTTGTGGATTCTACTGGTTGCTGCAGCTCTGGCCTTTGGACTGACCCTCTATCTGGGTCAGAGGATGGAAAAGGCATTCATCAATTCCTTCAGTGGAGCAAAATGATGGACGGGGAAACTGCGGGGCATCTATATGACGAGGTAATCCATGGTCAGGTGCGGCTTAGGATCTGCAGTATCCTTCGGCAGTTCGGTCTCACTGAATTCGGTTTCCTGCGTGAATCCTTAGGAGTTTCCGATTCCACCCTCAGCAAGCATCTTAAGAGCCTGAACCAGGCTGGCTACGTAAGCCTAACAAAGCGAACGGTCGAAACAAGATCAAAAACATGGGCTGCTCTAACCAGTGAAGGTGAAGCGGCGTTTGATCGCCATATTCTCTACCTGCAGGAGATCATTAACAGCTCGAAAAAGAAGTCCTAAGCTAGCCCAGGATGGCCCATGGAATTCGTCTGAATTCCATGGGCGTTGAGAATGAGGATCGCCTGCTTAGCCTTCCATTCATTCCCTGTAGATCCGTGAGAGCGCTGCTTCTGACGGAACCTCACCGGGAACTTCGAACCATTGCCCCCACCCATCCTGCCCACTCCGCCCGCCCACCTCCAGCCTGAATGGACAGAAGCCGTTTCGCCTAGCGGTGTGATGCTGGTCGGGATCCTCGCCATCCGACTCAGCACGAACATCATCTGCGCACACTCATGCGGACCAACAAACGAACTTCCCTTAAGGAAGCCCTCCGGTACGATCCTGCGTGACGATGCAGTCCCGCCTCGCCACCCGGGTAAGCCGCCCGCAGCCGCTACTCAACAAGCTTTACGGCATCGTCGGCGAAGGTGAGACGATGGAAGAGGTCCTCACGGATGTGGCCGCATCCCGACGGCAACCTCACCGCACACGAACTCGTGGACGTCGCCCGGACCGCCTAGGTGTATTGACCACGGACGTTAGGAACGCTCGGCGTGGTTAGGTGACAAAAAGAAGACCTCCAAGTGGAGTGGGGCTTGTCTACAGTCCGCTTCACAAGGAGGTCTTCAATGTCCCATGCTAACGCGATCTTGACTCCGAAGGG
>NZ_JBLYIE010000063.1:0-45727 GCF_048537125.1 Paenarthrobacter sp. PPS72 | reverse complement strand
CCCCCCCCCCCCCCCCCCCCCCCCCCCCCCCCAAAAAAAAAAAAACCCCCCCCCAGATCAGTATCAATGTCTCGTGGGCTCGGAGATGTGTATAAGAGACAGGACAAGAACTACTGTGCCGGGCCCGGATCAAGAACAAATCCTGTGTTCGGTCAACAGTTCCTCAAGAAAACCTCAAGACCATCCTGGCACGGGTTGTGGCGCCTGCGCGTCGAAGACTTAACCCGACGGGGCTTCCATGGGCGCGTTCGCGTCGACGGCCGCAACCATGCCAAAGCTGAACGCCAGGAACAGGGCCCAGTAGACCAGCGGTGCCAGTCGAGCCGGGTGAGGTAGATATCAGTCTGTATCCGGTCGCGGAATGACCTCCGGGGTGGGCCGGCCGCTTCTACGTTGCTCATGTTTTGGAGAAACCCTTCTCGGTTGCTTTCTTGGGTGGCGGAGTTTAGGAGCCGCCACTGATCCATGGCGGACGCTTGGGCTGCTTCGCCCGCCGTCGTAAGGGCGAAGTACTTCCTCGGAGGGCCGTTGGTGGAGGCGATCATCCGGCTGCTGACCAAGCCATCGCGTTCAAGCCGGCTGAGGACCGGGTAGACCAAACCGGTTGTGACATTCAGCCCAAGGTTGGCCAACCGCTCGATCAATTGGTACCCGTAGGACTCGTCCTCGGCGATCAAGGTAAGAGTCAGTAGTGGCAGGACTGACCGGACCATCTGTGCGTCCTGGCCCAGGGCAGGTAGTACTTCCTCCGGGAGAAGCAAAAGTCGAGTACCAACTACTCGTGCGCCTGCCTGGCAGCACGTCTTTACTGGATTCAGCGGATCCCTGCAACGGCTAATGACCCCCCTCGTTGGCCGGGGCTGCCCAAGGATCCGCGGCAGGGGCCGGACGGCATCACCCGGAAGTGCTGTCCGGCCCTGCGCAAATGGCGTGGCCCCGCCCTGCGGATCGCATAGACCACGAGCAGCTTTCACGAACCATTGTTTCAGGGGCCAACCATGTATATCGTTAACTATCGTTCGCGACATACCGAGGTGAGCCTGATGCACAATTCATTCCCTGCAAACGGATTTATGGGAAACAACCTGGACGGCATGTGGCAGGCCGTGGAGGAGTTCCGGTCACGTTTTGAGAAGCGCTCCGGCACCCGGGCCGGGAGGGGCGAGTTGAGGACAGCAATTCTGGCCCTCCTGGCCGAACGTCCAATGCACGGCTACCAGATTATTCGTGAAATTGAAGAACGCAGCGGTGGAAGCTGGAAGCCAAGCGCCGGGTCTGTCTATCCGACCCTTCAACTGCTGGCAGATGAAGGATTTGTCAGCACGGAAGAATCAAATGGCCGCAAAATATACTCCCTCACTGAAGCGGGCCGTGAGGACGTTGCCAGTGCTGAAACAGCAGCGCCTTGGGAGTCTGCCGGCAACACCCCCGGCTTCGGAGCCCTGCCTAAAGCAGGGGTTGAGCTTGCTCAGGCCGCGGCCCAAGTCGGGCGCACCGGAACACCGAAGCAGGTGCAGGAAGCTGTGACGGTGCTGGAAGATGCACGCCGTCGGCTGTACTCGATCCTCGCACAGGACTGAAAGGGTGTCGTCGGTTCGACGCGACCTGAAAGATCCGCTGGCCGGGGAAGCCCGAGCCCGTTATCGTCGAATCCTGCGCTTTGCGGCATGGCACTTGCTGGTCACCTGGTGGTTCGAACTTTTCCTTCCCCGTCTGGGCCTGCGGAGGCTGACTGAACGCAACCGCTCCCGAAGGATGCGGCGCTTCGCACAACGCTTCCATGGGCTCGCGGTGGAACTCGGAGGCCTGATGATCAAGGTGGGCCAATTCATGTCGTCGAGGCTCGACGTGCTGCCACCGGAGATCACGGCCGAGCTGGAGGGACTTCAAGACGAAGTTCCCCCGGTTCCTTTCCCTGCCATCCGGGCACTTGCCGAGGCGGAGCTCGGGGCGCCCCTGGATACAGTGTTCGCTTCCGTCGAGGAAACACCCATAGCTGCTGCATCTCTCGGGCAGGCCCACCGGGCGAAGCTCCTTCCCGGCACCGCAGAGGACACCGGCCTCAGCAGCGTGGTTTTCAAAGTGCAGAGGCCCGGCATCGATACGATCGTGGACGTTGATCTGGCCGCCCTGCGGAGAGTGGGTGGCTGGCTCAGCCGTATCCGTA
The DNA here is from genome assembly GCF_048537125.1 of Paenarthrobacter sp. PPS72. Taxonomy (GTDB): domain Bacteria; phylum Actinomycetota; class Actinomycetes; order Actinomycetales; family Micrococcaceae; genus Arthrobacter; species Arthrobacter nitroguajacolicus_E. The sequence goes on along the minus strand of NZ_JBLYIE010000063.1, from coordinate 43,560 downwards.
TCGTCTCAAACCGTGCTGATGTTCCGGCCCTGATCAAGGAGTTTGCACAGACCAGCCTCGAGGCGATCGACTATCTGAATGAGGCAGCAAACTCGGAGCGTTTTGCTGCCGACTTCATTGACGATGCCCGGGTAACGGTGCCGGGGGTGGTCTGGGAGCGGACCACCCGCCGCGTGCTCACCTTGGAAGACGTCACAGCCATCAAGATCACTGATGCGGAGTCGCTCCGCATGGCGGGGATCGACCCTGCCTCGGTCGCCCCTGTTTTCGCTTCCGTAATGTTCGACCAGTTGTTCACCAACGGCTTCTTCCATGCGGATCCCCACCCCGGCAACATCTTTGTCACACCCAACGCGGGAGCAGCGGGCCATCCATGGAAGCTGACGTTTATAGATTTCGGGATGATGGGCGAAGTTCCCGCGAAGACCAGAAGCGGACTTCGTCAGCTCCTGATCGCGGCTGCTTCGCGGGATGGCAGAGGCCTTGTGGCAGCTATCAGCAATGTCGGCGTCCTGATGCCTTCGGCTGACACTGCGGAGTTGGAACGGGCCATGACGCAGCTCTTTGCACGCTTCGGCGGCATGGGTTTCGCTGAGCTTCGCGACGTGGATCCGCGGGAGTTCCGCGATTTTGGTGCCGAGTTCGGCAACGTGATCAGGTCACTTCCGTTTCAATTGCCGGAGAATTTCCTGCTCATCATCCGTGCCATGTCCCTGACATCGGGGGTTTGCAGCTCCCTGAACGCCCGCTTCAACCTGTGGGACTCCGTGGAGCCTTACGCGGCGCAGTTGCTGCGCGATGAGCGCGGCAACCTCATCAATGACGTCGCTTCGCAGGCGTTCGACGCCGCCGCGGTTGCCTTGCGCCTGCCGAAAAGGCTCGACGGCTTGGTCACCAAGCTTGAAGACGGCTCACTGCAGGTCTCCAATCGGCGCTTGGAACGACAATTGGCCCGCATTGTCGTCTTGGTAAAGCGGGCAGTGGGGGCGCTGATCTTCGGCGCCTTGCTGGTGGCTGGTTCTGTTATTCGAGCCGACGACTTAGTGCTCGGCAACGTGCTGATGATCGCTTCTGCGGTTCCGCTGGTCTATGGCTTATGGTCGGGGCGAGGCAATCTGTGAGCCGACTCCGTGGGTCGTAGAATTGCCCTGTGAATGAGACCCCTGCCCCACATCCCCAGGGCCCCGCCAACATGGCAGGCCCCATCCTGGTTGGCGTGATGCCCGGGCAAGATGCCGTTGTGGTGAAGCAAGCAGTACAGGTGGCCGCCAGTGCCGGTCTCCCGCTGGTCTGCGCATATGCCGATGCCACGGTATATCCCGTGGACGGAACAACGGGCGGGCCAGCGGCCCCGATTGATCCGGACGGCGCTGACGAAGCCCATGGAATCCCGGAGTCACTGAAAACGACCATCGCCGGGCAACTGGCCGGGCGGGACGTAACGTGGACCATCGTGCCGCTGGCCGGGGAGCCTTCGCGTGCCTTGGCCCGCGAGGCTGCGGAGATCGGCGCCTCCATGATCGTGGTGGGGACGCGGGAGCATAAGCTCAGCGCCGCCCTCAAGGAACTGACGGCGGGCTCGGTAGCCCGGCATCTGTTCCATCGCCAAGACGTACCTGTGCTCGTTGTCCCCGTGAACCCCCGGGTCCCGGACGACGATGACGAGGACTGAAGCAAAAAGACCGATCCACCTTCAGTGGCGCTTCATCGGGATAGTGGCCGCCGGTGGTGTGTTCGGAGCACTCACCCGCTACGGCCTTGGACTGGCGATACCTGCGCCAGGCGCCTGGCCGCTGCCCATCCTGCTCATCAATCTCTCGGGCGCGCTGGCTTTGGGCGCCTTATTGGAAGGCCTCTCCCGCAGAGGGCCGGACGTCGGCAATCGCCGGGTTCTGCGGCTCGCCTTGGGTACGGGGTTCCTGGGCGCTTACACCACGTACAGCACCTTGGCTTTGGACGCAGTCCAACTGTTCACGGCGGGTGAGGCGCCTGGAGCCGTTGGGTACCTGTCGCTGAGCTTGGTCGGTGGAGCCGTGGCCACTACTGCAGGCGTCTGGTTGGGTGCCTGGCATCACCGGCGTGCAAAGGGACATCAATGGTGACGGCCATACTCCTCGCGCTTGCAGGTGGACTCGGAGCCGCGGCCAGGTTCATCGTGGACGGTTTGATCAGGCAACGCCTCAGGACGTCCCTCCCATGGGGAACCATCCTCATCAACGTCTCGGGTTCCTTGGCGCTCGGGTTTCTTGCCGGACTTCTGATGCGCGGGCAGGCGCCTGAGTCCCTGTTCGTGATCGCGGGGACGGGCTTCCTGGGCGGATACACGACGTTCAGTACGGCGAGCCTGGAGACCATCCGGCTGATCCAAAGCGGCAGGACAGGAATGGCGGTCATCAACGGGTTGGGATCCATGGCGGCGTGCGTTCTTTCCGCTTTTGCAGGAGTGGGGATCAGCCTGTTGCTGCCTTGACTTGCTGCCGGCTTTTCCAGTGGCGAACCTCACCAGTAGAAGAGTCATGGCCCAGCTGTAGGATCGAGCCATGGCTAAGAAGACTTTCAATGAGCTGTTGTCCGCCCAGGTCGCCAATGAGTTTGCGGCCTCCCAGCAATACATCGCAGTAGCTGTGTATTTTGATGGCGAAGACTTGCCACAGCTGGCCCGTCACTTCTATCGCCAGTCCCTCGAGGAGCGCAACCACGCCATGATGATGGTCCAGTACATGCTGGACCGCAACGTGCACGTGGAGATCCCGGGTATCGCCCCGGTGCGCAACAACTTCACCAATGCCAAGGAGCCCATTGCGCTCGCCTTGGAGCAGGAAAAGGAAGTTACCCGCAATATCGAGGAAATGTTCCGTGTTGCCCGTGCAGAGGGTGATGCTTTGGGTGAGCAGTTCATGCTCTGGTTCCTGAAGGAACAGGTCGAGGAAGTTGCCTCAATGACCACGCTGCTGAACATCACCGAACGTGCTGAGAACCTCTTCGACATCGAGAACTACGTCGCCCGCGAGACCGTCGGCGACGGCGGGCACGACACCAGTGCTCCTTCCGCCGCCGGAGGCGTTATCTAACTGCCAACTCCGGGCAGACACATCAAGAGGCCGCTGGATGCCTAACTTCCGGCGGCCTCTTCGCTTGCCTTGGCTTCGTCCGAAGGGGAGCGGCCAAGCAGGGATAGACGGCTCGCGATGCGCGCCAGGTCCACCGGCAGCACGTTGCCGCTTGACTCAACATCCCAGTCGAGGGGGCCATTGCCCACCAGGAACAGGGTGATGTCCTGGTCATAGAGCACGTCAACCACGTTGCTGAACCGCTGCCAGGCAGGCGCGGACGCAGCGTCACCATCCGCTGGGGAGGGGACGTCGTCGATGACCCGCGTCCTGAACGTTTCAGCCAAGGCCGGAAAATCCCGGGGGAGATGATGCGGCCTGACCGGAACGCACCATGACCCGTAGCCGGGGTGGTTCCGGCAGCCGGAAAACGACGAAAACCCGAGGCGCAGGCGTCGTGCACCATGCCCTCAACCGGAGTCCTCATGACATGACGTCCCGTGAGGTGCGTGAAGCAGGCCGCAATGGCAGCGTCACAACCAGCTTTTGCGTTTGAAGATGACGTACATGAGCAGGGCGGCGCCGAACATGAGCCCAAGAGCCAGAGGATAGCCAAAGTCCCAATGCAGCTCAGGCATTTTGTCGAAGTTCATCCCGTAGACGCCCGCCACGAAGGATGGAGCGAAGAGGATGGCAGCCCAGGACGAGATCTTTTTGACCTGCTCGTTTTGGGCGGCGCTGGCCTCGTTCTGACGGTTGGCGGTCAGCGTGCCATCCAAGGTGAGGGCGTTCTGTAGAAGATCCCTGAATGAGTTGGCCCTGGAGATCACGCGCTGGACGTGGTCCTCGACGTCACGGAGGGAGCGCTGAAGTTCGATATCCACGCCGTACTTTTCAAAGCCTTTTTCCAACAACACCATCATGTCCGGAAGCGGATGGATGGCCCGCTGGAATTGGATGACTTCGCGGGCAAGCTCATAGATGCGGCGGGAAACGGCACTGTCACCGCTGAAGAGCTGGTCTTCAATCTCATCGATGTCGTTTTCAAGGCCTGCAACCACGGGCGCGTAATCGTCCACTACTTGGTCCAGTAGGGCGTAGAGGACCGCCTCCGGGCCATGGCGTAGGAGGTCAGGGCGATCCTCGAGCCGCTTGCGCACCCGGGCCACGCCACCGGTTTCGGCATGTCGGATGGTCACCACAAAGTTGGGCCCCGTGAAGACGTGGAGCTCGCCGAACTCCACTGTTTCGGTTTCGTCGAGGTACCTGGCTGGCCGGAGGACCGTGAACAGGTTGTGATCGTAGCGCTCAAGCTTGGGCCGCTGATGCGCCGAGACGGCGTCTTCCACTGCGAGTTCGTGAAGGCCGAACTCTTCGGCAACGGCTGCCATCTCGTCCTTGGTTGGACGGTACAGGCCAATCCAGGCCATGCCGCCATGTTCCGCGAGCGTCTCAAACGTCTGTTCGAGGCTGTGCGGGGTGGCAGTGCGTACGCCGTCTACATATACGGCGTTGTCGATGATGGTCACTGGTTGAACGCTACTGCATGGCTCCGATGATGGCGCCCGCCAGGGTCATTGCCAGGACGTCATGGCCTGAGTCGATCAGGGTCACTGCGAATGGACGCCCTGCGAAGCCGTTGTGGATGACGTGGCCGCCGGCACGGAAGACCAAGGCAAGGATCAGCGCGAAGAAACCGCCGGCAAGGAAGGTGTTGAGGTCCAGGGCGCTGATGAGGACAGCGAGGAGGAGGCTGGTCACTGCAGCTGCCACCATCATGGGAACCCAGATGGAGGCGCCGCCTTCAATGTTCTTGAGGTCGTCTTCGGTTTTGCCGATTGCCTGCATCCACCTGCGTCCCAGTACAGCCGGCATGTACCAGACGAAGCCGATCACCATGCTTGAAACGAAGGCCAGAAGTACGGCGAGCCAGTTGATCTGCGAGATGTGTGAGAGCCAATCCATGCCTAAAAGCCTAATGTGCTCCGGCCTCTGACCCGGCGCTTCGTCCCTCTGGCCTGGACCGTGTTGGTGGTGCTGACATCCTCCCGATGAGTGGCTCCGTGCGGTACGGGATGTGGGTGTGCAGGGCCAAAACTGTTTCTGTCCTGATGACTCCCTTGGTGCGGAGCACTGAGCGTAAGGCCGACTGCAGGTTGTGCGTATCCGTTGCCACCACACGGCACCACAAATCGCCGCGGCCGGAGATTTCGTGGACTTCCAACACCTGGGGGATCAGGCGCAAGGCGCCAATAACGCCGTCGAGTTCCCGGTGGGTGACTTCAATGGTGACGAATGCGACGACGTCGTACCCCACCTTTTCGAGGTCCACTTCCCGCCCGGCAGCCTGCAGTACGCCCGAACGGAGAAGGCGCTTGACCCTGCTTTGGGCCGTATTGCGCGCAATGCCCAGTTCGTCACTTAGCTCGGCGATCTGGATGCGGGGATCCTTGATCAGTTCCAAGAGGATCTTCAGGTCCATAGGGTCAAGGGTGTTCAAATGGTCACTCCAGATCACTTGGCTTGTACTACTTTGAGTGTTTTGCTCAATCTTTGCATCCCTAACGCTCTCTTGGATCAGCGATACTGCATTCTATTGCCATCAATACTTAGCCGGGCTGCGCCTCCCACAAGGAAACCAACAGTCCGGCCACCGAGTCCGAAGGCATGGAAATGACTGTCTTGAGCGAACTCCGCATGCGTCCGGCCACCGCCGAACGCTGGGGATGGGATGCCACCACCACTGCCAGGTTGGTACTGGCCGGGGTGGTGATCTTTACGCTGCTGGTTGGCGCCAACCTCGCCACGCCCTTGTACCCGTTGCTGCAAGCCCGGATCGGCATGTCGTCCCTGGGCGTGACGGTTGCCTTCTCCAGCTACGTTTTGGCGCTGGTAGCCGTTCTCATGGTGGCGGGTCATTGGTCGGACCACATTGGTCGGAGGGCTGCGCTGGTGCTCGCTGTCCTGGTCGGTTTGGTGGGAGGCGTGATCTTCGCGAATGCGGACACTCTCCTCACGTTGTCCCTGGGCCGTGCGCTGCAAGGCATGGCCGTGGGACTAGCTACGGGAGCCAGCTCGGCTGCACTGCGCGAACTGCTTCCCCAGCGGCCGGACTGGGCGTCCCGGTTTACACTGCTTTCCTCGGCTGGAGGCGTAGCCGCGGGTCCTGCAATCGGTGGTCTCCTGTCCGTTATGCCGGACCCCACACGTACGCCGTACTACGTGCACTCCGCGGTATTGCTCGCTGCCCTCATTCCCCTGTGGCTGCTGAAAGCCAGGCCGGCCATCGCGCCGGCGGCAGGTCCGAAGCCACTGAAGGTCCTTGCCCCGCGGAAGCCATCCATCTCCCACGAAGCCCGCGGAGCATTCTGGATGGCTTCGGCCACCGGATTTTTGAGCTTCGCGGTGTTCGGTTTCTGCCTTTCCTTGGCGCCCGGTTACTTTGCCGGCGTGGTCCACGCCGATTCGAGGCCCTTGATCGGCCTGCTTGCCGGCGTCACTTTGGGCGTTTCGGCCCTGAGCCAGTTGCTGGGTGCGCAAGGACGCTTCCTTGTCCCCGTGGCCCTTGCCGTGCTGGGTGTCTCGGTGGTTTTGATTGGAGCCGCCGCGGCGTGGTCCAGCCCCGGTCTGCTCGTAGCTGCCAGCATCACGGCCGGTGTAGGCCAAGGGATCGCCTTCCGGCAGGTCTTCAATGAGGTTGCCGGCAAGGTTGAAGCGGCCCGACACGCCCAAGTCATCAGCACCGTCTACGTCATCACATACTTGGGGAGTGCTGTACCGGTCATTGGGTTGGGATTGGCTGTCTCGGCGCTCGGCCTGCAGGCCGCCGTCGTGGGTTTCACTGCTTTGTGCGGCGTTGCTGCCCTGACGCTTGCGGCAGTGTCCCTTCGAAGCGTACTGCGCTCCTAAATGCTCGTTTGCTCCTAAATGCTCGTTTGCTCCTGAGCCGCTCGCTGCTCCTTAAGCGCTTCAGGCGTCCTCTTCAGGCAGTGGTCCCCGGTTGCCGGGAATGTGTTGGAAGACCATGGTGGTTTCCGTGTGACCGACCACGGGGTCCGTAGCGAGGTTGTCCAGGAGCCAATTGCGGAGGTCGTCCGTGTTGGCGACGGCAATATGCAGCAGGTAGTCCACTGAGCCGGTTGTGTGGAACGTGGAAATGACAGCCGGAAGCTTGGGTACCCTTGCGGTGAAGCGGTCAATCTGGTCACGGTCGTGGGCGCGCAGGCGAACAGCTATGAGGGCCTGGACGGAGCGACCGATGGCAGGGAGGCTCAACACGGCTTCGAAGCCCTCGATGATTCCGCGTTCAGAGAGCGCCCTGGTGCGCATCAGGGCCGTGGAGGGTGCAATCCCCACAAGTTCAGCCAACTGCTTGTTGGAGATCCTGGCGTCGTCCACCAACGCTGCGAGAATCCGTTCATCGATCGCGTCCAGCGGCTCTGCGCTTCCGGTGCTTGACCGAACATTCTTCGTGGGGTTGCTCACGGATCCTCCTGAAATTGCCTCTTGTCCATCCTAATCGGCGAATTCTTCAGGTGACTATTGTTTGGAGGGGCGCGGGCGGGCCCGTCGCCGGTCCAGTCGTTGAAGCGGCTCACTGAGCAGCATCACCAACAGGGGCCAGTTTCCTGCATCCGGGATGACGAGGGCCAGGACAAGCGCAGCGAGGAAGAGACCCGAAACGATGCCACTCGCTCGAATTCCTGATACTGCTTCGGTGTCTTCCATGGTGTGGAGGTCCGGGTGGGACCGCAAATAGGCACGGGCCAGAAGGAGCATGAGGCTGGTGGCAAACAGGGTTCCGATGTAGACGAGCGGTTGGGCCCAGTCAGACTGCATCTGGGTGGACAGAGATGTAGCCACGGGCATCACCACGATGGTGAACATCCATGACACCGTCAGCCACAGCAAACCGGAGTCGACGCGTTTGACGCTGCGGAAAAGCTTATGGTGGTGCACCCAAAAAACTGCGATGAGGATGAAGCTCAGGACAAAGCCGAGCAGGGCGTACTGTTCCTCTGCCAGCCACTCGGCGGTAGTTCCGTGATGGTCCGCCAGCTCGCCCACGCTCTCCATGAGGGGCAGGATCAACAACGTCAAAGCAATCGCCACCACGGCATCGGTAAACGCCTGCAAACGCTCCGGCGACGACAGCTCCCGGCTTTTCGTGACCTGTGTCATGCCTCCGATTGTAGGGGCAGCCGGGCAGAAATCAGCGGGAGTGGCGCGGCGGGCGGTGAACCACCAAAGTGACTGCCGCCGTCGTGAACGACAGTGCGATGACACTCAACGCCAAAGCCGGCCAACCGAACGCCTGAAAGGCAAGACCACCGGCCCAGCCAATGACGCTGGATCCAAGGTAATAGGACAGGTTATACAGGGATGCCGCTTGCGCGCGGCCGGTGGTGGCGATGGTTCCGGTCCACCCTGAACCAACGCCATGGGCGGCGAAGAAGCCCCCAGTGAAGATCACCAGCCCTGCCAGGGTGGCCGCCAGGTTTTCTATCAACGTCAGTGCCAAGCCAACGGACATGATGGCGATGCCTGCCACCAAGACGTTCCGACGGCCAAACCTGGTGGTCAGCCCCGCGGCCCAGCGTGAGCTCACCGTGCCGGAGAGGTAGGCCAGGAAAATGAGGCTGACCAAGGTCGCCGGAAGACTGAAGGGCTCGGCATGCAACCGGAAGCCGAGGTAGTTGTAGACGGCAACGAAGCCGCCCATCAGCAGGAAAGCCTGCAAATACAGTGACAACAACTTGGGGTTGCTCGAGTGTCCGCGCAATGTCCGGAGCGCTCCGCGAAACCCCATGGCCGGGGACGGACTGAACCGACGTTGCTTCGGAATGAGTACCAGGAAGAGGACAGCGGCAGCGGTGGCCAACAAGGACACAGCCAGGGCCGCGGCACGCCACCCCCAAAGTTCTCCAACGGGTCCGGCCACCAAACGCCCGGCCAAGCCGCCCAAGGTGGTTCCTGCAACGTAGCTGCCCGCCGCCAGGGCGGTGTGGATCCTGGTAACTTCCTCATTGAGGTAGGCGATGGCGATGGCCGGGATTCCACCCAGTGCCATGCCTTCGAGGGTTCGGAGACCCAACAGCAAGGGCACCGTCGGTGCCAGCGGCACCAGCAACCCCAATAGCGTGGCGATGGTGATGCCTATGGCCATGGCACGGACCCTGCCGATCCTGTCGGCCAGGAAGGACCACGGCAGCACGGTGACGGCCAGGCCCACGGTCGCGAGGGAAATGCTTAGCGCGGCTTCTGCTGCCGTGATCTTGAGGTCAGTGGCCATGAGGGGGAGCACTGCCTGCGTGGAATACAGCTGAGCGAACGTCGCTACACCGGCAAGGGCCAAAGCGGCCAGGACGCGACTGTAACCGCGGGACCCTTTGACGTGACCATCCCACGATTCGGTGCTGGCCATGGAGGTTGCTTTGCTCACCGAGCCAGACTAGAACGGCCGGAACTCCATGCTCCAATGCATAGGTCCTCTAGAATTGATGCATCAACGCATGAATGCATCCTCCCAGCATCGGAGCCTCATGGAGCCCGACCATCAGCAACTCGTCCAACTTCTGCCTTTGCTGCCCGTCTTGGCGGAGTTGGGGCGCACCGAACACATGACTGAAACAGCCGAGATCCTGGGTGTTCCACAGTCGACGCTGAGCCGGGCCGTGGCACGGGCCAGCGCAATAGTGGGGATGGACCTGCTGATCCGCGAGGGTCGCGGTATCCGCTTGACAGCCGCCGCGAGGACGCTGCTGCCCTACATCGAGGCAGCGCTGGAGGATTTCCAAGCCGGGCTGGACAGGGTGCGCCAGGAGTCGGACGTTGTGAGGGGCCGGATCGGGGTCTCGTTCCAACACACCTTCGGTGAAGCCACGCTCCCTCTGCTCATCAGCGCCTTTCGTGGCCGCCACCCGCACACGCTGTTCGAACTCTGGCAGGGTCCCCGCGACGATTGCCTGAAGCAACTCGCCAGCGGGGACATGGATTTTGCGTTGACAGCACCCATTGCGCCCGAAGGCAGGGGCATTCACGCCCTGCCGCTGTACCGCGAACCGTTGCGGGCGGTGCTGCACTACCGGCACCCCCTGGCCGGACGGTCCAGCGTGCACCTCTCCGAACTAAGGAACGACCCCTACATCACGCTCCCCGAAGGAGTAGGCCTGCGGGCGCTGGGAGAGGCGCTCCTGCGCGAAGCAGGCTTCCGCCCGCGCACAGCCTTCGAAGTCCAGGAGTCCACTTCAGCCCGCGGATTGGTCTCTGCCGGGCTGGGATTCAGTATCCTGCCGCCAGCAGGACCCGGTTCAGGGACGGGCCAGTTCCTTCCCGACGCCGAGCTCGGGCTCGTTGAAGTGGCCATCGAATCGGACCTGGCGTTTCGGCAGATCGGCATCGCATGGCGGGAGCGAAGCTTCGAACCGGACGCTGTCAGGCTCTTCCGGGAACTCGTGGTCAGCGAGGGCGGGGGCTTGCTCGCCGAACTTGTCAGAGCCCGTTCAGGAACTCCCTGACCACGTCCTTGGCAGATCCTTCCCGAGCCTGCTGCCAGCCGGTCCCCGCCCACAGGTTGAGGCGGTGTGCGTCTCCGGCTGCGGATGATGCAGCCCGGACGGGGCTGGTCAGATGGTGGATCGCCGGATAGCCCTCCGGCGCTTCACGATGATCACGGACGAATTCGTTGACCAGGGACCGCGCCCATCTTCCCGTAAAGGCGCGCGTCATTGCCGTCTCCGTAAAGGCGGGGTCACCCAAGGCGTCCTTGTGTGGCTTCCTTGCACCGCTCTCTTCAGTGCGAACCAGGGCGGTGCCGACTTGAGCGGCCGCTGCGCCCGCTGCCAGCACTTCACGGAGCGCCGCGTTATCCATGATGGCTCCTGCCGCAATGAGTGGAAGTCCGACGGCGCCGCGCACCTGGGCGACCAGCTCCGCCGTCGTACGGGCTGCTTGTTCCCGACGGCCAGGCAGGAAAGCTGCGGTGTGTCCGCCCGCGGAGCTGTGCTGCACTGCGATGGCATCAGGTCCCTGTTCTGCAGCTGCAAGAGCTTCCTCCACAGTGGTAACACTGGAAATGACCCGGCTGCCTGCCTTTTGCAAGGCCAGGACCACCGGCTTGCCCGGGAGGCCAAAAGCGAAGCTCACAAACTCCACCGGGTCGGCCAGAAGGGCGTCGATCTTGTCCTGCCAGGCGTCGTCGTCATCGAGACGAAGGGGAGGTAGGGTCACGCCGTAGCGGGCCGCTTCCGGTTCCAATTCGGCACGGTACGCCTCAAGGTGCGCCCGTGCTTCAGGACTTGGCGGAAGCTGGCTTGGGTCCGGTACGAACAAGTTCATCCCAAACGGGACGTTCAGTTCGCGCGTGGCAGCGACTTCGGCCGTCATCGCTTCGGGGCCCTTGTAACCGGCAGCAATGAAACCCAGCCCGCCACCTTCATGAACTGCTTTCACCAACGCAGGCGTGGATGTTCCCCCGGCCATAGGGGCTGCAATAAACGGTGTGCCAAAGATGGATTCAGTCATATTCGGTTTCTCCTCGGGACGCTCCAAGCTAGTCTTTCACGGTGAACAATCCTGACTCTGCCCAGCATTACTTAACCGCTCCTGAAGCCGTGCGCGGCACCGTCATCGGGCTCGACATCGGCGGCACGAAAACCCGCGGCGTGCGGTTCCACGACGGAACGCCCGTGCAGGATGAGAGCGCAGGCAGCTCCAATGTCCAAAATGTCAGCCGTGAGGTGGCCGCGGCGAACCTCGCCGAATTGTTCGGGAAGATCGGTGGCGGCCACGTTGACGAGGTCTACGCCGGTGCAGGCGGAATCGATACGGATGAAGACGCCCAAGCGCTCGCTGACCTCATCGCACCCCATGCTCCCGGCGCGCGCATCACGGTGGTTCACGATTCACGCCTGCTGCTGGCAGCCGGGGGAGCGAGCACAGGTGTCGCGGTGATTGCCGGCACGGGCTCGGCCGCATGGGGAAAGAACGACGCCGGCGAGGAAGCCCGGGCGGGCGGCTGGGGCTATCTCCTGGGCGATGAAGGAAGCGGCTACTGGCTGGGACGCGAAGCTGTCCGCCACAGCCTGCGCCGGATGAACCAAGGCCTGGAACCTGACCGGCTTAGCCGTGCACTTTTGGACTCCGTTGGCGTGGATGAGCCCGGCAAGCTGATCGCGTTGTTCCACTCCCCGGACACCGGCCGCCGTTACTGGGCGCAGCAGGCCCGGCTGGTAGTGGAAGCTGCCGATGCCGGCGACGAAATCAGTAAGCGGTTGGTGGAGCAGGCAGGAAAGGACCTGGCTGATCTCGCCGCACAAGCCGTCCGCCAACTGGGCCTGGACGGTCCGGTGATCCTCGGGAGCGGACTCGGCATGAACGTCCCCCGCCTGCAGGAAGCGTTCACAGCCAAGCTGGCCGAAAGTGGCATTACTGATGTACGGATTCTTCAGCAGGATCCCGTGTTCGGCGTCCCGCGGCTCGTGGCTGAGCAGCGCCGCTAATAGAGTTTTTGTACAGCTGATGCCCCGAAAAGGCGTGAAAGAGGGCATTAGCTGTACAAAAACTCACCCGCGGGTTCGTGGCCGCAGCTTGACGCCAGGCAGGGGCGGGGCGGGGATGCGGCCGGCTTCCGGTCCAGCGTCAGGACCGTGGCCAGGGACGAAGCCGAAGCGCGACGTGGCGGCAGCGGCGTCGTCGAGTAGTCCCTCGGCTTCCCACTCCTCACGTGCTTTTTCCACTTCCTCGTGTGTCCTGCCCACGAAGTTCCACCACATGAGCAGGTCTTCACCGAACGGTTCGCCACCGAGGAGCATGAAGTGGGTGTCCGGCTGCGCTTGGACGGCCAGGCTGGACCTGCCGGCACCCAAGTAGGCCAGAGGGCCGGCGGTGACGTCCTGGCCATCAATGACCACCTGTCCATCCAGGACAAGTACGGCGTGCTCAAAGTCCGGCCGCAACGGCAGTTCAAGGGTCCCGGTGCCGGTGATATCGGCTCCAACAATTGGACTGAACATCGTGGCGGGGGATTGCCGGCCAGCGAATTCGCCCACCATCACGGTGGCCGTGAAGCCTTCACCGATCACAACCGGCAGGTCCTTCACCTGTTCAAAGGACGGTGCGCGGTGCCGGTGCTCCTCCGGAAGGGCAACCCACAACTGGAGTCCTCGGGACATGGGAATTTCCTCCACCAGCGGACTCGATCCGGCACCGGTGGTGGCCGGAAGGACGGAGAACTCGGAGTGGGAGATGCCATGGCCTGCCGTCATGATGTTCAACTCGCCGGGGCGGACCACTACATCGCTGCCCACACTATCGCGGTGCCGCACGGCGCCTTCCATGGGCCAAGTGACCGTTTGAAGTCCACAATGTGGGTGCGGGAGTACGCTCATGGCCACCCGATCCGGCCCGAAGCTGTCCAGGAAGCACCAGGCGCCCACAGTGGGCAGTCCCCGCTGGGGAAGCGTCCGCATGACATTCATGGCCCGCACGCCACCCAAAGGCACCTCACGCTCGGGCCACAGCTGAACGCAAGGACCTTGACCTTCCGGCGCCGCGGGGCAGACTTCCTGTGCGGGGGAAGTATCAAGATTGGTCATGTGATCATCGCCTGTGCATAAATGTTGGAAATTGAGCTAATCTGTTCCACGTGAACAACGCCCTCCTGAGCTACCACGACGCTGTCCTTTACCGTTCGGGTGAACCGTATCGCATCCTCGCCGGAGCCATCCACTACTTCCGTGTACACCCGGACCTATGGCGGGACCGGCTGCGTCGGCTCAAAGCGATGGGTGCCAACACGGTGGACACGTACGTTGCCTGGAACTTCCACCAGCCTAAGCGCGATGAGGCCCCGAACTTCAGCGGCTGGCGGGATTTGGGCCGGTTCATTGACCTCGCGGCCGAGGAAGGTCTCGATGTCATCGTTCGCCCCGGTCCGTACATCTGCGCCGAGTGGGACAACGGTGGTTTCCCCGCCTGGCTGACAGGCATCCCCGGTATCGGGTTGCGGTGCATGGACCCGCTCTTCACCGGTGCCATCGAGGAGTGGTTCGATCACCTCCTCCCGATCGTTGCCTCCCGGCAGGCGTCTGCCGGCGGTCCCGTGGTGGCAGTCCAAATTGAGAACGAATACGGCAGCTACGGCGACGATCACGAGTACATCCGCTGGAACCGGCGCGTCCTGGAGGAGCGCGGCATCACTGAGCTCCTTTTCACGGCCGACGGCGGCACGGACTACTTCCTCGACGGCGGTTCCATCGAGGGAACCTGGGCGACAGCAACGCTGGGAAGCCGGGGTGACGAAGCCGTAGCTACCTGGCAGCGACGCCGTCCAGGTGAGCCGTTCTTCAACGTTGAGTTCTGGGGTGGTTGGTTCGATCACTGGGGCGAACACCACCACCGCCGGGACGCAGAGGATGCGGCACTGGAAGCGCGCAAGGTGCTCGATCTCGGGGGCTCACTCTGCGCCTACATGGCCCACGGCGGGACCAACTTCGGGCTTACTTCCGGCAGTAACCACGATGGCACCATGGTGCAGCCGACGGTCACCAGCTACGACTCCGATGCACCCATTGCAGAGAACGGGGCGTTGACGCCCAAATTCCACGCCTTCCGCAGGGAGTTCTTCAAGGCACAGGGCATTGAAGACCTACCTGAACTTCCCGTGGAGTTGTTGGCCGACATGCCGGTACTTCCGGCCCAGTCGCTGCCCTTGACCGCTGGGACTGAATTGCTCGAGCTCGTGCGGGATGCCGGCAAACCAGTCAGCAGCGTGAAACCACTCAGCTTTGAGCAGTTGGGACTCGACGCGGGCATGGTCCTCTACACAGCTGTTGCCATCCTTCCTGGCCGCCCTGACGCTCCTACCGAGAGCCGTCTGAAGATTGCGGGCTTGAATGACCGGGCCTATGTGTGGGTGGACGGCGTGTTTGCCGGTGTCCTGGACGACGTCAACGGTTCAGAGGGACTGCATGTCATGGGTACGGGCACCTCAGCCAAGCTTGAGATCCTGGTGGAGAACCTCGGCCGCATCAACTACGGACCCCTGACCGGCCGTGGCAAGGGCATCCTGGGCGGGGTCCTCATCAACCAGCGCTACACCTTCCACTGGACGCAGACCCCTGTTGCCCTTGCGGACTGGACACAAGATGACCTTGAGGGGTTGGCAGGCGTCGACTTCGAGGTGGGGGAACCAGCCGACACCTACATTGCCTTACCCGATTCTGGGAAAGGCTTCGTCTGGCTCAATGGCTTCCTCCTGGGCAGGTACTGGGAGAAGGGCCCACAGGTGACCCTTTACGCACCCGCTCCGTTGCTTAAGACCGGCCGTAACAGCATCAAGGTGCTGGAACTCGCGAAGCCGGGCACCGTCGTCGAACTTCGCGAAGTGCCTGACCTGGGCCCGGAAGAAGCCGGCCCGATCGCGGCGGCCGAGCTTCCCTAGGGATCCGGCGCAAGGATTTATGCTGACTTCCATGACCCTCCAGTTCGATACCCGCCCAGCCGCCTATGCCGTGATTGTCAAGGACGAGAAGATCCTGCTGGCGTATTGGAAGCAGGACGGCAAGGAAGGATGGACGCTACCCGGCGGAGGACTGGATCTTGCAGAACATCCGGTGGACGGTTGCAGGCGTGAAGTCTTCGAGGAAACCGGATACGAAGCGCGCATTGATCGCATGCTCGGTATCGACGTCGGCCACTGGCCGGGTGAGATCCGCCCCGATGGTTCCGTGAAGGATTTTCAGGCCCTCCGGCTGGTCTACGAAGCCACCGTGGTGGGCGGTGAACTCACCCATGAAGTGGACGGCAGCACCACGCACGCTGCTTGGATCCCTATGAAGGACATCGGGAAACTCAACCGGGTGTCCCTGGTGGACACGGCGCTCCGCCTGCACCGGGAGCGCCCGGCCGACGGGAAGCTAAGCCAGGCAGACTGAGCCAGGAGACTGGAAAGGAGCTGGAAGACCTAGCCAAAAGTGCACGATGTTGGCTACGCTGAACTTCGTTGCCGGTTCACCAGTTGCCGGCCTGGATGCCGAGGAGGTGGATTTGATGATTGCCGCGATCTTGCGCGCCCCGCACCCGCTTGCGGCGCGCCGTCATCAGCCCACCATTCCTGTCCCGGCATCAGCCTGCCAAAACTAGGCGGCCGGGCCTCATCAGAGGCATTTCATTGAACACTTACGCTTCTTCCAGCGACCCTTCTTTTGGCTCTACCAAGCAACTACCCACTACCGAACTTCGCGCCACTACCGAACTTCGCGGACCAAGGGAGTACGGTTTCACCGACAAAACCGCGGAGCTTTTCCGTGCCCACACCCCGCCTGGCTCCCAGGAAAATGCCCGTCCCGGCCGCGTGGTGCGCCTGGACAGGAACCGGGTGCTCGTAGCCTCGGCTGAAGGTCTCCTGCACTTGCCTTACCCGACCCACGGCCTCGTTCCAGCCACCGGGGACTGGGTGTGGCTTGGCAACAACAACGTCGGTGAGCCTGCCGTCGTCGAGGTCCTTCCACGGTATTCAGCGCTGAGTCGCAAGCGGGCCTTTGAGGCTTCCTCCGAAGAACAAATCCTGGGCAGCAACATCGATATTGTTGCCGTGGTGGTCCCTGTGGACCGTCCGCTGACGCATAACCGTCTTGAGAGGACGTTGGTGGCCGCGTGGGATTCCGGTGCCACGCCGCTGGTGGTCATCACCAAAGCTGACCTGGCCCACCTCGCAGACGACGTGGTGGGGGAAGTCATCCTCCAGGCAGCGGGTGTTGACGTCGTCACCACCTCCGCTGAGCAAGGGGACGGCCTCGACGAACTAATGCAGCGTATTCCTGAAGGCGCCACCTTGGTCCTGCTGGGTCCTTCCGGCGCCGGGAAATCGACGCTTATCAACGCGCTCGCAGGGCGTGAGGTCCAGCAGAGAGGCGAGGTCCGGGCCGGCGACGGCAAAGGCAAACACACCACTACCTCGCGGGAGTTGGTGCCACTGGCGGGCGGCGCCGTACTTATGGACACGCCGGGTGTACGCGGCTTCGGGCTCTTCGATGCGGACGAGGGCATGGAGGAGATGTTCGGCGACCTGGAGGAACTCTTCTCACGGTGCCGCTTCACCGACTGTGCCCACCAAGCAGAACCGGGATGCGCTGTTCAGGAGGCGTTCGCGAACGAAGCCTTGGATCCCCGGCGCTGGGCAAGCTACCTGAAACTGCAGCGTGAACTCGCGGCCTTGGCCAGGAAGCATGATGCGGCCGCCCGTCGGGCCTACCAACGGGAATGGCACCAGAAGATGATGTCGGCGGACCGCGGGCAGCGCGCAGCGGAACGATACAAGCATGACCGGGCGGAGGAGAGGGGCGGCAAGCGACGGAGACGCTGAACATTGCCGATTCATTACGGAACTCGTGGCGGCGCTGACATCGTCCGTGGTGCTGGCTACGCTGGGTGAAGATTGCTTTGCAGCCAAGTAATAAGAGTGCATATGATCATCAGGCTCTACCGATGTTCTCCACCACAGATAGGTAAGCCCGGGTATGGCCGAAGCCATGATTGAGTTCAAGAGCGTCACCAAGAAATACCAGGACGGGCAACCGGCGGTGGACGCGCTCACCATGTCAATCGACAAGGGCGCCATCACGGTGTTCGTTGGCCCTTCGGGGTGCGGTAAAACCACCTCCCTGCGCATGATCAACCGGATGGTGGAGCCCACCAGCGGGTCCATCACTGTGGCGGGCGAGGATGTCTCGCAGGTTCCCGCAGCGAAGCTCCGGCGTTCCATGGGCTATGTCATGCAGTCATCGGGCCTGCTGCCGCACCGTTCCGTGCTGGACAACATCGCCACGGTTCCCCGGCTCAACGGCGTTCCCAAGGCAGCAGCGCGGAAACGCGCTGCGGAACTGCTCGACGTCGTTGGGTTGGCTTCCGTCCTCGGCAAGCGGTACCCGTCCCAGCTTTCAGGTGGTCAGCAGCAACGCGTCGGGGTCGCCCGCGCGCTCGCTGCTGATCCGCCGGTCCTGCTGATGGACGAACCCTTCAGTGCCGTGGATCCTGTGGTCCGTGATGAACTGCAGCAGGAACTCCTGCGCCTGCAGCGGGAACTGGCCAAGACCATCGTGTTTGTCACGCACGACATCGACGAAGCCACTGTTCTTGGCGACAAGGTGGCTGTCTTCGCAGTGGGAGGCAAGCTCGCCCAGTACGCGGCCCCGGAGGAGATTCTTCGGGCGCCTGCCAACGATTTCGTGGCTTCCTTCGTGGGACGCGACCGCGGCTTCCGGCACCTTGCCTTCAACGCCGCAGACGCGGTTACCTTGCACCCGGTCACCATGGTGAGTTCCTCCGACGGCCAGCACGCCGGCCGCCAATCGGGGGAGTGGGCCTTGGTTGTGGATGATGATTCCCGGCCGCTCGGGTGGTCCTCCCCGCGCGATGGTGCGGGGTTGATCCCGGGTGGCTCACTGTTCCGCAAGGGAGATACGTTGCGGCGCGCGCTGGACGCGGCGTTGTCGTCGCCGTCGGGCCTTGGCGTTGCGGTGGACGACGACGGCCGGGTGGCCGGGGTGCTGAAGGCGCCGGAAGTCCTGGCACTCATTGAAGAAGTCCGCCACCACAGGGAGGACGCCACCTGATGGAGTGGTTCCTTGCCAACAGTGGCATGGTCCTGGGCCTGGCCGGGCAGCACATGGTGCTCGCGATCATACCCATGATTCTTGGCTTGCTCATCTCCATTCCCTTGGCCCAGTTGGCCAGGCGCAACAGCACGCTCAGGTCGGTGGTGGCGACAGCCACCTCCTTGCTTTACACCATTCCGTCACTGGCCTTGTTCATCATTCTTCCCACTATCCTTGGTACGCGGATCCTGGATCCGCTGAACGTGGTGGTGGCTCTGACCATTTATGCCGTGGCCCTGTTGGTCCGTGCAGCGATTGACGCCTTCGACTCCGTGGACGACGACCTCCGAAACGCCGCCGTGGCCATGGGTTTCAAGCCGATGGCCCGCTTCTTCCAAGTGGACCTTCCGCTGTCGTTGCCCGTGCTCTTCGCAGGTCTCCGCGTGGTCTCGGTCAGCAATGTTTCGCTTGTGAGCGTGGCTGCCCTCTTGGGAGTGGGCAATCTTGGCGTCCTGTTCACTGATGGCCTGCAGCGGACGTTCATTACCGAAGTTGTGGTGGGTATCATCGCCATCCTGGTGCTTGCGCTGTTGATGGACGCCGTTCTGGTGGTGTTGGAGCGGCTTTTGACGCCGTGGACCCGCGCAGCAGGCGGAAAGTCGTCACGCCCCGATGCCAACACACTTCTCACCGAGCCCAAGGCCGGACCCGCGACGCCGCACGCGGCACTCCGCCCGGACCCGGGAGCGTCCGCATGAACATCTTTGCTGAAACCATCGCCTGGCTGACAAACCCCAGGAACTGGACCGGAAGCGGCGGAATCCCTACCCGATTGATGGAGCACCTGCAGTACAGCGCTTTGGTGCTGCTCATCGCGGCAGCCATTGCAGTGCCGATCGGCCTCTACATCGGGCACACCGGGCGTGGCCGGGTGGTCGCGGTTGCGGTGGCGGGTGCGTTGCGCGCCCTGCCGACGCTCGGTTTGCTGGTCCTCTTCGCGTTGCTTGCCGGCAGTGGCCTGATGCCTCCCGTGTGGGCGCTGGTCATCCTCACGGTGCCGCCGCTGCTGGCCGGGACCTACGCCGGCATTTCTAGCGTTGATGCCAACGTGGTGGACGCCGCCAGGGCCATGGGCATGACGGAACTTCAGATCCTGTTCCGGGTGGAATTGCCCAATGGGCTGCAGGTCATGTTCGGCGGCATCCGCACTGCCGTCTTGCAGGTCATCGCCACGGTCTCCGTGGTTGCCTACCTTCCGTTGGGTGGGCTTGGCCGATACTTGTTCGACGGCCTCGTCCTGCAGGACTTTCCCAGGATGCTCGGAGGCTCCCTGCTTATCGCGGGGTTGGCCATCGCAGTTGACCTGATCCTGGCCGGCGTCCAGAGGCTTGTCACCTCGCCCGGCCTGACCCTCGACTCAAGCGGCCGCCAGAAGGCAGCCGACGATCTCACAGCCGCGGTTCCCGCCGGGGCTGCCGTTCAAGGAGGTACACCATGAAAAACCCCGTCCCCATGACCCTTACGCGCCGTGGTCTCGGCGGCCTTGCCGCTGGAGTGGGTGTGGCCCTCGCGTTGAGCGCATGCGGCGGCAGTCCCTTGGCCACGCCTTCCACAGCGGCTCCCAGCGGTTCCACCGCCGGAGGCTCACTGGTGGTTGGTTCGGCAGACTTCCCGGAGAGCCAGGTCATCGCAGAGATTTATGTCGGTGCCCTCAACGCCGCTGGTCTCACTGCCACCTCCAAGCCGAACATCGGCTCACGCGAGATCTACTTCAAGGCTGTCCAGGACGGCTCTGTCGACCTCGTCCCCGACTACTCCGGCAACCTCCTCTCCTACGTGGACACCGAGGCCAAGGAAGTGTCCGCCGAGGACGTGTACAAGGCGCTGCCGGGCAAGCTTCCGGACGGCCTTGCGGTCTTGGAGCCAGCCAAGGCTGAGTCCAAGGACGCCATGGTGGTCACCAAGGCCACGGCCGAAAAGTACCAGTTGAAGTCCATCGAGGACCTCGCCAAGGTCTGCAAGGACTTCACTATGGCTGCACCGGCCACGTTTGAGACCCGCGCCTACGGTTTCCCGGGGCTGAAGGCCAACTATGGTTGCGAGCTCAAGGGGCTTCAGCCCTTCAACGACGGCGGTGGCAACCTGACGCTCCAGGCCCTCCTTGAAGACAAGGTCCAGGTGGCGGACATTTACACCACGACGCCGTCCATCGCGGACAACGACCTCGTTGTCCTGGAAGACCCGAAGAACAACTTCAAGGCGCAGCAGGTCTTGCCGTTGGTCAAGGAGGCCAAGATGACGGACAAGGCCAAAGAAGCGCTCAACAACGTCTCCAAGATCCTCACCACGGACGACCTCATCAACCTGAACCGCGCAGTCAGCGGCGACCAGAAGCAGAGCCCCAAGGATGCCGCAGCCGCATGGCTGAAGGACAAGGGGATCGTCAAGTAATACCTGAACAAAACCGCGAACGACGGCGGTGACGGACCCGCGCGGGTCCGTCACCGCCGTCGTCGTATGTGTGAGTCATGTCTCAGCTGAACCCCATCACCCGTGTGGCATATTTGAGGAATGGCGAATTTCAAGCAGTCCACCAAGCTTCACAATGTCCTCTACGACATCCGTGGACCGATCCTTCAGGCCGCCCAGCAAATGGAAGCGGAGGGTCACCGGATCCTCAAACTGAACATCGGGAACCCGGCACCCTTTGGTTTTGAAGCGCCTGACGCCATTTTGGTGGACATGATCCGCCACCTGCCCAACGCCCAGGGATACAGCGATTCCCGTGGTATTTTCTCTGCCCGTACCGCAGTCTCGCAGTACTACCAGACACGTGGCATCCAGAACATCCACGTTGACGATATTTACCTCGGCAACGGGGTCAGCGAGCTCATCACCATGTCCCTCATGGCGCTCCTGGACGACGGTGACGAAGTACTGATTCCCACTCCGGACTACCCGCTGTGGACCGCTTCGGTGGCTCTGGCAGGAGGGCGTCCCGTGCACTACCTCTGCGATGAAGAGTCCGGATGGCAGCCCGATCTTGAGGATATGGAATCCAGGATCACGCCGCGGACCAAGGGCATTGTGGTGATCAACCCCAACAACCCCACCGGCGCCGTCTACCCGGAGGAAACCCTCAAGAAAATCGTGGCCTTGGCAGAGAAGCACGGACTTGTTCTCTTTGCTGATGAGATCTACGAGAAAATCCTGTACGAAGACGCCGTCCACGTGAACCTCGCAGGGCTCACCGGAGATGACGTCCTGTGCCTGACGTTCAGTGGCCTGTCCAAGGCTTACCGTGTGTGTGGCTACCGGGCTGGCTGGATGGCTATTTCCGGTCCCAAAAAGGATGCTGCGGACTACCTTGAAGGCATCAACCTGCTGGCCAACATGCGCTTGTGCGCCAATGTCCCGGCCCAACATGCCATCCAAACTGCGCTGGGTGGTTACCAAAGCATCAACGATCTCATCCTTCCCGGCGGCAGGCTCCTGGAGCAGCGCAATAAGGCCTACGACCTCCTGAACGCCATCCCGGGCGTCAGCACCCAGCAGGCCAGGGGCGCCTTGTACTTGTTCCCGAAGTTGGACCCGGAGGTCTTCCACATCCGTGATGACGAGAAATTCGTCCTGGACCTGTTGAAGGAACAGAAAATCCTGGTCTCCCACGGACGTGCCTTCAATTGGGTTCGTCCGGACCACTTCCGTATGGTGACCCTGCCCAACGTCAAAGACATTGAAGAAGCGATTGGTCGCATGGCGGACTTCCTGTCGAGGTACCCGGGCAACTAGCCTGAGGTCCATAGCCGCGCCACGGGGGCGCGGCCGGGCAGAAAGGCATGCCAATGGCTGCAGCAGTTGAGTTCGCCAAGAGTCCGGCCGAAGTACTAAGGGTGGGGTCGGGCTTTTCGCTGGCGGGGGTGGATCCGGAATCCACCCCCGGCTACACCGGTGCGAAAGCTGACGGTAAGGCGCTGCTGGCCGCTCAGGATGATCGGCTCGAGGAACTGCAGGAAAAGCTCTTTGCCGAAGGGAAGTTCGGCAGTTCCAAACGGCTGCTGCTGATCCTGCAAGCAATGGACACCGCCGGCAAGGGTGGCATCGTCAGCCATGTTGTTGGCGCCATGGACCCTCAGGGCGTGCAGCTGACGGCTTTCAAGGCTCCTACGGACGAGGAGAAGGCGCACGACTTCCTGTGGAGGATCGAAAAGCAAGCCCCTGCCGCCGGGATGGTGGGTGTCTTTGACCGTTCGCAGTACGAGGATGTCCTGATTCACCGGGTCCATGGTTGGGCGGACGCTGCCGAACTGGAGCGCCGATACGCCGCGATCAACGATTTCGAATCCCGCCTGGCCGAGCAGGGAACCACCATTGTCAAGGTCATGCTCAATATCAGCAAAGACGAACAGAAAAAGCGTCTGATCGCCCGTTTGGACGATCCTGCAAAGCACTGGAAGTACAGTCGCGGCGACCTCGCGGAGCGTGCGTTCTGGGATGACTACATGGACGCCTACAGCGTTGCGTTCGAGAAAACCTCGACGGACACAGCGCCGTGGCACGTGGTGCCTGCCAACAAGAAATGGTACGCGCGTATCGCAGTCCAGCAACTGCTGTTGGATGCTCTCGGTGGTTTGCAGCTGGACTGGCCCAAAGCTGACTTCGATGTCGCCGCTGAGAGAGCGCTTGTGGTGGAGTCCTAGGCAGCCGCTACCTGGGTTTTTAAGTCGGAACCGGGACTGTCAGTCGGAGCCTGCGGCAGTGCCGGCATCGTTGCTTGCCTCCCGTGCGGTTGCCAGACGTTTTCGGGCGCCCTCAAGCCAGTCCTCGCAGCGTTTCGCCAGAGCCTCGCCGCGCTCCCAGAGCGCCAGGGACTCTTCCAGGCTGGCTCCGCCGGCTTCCAGACGGCCTACAACTGCCACAAGCTGTTCGCGGGCTTCCTCGTAGCTCAGTCCGTCGAGGGAATCAGGCATCGCTGCCGTTGGATTGTTCTCAGTCATGGTGTCCTTTGCTGTGGTGGAGACGGTTGATTTCAGCAGTTTCTGTGTTCGAGCAGTTTCAGTGTTCGGCGAGTTGTCCTTGGCCTGCTGAGACAGCCCTGAAACGGCCCTCGGCAACGCGGATGCTTAGTTGTGTTCCGTCCGGCGCTTCTTCCGGGCTGCTGACAACGTGGTGCCCCGCCTGGTCCTCACCGACGAGTTGGACAACGGCGTAGCCGCGGTCAAGGGTCTTTTGTGGCGAGAGGGCACGGACTTGAGCACGCAAGTGGTGGACCTGGTCCAAGGCCCTGAGGACCGCGGTATTGACTGCAGAATGGGTCCTGCGCTGCAGGCGATGAATATCTTCGGAGCGGGCATCCACCATTGAAGCAGGAGTAGCCAGTACGGGCCGGGACCTCAGCGCATGAAGCCTATCTGTCTCCCGGTCCACCATGCGGCTGATACTTCGGCGGAGATGGTCCCGGGCCTGCCGAACCATGGCCAGTTCCTCGGCCACGTCCGGAACTATGCGTTTAGCTGCGTCCGTGGGCGTTGATGCCCGCAGGTCCGCCACGTCGTCCAGGATGGGCCTGTCCGCTTCATGGCCGATCGCACTAACAATGGGAGTAGTCGCTGCCGATACGGCTCGAATGAGGTCCTCGTTACTGAATGGCAGGAGATCCTCCAACGAGCCGCCACCACGAGCGAGGACGATGACATCCACGTGGGGGTCGGCGTCGAGCTTTTTCAATGCGGCAATGATCTGCGACACCGCGGTGTTGCCTTGGACAGCCACTTCGCGGACGTCAAACTCGACTGCTGGCCAGCGCAAGGCAGCGTTGCGCATGACGTCCTTCTTTGCGTCAGAGTCCCGGCCGGTGATGAGGCCAATGCGGTGGGGGAGAAGCGGGAGCTTTCGCTTCCGGGAATCCGCGAACAGGCCCTCGGCGGCCAATGCTTGGCGCAGCCGTTCGATTCTTGCCAGCAGATCACCAAGGCCCACAGGACGGATGTCCTTCACGGACATGTTCAGGCGCCCGGTCTTCACCCAGAAGTCCGCCTTCACCAAGGCGACCACGCGGGAGCCGCGTTCCAGGGGTATCTTCTGGCGGTCAAGAACCGTTGACCATACTGAAGCGGGAAGGGAAATTTCGGCATCAACATCGCGCAGAGTCAGGAAAGCGTTACCACCCCGGCGGTTCAGCTCAATGACCTGACCCTCGATCCACGCGGCCGGAGCCCGCTCTATGTGTGCCTTGAGCTTGCGGGACAGCAACTGCAGAGGCCAGGGGTTATCCGGGCTGGTTTCCGCGGCAGTCCCCGGCAGTGTGGACTCCGGAGTGGCTTCAGCGGACATGGGCAGTCCATGCCTGGTTCAGTCGCCGTGCTTGTTCCTGCATTGTCATAGTCCTCGCTCCGGGGTGCGGCTGTGGTTGCCAACCGGCCTTCCAACTCTATCCATAGCTTGGGCGAGGCCCCTGACATTTTTTCTGCCATGTGGACAGACCTAGGATGGTGTCACAGCCCCCGAGCCTGAGGATGACCTTGCGTACTTTCGTTTCAGCATTGGGAGTGATCCTCGCCTTACTCCTCACAGCCGTAGCGGTTCCCACAGCGTGGGTTGACCAGAACATCGTCAAGGAAGAGGGCTTCGTCCGGATAGCAGGTGCACTGGGCAACGACCCGGAATTCCAGAACCGCCTGGCCGCTGCCGCTGTGGGAACCTTTGAGTCCTCCGTAGATCTTCCAGGTCCTATCCAGGCCTTGGCGGTAGACGCACTTCGCAGCGCTACATCGGGCATGCAATCGTGGAGCGACTACCCTCAAGCGTGGGAAGAGACAGTACGCAACAGCCACAGGCTGAACTTCGGCGCAGCGAACCAAAGCGAGGAGACCACCGCTACCACTGCCTTGGTTCTGGATATCAGCCCTATGGTCAGAATCATTCGAGATCACTTCGCACAGGCAACCCGGATCAATATTGATGTTCCAGCGGAAAGTTTGGTGTCTTTGGGGGAGCCCTCCCATCGCCAACTGGTGGAGCGGGTGGCTGCGTTTGCGCCCCTGTGGTGGGTAGCTGCGCTCGGTGCCCTGATTTCCGTACTCCTGGCGCTTGTTGCTGCGCGCCGGCGCTCCTTGGTGTTGGTTTTCCTTGGACTGGGCGGATTGGCGCTTGCTGCCCTATGGACGGCCGGTGCAGACGTCGCCGGGGGAGTGGTTGGGAACCTGTCCAGTGCAAACGGCGTGGCTGAACTGTTCAAGCAGGAGTTTCTCACGGCAGCCAGGTCAGGCTTTGGGGAATGGGTTGTGATCGCGGCGGTGGTGTCAGGGGTCGTCCTTGTGGCAGGCGTCATAGCGTCAGTTGTGTCAGGGCGACGAGGGTCACGTTCGGCCCGCAGCTAAAGTCAGGCTCGGTAGCTTGGCGGCAAAGTCCGGCCCGGTAGCATGGAGGAATGACCAGCACAGCAGTTTCCATTCCTATGCCCACGGTGCCACGCAGACGCCGTTCCCCGGAAGAGGTTCAGGCAGCGGCGCCCGTCACGGGTCCCAAGAAGGTCCTGTTGGCGGCTCCCCGAGGGTATTGCGCCGGCGTGGACCGGGCTGTCATTGCTGTGGAGAAGGCCTTGGAGCACTACGGTCCTCCTGTCTACGTACGCAAGCAGATTGTCCACAACGTGCATGTGGTCAGCTCCCTGGAGGAACAAGGGGCCATCTTCGTTGAGGAGACCGACGAGGTCCCCGAAGGTGCCCTGGTGATCTTCTCGGCGCATGGTGTCTCTCCTGCTGTGGTTCAGTCAGCTGAGGACCGTGGGTTGCGCACTATCGATGCCACGTGCCCCCTGGTGACAAAAGTCCATAAAGAAGCGGTCCGCTTCGCCAAGGAAGACTACGACATCCTGCTCATCGGCCACGAGGGTCATGAGGAAGTCGAAGGAACCGCCGGTGAAGCCCCGGAGCATATCCAGATCATCAACGGACCGCATGAGGTGGATAAGGTCACTGTTCGTGATCCGGAGAAAACCATCTGGCTCTCGCAGACCACGCTAAGCGTGGACGAAACCATGGAAACCGTTCGCCTGCTGAAGGACCGGTTCCCCACGCTGCAGGATCCGCCCAGCGACGACATTTGCTATGCCACCACCAACCGTCAGGTGGCCATCAAGAAGATCGCACCGCAGGCTGACCTCGTCATCGTAGTGGGATCGGCTAACTCTTCGAACTCCGTCCGCTTGGTTGAGGTAGCCCTCGAATACGGTGCCAGGAGTTCTTACCGTGTGGACTTCGCCAATGAAGTGGACGAGTCCTGGTTCGAGGGCGTCGCAACCGTGGGCGTGACTTCGGGAGCTTCGGTTCCTGAGGTGCTCGTCAAGGATGTTCTGCGACTCCTGGCTGACTACGGTTACGGCGAAGTCCAGGAAGTGGTGACGGCAGAGGAAGACCTGCTTTTCTCGCTTCCCAAGGAGCTGCGCGCCACCTTGAAGAAAGCCGGCGACGTGACACGTGCCGTCGGCGGCCGTGGGAACCGTCAGACGTCCTAGCCGCTACTGCATACAACATTGGCCCGCAGTGGTTGCCTTCCTACGGGAAAGCTTCCACTGCGGGCCGGTTCCGTTAAGCACTGAGCGCCGGTTCCGTCTATAAACGAGTCTCAGTACTGACTCCTTTAGGCGGCCGACTCCCGGTCTTCGCTGTCCTCATGGCCCTGCGTCGAATCCTGATGCCCTCGGGTGTCGACAGCCAGCAATTCCGGGGCTGCCAAGGCGCGGGGGACGGCCTCCACGGACATCGGTGCGGCAAGACCAGCATCGTCCATGGAGTTGAGCTTGCGCGCAGTCGGGAGTACCCGTGCCTCCAGCGTTCCCACCATGGCGTTGTAGCGATCCACGGATGTCTTCAAAGAGGTTCCGAGCTTTCCAACGTTCTCGCCCAAAGTGCCCATGCGCTCGTACAGTTGCTTGGCGAGCTCGAACAGCTCGTGGGCACTGTCCGTGAGGACGTCCTGTCGCCACGTGAAGGCAACCGACTTGAGGACTGCCAGCAGGGTCCCGGGCGATGCCAGGACAACGTTCCTGGACAGGGCGTGTTCAAGCAGGGCCGGGTCGGCTTCAAGGGCTGATGCCAGGATGGACTCCGCCGGAAGAAAGCAGATCACCAGCTCGGGGGAGTTCCCGGGGATGTCCCAGTATTTTTTGGCTGCAAGAGCATCGATGTGAGCCTTGAGCGCCTTTGCATGCTGTGACAAAAGCGTCTTGGAGTCGTGGTTGACGGTGGGTCCCACCGACTCACCGAAGGAACCGTCTCCATGGAGTTGTTCCTGCGCGGCGAGGTAGGAAGCCAGCGGGACCTTGGCATCAACCACCAGTTGTTTCCCACCGGGAAGCTGAACCACAAGGTCCGGCCGCAGCGTGTTGTCGCTACGGCCCGAATGAACCTGCTCGTGGAAATCCACGTGCCGGAGCATTCCCGAGGCCTCCACCACCCTTCGGAGCTGGACCTCGCCCCACTGGCCGCGTGCACTGTTGGAACGCAGCGCGGAGGCCAAAGCATGCGTTGACCGCAAGAGCTGTTCATCTGACGAACGTGCGTCCTGCAGCTGCTGGGCAAGTTGCCCGTACTGCTCCACCCTGTCCCTCTCAAGGAGCGACACCTGCTGCTGTACCGCCGTCAGCTTTTCCGCCACGGGAGCGAGAGCACGCAGCACGCTGCCATCAGAATTCCTTGCCGCGCTCAGCTCGCGGTTCTGTGTAAACAAAAGCCGACGTTCGGCGTCGGCCGCTGCCAGCTGTGCCGTCACCTCTGAGAGCCGCGCCGAAACGGCGTCGAAGTCCTCTTCCAAGCCGGCGCCCCGGCGTCGGAAGACAACGTAGCCGGCCGCGAGACCAACCGCAGCGCCAATCAGCAGCATGAGCAGGGCCAAAACCAATCCAAATCCATCCATGAAGCAACCCTGTCATAGGGGTACGACAGTTTTAGCGAGGCTGCAGCCGCTGTATCGATTGAGGGAGGGAACAACCGCGGACATGGTTCCAACGGGTAGAATCAATGCTCGTGGCTCTTACTATTGGCATCGTCGGACTGCCCAACGTCGGCAAATCAACTCTTTTCAACGCACTGACCCGTAATCAGGTGCTCGCTGCGAACTATCCGTTCGCAACGATCGAACCGAACGTGGGAGTAGTCAACCTCCCGGATCCCCGTCTGGCGAAGCTGGCAGAGATCTTCGGTTCGCAGAAGTTGCTTCCCGCTCCCGTGTCCTTCGTGGACATCGCCGGCATTGTGAAGGGCGCCTCCGAAGGCGAAGGCCTGGGCAACAAGTTCCTCGCTAACATCCGCGAGGCAGAGGCCATCGCGCAGGTCGTTCGTGTCTTTGACGACCCCGACGTCATCCACGTTGACGGCAAGGTTGATCCGCGCTCCGACATGGAGACCATCAACACCGAGCTGATCCTGGCAGACCTTCAGACCATTGAAAACGCGATCCCGCGCATCGAAAAAGAAGTCAAGATCAAGAAGCGCGATGCAGCCGAACTGGCCGCCATCAACGCAGCCCAGGCAGTTCTGGAACGCGGCGACACCATTTTCTCCTCGATCAAGAGCGACAAGCTGGAGATGGGGCACCTCAAGGAGCTCGGACTTCTCACGGCCAAGCCTTTCATTTACGTCTTCAACGCCGATGAAGGAATCCTGGGTGACCAGGAAAAGCAGGACGAGCTGCGCGCTTTGGTGGCTCCCGCAGATGCAGTGTTCCTTGATGCCAAGCTTGAAGCCGACCTTGTTGAATTGGACGAGGAAGAGGCCCGCGAGATGCTGGAAATGAACGGGCAGAGCGAATCCGGCCTGGACCAGTTGGCGCGCGTCGGCTTCCACACCCTCGGCCTGCAGACTTACCTCACGGCCGGTCCCAAGGAAACCCGTGCCTGGACCATTCGCCAGGGCGACACCGCACCCCAGGCCGCAGGCGTGATCCACTCTGATTTCCAGCGCGGCTTCATCAAGGCAGAAGTTGTCTCCTTCGATGACCTCATTGATGCCGGTTCCATGGCCGAGGCAAAGTCCCGCGGCAAGGTGCGGATCGAAGGCAAAGAGTACGTGATGGCCGACGGCGACGTGGTGGAGTTCCGCTTCAACGTGTGATTTCGTCGTTTGTTCTGATGTTGTCCCGCGGCAGTGACTCGTGTGCCGCGAGACGGCCATCCCGCAGTCAGAGACGACCGAAAAGTCGCGCCTCGCATCATCGCCCGAGGAGAGAACCATGAGTGATGGGACCGTGACTGGAACATCCCTGCCGTCAGTGGGAACGACGCCTCCGGCCCATTGGCTCTTTTGGTCCTATCTCTGGCGGTATGCCCTGTTCATTCCCCTCCCGGCCATTGTCATGGGAATGTTCTTTGGATACATGGACAGTACCGGTCATGAGCTTCATGCGGATCCGGAGATGGTCGCTAACATAGCCGTCTTCGGCCTCATGTTCGGAGGCCTCAGCCAGGTACTTGCGTTCGTCGTGGCCTTGGTCTTGTTCGTCATTGAGGCGCCTGCCCGCAGGCAGTGGGCAGCTTACCGGAAAGCCGGTTGGACCACGGCGCAGTGTCGATCCGTGTACGCGCGCAAAAAGCAGGAGGCGGCTGCCCTCAAGCTTAATTCACGCCTAAGCGAACTTGGACTAGCACCTGTGGAGCGTCAAGCTACCCAGGCGACCCAGACGCAGCGCAAGAAGCTGTCAGGTATGGATTTCTTTTTGGCCTGGCTGGCCGTTCCTATGGTCTCTGTCCTGGTCTTCGTCCTTCTTGGTCCCTGGTTGGACTCGAAAGACGTGCGGACATTTCAGTGCGAGGTCGTATCGGCAGAGCCGAGAACCAGCTCAGGCGGAACACGAGGGGGAGCTTCGACCGCCTCAGTCCTGGTGAAGACCACCAACTGCGGGACTTTGGGAATATCCCGGGGCGTTGGCTTCGATAACCGGGAAGAAGTCGCAGCGGAATTCATCATCGGGGCGACCTATGGCTTCGATGTCGGCTGGTACAGCCGGACGTTCTTCAAGAACGAAATTCAGTCAGTCCGCGGGTACCGGCTCCTCGAGTAGGGGGTCGACGTAAATCATTCAAGCGGTAAGCATGGGAATTCCGAGGACCCTGGTTCAACAGAACCGGGGTCCTTTTTTGCGCGGAATCCGTCCTGTCCTGCTGTCAGACAGCGAATATTACCACCGAGTAGGGTTTGACTTGAAATCCCCGCCAATTTAGGCATGTGGAGGTTGCGGAACGGTTACAGTTTGGCCAGCATGTCCCAACATCCGGACGCAATGTGGGTAGGCTTACACACACATGTAGGCAACGTCACAGTAGCTATCTGTGCCTTGCCTGGGGGAAATCACGAATTTCCCCTGTTCAACTCCACGACTCATAGGAGGCGGAATGCGTTTCTCGCGCACTTCCAAAGCTCTAGGCGTAGCGGCGATCATCGCCCTCGCAGCTACCGGATGCGGTGGCGGCAGCAACGACTCTGGCACATCGGCCGGTGATCCGAACAAGGTCATCATTGCTGACGGTTCGGAGCCACAGCGCCCACTGATGCCCGCAGACATCAACGAAGTCGGCGGTGGCAAGATTGCCGAGCTCCTTTTCGCCGGCCTCGTTAGCTACGACCCTTCCGGTAAGCCCGTCAACGAGTTGGCGGAGTCCATCGAGGCACCTGACGCGCAGAACTTCACCATCAAGCTGAAGAAGGACCAGAAGTTCACTAACGGCGAGGCCATCACGGCCAAGACATTCGTTGATGCGTGGAACTATGGTGCCGCTGCTAAGAACGCACAGTTGGGCGCGGACTTCTTCTCCAGCATCAAGGGTTTCGATGAGACCAGCGCAGAAGGTTCCACCGTCGAGACCATGTCCGGCTTGAAGGTAGTGGACGACACCACTTTCACAGTCGAACTGAAGCAACCGGAGTCTGACTGGCCGCTTCGACTCGGCTACACCGCGTTCATGCCCGTTCCGACACCTGCACTTGCTGATCCCAAGACGTATGGGGAGAAGCCGGTAGGTAACGGTCCTTACAAGATGGCCGAAAGCGGCTGGCAGCACAACGTTCAGATTCAGCTCGTCCCGAACCCCGACTACAACGGTCCCCGCAAGGCAAAGAATGGCGGTGTGACATTCAAGATCTTCCAGAACGATGACGCCGCCTACCAGGATCTTCTGTCCAATAACCTGGATATCCTGCAGGTCATTCCCACGAGTGCGCTGAAAAACTTCAAGTCGGATCTGGGTGACCGCTTCATCGAGAAGCCTTACGCCGGCAACCAGACCATCGCCATCCCGGAATACCTTCCGGAATGGAGCGGTGAAGCCGGTAAGCTCCGTCGACAGGCAATCTCCATGGCCATCAACCGGGAAGAGATCACAAAGGTGATCTTCAGCGGCGGTCGTCAGCCAGCCAAGGACTTCACAGCCCCTGTCTTGGACGGTTACAGCGACAGCATTCCGGGCTCGGAAAATCTGAACTTCGACGTCACCAAGGCCAAGGATCTCTGGGCCAAGGCTGATGCCATCCAAAAGTGGGACCCGAACACTGCATTCACCATTGCGTACAACGCTGACAAGGGTGGGCACAAGGCTTGGGTTGAAGCTCTTACGAACCAGCTGAAGAACAACCTCGGCATCAAGGCCGAGGGCCTTCCGTTCGCAACGTTCAAGGAAGCTCGCGATCTCGCAACCACAGGCAAGCTGACCGGAGCCATCCGCGCCGGATGGCAGGGCGACTATCCGTCGCTGTACAACTTCCTCGGACCGATCTACAAGACTGGCGTCAGCTCGAACGATGCCCGCTATGAGAACCCCGAGTTCGACAAGACGCTCTCTGATGGACTATCGGCACCCTCGGTTGCTGACGGCAACAAAGCGATGAACAAGGCGCAGGAGTTCCTGCTCAGGGATCTGCCGGCTATTCCACTGTGGTACCAAGTGGCCCAGGGCGGCTGGAGCGACAGCGTCACGAACGTTGACTACGGCTGGAACGGCGTCCCGCTGTACTACAACATCACTGGCAAGTAAGCGAAGCGGCGGCGTGGGTGCTCTGTTGAGCGCCTTCGCCGCCGTATCTTGTTGCAAATCAATGACGCCCAACTCCGGTTGGGCGTCCTTGTGCAGGCTTACTTTGCCTTGGCATGGAACGTTTGCACATCAGACGAAAAGGTTCTTCAATGAACAACACCGCTGCACCCCTGGACAGGGTGCCTGCTGATCGGGGTGTGATGCGCTGATGGCCGCATACATCCTTAAGCGATTCCTCCAGCTGATTCCCGTTTTCCTGGGTGCTACGCTGCTGGTCTATTTCCTGGTTTTCAGTCTTCCCGGCGACCCCATCGCCGCCCTCTTCGGCGATAAGCCCGTTAATGAAGCTGTTGCTGCGAAACTGAGGGCACAGTACAACCTGGATCAGCCCTTCATCATTCAATACTTGCTCTATCTGAAGAGCATCTTCACGTTCGACCTCGGCCAGGACTTCTCCGGTCGGCCGATCGCCGCGGTTCTAGGCGAAGTCTTCCCGGTCACAGCCCGCCTTGCTGTGATGGCTCTGATCTTTGAAGCGGTCTTCGGCATCGCCTTCGGGCTCATCGCAGGTCTTCGCAAGGGCAAGCTCTTCGACGGCACCGTACTGATTGCGTCGCTGATCGTTATCGGAATCCCGATCTTCGTGCTCGGCTTCATTCTTCAGTTCTTCATCGGTGTGCAGTTGGGGTGGGCGAAACCGACTGTCAGTGCGGCAGCCACAGTCCAAGACCTTATCCTTCCAGCGATTGTCCTGGGCCTGGCTTCCTTTGCGTACGTTTTGCGCTTGACCCGGACCAGCGTCATCGAGAACATGAACGCCGACTACGTCCGGACAGCGACGGCCAAGGGCTTGTCCCGATTCAGGGTTGTCAATGTCCACATCCTGCGGAACTCCCTTATTCCGGTGGTGACGTTCCTGGGAGCGGATCTTGGCACCCTCATGGGTGGAGCGATTGTCACAGAAGGTATCTTCAACGTTCCCGGCGTGGGCAACAGGCTTTATCGGGCCGTCTTGTCGGGTGAGGGACCCACAGTGGTCTCGATTGTCACGGTGTTGGTGTTGATCTACTGCCTCTCCAACCTGCTTGTTGACCTCCTATACGCCTGGCTTGACCCAAGGATCCGCTATGACTCCTGAAAGTAACCTGACCGGGCAGGACACCACCCGGCGACACATCGAGCACTTCGTTGCCGATCTTGACGAAACGCCGCTCCAGGCCACCGACAAGGTCAAGGAAGACAGTGCCCCCTCAAGCCTGTGGGGCGAGGCATGGAAGAACCTGCGCAAGCAGCCACTGTTCATCATCTCGGCGATCATGATCCTGGCCGTTGTGGTGGTGTCACTCTTCCCCGGCTTGTTCTCACAGATCGATCCGTCCTCCGAGGCTTGCCAACTGGCCAACTCGGACGGCGGACCAACCAGCGGACACCCGCTCGGTTTTACCCAGCAGGGCTGTGACGTCTACGCGCGCGTGATCTTTGGTACCCGCTCGTCGGTGACCGTTGGCCTCTTCACGACCATCGGCGTCGTTCTTTTCGGCGGTGTTGTTGGTGCACTCGCCGGCTACTACGGTGGCTGGGCTGATGCCCTCTTGGCCCGCCTGACGGACATCTTCTTTGCATTGCCGCTTATCCTGGGCGCAATTGTCATGATGCAGCTTCCCGTTTTCCGGGCCAACCGCACGGTGTGGACTCTGGTGTTGATCCTCATCGTCTTTGGCTGGCCGCAGATCGCCCGCATTACCAGAGGCGCGGTGATTGAGGTCAGGAATGCTGACTTTGTCATGGCGGCCCGGTCACTTGGTGTGTCGCGTTTCCGGTCGCTCCTGCGCCACGTGCTGCCAAACTCGCTGGCCCCGATCATCGTCGTGGCCACCATCTCCCTCGGCACCTTCATCGTTGCTGAATCGACCCTTTCCTTCCTGGGTATTGGGCTGCCCCCGAGCGTCATGTCGTGGGGTAATGACATTCAAGCGGCGCAGGCATCACTGCGGTCCAACCCGATGCCCTTGCTGTATCCCGCCATAGCTCTTTCCATAACAGTCTTGAGCTTCATCATGTTGGGCGATGCTTTGCGGGATGCCCTGGACCCCAAGGCGCGTAAACGATGAAAGGCGAAGCCATGAACTCTTCAGTTCACATCAAGGAAGAAGTCGCCGGCTCGGAGCGTCCGCTGCTGGAGATCAAGAACCTCGCTATCAACTTCACCACCAGTAACGGTGAGGTTAACGCGGTGAGGAACGCCCATCTCACGGTCATGCCCGGCGAAACTGTGGCGATTGTGGGGGAGTCAGGCTCAGGCAAATCCACCTCCGCCTTGGCGGCCATTGGCTTGCTTCCCGGGAATGGGCGGGTAGCCGCCGGAGAAATTCTCTTTGACGGCGAAGACATTGCCCATGCCAGCGAGAAGCGGATGATCGAGCTGCGCGGCAATTCCATCGGCATGGTTCCACAGGACCCGATGTCCAACCTGAACCCCGTGTGGAAAATCGGTTTCCAAGTCAAGGAGACGTTGAAAGCGAACGGTCTTCCTTCCGGGCCTGATGACGTGGCTAAAGTGCTTTCCGAGGCGGGCCTGCCCGATGCTTCCCGCCGGGCCAAGCAGTACCCGCACGAATTCTCCGGAGGCATGCGCCAGCGCGCACTGATTGCGATCGGACTTTCGTGCCAGCCGCGCCTCCTGATTGCGGATGAACCGACTTCCGCCCTTGACGTCACGGTCCAGCGCCAGATTCTGGATCACTTGGACAAGATGACCTCTGAGCTGGGAACGGCCGTACTTCTTATTACCCACGACCTCGGCCTCGCAGCCGAGCGCGCGGACAAAGTGGTTGTCATGTACAAAGGCCAGGTTGTGGAGTCAGGTCCTTCACTTGAGTTGCTCCGCAACCCACGACACCCCTACACCAAACGACTTGTCGCTTCGGCGCCTTCGCTGGCTTCACGCCGTATTCAGGTTGCCAAGGAGCAGGGCATCGAATCGGACGAGCTGCTGGCTCCTACTGAGCCGGTGGTTATCGAGGCGGCGTTGCCGGAGGAAGTGTTGAAGGTTGAAAACCTGACCAAGGTCTTCAAGCTTCGCGGCGGCATCGGTAAGTCTACGGATTTCACTGCCGTCGACTCTGTATCTTTTGCTGTCAAACGCGGAACTACCACGGCAATTGTTGGCGAGTCGGGATCCGGCAAGTCAACCGTGGCGCAGATGGTTCTCAACCTGCTGGAACCGACATCCGGAAAAATCATCTTTGACGGCGTCGACACATCCACCCTCAGCAGTAGGGACCTGTTCAAGTTCCGTCGTCGGGTGCAGCCGATCTTCCAGGATCCGTACGGTTCCCTCGACCCCATGTACAACATCTTCCGCACCATTGAAGAACCGTTGAGGACCCACAAGATCGGTACCAAGGCCAGTCGTGAAAAGAAGGTCCGCGAGCTTTTGGATCAGGTGGCCCTGCCGCAGTCCACCATGCGCCGGTACCCCAACGAGCTCTCCGGAGGCCAGCGTCAGCGCATTGCCATTGCTCGCGCCTTGGCCTTGGACCCGGAAGTCATCATCTGCGACGAAGCCGTCTCGGCGCTGGACGTCCTTGTTCAGGCCCAGGTCCTGAATCTCTTGGCTGACCTGCAGGACAACCTCGGCCTGACGTACCTGTTCATCACGCACGACCTCGCTGTGGTGCGGCAGATCGCGGATCACGTCTGTGTCATGCAGAAGGGCAAGCTCGTGGAAACGGGTAGCACGGATGACGTCTTTGACAACCCCCGTGAGGCATACACGCAGGCCCTTTTGGACGCTATCCCGGGCGGTTCCCTGCTGTTGCCCCCTGAAGTGGCCTGACCGGCGTCGTAAGTTTCGTTAGCCGTTCTGCAACAGAGCCGGTGGTTCCCGATTAAGGGAACCGCCGGCTCTTGCCGTTTACCTCGCATTGTGAGGCCCGCTGTGCGTGTCGTAGCGCTCACGAAGCGCGCAGAGCGGGCCTTACAACGAAAGCTACGACGACGGCGGCGGCTACTTCGCCGGCTCGGCGCTGTCGGGGCGTGCCGTCAGGCCAAGGGCGGCGAATTCGTGAGCCAGCGCGGCGCCCAGCTTTGCATGCCCGGCCGGCTTCAAGTGAACTCCGTCCTGGAGGTCGCCGATCGCGTTGTAGCGGGTGAGCCAGTCGCCTGCGCTGACGAACGGTATTCCGTGCTTGGCGGCGATACGACCCAGGAGGGCATCTATCTCCGTGCGGCGTCCGCCTCCGTTGCTCACGCCCCTGGCCAGGGTTCCAATCATGGCTATTGTGGTGCCAGGGTAGCGCTTCTTCAGGGCCGCGAGAAGCCGCTCGGCGTTGCTGGTGATCTGGGCGTCGGTGGCACGTTGGGTGGCATCGTTGCCACCACCTTGGATCACGATCAACGGCGGGTCGCCGAAGGGCAGCACCCAGTCACCGCGCTGCAGTGCGTCGATGTAGTTGCCGGTCTTTCCGTTGGTGGCCACGAAGCCTGTGCCACCCATGCCCACTACGTGCAACTTGTAGCCCATGGCGGCGATGGCCTGCTGCGGCCAGGAGTCCTTCGGCATCGACTGGGAGTCGCCAATAAGTACTGCGGTGTGGCGCACGTCCGCGAGAACCAGTTCGCTGCGGTTGTTGGCGGGGTTCTTGTACAGCGAGCCCACGGGCAGGTTGAGCGAGCTGGGGGCAGGTGCAATCCTGAGCGGTTTATCAGCTGCCGCTGTCTGCGCTGGTCCGGGCGCGGTTGATCCAGAGGGGGCGGTGATTGGCGCTGGGCTTGATCCGCAGCCTACCGAGAGAACGCCTATGGCGATCAATGGTGCGAGCAGTCGGAACACGGCCGGAGCTTGTCGCATCGTTGTTCTCCACGTGGCACTGGTTCTGCAGCCCATCATGGTGCACGGAGGAGGGAAAATCCAGCATCTGGACTTGCGATTACGTAACGGCATCCAAGTGTGAGCAGCGCCACATTGCAGCGCAGATTAGCTTGCTTTTTAGGCTCAGAAATGCAACTGCGTTTAGACTGGATGCAGGTGCCCTGTGTCCCGGGGTCTTTTCGCTGTGTGTTCCGATCAAGTCGATCAGGTATGCGCGCGGATACAAACAGCTGACTTCACCACTGAAACGAGTCATTAACGCATGTCTGAAACCATCACCAACACTGCGTCGCGGAGCGATCTGCGCAACGTCGCGATCGTCGCACACGTTGACCACGGCAAGACCACCCTGGTCGACGCCATGCTCAAGCAGACCAACTCCTTCGCTTCCCATGGTGAGGTTGAGGACCGTGTCATGGACTCCGGTGACCTGGAGCGCGAAAAGGGCATCACCATCCTCGCCAAGAACACCACGGTTGCCTACAACGGCCCGTCGTCCAACGGCGAAACCATCACCATCAACGTCATCGACACCCCCGGCCACGCCGACTTCGGTGGCGAGGTAGAGCGCGGTCTCTCCATGGTTGACGGCGTCGTCCTGCTGGTCGACTCCTCCGAGGGCCCCCTGCCCCAGACCCGCTTCGTGCTCCGCAAGGCCCTTGCCGCGCACCTCCCGGTCATCCTCCTGGTCAACAAGACCGACCGTCCCGACGCCCGCATCGACGAAGTTGTCCACGAGTCCATGGACCTGCTCCTGGGCCTCGCTTCGGACCTCGCCGACGAAGTTCCGGACCTGGACCTGGACAAGGTCCTGGAAGTTCCCGTCGTCTACGCAGCCGCCAAGGTTGGCCGCGCTTCCCTGGACCAGCCGGACAACGGCTCGGCTCCGGAGAACGAGGACCTCGAGCCCCTCTTCAAGACCATCATCGAGCACATCCCGGCTCCCACTTACAACCCGGATGGCGTGCTGCAGGCACACGTGACCAACCTGGACGCATCGCCGTTCCTTGGCCGCCTCGCCCTGCTCCGCATCTACAACGGCACGCTCCGCAAGGGTCAGACGGTTGCCTGGGCACGGGCAAACGGTGAACTCAAGAACGTCAAGATCACCGAACTCCTCGCTACCAAGGCACTCACCCGTGTTCCTGCCGAATCCGCAGGTCCCGGCGAGATTGTCGCCGTCGCCGGCATCGAGGAAATCACGATTGGTGAGACCCTCACCGACGCCGAGAACCCGCAGCCGCTGCCGCTGATCACCGTGGACGATCCCGCGATCTCCATGACCATCGGTATCAACACCTCGCCGCTGGCCGGCAAGGTCAAGGGTGCCAAGGTTACTGCCCGCCAGGTGAAGGATCGCCTGGACAAGGAACTGATCGGTAACGTCTCCATCAAGGTTCTCCCCACCGAGCGTCCCGACGCCTGGGAAGTCCAGGGTCGTGGCGAGCTCGCGCTGGCCATCCTGGTTGAGCAGATGCGTCGTGAAGGCTTCGAGCTGACCGTTGGCAAGCCGCAGGTTGTCACCAAGACCATCGACGGCAAGCTGCACGAGCCGATGGAACACATGACCATCGATGTGCCCGAGGAATACCTCGGCGCCGTCACGCAGCTCATGGCTGCCCGCAAGGGCCGCATGACCAACATGGCCAACCATGGCACCGGCTGGTG
Source organism: Paenarthrobacter sp. PPS72 (assembly GCF_048537125.1). GTDB lineage: Bacteria > Actinomycetota > Actinomycetes > Actinomycetales > Micrococcaceae > Arthrobacter > Arthrobacter nitroguajacolicus_E. The sequence goes on along the minus strand of NZ_JBLYIE010000063.1, from coordinate 4,350 downwards.
CCGCATGGAATTCATCGTTCCTGCACGTGGCCTGATCGGCTTCCGTACCCGGTTCCTGACGGACACCCGTGGCGCGGGTATCGCTGCCTCCATCTCGGAAGGTTACGAGCCCTGGGCCGGACCGATCGAATACCGTACCAACGGTTCGATGATTGCCGACCGCGCAGGCGTTGTTACGCCCTTCGCCATGATTAACCTCCAGGAGCGCGGTTCCTTCTTCGTGAAGCCCACCTCCGAGGTTTACGAAGGCATGATTGTTGGCGAGAACTCCCGCGCTGATGACATGGACGTCAACATCACCAAGGAAAAGAAGCTCACCAACATGCGTGCCGCTTCCTCCGACACCTTCGAAAACCTGACGCCGCCGCGCGATCTCACCCTCGAAGAGTCACTCGAATTCGCCCGCGAAGACGAGTGCGTTGAGGTAACCCCGGATGCCATCCGTATCCGTAAGGTCATCCTGGACTCCAACGAACGCGCCAAGGCCAACCGCGCCCGCGCCAAGTCCTAGTCCCAACTGGCCTGAACCAGTTCGGAACAGCTGAATGAAGAAAGGAGCCGCCGGTTCGGTTCGTGGCATTGCCGCGGCCGTGCCGGCGGCTCTTTTCGTTGCCCTGGCAGGCACAGTACTGCATCGGCAGGCCATGCTTTGGGCCGGCGTCGAACTCCCGTGGGGCGTGGCAGCAGCCTTGCTGCTGCTTGCGTCAGTGCAGTTGTGGCTGGCTGCATGGTCCCGCTCGGTGATTCCGACGGCGGTGGCAGGCGTGGTGAGCTACGCCGCCGTCGGAATCCTGTCCTCATCCGGTCCGGCCAAGCGGCTGATACTTGGAGACGCCGCGGGCAATGTGTGGGTCTTCGGCATCGGTGTAGTGACGTTAATCATGCTTGTGGTCGGCAGCCGACAAGTCCTCAGTTGGCGACGCGGACGCCCTGCCGCCGGGGCGGTGGCGGTGGAACCTCTTTCGCCGCCATAACCATATCCAGCGGAATTTCGACGTCGGCCGTACGGGTGCGGACGGTACAGAAACCTTCGGTGGTCTCCACCAGATAGCCCAAAGCGTCGGTCAACCCGTCATCAATCCTGTACCGGACCACCACCCGAATGCCTGGTTCTGCGGTGAGGAGGAATTGTCGGGGCGGCAAATTCGGGGGAGTCACCGTTTCATACTAAGACGCGGGCTAGGTTGGCGTCAGCGCACTGTTGGATAATAGGCTCGGAAGTTCAGTGCCCGGCATGATGCCGGCCGTATTACCCCGGCCATCGCCGGGACAAACCGTGGAGAGGTCTGGGACGTGACGTACGTAATCGCGCAGCCGTGTGTGGATGTCAAGGACAAGGCATGTATTGAAGAATGCCCGGTCGACTGCATTTACGAAGGTGAGCGCTCCCTCTACATCCACCCCGATGAATGCGTCGACTGTGGTGCTTGCGAACCCGTGTGCCCGGTTGAGGCCATCTATTACGAGGATGACACTCCGGAAGAATGGGCCGATTACTACAAGGCCAATGTGGAGTTCTTTGATGACCTCGGTTCCCCGGGCGGTGCCGCCAAGATCGGCAACACCGGCAAGGATCACCCGTACATCGCTGCACTGCCCCCGCAGAACCAAGACCACTAGGCGGTAGTTTCCTTGATTTCCGCGGCGCCGGCTTTCGGCCTGAACCTGCCTGACTACCCTTGGGAGGCCATGGCGCCGTATGTTGCCACGGCTGCCAAGCACCCTGGCGGTATAGTTAACCTCTCCATCGGAACGCCGGTTGATCCCACGCCCGGGGTGATCCGCGAGGCTCTGGCAAATGCCGCTGATGCCCATGGCTATCCCACGGTCCACGGTACGGAGTCCTTACGGCAGGCGGTTGTGGACTGGTTCGCCAGCCGTCGCAGCGTCCCGGGGCTGGACCCCAAAGACGTCATGCCGACTGTGGGATCCAAGGAGCTCGTGGCGTGGTTGCCGTTCCTGCTGGGCTTGAGCGCTGGCGACGTCGTTGTCCGTCCCACCGTTGCCTACCCCACCTATGACATCGGCGCCTCGCTGGCAGGCGCCACGGCCGTTGCCGCTGATGACCTGGATGAACTTGATCCGGCAACGCGTGCGAAGGTCCGCTTGATCTGGATCAACTCGCCAGGCAATCCCACTGGCAGCGTGAGTGACGTTGAGTCGCTCCAACGGATCGTGGGCCAGGCCCGGGAGCTGGGTGCCGTGGTGGCCTCTGACGAATGCTACGCAGAGCTTGGATGGGGCGAGTGGGATGCCCAGCGTGACGGAGAAGCCGTCCCCAGCATCCTGGATCCCCGGGTCACTGGGGGTTCCACCGATGGCTTGCTGTGCGTCTACTCGCTCAGCAAGCAGTCCAACCTTGCCGGCTACCGTGCCGCGTTCGTCGCTGGAGATTCCGCGATCATCGCCAATCTGGTCAATAGCCGCAAGCATGCGGGCATGATCGTTCCCTACCCCGTGCAGGAAGCCATGCGTGTCGCACTGGGTGACGCCAGCCATGTCCTGGCCCAGAAGGATCTTTACCGGGGGCGCCGCGAGAGGATCGTCCCGGCACTGGAGAAGTTCGGTCTGGAGATCCACCAATCCAAGGCAGGACTGTATTTGTGGTCCACTGCCGGCGAAGCCACATGGGACACGGTGGCGCGGTTCGCTGAACTCGGCATCGTAGTTGGCCCGGGTGTTTTCTATGGGGATGCCGGCAACGGCTTCATCCGGGTTGCCCTCACCGGCAGTGACGAGCGAATTGATTCCGCTGTGGAACGGCTTGCCACAGCCTCATAACAATGCTGTGACTTGCGCCACTAAAGGCGTCATTCCGCCAGTAACCGGATGATGCGGATTAGTTCCGCAGGGTTACTGGCGGTAGCTTTTTAACTGACTATCAATGGTGGCCTTCTCTAAGAAAGCACTTCGGCCGTTGGAGCCCTGCAACAGTAGGGCCGAAGGCGGCGACACCAGAAGGTGGTTGGACAAGCGTTCGATAGAGGCCCTGAGGCCTCATGAAGGGGACTCCATGACTGAGACCACCAGCGCGACACTGCGCCATGCCGGCGGCGAGCTCGAACTGCCGCGCATCAAGGTTGTAGAAGGAAACGAAGGCTACGACGTTTCCAAGCTGCTGAAGCAGACGGGCGCCGTCGCCTATGACCCCGGCTTCATGAACACAGCGGCCACCACCTCGGCCATCACCTACATCGACGGCGACGCAGGCGTTCTGCGTTACCGCGGCTACCCCATCGAGCAGCTCGCGCAGCACTCGAGCTTCCTCGAAGTTTCCTACCTGCTGATCTACGGCAACCTTCCCACTCCCACGGAGCTGGAAGAGTTCGACCAGAAGATCCGCCGCCACACGCTCCTACACGAAGAGCTCAAGGGCTTCTTCGGTGGCTTCCCGCGCGACGCCCACCCCATGCCGGTGCTCTCTTCGGCTGTTTCGGCGCTGTCCACGTTCTACCAGGACTCGCTGGACCCCTTCAATGCGGAGCACGTGGAAGTATCCACCATCCGCCTCATGGCCAAGCTGCCGGTCATCGCTGCTTACGCCCACAAGAAATCCATCGGGCAGCCCATGCTCTACCCGGACAACTCCATGAACCTGGTGGAGAACTTCCTGCGTCTTAGCTTCGGTCTCCCCGCCGAGCAGTACGAAATGGACCCGGTGGTCGTCAAGGCCCTGGACCTGCTGCTCATCCTGCACGCGGACCACGAGCAGAACTGTTCCACGTCCACCGTGCGACTGGTGGGCTCGTCCAACGCGAACCTCTTCGCCTCGGTGTCCGCCGGCATCAACGCCCTTTTTGGCCCTGCACACGGCGGCGCCAACGAGGCCGTGCTGAAGATGCTCCGCCAGATCCAGGCCGACGGCATCAAGCCCGAGGACTACATGGAGAAGGTCAAGAACAAGGAAGACGGCGTCCGCCTCATGGGCTTCGGGCACCGCGTCTACAAGAACTACGATCCCCGCGCCAAGATCATCAAGGCAACGGCACACGAAGTTCTGGGCAAGCTCGGCGGCAACGATGAACTGCTGGACATCGCCATGCGCCTTGAAGAGAAGGCACTGGCTGACGACTACTTCATCCAGCGCAAGCTGTACCCGAACGTCGACTTCTACACCGGCCTCATCTACAAGGCCATGGGCTTCCCGGAGAAGATGTTCACGGTTCTCTTCGCCATTGGACGCCTCCCGGGCTGGATTGCCCAGTGGCGTGAGATGATCAACGATCCCCAGACCAAGATCGGCCGTCCGCGGCAGCTCTACACAGGGGAGCCGGAGCGCAACTACCCGGCCAGCTAGTACGGCAACAGAGTCAATAACGACGGCGGCCGCCCACCTCGCGCGAGGTGGGC
>NZ_JBLYIE010000062.1:0-23487 GCF_048537125.1 Paenarthrobacter sp. PPS72 | reverse complement strand
CCCCCCCCCCCCCCCCCCCAGATCAGTATCAATGTCTCGTGGGCTCGGAGATGTGTATAAGAGACAGCCCAACCCCCGTCGCGCCGCCAACCCCCGTCGCGCCCCCAGCGCCTGTGGATGAGGTTGGTGACGCCGATGTTCGTGTAGATGAGGCAACCGCTGAGCCGGACGGCCAGCAGCAGGACGTTCATGCGGAGGAAGCCCACTTCCACGATTCCAGTGAATACCCTGAGGCTGATCATGGCCATATCCAGCATGATGACCTGGAACATGAACCTGCTTTCGCCGGTCATCACGCGGTTTCTGCGGACGGCCACGAGTATGCGCCGCATGATGCCCACTATGAACTCGACATCCATGAAGAACTTCACGATGATGCTCAGCTCCATGATGAGCACCACCATGACCTCATTGCTCCTGTCGGCAGTCCGGCGTCCAAGGCTGCCGCGAAGAAGGCCCGCCGCCGTCGTCGTGTCCTGGCACTCCTGATCACGCTTGGTGTCTTCGTAGCGGCCATCGCCATAGGTGCCCAGTTCCTGAAGCCCTTGCTGGGCATGGACAGGGTTACGGACTACCCGGGCCCGGGTACGGGATCGGTTAACATCACCGTGCCCGAGGGATCCGGTCCCAAGGCCGTAGCCAACGAGCTCGTTGAAAACCGCGTGGTTGCCGATGCTGATGCGTTTGTGGAGGCATTCCTGAGTGAGGGCGGCGAACTGTCTCCCGGCGACTTCACGTTCCGCACGGAAATGAAGAATTCGGACGCCGTGGCTGTCCTGGTCAACAAGGACGCCGGGAAGGTGATGTACTTCGCGCTGAGCGCAGGTCTGCGCATCAATGAATCGTTGGAGGCCATCTCCAAGGGCTCGGGCATCCCCGTGCAGGAGCTCAACGCGCTTAATCAGGCGCCGGCTCAGTTCGGTGTTCCCGCCAAGGCTAAGAACCTGGAAGGCTTCCTGGCTCCCGGGGAATACCGCTTTGAGCTTGGTACACCCGCAAAGGACATCATCCAGAAGCTGGTCACCACTACCCTTGATGAACTCAAGTCCCAGGGGGTTACAGACCCCGCCAAGCAGTACGACACCGTCACCATCGCCAGCATCGTGCAGGCGGAAGGCGGTCAGGCAGACTACGGAAACGTGGCAGGCGCCATCTACAACAGGCTTAAGCCGAACAACATTGAGACCAGCGGTCTGATCCAGTCCGACGCCACTGTTACGTACGGCCTGGGCAAGAAGTCCTTCCACCTCACTGAGGAAGAAAAGGCCGACAAGTCCAACGCCTACAACACCTACGCCAATGTCGGGCTGCCTGTGGGACCTATTGGATCACCGGGCAAGACCGCCATTGATGCTGCAGCGAAACCAACACAAAACGAGTACCTCTACTGGGTGACCATCAACCTGGACACCAAGGAGACCAAGTTCTCCAAGACGCTGGCTGAGCACAACACCTATGTTGAGCAGTACAACGCGTGGTGCCAGGCCAACGCGGGACGGTGTGTGTGAGTCGTCGCGCCGCAGTCCTCGGGCACCCGATCTCACATTCGAAGTCTCCGGCACTGCACTCTGCTGCCTACGCCAAGTTGGGTGTGGACATCGAGTACTCAGCGGTAGATGTCACCGTGGATACGCTTCCTTCGTTCATGGAGTCGCTCCGCGGTGATGACACCTGGTGTGGCCTCTCGGTGACCATGCCGCTGAAGTCGGCCATGGTCAAAGAAGTGGACGAAGTCCGCGGAGTGGGCGCTCATCTGGGCGTCATCAACACAGTTGCTTTCGAGCACGACGCCGGACAGGTTCGTCGGGTGGGCTACAACACTGATGTGGCTGGAATAGTTGAGGCAGTCCGCTACGCCGGCGTAGTTGCCGCACCCCATGCGGCGATCCTCGGCGGCGGCGGCACCTCGGCGGCGGCCGTCGTCGCGGTTCAGGAACTTGGCGCCCGCCACGTCGAGGTTTTCGTTCGCGACGCCGGACGAGCCGGTGATGCCCAAGCAGCTGCGGCCGCCGTCGGTGTTTCCCTCACCATCAGGCCCCTGGCTGAAGCCGCAACTGCTGTTGCCGGCATGGACCTTGTCATCTCCACATTTCCACCTCGTGCCGCCGATTCGCTGGCGGAGGTGCTGGCAGGGCTGCCGGGCACCGAAGCGGGGGTCCTGCTGGACGTCGCCTACGATCCCTGGCCCAGCCGCCTGGCCGAGGTGTGGCATGGCCACGGGGGAGCGGTGGTCCCGGGCCTTGAGATGCTGATGTACCAGGCGGCCGAGCAGATCAGGCGCTTCAGCGGCTGTGACGTGGATGCCGCCGTCATAGATGTGATGTGCGACTCAGTCGGGCTTCCCCGGCGAGTGTTCTAGAAGCCTTACATGGCAGGATTGGTTATATGTTGCGTTGGTTGACTGCCGGTGAATCCCATGGTCCGGCCCTGATCGGAATTGTTGAAGGCGTGCCTGCCGGTGTTGAACTCACCAGCGGGCAGATTCGTGACGCTTTGGCGCGTCGCCGCCTGGGCTATGGGCGTGGTGCCCGCATGAAGTTTGAGCAGGACGAGGTCACCATCATGGGCGGGGTCCGGCACGGCCTTACCCAAGGTGGCCCTGTTGCCATCCAGGTTGGAAACACCGAGTGGCCCAAGTGGGAGCAGATCATGTCTGCCGACCCCGTGGATCCTGAAGCCCTTGCCGACCAGGCCCGCAATGCACCTTTGACCCGTCCGCGCCCGGGACATGCCGATTTCACGGGCATGCAGAAGTATGGGTTCGACGAAGCCCGTCCGGTCCTTGAGCGTGCCAGCGCACGTGAGACCGCCACGCGCGTGGCCCTCGGAACCGTTGCTGCCCAGTTCCTGAAGCAGCTGGGCATCGAGTTGGTCAGCCACACAGTTTCCATCGCCAGTGTCAGCGTTCCCGAAGGCAGGCCGTTACCGCTCGCGAAGGACGTCATCGCCCTCGACGCCGACCCCCTGCGTTGCTTCGACCGCGAGACGTCCGATTCGATGGTGGCCGAGGTGGATGCCGCCCACAAGGAAGGCGAGACCCTGGGCGGCGTAGTAGAGGTCCTGGCCTACGGGCTTCCCCCCGGACTCGGCAGCTACGTCCACTGGGATCGACGCCTCGATTCCCGGCTGGCGGCCTCGCTCATGGGTATCCAGGCCATCAAGGGCGTAGAGGTGGGAGACGGTTTCCTCACGGCCTCACGTCGTGGATCTGCTGCCCACGATGAGATCCTCAAGGACGGCAACGGTAAGATCGTCCGCCAGACCAACCGGGCCGGTGGCATTGAAGGTGGCATGAGCATCGGTGAGGTTCTCCGTGTTCGGGCGGCCATGAAGCCGATCGCCACGGTTCCTCGCGCCCTTCGCACCATTGACGTCAGCACCGGTGAGCCTGCCAAGGCACACCACCAGCGTTCAGATGTCTGCGCGGTTCCCGCTGCCGGGGTTGTAGCCGAAGCGATGGTGGCCCTGGTTCTCGCCGAGGCTGTCGCGGAGAAATTCGGAGGCGACTCCGTCGCCGAAACGCAGCGGAATCTGCAGAGCTACCTTGAGAACATCCCGGCCACCCTGGACTCGGTCGGCCGGTAGTGGTCCGCGCTATCCCCGATGGCCGTCCCGTTGTTCTCGTTGGCCCCATGGCCGTAGGAAAATCGGCGATCGGCCAGCAACTGGCCCACCAACTCGGTCTCCCGTTCGTGGACACTGATGCAGTGGTTGTAGCTGCCCACGGCAGCATCGCAGACATCTTCGCCGGCAGGGGAGAGCACGCGTTCCGCGAAATTGAAGCAAGAGCCGTGGCTAAAGCCATCGAGTCCGCCAAGGTGCAACCGGCCATCATTTCCCTGGGCGGGGGTGCGGTTCTTGACTCCGGTACCCAGCAGCTGCTGGGGGAATGCACTGTGGTCTACCTTGAGTGTGACGCGGAAACCGTTGCTGACCGGATCGCGCGGAACACGGGCAGGCCTTTGCTGCAGGGTGACGCGATGAACCGATGGGAAGCCTTGTTTGCCACGAGGCGTCCTGTCTACGAGCGCCTGGCGGACCTTGTCATGGACGTCCGTTCAGGATCCGTGACGGAAATCGGCCTCCATCTGGAGGAGCGGCTGCGTCAGCATGCAGCCTTGAAAGAGGAAGTTGAAAAGTGAGCAACGAAGCAACTGTCATCAAGGTGACCGGTCAGTCCGTTAACGAGAACTACGACGTCGTTGTGGGCCGGGGCCTGTTGGACACCTTGCCCGAAAAGCTTGGCGAACGTGTCCGACGCGTTCTGGTGATCCACCCGCGGGCCCTCCGCCTTACCGGCGATACTGTGCGGGATGAACTGGAGGCTGCGGGATTCACGGCACTCACGGCGGAAATTCCGGATGCGGAAGAAGGCAAGCACATCCAGGTTGCGGCGTTCTGCTGGCAAGTGCTGGGCCAGAACGATTTCACCCGGTCTGATGCCATCGTGGCAGTTGGTGGCGGTGCTGTCACGGACCTCGCCGGCTTCGTGGCGGCCACCTGGCTCCGTGGAGTCAAAGTCATCCACATGCCCACGAGCTTGCTGGGCATGGTGGACGCCTCCGTGGGTGGCAAGACGGGCATCAACACAGCCGAAGGCAAGAACCTCGTGGGGTCCTTCCACCCGCCGGCGGCTGTGCTGGCTGACTTGGACACGCTGCAGACCCTGCCCAAGAACGAGCTCATTTCCGGGATGGCGGAGGTCATCAAGTGCGGCTTCATCGCTGATCCGGCAATCCTCGACCTCGTGGAGAAGAACACCGACGCAGTGATGGACCCGGGATCGGATGTTGTGCGGGAGCTGATCGAACGCGCGATTTCCGTGAAGGCTGACGTCGTTTCCCAGGACCTCAAGGAATCCGGTCTCCGGGAGATCTTGAATTACGGTCACACCTTGGGCCACGCCATCGAGCTCGTGGAGAGATACTCATGGCGTCACGGTGCCGCCGTTTCCGTGGGCATGATGTTCGCTGCCGAGTTGTCGCGAAGCGTTGGACGCCTGTCCGATGCTGACGCAGACAGGCACCGCACCATCCTGGAGAGCCTCGGATTGCCCATCACCTACCGCAGGGACCGGTGGCAGGGCCTTCTGGATGGAATGCGCCGTGACAAGAAGTCCCGTGGCGATCTTCTCCGGTTCGTTGTCCTCGACGGCGTTGCCAAGCCGGGCATCCTGGAGGTCCCCGATACGTCACTCCTGTTTGCCGCATACCAGGAGATCGCATCATGACCGTCACTCTTCGTGAGGGCATCAGTGACTGGCCGACAGCCGGCTTCCCGGGAGTCCGGTTGAACCCGGACACTTTGCTACCCGTGGTTGTCAATGAGGAAGCCATGGAGTCCGCCCTTGCGGCCTCCGAAGATCCGGCGGATCGCATCATGGCCCTGCTGCTCGATAACCAGCCCAACGAGGCAGCCGAGTTGTTGGCCGAGGCACGCTACAAGGATCCGGAGTCGTTCCGGTTGAGGATTTTTGAAGCGGAAGTCCACCGGGCAACCAATCGACTGGACCGTGCAGTGCAGCTGTTTCGTCACCTGTTGCAGGATGTCCAGGGAAGCTCGAAGGAAGCGATCGTTCACCAGTACCTGGGCCGGGCATATTTCGTCAGCGGCAACGCGCTGGCGGCATCCGAGGAATTCGCCAAGGCCTTGGACCTGCGCGTCGCCATGGCCGCCGATGCAGCGTTGATCTACTCATCAGCTGTTGCCCTGCAGAGGGCCCGGAATGTGCTCGAACTCGCTTCCTGAAGCCCCCGGAAACCCGGCTCGCAGGCCTTAGCCCTATTTGCCGGTAGAATGGTTCTTGGATTTTTGATAAATACGCGCTGGCGGGCCGCTTGGCATGCCTGCTTGGCATAGACAAACTGGCAGCTTGAACCAGTGAGAGAAACCAGAGGATACGAGTGGCAACCACAAACGACATCAAGAACGGGACCGTACTGAAGCTCGAGGGCCAGCTCTGGAACATCATTGAGTTCCAGCACGTCAAGCCGGGCAAGGGCGGAGCCTTCGTTCGCACCAAGATGCGCAACGTCATGTCCGGCAAGGTGGTCGACAAGACCTTCAACGCCGGCCTGAAGATCGAAACCGCAACGGTTGACCGCCGTGATTACCAGTACCTGTACCAGGACGGCGAAGACTTCGTCTTCATGGACACCCAGGACTACGACCAGATCACCGTATCCGGTGCCACTGTGGGCGATGCCACCAACTTCATGCTCGAGAACCAGATGGTCAACATTGCCATCCACGAGGGCACGCCGCTGTACATCGAATTGCCCCCGAGCGTCGTCCTCGAAATCACCTACACGGAGCCGGGCCTGCAGGGCGACCGCTCCTCGGCAGGCACCAAGCCCGCAACGGTGGAGACCGGCTACGAAATTCAGGTTCCGCTGTTCGTTGAGCAGGGCACCAAGGTCAAGGTAGACACCCGCGATGGCAGCTACTTGGGCCGGGTCAACGACTAGTGAGCGCACGCGGTAAAGCCCGTAGCAGGGCACTCGAAGTACTTTTCGAGGCGGAGCAACGCTCCGTTTCGGCTTTCGACGCGATGACAGCGCGCCGGGAGAAGACCGATCTTGTCATCAACCCCTACACGGTGGAAATCGTAGAGGGCGTTGTTTCCATGCAGGCAACCATTGATGAGTTCCTGCAGACCTACGCCCAGGGCTGGACGTTGGAGCGTATGCCGTCCGTAGACCGCATCATTCTTCGCATAGGCGCATGGGAACTTCTCTACAATGACGAAGTTCCGGACGGCGTAGCCGTGAGTGAAGCCGTGGCCCTTGCCAAGACGATGTCCACGGACGAGTCGCCGGCATTCATCAATGGGCTGCTCGGCCGTTTGCAGAAGCTCAAGCCGTCACTTCTCGCTTAGGTATTCAAGAGTGAAAGGACCCGCATCCACCGGATGCGGGTCCTTTTGTGTTGCTCATGGGGCGATGTCGCTACTGAAGCACCGCCGCCCTGAGGGAGGGGATGCTGCGGAGGTGCTCCAACTCATCCTGCTGGTGAACAGGGACATCGCGGCCGCTGAGTATCCGCTGCCTGGTGAACGCCAGTGCAGTGGCCTGTTTGATGAATGACTTCATCTGCTGGCCCCGCCCGCGTGAGGATGCCCAGCGAACAGCCTGCCGCCTGCCCCGTGAGGTGGCCAGCATCTCCACTTCGGCCGGAGTGAACCAGCCGGCCCGGGCATACTCGAGGAGCCGTTGACGTGTGAGCTTTCCTTCGGCGATCCGGAGGAGAATGATGCCGACGGCGGCGACCAGGAAGATCGGAACCTGGACCACGAAGTACTCCACCAGGAAGTTCTGCCCCATGCTGTTCCAACGGTTGTGCAGGAACATCGCGGGCAGCAAGCCTACAAAGAACGCCAGGACGGCATACCCCGAGTGCCATTTCCGCGCAGCGAAGCCCATGACCAGCCCGGTTGTTCCTGTGAACACGGCGTGCGCGAACGGTGACATGACGCCGCGGAGGATGAAGATCCGCACCAGGTCGGTACCTGGATCGCTGGACGAGGCAATTTCGCGGCCAAAGTACAGGATGTTCTCCGTGAAGGCGAAGCCGGCGGCAATGGTAAAGGCGAAAACGACACCGTCAACAGGTCCGTCAAAGTACTTCCGTGCTGCCAGGATCAGGACCAGCAAGCCCAGTGACTTGCTGAACTCCTCCACAATGGGGGCCTGGACCGTGGCCATGAAGTAACTGAAGGCTTCTTCGCTGGAGGTTGGTGCGGCAAGTGCGAAGATCGGCTGGATGAGCAGCGTCCCGGCAACGGAAACTGCTGCACCCCAAGTGAAAGCGAACCATAGGAGCCTCTTCGGCTCGGGCTCCCAGCGATCAATCAGACGAACTGTCAGCAGCACCACGGACAGTGGAATGAGGGAGGCGATGAAGCCGATCACGAAACCGGCAATACCCGTATTTCCCAGGAGAAACGGCACCACCAGCAACAAGCTGCCGAGAACCAAGACGGTTCCCACAATGAGTAACGGAAGTATTCCCCAGGATCTGCGCGCCGGCGGTGCTGGCGGTACGGCCCAGCTTTGCCGGGGGAGGTTCGTCGGATTACCAGGAGCCGGTTGATAGTTCCCGGGCTGCACGCGTCCGATCCAGGTGGGGTTGGCACCAGGTTCCAGATAAGGCCGGGGATACGGTTGGCCGTGGGGGTTCATGGTCATGGGCAAGAGCCTATTCCACGGCAAGGAGTGTGAGTTTAAACTCACGCTCTGCTGTGGCCCACGGTGAGGCGTGAATGGGACCCTGTGGTAGCTTGGAAAAGCAAATATTCCTTTTTTAATTCCGTCCCGTGAGGCGGGGAAAGGGGAGACGAGCGATGACTGAAGTCACTTCAGCGCACGTGCCGTCACGGGTTGTTCTCAATCAGGCGGACATTGATCGTGCGCTCACTCGTATCGCCCACGAGATCCTCGAAGCCAACAAAGGCTCCCGGGACCTGGTCCTGTTGGGCATTCCCAGCCGTGGCTATCCTTTGGCAGTACGGCTTGCCAAGAAGATCGCAGCTGCAGACCCGACCGTGAACGCCGAGACCATGGTCGGACAGTTGGATGTCACCATGTTCCGTGACGACCTCTCACACCAGCCCACACGGCCCCCGCGCCATACCCGGCTTCCGTTGTCCGGCATCGACAACAAAGTTGTTGTCCTGATCGACGACGTCCTGTATTCGGGCCGTACCATTCGCGCCGCATTGGACGCCTTGGTTGACCTTGGCCGCCCGCGGATCGTCCGGTTGGCTGTGCTGGTGGACCGGGGACACCGCGAGCTTCCCATCCGTGCAGACCACGTGGGCAAGAACCTGCCCACTTCCTCCTCCGAAAAAGTCCGGGTTCACCTCGAGGAGATCGACTCCGTGGATGGCGTTCCCGTCAACGAGGTAGTAATTGAGGCCGGCAAGTGAAGCACCTCCTTTCCACCGAAAACCTCAGTCTCTTCGACGCCATTCGTGTTCTGGACACAGCTGAGGAAATGTCCGCAGTCGGCGAGCGTGAAGTAAAGAAACTACCGGCCCTGCGCGGCCGTACCGTGGTTAACCTTTTCTTCGAAGACTCCACCCGTACCCGTATTTCCTTTGAAGCCGCAGCCAAACGCCTGTCAGCCGATGTCATCAACTTCGCCGCCAAGGGGTCCTCGGTTTCCAAAGGGGAATCCCTCAAGGACACGGCGCAGACCCTCGCAGCCATGGGGGCGGACGCCGTCGTCATCCGCCACTGGGCTTCCGGCGCCCCGCATCGGCTCGCTGCCACCGACTGGATCGATGCCGCAGTCATCAACGCCGGTGACGGTACCCATGAGCACCCAACGCAGGCGCTCTTGGATGCGTTCACCATGCGCCGGCATTGGTCGCAGGTCAACGGCACAGAGTCCACGGGGGCGGACCTGTCGGGCATGCGGGTAGCCATTGCAGGAGATGTCCTTCACTCCCGTGTGGCCCGGTCCAACGTATGGCTCCTGAAGACCTTGGGCGCCCAGGTTACTTTGGTGGCGCCGCCCACGCTGCTGCCGATCGGCGTCGAGCACTGGCCTTGCAAAGTCAGCTACAACCTGGACGAGACGCTGGAAGCCGGCATCGACGCCATGATGATGCTGCGTGTCCAGGGTGAGCGCATGAATGCCTCGTTCTTCCCCTCGACCCGGGAGTACTCGCGGCGCTGGGGTTTCGACGACGCAAGGCTCCGCGCCCTGGACGATCTGGGCATGAAGGACACCATCATCATGCACCCCGGCCCCATGAACCGAGGTCTGGAGATTTCTTCTGCCGCCGCCGACTCGCCGCGGTCAACCGTGCTCGCCCAAGTGCGAAACGGCGTCTCGGTCCGCATGGCCGCCCTTTATCTGCTGCTCTCCGGGGATTCCCGCGAAGCCGCCCCGAACGTAAGCCAGTCCAGCAAGGAGACCAACTGATGGCCGAGAACACCTACCTGATTCGTGGGGCCGCCATCCTGGGCGGTGAAGCTGAAGACCTCTTGATCCGAGACGGTGTCATCGAAGCCCGTGGCAAGGACCTCTCAGCTGAGGACGCAACTGTCATCGACGCCCGGGGCCTCGTCGCCCTGCCCGGCATGGTTGACGTTCACACCCACTTGCGCGAACCCGGCCGCGAAGATGCCGAAACAGTGGAAACCGGCACCCGCGCCGCTGCGCTTGGAGGCTTCACCGCCGTCCACGCCATGGCCAACAGCAATCCGGTGGCAGACACCGCAGGCGTTGTGGAGCAGGTTCACACCCTGGGCCGCGCGTCCGGCTGGGTGGATGTGCGGCCGGTGGGAGCAGTGACGGTGGGCTTGGCCGGGGAACAGCTCGCAGAACTGGGCGCCATGGCGGACTCCCGTGCCCGGGTCCGGATGTTCTCCGACGACGGCATCTGCGTCCACAATCCCGTCCTTATGCGCAGGGCCCTTGAATACGTCAAAGCGTTCGACGGCGTCGTGGCCCAACACGCGCAGGAACCGCGCCTCACCGCCGGTGCACAGATGAACGAAGGCACTGTCTCTGCGGTACTTGGACTCACCGGCTGGCCGGCTGTTGCCGAGGAAAGCATCATTGCCCGTGATGTCCTTCTCGCCCAGCACGTTGGTTCCCGCCTCCACGTGTGCCACGTGTCCACTGCAGGATCCGTGGAAATCGTGCGCTGGGCGAAGGCGCGGGGAATCAATGTCACGGCAGAGGTCACCCCGCACCACCTGCTCCTTACAGATGAACTGGTCCGAAGCTACGACCCCGTCTACAAGGTCAACCCACCGCTGCGTACTGATGCCGATGTCCAGGCACTCCGTGAGGGCCTGGCGGATGGCACCATCGACGTCGTGGGAACTGATCACGCCCCGCACCCCAGTGAGCACAAGGAGTGCGAATGGGCGCAGGCAGCCATGGGCATGACCGGCCTTGAAACCGCCCTGTCCGTGGTTCAGGAGACCATGATCGAAACCGGCCTCATGAACTGGGCCGACTTCGCCAGGGTCACTTCGTTCACGCCTGCAGTCATCGGCCGGGTCGCTGACCAGGGCCGCCCGCTGGAAGTTGGCGAACCGGCCAACGTCATCCTGGTGGACCCGGCTGCGCGATGGACCGTCGACCCCCATAAAATGGCAACCATGGGCCGCAATTCACCGTTCAAGGGCAAGAAGCTGCCCGGATCGGTCGTCGCGACGTTCTTCAAGGGCCACCCTACGGTTCTTGATGGCCGGCTCAACACGCCGTACAGGTACCCGGCGGTCAGCAGCAACTAATGGACAACCAAACATTGACCGTGCTCATCATGGTGCCGCTGATCGTCGTCGTCCTGGCGATGATCTGGCTGGGATGGCGCAACCGGCTGAGGCGACAAGCCGACGTCGAACGCCTTCCAGAGGTGCCGCAGCAGCTGACGCCAGCCACGGTCGTCGCGGACGGCCAGTACGTTGCCACCACCACGGCGGGGGACTGGCTGGACCGGATCGCTGCGCAGGGACTGGGTATCCGGACCAACGCGGAACTGAGCATCCACGCTGAAGGCGTACTGTTCGACCGATCCGGTGCCGCTCCGGTGTTCATCCCGCGGGACGCGCTGCTGGATAGCCGTGAAGCCAACGGCATGGCCGGGAAGTTCGTCGAAAAGGACGGACTCCTGGTCATCAACTGGAAACTCGGTGCCCGGGAACTCGATACCGGATTCCGTTCCAGGCACGCAACAGACAAGCAGCTCCTCCTCGAAGCCCTCCAGGAATTGATCTCCGCAGCCCCTCAGGCAGATGCCGATAGTGGAAAGTAATAAAGTGACGGATAGTAAAGCAGCCACCACACCCACCCCCTCAGCAGCAGTACTTGTGCTCGAAGATGGCCGCATGTTCCGCGGCCGCAGCTACGGAGCGCAGGGAACCGCCCTCGGTGAGGCCGTCTTCGCCACCGGCATGACCGGCTACCAAGAGACCATCACAGACCCCTCCTATGCGCGCCAGCTGGTGGTTCAGACCGCCCCGCACATCGGCAACACCGGCGTCAACAGCGAAGACGCTGAATCCCGCCGCATCTGGGTGGCCGGATACATCGTGCGCGACGCCGCCCGCCGGCCCTCCAACTGGCGCTCCGAGCGCAGCCTCGATGATGAACTGGTGGAACAGGGAATCGTTGGTATCCAGGGCGTAGACACCCGTGCCATCACCCGGCACCTCCGCGAGCACAAGACCATGCGTGCAGGCATCTTCTCCGGTGAGGCAGCACAGGCCACTGACAAGGAACTGCTGGATGCAGTCCTGGCCAGTGCACCCATGGAAGGCGCAGCCCTGGCTGAGGAAGTCTCCATTGATGAGGCCTACGTTGTGGAACCCAAGGACCACGGCTGGGAAGGCGAGCCCCGCTTCTCCATTGCGGCCGTTGATCTTGGTATCAAGGCGATGACTCCGGTGCGCTTCGCAGAGCGCGGCGTACGTGTACACGTCCTGCCTGCCACGTCCACCCTGGAGGACGTCAACTCGGTCAAGCCGGACGGCTTCTTCATGTCCAACGGACCCGGCGACCCCGCTACGGCAGACCACCAGGTCTCCCTGCTGCGCTCAGTGCTCGATGAGAAGCTCCCGTACTTCGGTATCTGCTTCGGCAACCAGATCCTGGGCCGCGCCTTGGGTTTCGGGACCTACAAACTCCGTTACGGCCACCGCGGCATCAACCAGCCGGTCATGGACCGCCGGACCGGAAAGGTCGAAATCACGTCGCAGAACCACGGCTTCGCCGTTGACGCACCGCTGAACGGTTCCACCGTGGCGCCGGAAGAGCGCTTCGGGCGGGTGGAAGTCAGCCACGTTTCGTTGAACGACGACGTCGTCGAGGGACTCGCCTGCCTCGACATCCCTGCGTTCTCGGTTCAGTACCACCCCGAAGCCGCGGCCGGACCGCACGATGCCGCCTACCTCTTCGACCGCTTCATCGACCTCATGGCCGATACCAAGTCCAAGGCCACAGCTGCCGCCTCCACCGACTCCAAGACTGAGGACAAGAAGTAATGCCCAAGCGTACAGATCTCAAGAGCGTCCTTGTCATCGGATCCGGTCCCATCGTCATCGGCCAGGCGGCTGAGTTTGACTACTCCGGTACCCAGGCGCTTCGCGTCCTCAAGGAGGAGGGCCTGCGGGTCATCCTGGTCAACTCCAACCCGGCCACCATCATGACGGACCCCGAGTTTGCCGATGCCACTTACGTGGAGCCCATCACTCCTGAGGTGGTGGAAAAGATCATCGCCAAGGAGCGTCCGGACGCCATCCTGCCCACCTTGGGCGGCCAGACTGCTTTGAACACTGCCATTGCGTTGGACAAGAACGGCGTGCTGGAGAAGTACAACGTGGAACTTATTGGCGCGAACATTGCCGCCATTGAGCTCGGCGAAGACCGCGAGAAGTTCAAGGGCGTGGTGGAGCGCTGTGGCGCGGAGTCCGCACGCAGCCACATCATCCACACCATGGAAGAGGCCTTCGCTGCTGCCGAAGACCTCGGCTACCCCATGGTGGTCCGTCCGTCCTTCACCATGGGCGGGCTGGGCTCAGGCTTGGCTTACAACGAGGACGACCTCCGCCGCATCGTCGGCCAGGGCCTGCAGTACAGCCCCACCACCGAGGTCCTGCTCGAAGAAAGCATCCTCGGCTGGAAGGAATACGAGCTCGAGATGATGCGCGACAAGAACGACAACGTCGTTGTTGTTTGCTCCATCGAGAACTTCGACCCCGTAGGCGTCCACACCGGTGACTCCATCACGGTTGCTCCGGCGCTGACCCTCACCGACCGCGAGTACCAGAAGCTGCGCGATGTCTCCATCGCCGTTATCCGCGAAGTTGGCGTGGACACCGGTGGCTGCAACATCCAGTTCGCCATCGATCCCGCCACGGGTCGCGTAGTGGTCATCGAGATGAACCCGCGTGTCTCGCGTTCCTCCGCCCTCGCGTCCAAGGCAACCGGCTTCGCCATCGCCAAGATCGCCACCAAGCTCTCCCTTGGTTACACCCTGGACGAGATCCCGAACGACATCACGCAGAAGACGCCGGCCTCTTTCGAGCCCACGTTGGACTACGTCGTCGTCAAGGTTCCGCGTTTCGCCTTCGAGAAGTTCCCGGCAGCGGACAACACGCTGACCACCACCATGAAGTCTGTTGGTGAAGCCATGGCCATGGGCCGCAACTTCACCGAAGCCCTGCAAAAGGCCCTTCGCTCGTTGGAGCAGAAGGGCTCGCAGCTGGACTTCAGCTCGGTGCCGGAATACGAGGTTGCCGAGCTCATCGAGAAGGCCAAGCGCCCCACCACGGACCGCCTGCACCAGGTGCAGCGCGCGCTCCTGGGTGGCGCCACGGTGGAGGACCTCTTCGAAGCCACCAAGATCGACCCCTGGTTCCTGGACCAGCTGCAGCTCCTGAACGAGACCGCGCAGGAGATCCGCAAGGCCGGCGTGCTCACTGAGGAAATGCTGCGCAACGCCAAGCGCCACGGCTTCTCCGACGAGCAGATCGGTGCTCTGACGCACAACAATGAGGCAGTGGTCCGCGGCGTCCGCCAGGCCCTGGGCATTCGTCCGGTCTACAAGACGGTTGACACCTGTGCCGCTGAGTTTGCCGCTTACACCCCGTACCACTACTCGTCCTACGACGAGGAAGATGAGGTAGGCCTGCACGCCAAGCCCTCCGTCATCATCCTGGGTTCAGGCCCCAACCGCATTGGCCAGGGCATCGAGTTCGATTACTCCTGCGTCCACGCCTCCATGGCACTGCGCAAGGCCGGCTACGAGACGGTCATGGTCAACTGCAACCCCGAGACAGTCTCCACCGACTACGACGTCTCCACGCGCCTCTACTTCGAGCCGCTGACCCTTGAGGACGTCCTCGAAGTCATTGCCGCGGAGGAGCGCACCGGTGGGGTCATGGGCGTTTTCGTGCAGCTTGGTGGCCAGACTCCGTTGAAGCTGGCCCAGCAGCTCGCCGACGCCGGGGTCCCGATTCTGGGCACGTCACCGGAAGCAATTGACCTCGCCGAGCACCGCGGCGCCTTTGCCCGGGTCCTTGACGAAGCCGGGCTGACCTCCCCGAAGAACGGCACCGCCGTTTCCTTCGAGGACGCCAAGAAAATTGCCGACGAAATCGGCTACCCGGTGCTGGTCCGCCCGTCCTACGTCCTGGGCGGCCGCGGCATGGAGATCGTCTATGACGAAGCGAACCTCTCCCGCTACATCGCCAACGCCACGGAAATCACGCCGGACCACCCGGTGCTGATTGACCGCTTCCTCGAAGATGCCGTCGAAATCGACGTTGATGCACTCTTCGATGGCACTGATATGTACCTCGGCGGGATCATGGAACACATCGAAGAAGCCGGTATCCATTCCGGTGACTCCGCTTGCGTGCTTCCTCCCATTACCTTGGGCAATAACGTGATCGAGCGTGTTCGCACGGCAACCCGGGCCATTGCTGAAGGTGTGGGCGTGCGCGGTCTCATCAACATCCAGTTCGCGCTGGCCTCCGACGTCCTGTACGTCCTTGAAGCCAACCCGCGTGCTTCCCGCACCGTTCCGTTCGTCTCCAAGGCAACGGGCGTGCAGATGGCCAAGGCCGCTGCCCTCATCGGCACGGGTGTGACCATCAACCAACTCCGCGGTGCCTACAAGATGCTGCCGGAAACCGGTGACGGTTCCACCCTGCCCTTGGACGCCCCGGTTGCCGTCAAGGAAGCAGTCCTTCCGTTCAGCCGCTTCCGCACTCCTGAGGGCAAGGTTGTGGATTCCCTCCTCGGCCCGGAAATGCGCTCCACCGGCGAAGTTATGGGCATCGACAAGCACTTCGACACCGCGTTCGCCAAGAGCCAGGCCGCTGCGAACAACGCGCTGCCCACCGAAGGAAAGATCTTCGTCTCGGTGGCCAACCGTGACAAGCGCTCGGTCATCATGGGCGTGAAGCGCCTCTCGGACCTGGGCTTCGAGATCGTCTCCACCGGCGGCACTGCAGACGTCCTGCGCCGCAACGGCATCCAGGCGACTCCGGTCCGTAAGGTGGCCGAGGGCAGCAGTGCTGAAGGCGAAGGCACCATCGCGGACCTGGTCATCGCCGGCGAGATCGACATGGTCTTCAACACCCCCTCCGGTGGCGAAGCCCGCAGCGACGGATACGAACTGCGTGCTGCGGCCACATCCATCGGCATTCCCTGCATCACCACTGTTGCCGAGTTCAACGCCGCAGTTCAGGCCATAGAGGCCCTGCGTACCTACGAATGGTCCGTTACCAGCTTGCAGGAGCACGCAGCCAACCTGGCGGCAGCCATGGAAGCAGCCAATGCCTGAGCCTGCTACACCACAGCAAGAGCAGCGGCCGGCCCGGGAGTCCTTTGGCTCCCGGCTGGCTGCGGCCATGGCCACGCGCGGTCCACTCTGCGTCGGAATCGATCCCCACCCGCAGCTTCTGGCTGACTGGGGATTGAACGACGACGTCGCCGGCCTGGAGCGTTTCTCGCTGACGGTCGTGGAGGCCGTGGCTTCCCTCGCTGCCGCGGTCAAGCCGCAGGTGGCGCTCTATGAGCGGCACGGTTCGGCAGGCATGGCGGTCCTGGAACGCACCCTGGCCGCATCTGCGGAGGCGGGCGTTCTCAGCATTGCCGATGCTAAGCGGGGCGACATCGGCTCCACTATGGCCGCGTACGCGGATGCGTGGCTGCGGGACGGTTCTTCCTTGGCTGCGGACTCCGTGACCCTGAGTCCGTACCTTGGTTTTGAGTCGCTGCGCCCGGCTTTGGATCTTGCTGCGAAGCACGGCAGGGGAGTGTTCGTGCTGGCATTGACCTCGAACCCTGAAGGTAAGTCCGTTCAGCACGTTGGTGGACGCGATTCCGTGGCTCGCAGTATTGTTGCCGCTGCAGCCCTTGAAAATCAGCGCTATGCCGGTGCCCTTGGGTCTGTTGGCTTGGTGGTGGGGGCAACCATTGGTTCCGCCCTGAATGATTTGGATATCGATCTCGGGCCGGTCCGCGGCGCGATCCTGGCCCCGGGACTCGGTGCGCAGGGAGCTACTCCTGCTGATCTCCGAGCTACGTTCGGCAGTGCTTACCCCACGGTGCTGGCCACCTCCAGCCGCGGGATTCTGGCCGCTGGTCCCTCTTTGGCAGGCCTGCGGGCAGCAACAGAAGAGACGCTGGCCGGACTCCGTTCATAAAGCAACGCGGGGTCACTTATGGCCCCTCGGAAGCCCTCTAAAGGGCCGTAAGTGACCCCGCGTTGTTCGAACTCATTGCGCAACCGGGCCCCTGCCGGTAGGTTCAGGATCAGTCCGCGTGATCTGGATCACAATTGCGATCTGACAGGGGTTTGGCAGTGGGCCTTAAAGAGCTGACACCACAGGAGCGCTCCGATGCGCTTGAAAAGGCTGCCAAGGCGCGGGCCGTACGTGCCGCGGCCAAGGAAAGGCTCAAGCGCGGTGAGGTGAGTATTGCGGAGCTGATCTCGTCCGGTACTACGGACGAGGCAATTGCGCGAATGCGTGTGGTGGAACTTCTGGAGGCGCTTCCGGGCATTGGCCCGGTCCGGGCTGCCGGAATCATGGCGGAGATAGGCATCGCCGGATCCCGGCGGATCAGGGGCCTGGGAATTCACCAGGCCCGGGCGCTGGTAGATTTTATGGATACCCAGCAAAGCGTTTGACGCATCTCCCCGAAGGAATCCGTGAGCAAGAAACCCGGACTGACTGTCCTTGCAGGCCCCACTGCCGTTGGCAAGGGAACCGTTTCCACCTACATCAGGGACAACTATCCGGAGGTTTGGCTCTCAGTCTCGGCTACCACCCGGGCGGCGCGTCCGGGCGAAAAGGACGGCGTCCACTATTTCTTCAAATCCGCTGAGGAGTTTGACGCCCTGGTAGCTGAGGGCGAACTTCTGGAGTGGGCAGTGGTGCATGGCCAGAACCGCTATGGGACGCTCCGCAGCACCGTCGACGCGGCTATCGCCGACGGCAAATCGGTGCTGCTGGAGATCGACCTCCAGGGCGCTCGGCAGGTCAAAGCGGCCGTCCCGGACGCCAATTTCGTGTTCCTGGCACCGCCCAGCTGGGACGAAATGGTCCGCCGCTTGGTGGGCCGCGGCACTGAAACTCCCGAGGAACAGCAGCGCAGGCTGGAAACCGCTAAACTGGAACTTGCTGCTGAACCGGAGTTTGACCACACCGTCATCAATGACGACGTTCGCCGGGCAGCGGACGAGCTTGTTTCACTCATGGGGCTTACCCCGCACCAGCGCTAAGCGCTTGCATTTGTTGGCCCGCTAAAATTTGGAGAATTCGTGTCCACGAACCTTGAAGGCATCATCAACCCGCCGATCGATTCGCTGCTTGAGGCTGCTGATTCCAAGTACGGCCTGGTCATCTTCGGCGCCAAGCGCGCCCGCCAGATCAACGCCTACTACGCACAGCTGCACGAGGGCCTGTTCGAGTACGTCGGCCCGCTGGTTGACACCAAGCTGAACGAGAAGTCGTTGTCCATCGCACTGCGCGAGATCAACGAAGGCCTTCTGGTTTCCACGCCGATCGAGCCCGCCGAATAACAAAGACTGCCTGTTGACGGAGGTCACGTGCGCATAGTCCTCGGAGTCGGGGGAGGGATCGCAGCCTACAAGGTTGCATCGCTCCTCCGGCTTTTTACTGAAGCCGGTCACAAGGTGACGGTCATTCCCACGGAAGCCGCAACCCGCTTTGTCGGCGTGGCCACGTGGGAAGCCCTCTCCGGCAACCCTGTGAGCAACAGCGTCTTTGACGACGTCGAGAAGGTCAACCATGTCCGGTTGGGGCATGAGGCGGACCTGATCGTGGTTGCTCCTGCCACGGCCGACCTCCTGGCCAAGGCCGCAACCGGGCAAGCGGGCGACCTCCTCACCAACACGCTCCTCATGGCCCACGGACCGGTTCTGTTTGCTCCTGCGATGCACACGGAAATGTGGCAGCATGCCGCAACCCAGGCCAACGTCGAGACCTTGCGCAACCGGGGCGTGACGGTGCTTGAGCCTGCTTCGGGTCGCCTAACGGGTACGGACTCGGGTCCTGGCCGCTTGCCGGAGCCGGACGCGATCTTTGCAGCTGCCATGGCTTTGGCCGGGGCTTCCGTGGACAGCGAAACGAAGACAGCGCCTGCCGCGCATGCATCCTTGGCAGGCCGTACCGTCACCATTTCCGCTGGCGGGACCAGGGAAGCGCTGGATCCCGTCCGGTTCCTGGGCAACCGGTCCTCTGGAAAGCAAGGAGCGGCACTGGCTGCTGCAGCCCTTGCCGCCGGGGCAACCGTGAAATTCCTCGCAGCGCACATGGACGTCGAGCCGCCTGCCGGCGTCGAGCTTTTTCGCGTTGAATCAGCCTTGGAACTGCGCGAGGCGGCGCTTAAAGCGGCTGCGGACTCCGACGTCGTCATCATGGCCGCTGCGGTGGCTGACTTCCGTCCGGCCGAGGTGTCGGACACCAAGATCAAGAAGGTCGACGGCGAGGATGCGCCCGTTGTGCGGTTGATCCGCAACCCCGACATCCTGCACGAACTCGTGGAGCGCCGCAATGGCGAGGGTGGCCAGCAGTTGATCGTCGGTTTCGCTGCAGAAACAGGCGATGCCCAGGGAGACGTCTTGGAGCACGCAGCTGCCAAGCTCAAACGCAAGGGCTGCGACCTCCTGGTGGTTAATCAGGTGGGCATCGGCCGAGTGTTCGGCCAGGATGACAATTCCGTGGTGATCCTGTCCGGTCACGGAGCCGAACCGCAGTCGGCCGCCGGCTCCAAGGCCGACGTTGCCGCTGCCGTAATTGACCGGGTGGGCTCCGAGCTCACACGGGTCTTCCCCGCCGTGTAACTGAGACCACACCCGAATTCTTAGCAAAGGGACACAGGGCAGATGCCGCCGTCCCGCAACCCAGTAAGGTGGTCGAGTGACTTTACCGCTGCACCATGAACACCATGGCACCCCGTCCAAGCTCCGGCTCTTCACGTCCGAGTCGGTCACTGAAGGGCACCCGGACAAGATCTGCGACCAAATCAGCGATGCCATCCTGGATGCGTTGCTGGCTGCTGATCCGGAATCCCGAGTGGCCGTTGAAACCATGGCCACCACAGGCCTGGTGCACGTGGCAGGCGAGGTCACTACAGATGCCTATGTCGAAATTCCGCAGATCGTCCGTGAGACCATCCTTGGCATCGGGTACGACTCCTCCGCCAACGGTTTCGACGGCGCCCGCTGTGGTGTGTCCGTTTCCATAGGCCAGCAGTCCAACGACATCGCCGGTGGCGTGTTCAACTCACTCGAGGCCCGTGAAGGCCGCCAAGAGGACGACTACGACCTCCAGGGTGCAGGCGATCAGGGCATTATGTTCGGCTACGCCAGTGATGAGACGGCGTCGTACATGCCCACACCCATCTGGCTGGCGCACCGTTTGTCTGAACGCCTCACCGAAGTCCGCAAAAACGGCGAACTCGCTTACCTTCGCCCGGATGGCAAGACCCAGGTCACCGTGGGGTACGACGGCGACCGGCCGGTTTCGGTTGAAACCGTGGTGATTTCCAGCCAGCACGCAGAAGAAGCAAGCCTTGAGCAGCTTCGTGCGGACCTTGCCAGCTACGTGATCGACCCCGTCCTGTCGGCGTCGAATCTGGACATTGCCCGCACGGCGAACATCCTTAACCCTGCCGGCGCCTTCGTCATTGGCGGTCCGGTAGGCGACGCCGGCCTCACAGGCCGAAAAATCATCGTGGACACGTACGGTGGATTCTCACGACACGGCGGCGGCGCTTTCTCTGGCAAGGATCCGTCCAAGGTGGACCGTTCGGCTGCCTATGCCATGCGTTGGGTTGCCAAGAACGTGGTGGCGGCCGGACTGGCAAAGCGCGCTGAAATTCAGATTGCTTATGCCATCGGGCAGGCGCGCCCTGTTGGAACGTACGTTGAGACGTTCGGCACGGAAACCGTTGACCCGGCCCGCATCAGCGAAGCCATCGACGAACTGTTCGACCTCCGTCCCCGCGCCATCATTGATGCCCTTGACCTGAAGCGGCCCATTTACACCAAGACGGCGGCTCATGGTCACTTCGGCCGCGACGAGCCCGACTTCACGTGGGAGCGCCTGGACCGTGTGGCTGACCTGAAGGAATACTTCAACGCTTGATCTGTTTTTGTCAGTGGCTCGTGATTGGCTGGTGCCAGAGAGATGCCCGCAGCGGGTCTATCCCGCTGCGGGCATCCTGTGTTTGAGGTGTATGGAAGCGTTTCGTTCATAGAGCATGCGAATCAACCAGGAGGTGACGGGCATGGCAGGACATGAGGCCCAACCGTCGTTGCTTCAGCCTTCGTTGCTTCAGGGATTCCCGGACCGGGCTCCCGTCAATGGACCCCCTTTGGCTGCGCAGAATCCCGTTGCCCGCGTAGTGCTGGAGTCGTCCGTGCCGCACCTCGACAGGCCCTTCGACTACAGTGTTCCCGCCGAGCTCTCCGGGACTGCTGTACCCGGCGTCCGTGTGAAGGTGAAGTTCAACGGCCAGGAACTGAACGGCTTCATCATTGAGCGCCGGGAGGATTCAGACGCGGCCCACCCGCTGGCTCCGCTACATAAGGTTGTTTCCCCCGTAGCAGTCCTGACTCAGGCCACTCTGGAGCTTGCCGGGACTGTCGCTGCCCGATATGCCGGAACGCTGAGCGACGTCCTGAGAACAGCTATTCCTCCACGGGTTGCCAAAGTGGAGAAGGAACTGCTGGCCGGAGACTTTGACGCGGGCATCGTGGACCTGAAACCGGCCACGGATGCCCACCCCTGGGCTTCCTATCCCAAAGGGGCGCCATACTTGCAGCATCTGGCCAAGGGCGGCTCCCCAAAGGCTGTCCTTACAGCCCTTCAAGGGTTCGGCCCTGACGGCTGGCCGGCCCTCGTGGCGTCTGCTGTGGCTACTGTCCGGGCGTCCGGGCGTGGTGCAGTGGTGGTGGTGCCGGATTATCGGGATCTTGAGCAGGTGGAAACGGCCCTTGCCAACGTCCTGCCACCTTCCGATGTCGCCCGGCTCACTGCTGATGACGGCCAAACGCCCCGCTACCGGAATTTCCTGCGGCTTCTGAGTGGTGCTGCGGGCGTTGCCATCGGAACTCGTTCGGCGGCTTATGCTCCTGTCCGCGACCTTGGCTTGGTGGTCTGCTGGGACGACGGCGACGACCTCCACATCGAGCAAAGGGCCCCCTATGCACATAGCAGGGAGGTCCTTCTTCTTCGGGCCGAGCAGGAAGATGCCGCCTGCCTCATGGTGTCCCATAGCCGCAGCACCGAACTCCAGCGCCTCGTGGAGATGCAATGGGCGGTGCCCATCGAAGCGCCGCGAACTACTGTGCGTGCCACAGCGCCCAGGGTTCTCAACACAGCTGACAGTTTCGAGCAAGAACGTGATCCGCTGGCCCGCATCGCGCGTTTGCCCGGCGCTGCGTGGCGGGCGGCCAAGGAAGGCCTGGAACGCGGGCCAGTTCTGGTGCAGGTGGCAAGGGCCGGTTACGCCCCGTCCCTGGTGTGCGAGACGTGCCGGGAGCTGGCACGCTGCAATGCCTGCCAAGGGCCCTTGGCGGTGTCCAGCAGTTCTGCCATGCCCGCGTGCCGGTGGTGCTCCACACCGGCTCCTCAATGGCGCTGCACCCACTGCAATGGGAATAGGCTGCGCCGGGGAGCAGCTGGAGTCATGCGGACCGCTGAAGAGCTGGGAAGGGCATTCCCAGGCAAAGCTGTGGTGACGTCCTCCGGAGCGCACGTCAAGGCAACGGTCCCGGATGCTCCCGCATTGGTGGTGGCTACGGTGGGTGCCGAGCCGGTTGCCCCCAACGGCTATGCGGCTGCCCTGCTGTTGGACGGCAACTCGCTGCTCCGGCGCGAGAACCTGCGGGCGGGTGAGGATACCGTTCGCCGATGGTTCAACGCGGCCTCCCTCGTGAAGCCGGCCGCGCAGGGTGGACTCGTGGTCATTACTGCGGATGACACCGCGGCCACGGGAGCATTGTTGAGATGGGACGCCTCCGGCTACGCATCACGCGAACTTGCACTTCGGAAGGAATTGCAGCTGCCCCCTGCGGTCAGGGTGGCTTCCGTGACAGGCTCAAGGGCCGACGTCGTGCACTTCGCCGAAGCGTTCGAAGCTGGTGCTGCGCCGGGCACCAAACTCCGCAGCGCCGGGCCTGCCCCGCTCCAACTGTTTTCAGGCACGCAATCGGCCGCCGGTGAGGCCGATGCTGACGTGAGGACGTTGTACTTCATTCCGTACGCTGACGCCGCGGCGGCCACGCGCGCCATGCGGGCCGTAAAGGCAGCAAGCGCCGCCAAGCGAACCTCAGGCCCGGTCCAGCTGCGGCTGGACGGTGTCGATATCCTCTAGATGATTAAGTCCTATTGGATTTAGTGGTCGTAGCCGATGAGGGAGCGCTTGCGGGGCGCGTTGATGCGCCAGTTGTGCCAGATGCCTGCGGCGAGGGCGAGGAGTCTG
>NZ_JBLYIE010000061.1:0-123373 GCF_048537125.1 Paenarthrobacter sp. PPS72 | reverse complement strand
TTCCTTCCGGGTTCGTTCCACCGCCTGCGCCGCGACAAGCTGCAAGTACTCCAACGACCGGGAAATCTCCTCAACCCTGCCGGCAAAATCAGCAGCCTCAACAAAGCCGAACAACCGGGCGTCATCGGCCGCGGACAACCGCGCGGAATCAAGGAGAGCTTCCCCGTCTTCGAGAAACGTCATGAGCTGCCGTCCGGCAGCCGACGCGGGCACGGGATGCTGAGTGTCCAAGCGTTGGCCCGACCCTGAAATCCGGGCGAGGCGGGCCTTTCGGTTGAGCAGCCCGGCGTCATTGAGCAGCCCGGCGTCGTTGACCGGCCCAATTCCGTTGACCGGCCCGGTACCGTAGACGGGCCCGGCGCCGCGGAGCAGCCCGGTACCGTTGACCGGCCCAACGCCGCTGAGCAGCCCAACGCCGTTGAGCAGCCCAACGCCGCTGAGCAGCCCAGCGCCGTGGAATCGGCCGATCACGGTGATGGGCGCCGTCGTCTCCTTAAACCCGGCCTTGACCAAGTCAGGCCTGCTCAAGAAACGCCGTGACGCGGCCTCTACCAAGGCAGCGACGGCCGGGGACGATTCCGTCCGCAACGCTGTTAACTGCCCCGTTTCTTCCATGAATTAATCATTTCATTGGGGTCTGACATTTTTAGCAGGGGATTGAGAAGGCGACGCAGACCTCCCGAAAATAATCACACTGCGGTAAGGGCAGCCAATGCCATCTGTTCCAAAATGGGCCTGGCTGACTTCACGGCGATCTTCCGGCCGTGGTGGCGCACCGAGTGGGGTGTGGAGTTGATC
Source organism: Paenarthrobacter sp. PPS72 (assembly GCF_048537125.1). Lineage (GTDB taxonomy): Bacteria > Actinomycetota > Actinomycetes > Actinomycetales > Micrococcaceae > Arthrobacter > Arthrobacter nitroguajacolicus_E. Next base: position 122,575 of record NZ_JBLYIE010000061.1, on the reverse strand, counting down.
AAACCAAAGGCTGCATGTGCCCGGACCCGAAGGCCCGGGACATCTGCGTCCGAGTGGATGCGGGACAGGACGTCCACCCATGTTTCGACGTAACTGCGCTGGAGAGACCTGACTTCTGCTTGGTCGGCGTCGCTGAGGCTTCCGAAGTCCCGGTCCTGAACACGAATGACCTCCGGGTTGCTGAGCGCGAAATCGACCTGGAATTGGACCAGCCCTTTCAGCGCGGTCAGGGGATCATCCGACTCCGACACCACCCGCAATCCGCCCTCCAGCAAATCCCGGCTGACGCTGAGCAGCAGCTCTCCGAGGACCGCTTGCTTGCCGGGAAAATGCCGGTAGACGGCGGGTCCGCTGACACCAGCTGCCGCACCGAGGTCTTCAAGTGAGACGCGTGTGAAGCCGTTTTCGGCGAACAAACCGGCAGCAGCGGACAACAAAGCCGCTCTGCGGAGTTCCTTTGCCTGGCCGCGTTGTGTGGCGGCGACACGGGTGACGTCGATACTTGCTTCCTGACCTGCGGTCACGTTTCCTCCTTGCGCCAGTCCAGCCCAGCGTTAGGTACCACCTGTGCTGGACATCACAGTTAATAAAGACTAACCTAAATTTCAGTTACATGGCACTAACCGAAATGGCCTGCGGCCGGGAATGGAACAGGGGTCGATGGAGACAATTGCCAGCCTGACAGGAGCCTCCAGCGGCACCTTTGAAGCCAACCAGGAGGCGCAACTGGCCTTGGTGGAGGAACTGCGGGAGCGATTGGCGACGGCGTCCCTTGGCGGCCCGGCCAAGTCCCGTGAGCGGCACATCGCCCGCGGGAAGCTTCTGCCGCGCGAACGGATCGACTACTTGCTCGATGACGGCAGTCCGTTCCTGGAAATCGCTCCCTTGGCTGCGAATGGCATGTATAACGGCGATTCTCCAGGCGCCGGGGTCATTGCAGGCATCGGCCTGATCCATGGCCGCCATGTCCTGGTGATCTCCAATGACGCCACGGTCAAGGGCGGCACCTACTATCCCATGACCGTGAAGAAGCACCTCCGGGCCCAAGAGATCGCCCTGGAGAACAAGCTTCCTTGCATCTACCTCGTTGATTCCGGCGGAGCATTCCTGCCCAAGCAGGATGAGGTCTTCCCTGACAAGGAGCACTTCGGCCGGATCTTCTACAACCAAGCCAAAATGTCCGCCGCCAAGATCCCCCAGATCGCCTCCGTCATGGGTTCGTGCACCGCCGGTGGCGCCTACGTACCCGCCATGAGCGATGAGACCATCATTGTCCGCAACCAGGGCACCATCTTCCTGGGTGGGCCACCCTTGGTTAAGGCAGCCATCGGCGAGATCGTCACGGCAGAGGAACTGGGCGGCGGCGATGTCCACTCAAGGATTTCCGGCGTCACGGACCACTTGGCGGAAAATGACCAGCATGCCCTGGAGATCGTTCGTGACATTGTGGCGACGTTGCCGAAGCCGGCACAACCGGCATGGGACGTGTCCGACGTCGTCCTGCCGCCCGTCGTCGACCCTTCAGGGATCTATGGCGTGGTTCCTACGGATGTCAACGCACAGTACGACGTCCGCGAAGTCATCGCCAGACTCGTGGACGGTTCCGAATTCCATGAATTCAAGAAGAATTACGGCACCACCTTGGTCACCGGCTTCGCGCACCTCCACGGGCATCCCGTGGGCATCGTGGCCAACAACGGTGTCCTCTTCAGCGAGTCGTCCTTGAAGGGCGCTCACTTCATAGAGCTCTGCGATCAGCGTGGCATTCCCCTGATCTTCCTGCAGAACCTCTCCGGCTTCATGGTGGGCAAGGACTACGAGCAAGGCGGCATCGCCAAGAACGGCGCCAAAATGGTCACGGCAGTGGCCACGGCCCGGGTGCCCAAGCTGACGGTGGTCATCGGAGGTTCCTTCGGAGCTGGCAACTACTCCATGTGTGGCCGGGCCTACTCGCCACGATTCCTGTGGATGTGGCCGGCGGCCCGCATTTCCGTGATGGGCGGAAATCAGGCTTCCAGCGTTCTGGCAACAGTCAAACGGGATCAGTATGAGGCAGCCGGCCAGGAATGGTCCGCCGAGGACGAGGAAGCGTTCAAGGCTCCTATTAAGCAGCAATATGAGGACCAGGGAAGTCCGTACTACTCCACTGCGCGCTTGTGGGACGACGGCATTATCGATCCCGCCGACACGCGGCGAGTCCTTGGAATGGCCTTGGACGTCGTCTCCCGACAACAACTGCCCGAGACCTCCTTCGGTCTCTTCAGGATGTGACCATGACCCTGCCAACAACAGCCGTAACAACAACCGCAGCAGCAACCGCAGAAACCTCCGGTCCGGCGGTCGAAGCCGGAACATTCAGCGCCGTCCTCGTTGCCAACCGTGGTGAGATCGCCTGCCGCGTCATCCGGACGCTGCAGGAGATGGGCATCCGCTCCATCGCCGTGTACTCAGACGCCGACAAGGACGCCAAGCATGTGGCCCTCGCCGATACCGCCGTCGCTATCGGTGGCAAGGCACCCGCGGACAGTTACTTGAAGATCGATGCCATCATCGATGCCTGCCGTCGAAGCGGGGCGGAGGCTGTTCATCCGGGCTACGGTTTCCTCTCCGAGAACGTGGAGTTCGCCAAGGCCCTGGACGCGGCTGGCATCAGGTTCATCGGGCCGGGAATTGGTGCCATTGAAGTAATGGGCGACAAGATCCGTTCCAAGAACCACGTGATGGCTTACGACGTCCCCTGCGTTCCGGGCATCGCAAAGCCAGGGCTCACCGACCAGGAACTGTTGGAGGCGGCACCGGGAGTCGGTTTCCCCTTGCTGATCAAGCCGTCCGCAGGTGGCGGCGGAAAAGGCATGCACGTGGTGGAACGGCTCGAGGACATGGCCTCCACGCTCATTACGGCCAGGCGAGTGGCGGCATCCGCCTTTGGCGACGACACCCTCTTCCTGGAGCGGCTCATCCGCGCACCCCGGCACATCGAGGTCCAGGTCCTGGCCGACAATCACGGAAACGTCATCCACCTCGGCGAGCGTGAGTGCTCACTCCAACGACGCCACCAGAAGGTCATTGAAGAAGCCCCGTCCGCCCTCTTCGAATCGCTGCCGGACGGCGCAGCACAAAGGGCCCGCATCGGTGAGGCGGCCTGCAACGCGGCACGTTCGGTCAACTACAGCGGGGCCGGGACCGTCGAGTTCCTAGTCTCCGATGACCACCCCGACGAGTTCTTTTTCATGGAAATGAACACCCGGCTGCAGGTTGAGCATCCTGTCACGGAGATGGTGACCGGCGTCGACCTCGTGGAATGGCAGGTGAGGATTGCCGCCGGTGAGGTGCTCACCGTGGCGCAGTCCGACGTCGTACTCAAGGGCCATGCTGTTGAGGCGCGCGTCTATGCGGAGGTGCCCGAGCGGAACTTCATGCCATCCATGGGGCGCATTGTGGCCCTCGCAGAGCAGGGCGCAGCGGATGCAACCGTGTCCGGCCAGCAGCAGGCGCGTGCCAACGTGCGGATCGATTCCGCCATGCGGCACAATCTGGAGATCACGGGGGACTACGATCCCATGCTCGCCAAGGTCATTGCGTGGGGTGAAGACAGGGCAGCGGCGTTGGACACCCTTGATGCTGCCCTGGGCCGGTACACCTTGATGGGGGTGGACACGAACGTTGAGTATCTGCGGCTGCTGATCAATGATCCCGATGTCCGGGCAGGGCGCCTGGATACGGGACTGATTGAGCGCAGGCTGCCGTCCATGCAATTCAGGCACGTTGGTCCAACCGAACTGATCGCCGCCGCGCTTACGCTGTGGCTGAACCGCACCGGCTCGGCGCTTGCGGGCGACGCGTGGAAGGTTCCGGACTCTTGGCGAATCGGAGGTCGCGGCGCGTGGACAGCCACCTTTGGTATTTCGGGGGGTGAAGTCGATACGGTGGCCATCACCGAACAGGACGGCACCTTGACGGCGGCGGTGGACGGCGGGAACGCGGTACCGGTGAGGGTTGCCCATCACAGTGGCAACAGCATCGCGTTTGAGCTCGACGGCGGCCTGGTTATCTTCGCGGTTGGGGTGGGACCGGGTGCTGCCCGCGAAATCCACGTAGGCAACGATGGCTGGTCCTGCAAACTTGAGGTCCTGAATCGTGCTGAGCGCCTGCGGCGGATGCTCGCAGGCATCCAACGTGATGAAGGGGCAGCTGACCCGGAAGTACGATCGCCAATGCCCGGGACTGTGGTGTCGGTGTCGGTAACCGATGGTCAGAGCGTCGAGGAAGGCCAAGCCCTCCTGGCCGTTGAAGCCATGAAGATGGAGCACCAACTGGTGGCGTCCGTGGCGGGCACCGTCCACCTCACCAGCAAACCCGGCGACCTGGTCAAAGCCGACCAAGTGCTCGCCACCATTCACGTAGACAGCACCAGCACAGACGAGACCAGCACAGACGAGGAAGTCCAGCGATGAGCACCTTTGAACTCAATGAGGAATACCAGGACCTGAGCGACTCCGTCCGCGAGTTCGCCGACGAGGTTGTTGCACCGGTTTCCGCCAAGCACGACGAAGAGCACAGCTTTCCCTACGAGGTTGTGAAGCAGATGGGGGAGATGGGCTTGTTCGGCCTGCCCTTCCCGGAGGAGCTCGGCGGGATGGGCGGGGACTATTTCGCCCTTGCTTTGGCTTTGGAACAGTTGGGCCGCGTTGACCAGTCAGTTGCCATCACTTTGGAAGCCGGTGTCTCGCTGGGCGCCATGCCGGTGTACCGCTTCGGCACGGAGGAACAGAAACTTCAGTGGTTGCCGCAGCTCGCGTCCGGACGTTCCTTGGCAGGTTTCGGCCTGACCGAGCGCGAAGCCGGTTCGGATGCCGGTGGCACCAAGACCAACGCCCACTTGGACAACGGCGAATGGGTCATCAACGGAAACAAGGAGTTCATTACCAACTCCGGCACGGACATCACCACGCTGGTTACTGTCACGGCAGTCACGGGTCAAAAGGAAAACGCTGACGGCAGCACCAAGAAGGAGATTTCCACCATCCTGGTACCGACGGACACGCCCGGTTTCAGGGCGGAAAAGCCGTACAACAAGGTGGGCTGGAACGCCTCCGATACCCATCCGCTCACCTTGGACGACGTACGCGTTCCGGAAGCAAATCTCTTGGGCGAGCGCGGCCGGGGCTATGCCAACTTCCTCTCCATCCTTGATGAGGGCCGCATCGCCATCGCCGCGCTGGCCACAGGTGCAGCCCAGGGGTGCGTGGATTTGTCCGTGAAGTACGCCAAGGAACGCAGCGCGTTCGGGCAGAACATCGGCAAGTACCAGGCCATCCAGTTCAAGATCGCCAGGATGCAGGCCAGGGCCCACACTGCGCGCCTTGCGTACTACGACGCTGCCTCCCGGATGCTGGCAGGCAAGCCGTTCAAGACCGAGGCGGCCATCGCTAAGATGGTCGCAGGCGAGGCAGCCATGGACAACGCGCGGGACGCCACCCAGGTGTTCGGCGGCTATGGCTTCATCAACGAATTCACGGTGGCACGGCATTATCGCGACTCCAAGATCCTTGAAATCGGGGAGGGCACCACCGAGGTTCAGTTGATGCTCATCGCCCGCGAGCTGGGTCTGTAACCGTAGGGGAAGGATCAAGGATGATTGACAAGGTTGTTGCCAGCGCCGCGGAAGCGGTGAAGGACATCCCGGACGGTGCCTCGCTCGCCGTGGGAGGGTTCGGTTTATGCGGTATACCCGTGTCCTTGATCGATGCCCTCTACCAGCAGGGCACCACGGATCTGGAGACGGTGAGCAACAACTGCGGCGTGGACGACTGGGGCCTTGGCATTCTCCTCAAGGATGGTCGAATCAGGCGGACCATCAGCTCGTATGTGGGCGAGAACAAGGAATTTGCCCGCCAGTATTTGGCGGGGGAACTGGAAGTAGTCCTTACTCCCCAAGGCACGCTGGCCGAGAAACTGCGCGCCGGTGGTGCCGGCATCCCCGCCTTCTACACCAAGGCAGGTGTAGGAACGCAGGTTTCCGAAGGCGGCCTTCCGCAAAAGTACGACGCCGACGGGAACGTTGCGCTGGCCTCTTCTCCCAAGGAGGTGCGCACCTTCAACGACGCGGACTATGTGCTGGAAGAGTCCCTCACACCGGACTTCGGGCTGGTTCATGCCTGGAAGGGCGACCGGCACGGCAACCTGGTCTTCCATGCGACAGCGATGAACTTCAACCCGCTGTGTGCCATGGCGGCGAGGACCACCATTGCCGAAGTGGAGGAACTGGTGGAACCCGGCGAGTTGGATCCGGAGCACATTCACACACCGGGAATCTTCGTCCAACGGGTAGTGGTGGCAACTTCGAACGAGAAGCGGATAGAGAAGCGGACGGTAGCGCTGACTGCCGGCACGGGACCAGGCCAGTCCGCCACAACCCAGCCAGGAGCGGAACGATGACCGACAATTCCTACCACGACATTCCGCCCCGCCCGGAAGCGGTCCGGCACGAGTACCGTCGCGCCGACGTCGAACATCACGAGGCCAAAGGCTGGACCCGCAACGAACTGGCCGCCCGCGTTGCCCGGGAACTCACCAACGGGCAGTACGTGAACCTCGGAATAGGCATGCCCACGCTGATTCCCAACTACATTCCCGATGGCGTGGAGGTCATCCTTCACTCCGAGAACGGGATCCTTGGCGTAGGTCCGTACCCCGCCGAGGACAAAATTGATCCGGACCTCATCAATGCAGGCAAGGAAACGGTTACCACGAATGCGGGGGCTGCGTTCTTCGATTCGGCGTCGTCCTTTGGCATGATCCGGGGCGGACACGTGGACGTTGCAGTCCTGGGCGCCATGGAGGTGGCCGAGAACGGTGACCTGGCCAACTGGATGATTCCCGGCAAGATGGTCAAAGGCATGGGCGGAGCAATGGACCTCGTGTTCGGTGCCAAGAAGGTCATTGTCATGATGGAACACGTAGACCGAAACGGCCGGCCAAAAATTGTCCGGAACTGCACACTCCCACTCACCGGTAAAGGCTGCGTGGACCGGATCATTACTGATTTGGCGGTCATTGACGTCTCTAAGGATGCAGGTGACCCGCGCTTGGTCCTCCGTGAGTTGGCTCCCAACGTCACTCTTGAGGACGTCCTGGCCGCTACCGGCGCCGAACTGTTCGAAGAAGACCAGGAGCTCACTGTATGACGCGGGTGGTTGAGCAGCGCGGGCTGTATTTCGATGAGCTTGAAGAGGGCGTGGTTTACGCGCACAAGCCCGGACGCACAGTCACCGAAACGGACAATGTCCTCTTCACCACCATGACCATGAACACGCAGGCGCTGCACCTGGACGCGGCCTGGAGTGCCGGGCAGCCATTCGGGCAGAGGCTGATGAACTCCATGTTCACCCTGTCCACCATGGTGGGCCAGTCCGTGACCCAGCTGACTCAGGGGACCATCATCGCGCAGTTGGGGCTGACCGATGTCACCTTTCCGCACCCGCTGTATCACGGCGATACGCTGTACACGGAAACGGTGATCACGGGAAAACGGCTGTCGTCGTCCCGCCCGGGCCAAGGCGTGGTGACCATGCAGCATACCGGCCGTAACCAGGACGGCGCGGTGGTGGCCTTGGCAACCCGGACCTGCCTGATGTGGACCAAGGAAGCGCATGCAGCGCAGACTTAGACCCGGCTCAGATCATTAACATCGTCTTCAGTACACCTCGGCACCAGCAGCAAGGATCTCCATGCCCTCTTCCAACGTGACTCCCTTCACCATGGGCCCGGCCCTCCTGTTCTGCCCTGCGGACAGGCCGGAGCGTTTTGGCAAAGCCGCTGACCGATCCGACGCCGTCATCCTGGACCTGGAAGATGCCGTAGCTCCTGCCGACAAGGTGCAGGCACGCGAAGCGATTGTTGAGCAGTCCGGTACCGGGGGACTCGAGCCCGGCCGCACGATTGTGCGGGTCAACCCGGTGGGGACACCCGAGTTCGAACTCGACCTTGAGGCCTTGGCAAAGACGTCCTACCGCACGGTGATGCTGGCCAAGGCGGAGAGCGCCGAGCAGCTCAGGTCCTTGGAAGGTTTTCAGGTCGTTGCCCTCTGTGAAACCGCGGCGGGCATCGTCAACGCCCCAGCTATTGCCGCCGAACCGAACGTCGTAGGCCTGATGTGGGGTGCCGAGGACTTGTTGGCCTCACTCGGTGGCCTCTCCAGCAGGAACGACGTCGGCGGGTACCGGGCTGTCGCCCTTCACTCACGCTCCGCCGTACTGCTCGCCGCCAAGGCTGCCGGCAAGGAAGCCATCGACTCGGTGTACGTGAACATCCCGGATCTCGAAGGCCTCTTGGCGGAGTCCGGAGACGCTGTTTCCAGTGGCTTCGGAGCCAAGGCCTGCATCCATCCGAACCAGGTAGCAGTAGTCCGTGAGGCCTACGCGCCGACTCCCGAAGCCATAGCCCAAGCCAATGAGCTTTTGGAAGCCGCGGCTGCCGCGGGCACCGGAGTGTTCCAGTTCAACGGCAAAATGATCGACGGCCCCATCCTTAAGCACGCTGAAGCGACCCTGCGCCGGGCCGGGCATCCCGTATAAGGGCTCACTCTCCGCGAGCTGACAGTTGATGCCCATGTTTCCCCAAAACATGGGCATCAACTGTAGTCTCGGCGGGCGGGCCGAGTGCTAGGTGAGCACCGACGTCGTGATTTCAGTCAGTTCAACCACTGCGGGACGTGCGGTCGTGCTCTTGATGGCCACTGCCTGCCCGCTTTTGGCCGACTCCAGCACCGATTCCATGACGTCCAGGGCATGGAAGGCCAGTTGACCGCCGGCGCGGGGTTCCTGCCCGGCGGGCGTTGCTGCGAGGTCGGCAATCCCGAAGCCACGGCCCGAGTCCACGTAGCCGGCCGAGACGGGGAGCGTCTCCCATTCCTCCGCGCCGAGTGCGAACAACTGCACCTCGCCGTCGAAGTGATTGGGGTCAGGCACGATCAGCGAACCCGTTTCCCCATGGATCTCAATGTTTGGGCTCTTGGTCTTCACGGCGTCGAAGCTCATGAACAGGGTGGATAGTGCACCGGAGGCATGGACCAGAACCCCCGTGACGTGCGAGTCGATGTCCACCGGGACTTTTTGGCCTTCCCGCGGGCCTGAACCGATGGTGCGTTCGGTTCGGGTGTGGCTGGCAGCGCCCACCACCGAAACCACGGGCCCCAGCAAGGTGACCAGCGCGGAGACGTAGTAGGGACCCATGTCCAGCAAGGGTCCACCTCCTGGCTGGTAGTAGAAATCGGGGTTGGGGTGCCAGCGCTCATGGCCCGGTGTGGCCATGGTGGCTGTTGCGGAAACAGGCGAACCGATCAGTCCGTCGTCGATCGCCTTGCGGGCTGTCTGAATTCCCGTGCCCAGCACGGTGTCCGGCGCGCAACCCACACTAACTCCGGCCGCGGCGGCAGCGGCCAGTACCTGTCGGGCCTCTGCCGTGGTGGCAGCCAGCGGCTTTTCACCGTAGACCGACTTGCCTGCTGCGATGGCCCTGAGTGCGATGTCCGCATGGGCGGCCGGGATGGTCAGGTTCAGGACGAGGTCAACGTCGTCCGCGGCCAGGAGCTCGTCCACGCTCAGCGCACGGACGCCCTGGTACGAGTCAGCGACGGCCTGCGCCCGTGATGGATCAAGGTCCGCGACCGCCACCAGGTTGATCGAATCGAGCCTTCGGAAGTTGGTCAGGTACTGGGCGATGATTGCCCCGCAGCCGACGACTCCCACGGTAAGCGGCTTGGCCTCATTTATCGGGATGCCCACAGCATGCCCCTTTCAATGATGGTGCGGACGTTGCTGTCCTCGAGAATTTCAACCCGGTGGCCCGGCGTGCAGACAAAAATCTTGCCGTTGCCCCATTGACGGGTCCAGATGGCCGGCGATGTGACTTCGCGATTCCACGGGTCCCACTCGCGGACCTTCTGGGTAGTGGTGGCCAGGACGTCGATGTAGTCATCGGACAGGACCCAGTACTGCTCCGTGACGAGGTCGAAGTCGCCGATTCCCTGCGTGATGGGATGCCCGGATGCAGCCGGGAGCATGTTGACCGTGTAGGGAACGTAGTTATCGGACTGCTCGCCGATCCGCTCGTCGGCGTGCTTGCCCGGGTGGCAGGCGAACTGGCCGCCGATCAGGTGCAGGTAGTCCGAATTGTTGCGGTAGGAATCAGCGATCCCGCCGTGCCATCCGGCCAGGCCTGTGCCATTTTCAACGGCAGCGCGAAGTCCCTCGAACTCATCCTTCTCAATGGTGGTCATGGTCATGCATTGCACGATCAGGTCCACGCCGGCCATATAGTCGGAGTCGGCGTAAATCTTGGGGGATTCCTCCACACGGACGTCGTAGCCGTTGTCCTTCAGGTAGGGAATGAAAAGCTCTGTGGCTTCCGTCGGTTGGTGTCCGTCCCAGCCGCCGCGAACCACCAGCGCTGTCTTGTTGTTGCTTGTCATGGTTTCCTTCGTTTCGGGCGTATTCATGTCTGTCACACGTTTTGCCAGCGGCTTGCGTTGCCTGCACTGGCCTCCACTGCGGCCAGGACTTTTTGCACCTGCAAAGCGTCAGCGAACGACGGCGAGGGCTGCTCGCCTGCGCCGATGGCAGTCACGAGGTCCACCACCTGATGCGTGAAGCCGTGCTCGTAGCCGAGGCCGTGACCGGTAGGCCACCAATTGCCGGTGTAGGGGTGGGACGGCTCCGTGACCATGATTTTTCGGAAGCCCGCGTCGGGTTCCAAAGCGGAATCGTAGAACTGAAGGGAGTTCATGTCCTCAAAATCGAACGCAATGGACCCCTTGGTGCCGTTGAGTTCCAAGCGCATGGCGTTTTTACGTCCCAAGGCGAATCGGGTGGCTTCGAAGATACCGATGGGCCCGGAGGCGCTGCCGACGCGAGAGCCTGCGTCAGCGCCGTCGTCGTGCTTGGCCTCAAAACGGGCGGTGAACAGGGCGGCGTCGTCCACGGTCACGGGACCACGCGGACCGTCAGCGCCACCGTGACCGCCCAAGCCTACAAAATCGCCTCCCACGGGGCGCTCCTTCACGAAGGTCTCCAGCAGCGCCGAGACCCCGGTGATGTTGAGCCCGGTGATCCATTGTGCCGCATCGATGCTGTGCGCGCCGATGTCACCGAGTGAGCCGGAGCCCGACTTGGACTTATCCAGTCGCCAGGTCAGTGGCGCATCGGCGTCGCTCAACCAGTCTTGAAGGTACTGGGCGCGCACGTGTCGGATCTCGCCCAAACGGCCATCGTCCACCATACGCTTGGCCAGTGCCAGGGCAGGCGTGCGTCGGTAACTGAAGCCGCACATGGAGAACACACCCCGTTCGGTTGCGTCTTGAGCCACCAGTGTCATCTTTTCGGCTTCCTCCACTGAGTTGGCCAACGGCTTTTCGCACAGGACGTGTTTGCCGGCTTCGAGCGCTGCAATGGCTATTTCCGCATGGGTGTTGCCGGGGGTGCAGATGTCGATCAGGTCGATGTCGTCGCGCTCAATGAGGCGGCGCCAATCAGTCTCGGTGGAGGCCCAGCCATATTTGCCGGCCGCTGCCTGCACGCCTTCCGCGTTTCGGCCCGCCACGGCGGTCAATTCCGGAGCGAGTGGAAGGTCGAAGAAGCGCGGCGCGGTCCGCCACGCGTGGGAGTGCGCGGCACCCATGAAGGCATAGCCCACCATGCCCACACGCAGGAGTCGAGGAGCTGTCATCGGGGAGTCCTTTCTGGTTGTGTGGGTATCCCGTTACTTGCTGAAGCCCGCGGTGAGGCCACTGAGCAACTGCCGACGTGCCACCACGTAGATCACCAGCAGCGGGAGCGTAGCCAGGACCACGGAGGCGAGCACCGCCGGGATGTTGACGCTGAATTCACCTTGGAAGGTCCACAGTGACAACGGCAGCACCCGGGTGTCGGGGCTTTGCGTAAGAATCAGCGGGAACAGGAACCCGTTCCACACGTGTAGTGCGTTATAGATGCCTACCGTGATGACAGCAGGTTTGGTCATGGGTAAAGCGAGCCGCCACATCATGGCCCAGTCCGAGCAACCGTCCAGCCTCATCGACTCAAACAGCTCGTTGGGGACATCCCGCATGAAGTTGGACAGGATGAGCACCGATACCGGGATCGCGAACGCAATGGAGGGCAGGATCAGTGCCAACAGGGTGTCGTACATGTGGGCCTTGGTGATCATCCAGTAGATCGGGATGATGGTTGCGTGCAGCGGAATGGCCAGGCCCAGGAGGAAGACGTTGTTGGTCCAGCTAAGGAACCCTCCCTTGCCCCGCACAATGGCGTAGGCGGCCATGAAAGCGACAAAAAGTGCCGGAACCACGCTGCCAACGGTGACGATGAGGCTGTTGGTGAAGTACTTGGCGAAGTCGTTCTCCAGGACCAGCTTGTAGTTGTCCAGGGTCGGCTCGGATGGAGGCAGCATCGGGTTTGACGTGAAGAACCCTGCCTGGTTCTTCAGGCTGGTGATCACCACGTAGTACACCGGCACAATAATGATCGCCAGCCAGAGCCAGCCGCCCAGGCCACCCAGGAAGTTCGGCCGGGAACGGCCGGTTCCTGGAGGCCGACGGCGGGTTGTCACCGGTTGGGGCGGGGCCGCCGGCGTTGTGGGGAGTTGGGTTGTGGAAGCCATTACGCACCTTCCAATTGGCTGGCGTTGCGGTTCTTGCCGCCGAGTCGTTGCAGGAACAGTGCCAGGGCGAGGCCGATGACAACGAGGATCACGCCAAGGGCGCTCGCCGCTCCCATGTCGTTGGCTTTGAAGCCGGTGAGGTACATGTGCAGTGGCAGCAGCCTGGTGGAGTAGCCCGGTCCGCCGGCCGTCAGCACGAAGACCAGGTCGAAGTAGGCGAGGGAACCCACCACCATGAGGGTGGAGGAGGTGATCATGGTGTACTTCAGCTGCGGCAGGGTGATGTTGAAGAACTGCTGGACACGGCCGGCACCATCAATCTGTGCGGCCTCGTACAGCGAAGCAGGGATCTGCCGGACGCCGCCTTGATAGATCAGGGTGTGGAACGGCACGAACTGCCAGGCAATCACGAAGACCACCACGAACAGAACCAGATCCGAATTGCCCAGCCAGTCCTGGGCCAGGATTGGCAGTCCCAGGCCAGGGCCGAGGCCGAAGTTCGGATCCAGCAGCGCCTTGAAAGCAATGGCCACTGCCGCGGAGGACAGGAGCAGGGGCACGAAGTAGAGGACAGCCAGTGCCGCACGGTACTTCTGGTTGGCGGCTGTGAAGACACCGAGCAGAAGGCTGATGGGTGCTTGGACAATGAACGAGAAGAACATGATCTTGGCCGTCACCAACAATGCGTTACCGGTGACCGGATCGGCCAGGACCGTGTTCCAGCTGGAGAGCCCGTCGAGTTTGATTTCGCCCAGGCCGTCCCAGCGGGTGAAGCTGAGGAACAGGACTCCCAGGAGCGGGAGAATAGCGAAGAGCATGAAGAACGCGAGGGCAGGGACGGCCAGCCAACCCGACGGACCCTTTTCCAGGGTCCGCCGGGTGCCGCGCTTGGCGCCCACTGCCCGCTGTGGAGTCGTAATTGCGGACACAGGATTACTTCCCGATCGTTGCGTTCATGGTGGAAGCAAACTGCTCCGGCGTGATCTTCTTCAGGAAGATCTGGTCAAGGTTGGCCAGCATGGCATCTCCCTGTGCGGGGCTGAGCGCCTGGTCCCAGGACAGCGTGAAGTCCGGGGCGTCCTTGGCCATGCCATATACGTAGGTCAGGAAGTCCTTGTCGGGGGAGGCGGCGAGTTTGTCTTCGATGCCCGTGACCACGGGTACGGCTCCTGAGTCGATCAGGCTTTGAACGTTCTCATCATTGAACATTCCGTCTTTCACATACGCCAGGGCTGTCTTCTTCTGGTCCTCGGTGGCCTTGGACGAGACGGACCAGAAGTTGGACGGGTTGCCCACCACGTTCGCCGGGTCACCCTTGCCGCCCTCGACCGTGGGGAAGGGGGTGTAACCGAGCTTGCCGCTGGAGACGAAGTCGGCCGCGTCCTTCTTCATGCCCTGGTAGATCCAGCTTCCCTGCAGAATCATGGCGGCCTTGCCGGTGTACAGCAGGGCCTGGTCCGCGTTGCTGTCAGCGGCAATCGAGGAGAAGCCGTTGATAAAGCCACCGGCGTTTACCAGTTCCTGGATTTTGGTCAGTGCCTCGATCACTGCGGGATCGGACCAAGCGTCAGGCTTGTTGGCTGCAATATTGGCGAAGACCTCAGGGCCGCCGATACGGTCCACAAGGTATTCAAGCCACATCAGGTCCGGCCACTTGGACTGTCCGCCCAGGGAGAAGGGCGCCACGCCGGCAGCCTTGAACTTTGGTACGAGCGCCATGAGCTCATCCCAGGTCTTGGGCGGTTCTGCTCCGATCTTCTCGAAGACTTCCTTGTTGTAGTAGAGGACTACGGGCTGCACCTTGTTGTTGGGCAATGCGTAGGTCTTGCCGTCGATCACACCGCTCTCGAGGATGGAGGGAAGGTAGCGGCTTTGGACGTCGGGGTTTTCTTTGAGGAATCCCGTCAGATCATCCACCTGGCCGGCATCGACGTAGGACTTGAGAACCCCGCCGCCCCAGCCGTAGACCAGGGTGGGCCCCTGGCCGGCGCCGACGGCGGTGCGGACCTTGGTCTTGTAGGCGTCGTTGGCGAAGAAGTCGAGCTTGATGGCGGTGTCCGGGTGTGACTTGTTCCAGGAGTCAACGGATGCTTGGAACACTGGCTGGTCTCCACCGGTGAGTCCCCACATGGTTGCCGAGTCCGCCGAGGCTCCCGTTCCGGCCGGACCCGAGGACCCGCAGGCTACGAGCGAGATCGACAATGCGGCTGCAGAAACGGCCATTCCGGCGGTGAGCAACTTGAGATTATTCATGTGCAGTTTCCATTCGTCCTTCGGGCTCGACGCTGATTGCCCGGTTGTGCGTGTAAAAAGCCACACTCCGTGGTGAGGAGATCGACTGCGATCATCCAAATCCGTTAGAGTTTCGAAATATTTCGAACATCCTTTCGGAAGTGCCAACCAAACTTAGCCGTGACCTGCATCACCGTCAAGACGTTTATTCGCTCATTATGAAGAGTTTTAATGCGTCATTGACGAATGGGCGTGTGATCGAGGAGACTGCAATGAACCGAAATATTTCGAAAGCAGGAACGTTGTGGAACGAGATCTCCGCCCCTCCAAGCTCACCCTGGCCGCGGTAGCAGCTGAAGTTGGTGTCTCCGCGCCCACAGTTTCCAAGGTTGTCAACGGCCGCGAGGACGTGGCAGAAGCCACCCGTGCCAGGGTCTTGGCAGCATTGCAGCGCACCGGCTACAAATCGCCGTTACAACGCAAAAGCATCCCCGAACACCGTGCGGTGGAAGTCGTCTTCGACTCCCTGAATTCGGCGTACGGGGTGGAAGTCCTCAACGGTGTGATGGAGCACGCGGCAGTATCGGACATGGAAGTGATCCTCTCCATCACAGGTCGGCAGGCCGGCTCTCCGCTGGGGCCCGAAGGACGGGCGCAGCGCCTGGTGGACGAGGGCCGTGCCGGCATGATTGTAGTGACCTCGGCCTTCGGTTCCGCTCAGTTGGAAGCGTTCAAGCGTCGCCGGATTCCCATCGTGGTGGTGGATCCGCTCAATCCGCCGCCCGCAGACGTCTTCAGTGTTGGCGCCAGTAATTGGGCAGGCGGCAAAGCTGCGGCATCCCACCTGCTGGAGTTGGGGCATCGAAGAATTGCCTATATTGGTGGTCCCTCCACGGCGGAATGCAGCCAGGCCCGCCTGCACGGTTACATGGCTGCCCTCATGGCAGAGGGCGTGGCCGTGGAGGATGAGTACATTTCCGATGGTCCGTTCAGGCCCGAAAATGGAGTGCGCGCCATGAAGGCCTTGCTGGCACTGGACGATCCGCCCACGGCGATCTTCGCCGCCAGTGACAGCATCGCGCTGGGGGTGCTCGCTGAAGCACGGCGCCAGAATGTGCGCATTCCGGAGGAAATGAGTTTGGTCGGCTTTGACGGCACCCACCAAGCGGAGGAATCCGTGCCACGGCTGACATCGGTGTCCCAACCGCTGCAAGAGATGGGGCGCTCAGCCTTAAGTTTCATCCTCCGCCAGAAAAACGGCGAGGAAATCGACTCGCGAAGGGTGGAATTGGCCACGCACCTCGTAGTCCGCGAATCCACAGCTCCGCCTCGGGCGTCGAGCGCTAGGGCAGGCGCCGCCGTCGGGGACTAAGCGAGAGTGGCGGGACCGCGTCATACAGCAGCACCCGCACCCAACGTTCGCCGGACTCGCGGAACTCTGCACGGCTGGCGAAACGGTAAAGGTAGCTGCGCGCCCGCACCCAACGGGGGCGCTCGCCGTCGAACGGGTCGTGGCGCAGCAGTCCAAGCGTTGCCTGGTCGGCTTCCAGCAGCTTGCCCAGGAACGCGTAAAACCAGTCCTCGTGGACGGTTCGCAGCGGCAGGAACCACATGAGCCAATCCAGGCGCAGATGATAGGGCGCCCATTGCGGCGGGAGCCTGCGAACATCGCCGGGCTTGCCCTTGAAGCCATACTCAAACCAGTGTTCCTCAGCGGCGTCCGGCTCCTCCGCCAGTGTCCCCTCCACTACGATCTCGATCCGCTGCTTGGTCACCGTCCCGAAAGCGCCGTAAGCGTTCACCAGGCGCCATCGGTTGAAACTGGCGTTCATCAACTGCTGACTGGAGAAGAGGTTGAGGAGCGGCCTGTAGCTGAACACGAGCAACAAAACGGTGACAAGCACGACGACGGCCAGCCACCACGCCGGGGTTTGGGCGCCTCGGTGCCACTCCAGTGGTATGAACGGAAAGACCGCATGGGCAACGGGGTCGCTGACCGCAGCAAAGGCCAGGATGATCGCCACCCAATTCAGCCACGCAAAGTTCCCTGTTGCCACCAACCACAGCTGCGTCACGATGATGACCCCGGCTGCAATGCTGGCCAGCGGCTGCGGCCCGAACAGGAAGAACGGCACCACCAGCTGCGCAAAATGATTTCCCACCACTTCCACCTTGTGCAACGGACGCGGCAGGAGGTGCGCCTGCCTGCTGAGGGGGCCGGGCATCGGCTGTGTTTCGTGGTGATAGAACATGGCTGTCATATCTCGCCATTCACGGCCGCCCCGGATCTTGATCATGCCCGCACCGAATTCAAGTCGGAAGACCAACCACAGAATGAGGATAAGGATAGTAGTGGGCGGCGGCGTCTGATCCGAGCCGAGGAACGCCACCACGAATCCGGCCTCCAACAGCAGGATTTCCCAGCCAAACCCATAGAACGTCTGGCCGACGTTGACGATGGACATATAGAGGAACCAGAGGGCAAGGAACGCCATCATGGGCAGCCACGGAGGGCCGGTTTGGGGGAGGCCAATGACCAGTAGGACGGACACGGCAATACCTGTCCAGCACACGGCCCTGAGCAGCGCGTCGGTGTAACGCCACAGGAACAGAGTGGGCCTGGCCAGTTTGCGGGCCATATCCAGGAAAGCCGGGACCGGCAGCAGTCCGCGTTCGCCCAGGAGCGCCGGAAACTGGTTCAACGTGGAGAGGAACGCAATGGCGTAGAGCACGGCTATGCCGCGCTGCAGCACCTGCCGGGCAAACTCGTAGTCCCGCGCATCGAACCAGGACAGCCATTCCACGATTCCACGGTACGCGCGGGAGAGTGGTGGTCAAGCGGTACCGGTTTTCCACTTACGCCCGAGTTCGTTCGCGGCCCCCGGCGGCGACTGGGATACTTAAGCAATGCAGCCGCGCAAGATCGTCATCCTCGGGTCCACCGGTTCCATCGGCACACAAGCGATTGACGTCGTAGACGCTGCCCCGCACCGTTTCGAGGTGGTGGCTCTCAGCGCAGGCGGCGGGAACCTTGACCTCCTCGCACGGCAGGCAGTCCACACGGGGGCGCAAGCCGTAGGCATTGCCCAGGGTGATCCGGCAGCCCTGAGGCAATTGATCAACGCCGCGGCAGCCGCTGCGGGCGTGCTGAACTTCACTCCGGAGATCTTTGTCGGTCCCGACGCCTCAACAGTCATCGCGGCCATTGACTGCGACGTCGTCCTGAACGGCATCACCGGTTCCATCGGATTGGCCCCAACCTTGGCCGCGCTCGGTACGGGAGCCACGCTGGCACTTGCGAACAAGGAATCGCTGATTGTCGGCGGCGCCCTGGTCAAAGCCGCCTCCGGCCCCGGCCAGATTGTCCCCGTCGACTCCGAGCACTCCGCCATCGCCCAGTGCCTCCGTTCGGGCACGGACCAGGAAGTCGAAAAGCTGATTCTGACGGCGTCCGGCGGACCCTTCAGGGGCCGCACTCGAGAACAACTTCACAATGTCACTCCCCAGGAGGCGCTCGCCCACCCCACGTGGGATATGGGCCTCATGGTCACCACAAACTCAGCCAGCCTGGTCAATAAGGGCCTTGAAGTGATTGAGGCTCACCTGCTGTTCGACGTTCCCCTGGACAGGATCGACGTCGTGGTCCACCCGCAGTCTGTGGTCCACTCCATGGTCCAGTTCGTGGACGGATCCATCATTGCCCAGGCCTCGCCCCCGGACATGCGGCTGCCCATCGCGCTCGGGTTGGGCTGGCCGGACCGCGTCCCCCGCGCTGCCCGGGCCTGCGACTGGACCCAGGCAACCAGCTGGACCTTTGAACCCTTGGACACCGTGGCATTCCCGGCCGTGGACCTGGCCAAGGACGCAGCCAAGCAGGGGAGTACTTTCCCTGCAGTGTTCAACGCCGCCAACGAGGAAGCCGTGGAGGCCTTCCACGCCGGACGCATCCGCTTTACGGACATTGTGGATACCGTTGAGTCCGTCCTCAGCGAACATTCAGGCTCCTCCGAGCTAACGGTGGAGTCCGTGTTGAATGCTGAGAAGTGGGCACGTGCCCGCACCCTTGATCGTTTAGCCAGCAGCGCCCTGTAGCTCACAACCCTTACGGAAGCAGTCCCACCGGCATGAGTCCCGTCCTTCTCTTCATTCTCGGAGTCATCTTCGTCGCTATCGGCGTTGCTGTTTCCATTGCGCTCCACGAGGTGGGCCATCTGGTTCCTGCCAAACTGTTCAAAGTGCGCGTCACCAAGTACATGATCGGCTTTGGACCCACCCTATGGTCCAGGAAGAAGGGCGAAACCGAGTACGGCTTCAAGGCGCTTCCGCTGGGCGGCTACGTGTCCATGATCGGCATGTACCCGCCGAACAAGGAGGACGGCGCCGTCCGACCCTCCAGCACAGGCATGTTCCAGACTCTCGCCACTGAGGCACGCTCCATGGCACACGAGGAAGTGGGACCCGGAGACGAAAACCGCGTCTTCTACAAGCTCCCCGTCTGGAAGAAGATCATCGTGATGCTTGGCGGACCGGCCATGAACATGCTGATCGGGTTGATATTGCTGGCTGTCCTGCTCATGGGTTTCGGCATGGCCACGGCCACCACCACCATTGCGGACGTTTCCAAATGCCAGGTAGCCGCAGGGGAAACCGTGGACCCGGACTCCGCCGATTGCAAACTGACTCCGGCCGCGGCAGCCGGCCTCCAGCCGAACGACACCATTACGTCCTTTGATGGAAAAGCCGTTACCAGCTGGGACGAACTCACCAGCTGGATCCGTGCGTCCGCCGGAAAAGAGGTTCCCATAACTGTGGAGCGCAGTGGATCCACCGTGGAAACCACCGTGACGCCCGTACTCTCTTCGCGGCCGGTGGTCGGCGCCGACGGCAGGCCTGAGCAGGACGCCAACGGGGTGCTGAAATACCAGGAAGTCGGGTTCCTTGGGATCGGCGCCCAAAGCGAGCTGGTGCCCCAACCGGCGTCGGCCGTCTTGCCCATGGCCGGAGAGAACATCAAGCAGATTTCCGGTGTGATCTTCAACCTGCCCGCCAGGGTGGTGGGGGTTGCGAAAGCAGCTTTCAGTGAAGAGCCCCGCGATCCGAACGGGCCTATCAGCGTGGTGGGAGTGGGCAGGGTAGCCGGCGAAGTCGCGGCCATGGAACAAGTACCCATGCAAGCCCGCATCGGCACCCTGATCGGGTTGCTTGCAGGCCTCAACTTTGCCCTCGCCATCTTCAACCTCATACCTCTCCTGCCCCTCGACGGCGGCCATGTAGCCGGCGCGCTCTACGAAGGGGCACGACGCCGGGTGGCTAAGTTGCTGGGCAAACCGGACCCGGGCGCGTTCGACATCGCCAAGCTGTTGCCGGCTACTTATGTGGTCGCAGCGCTGCTGATGGCTATGGGCGCACTCCTGATCTACGCGGACATCGTGAAGCCCGTGAACATTTTCGGCTGAGCTGTGAACATTTTCAGCTGAGCCGTGAACATTTTCAGCAGAGCAGGCGGGATAGGCTAGCCCCATGACTGTTTTCGCTGTTGAGTATGTATACGTCGCCGATTCCGGCACCCTCCGCGATGAAGCCCGCCCCGCACACCGTGCCTGGCTCGGCGATCTGGCCGAGGAAGGCAAACTGCTTGCCAGTGGGCCTTACGGTGACGGCGCCGGCGCTCTGCTGATCTTCAAGTCCGCTGACGAGGCCGAACTCAATGAACTCCTCAAGCAGGATCCGTTCGCTGAAGCCGGAGTAATCGCCGGGATCCGCACCACGGAATGGGCCCCCAATACCGGCGTCCTGGCAGCCCACGCGTCCTAGTCCGGACGTCCTCCACCACAACGATCCACCCCAACCCAAGGAGTCCACGTGACCTCGGTCAGCCTGGGAATGCCAGCAGCCCCACCCCCCGTCCTTGCCCCGCGCCGTAAGACGCGGCAGATCAAGGTAGGGTCCGTTGGCGTCGGTTCCGACTCGCCCATCAGCGTGCAGTCCATGACCACCACCCCCACCACGGACATCAACGCCACCCTCCAGCAGATTGCCGAACTGACGGCCTCCGGCTGTGACATCGTTCGCGTTGCCTGCCCGTCTGCCGACGATGCCGAGGCATTGCCTATCATTGCCCGCAAGTCCCAGATTCCCGTGATCGCGGACATCCACTTCCAGCCGAAGTACGTGTTCGCCGCCATCGAAGCCGGATGCGCCGCGGTTCGCGTCAACCCGGGCAATATCCGTAAGTTCGACGACCAGGTCAAGGAAATCGCTGCTGCGGCCCGAGACCATGGCACGTCCATCCGGATCGGCGTCAACGCAGGCTCACTTGAACCCGGCATCATGAAGAAGTACGGCAAGGCCACTCCGGAGGCGCTCGTTGAGTCAGCCGTCTGGGAAGCCTCGCTGTTCGAAGAGCACGGATTCCACGACTTCAAGATCTCCGTCAAGCACAACGATCCTGTGATCATGGTGGCCGCGTACGAGATGCTTGCCGAGAAGGGCGACTGGCCCTTGCACCTCGGTGTGACAGAGGCCGGGCCGGCATTCCAGGGCACCATCAAGTCGGCAACGGCTTTCGGTGCACTCCTGTCCCGGGGCATCGGTGACACCATCCGTGTTTCCCTCTCGGCCCCGCCGGTGGAGGAGATCAAGGTGGGCAACCAGATCCTGCAGTCCTTGAACCTGCGCCCGCGCAAGCTCGAGATCGTCTCCTGCCCATCCTGCGGCCGTGCACAGGTGGATGTGTACACGCTGGCCGAGCAGGTAACCGCAGGTTTGGAAGGCATGGAGATTCCTTTGCGCGTAGCCGTCATGGGTTGCGTCGTCAACGGACCCGGTGAGGCCCGCGAAGCGGACCTCGGCGTCGCCTCCGGTAACGGCAAGGGCCAGATTTTCGTGAAGGGTGAAGTCATCAAGACTGTTCCTGAGAGCGAAATTGTTGAGACACTGATCGAAGAGGCCATGCGCATCGCCGAAGAGATGGGGGAGGCCGATGGCGAAGATGCTGTCAAGGGTAGCCCCGTGGTTAGCGTCTCGTAACGAGAACGGCTTGGGAGTCAGGGTGCTCGGCAGTGCCGACACCCTGGCTCTCCGCGCCTTGGCCAGGGAAGACGTGGTGGCAAACGTCTTCATCCTGGCCCACTTGGAAAGTACAGGGACAGCGGCGCCCACCAGCGGCGGTGCCTGCATTTTTGGAGTTTTCGACGGCGCCACCCTCCTTGGTGGGTGCTGGGCTGGAGCCAATCTGGTCCCCGTGCAACTCGATCCCGGCCTCGCCGGTTATGTGGCCACTGCAGCCCACGAAACGGGTCGTCGCTACGCGTCCATCTTTGGGCCGGCGGAAACAGTCATGGCCCTCTACGCGCGGTTTGAACAATTGGGTCATAGCGCCCATGAAGTCCGCTCCCGGCAACCGCTTCTCACCATTTCAGATCCACCGGTCATCGGCGCCAATCCCGCCCTGACATTTGGCACCATGGCGGACTTCGATCGCATCCTGCCCGCCTGCGCGGCAATGTTCGAAGAAGAAGTCGGCTACTCACCCTTCCTCGGAGGGCAGGAGTTCTACAGCAGGCGTGTCGCCGGCCTTATCCGTGAGGGCCACTCGCTGGTCCACATAGATGCAGACGGCACTGTGGTCTTCAAAGCCGAACTCGGGGCAGTCACGCAGGACGTCACCCAAGTCCAAGGCGTCTGGATGAACCCGGAGCTACGGGGGCGTGGCCAAAGCAGTGGTTACATGGCCGCCGTCGTAAATCTCTCGCGAACCTTCGCCCCCGTGACCAGCCTTTATGTGAACGACTACAACGCCAAAGCCCGTGCCACCTATGAACGGGTCGGCTTCGAACAAGTGGGCACGTTCGCAACGGTCCTGTTTTAGGCGCTGCGCAGTTTTGCCGCATGACGTCCACTCATCAAGTACCCCAACTGACTGGCAGTTGTAGCTCTTTTCAGCGCTGGGAAGAGCCACAAAGGCAAGCTACTCGGGGAAGTCAAGGTTCCCCGTGAGGTAGCGCTGAATGTTTGGTGCCACGTAGCGGACCACGTCTTCCTGATCTGCCGATGCCAGGGGCTCGAGCCGGATCACGTAGCGGACCAGCATCAGTCCCACTACTTGCGTTGCCACAAGGTTGCCGCGCACACGTACTTCTTCGGCAGTTCCGGGCAGCCCTGCCATGATCCTGGACAGGATGGTGCGGTTTACCATTTCGCGCATGAGTGCCGTCTTGGCGTCGGAGCCGATGGTTCCGCGGAAGAAGGCCACCAGCCCGTGCTGTGCCGGGCTTTCCCACAGCCGCAGTACAGCCCGGACAATCGCCTCCGCCCGCACGGCCGGGTCCAGGGTCTCGACGCCGGCAAGAACCTCGGCCGGGTCGGCGGGCAACTCCACGCTGGCAGCAAAGAGCTCGTCCTTGCTCCCGAAAAAGTGGTGCACCATGGCCGCATCCACGGAAGACTCCCTGGCGACCTGGCGCAGGCTTGTTCCTTCAAATCCCTGCTCAGCGAACAGTTTCCGTGCCGCTGCGAGGATGGCTTCGCGTGAATGATCCCCTGCGCTTCGGCGGCCCCGACGCGCTTGCGGGAGGCTCATCGGGTTTGCCGCCGAAGAGTCAGCGACGCCAGGACCAGGACCCCAACAACAATTCCGCCCATGATCAGGGCGTCCTGCCACATCGCAGCGGTGGCGTCGGCGTTTTCCGCGATCTCCTTCAGCGCATCCACTGAGAACGTGAGCGGCAAAACGCTTGATATCGCTTCCAGGACCTCGTTCATATCGGCCCGAGCGACGAACAAACCGCACAACAGGATCTGCGGTACCACCACCACGGGCATGAACTGCACGGCTTGGAACTCGGTGCGGGCAAACGCGGAACACAACAACCCCAGGGCGACGCCGAGGACGGCATTGATAACAGCGATCATCACCACGAAGCCGGGACTTCCTTTGATGTCGAGGTCGAAAATCCAGTAAGCCACAGCCGTCGCTATCAAGGACTGCAGGGTGGCCATGATTGAGAAGGCCAAGGCATAACCGAACAGCAGATCTGCCTTGTGGATGGGTGTGGTGAGGAGGCGCTCGAGGGTCCCGGAGGTGCGTTCCCGCAGCATGGTGATGGAGGTGACCAGGAACATCACTACGAAGGGGAAGATGGCCAACATCATCAGGCCCACGCGATCGAAAGTACGCGGGAGTCCTGGTGGGAGGGTTTCGTTCTCGAAGAGGAAATAGACCGCCGTCAACAGCAGCGCGGGGACCACCAGGATCAGTGCGACGCTCCGGTGGTCATGCCGCAGTTGCCCCAGGACCCGGGCGGTCGTGGCAAGTGTCATGCGGAGATTCATGGTGTCACCTGGCTTTCTTCCTGGCCCCGATCAGCGCCAATGGTGCCGGCTTCAGCAGCTTTGATGATGGTCAGGAAGGCACGCTCCAGATCGTGGCTCCGGCCGCGTTCGGCTAGTTCGGCAGGAGACAGTTGTGCCAGCAGGAGTCCGTCCCGCAGCAGCAGCAGTGACGAACAGTGTGATGCTTCCTCCATGACGTGGCTGGATATCAGCAGGGTTGTTCCGGCGTCAGCCATGGCCGCGAAACGTTCCCACAGTTCGGCGCGGAGTACTGGATCCAGCCCCACAGTGGGCTCGTCAAGAATGAGTAGTTGTGGATGGGCCACCAGCGCGCATGCGAGGGAAACACGGCTGAATTGTCCGCCGGACAGGTCCGCCGCCTTTTGTCGGGCAAACTCTTGAAGTCCGACGGCGGCAATCGCCTCCGCGGCGTCTGCCGCCGTCGCGCCGTGCATGGCGCCGAAGTACCGAACGTTCGCTTCGACGCTGAGGTCGCCGTAGACGCTGGCGCCCTGGGTGACGTATCCGACGTCGTGCCTGAGCGGTGCGCTCCCTGCTGGCCGGCCGAGGACGGTGACGGTTCCCTGAGTAATCCGCTGGACGCCGACGATAGCGCGCATGAGCGTTGTCTTGCCGCTGCCGGAGGGGCCCAAAAGTCCGGTGATTCGTCCGGCATCAATTCTGAAGTCCAGGCCTCGGAGGATCCTGGTACGTGAACGCGAGACATGCAGTCCCGTTGCCTCGATCGCCGCTGGAAGGGGTGTCATACGGGCCTCCGATGGCTCCATTAATTCACCAAGTGATGAATTAAAAGTAGATCGGTCCAACATGCTGGTCAAGGGTCGGAACCCCGGCAGCGCAGGCAATCCTTGAAAATGTGTCAGCTATCACATAGGTTCTTCCCAAGCCGTGTCGTTGGGGTGCGGGTGGTACAGGGGGAATCATGACCAAGACCTTCAAGGGCGCCTTTGGCGGCCATACCATCCGTATGTTCGGCAGTGACCAATGCCTCCCAGTCGCAGGTGATCACGTTCCGCTGGAGGGAACGGCGATCTAGTCTCCGGACAGAGTCTGCGGCCGGCCGGCCGCTGAGCCACGCCATCGCAGGATGACCAGCCGGTTGCGGCCAGGGGCTTCCAACCGCGATGGCGTGGCTCTTCTGTGTTTCAGCTACCCGGAAGCCGGGCGCCCCGTTCAAGCGGCCCTGCTGTCAGCCGGTAGATTAGTAGGCAGTTGTTTTTGCCACATCTGCCATAGAAACGGATACGTACCCGTGGTCCTTCGCCTTTCCCAGCTGTTCCTGCGCACCCTGCGTGAAGATCCCGTCGACGCCGAGGTCGCAAGCCACAAGCTCCTGGTCCGCGCCGGTTACATTCGCCGCGCTGCGCCCGGCATCTACACGTGGCTACCGCTGGGGCTGAGCGTCCTCCGGAAGGTAGAGGACATCATCCGCCAGGAAATGTCCGCCATCGGGGCCCAGGAAGTCCACTTCCCGGCGCTGCTTCCCCGCGAGCCTTATGAGGCCACCAACCGTTGGACCGAATACGGTGAGGGCCTGTTCCGCCTCCAGGACCGCAAGGGTGCGGACTACCTCCTCGCCCCTACGCACGAGGAAATGTTCACGCTCCTGGTCAAGGACCTGTACTCCTCGTACAAGGACCTTCCTCTGAGCCTCTACCAGATCCAGAACAAATACCGCGACGAAGCACGTCCGCGGGCAGGACTCCTCCGTGGCCGCGAGTTCATCATGAAGGACTCCTACTCGTTCGACATTGACGACGCCGGCTTGGACGCAAGCTACGCCGCCCACCGCGGTGCCTACCTTAAGATCTTCGCGCGCCTCGGCCTGGAAGTCGTTCCTGTTGCTGCCACTGCCGGTGCCATGGGCGGGTCCAGGAGCGAGGAATTCCTGTTCCCCACCGAGATCGGCGAGGACACGTTCGTGCGCTCTGCCGGCGGCTACTACGCCAACGTCGAAGCCGTCACCACCGTGGTTCCGGACGAGATCGACTTCAGCAACGCTCCGGCCGCCGAGGTCCTGGACACCCCGAACACCCCCACCATTGATACTTTGGTGGACGCCGCCAACCAGCTGGCTTCACGCAGCAAGGCCGACGGCGGTCCCTGGACTGCCGCTGACACGCTTAAGAACGTTGTCCTGGCTGTCACGCTACCCACGGGTGAGCGCCAGATCGTGGTGATCGGCGTCCCCGGCGACCGCGGAGTGGACCTCAAGCGCGTGGAAGCCAACATCGGCGCCCACCTGCCTATCGGCGGTGAAATCGGACTCGAAGCTGCCAACGAGGAAGACCTCAAGAAGCTGCCATGGCTGGTCAAGGGCTACATCGGGCCCGGCCTGTCCCTCGATGAGCCTGTCCTTGGCCTTGAAGGATCCTCCAAGGTGCTCTTCCTGGTGGATCCCCGCGTCGTCTCCGGCACCAGTTGGGTTACCGGAGCCAACGCTGAAGGCAAGCACGTCTTCGGACTTGTGGCCGGCCGCGACTTTGCCTGGGACGGTGTCATCGAGAGCACCGAAGTTCGTGCAGGCGACCCCGCCCCCGACGGCTCAGGACCCTTGGAAACCGCGCGTGGCATCGAAATGGGCCACATCTTCCAACTGGGCCGCAAGTATGCGGCAGCCCTGGACCTGAAGGTCCTGGACCAGAACGGCAAGCAGCAGGTGGTCACCATGGGCTCCTACGGCGTGGGTGTGACGCGTGCCGTCGCAGCTTTGGCCGAAGC
Source organism: Paenarthrobacter sp. PPS72 (assembly GCF_048537125.1). Taxonomy (GTDB): domain Bacteria; phylum Actinomycetota; class Actinomycetes; order Actinomycetales; family Micrococcaceae; genus Arthrobacter; species Arthrobacter nitroguajacolicus_E. The sequence continues at coordinate 95,611 of NZ_JBLYIE010000061.1, read as the reverse complement.
GAACCATGACGACCGCGGCCTCGTATGGCCGCGTTCCGTGGCCCCGGCACATGTCCACGTCGTGGCCGTCGGCCGTGGCGATGAGATCTTCGAAGCCGCTGAAAAGCTCTCCGCAGAGCTTGAAGCTGCCGGGCTTGACGTCATTTTCGATGACCGTCCCAAGGTATCTCCCGGCGTGAAGTTCGGTGACGCCGAACTGGTAGGCGTACCCACCATCTTGGCCGTCGGCCGCGGCCTCGTTGACGGCGTGGTTGAAATCAAGGACCGCCGCAGTGGCGAAGCCGAGAACATTTCGGTGGACAAAGCCGTGGACTACGTGGTCAACGCTGTACGAAACCGGTGATTTCAGGCTTCGAATCCATCCAGCTCACCACGCTCATCCTGATTGTGGTGGCTGGATTCGCAGCCGGCTGGGTTGACGCCGTCGTCGGGGGCGGGGGACTGATCCAGCTCCCCGCCCTGTTGCTGGTTCCCGGCATTACGCCGGTCCAGGCTTTGGCCACGAACAAGATGGGGTCCATCTTCGGCACTACCACCAGCGCGGTCACGTTCTACCGTCGCGTGGGACCGGATCTCAGGACCGCGATTCCCATGGCGATCATCGCCTTGGCCGGGAGCTTCGGAGGGGCCATACTCGCCGCATCCCTTCCGGCCACCGTTTTCAAGCCCATCATTGTGGTGGCTTTGATCGCCGTGGCAGTATTCACCGCTTTGCGTCCCAGCGCCGGCGAGCTGACGGCGCTGCGCCACGACGGCCATAAGCACTATGTGGTGGCGTGCGTCATCGGCGCAGTCATCGGTTTCTACGACGGCCTGATCGGTCCCGGTACTGGCTCTTTCCTGGTGATTGCCCTCGTTTCGGCGATGGGCTATGCCTTCCTCGAGGCCAGCGCCAAGGCGAAAATCGTCAACATGGCCACCAATGCCGGAGCCTTGATCTTCTTCCTTCCACACGGCTCATTGCTCTGGGGTGTTGGGCTGGTCCTTGGCCTGGCAAACATGGCGGGCGGCTACCTCGGAGCGAGAACCGCGGTGGCCAAGGGAAGCAAATTCGTGCGTCTCGTTTTCCTGATCGTGGTAGCGGCACTGATCATCAAACTTGGCATGGACGTCTGGAATGAGAACTTCGCAGCCTGGAACGTAACGTAGTCAGATGAAGCTGCCGTTGGCGTTGGCCAACGTCCTCAAACCGCGGACGACGGCGTGTGGCACCAAAGCGCTCGACGCCGGGTTGTCGGGGGAGGCGTGATTCGTCACGTGGATGTCGAAGGTCCCCAGGCTCGTCTCGGCCACCACGTGATGGGACGTTTGCTTGGCTGCCGGGTCGGCAATCAGTACGGCCTCCACCACCTCCCAGTTGCCCGCGGCCAAGGCCAGCGCGGACACCACGTTGGTGGATTTGGGGAAAGCCCTGATCAATTCGGCGGGACCACCCCGCAGGAGCTCCACCGGCCGGGTGGCGGCAAGAATCCCGTCCTTGGCTTCGCCATCCATCCATGGCTGTACCAAGGCTGCAGGCAATTTCCGCGATTCCACGGTGATGCGGTGGATGGTTCCCCCTGCAGAGGCTGCGGTGATCGCATCCAGTCCGCCCAGCGCACCGGTTGTCAGAAATGTTCGGCCAGGGCCGCCGTCGAGCAGTGTTTTCCTCAAGGAGGCCTCACACAAGGCTCCGACCGAGGTGACCAGCAGGTCCTTTCCGGCCGAAACAATCCGGGGACCGAATTCGGCAACGGCTCCAACTCCGGCGCACTCCACCACCACATCAGCCAGGTCCATGGCTTCTTCGAAACTGAAGCCTGTCCCTGCATCACCATGGGGCACCACTCCGGTGAGTTTGACGCCGGGGGCGGTCCCGGCGTCGAGCAGTTCCGCCACTCGTGATCCGATGGCACCCGAGCCAATCAGCGCGACTGTGAGGACCATGCTGTCAGGCCGCTCCGCCGGGATCGGGAAGATCATGCGCGCGGGGCAATCCGTCCAGCGTGCTGCCGGCCAGGGTGCTGGCGACCCACAGGGAACGGGCAAGGTCGCCGCCGTGTCCGGGTTTCGCGGCGTACCACAAAGCGTTCTGCACTTCGCGGGCGATGCTCCACTGCCGGGCAACCTCCGGATCCAATCCAGCGGCTTGGCTGAAGTCATGGCATCGCTCCAGCATCCCGGCCTCGGGATCCGTCCGCGGGAGGTCGTGCATGCGGTTCCACAGAATGGGGGCCACAGCGAACTCGGCCTCGCCGATCTGTGGCTGAGGATCTATGGCCAGATAATCTCCTCGGAGCGAAGTGTCCGGTAGGGTGGCAAGGATATTCATGAAGTGAAGGTCCGTATGCACCAAGACATCCGTACCTGACCGGCGTCCCACGGCTCCGCGGGTCTGGCACACCTCCAATGCGGCCTCAAGCAGCCACCTGGGGAAGGGGCGTTCCAGGCGCTCCCACTCGGCAGGGAGTTCATCGCTCCACCGCTCGGCGGTTGCAGCAACGTGGTCCAAAGCCCGCCACTCAAGTCGGTCATCGGGCTGGATCGAGAGCTCGCGCATGAGGGCGCCCCACACGTCCCTGGCTTCGTCCAAGGGGGTGTCCTGTAGCCAACGCGAGGCATCCAGACGTTCCAGGAGCATGGAGCAACGTGCGTCGTCGGAGGCCAGGAGACGGACCGCACCGCGGCCGTCCCACAGTGCCAGGGCGTGGCGCTCCACCAGTGCTTCTTCATGGGGGAAGGCGATCTTCAGGGCTGCGGGTGTGCCATTCCGAAGAACAGGAACCACCAAGGCTCCATGACCGTTCCAAGGCTCAGCGCCTGGCGCAAGGTCCACCGAGAGCTGCCAGCGGTCCAGAGCCACGGAGATAAGCCCTGGGAGGCTGGCCAGCCAATCCCTGCCCGCGGAGTCGCGGTTGTACCGGGCGTGGAGGTCGCCCGGAATGGGAATCATCGCGTGAAGGGTCACGCCAACAGCCTAACTCCGTGTCAACGCGAGCCCCTTAGAAAACGCCGCTCGCCCCCAAGAGGGTTCCTATCGAGAATGTTGCGGCCAGCGCCAAAGCGCCGCCGAACACCACCCGGACAGCGGCGGGGAAGCGGGAAGCACCGCCGATCCATGCACCAACCGCACCGGTGATTGCCAAGGCCAGCAGGACAGCAACGAACGTCAAAGGCACTCGCAACTCCGGGGGAGGCAGCAGAATGGCCAACATGGGAAGTGCTGCTCCCAAGGTGAATGCCACAGCGGAAGCCAGGGCGGCGTTCCAAGGGCTGACGATGTCATCTTCCTGGATGTTGAGCTCGGCCGAGAGGTGGGCGGCCAACGCGTCATGTTCGGTCAGTTCCTCGGCGACTGCCCGGGCTGTCTTGGCGCTGAGTCCTTTGGACTCGTAGATCGCGGCCAACTCGTTGAGTTCGTCCTCCGGCTGCTCCGCCAGTTCACGCTTTTCCTTCTCTATCAGCGCTTTCTGGGTGTCGCTTTGGCTACTGACGGAGACGTATTCACCCAAAGCCATGGAGATGGCGCCACCTACCAGTCCCGCGGTGCCGGCAGCAAGGATACTGCCCGTGCTGGTGGTGGCGCCTGCTACGCCCACCACGATCGCGGCGACGGACACGATGCCATCATTGGCGCCCAGGACTCCGGCCCGCAACCAGTTCAACCGGTGGGCCAGATCATCCCTGTGGGGTTCGTTCTCATGCGTGGTGGCAGTTTCCGTCGAAGCCATGCATCAAGCCAAGCACTGCCGGTCCGCGCTGACCAGCATGGCTAGGCTGGCCTATCCCCCGGTAAACCGCCGTTATCAGCCGTTATCAGCTGTTATCCGCCGTTGGAAGTGGGCATCGGCAGCGATGGCAGCTCGTCGGCGTCGAGCATCAATCCCGGCAGTGCAGGCAGCGGCGCACCCCAGGCCGTGCTTCTGCGGGCAGCGGCCAGGAGGCCTTCAACGGCCCAGGCCCGGGTCTCCTCGGTAGACAAGGCGACAAGGTCACCGAATCGGGGCAGGGAGGCAAGTTCCACGGAACCCAGGAAAGTAGCCGGGCCTTGGGAGAACTCTTCAGGCAACCCGTAGCCGGCCTCGCTGGGAGGCACATCTGCGCAGTTGGCGCTGGTGAGTGATTCTGCCTGCTCGAGGAGTGCCTCGTGCTCTTGTAAATACTTGGCAGCGGCCGCCGAAGTGGAGTTGTCCAGGCGTTTGAGCGCCACCTGGTAAACGTAGATTGCTTCGTGCTGCGAGCGAACCATTGCCGCCAGGGCGGTGTCGGTTGTCGCTGACGTCGGCTGCGGGGTGGGGCTGGCTGATGGGCAAGAGGCCGCCAACGGTGTCGCCTCAGGAGCTTTGGTGTTCGACGCAGTTGCCTGCGGTGGCAGAGGCAATTGCCATTCCGTGGCCAGCCTTTCAGCCTGCAGCAGCTGGGCTGATCCGACGGCGGCAAGCAGGCGGGCGATCCCGCCGTCGGCCTTGCGGGCGTCGTCCAGGCGTTCGCGGCCGCTGCCGGCCAGCCCGGTCAAGAACGAGGCGCGGCTGGTTGGCGTGGTTGCGCTGATTGATGTAGTTGCATTGGCCTGAACTGCCGCTGCCGGCCCGCCGGACGCGGTGGCATTGGATGCTGCGCCATCAGGGATAAGCAGGGCCTGCGCGTGGGTTGTCAGCAAAGTCACAGCGTTGCCGAGCGCCGGCTTTCCGGCGTCAGGAGCCGCTGTGTCCGCTAACCAGGCGGCTGCTTCCCGTAGCAACAGAGCGTCCTCCATGGCTGCAAGGCGGGCGGTCTCGGAGTAGGGGACGTCCGGGGGAGAGGCGGAATCACGGGGAATAAGCACCATTCCGGTGCCGGCGACAAGCAGCGCCACCACGGCAACCAGTAGAACCCGGCCCCAGGGTTGTCTTCGTCGTTTTTCGCTTGTCTGCCCGTTCACAACAGACCATGGTGTCACGTGGACGGGGAACTCCGTGCACCATGTTCCCCGGAAAATCGTTAGGCTAGTAGTCACAACAACATCTATCGGGAGGCGGCGGGCAACGTGAGTGACTCGGAAGCCACGACTTCAACAGACCGTTCTGAATCGAACTCAACGGCCACCATCCACAACCCGGAAGAGAGCAGGCTCAAGGCGCTGCTCGAACCGGCTGTCCTTGCCAGCAGGCTGTACCTCGAGGATGTTTCCATCCACGTTGCCGGTTCACACCGCACGGTCCACGTCGTCGTGGACCTTCCGCAGGAAGAGACCGGGGGCGTCAGCCTTGACGCCATCGCGGAGGTCTCGCGCGGACTGTCCGACATTTTGGACAACGATCCCCATGACGACGGCCGTCCGTACGATCTCGAGGTTTCTTCCCCTGGAGTCGGCCGACCCCTTACTGAACCGCGTCACTGGCACCGGGCCCGCGGACGCATGGTCAGGGTCAACGTCATCCAAGGGGACAACCTCTTGGGGCGCATCGCCTCTGTGGGGGACGACGCCGTGACGCTCATCCCGGAACACGAGGTCAAAAAGGGCATGAAGCCCAAGCAGGGCGAACCCATCACTATTCCTTTCGACAGGATCCGCCAAGGAAAAGTCGAGATTGAATTCAGCCACCTCCACGAGGCTGCGCTGGAAGACGAGCACAACGGACCTTCCGAGGAGGCCTAATGGATATTGACATGAGCGCACTGAGACTCCTGGAGCGTGAGCGTGAAATCCCGCTGGATCTCCTGATTCCCACCATCGAGCAAGCGCTGCTGGTGGCGTACCACAAGACGCCCGGTGCCTTTGAGAAGGCCCGTGCTGAACTGGACCGCAAGAGCGGTCACGTGACCATCTGGGCCACTGAAATTGACGACGACGGCGAGCCCATCGGGGAGTTCGAGGACACCCCGGCCGGTTTCGGCCGCATCGCTGCCAGCACGGCCCGCCAGATCATTCTGCAGCGCCTTCGCGACGTGGAAGATGACAACGTGCTGGGCGAGTTCAAGGGCCGTGAAGGCGAGCTCGTGGCCGGCATGATCCAGCAGGGCAACAACCCCCACATGATCCAGGTCAACCTTGGATCCGTGGAGGCATTGCTGCCGCCGCCCGAGCAGGTTCCGGGCGAAAAGTACCTCCATGGAAGCCGTTTGCGCGCCTTCGTGGTGGATGTACACCGCGGCGCGAAGGGACCGTCCATCACGTTGTCCCGCTCGCACCCCGGCTTGGTCCGGAAGCTGTTCGAAATGGAAGTCCCGGAAATCGCGGACCACTCCGTGGAGATCGTTGCGCTGGCACGCGAAGCCGGTCACCGTACCAAGATCGCCGTCAAGGCAAATACTCCCGGCGTCAATGCCAAGGGTGCCTGCATCGGTGAAATGGGTTCCCGTGTCCGGGCAGTCATGACTGAACTCAACGACGAAAAGATCGACATCGTCGACTTCAGCGATGACCCCGCGACCTTTATCGCCAATTCGTTGTCGCCCTCGCGAGTGAATTCCGTCACTATCACCGACGAATCCACCCGTTCGGCCCGCGTGGTTGTGCCTGATTACCAGCTTTCGCTCGCGATCGGCAAGGAAGGCCAGAACGCACGGCTCGCTGCCAAGCTGACCGGCTGGCGTATCGATATCGTCTCGGACGCTGCTCCGGCCAAGACGGACTAGCGGTTCAACCGGCGGCTCGCGCCGCCGGTTCCGCGCCGCGCTGGCGGCGTACTTGGTTTCGGGAGACCGGGGCCGGGGGGCTAGACTAGATGGAACCGGGCTTACGTCCGGTATCCGCGCGCTTTGGCGTGCCTCAGCTGCATCCGCAGGACAGGGGCCCGTCGGGTGCCAGTAGCGTAAGGCAGGTTGGACACGTCGTGGCTGAACTGCTTGAACATGGCCATGGGCCTGTTCGCACGTGCATCGGATGCCGGAAGCAAGGCTCCCGGTCCGAGCTTATCCGGCTGGTCGCCCAAGGCGGCGGTTCGTCCGCTGTCCTGGTCGATGTTCGACGTCGGATGGCCGGCAGGGGCGCGTGGCTGCACCCCAGCGAAAAGTGCTTGGCATTGGCGATCAAGCGGCGAGCTTTTGGAAGGGCCCTTGCGGGTGCATCCGATGCAGGCGCCGTAGAACGATTCCTGATGCCCGGTACGCCACTTGTGGAGGCCCAGGCCGCCGCAGGAAAACCGTCCAAACCTGAAAGCGGGTCAGAAAACTGATGGAAACCCGATGAGTTCCCAGCGATGAGTGCGTAACGATGACAACTTTGTTGCGCTCTGCAATGGGCCTTTCAATCGCGCAAGCGGCGAAGGCCCGCAGTAAGAAGTAGACGGTTCGTGCCTGGCTCGGTGCGGACCGAGACAGGAGAAATGTGGCCAAGGTCCGCGTACATGAGCTCGCCAAAGAGCTCGGTATTACTTCCAAAGATGCAGTAACCAAACTGCAGGAATTGGGCGAATTCGTTCGCTCAGCCTCTTCAACCATTGAGGCCCCCGTCGTGAAGAAGCTTCGCGACGCCTACCCGGGTGCCGGCGCTGCCAAGGCCGCCGCTCCCGCTGCAGCCCCTAAAGCACCCGCAGCATCCCGTCCGGCAGCTCCGGCGCCGGGTCCTGCAGCGCCGAAGGCCCCGGCCCCGGCGCCTGCAGCTCCCGCTCCGGCAGCTCCGGCCGCCGCTGCTCCGGCGGCCCCCGCCGCCGCTTCACCGGCTGCCCCGGCAGCCCCCGCAGCTCCTGCTGCGTCCACCCCGGTCTCGGCCAAGCCCGGTGCCCGTCCTGCTCCCAAGGCAGAGACTCCGGCTCCGGCGCGTCAAGGTGGTCAGGCTCCGCGTCCCGGCGGTCCCCGTCCGGGTAACAACCCGTTTGCTACGTCCCAGGGCATGCCCCGCGGCCGTGGTGGCGATGGAGATCGTCCGCCCCGTCCGGGTAACAACCCGTTTGCACCGTCCCAGGGCATGCCCCGAGGCGAACGCCGCAATGACGGCGAACGCCCCGGTGGTCCGCGTCCCGCGGCCGGAGCAGGCGGACCCCGTCCCGCAGCAGGTACCGGTGGTCCCCGTCCGGGCGCACCGCGTCCCGGTGCACCTCGTCCGGGCGCACCGCGTCCCGCCGGCGGTCCCGGTGCTGGAAACCGTCCTACTCCAGGCATGATGCCCAACCGCACTGAGCGTCCGGCTCCCGGTGGCGCAGGCCGTCCGGGTGGCGCAGGCCGTCCCGGTGGCGGACCCGGTCGTCCCGGTGGTGCACCTGGTGCAGGTACCGGTGGCGGAGCTCCCGCCGGCGGTGGCTTCGGCAAGGGTGGCCGCGGTCGCGGTGGCACCCAGGGTGCCTTCGGCAAGGGCGGCGCCGGTCGTGGCAAGCAGCGCAAGTCGAAGCGTGCAAAGCGCCAGGAACTGGAGCAGATGAGTGCTCCGTCGCTGGGCGGCGTATCAGTACCCCGCGGTGACGGCGAGACCATCATCCGCCTGCGTCGTGGCTCGTCCATCACGGACTTTGCCGAGAAGATTGATGCGAACCCCGCATCGCTGGTGACCGTGCTGTTCCACCTCGGTGAAATGGCAACGGCTACGCAGTCCCTGGACGAAGACACCTTTGGCCTGCTTGGCGCCGAACTCGGTTACAAGCTCCAGGTTGTTTCCCCCGAGGATGAAGAGCGCGAGCTGCTGGACCAGTTCGACATCAACATCCAGGATGAACTCGACGCCGAAGGCGACGACGTTCTCGAGGCCCGCGCACCGGTTGTCACCGTTATGGGTCACGTTGACCACGGTAAGACCCGTCTTTTGGATGCCATCCGCAACTCGAACGTTGTGGCCGGCGAGCACGGTGGCATCACCCAGCACATTGGTGCTTACCAGATCAGCCACGTCCACGAGGGCACGGCCCGCGATATCACCTTCATTGACACCCCCGGTCACGAGGCCTTCACGGCCATGCGTGCACGTGGTGCCAAGGTCACCGATATCGCGATCCTGGTTGTCGCAGCCGACGACGGCGTCATGCCGCAGACGGTGGAAGCGCTCAACCACGCTCAGGCAGCCAACGTGCCGATCGTCGTCGCAGTGAACAAGATCGACAAGGAAGGCGCCAACCCTGACAAGGTCAAGGGCCAGCTGACCGAGTACGGTCTGGTTCCGGAAGAATATGGTGGCGACACCATGTTCGTTGAGGTCTCTGCACGCCAGAACCTCAACATCGACGAACTGATCGACGCCGTCCTGCTGACCGCGGATGCCGCACTGGATCTGCGCGCCAACCCGGACAAGGACGCTCGAGGCATTGCCATCGAAGCGAACCTGGACAAGGGCCGCGGTGCTGTTGCAACCGTCCTGGTTCAGTCCGGAACGCTGGCAGTGGGCGACACGATTGTGGCCGGTACGGCTCACGGCCGCGTCCGCGCCATGTTCGACGAGAACGGTGAGGCACTCGATGTCGCACTGCCGTCCCGTCCGGTCCAGGTCCTTGGCCTTTCCAACGTGCCGCGTGCAGGTGACACCTTCCTGGTGACCCCTGACGAGCGTACGGCCCGCCAGATCGCTGAGAAGCGTGAAGCTGCCGACCGCAACGCCGCACTGGCCAAGCGTCGCAAGCGCATCAGCCTGGAAGACTTCGACCAGGCCGTTGCCGAAGGCAAGATCGACACCCTCAACCTCATCCTCAAGGGTGACGTGTCCGGTGCCGTGGAAGCCCTCGAAGACGCCTTGCTCAAGATCGACGTCGGAGACGACGACGTTCAGCTCCGTGTCATCCACCGCGGTGTTGGTGCCATCACGCAGAACGACGTCAACCTCGCCACGGTGGACAACGCCATCATCATTGGCTTCAACGTCAAGCCGGCCGAGCGCGTTGCTGAACTGGCTGACCGCGAAGGCGTGGATATGCGCTTCTACTCGGTCATCTACGCAGCAATCGATGACATCGAGATGGCTCTCAAGGGCATGCTCAAGCCGGAATACGAAGAAGTCCAGCTCGGTACCGCCGAGGTTCGCGAAGTCTTCCGTTCTTCCAAGTTCGGAAACATCGCCGGCTCGATCGTCCGCACGGGCATCATCCGCCGTAACACCAAGGCACGTGTCAGCCGCGACGGCAAGGTCATCGGTGACAACCTCACCGTTGAGACGCTCAAGCGCTTCAAGGATGACGCCACCGAAGTCCGTACCGACTTCGAGTGTGGTATCGGTCTTGGCTCCTTCAATGACATCACTGAAGGCGACATCATCGAGACCTTCGAAATGCGCGAAAAGCCGCGCAGCTAGGTTCCGTTTGGAACGGGTCCGTCGGGTAGCCCCGGCGGACCCGTTCCGTCCCTTTTTCTACTTTCCAGGAGGAAGTCATGGCTGATCCCGCACGCGCTGCCAAGCTGGCACAGCGGATAAAGGTGGTCGTCGCTGAGGCCCTCGGGCGACGGGTCAAGGATCCGCGCGTCGAGTCCATCACGGTCACGGACGCCCGCGTCACCAACGACCTTCAGCACGCCACCATCTACTACACCGTCTTTGGTGACGACGTAGCACAGGCCGATGCCGCCAGGGCGCTGGAGAAGGCCAAGGGTGTCCTGCGGCAGGAAGTCGGCCGCAACATCACAGTTCGCCTCACTCCCACCCTCGAGTTCGTGGCTGACCAGATTCCGGTCAATGCCTCCAACCTTGAGGAGTTGCTCCGTGAAGCCAAGCGTCGCGACGCAGAGGTAGCCGCTTTGGCTGCCCGCGCCAAGCACGCCGGCGAGGCAGACCCCTACAAGGGCGATTCCCCGGAGGACATCGAAGAGGACGATTTCGACGAAGAGGACACTGACCTCTCCGGAGACAACGAACTCGACGAAGACGCCCACCGCTAGTTTTCTACAGCAAATGCCCCTAATGAGCCTTCTTAGGGGCATTTGCTGCATTCAAACTCGCTATGATCGGGAGCATGTCGGTGCACAGTGCTCAGCAACGTGATGAATACCTGAACCTGGCCATCAAGCTGGCCGTGCAGAACGTTTCCGACGGCGGCGGCCCTTTCGGCGCCGTCGTGGTCACCCCGGACGGAACTGTCCACGAGGGAGTCAACCGGGTCACTCGGGACCACGACCCCACGGCACACGCGGAAGTAGTGGCGATTCGTCGGGCCGCCGCGGCAATGAAGAGGTTCGACCTCACAGGTTCGGTCCTCTATGCCAGCTGCGAGCCTTGCCCGCTGTGCCTATCCGCCACGCTCTGGGCCCGGATAGGTCACGTCTATTTCGCTGCAGACAGGCATGGCGCTGCAAGGGCAGGCTTTGACGACGCTGTTTTCTATGAGTATTTCGCGGGCGCCCGGCCGGAACTGCTGCCCGTGGAGCATGCCGGGTTGGCCGGTTCCGATGAACCCTTCGACGCTTGGCGGAACCACGCACGCCGCACAGCCTACTGAGGGTCCGCCAAGACTAAACCTTGGCCGGGAGGCGGTTGACGCCGTCGAGCAGGTTTTGTTGTTCGCCGCAGAGGGCGATCCTGATCCATCCCTCGCCGATCGAACCGAATGCCGTACCCGGAGCGAAAGACACACCAGAGTCAGCCAGGAAGGCCCGCACCCACGCCCTCACGTCCCCGCCGCTCACGTGCGAGACGTCAGCCCAAAGGTAGAACGCCCCTTGGGCGCCCAGGAACGGAATTCCCTTCTTTGCCAGCACAGCTGAAGCTGCATCCCGATTACTCCGGTAATGGTCGCGCGCCTGGGAAACATAATCCTGTGGTCCCGTCAGGGCAGCCACGGCGGCGTACTGCGAAGGAGAAGCGACGCAGGACACGATGGACTCCATCACGTTGTTCATCTTCCGCTCCAGGCCTGGCGGGCAGATCAACGCCCCGATGCGCAGACCCGTCAACCCGTAGGTTTTGGACAGCGTCAAGGATGTGAAGACCCGGGCTTCGCCGGGGACATCGCTGTCGAAACGGGCAGGACTGACATGGGGGACATCGAAGGTAAAGGCTTCGTAGCACTCGTCCGAGATGATCCAGAGGTCGTGGTGGACGGCCAGTTCCAGCAGTTGGCGGGTGGTTTCCTCGCTGAACACGGCTCCCAGGGGATTGGACGGCGAGTTCATCATCAGCACCCTGGTCCTGGGCGTGATGAGGGCCTCGATGTCCTCAATGCGGGGCTGGAAGTCGTTCTGCGGGTAGAGCGGATACTGAACAGGCACGGCGTGCAGCAGCCTGCTGGTCATGGCGAAGGTGGGGTAGCCGGGGTTCGGGATCAGAATCTCGTCGCCGGGGGAGAGGAGGAGGCTCATGGCAAAATGCAACCCCTGCTGGGCGCCGTCCACAACGTAGACGCGTTCCGCGCCGATATTGACGCTTTGCTGCTCCCGGAAGCGCGTGGCAAAGGCTTCACGGAGGGCCGGAATCCCGGCGTTGGGTGTGTAGTTGGTCTCATCACGGTCCAGGCACTCAATGCCGGCGTCGAGGACGTGACGGGGTAGGGCGAAGCCCGGTTCGCCGATGCTCAGGACGATTGCTCCGGGGGTGGACCAAGCAGCTTCGGTGATCTCGCGGATCTGGTTCACGGGGACGTCTCGGACGTGGGCGGCAAGCTCAGGCATGGGAGCCATCCTAGCCACCCATATACTGGTAAGCGTGCTTTCCGGACTGGTAATCGTTGACAAACCGCAGGGATGGACCAGCCATGATGTGGTTGGCCGGATGCGGCGGCTGGCCGGCACCCGGAAAGTGGGCCACGCGGGCACCCTTGATCCCATGGCAACCGGGGTCTTGGTGCTGGGTATCAACAAGGCCACGCGCCTGCTGACCTACATCGTGGGAACGTCCAAGACCTACACCGCCACCATCAGGCTGGGCGAAACCACCATCACCGATGACGCCGAGGGTGAGGTTACGGAAGCCCGCAACGCGGCGGAGATTACCGACGACGCCGTCGCTGCCGGTGTTGCCGCGCTCACCGGACCCATCCAGCAGGTTCCCAGCAGCGTTAGCGCCATCAAAGTCAACGGCGAACGCTCCTACGCCCGCGTCCGCTCGGGCGAAGAGGTCAAGCTTGCTGCCCGTCCGGTCACCATCCACCGCTTCGACATCCACTCCATCACCAGGATCGACGGCGGCAGGGTAGTCGACGTCGATGTCACCGTTGAATGTTCTTCCGGCACGTACATCAGGGCGTTGGCCCGGGACCTGGGCAACGCCTTGGGCGTCGGCGGGCACCTCACAGCGTTGCGCAGGACCCAGGTTGGCCCCTACTCCCTTGACCAAGCCCGCACGCTGGAGGATCTGGCAGAAGAGCTCGAGGTTCTGGAGATGTCCTTGGCAGCACGTGCACTGATGCCCAATCGGGAGCTGAGCGAAGAAGAAACCACGGAGATCTCCTTCGGCCGCCGTATCACTGCCGGGCCGGCAGCGGGAACGCCCGAGGCGGCCACGGCCGAAAAGCCTGCCGCCGCCTTCGCGCCGTCGGGCGAACTGGTGGCATTGTTGGCAGATGCCGGCAGCTTCGCGAAACCCGTGCTGGTTTTTGCGCCGGGAACTGGAACCGGGCAGGCAAAATAAGCATGGACGGATACTTTTACGCCATCCTCATCGTCGGACTGGTGTCCACGGTCATGTGCATCGTGGCCGGCTTGATGAAGAAAGCCCCGAACGACCCCACCATCTTCTCCGTTCTTGCAGTTGAGCTTGTACTCGTGGTGTATCTGGTGGGTTCGATCGTCCGGGTAGCCATGGGAGAGCAGATGGCCGGTGAACCCTGGGAGTTTTGGGGCTACCTCATCGTTGCCCTGATGATTCCTCTGGGCGCGGTCTATTGGGCCATCCTTGAACGGACCCGCTGGAGCAACTTCGTCCTTGCGGCCGTGGGCGTTACCGTGCTGGTGATGGCGGCCCGCATGAACCAGATCTGGTACTGACCATGAAGGAAGAACACAAAGTGACTGGAACCGAGACCAACCCGGCGAACCGGCAACCGCAGCAGAAGGACACCCGGAACACGGGGCCCGGGCGCTTGTTGATTGCGGTTTATGCCGTGTTCGCGTTGTCGGCAACGGCACGTGCCGGCTACCAGATCGCCACCAAGTTCGCGGAAGCCCCCTTGGCGCACATACTGTCGGCGTTCGCCGCCGTCGTTTACATAGTGGCCACCATTTCGCTCGCGAAGCCGGGCCGTACCTGGTTCAAGGTTTCCGTTGCCGCCGTGCTCACTGAACTGGTGGGGGTGCTGGTGGTAGGAGCGATCAGCCTCTTCGATCCCGTTGCTTTCCCGCACGACACCGTGTGGTCCCTTTTTGGCCGCGGTTATGGCTTCGTCCCGCTGGTCCTGCCGATCCTGGGCCTTCTGTGGCTCAACAAGCGCCGACCGTCCTGAGCCAAACACCCCAGCGGGTAACCTTAGAATGTTCCGGCGCCGGGAGGTTGTCGGACACAACGAACATCTGCAGTAAAAGGCGAGGTTGATGGTCCACATCTGGAACGATCCCACCGAAGTCCCCAAGGACTTCGGACCTACTGTCGTTACCATCGGGAACTTTGACGGCGTCCATCGTGGCCACCAGCATGTCCTGTCGCAGTTGACGGGCGCGGCCAGGCGTCACAACATACCGTCGGTTGCCGTGACGTTCGATCCCCACCCCGCCCAGGTGCACAGGCCGGACTCCGCCCCGGAACTCATCATGGGGCTTCAGGACAAACTGGAGGCCCTCGGCGATACCGGTGTGGATGCCGTACTGGTGATGAAGTACACCCTGGACCTCGCTGCGATGACGCCGTTGGAGTTTGTCCGCGAGGTCCTTCTTGAAGGGCTTCATGCCGCACACCTCGTTGTAGGGCACGATCTCCGTTTCGGTGCAGGCAATGCAGGCGATGTCGTGACCATGCAGGAACTGGGTGATCAACTCGGGTTTGGTGTGCAGGTCGTCAACGAATACGGCGCGGGAGGCTTCCCGGTCCACGACGACGGCGATGCCGACCGCCGCTGTTCCTCCACCTGGGTGAGGGAGGCTTTGTCCGAAGGAGACGTTGTCACCGCTGCCGCAGTGCTGGGCCGGCCCCACCGCATGCGCGGGGAAGTGGTGCATGGGGCTGCCCGTGGGCGGGATCTCGGATTCCCCACGGCAAACCTTTCCCACGACTCCACCGGTTATGTCCCGGCTGACGGCATCTACGCCGGGTGGCTGATCGACCAGGCCGGCACGCGATGGCCCGCCGCCATCTCCGTTGGTTCCAACCCCACGTTCGATGGCGTCAGCCGACAGGTTGAGGCCCACGTGATCGACCGTCCCGAAGAGAACGTGGAAGATTTCGACCTCTACGGGCAGATCGTCGCCGTCGAATTTACGCAACGGCTGCGGGGCATGGTGGCTTACCGGGGACCGGAAGCGCTGGTCGAACAAATGTGCCTGGACGTAGCCCAGGCGCACGAGCTGTTGACCCGGCACTAGGGGCATTTCGACAACACTGCTGACGTGCCGGTAAACTGATAAGTGGATCCGGCTGCAGTCCGTGGCGGCTGGACCTGTTTTTGTGTACGGCAACGTACCAAGGGCAACCCGTCAGCGAGGCGCTGCACCGGGAGGCACGGCACAACTCTAGGAGTTCACGTGGCACTTGACGCCGCTGTAAAGCAGTCCATCATCAAGGAATACGCAACCTCTGAAGGCGACACCGGTTCGCCCGAGGTCCAGGTTGCAGTCCTGACCCAGCGGATCAAGGATCTGACTGAGCACATGAAGGAGCACAAGCACGACTTCCACACCCAGCGCGGTCTGCTGGCCATGGTTGGTCGTCGCAAGCGCATGCTTTCCTACCTGAAGAACACTGACATCGCCCGCTACCGTGCGCTCATCGAGCGTCTCGGCCTGCGCCGCTAGTCTGCCTTTAGGGGCGGCCCGCTCCTTGCGGGAGCGGGCCGCCTTCTTCACCAACAACTAAAAACAGGAATCAACCGCATCGCGCATTCGCGGTCCTCGGTAGTGATTCCCGGGAAACCATCTGTGACGATGCCGCCCGTGGATCTCGATCGATGACCGGGTGTCGTACAGGCCAGGAAAAAAGAAGAGGCCTGGGTTGATGCGGCGGACTTCCGCTAACAGAAACGGAGGTGACTCTCTATGGAGGGTCCCGAAATCCAGTTCTCCGAAGCCATTATCGACAACGGTCGTTTCGGCAAGCGCGTCATTCGCTTCGAAACCGGCCGCCTTGCCAAGCAGGCAGCCGGCGCGTCCATGGTCTACATCGACGAAGACACCGCACTGCTCTCGGCAACCACCGCAGGCAAGCAGCCGCGCGAAGGTTTCGACTTCTTCCCGCTGACGGTCGATGTCGAAGAGCGTATGTACGCTGCCGGCCGTATCCCGGGTTCGTTCTTCCGCCGCGAAGGCCGTCCCTCCACGGAAGCCATCCTGGCTTGCCGCCTGATGGACCGCCCGCTGCGCCCGGCCTTCGTCAAGGGCCTGCGCAACGAGGTCCAGATCGTGGTCACCGTTCTGGCCATCAACCCTGATGAGCTCTACGACGTCGTCGCCATCAACGCTTCCTCGATGTCCACCCAGCTGTCCGGCCTCCCGTTCTCCGGCCCGATCGGTGGCGTCCGCGTTGCCCTCATCGCCGACGAACAGGGTTCGCAGTGGGTTGCTTTCCCGAAGCACTCCCAGCTTGAGAACGCCGTGTTCAACATGGTTGTTGCCGGCCGCATCGCCGGTGACGACGTCGCCATCATGATGGTTGAAGCCGAAGCCACGGACAACTCCTGGAACCTCATCAAGGAACAGGGTGCAACCGCTCCCACCGAAGAGGTTGTTTCCGAGGGCCTCGAGGCTGCCAAGCCGTTCATCAAGGCACTCTGTGAAGCACAGGCAGACCTGGCAGCCCGCGCTGCCAAGCCCACGGTTGAGTTCCCGGTATTCCTGGACTACCAGGACGACGTCTACGCCGCTGTTGAAGCCGCTGCCGCTGACAAGCTGGCCGCTGTCTTCCAGATTGCTGACAAGCAGGACCGCGACAACGCCTCAGACGAGCTCAAGGACGAGGTCCTTGGCGCCCTTGCCGGCCAGTTCGAGGGTCGCGAAAAGGAGCTGTCCGCTGCTTTCCGCTCGGTCACCAAGCACGTTGTGCGCCAGCGTATCCTCAAGGACCAGGTCCGCATCGACGGACGTGGCCTGACGGACATCCGCCAGCTGACCGCCGAGGTAGAGGTTCTGCCCCGCGTTCACGGTTCCGCAATCTTCGAGCGCGGCGAAACCCAGATCATGGGTGTCACCACGCTGAACATGCTCAAGATGGAGCAGCAGATCGATTCGTTGTCGCCGGTAACGCGCAAGCGCTACATGCACAACTACAACTTCCCGCCGTACTCCACCGGTGAAACCGGCCGCGTCGGTTCCCCGAAGCGCCGCGAAATCGGCCACGGCGCCCTCGCTGAGCGCGCCTTGGTACCGGTTCTGCCCACCCGTGAAGAGTTCCCGTACGCCATCCGCCAGGTATCCGAGGCACTCGGTTCCAACGGTTCGACGTCCATGGGTTCGGTCTGTGCCTCCACCCTCTCCATGCTTAATGCCGGTGTTCCGCTGAAGGCAGCTGTTGCAGGTATCGCCATGGGCCTGGTGTCCGACCAGGTTGACGGCCAGACCCGCTACGCAGCCCTCACCGACATCCTCGGTGCCGAAGACGCATTCGGTGACATGGACTTCAAGGTTGCCGGTACGTCCGAGTTCGTCACGGCCATCCAGCTGGACACCAAGCTCGACGGCATCCCCGCTTCCGTGCTGGCAGCAGCACTGAAGCAGGCCCGTGAAGCCCGCCTGCACATCCTCGAGGTCATCAACGCAGCGATCGACACCCCGGACGAGCTCTCCGAGTTCGCACCGCGCGTTATCGCCGTTAAGATCCCTGTGGACAAGATCGGCGAGGTCATTGGCCCCAAGGGCAAGATGATCAACCAGATCCAGGAAGACACGGGCGCGGACATCTCCATTGAAGATGACGGCACTGTCTACATCGGCGCCACCAACGGTCCGTCTGCAGACGCAGCACGTTCCGCAATCAACGCCATCGCCAACCCGCAGGTTCCGGAAATCGGCGAGCGCTACCTGGGTACGGTCGTCAAGACCACCACCTTCGGTGCTTTCGTTTCCCTGACCCCGGGCAAGGACGGCCTGCTGCACATCTCCGAGCTCCGCAAGCTGGCCAACGGCAAGCGCGTAGACAACGTTGATGACGTCGTCTCCGTGGGCCAGAAGGTCCAGGTTGAGATCACCAAGATCGATGACCGCGGAAAGCTTTCCCTCTCCCCGGTTGTTGCCGAGGAAGAAGGAGCAGCCTCCGAGGACGCTCCGGCCGAGGTCGTTCAAGAGTCCGCAGAGTAGTCTGTAAGCAGTACACCCGGCAGGGCCGGTGGGCTTGAAAAAGCTCCACCGGCCCTTCCGGCCTTAACCCGAAAACCTTGAAAGGCCTTGATGACTGTCGTACCCCTGCCACTGGAGCAAACCCTTCCCGGTGGCGAACTGATCCATGGTGCCGAGGGCGGTTCCGTCGTGCGGCGCTCCGTCCTTCCGGGCGGCGTGCGCGTCCTGACCGAGGCGATGCCCGGCCAGCGTTCGGCCACCATCGGCTTCTGGGTGGCAGTGGGTTCACGCGATGAAGCGGACGGCCAGCACGGTTCCACACATTTCCTCGAGCACCTGCTGTTCAAGGGCACCAAGCGGCGCACAGCCCTGGAGATCGCCTCGGCGTTTGACGAGGTGGGCGGTGAATCCAACGCGGCAACGGCCAAGGAAAGCACCTGCTACTTCGCCCGGGTCCTTGACACGGATCTTCCCATGGCGATTGATGTCATTGCGGACATGATCACGGGCGCGGTGCTCGATCCTGCCGAATTGGAGCAGGAACGCGACGTCATCCTTGAGGAAATCGCCATGGACAGCGATGACCCCACGGACGTCGCACACGAAAAGTTCGTAGCAGCTGTGCTCGGCAACCACCCCTTGGCGCGCCCCATCGGGGGAACGCCCGACGCCATCAAGGCCGTGGCAAGGGACTCGGTGTGGGCGCACTATCAGCGCTACTACCGCCCGGAAGAACTGGTCATCACCGCTGCCGGCGGACTGGATCACGACGTCGTCTGCCAACTTGTGCTCGATGCCCTGAAGGCGGCGGGCTGGCAGCTTGACGCAGAGGCCGCGCCAGTGAACCGCAGGGGTACTGACCGGGCGGTTATCACGGGCACCTCAGGACTGCACGTGGTCAAGCGTCCCGTGGAGCAGGCCAACATCATTATGGGGTGCCCGACGATCGTTGCTACGGATGACCGCCGGTTCGTCATGAGCGTGCTGAACGCCGTACTGGGCGGCGGAATGTCCTCCCGCCTGTTCCAGGAAATCCGTGAGAAGCGCGGCCTCGTGTACTCCACCTACTCATTCACTGCAGCGTACGCGGACGCCGGATACTTCGGCATGTACGCCGGTTGCACGCCTTCCAAGGTTCGCCAGGTGTTGGAACTCCTGGGCCTTGAGCTGGATAAGCTCGCCAAGGAAGGCATCACCGACGAAGAGCTTCGAAAGGCCGTGGGACAGCTCAGCGGCGGGATTGTCCTTGCGCTTGAGGACACCGGCTCGCGGATGTCGCGGCTTGGCCGGGCAGAACTGGTGTCGGGAGAATTCCAGGACATCGACGAGACCCTGGCCCGCATCAAGGCGGTCACGGTGGAAGACGTTCAGGAACTTGCCCGCGAACTCGCAGCGGCGCCCCGAACCATTACCGTTGTTGGCCCGTTCGAGGAATCCGAAACCTTCGGCCTTTAGGTTCACGTCCGGAATCTCTGGACTCCCGCACTGTAAACAGGGCAGCATGATCACACGATGATGCTGCCCTGACTACATTGGAGACCTGATGGATCTGCCTTCAAGCGGCCATGCTGCGGAGATGCTGCGGGATTTCATCGGTCACTGGCGGGGCATCACGGAGATCGCTGCGTCCCCTTGGGGAACGGCGAGGACTGCTGAGGCCGAAGCGGTGTTTACCAAGGCCGCGGGCGGCTATGCGGTGGTCCAGAGCTACAGGCACCGCGAAGCCGACGGCACGCATTTCGAAGGCCATGGCATGTTCACCGTGGACCGCGACCACGGCGACACACTCTGGTACTACGTGGACAGCATGGGCCGGCCGCCGGCCAGCCCCGTCCGGGGAACCTGGCATGGAGGAACCCTGACACTGGACCGGAGAACGTCCGACGGCGTAGCAAGGCATACGTTCCGCGTTGAAGACAACGTATTGGTGCACACCGCTGACTTGAGGCTGGAGGGAACCGCCGAGTTCAGCCCATTGTTGAAGAGCGTGTTCCGGAAGGCATGACCCTGTAGGCACGCCTGACCAGTACTAGTGCAGGCGTCCCAGCATGTCCTCGGCTTTTTCGAGGCTCTCGAAGTCCAGTTCCACAACACCCCCCGGAGTCTTCTGCGGGCCTGCTGACGCGGAAATGCCGGACACCGGAACCGGCTCTGTCCCGGTCTATGTCCTAGCCCCCGGCGAAAGGGGGGAGGACGTCAATGACGTCCTCACTTCCCAGGGGAGCCGTACGATCCCGGACAGCCACCTCATTGCGGAGGAAACTGCTGCGGGCCACGATCCTGGCGAGTGGTGGGGTGCCTTCGGGAGGCAGCGGACGTTCGACGGCGAGGGCAGCTTCCAGCAGCGCTTCAAGGCTGGTGCCTTCCGGGAGGACGTGGAGTTCTTCCTCGACCCCGGCGGCCGCGCGTGCGGCAGCGAAGTAACGGACAAGCAAGGGTTCAGCCTCCGATTGCGCTCATGCTGCGGTCCGGCTGGACGAAGTCCGCGGCGCCGAGACCGGTGTGGTCCATGCCGTGTGCTTTGGGCTTGACCCACATGGCATCCTGCCACCGCGATGCCAGTTCCTCATCCGTGGCGCCCTCACGGAGGAGGCCCAGAAGATCGAATTCTTCGCGGGAGAAGAGGCAGCTCATGATCTTGCCTTCAGCGGTAATGCGGGTACGGCGGCAGTCAGAGCAGAACGGCTCAGTGACCGAGGCGATGATACCCACTGTACCGAGGACCGGACCAGTGGCAGCGCCCGTTGCCGCATCCCGGCGTCGTACTTCAAAGCGTTCGGCCGGAGCGCCGTCCCTCTCGCGGGGGTCGGCGCCGAGCACGAAGTCGCGGGAGAGCAGTTCACGAATTTCGGCAGCGGTGATCATGTTGCGCCGGGTCCATCCGTGGTCGGCATCCAAGGGCATTTGCTCGATGAAGCGGAGCTCGTAGCCGCGGCCCAACGCCCAGGCCAGCAGATCCGGCGATTCGGCGTCGTTAATCCCACGCATCAGGACAGCATTCAGTTTCACAGGGCCCAAACCGGCTGCCCAGGCGGCATCCACGCCTGCCAGGACGCGGTCCAGGAAGGGGCGTCGGGTGAGCTTGGTAAAGGTCTCCTCGTGCAGGGAGTCGAGCGAGACGTTGATGCGGGTCAGGCCCGCAGCCTTCAGCGCCGCTGCCTTCTTATCCAGTCCCACACCATTGGTGGTCATGGAAATAGGGAGGTCCGGGTGGTCGTCCCGGATGCCGGCAATTATGTCCACCAAATCGGCGCGGACCAAGGGTTCGCCGCCGGTAAGCCGGAGCTCCCGTACGCCCAGGGCGTTGACGCCGACGCCCACAATGCGGATGATTTCGTCCTTGGTCATCACGGCTTGTTTCGAGAGCCATTCGAGCCCCTCGGCCGGCATGCAGTAGGTGCAGCGAAGATTGCACTTGTCCGTCAGGGACAGGCGCATATCCGTGGCGCGCCGACCATAGCGGTCCCACAGCCCGGCGGGCGTACCCGCGGGACGTGCGGGCGGAATTGCCGCGCCGCTTTCCGTGCTGCCCACGGCTCCGCCCGAAGGGGGAACCGGCATGCCCAGCTGAACACTCATAAATTCAGGCTACGCCACCATGGCTGAATCAGTGACACCGATTACAGTCATACAGTTCTTACGGATTCCATACACTTGTGCCCTTGGTGCCCGGATCAGGTGCTGAGTACCGTCAGCAAACCTATGCTGAAAGCGTGACCACCAATACGGCATCATCAGCGGAGCCCGGAAACCGTCGCATCCTCTTGGTAGAGGATGAACAAACCATTGCCGACGTCGTCAGGGACTACTTGCTGAAGGCGGGCTTCCAAGTGGACACGGCGGGGGACGGCTTCACCGCCCTTGGCTTGGCAGCCACGCGCCAACCCGATCTTGTGATCCTGGACCGCATGCTGCCGGGCCTGGACGGTGTTGAAGTGTGCCGCCGGCTCCGCCAAACCATGAGCGTGCCCGTCATCATGGTCACGGCCTTGGGCAGCGAAGACGACCGGATTCTCGGATTGGAGATGGGAGCGGACGACTACGTCACCAAACCCTTCTCACCCCGGGAACTGGTCCTACGCGTGAAGTCGGTATTGCGCCGGAGCATCAAGGAATTCACGCCGGAACCGCCAATTGAAGCAGCAGGACTCGAACTCGATCCCGCCTCACGGACCGTCACGCATCGTGGTGTTCCCCTGGCCCTCACGGTCCGGGAATTCGATCTCCTGGCTTTCATGATGCGAAGGCCCAACCAGGTCTTCAGCCGGGAAGAACTTATCAAGGCCGTGTGGGGCTGGGATTTCGGCGACCTGTCCACAGTCACGGTCCACGTCCGGCGGCTTCGGGAGAAAATCGAAACCAACCCCACCAAACCCGAACTGCTCAAGACCGTATGGGGCGTCGGCTACCGCTTCGACGGCAGGCGATCGGACCACGGCAGTGGATCGGACGCCGGCCACGTCAGCCTGGACCCTAAGGAGGGTGAGGATGGAGGGCAGTGAGCTGTGGACCATCCTCGCGTGGGTCCTGTTCTGGGCGGTCCTCATCGGGGCCGCCACGTGGGTTCTTCTCCGGCTCCTTCGCCGCGCCTCAATACTTGCCCAGATCTGCCTGGTAGTGGTAGCCACCGTTGCTGTGCTGGTGGCTGGCATGGTCAGCGCTTTCAATGCGATGTTCATATCCGCAAGGGACCTCGAAGTCATGTGGTACATCCTGGCAACTGCCTCGGCTGTTGCCGTTGCGCTCTCCCTCATGCTCGGTGCCGGAGTCTCCCGGAACGCGGCCCGGCTGGTTGACGCCGCCCGGCGCCTGGGGCGTGGCGAAACACTGGAACACACCGTTGCGGAGGGGCGGGGAAGCGCTCCAGCCATGACATCCGAGCTCGCGGAACTGGCTCAGGAACTCGAGGCCAGCAGCCGGAGACTTGCCGAATCCCGGGAACGGGAAGCGGCCATTGAGACTGCCCGGCGCGAGCTGGTGTCGTGGATATCCCACGATCTCCGGACACCCTTGGCCAGCATGCGCGCCATGACTGAAGCCCTTGAGGACGGCATGGCATCAGATGTGCAGGGCTACTACCGAAAGATCATCGGGCAGACCGAACAAATGACGGCGATGGTCAACGACCTCTCGGAACTGTCCAAGATCCAAGCAGGAACCCTACGCCTGCGCGCTGAACCCCTGGACCTCTACGACCTCGTCAGCGACGCACTCTCGGACCTCGCGCCCCTGGCAGCGAAACGTGGCATCAGGCTCGACGGCGGCGGGGACCGTGAGTGCATGGCCGTAGCCGACGGACCAAGCCTCGCCCGGGCCGTGCGGAACATACTCCTCAACGCCATCATCTACAGCACGCCGGACAGTGAAGTCCACATCAGCGTTGGACGGGAAAGCGCTGGACGGGAGAGTGCTGGAGGGGACAGCGTTGGGCAGAACGCCGGAAACACAGTCATCGCAGTACACGATCAATGCGGCGGCATTCCGGACGAGGACCTACCACACTTGTTTGAAACCGGCTGGCAGAAAGACCCCGCCCGCCGCACCAGCGAAGCATTCCAAGGCAGCTACAGCGGCGCCGGGATCGGACTTAGCATGGTGGCCGGCATCGTCAAAGCCCATGGGGGATGGGTCACCGTGGACAACGTCGACGGCGGTTGCCGCTTTGCGTTGTCACTCCCCGCTGGAGCACCCCCATCGGAGTCATCCAGCCCTGCGATGCCTCCCCATCAATCCGTCTCAACTGATAACCGCCCTGGAGGCACGTCATGAGTACGCTCGCGCCCGGCACCACCAAGCAGCGACGCCCCATGGGGAAGCCTGCGCCGTGGGCTGCTGCCGCCGGGGTGGCCGCCGGCGCCGCCGGGATCGCGGCAGGCGAACTGACGGCCGGCCTCCTGAGCCCCTTGGTTTCTCCGGTCACGGCCCTTGGTGGAGCGGTGATCGACGCCGTGCCGCCGGTGGTCAAGGACCTGGCGGTGCAGCTATTCGGTACCGCGGACAAGATCGTGCTGGTTGCTTGCATCGTAGGTGTGGCAGGGATTCTGGCAGCGCTGGCCGGCATCCTGGAGCGCCGCCGCAGCGGTTGGGGCCTGGCACTCGCTGGACTGGCAGGCGCGGCGGGTCTGACCGCCGTCGTGACCCGCGCGCAGGCCGGCCCCCAAGCGGCAATTGCACCCATTGTCGCTGCGATCGTCACTATGATGCTCCTGCGAACGCTCGTGCGTCGGCTTGCCATATGGGCTCCCTCGGAAGAAACTCCCGGCCGGGGGGAAGCACCATTGGCCCGGCGAAGCTTCCTGAACGCCTTGGCTGGAACCTCCCTTGCCGCCGTGGTGGCCGGAACAGTGACCGCCGTCCTCACCAGGGCCACAGCCGTGGCGTCCGGTTTCCGGGGCTCCATGACCCTCCCGGAACCTGCCACACCGCTGCAAGCCATCCCGGCGAATGCGTCCCTGTCCGTGGATGGCATCAGCCCTTTGGTTACCCCGAATGCCGATTTCTACAGGATTGACACTGCATTGACCGTTCCGGCCATCGACCCTCCTGCATGGAAACTGAAAGTCACCGGCATGGTGGAACGCGAGATTGAAATCGACTTCGCCGCCCTCCTCGCCAAGCCCATGACTGAACGCCATATCACCATCGCCTGCGTGTCCAACAATGTAGGTGGGGACCTCATCGGCAACGCCCTCTGGCTTGGGTGGCCTGTGAGGGAACTCCTGGCGATGGCAGGGCCCAAAGCCGGGGCGGACATGGTCCTGTCCACCAGTAATGACGGCTGGACGGCCAGCACTCCCTTGGAGGCCCTCACCGATGAGCGTGATGCACTCCTGGCCGTAGGCATGAACGGTGAGCCTCTTCCCCTGGAGCACGGATTCCCTGTCCGGATGATCGTGCCGGGACTGTACGGCTTCGTCTCGGCCACCAAATGGCTCACAGAACTGAAAGTCACACGCTTTGCCGACGACACCGCGTATTGGACTCCCCGAGGCTGGAGCGATCGTGGGCCCATCAAGACGCAATCGCGCATCGATGTCCCCCGAAGTGGCCGAAACGTACAAGCCGGCACGGTTCAATTCGGCGGTGTGGCGTGGGCCCAGCACCGGGGCATCAACCGCGTGGAGCTCCGCGTCAATCGAGGACCATGGCAGCAGGCTGCGCTGGCCGGCGCAATCTCCACCGATACCTGGTACCAGTGGCAGCTGGGCATCGACCTGACTGCAGGCGAGTACGAGGTTCAGGTCCGGGCCACCGATTCCACGGGTACACCCCAGACCGAAGACAAGGCGCCGGTAGCCCCAGATGGCGCCACGGGCTATCACACCATCAACGTCAAGGTGGGCTGAGGCCCTAGTCTGGGTACGTCCGGAGAATTCCCCGGAACCCAGCGTGTCCACACAGGAGGATGTCCGTGCCCAGATCTGTTGCAGCCCACCGCCAGGCAGTAGTGGAACTGCTGACCGGCGTCCTTGCGGGCAAAGGGAACATCACCCTGCCACTGCTGGAGGCGCTGGGTAAGGCGCTCGCCGTCGATGTTCACGCGCCACTCTCCTTGCCCCCGTTCGCCAACTCCCAAATGGACGGGTTCGCCGTCCGCTCAGCAGAAATTCCCGACGGCGGCGCGGAGCTGAGGGTAGTGGAGCCAGTCCCCGCCGGCGCTGCGCCGGCAGCACTCAAGCCCGGCTGCGCCGCCCCGATCATGACCGGGGCCATGATCCCGGAGGGGGCTGACGCCGTCGTGCCCATTGAAAAGGCGACGCCGAACACTTTCCCGGACCCTGCCGCAGCGGATGCCACAGTCCGGCTGCCTCCCGTCACTCCCGGCACCTATGTGCGGGACAGTGGCAGCGACATTGGGAAGGGCGCACTGGCGCTGCCCGCCGGTACCAGGATGGGCCCCGCACAGTTGGGGCTTTTGGCGGCGTTGGGACTAACAACAGTGGAAGTCCGCGAACCCTGGAGCGTCCTCTTGGTCACAACCGGCGATGAGGTAGTGGAACCGGGGGAAGAACTCACGGCCGGCAGGATTTTCGATTCCAACGGGACACTGCTCGAAGCCTCCATGCGACAAGCCGGCCTGGATGTAGTCCGCACCGGAATTTCCGGTGACGATCCTTCCAGGCTGCTCGAGGTTCTCCGCCGTCATACGGTGCCAGGGGATGGTCGCGTAGATCTCATCGTTACCACCGGCGGAGTGAGTAAGGGCGCCTACGAAGTTGTCCGTCAAGCCATGGCGAACCAAGCAGTGGATTTCCTGCCGGTGGCCATGCAGCCCGGTGGGCCGCAGGGACTGGGCGCCTTTGAGGGTGTTCCTTTCCTTGGTTTTCCGGGAAATCCCGTCAGTTGCCTGGTCTCGTTTGAGATGTTTCTCCGGCCGGCCCTTTCACAGGTATTGGGAACGCCCGCGCCAAGGCCGGTGCTGAGGGCGCGCCTTGCTGAAGCGCTGGGCTCGCCGGACGGCAAGCACCAGATCCGTCGTGGGACCGTGGCCGCGGACGGAACAGTCCGGATGGAAGGTGGCGCGGGTTCGCACCTGGTCCATGCCTTGGCCCGGGCAAACGCCCTTGTGCAGATCCCCGGCGACGTCACGGAACTCGCACAAGGGGACGAGGTGGAAGTATGGATGCTGTGAAGCAAACTCCCGCGACTACAGAACACGGCGGCGGCCTGACCCACCTCAGGCAGGACGGTACTGCCCAGATGGTGGACGTCTCCGAAAAAGCCGTCACCACCCGGGTTGCAACTGCCGCGGCCACTGTCCGCAGCACTCCCGAGGTACTGGCCCTGCTTGGCGCCGGCGAACTGCCCAAGGGCGATGCCCTCGCCGTGGCGCGCGTAGCAGGAATCATGGCGGCGAAGAAGACGCCCGAGCTGATTCCGCTGTGCCATCCACTGCCGATTTCCAAGGTCACGGTGGACTTCGATCTGCGCACTGACTCGGTTAGAATCCTGGCCACCGTCAAGACCCGGGGTGTGACCGGCGTCGAAATGGAAGCACTGACGGCGGCATCGGTGGCGGCCTTGAGCGTTTACGACATGATCAAGGCCGTGGACAAGCACGCAGTGCTGACCGATATCCGCGTGCTGGCCAAGAGCGGCGGGAAAAGCGGCGACTGGGACATCTCCGGAGAAGCAACCGAAGGGGAGGCGGGCGCATGAGCGCATGCGAGCCTAATACGCCGCGAAAGGCCGGCGTCGTCATCGCCTCAACCCGCGCAGCCGCAGGCGTGTACGCCGACGAAACGGGCCCGATCATTCTCGATTGGCTCAGCGAGCATGGATTCGATACTTTCCCCACCATGGTGGTGCCCGACGGGGAGCCGGTTGGCGCTGCCCTGAGGGCGCTGCTGACACAGGAACCCGCCGTGGTCATCACCAGTGGCGGAACAGGACTTAGCCCCGACGACCGGACACCCGAAATGACTCTGCCGCTCCTTGAACGCGAGATTCCGGGCATCATGGAGGGCATCCGGCGCGCCGGTGCCGCCAAGACCCCCATGGCCATGCTGAGCCGTGGACACGCCGGGGCAGCGGGGAAGACGTTTGTCATCAACCTGCCCGGCTCCCCGAAGGGCGTCATGGACGGCTTGGCTGTCCTGGACCCTGTGATCGGGCACCTCTGCGAGCAATTGGAAGGAAGCCATGGGCACTGAAACAAATTTTGAGGTGGTCAGCGCTGTCCTCAGCGCCGAGCCCATTTCCGTGGACCAAGCCATCAGGGCTGTCGAATCGGAGACCGCCGGGGCAGTGGTCAGCTTCAGTGGCGTCGTTCGAAACCACGACGCCGGCAAGGCAGTGGACCGGCTGAGCTACAGTGCGCACCCCACGGCGCATCAGGTGATGTCAGAGGTCGTGGCGCAGTTGGTGGCCGAGCACTCCGGGGAAGCTGCACAACCCGTTCGCATTTGGGCTGCCCACCGGATCGGCATGCTGGAGATCGGTGATCCCGCCCTGGTATGTGCGGTGGCTGCTGCCCACCGCGGCCAAGCATTCGCTGTGTGTTCGGAGCTCGTGAACCGGGTCAAGGAACAGGTCCCCATTTGGAAGGAACAGTTCTTCACTGACGGCACCGTGGAGTGGGTCGGAGCAGGGGAGTAGGCCGGAGTAATGGTTCCTGCCGGGCTCCGGCACGGCGGTAGTGTTAACGGCATGACCGAACAACTTGCTGTTGCAGTGCTGGGCGCCCAAGGGCGTATGGGAATTGAAGCCGTTAAGGCTGTTGACGCCGCCGAAGACATGGAGCTCGTAGCCGCTCTGGGCCGCGGCGATTCCCTGGAGAAACTGCTCGACGCCGGTGCACAGTACGTTGTAGACCTCACCGTTCCGGACATCACTGAAACCAACGTCCGATTCGCCGTGGAGCATGGTATCCACGCCGTTGTAGGTACCACTGGTTGGGATGACCGCCGGCTTGATTCCTTGCGGAGCCTCTTGGAGCAGAAGCCGGACACCGGTGTGCTGGTCGCCCCGAACTTCGCCCTCGGATCGGTGCTCGCCTCCGCCTTCGCCGCGAAGGCGGCGCAGTATTTCGAGTCTGTGGAAATCATCGAATTGCACCATCCCGACAAGGTGGATGCTCCGTCCGGAACGGCAGTGCGTACGGCGCAGCTGATCGCTGAAGCCCGCCAGGAGGCCGGGGTCCCGGCGAGCCCGGATGCCACTGAAACCTCAATGGACGGAGCCCGGGGCTGCGACGTGGACGGGGTTCGTGTGCACAGCGTTCGCCTCCGTGGCCTGGTGGCTCATCAGGAAGTGCTTCTCGGCGGTCCCGGTGAGCAGCTGACGTTACGTCATGATTCCTTCGACCGTGCCTCCTTCATGCCCGGCGTCCTGCTGGGGCTCCGGAGAGTTGCAGCAAACCCCGGCCTCACTGTGGGCTTGGACGGCTACATGGACCTGGGGCTCTAGCACCATGGGTAACTTCTGGACTTCGCTGAAGAAGAACCGCACCAAAATTTGGGTCGGGGCCATCACCCTGCTGCTGGTGCTTTACCTGGTGGTTTCCGTGCAGCGCTCGTTCCTCTTGCTCGGTGACCCCAACTGGGTAGCTAAGGGGATCGGGGCGGCTTACCTGGTGCTGCCAGTGGTTGGAGCATGGGCCCTGATTCGCGAGCTTCTTTTTGGTGCCCGTACCGAGCAGATGGCCAAGGTGTTGGAGGCTGAGGGCGGATTGCCGGTGGATGACCTTCCGCGCACCCCGGGCGGGCGCATTGTCCGCGCGGCCGCTGACGCGGAGTTTGAGAAGTACCGCGCTGAGGCCGAGGCTGCTCCGGAGGACTGGCGTTCCTGGTTCCGACTGAGCTGCGCCTACGATGCCTCAGGCGATCGCAAACGTGCTCGTGAGTCCATGCGTGACGCCGTGAAGCTCTTCCGTTCTCAGCCCACTGCAGCAGGCCGGTGACGGCCCACGCCTGATGCTGTGTGGGTAACCCATTCCAGCGGCCCGCGGCGCCGGAGTATGGCGAAACAGGCGCCGATCGCGACGGCCGTGAGTGCCTGGGCCCAGTACATTCCTTCGTTCGTCCACCCCGCCGGCAAGGGTTGGTTGGTGAAGCTGGAGACAACCCACACGTGCGCTGAATAGAGGCTCAGGGTTATGGCCCCCGGGCCGCTCAGCAGGATCAGGAAGTTGACCTTGATCCGTTCAGCCAGGGCGCCAAGAATAAGGAACAATCCCACTACGGCCGCCGCCACACCGCCGCTATGGAGTAAGTCCAGGGTGGTTCCTGCATGTGGGGCCGCCGTGGCCAGCCACCACCAGGATCCTGTCTGTTCCAGGCCGGTGACATTGACCTGAAGCATGCTCTCCAACGGATATCCCCTGGTAACGGGGAGGAGTGAAAGTGCTGCCCGTCCGCCCCACGCCTCCATGGCCAGGATTCCAACGACTTTTGCCAAGACGGCCACAGCGATTCCGTATGTCAGCAGCAGCACCTTGACCCTCGCCGTCGTCAGCGCCAGCCTGCCGATCACCAGTCCGATCAGCAGATACGAGATCCACTGGAACACCGGGTAGTAGCCGGTGAAGAAGAGGTCGGCCAGGAGGCGTGCAGGGGTCCCTACATCCTCCCAGTTGGGGTTGTGACCCAACTGCAGGGGAGGATTGGCGTCCAGAAGCAGAGGCCTGACCAGAAATGCCAACACCGGGGAGATGAGGATCCAACCAAGCGCCCAGAGGCAGAGCGTTTTGAGCCGGAGCCCGAGGAAAGGCAGGATGCACAGGAACAGGACGGCGTAATGGACCAGGATGATGGCGACGTTGACATCCAGGCCTCCCAGTATCAGTCCAACGACGGCGATCACCAAGGCGCGCATGGCGACTCCACCTCGTGCCGCCCATAGTTCGGTGCCGCTGCGGGGCTCCTGCTTGCCGGTGCTGAGCGCTAACCCGATGCCGGCAAGCACGGCGAAGAGGGCTGCCGACCGTCCTGAAAACACCAATCCAACAACCGTTGGTTCCCACTGCGGGGAGGGGCCGAACGTGGGCATCAAGTGCGTGGCCATCATTCCCAGCAAGGCGGCACCCCTGGCGGCATCTATCCCCGTAAGCCGGGAGGAGACCGGTCGGCCGTCGGGTGCTTTCCGCGTCGGGGCCGTCTCTTGCGAAGTCATGCAGCGATCGTCTCATAAGCCTTTGTGCGATGAATGTGATGTGACACAAACCCCTTGTATTCGAATATATGTTCGAATAGCATTGCCGCATGAACGATGTCCCAAAGCCGCCCGAAGGCCTTCAAGGACCCATGAAGGCGATGAGCCCCGGCGTGGTCGATTTCCTGTTCAGGCAGCTCGTGGCCGGCGAGCCTCCGGAAGACACCCACTGGCGCCGTGAAGGTACCTCCTTGGCTGAGCAAGTACCGGGAGCCGAGCTGGCCCGCCGGTTATCCGAGACGGACCTGGCATCGTTGACGCCTCTTGAACTCTTTGACTATGTCCGTGCCTCGCAGCGCCTGGTGGCGTGGGCGGAGCAACTCAAGGAGCGGGCGGTGGCGCATTACTGTGCGGAGGAGCCCGCGCGGGCTCCAAGACCCGCGTGAGGGTTGCCGAATAAGATGCGGGGTAAGCCAGCCACCCCAAACGGCCCGGCATCCCGTTGACGTTGGAGCGGTTCCGCCTTGGCCGCTACGGCTCGACCACCGCTGAATGAGGACCACCACGCGGGACTCATTCTTCCAACACGGCCGTCACAGGGTAACGTTTTTCGTATGTCTGACTTGCGCGCCCCCGTTCCCGCCCTTGGTACCCTGCTGACCGCCATGGTCACCCCGTTCACTGAGGACGGCAAGGTGGACTATGACCAAGCCGCAGCGCTGGCAGAGAAGCTCGTTCAGGATGGTTGCG
This sequence comes from Paenarthrobacter sp. PPS72, assembly GCF_048537125.1. GTDB lineage: Bacteria > Actinomycetota > Actinomycetes > Actinomycetales > Micrococcaceae > Arthrobacter > Arthrobacter nitroguajacolicus_E. The sequence continues at coordinate 64,054 of NZ_JBLYIE010000061.1, read as the reverse complement.
ATGGACTCGTGGTCACGGGTACCACTGGAGAAACATCAACCCTCACGGACGACGAGAACCTCGGCATGTTCCGGGCGGTCAAAGAAGCCGTTGGAGGCAAGGCTGCCATCATCGCCGGCACCGGCACCAATGACACCGCCCACTCCGTGCACCTCTCCCAGCGTGCAGCCGAACTCGGCGTCGATGGTCTCCTGATTGTCACCCCCTACTACAACAAGCCCAGCCAGGCAGGCGTCCGTGCTCACTTCGAGACGATCGCGTCGGCCACGGACCTGCCCGTCATGCTCTATGACATCCCTGGCCGTTCCTCCATTGCTATTGCTCCCGAGACGATGATTGCGCTGGCCAAGCACCGGAACATCGTGGCCGTCAAGGACGCCAAAGCGGACTTCGCTGCCGCAACACGCGTCATGGCTGAGACTGATCTGCTCTTCTACTCCGGTGATGACGGACTGACCCTGCAGTGGATGGCGCTGGGCGCCGTCGGCTTGGTGGGCGTCACCACCCACGTCGCAACGAGCCGCTTCCGTGAGCTGATCGACGCCGTCAACTCCAGCGACCTCGCCAAGGCAAGGGCCATCAATTTTGAACTGGAACCCGTCATCCGTGCAACCATGACGCGGGTCCAAGGCGCAGTAGCCGCCAAGCAGATTCTCAAGTGGCAGGGAGTCCTGCCCAACTCGGTTGTCCGTTTGCCCCTCGTGGAGCCGGACGCGGCCGAGATCGAAATCATCCGCGGGGATTTGGCGGAAGCCGGAATGGACTTCGACGTCCAGGACGGTTCCGCCGGAAAGTAGCAAAACATGACCCAAACCGCCCTTCCCGGACTGGTTACTCCGCCTAAACTGCCCAAAGGCACGCTGCGGATTGTCCCGCTCGGTGGACTGGGAGAGATTGGCCGCAACATGGCGGTCTTCGAAATCGACGGCAAGCTGCTGGTGGTTGACTGCGGCGTGCTCTTTCCCGAGGAGACCCAGCCCGGCGTCGACTTGATCCTGCCTGATTTCTCCTACATTGAGGACCGCCTGCAGGACATCGTAGGCGTCGTGCTGACCCACGGACACGAGGACCACATCGGTGCAGTTCCCTACCTTCTGCGCCTCAAGGCCGATATCCCGCTGATCGGGTCCCAGCTGACCCTTGCCCTGGTGGAAGCCAAGCTCCAGGAACACCGGATCAAGCCGTACACGCTGACTGTCACCGAGGGGCAGGTGGAGCAGTTCGGGCCGTTCGAGTGCGAATTCGTGGCCGTCAATCACTCCATTCCGGATGCCTTGGCAGTTTTCATCCGTACGGAGGGTGGAAATGTCCTTCACACCGGCGACTTCAAGATGGACCAGTTGCCGCTGGATGGCCGGATCACCGATCTTCGACACTTCGCCCGCCTGGGTGAAGAGGGCGTTGATCTCTTCATGGCAGACTCCACCAACGCGGACGTACCAGGCTTCACCACTGCGGAGAAGGAAATCGGCCCCACTTTGGACCGGTTGTTCGGACAGGCCCGGAAGCGCATCATCGTAGCTTCGTTCTCGTCCCACGTGCACCGTGTCCAGCAGGTTCTGGACGCAGCAGCCAAGCATGGCCGCAAGGTGGCCTTCGTGGGCCGTTCCATGGTCCGCAACATGGCCATCGCAGCCAAGCTCGGCTACCTTGACGTCCCCGACGGCATTCTTGTGGATATCAAGAACATCGACAATATGCCGGACGACCGCGTGGTCCTCATGTCCACAGGCTCGCAGGGCGAGCCGATGGCTGCGCTCTCCCGTATGGCCAATGGCGACCACCGCGTCATCGTTGGCAAGGGGGATACGGTCATCCTCGCCTCCAGCCTTATCCCGGGCAATGAGAATGCCGTCTTCCGCATCATCAACGGCCTCCTCAAACTCGGTGCCGATGTGATTCACAAGGGCACTGCAAAGGTCCACGTATCCGGGCACGCAGCCGCCGGAGAGTTGCTCTATTGCTACAACATCCTCGAGCCCCTCAACGCGATGCCGGTCCACGGTGAAACCCGCCACCTGATCGCCAACGGCAACATTGCGCTGGAATCCGGCGTTCCATCCGAGGGCATCATCCTCAGCGACAACGGCACAGTCATCGACCTCAAGGACCATAAGGCGAATGTAGTCGGCCAGGTAGAGGTCGGCTTTGTCTACGTAGACGGTTCCAGCGTGGGCGAAATTACCGACGCCGACCTCAAGGATCGTCGAGTGCTGGGGGATGAGGGGTTCATTTCCGTCATCACGGTCATCAGCCGCACCACCGGCAAGATCGTGTCCGGACCGGAAATCCACGCCCGCGGCGTGGCAGAGGACGACTCCGTCTTTGACGAGATCATTCCGAAAATCAACGCCGCGCTTGAAGAGGCTGTGCTTAACCACACAGATCACACCAACCACCAGCTGCAGCAAGTGGTCCGAAGGATCATCGGGACGTGGGTCAACCGCAAGCTCCGTCGCCGCCCCATGATCATCCCGGTAGTCCTGGAAGCGTAACCGGACAGCAACATGAATGCCCAAGGGGGCCTGAAATCCGCGGATTTCAGGCCCCCTTGGGGTAGCGTGGCACTTATGGCGACCCGTACTACCTCCACGCCACGAGGCAGCTCCAGCAGTAAATCCGGCGGCACAGGCCGGAGCACAGCCGCATCCAAAACCAGCGGCGCTGCATCCAAAAGCAGCGCAGCGGCGAGCAAAAGCGGGCGGGGCAGCACTGCCCGCACCAAGCAAGCGGCCGCCGTCGAGCCCCAAGCTCCGCTGCCGCTGCGCATGCTCTCAGGCTTCTGGCAGGGGATCGGACATGTGGTCGGTGCCGGCGTACGGCGAATCGGCTACGATGTCAGCGATCTCCACCCCGATGAGCGCCGGGACGGCGCAGCCCTGTTCAATCTGGTGTTGGGAATCGCAATCGCCACCTTCGCCTGGTGGGGCCTGACCGGGTGGCTCCCGGACATGGTGTACAGCGTGGTCAACGGGACGTTCGGATGGATGTCCCTGATCCTGCCCTTCATGCTGTTCGTCTGTGCTTTCCGCCTCTTCCGAAAGCCACAGGACGGCCGTGGAAACAACCGCGTGGGCATCGGCTTCATGATCATGACCCTGGCCGGTTCGGGCCTGGCCCATGTCATCGGCGGCCTGCCCACCGTGGCGGATGGCTTCGACGGCTTGCGCAAGGCGGGCGGAATGCTGGGATTCCTTGCCGCCGCTCCTTTGGCTGCCATCCATGTGGCCGTTCCCGTTGTCCTCTATGGGCTGTTGGCGTTTGTGTCGGTGCTGATCGTCACGGCAACGCCGTTTGGTGCCATTCCAGCCCGGATCAGGGGCGCTTATGAGCACCTTATGGGCGTCGACCTCATGGACGAGTCCGGCAAGGACGCCCACGACCGCAGCTATCTTTATGAAAATGACGCTGCCGCCAAGCCCAAGAAGAAGAAGCGCATGCGTTTCTTCGGCAAGGACGAGGAAACTGACACCACCCTGGAGGGCTACGTCGGGGACGAAGCCTTCGAGCACGCAATAGTCGACGACGACGAAGCTCCGGATGCGTCCGCACCGCGCGTACCGCCGGGCGTTCGTCGTCCAACCCAGGCAGAAATCGCAGTCGGGAAGATCAAGGCCGCCCAAGGCCTGGGCGCAAACCCGGGGATCGAGAACCCCACCGAGGCCATTCCGATTCTCACTCCGGAGATGACCGCACCTGCAGCGCCCGTTGCCCAGGTTCCCGCTAAGCCGGCAGGGGCACCCCTCCCGCAGACTCCGATCCCGCAGCGCACCGAGCAACTGTCCCTGGCGGGCGACGTTACCTACACACTGCCCGCATCGGACTACCTGACGCCGGGCTCCATCCCCAAGGAGCGCACGGAAGCAAATGACGCCGTCGTCGCTGCACTGACGGACACTCTCACGCAGTTCAATGTAGAGGCGGCCGTAACGGGCTTTAGCCGCGGTCCTACCGTGACGCGCTACGAGATCGAGCTGTCGCCGGGCACCAAGGTGGAGCGAGTCACCGCTCTGTCCAAGAACATCTCTTACGCCGTGGCATCGAGCGATGTTCGCATCCTGAGCCCGATTCCGGGCAAGTCCGCCATCGGCATCGAGATTCCCAACACTGACCGCGAGACCGTGTCACTGGGCGATGTACTGCGTAGCCAGAACGCACGCCGGACCGACCACCCGATGGTCATGGGCGTCGGCAAGGACGTCGAGGGCGGCTACGTCGTGGCCAACCTCGCCAAGATGCCTCACTTGCTCGTCGCCGGTGCTACCGGTGCCGGTAAGTCGAGCTTCGTGAATTCCATGATCACCTCCATCCTCATGCGCGCCACCCCGGACGAAGTGCGCATGGTCATGGTGGACCCCAAACGTGTGGAACTTACGGCTTACGAAGGCGTTCCGCACCTCATCACTCCCATCATCACCAATCCCAAGAAGGCCGCTGAGGCCTTGCAATGGGTGGTCCGGGAGATGGACGCCCGCTATGACGACCTCGCAAACTACGGCTATAAGCACATCGACGACTTCAACAAAGCGGTCAGGGCAGGCAAGGTTGTGCCGCCGGTGGATTCCAAGCGCGTCATCAAGCCCTACCCGTACCTGCTGGTGATCGTTGACGAGCTCGCCGACCTCATGATGGTGGCCCCGCGCGACGTTGAAGACTCGATTGTCCGCATCACCCAGCTCGCACGTGCAGCCGGCATCCACTTGGTACTGGCCACGCAGCGCCCGTCCGTGGATGTCGTGACAGGCCTGATCAAGGCGAACGTTCCATCCCGCATGGCATTTGCCACGTCCTCCGTGACGGACTCCCGTGTTGTGCTGGACCAGCCTGGCGCTGAAAAGCTCATTGGGCAAGGTGACGCCCTGTTCCTTCCGATGGGTGCTTCCAAGGCCATGCGTGTCCAAGGTGCCTGGGTTACCGAATCCGAGATCCATAAGGTTGTGGAGCACGTCAAGGGCCAGCTGCAGGCTGTCTACCGTGACGACGTCGCTGCCGAGGCGCCCAAGAAGCAGATCGACGACGACATTGGAGACGACCTCGAGGTCCTGCTCCAGGCAACAGAGCTTGTGGTCACCACGCAGTTCGGTTCAACGTCCATGCTCCAGCGGAAGCTTCGTGTGGGCTTTGCCAAGGCCGGCCGCCTCATGGACCTTCTCGAGTCCCGCGGCGTTGTGGGTCCTTCGGAGGGTTCCAAGGCGCGCGATGTTCTGGTCAAGCCCGACGACCTCGCCGCGGTGCTTGCCGCGATGAAGGGACAGGAATCACCCGCAGCGCCCGACGCGCACACAGCGGCCTTGAGCGATAACGCTAACTCGAACATCGCCGTCGGAGGCTATGCCGAAGACCTTGTCCAGGCGGACCTGGACAACCGGACGCAGGCCATCGAATACTATGACGGCGCTGACGGCCCGAATGACGACGAAGAGGGCGGCGAGGACGCTTGGTCGCTCACGGGAAGGTAGCCCCAAAGAAGGTAGCCTAGTGGGGTGACTACAGCCGAGGGTGATAACGCGACTTCCAGCAGCTCCGACGTCTGGAACCTGCCCAACATCCTTACGATGCTCCGCATCGTCCTGGTTCCATTTTTCGTATGGTTCCTGGTGGCTGACGACAACGAGTACGGCATCTGGCGCTGGGCGGCTGTTGTCGCCTTCGCGGTCGCCATCTATACCGACAAGCTCGACGGCGACATCGCACGGGCAAGGGGCCTGATCACCAACTTCGGTAAGATCGCCGATCCCATCGCGGACAAGTTGCTGATCGGCTCTGCCCTGGTGCTCCTGTCCATCCTGGGAGAGCTGGCGTGGTGGGTCACCATCCTCATTCTCGTTCGCGAGTGGGGGATTACCGCCCTTCGGTTCGTCGTTATCCGGTACGGCGTCATGCCGGCTTCCCGCGGCGGCAAGCTGAAGACAGTTGTCCAAACGGTGGCCATTTTTCTCTACATCCTTCCGCTGAAGGCGATCGCCCCTTGGCTGGGCGACGTCGCCTTCTGGGTCATGATGGCGGCCCTTGCCATCACCATGTGGACCGGAGTCGAATATGTCATCCAAGCGCTGAAACTGCGCGCGGCCGGGCGACGCGCATGACGCTCAATGACGGCGCATCGGCCGCCGCGCAAACGGCGACGGCGGCAGTTGCTGTCGCTATTGGGAACAAGCTCACCGTGGCTACGGCTGAGTCACTCACCGCGGGGATGGTTGCGGCAGCGCTGGCCAACACGCCGGGAGCTTCCGGGATGTTGCAGGGTGGCGTGACTGCCTACCAGAACTCCGTCAAGGCCGGTGTCCTGGGTGTTTCGCAGGAGTTGCTGGCGGACGTCGGTTCCGTTGACGGGCAGGTGGCCGAGGCAATGGCCGACGGCGCCAGGCGGGTCTGTGGTGCCGATCTTGGTGTTTCCACCACAGGGGTGGCCGGACCCGAGCCGCATGACGGCAAGGCAGTGGGCAACGTGTTCATCGGAATTGCCGGCAAATTCGGAACCGAGTCGTTTGAATACCAATTTTCGGGGGACAGGCATTCCATCAGGCAGCAGGCTTGCGAGGCAGCATTGGCCCGCCTGCTTGCTGCGCTTAGTGAGGTTGGTTACCGTTCGTAAAGTAGTCGGGAACAAAAACTGATTGCCAATAGTTGTGTCATTGTGTCGCTTCGGAAGAGCCGGGGCGCCTAGGATGTAAAAACCAACCCGGTCCGCCAGCCAGCGAACCGGATGAATGAGGGAGCAAGGCGATACAGATGGTAAAGCAGCCCGTATCCGTAAACGGCGTTGTCCGCTGGAAGGATGTGGGCTTGGCTGATCAGACACAGAGCGAGCAGAAGGAGCGCAAAATGGTTGTACTACGCCACGAGATCGGTGATGTACTGCGCGATGTCCGCCAGCGTCAGGGCCGGACCCTCCGCGAGGTTTCGCACAGCGCCCGCGTGTCACTCGGTTACTTGAGTGAAGTTGAACGCGGCCAAAAGGAGGCTTCTTCCGAGCTCCTGTCTTCTATCTGCACAGCCCTGGATGTTCCGTTGTCCCACATGCTTCGCGAAGTCAGCGATCGTGTGGCCGTCGCAGAAGGTGTCGCAGTTCCGGACACCGTTCCGCAGGAATTCTCCCAGCGTTACGGTCGTGATCTGGACCTCACGGGCGACTTCCCGCAAGGAATGCTGTCCGGAGCCCGGTAACCGTTCCAACAGAACCGTGGAAAAGGTCCCCAGCCTCAGGCTGGGGACCTTTTTCGTCGAACTCGCGGGATGTTGGCCGTGGGCGGCTGCTGCTCAGGCGCCGGCGGGCCTGTCCTCGACGTCGGCTCCTGGTTCCTTCACGTTGAGTACGCCGTCGCCGTAGATGGCATTGAGGCGGCCCATGTAGTCAGCCAGCGTCTGGACGTCCTCCAGTGGCCATTCGCCGAGCCGTTCCCGGAATACCTGCCTGCGGGCATCTTGAACCTGGTGCATTTTTTCTTCGCCCTTGTCCGTCAAGCGGATGGACTGGGCCCTGCCGTCCTGGGGATCCGCCTCCTTGTAAACAAGGCCTACGCTTTCCAGGAAGGCGATCTGGCGGCTCACGGAAGGCTTGCCTACTCCAATGCAGGTGGCGAGGTCAGTGAGCCGGATGGGCCCTTCCCTGCGGATAACCGTCAGGAGCCCATAAGCGGCAGGTTCCATGTCCGGGTGGACTTGGCGCGACAACTGATGGGAGATGGAACGGGCGCGGCGCCAGAGCAGGCTCAGCTGGTGTTCCACCTGCTGGAGGGCGTCGTCCACGGCGTCGCCTGGCACGGCCGGACGCGGCGTGCTCTGGAGAGGATTGCTCATGGCAACCATTCTAGAGTCCGGCGCCATGAGAGACTCTATCCGTGAGGGCAAGTGACTTTTGGCGATTGATGGACGACGAATTCGGGGCAGGCTACTCCCGGGTCCTGGCCAACTCCCTGGTACTCGCCGGCGTGGGTGGGAGGACTGCCGTTGAGGCTTTGGCCTCCGGTTATCAACCCCGCGAAGTGTGGTTAGCGGTGTGCGAGGTCCAGGATGTTCCGCCCGAGCGAAGGCTTGGCCGGGACATCAAACCCGCTTCCAGCTGAGCTCCAACACGTTCTGGACGGCCCCTTGGGTGGGACACGCCGGGGTGTTGTTCGAATATCTGTTCGGATGGGGATATGCTCCTGTGAGAGGAAAATTGTTCTCGAAGGACCCATTCCAGAGCTTCCGGCAGCCCGGGTTATCCACATAGCCAATGTCGGCTACTAAAAATGTCAGAGCACCGTAATAGCGTCTGACATGACAGGAAAGCGGCCCTTCGGGCCACTCCACAGCGAGAAAGCATCAGAGGTGTGAACCATGGCGGCAACCCCGGATCGTGAGAAGGCGCTCGAAGCAGCGCTTGCCCAGATCGATAAGCAGTTCGGCAAAGGCTCCATCATGCGCCTGGGTGATGACACCCGCGCCCCGATTGAGGTCATCCCCACCGGCTCCATTGCACTGGATGTCGCCCTTGGCATTGGAGGCCTGCCCCGAGGCCGCGTGGTGGAAATCTACGGTCCGGAATCCTCGGGTAAGACCACCGTGGCACTTCACGCCGTCGCCAACGCGCAGCGTGCCGGTGGCATCGCAGCGTTCATTGACGCCGAGCATGCACTTGACCCGGACTACGCCGCCAAGCTTGGCGTGGACACGGATGCACTCTTGGTCTCCCAGCCGGACACCGGTGAGCAGGCGCTGGAGATTATGGACATGCTGGTGGGCTCCGGCTCGCTGGATATCGTGGTCATCGACTCCGTTGCGGCCTTGGTGCCCCGCGCCGAAATCGAAGGCGAAATGGGCGACTCCCACGTTGGCCTTCAGGCTCGACTCATGAGCCAGGCCCTGCGTAAGATCACAGGCCGCTTGAGCCAGACCAAGACCACCGCGATCTTCATCAACCAGTTGCGCGAGAAGATCGGTGTGTTCTTCGGATCCCCCGAAACCACCACCGGTGGCAAGGCCCTGAAATTCTACGCCTCGGTGCGAATTGACGTACGTCGTATCCAGACCCTGAAGGAAGGTGCGGACTCCGTTGGTAACCGCACCAAGGCCAAGATCGTCAAAAACAAGATGGCGCCGCCCTTCAAGATCGCCGAGTTCGACATCATCTACGGCCAGGGCATCTCCCGCGAGGGCGGCATTATTGACATGGGTGTCGAGCACGGCATCATCAAGAAGTCCGGCTCGTGGTTTACGTACGACGGCGATCAGCTAGGCCAGGGCATGGAGAATTCACGTCGATTCCTGCGTGACAATCCTGAGCTCGCCCAGGAATTGGAGCGCTTGATCAAGGAAAAGCTTGGCGTGGGCGTTGTGAAGGCTGAAGAAGATTCTCCGAAGCTGAAGGCCGTTGACGGCTAGGAGAGGGCCGGATCCGGATTCTTCCGTCGCGGCCGATCCCGAACCTGATCCGGAATCCGTGGCGCGTGCCATCGTCCTAAGGCAGTTGACGATGGCGCCGCGGAGCCGGCTGCAGTTGTCTCGGAAACTCGCTGAACGGAATGTTCCCGAGCACGTGGCCGAGGCAGTTTTGGATCGCTTCGAGGAAGTTCAGCTGATCGATGATGCTGAGTTCGCCAGGATGTGGGTCCGAAGCCGCTCGCAAAGCAAGAAGCTTGCCAAGGGTGCGATTCGTCGTGAACTGGCGGACAAAGGCATCGAGCTGGAGGCTGCAGAAGAAGCCCTGTCGCAGCTCAGCGACCAAGACGAGGAATCGGCTGCCCGGGAGCTCGTTCAGCGCAAGCTGCGGCCCGGCGTGGACTTGTCGGATCGGGCCGAGAGGGACAAGTACACCCGCCGACTTGCATCCATGTTGGCACGCAAGGGGTACGCGCCCTCCATGGCGTTCAGGATCGTCGGTGAGGTGCTTGCAGAAGCCGGTACCCTTGAGTAGTGAGTTTGACCATTCCCTCCCCAACAGCCGCCATCATCCCTTCTGCCGCGTCCATGACTGCTGCTGAGCCAGGGACTGCCGCTGAGCCCAAGACTTATCAGGTTCGGACTTTTGGCTGCCAGATGAACGTCCATGATTCAGAACGCATGGCGGGACTCCTTGAAGAAGCTGGTTACGTGCCTGCTGAAGGCGAAGTGGCCGACGTCGTGGTCTTCAACACGTGTGCTGTCCGGGAGAGCGCGGACAACAAACTCTATGGAAACCTTGGCCAGTTGCGGCAGGTCAAAGAGGCAAACCCTGGAATGCAGATTGCCGTTGGTGGTTGCCTGGCCCAAAAGGACCGGGAAACCATCGTGAAGAAGGCGCCGTGGGTTGACGCCGTTTTCGGAACGCACAATGTGGGTGCGCTCCCGGCCCTGCTGAACCGTGCACGGCACAACAATGAGGCACAACTCGAGATTCTCGAATCCTTGGATGTGTTTCCGTCAACGCTTCCCACCAAACGCGACTCCGTGTATGCAGGGTGGGTTTCAATCTCCGTGGGCTGCAACAACACCTGCACGTTCTGCATCGTGCCCTCGCTCCGTGGCAAGGAGAAAGATCGGCGCCCCGGTGAGATTCTGGCGGAAATCCAAGCTCTCGTGGATGACGGGGCTGTGGAAGTCACTTTGCTTGGCCAGAACGTGAATTCGTACGGCGTGGAATTCGGCGACCGCCAGGCTTTCTCCAAACTTCTGCGTGCTTGCGGTGAAATCGAAGGTCTGGAACGTGTTCGTTTCACCAGCCCGCACCCTGCTGCGTTTACCGACGATGTCATAGATGCCATGGCCGAGACACACAACGCCATGCCTCAGTTGCACATGCCGCTGCAGTCCGGTTCGGACAAGGTGCTCAAAGACATGCGCCGTTCCTACCGTTCCAGCAAATTCCTGGGCATCCTGGACAAAGTGCGCGATCGCATTCCACATGCGGCCATCACTACGGACATCATTGTCGGCTTCCCGGGTGAAACCGAGGATGATTTTCAAGCGACTTTGGATGTAGTGGAGAAGTCGCGGTTCGCGTCAGCCTTTACGTTCCAGTACTCCAAGCGGCCCGGCACACCGGCTGCAGAGCTTCCGGAGCAACTTCCCAAGGCCGTGGTGCAGGAGCGCTACGAACGACTCACTGCACTGCAGGACCGTATTGCCGCGGAAGAGAACGCCAAGCAGGTGGGAAGGAAAGTGGAAGTCCTGGTGACAGCGCAGTCTGGCAGGAAAGCCGGCGAAACACACCGCCTGTCAGGGCGATCCAAGGACCAAAGGCTGGTGCACTTCTCCGTGCCGGCCGGTGCTGAAAGCCCGCGGCCGGGCGACTTCGTCACGGTAACCATTACCGAGGCCGCTGCCTTCCACCTCGTGGCTGATCCGGCAACTTCAGAGGACTACTTTTTGCGCCGCTCCCGTGCAGGTGACGCCTGGGATCGTTCACAAGCTGATTCCTGTGGCATCCCTGCAGCAGCGTCGGCGTCCGGCAAAACCGGTGTGTCTTTGGGCATGCCGTCGCTGCCGATTCGTCGCGCCTAGAGCCGGGACACGGATCATATGTCGTTCCCCAGCGAGGAACGTCCTCAGCCCGTCATTGCCGTTGTAGGACCCACGGGTTCGGGAAAGTCGGATTTGGGTGTCCAACTGGCTCTGGCTTTGAACGGCGAGGTTGTCAACGCCGATGCCTTGCAGTTTTACCGCGGCATGGATGTCGGGACTGCCAAGATCACCGAGGAAGAGCGCAAGGGTGTTCCACACCATTTGCTGGACACCTTGGATGTCACGGAGGAAGCCAGCGTGGCGGACTTCCAAAAGGACTGCCGCGCAGTCATCAATGACATCCACTCCCGCGGAAAGCGGGCCATCCTTGTGGGCGGGTCGGGCCTGTATGTGCGCGCTGCCTTGGATGTGTTGGAATTCCCGGGGACCAATCCGAACCTCCGTCAGCAGCTGGAAGAAGAGTGCAAAAGCAAAGGGCTCGCTTCGTTGCGGGCCCGCTTGGAGGAAGTCGATCCCGTTTCAGCCGCCCGTCTTGGTGACGCCCGGCGGGTGGTCCGTGCTCTGGAGGTCTACGGTCTCACCGGCCGTCCTTTCAGCTCATTCATGCCGCAGCGCGAGTATTTCCAGCCTGCCCTCCAAATCGGCCTTGGGGTGGATCGGGAGCAACTGAGGGAACGCCTCGCACTGAGGGTGCATCGGATGGTGGAAGCAGGGCTCCAACAGGAAGTCGAACGGCTCGACGCCGTCGGGTTGCGAAGTGGCAAGACCGCCTCACGCGCTTTGGGCTATGCGCAATTCCTGAAGGTTTTGGACGGGAAGTTGACGGAGGATGCGGCCGTAGAGGAAACCATCGTGGCCACCAGGCAGTTCGCCCGGCGCCAGCTGACGTGGTTCCGGGCGGATCCGCGAATCACGTGGCTTGACTGGCAGGACCCGGAACTTGTAACCAAAGCAGTCGGAGCGGCTGCGACGTAACCATTGCAATTTCTGGCCAAAGAGGCGCGGCAGGTAGCCTAGATCCATGGATGAAACCGCCGCAGTTCCCGCCCCGCAGCCCTCAACTGCCGGCACTTCAGTAACCCCTTCCAGCCTCGCTGGCTTGGAGTTCTCCAAAGGTCATGGAACGGGCAATGACTTTATCTTGATCGCTGATCCGGGTGACGCCCATGAGATCACCGCCGAGCAGGTGGCGCAGTTGTGTGATCGCCATGTGGGCATTGGTGGCGATGGCCTCATCCGGGCTGTCCCCTCCCGGTTTCTTCCGGAAGGGCGTGCCGCATTGGAGCAGGACGCGGCAGCGGAGTGGTTCATGGACTACCGCAACGGCGATGGTTCGCTCTCCGAGATGTGCGGCAACGGCGTCAGGGTCTTCGTGCATTTCCTCATCGCAGAGGGCTTGGTGGACCTGGGGCCCGGCCAAACCCTCACCATCGGCACTCGAGGCGGCGTCAAGAAGGTTGTGCGCACGGTCAACGGGTACGCCGTGGATATGGGCCCCTGGGAGTTCATTTTCCCTGAGGAAGCCACCAGCAAAGCCATGGACGCACTGGTCAGCGCCGACGGACTTGAAGTGGCAAGGCCCGGCCTGTCGGTCAGCATGGGCAATCCGCACACGGTAGTCGCCCTTGCCGAACTCAGTGAGCTTTCAGCCACACAGCTGTTCAAAGCCCCCGTGGTGGATCCCAGGCCCGCGAATGGAACGAACGTTGAGTTTGTTGTGCCGGCCGAGCCCCTGGTGGAAGACGGCATAGGAACCATCACCATGCGCGTGCACGAGCGTGGCGTGGGGGAGACACAGTCCTGTGGCACTGGTGCGTGCGCTGCCGCCGTCGCGATTCGTCACTGGGCGGGAGACACCGCCCCCAACGACTGGCATGTCAAAGTACCGGGTGGCGTGGTGGGTGTGAAGTTCTTCCCCGGCGCAGGGGGCCGCGAGCATGTGGAACTCAGTGGCCCGGCCGTCATAGTAGCTACCGGGACGCTTTCCTGACACGGATGATCCTGAACGTTTTGGACGTGCTTTCACGGGAGACCGTGTAGGAGCTGTCCAACTCTGCTGCGAGCCACCTCTGTAAAGAGTCGGAGCCCAGGTTCTTCTGCACTACCAGCCAAGCGTTGCCGCCCGGCGCCAGCCGAGGCAGCCACGTCAGCAGCAGCGAGTGAAGTTCGTCCTTGCCGATGCGGATGGGCGGGTTGGACCAGATGGTGTCGAACTCGACGGCGGGATCCACCTCGTGCGGGAGGCTGGCGGTGACGTTGTTGAGGCCGAGTGCGGCCGCGTTCTCGTTGGTCAGCGCGATGCAACGCTCGTTGACGTCCACGGCATGGACCTGCGCCTGCGGAGCCATTAGACCCAGGGTGAGGGCGATCGGACCCCACCCGCAGCCAATATCCAGCAGATGGCCAGTCGGCGACGGCGGCGGAACCTCGGAAAAAAGTACCGCCGTGCCCTTGTCCACTCCGTCGGGACTGAAGATGCCGGACGAGGTCTGCAGCTGGCGCGTGGCTCCTGCGAGCTCCACTGTTAGTGGCTTGCGCGTGAACGGTCCGGCCGGTTGGGCGGTGAAATAGTGTGCAGACTCCATAATTTGCCAGATTAGTTGGCTATCGTCGGCTTGGGAAACTGCCTCGTTCCACAGTGGGTTTGACAGCGGCTGCTAAAGTGGAACGCATGTTCTTGATCTTCGAGTAATCAGCCGAAACACGCCTGGGTCATCAGGCGTCGTACGGTACCGCCCGCGATGCAGGTCCGCTCGGCCAAACAGCCAAGCCCGGCCTTTCCGCCCGGCAGGTCCCCCTGGCTTAGTCCGTAACTCCTCATTCCGGAGCCGGACGCTCCGAAGATACCGCCTCACCTGTCATCGCAGTGGACCGCCATATCCCAATTGGCCCACCCGTACAGGAGGCAAAGCATCCTCACGCAGGCCATGGGACCCTCCCCGCGGAGTCAACCACGCCAAACAGCAGCCCCGCCTCCGAAAGGCACCGGCTGCCAGCACACAGGAGGCCCCTTTTGGCCGATGCCCGTCAGCCGAGCGCGAAGAGCGCCCCATCGAGCACCAAACAGCACTATTCTGGAATAGCCGAACAGTCTAAGGAGACCATGACCACCCAGAAGCACTCCGGATCCGATTCCGACGCCCAGGACATGAGTCCTGAACAAATCCAGGCCGTCATCGACCGGATTCTTTCCAAGGATGTACCTGCGCAGGCATCCGACGACAACGATGCCAACGGTGTGTTCGGCAAAGCGCAGGCGATTTCCACGCTGGACCAGGAACACAGCATCTACGATGGCGACCAGGAAGATCTGGCCGAACGCCGCGCCCTTCGCCGTACCGCGGGACTGTCCACCGAACTTGAGGACGTCACGGAGGTCGAGTACCGGCAGTTGCGCCTCGAGCGCGTTGTCCTGGCCGGCCTGTGGACCGAGGGGACTCTTGCTGATGCTGAGAATTCCCTCCGGGAATTGGCGGCACTTGCCGAGACAGCCGGATCCGAGGTGTTGGACGGTTTGGTTCAGCGTCGGCAGAAGCCCGACCCCGGGACTTTCCTTGGTTCCGGTAAAGCCCAGGAACTCAAGGACATCGTCGCCGCCACGGGCGCAGACACCGTGGTGGTGGACACTGAGCTTGCGCCCTCGCAGCGACGCGGCCTTGAGGACATCGTGAAGGTGAAGGTGGTTGACCGCACAACGTTGATCCTGGACATCTTTGCGCAGCACGCCAAGAGCCGCGAAGGAAAGGCTCAGGTGGAGCTCGCGCAGCTCGAATACCTGCTGCCGAGACTCCGTGGTTGGGGTGACTCCATGTCCCGCCAGGCCGGCGGCCAGGTGGGTGGAGCGGGCGCCGGAATGGGCTCTCGTGGCCCTGGTGAAACCAAGATCGAACTCGATCGGCGTCGTATCCGCACCCGCATGGCCAAGCTGCGTCGCGAAATCGCCGCAATGAAGCCTGCGCGCGAGACCAAGCGTGCCAACCGCCGTCGTAACGCTGTTCCGTCCGTTGCCATCGCCGGATACACGAACGCCGGTAAGTCGTCTCTTCTCAACCGCCTCACCGACGCTGGTGTCCTGGTGGAGAACGCCCTGTTCGCCACCTTGGATCCCACGGTCCGTAAGGCGCAAACGCCGGACGGAATCGGCTATACCCTGGCAGATACTGTTGGCTTCGTTCGTTCACTTCCAACCCAGCTCATTGAGGCCTTCCGGTCCACGCTGGAGGAAGTTGCGGATGCGGACCTGATCCTCCATGTCGTGGATGCATCGCACCCCGATCCTGAGGGGCAGATTGCGGCAGTCAGGGCCGTTTTCACTGAAGTGGACGCCCGCAAGGTTCCTGAGATCATCGTCCTCAACAAGGTTGATGTCGCGGATCCCTTCGTGGTGGAGCGGCTTAAGCAAAAAGAATCCCGCCATGCTGTGGTGTCCACCCGCACAGGTGAGGGCATCGCGGAATTGCTCGAAGACATCAGCCGGTCCATTCCCCGGCCCGGCGTGCGCCTCGAACTGCTCATTCCTTACGACCGTGGGGAAATGATCAACAAGTTGCACAGTTCCGACTCGGAGATCCTCAGCATTGAACATGAGGAAAACGGGACACGCGTGGTTGTCATGGTCCGCGAAGGCCTGGCCGCCGAACTGGAGTCATTCGTCAGCAATGGTTGAGAAGGTGGCGGCGGACGCCGTCGAGTCGGTAGTGGAGAAAGCCACCCTTGAATTGTTGGATCGGGCTGTTGCCGGCATGGGCGGACAAAGCCGTGCCGGCCAGCACGAGATGGCGAAGCATGTCACCCGCGCCATTGAGACCGGGGAGCATCTGCTGGTCCAGGCGGGCACGGGAACAGGTAAGTCCTTGGCTTACCTGATTCCGTTGATCGCTCATTCCATGGACAGCGACAAACCGACTTTGGTGTCCACCGCCACCTTGGCGCTCCAGACCCAGATCGTTGGCCGGGACCTTCCCCGGCTCCTGGAGACCATCAACCCCGCCCTCGAGCGTCCGGTTAACGTGGCGCTGGTCAAGGGCAGGGCGAACTATGTCTGCCTGCAGAAGCTCGATGGCGGGTTCCCCAGCGAAGAGCCCTCCGAAGGGCAGTTGTTCTCCCTGGGCGAGGACACCAGTGTGCCGCACTTTGCTGCTTCCATGGGCGGGCCGCAATCCCAGCTGGGTAAGGAGGTCGTCCGTCTTCGGGAATGGGCGGAGAAAACCGCTACCGGCGACCGCGATGAACTGATGCCCGGCGTCACCGACCGGGCTTGGCGGCAGGTATCCGTAACCTCCATGGAGTGCTTGGGCGCGCAGAAATGCCCCATGGCAGAAGAGTGTTTCAGCGAGCTGGCGCGCTCCAGGGCCGGCGAGGCCGACGTCGTGGTCACCAACCACGCCATGCTGGCCGTCAGCGCCTTTGAGGGCCTGGCTGTCCTGCCAGAGTACGACGTCGTGGTGGTTGACGAGGCCCACGAGCTTCAAGACCGCGTGACCGGCGCCGTTACAGGCCAGTTGTCGGTGGCCATGGTCCACGCAGCGGCGTCGAGTGCCCGCAAACACACGGCCATCACGGTGGACGCCCTTAACGTTGCTGCGGACCGCTTGGACATGGCCATTGCCGGAGTGCCCAACGGGCTGTTGCCCAACGGTCTCAACGACGAACAACTTGATTGCCTGGACCAGTTACGGGACGCCACGCGTGCTGCGCTCTCGGACTCGAAGACGGATTCATCAAGCGCAGTCGACGGCGGACGGCAGCTCGCGCGTTCACGGCTCCTGCTCATCCTGGAATTGTGTGAGCGAATGCTGGCCGCCAAGGAGAACCGCGAAGTCCTCTGGTTCTCGAGGAACAGTACATTCGATCCCCAGCAGGGCTATTCTCAGCCGGACGAGACTGCTCCGGCTTTGATCAACATCGCGCCGCTCAGCGTAGCGGGACGGCTCCGCGAGGGACTCTTTGCCGGCCACACGGTGGTGCTGACCTCGGCAACGCTGGCCATCGGCTCAGCCTTCGAACCGGCAGCAGGTGGCCTCGGCCTGATTGGCGAGGGCGCCCCTGGCTGGACGGGAATTGATGTGGGTTCGCCCTTCGACTACCCCAAACAGGGTGTCTTGTATGTGGCGAAGCATCTGCCCAAACCCGGTCGTGGCACTTCGCCTGAAGCGCTCGACGAGTTGGAAGACCTCATCCGTGCCTCCGCCGGGGGAGCCCTTTGCCTGTTCTCCTCGCGCCGCGCGGCCGAGGAAGCTGCCGATGCCATGCGGCTCCGGCTGGACGTGGACATCCTCTGCCAAGGCGAATCCACCATGGCGGCCCTCGTGAAGCAATTCGCGGATGAGCCTGACACTTGCCTTTTTGGGACCATGTCACTGTGGCAGGGCGTGGACGTCCCGGGCGGCTCATGCCGCTTGGTGGTTATTGACCGCATCCCCTTCCCGCGACCTGATGATCCCTTGATGACTGCCCGGTCCAGGGCAGTAGCCCAATCAGGTGGGAACGGGTTCATGGCCGTATCAGCCACTCATGCTGCCATTCGCCTTGCCCAGGGTGCGGGTCGCCTGATCCGCTCGACGGGCGACAAGGGAGTAGTAGCGGTACTTGATCCGCGGCTCTCGACCGAACGCTACGGAGCCTTCCTGCGCGCCGCCCTGCCGCCGTTCTGGGCGACGACGGATCGATCAGTGGTGCGTGGCGTTTTGGAGCGTCTGGGGTCGACTAAAACCCCGTAGGGCGCCTGTCGGCTCCTAGAGGGAGCGCAGTACTGAAACTACCTTGCCCATGATGGTGGCTTGGTCGCCCAAGATGGGTTCGTACTGGGTGTTCTGCGGAAGCAGCCACGTATGGCCGTCCCGCTGACGGAAAGTCTTGACGGTTGCTTCGTCATCCAGCAGGGCGGCGACGATGTCGCCGTTGATGGCGTCGTTCTGACGGCGGACCACCACCCAGTCACCGTCACAGATGGCAGCATCAATCATGGAATCGCCGGCAACTTTCAACATGAACAGTTCGCCGTGCCCCACAAGTTGCCGGGGGAGTGCAAGCACGTCTTCCACCGTCTGGTCGGCCAGGATCGGGCCACCGGCTGCAATGCGGCCCACCAGTGGAACCATTGCCGTATCGCTGGCACTGGCCAGCTCCGTGACGGCAAGGCCGCCCGCGCTGCGAAGGGTGGTGGGTGCCTCGACGCCTGGAATAGGACCGCCATCGAGGGTCAACGGCATCAGGACTTCCATGGCACGGGGACGCTTCGGATCCCTGCGGAGGTAGCCGAGCTTCTCAAGTTGGGATAATTGATGGGTGACGCTCGACAAACTGGCCAGACCGACGGTGTCGCCGATTTCGCGCATGCTCGGTGGGTAACCGTTGTCATTGACAGAGCGCTGGATGGTCTCCAGGATCTTTTTCTGCCGGACAGTCAGGCTCTTGGGACTCTTTTGAGGCTGTTGGCTCCGCAGGGGTGCCCCGCCGCCTGTGGCTTTCGCTGCCATGTTCGCCAATGCCTTTCCATTCCGCCCGAAGCGTGTCCGGGGTTGTCGGGTCTGCAAAAAATGTCAGACCCTCCTGTTCCACTGAAACAGTGCTGTTTCTTCACTCAAACGTAGGGCAGGCACAGGCGTTTATCAAACATTTGTTCTAGCGAGTCTCGACACCGTTCGTTGATAAGTGCTAAAAATGTCATAGCAAGGTTCGAATATGTGTTCTATAAACCTGCTGCTGGGGTCGATTGTTCGAACATCGCGTTCGAACATCCGGGTTCACGGCAGGGGAACACAAAGAATTGGCAGCCAAACACCGGGCATTCCGGAGCTTGGCAATAGCTCAGAAGGGCTCAGCTCATGTCCGCAACAACCACGTTCGCTGATTTCCGCACCACCCAGGCACCCGTTCGCCTGCGCCTCACCCGACGGGGGCGGATTGTCTTCTTCGGCATCCCGGCCATGCTGTTGGTGGCTGCACTGCTCAGCCTCGCCGGTTTCATCAACTCGCCGGCAAAGGCCTCGGATTCGTTAGCACAGCTTCAGCCGCCCGTCGCGGTGACGGTTACCGTCCAGCCTGGCCAGTCCCTCTGGGGTATTGCCGGTGCTGCCGCGCCCGAGCGGGACCCCCGCGATGTCATCGCTGAGATTATCCAGCTCAATGACCTCCGTGGTGGCCGCATCCAGCCCGGTCAGCAGCTGTTCGTCCCCGCCAATTAGCTCATTCAAGCGTTGGACCCCTCATGGCCGGGCGTCACAGTTGGTCGGCGGTCCCGGCCGCCCGTTAAACTGAGTTGGTGAGTGACCAGCTTGAGCGACTTGACCGACTTCCCCTCCGGACCAACCTGCGTGGACTGAGCCCCTACGGCGCACCGCAGCTTGATGTCCCCATCCTGCTCAACGTCAATGAGAACACTCATGGCGTGCCCGCGGATGTCCAGGCCGCCATCACCGAGGCCGTCGCCGCTGCGGCCACAGGACTGAACCGCTATCCGGACCGCGAGTTCACTGAACTTCGCGGAGCCTTGGCTGAGTACCTGGGCCACGGACTTTCTCCGGACAACATTTGGGCCGCCAACGGATCCAACGAGGTTTTGCAGCAGATCCTCCAAGCATTCGGTGGGCCGGGTCGCAAGGCGCTCGGCTTCCCTCCCACGTACTCCATGTACCCCCTGCTTGCCAGTGGCACGGACACCGAGTATGTCCGCGGAGTGCGTGCCGACGATTACGGGCTGGACGCCGAATCGGCGGCTGCGCAGGTCCGGGAAACGGGAGCAAACATCGTCTTCCTCTGTTCACCCAACAACCCCACGGGTACGGGGTTGGGCCTGGACGTCGTCGAGGCCGTCTACGAGGCAGGCGAAGCGAGCCAGGCCATCGTGATCGTGGACGAGGCCTACCACGAGTTCGCGCACGACAACACTCCAAGCGCCTTGACCTTGTTGCCGGGCCGCGAGCGTTTGATCGTCTCACGCACCATGAGCAAGGCGTTCGCACTGGCGGGTGCCAGGCTCGGCTATATGGCGGCAGCGCCGGAAGTTACAGACGCCATCCGGCTTGTTCGCCTTCCCTACCACCTCTCCGCAGTCACGCAGGCAACGGCCCTGGCTGCGCTCAGTCACCGCGAAGCCCTTATGGCCGACGTCGAGGACATCAAGGTCCAGCGGGACCGCATCGTTACTGAGCTGCTGCGCCTGAACTTGAAGCCTGCTG
The DNA here is from genome assembly GCF_048537125.1 of Paenarthrobacter sp. PPS72. Lineage (GTDB taxonomy): Bacteria > Actinomycetota > Actinomycetes > Actinomycetales > Micrococcaceae > Arthrobacter > Arthrobacter nitroguajacolicus_E. The sequence goes on along the minus strand of NZ_JBLYIE010000061.1, from coordinate 43,451 downwards.
CGTCCGACTCCAACTACGTCTTCTTTGGCGGGCTGGAGGATCCTCACAAGATTTGGCAGGGCCTGCTCGATGCCGGAGTGCTCATCCGCGATGTGGGCATCCCCGGACACTTGCGTGTCACTGCCGGAACCGAGTCGGAAACCACTGCCTTCCTTGAAGCCCTGGAAGCTCTGCTGGACGGCGCGGCGTCGCAGCGCGCCTAAACTTGTCTGTAGACCCAAACCACCCCTCCGCGTATAAGGACGTCCCAATGAGCGAAACCGGCGCCACGCCGACCGCTGCCCGCACCGCGCGCATGGAGCGCACCACCAGTGAGTCCTCCGTGCTGGTGGAGATCAACCTGGACGGTTCCGGTGTCTCGGACATCAGCACCTCGGTCCCGTTCTATGACCACATGCTGACTGCCCTGTGCAAGCACTCCCTGATCGACATGACGGTCAAGGCCACTGGCGATACCCACATTGACGCGCACCACACTGTGGAAGATGTTGCCATCACCTTCGGCGAGGTCCTGCGCACTGCCTTGGGCAACAAGGCCGGTATCCGTCGCTTCGGTGAAGCCACGGTTCCTTTGGACGAGGCCTTGGCGCACGCGGTCGTCGATGTTTCCGGACGTCCGTACCTGGTGCACGGTGGTGAGCCGGCCGGGCAGGAGTATCACTTGATTGGTGGACACTTCACGGGATCATTGACGCGCCACGTTTTTGAAGCCATCACGCTGCATGCCGGAATCTGCCTTCACATGAATGTGTTGGCCGGCCGGGATCCGCACCACATCGTTGAAGCCCAGTTCAAGGCCTTTGCACGCGCATTGCGTGCTGCTGTTGAGTCTGATCCCCGGGTGGAAGGCATCCCGTCAACCAAGGGTGCACTATGAGCGGCCAGGTCCTGAAGAATGGTGCGGTGGTTGATGCCAGCGCCTCGGTGAAGCCGGAGTCCCCGGAAGGCAAGCCCACCGTTACAGTGTTGGACTACGGATCGGGCAATGTTCGGTCAGCCGTCCGCGCGCTCGAGCGCGCCGGCGCCCACGTGGTGCTGAGCTCCAAGCCGGAGGACGTGCTCAACGCCGACGGCTTGGTGGTCCCTGGAGTAGGCGCTTACGAGACAGTGATGAAGGAACTTAAGTCCGTTGATGCCATCCGCATGATCGGACGCCGGGTTGCCGGCGGCCGTCCTGTGCTGGCCATCTGCGTAGGGTTGCAGGTCCTCTTCGAAGCCGGCGTTGAACATGGCACCGAATCCGAAGGCATGGCCGAGTGGCCGGGCAAGGTTGAACTCCTTCCTGCTCCCGTTGTGCCGCACATGGGCTGGAACACCGTGGACGTGCCGGAGGGCTCCAAGCTCTTCGCGGGCGTTGAGGAGGAGCGTTTCTACTTTGTGCACTCCTACGGTGTCCAGGAGTGGAACTTCGACGTCGTCCAGCCCCGCATGGCTCCTCCCATGGTCACGTGGTCCGAGCACGGTGCACGCTTCATTGCTGCTGTGGAGAACGGCCCGCTCTGCGCTACGCAGTTCCACCCGGAGAAGTCAGGCGATGCCGGCGCCCGGCTCCTGAGAAATTGGGTGGACAGCCTCCGTAAGCCCGCTTCGGAAGCATCCGAAAACGGTACCGCCTAGATGTGGGGTTCGGTATTGCTGATGGCCCTCGCCGGCCTGCTGATCGGTGGGGGTATCTCCTTCCACCAGCAGAAAAAACCGCGCTGGGTTTCCATTTCTTTCTATGTGCTGGCCGGGATGTCCCTGCTGGCTGCCTATCTCTTGACGCTGGGTAACTGAACCAACCGTTCAACAACCACGTCACCTCTGAACTCCAAGGACACACATGACCACCACCGCCCACTCCGTTCTGGAACTCCTTCCCGCCGTCGACATTGTTGACGGCCAGGCAGTCCGCCTCCTGCAGGGAGAAGCCGGCTCCGAAACCAGCTACGGTACACCGCTGGAAGCAGCATTGAACTGGCAGAACGCCGGTGCCGAATGGGTGCATATGGTGGACCTCGACGCCGCTTTTGGCCGTGGAAACAACGCCGCGCTGATCAGAGATGTGGTTTCGCAGCTCAACGTCAAGGTAGAACTCTCCGGCGGCTTGCGGGACGACGAGTCCTTGGAGCGTGCGCTTGAACTGGGCGTAGCGCGCGTGAATCTTGGAACGGCAGCATTGGAGAACCCCGAGTGGACGCGAAGGGCAATCGACCGCTTTGGTGACAAGATCGCCGTCGGCCTTGACGTCCGCGGTACCACTCTCGCCGGACGCGGTTGGACCAAGGAGGGCGGCGATCTTTGGGAAGTTCTGGCGCGCCTTGAGGACGCTGGTTGTGCCCGCTACGTGGTCACCGATGTCACCAAGGACGGAACTCTTCAGGGCCCCAACGTGGAACTCCTTCGCCAGATGGTGGAGAAGACCGGCAAGCCTGTTGTGGCTTCGGGCGGTATCTCAAGCCTGGAAGATCTCCGCGTTCTCCGGGAACTGGTGCCGCTGGGTATTGAAGGTGCGATCGTGGGCAAGGCTCTCTACGCCGGTGCCTTCACGCTGCCCGAAGCGCTGGACGTAGCCGGGCGCCGCTGATGCCCCACGACCCAGGACAGCAGGACGCGGGACAGCACGACCCAGCACAGCAGGACGCGGGACAGCACGACCCAGCACAGCAGGACGCGGGACAGCACGACCCAGCACAGCAGGACGCGGGACAGCGGCATGGTGATCAGGGCCAAGTCAGTCGGGAGCTTCCCGGCCACATCGCGGCTGCATTGGCCGGCGCCGGGGGAGCGACCGACTCTGCCGGCCAGCCTTGGTCCGGTAGGAGCCTCAGTGGTGACGATGCCAAGATCCACAATTTCGAGGATGACGACGGCTCGGCAGATCCTGGCTATGTAGCCGCCCTCGGGGCGTTGATCAACGGTACCGGCGGCGAGGCGGACGTTGTGGCGTCACTGGCTACGGCGCGGGTTTTTGTTCCGGTTGTTGCCCGGTTGGCTGAAGAAGCGCAGGGCGTCGACGGCCTCCATGCCGACAAGCAAGCCGATATGGCGTTGGTCACACTCAAGGCTCCCGATGGCCGTACGGCCATGCCCGTGTTTACCTCCGCTGCTGCCCTGGAGGCGTGGCATTCGGAGGCGCGCCCCGTGGCCGTCTACGCTGCGCGCGCAGCACTTTCTGCGGTATCCGAGGGCGCGCAGCTGCTTGTCATGGACCCCGGCTCCGACTTCGCGTTTGTTGTGAGGCGTCCGGCGATGTGGGCCCTGGCCCAGCAGAAGGACTGGACGCCGTCATACCTTGATGATCAACTGGAGGCTGCTCTCGCTTCAACGGTCTCGGCGTTTCGGACGGTCCGTCGCCTGGAGACGCACCCCGGTGGCGGTGTTGCGTCCCTGACGGCCGATGGTCGTCAGGTATCCGGTGGCGGCGCGGGCCCTGAATTGCGGGTGGTGCTCTTTCTCGAAGACGGACTCGACGCCGCGGCTGTTCAGGCGCTCGTTGCACAACTGAATGATGCATGGGCGAGGATGGATTCTTTCGCCGAGGGTGTTGATTCCATCGAAGTAAGACTGCAGCGCGCAGCACAGGAGCCCGAGCGGCATTAATGGCAGTGCCGGTTCCCCGGGGCTGCCCTGGGGAAAAGAGGATTAAGCCAGTGAACTTCGCTCTCTACAAAGAGATGCTGTCCATCCGCCCTGTCCGGCGCCTACTGGTAGTTGGCATGATAGCCCGCATTCCACACTCGGCGGCCGGCGTGCTCCTCACCCTCCACATAGTGCTGACGCTGGGCCAAGGCTATGCAGCCGCCGGCGCTGCAGCGGCCGTTATGACCATCGGCATTGCGCTGGGTGCCCCATGGCGTGGTCGCCGGGTGGACATGGTGGGCCTCAGGAAAGCCCTGATCCCTTCGGTTGTTTCCGAAACCGTCATCTGGTCCATAGTTCCGCACGTTTCGTATGAGTGGTTGCTGCCGCTGGTCTTCGTCGGCGGGCTTTTCACGCTGCCGATCTTCAGCGTCGTGCGTCAGTCACTGGGCGTGATGGTCGACGGCGAACAGCGGCGTTCGGCGTTCGCGCTCGATTCCATCGCCACCGAGCTTGTCTTCATGATCGGCCCCGCTGTCGGCGCCATCGTTGCCACCAGCGGTTTCTCGGCGATCGGACTCACTGCGGTGGGAATCTCCGTCTCGGTCGCCGGGTTGTTCCTTATGTGGTTCAACCCGCCCACTCGGAGCGAAGTGGTCTTCACCCCCCAGGAGTCCGCGGACCGGGCCGCGGCTGACCTCGCGGCCGCGGAGGCGGCCATGGTGGCCTCAGCGCCTGCCCATGTCCAGGAGGCGGCGTCGGAAATGGCTTCCGCAACGTCGCGTACGGCGGCCCTGCGGAACCGCGTCGCCCGGAATTTCACTTGGTTCACGGTCTCAGTGGCGGCACTCTTCGCAGTAGCTGCGGGATCAGGAATGGTGCTTAGCGGATCCGATGTCAGCATCGTAGGACTGTTGGAACGCGGTGGGCACGAGAATGAAATCGGCATCGTGTTCTTCTTCTGGTGCGCAGCGTCCGTGGTCGGCGGACTGATCTATGGGTCCATGAAACGGACCATTTCGCCCATGCTCCTGTTGCTGGGCATGGCCGCGCTTACCATTCCGATGGGCTTTGCCCAAGACACCTGGACCCTCGCGTTCCTGTCGCTCCTGCCAGGCCTGCTGTGTGCCCCTGTTCTGTCTGCCTCGTCTGAAAAGGTGGCCGACCTTGTGGACGAGGAACGCCGGGGTGAAGCAATGGGCTGGTACGGTTCGGCGCTGACTGCAGGGGTTGCGCTCGGCGCGCCCCTGGCGGGGGTCTTCATCGACACCGTGGGTCCTTCCGGCGGCTTTGCGGCTGTCGGAATCGCCGGCGTCATCCTCTGCGCGGCGGGCCTCCTCCTGACGTCCTTGCGCCGACGCGCTGCGCGTGTCTGAAACACACAGGAAACGACGACGGCGGGTCCACCACATGTGGTGGACCCGCCGTCGTTAATTCTTGCCGAAGCCGGGGCTAGTTCACCGGGCCGGTGAACTTTTCGCCCGGACCCTTGCCAGGCGCGTCGGGAATGAGTGAAGCTTCGCGGAAGGCCAGCTGCAGGGAGCGCAGGCCATCGCGCAACGGGCCGGCGTGCTGGGAACCGATTTCCGGGGCGGCTGCTGATACGAGGCCGGCGAGGGCTGTGATCAGCTTCCGGGCTTCGTCCAAGTCCTTGAGGTCCTCGGCGTTGGGGTCATCGGCAAGGCCCACCTTGACGGCCGCGGCACTCATGAGGTGCACTGCGCCGGTGGTGATAACTTCAACGGCCGGAACTTCGGCGATGTCGCGGATCTGTTGGGACACCCCGGCGTCGACGGCGGGGGCGGCGTCTTCGCCATAGGAGTTACGGGAATTGCTGTCTTCAGTGCTCATACTGGTAAGCTTGTCACAGACCGACTGGAAGTCGTTATTCACAGTCAACATCTGCAGTTCTTGCTCCCGCCTTCCGCAATGTGCGATTGGCGGGTTGTTTCTGTAGAATTGATTTTCAGTTTGCAAGCGGAGTTCTCTCCCACCCGCGTCAGCCGTTCCCGTACGGGACAAGATCCCGTTTCGGGGCAAGAGGTTGCCGGGTATTTGGTCGGACACTGTTGGAGGCATTGCCTCCGGGAGTGCGTACTTCCCATAGGGGAGGTGCAGCCGATCTTCGAGGCCTTCGATTGCACCAGCAATTGGGGGCCTTCTCTATTTGCCGGTGACATCACCACAACCACAGGAGCTTTAACATTAGCGAGCCAAGAATCAATGAGCGTATCCGCGTCCCCGAGGTGCGGTTGGTCGGTCCTGCCGGCGAACAGGTAGGAATTGTCCGCATCGAGGACGCACTGCGTCTTGCTGCCGAGTCCGATCTCGATCTCGTTGAAGTTGCCCCGCAGGCTAAGCCTCCTGTTTGCAAGTTGATGGACTTCGGCAAGTACAAGTACGAAGCCGCCGTCAAGGCCCGTGAAGCCCGCAAGAACCAGACCAACACGGTTCTGAAGGAAATTCGCTTCCGCTTGAAGATCGACAAGCACGACTACGAAACCAAGCGCGGCCACGCACTTCGGTTCCTGGGTGCAGGCGACAAAGTCAAGGCCATGATCCAGTTCCGCGGTCGTGAGCAGCAACGTCCCGAGATGGGTATCCGCCTGCTGCAGCGTTTCGCTGAAGACGTTGCCGAGGTTGGCATCATCGAGTCCAGCCCGCGCATCGACGGCCGCAACATGGTCATGGTGATCGGACCCCTGAAGAACAAGGCTGAGGCCAAGGCCGAAGCCCGCCGCGCAACCCAGCGAGCTGAAGCCAAGGCTCAGAATGAGGCCAAGGCCTCGGGACGCGTTGACACCACGGGAGAGCAGGCTCCGCTGACGCAGAGCCTCGCGGACCTTCTGCCCGAGGGCTTCAAGGTCAGCGAAGAGGAGACCACGCAGGAAACTGCCGAAGCCCCCGAGGCTCAGGCAGCGGTTGCGGAAGAAGCTCCGGTTGAGGAAACCGCGCCTGCTGCTGAGGAAGCTCCGGTCGTGGAAGAGGCTCCGGTTGTTGAGGAAGCTCCCGCTCCGGTTGCTGAGGAAGCACCCGTGGTTGAGGCTCCTGCCGCCAAGGCAGTACCGGCCAAAGCAGCCCCGGCACCGGCTAAGGCAACACCTGCCGTAAAAGCCCCGGCCGCCAAGGTCGCAGCTCCGGAAGCAGCTCCGAAGCCAGCTGTTCCGGCAGCTGCCCCGAAGCCTGCAGTTCCCTCGGCTCCGAAGCCCGTCGCCAAGCCGGCAGCTCCCAAGCCGGCGGCTAGGCCCGCAGCCCCCAAGGCTGCTCCGAAGCCTGCATCACGCAAGACCAACTAGTTCAACGCCGCGGAGGCCCCGCCTCCAACGGCAAGCAACCAGCACGCCGGCCCTCGTAGGCCGGCTGCGCGAAAGAATCGCGGACTCGTCCGTGGATACGTAAGGAGATCGGTTCCCATGCCGAAGATGAAGACCCACAGCGGTGCTAAGAAGCGCTTCAAGCTGACCGGTACCGGCAAGCTGAAGCGTCAGCAGGCCAACCGCCGTCACTACCTGGAGCACAAGTCCTCCAGGCTGACCCGTCGCCTCGCCGGCGACAAGCTCGTCTTCAAGGGCGATGCCAAGGTCATCAAGAAGATGCTCGGCGTCTAAGTTCCAAGTTCTTTGGTTACTGCCATCCGGCAGGGACCGACTACACCAAAAGCCTTCTCAGGCCGGCCGGGTTTCCGGCAGTAGCAGCTTGGGATAAAGATTTCTGAAGGAGTACGCACGTGGCACGTGTGAAGCGGGCGGTAAACGCCCACAAGAAGCGCCGGGTTGTCCTCGAACGCGCAAAGGGTTACCGCGGACAGCGTTCGCGCCTGTACCGCAAGGCCAAAGAGCAGCTGCTGCACTCGTTTGTGTACAGCTATGGCGACCGTCGCAAGAAGAAGGGTGACTTCCGTCGCCTCTGGATCCAGCGCATCAACGCTGCATCCCGCGCCAACGGCCTCACCTACAACCGTCTGATCCAGGGCCTCAAGGCCGCTGAGGTTGAGGTTGACCGCCGCATGCTGGCCGAGCTTGCCGTCTCCGACGCCAACGCTTTCGCCGCCCTGGTGAACATCGCCAAGGCTGCACTTCCGGCTGACACGTCCGCTCCGGCTGCTGCTGCAGTTGCTCCCAAGGCTGCCAAGGTTGCTCCGGCTGCTGCCACCGCAACGGCTGTCAAGGCTGTCGTTTCCGAGAAGCCGGCCATCGACGGCGCAGTTGCTGCTGATGGCGACGAGGCTCCGGAGGGCTACGCCATCAAGGGCAACGCCGAGTCCAAGAAGTACCACGTTCCGGGTTCCACCTGGTACAACACCACTGCTGCTGAGTACTGGTTCTCCACCGTTGAGGCTGCAAAGGCTGCCGGCTTTGAGCCTGCAGGCGGCGAAGCCCGCCAGCAGATCAAGAACTAGTCGCAACTGCCACTAAAGTTCTTTATATGAACGAAACCGGGCGCCCGCAAGACTTTCCGATGACCAACCCCCGAGCTGATCGGGTGAGGGACGTCGCCAAGCTTGCCGGGCGCCCGGCGCGTTTAAAGCGCGGACGTTTTCTGGCAGAGGGTCCGCAAGCGGTGCGGGAGGCATTGACCCTCCACCGTGACCGCACTGCGGTTGGAGGTCCCGCCGTCGTGCATGAGGTCTTTGCCAGCCAAGCGTGCCTGGGGCGCTTCCCCGAACTTGCCGACCTGGCGCAGGAAACTCAGCTCCGGCTTGCAAGTGACGAAGTCCTCGCCGCCATGGCGGACACTGTGAATCCCCAAGGGATTGTGGCCGTCTGCAGTTTTGTGGACGTCAGCCTGGATTCAGTGCTCGACGCCGGTCCCCGCCTGATCGCGGTCATGTGCCAGGTGCGCGACCCCGGTAACGCCGGGACGGTTCTCCGTGCAGCAGATGCCGCCGGTGCTGACGCAGTTATCCTGACCGGGTCCAGCGTGGACATTTACAACCCCAAGGCCGTCCGGTCAACAGCTGGCTCCCTCTTCCATCTGCCGGTGGTGCTGGGCGCCGATGTTGAGGAGTTGGTATTACGTTGCCGGGAGCTCGGTATCGGCGTCCTGGCGGCTGATGGTTATGGGACCGTCAACCTCGATAAACTCCAGGACGAGAATGCGGCACGGAGGCTTGGAAACGGATCTGTAGGTTCCGATTATCCGCTTGAGTCTCCTACGGCCTGGTTGTTCGGTAACGAGGCTCAGGGTTTGTCGGATGCTGAGCTTGCACTGGCTGATCATCGGGTGGCGGTACCGGTCTATGGTGCGGCCGAGAGCCTGAACCTGGGTACGGCCGCCACTGTGTGCCTTTATGCCAGTGCGCGTTCCCAGCAGGGCGCCCGAGTGGAGAATGTGTAAACAGCGCGTCGGCGGGTACGGCATTGGATGCAGTAGCTTTCATTGCCGCTAGTGGCGCTACCTAAGCGATCGTGGCGGCCCTTGCCGCCAACCTGACCATCGCTGTATTGAAGCTCGCTGCCTTCATCCTGACGGCGTCATTGTCCATGCTCGCAGAAGCCATTCACTTAGCGGTGGACTCAGGCAACCCGATCCTGCTGCTCGTGGGCGGAAAGCGCGCCAAGCGGGCAGCCAGCCCGGAGCATCCGTTCGGCTACGGCCGGGAGCGGTACATTCATGCGTTCATCGTCTCCATTGTGCTGTTCAGTGTCGGTGGCCTGTTTGCCCTCTACGAGGCTTGGGAGAAGTTCCATCACCCGCATGGTATCGAGGGTTCATTCTGGTGGGTTCCGCTGGCTGTACTGGTAGGTGCCATCATTGCTGAATCGTTCTCCTTCCGATCGGCGATCATTGAGTCGACCCACATCCGGGCAAGCAATCGTGGGTGAAGTTTGTCCGAAACGCCAAGCAGCCTGAGCTGCCGGTTATTCACTTGGAAGACTTTGGTGCTTTGCTTGGCTTGATCTTCGCACTCTTCGGCGTGAGCATGACGCTGGTCACCGGTGATGGCGTCTGGGATGCCCTGGGTACGGCAATGATCGGTTTTCTGCTGGTGGCCATGGCAGTGGTCCTGGCTTTGGAAACCAAGTCTTTGCTTCTGGGAGAGTCCGCAACCAAGGAAGATGTCCAGCCAATTACGGAGGCCCTGCAGGCTGACGGCACTCGCATCATTCACCTCAAGACACTGCACCTTGGCCCGGAAGAATCGTTGGTCGCCGCGAAGATCTCCATGGAGGCGTCTGCGATGGGTCAAGAGATTTCCAAGGGGATCGACGACGCCGAGCAGCGCATCCGCGCGGCTGTTCCGATTGCGCGGGTCATCTACCTTGAACCGGACATCGAGCGTGTGCAAGCACCGCAGCTCTAGCTATTCGGCGTTCTGTCACCACTCCCGTTTAACTGATGATGGGCTCCGCTATGGCGGAGCCCATCATCGTTTTAGGCGCTCGTCCGGCCACCCGGTGCCTTTTTTGGGGCTCAGGAGACCAGCGGTTTCTTACGCTCCAGCAGGCCGCTGACTAAAGCCACTCCGAGGCCCAGGACGGCCAGCACCGCGCCCACCAAGGCGGGAGCCACGTAGCCCCAGCCCCAGGCAATCACCGTGCCGCCCAGGAAGGCTCCGAGCGCGTTGGCGATGTTAAGGGCTGAGTGGTTCAGCGAGGATGCCAGGGAGGCGGCGCCCGGTGCGGCGTCCAAAAGTCGGGTCTGCAACGCAGGCGTCAGCATTGAGCCGACGCCGCCCACCACGAACGCCATGATGAAAGCAGCCCAGGCCCAGTGCGCAGCAATGGCGTAGACCACCAAGGCAACGGCAATTCCCGGCATGACCCAGTAGATGGTGCCCATCACGGACTTGTCAGCAAGGCGCCCACCGATAATGTTGCCTACCACCATGCCCAGCCCATAGAGGGCCACGACTGCGGGGATCAGGGTTTCAGGTATTCCGGCCACGGACGTCATGGTGTGGGCAATGTAGGTGTACACAGCGAAGAAACCACCAAATCCGATGATACCGATCAGCAGCGCAAGCCAAACCTGGAGCCGTTTGAGAGCCCCAAGTTCGCGCCGGATGCTCGCCTCGGGGTGGGCGGCCTCGAAGGGGACGAACTTCCACACCATGGCGACAGTAAGCAATCCGATGGCACCAACAATGACGAAGAGGAGCCGCCATCCGAAGGTTTGCCCAACCCACGTGGCCAATGGAACCCCGATGACGTTGGAGACGGTAAGGCCCGCCATGACCATGGAGATTGCCCAACCCCTCTTGGTGGGGGCAACGAGGCCGGCTGCGATGACCGCGGCCACCCCGAAGAAGGCTCCGTGGGGTAGGCCCGAGGCAAAGCGCGAAAGCAGCATGAACCCGTAATCGGGTGCGATGAAGGACGTCAGGTTCGCTAAAGACAGGAACAGCATGAGACCCAAGGCAAGGTGCTTTCTGGGGAGCTTTGCCCCGAAGGCGGCGAAGAGGGGAGCACCGATAACGACGCCCAAGGCGTAAGCGGAGATCAGGTTGCCGGCTTCGGGGGTGCTGATGCCCAGCCCTTCTTCGATTTCCTTCAACAGGCCCATCATGGCGAATTCGGTGGTACCGATGGCGAACCCGCCCATGGCCAAGGCCAGGATGGCCAAGCCAAGGTGTTTCCTTGTTGCTTTGGCGGTGGCGGATGGGGACACGGTGGTAGTCATAAGCCTGCTTCTTGAGGGTGCCTTGTGGGCTGGGGAACGCGGAGAAAATCCGATAACAAGTTTAGTCCCAGGCCTAGCGTCTTGACGTTGCTATGTGACGATGCCCATTCGCAGTGCCGCCTAGACTGTTTTGGTGACTGGACTGATTAATGTCGTAGGCGCCGCCGTCGTCGACTCCTTGAATGCCCCTACCCGCCTCCTTGTGGCGCGCCGCACGGCACCGCCCCAGTTTGCGGGCATGTGGGAATTTCCGGGCGGGAAGGTGGAAGCCGGTGAGGCGGCAGAGGCGGCCCTGCACCGTGAACTCGTCGAAGAACTGGGCATTGAAGTCCATCTGGGGCCGGAGTTGGAATCCGGTGACATCGCCGGGTGGACGCTCAATGAGCGCGCGTCCATGCGTGTCTGGTTCGCCGAAGTGACCGAGGGGGAGCCTCGGCCGCTGGAAGATCACGATGAACTGCGTTGGGTGTCGTTGGCTGGCCGCGACGAAGCTCTCAGCCTTCCCTGGATTCCGGCGGATCTTCCGATTGTCCAGGCGTTGCTTGATCGGGTAGCCGCACCTGCGTGAAGACGGGTGCTTAGAACAGCGGTTGTTGACCGGGGAGGGGGGCCGATGCATCAACAACGGCAGGTACCGACCCAGAGGCAAGGCGGGCATTCCTATGGCTGAATCCCGATGTCCCGGTGAAGCCGTACTTGGCTTTGAAGTAGCTGATCCTCCCGGTGAGCCAGGTGCGGTACTCCTTGGAAGCGTAGGAGCCCTGGCCGTAGAGCCTCCGGTATTTACCCACCAGCTCGGGGTGCTGGTCGGCCAACCATTTCATGTACCACTCGCGGGTGCCGGGCTTTAGGTAAAGGGCGCCAGCGGTAACTCCCGTGGCGCCCGCTTTTGTCAGCTCAGCGAACAGGGAATCGAGGGCTTCGTCCGAGTCCGTGAGCCAAGGCAGGATGGGCATGGCCATAACGCCACATCCCAAACCGGCGTCGCGGAGCCGGGCTATGAGCTTCAGCCGGGCCTTGGGCGAAGGGGTGCCAGGCTCTATGAGCTCTGCAAGGTCCTGGTTGGTCATGGCCAGCGAGATGCCGAGATCCACGGGGACCTGGGTGGCGGCGTGCTTGAGCAGGGGAATGTCCCTGGCCAGCAGCGTGCCCTTGGTCAAAATGGAGAAAGGCGTGCCGGAATCTGCCAGGGCCCGAATGATCCCGGGCATGAGGGCGTAGCGTCCCTCGGCGCGTTGATAAGGGTCTGTATTGGTGCCCAGGGCAACTTGGGCGCGTTCCCACGAGGGCTTTGCCAGTTCTTTTCGGAGGACCTCGGCGGCGTTGATCTTGACCACCACCTGCGAATCGAAATCCCGCCCGGCGTCGAAGTCCAAATAGGTGTGGCTCTTGCGGGCGAAACAGTACACGCAGGCATGGCTGCATCCGCGGTAGGGATTCACGGTCCATTCGAAGGGCATGTTGGAACCGGAAGGCACCTTGTTGAGCACTGACTTTGCGGTGACCTCGTGGAAGGTGACTCCGGAGAATTCGGGTGTCGAGATGGAACGCACAAGCCCGGCAAGCGGCAGCAAGGCCTCCAAAGCCGGGGCAGGGCCTGGAACCTTGGTGCCACTGGTGTGTGACGGTCCACGCGTAGGTGAAAGTGCTTGTGCGTCCCATCTCATGAACTCCATTCGAATGTATGTTCGAATGAATGTCAAGGCCTTCGAAGGCAAAACCCCGGACACCAACGGCTGGAGCATTACTAAAGTTGGCCCATGATCCGCGGCGGTTTCGTCCATCTTCCCTATATGTCGGAACAACTGCCGGAGGGCAGCCCAATGCCATCAATGCCTTTGGACGTGATGGCAGAAGGTATTGCCGTCATCGTCCGGACAGCGCTTCACGCACAGGCCGATGTGAAAATGTCAGCCGGGGCTATCCGCTAGACAAGTTCCCATTCCACCTTGATGCTGGCTGAGACTGAGGACTCCCCGGTTTCCACGGGCATGGACTCTGCTGTAAAGGAAGCCCTCACCATCCCGCCCAAAGGAATGGGTCCCCCGTGAAGGGGTTCCTGGGAAATGGAAATCACCTGCCCCAACCGGGCCGAAGCCAGCGAAGCGTACTGTTCGGCTCGGGTCACGGCATCCTGCCACGCGGCCTCCTGGGCCTGGGCTATGACAGAGGAAGCATCCGTAAAGCCTTGCTCGATCCCGTTGATGCGGATGTCGTCTCCGCCGGCCTCGACAGCGGCGGCAATAGCTCCCGGAGCATCCGCCTGGGAACGTATTCCCACCTGCAGGTTCGTCGTGGCCACATAGGCCGTTACCTTCTGCCCTTGCCCTTCCACCCAGGCCACGTCGGCACGAAGGTTTAATCCGCTGGTTCGAAGGTCTACGTCCGATACGCCGGCCGCCCGCAAACTGGCCGCGACGGCGTTAGCCGCCTTGCCGGCGTCGTCGTAGGCTTTCGCGGCTGTGTCCCGGCGGGTCTCCACGCCGAGCGTCAACGTCACCAGGTCAGGAACGGCCTTTGCGCTCGCGGTCCCGGTAACAGTGATGGTTCGGTTCATGTTCAGGCCTCGATTCGCTTGCCCGCAGGGCCGTCCTGCCGGCGTTGATGGGTGTCAATGTAACCACCGGCCACGAGGCCGGCCTGCCGTTCAAAGAAATTCCTCGACGCCGGATCCCCGCTGCGGAGCATGGACCAACCGGCGGCGACGCCGTAGAGGGCAAGGAAGGGAAGTCCCAGGCAGTACGCGTATTGGGTGCTGTGTCGTTCCTCGTGCCCCAGGAGCACTTTGTTGGTTCCGGCCACACCGCGTGGTGCCCGATACAGGATCACGTTCCCCAGCGTGAAAGCGCCGGCATGGGGGAGTTTCCAGCGATACCCGGCAGCGATCAGAAGCCCACGCGGCCCGGGGGACACAATGGAACGGGACGCGACCGCTACCGCAAGTCCAAGCGGCGTGGACAAGTTCAAAACGTTTGCGATCTGCCGTAAGCGTTGCGCCGGAGTCATGAAGCCATGCTAGCGCCGTTGGCCGCTCCCGGAGTTTTTGTACAACTGCTGCCCGCATACGGTGCTCATAAGGTCATGGGCTGTAGAAAAACTCCACGGTTAAATCCCGCCAGTGAGGTTCAACTAGACTGAAGGGTAGTGCCTGCTGTCCGCGGCAAGCGCTGCCCTTTCGTTTTGCAGGCCTGCCTTGCCGGGCCGCTCCCTACTCGTAGCTAAGAACAGTAGATGACTGAAACTTTGCCAGGTGCTGCCATCCCGAATCCGCTGGATGAAGCCGCCATCACCGCCGCCGTCGACGACGCCATTGCCGCCATTTCAGCTGCTTCCTCCCTCGAAGAACTCAAGGCTGTCCGCCTCGCCCACACGGGCGAGAAGTCGCCGCTGAGCCTGGCCAACCGTGAAATCGGTGGCCTGGCCAAGGAGCACAAGGCAGCCGCCGGCAAGCTCATAGGTTCCTCCCGTGGCCGGGTCAACCAGGCGCTCGCAGCCCGGACGGAAATTCTCGAGGCCGAGAATGATGCCCGCATCCTGGTGGAGGAAACCGTTGACGTGACGGCCGCTCCGCGCCGTCGCAAGGCGGGTGCCCGCCACCCGCTGTCCACATTGCAGGACCGCGTCTCGGACATCTTTGTTGGCATGGGCTGGGAAATTGCCGAAGGCCCCGAGGTGGAGTCCGAGTGGTTCAACTTCGACGCTTTGAACTTCAAGCCGGACCACCCGGCCCGCGAAATGCAGGACACGTTCTTCGTGGAGCCCCCCGAAGCCCACCTGCTCATGCGTACCCACACCTCGCCAGTGCAGGTCCGCTCCATGCTGGAACGCGAAGTCCCCATCTACGTGCTGTGCCCCGGCAAGGTGTTCCGCACGGATGAACTGGACGCTACGCACACACCGGTCTTCCACCAGTTCGAGGGTCTTGCGATTGATAAGAACCTGAGCATGGCGGACCTGCGCGGCACGTTGGAACACTTCGCCCGCCAGATGTTTGGCGACGAAGCCTCCATTCGTCTCCGCCCCAACTACTTCCCGTTCACGGAGCCTTCCGCTGAGCTGGACATCTGGCACCCGGGTGCCAAGGGCGGACCCCGCTGGATCGAGTGGGGCGGCTGCGGCATGGTCAACCCCAACGTCCTCCGGGCGGCCGGGATCGATCCGGACATCTATTCAGGTTTTGCCTTCGGTATGGGCATTGAGCGCACGCTCATGTTCCGCAACGAGGTTGGAGACATGCGGGACATGATCGAAGGCGACGTACGTTTCAGCGAGCACTTCGGGATGGAGATCTAACAGTGCGTATCCCACTTTCCTGGCTGCGTGAATTCGCGCAGGTTCCGGCCGATGCTACGGCCGAAGACGTCATGGCTGACCTGGTCAAGGTCGGCTTTGAAGAAGAAGAAGTCCACCGACCCACCGATGAACTGACGGGCCCCGTAGTGGTTGGCCAGGTTCTGAGCCTGGTCAAGGAACCACAGACCAACGGCAAGACCATCAACTGGTGCCAGGTCCGCGTGGTTCCCGAGGGGCAGGAGCAGACCCTTACCGGCAAGGGCATTGATCCGTCCGGTGTACAGGGCATCATCTGCGGTGCGCACAACTTCGTGGAAGGCGACAAAGTTGTTGTCACCCTTCCCGGCGCCGTGCTGCCCGGCAATTTCCAGATCTCCGCACGGAAGACCTACGGTCACCTGTCCGCGGGCATGATCGCTTCCGTTCGCGAGCTGGGCATCGGCGATGACCATGACGGCATCCTGGTGCTCTCGAGCATCGGCCTGGATCCGGAAATCGGCACTGACGCGATGGAACTCCTTGGCCTCTACGACCAGGCAGCGGAAATCAACGTCACACCGGACCGCGGATACGCGTTCTCCATCCGTGGCGTAGCGCGCGAGTACGCCCATGCCACCGGAACCACCTTCGTGGACCCGGCGTCGAAGGTCTCGGCTCCAGCAACCCTTCAGGGCGGCTACGGCGTCAAGCTCAACGACGACGCTCCCATTTACGGCAAGCCGGGCTGCGACCGGTTCGTGGCCCGCACGGTCCGTGGCGTGGATGCTTCGCGACCCACCCCGCCGTGGATGTCCGCGCGTCTTCGGCTGGCCGGCGTTCGTTCCATCTCACTGCCGGTTGATATCTCCAACTACGTCATGCTTGAGCTCGGACAGCCAAACCACTGCTACGACCTGGATAAGCTCTCGGGCGACATCGTGGTGCGTCGTGCCGTGGCGGGGGAGAAGATCACCACCCTCGATGACAAAGAGCGCACGCTCGACGTCGAGGACCTGCTGATCACCGATGACTCCGGCGCCATCGGCATCGCCGGTGTCATGGGCGGTGCCCACACTGAGGTGTCCGATTCCACCACCAACATCCTGGTGGAAGCCGCACACTTCGACGAAGTCTCGATCGCCCGTTCCCGTCGCCGCCACAAGCTGCCGTCCGAAGCTTCCAAGCGCTTTGAGCGCGGCGTTGACTGGCACGTTGCCAACATTGCCGCCCAGCGCGTCGTGGACCTCCTGGTTGAGCTCGCCGGTGGCATCGCAGATGAGGCCGGGACCGACGTCGGAACCGCCCCTGACGCTGTCACGATTGAGCTGCCTGCAGAGTTCGCAGCCGCTCGCATTGGCATCGACTTCACTGACGAGCAGATCACCACCTCGCTGGTGGACCTGGGTGCAACTGTGGAGAAGACCGCTACTGGCTACCTGGTGACCGCTCCAAGCTGGCGCAATGATCTTGAAACCAAGGAAGACCTCTCCGAGGAAATCGCGCGGCTGGTGGGCTATGACAACATCCCCGCTACTCTTCCCGTCGCGCCTCCGGGCCGTGGCCTGAGCCGCAGCCAGCAGCAAAGGCGCAGGGTTGTCCAGGCGCTGGCGGATGCAGGGCTCACCGAGGTGCTGTCCTACCCGTTCGTCTCCAAGGCAGCAAACGATACTTTCGGTGTTGCCGCCGAGGGTGAAGCGCGTCCTGCCTTGAAGCTGGCGAATCCCATCAGCGAGGAAAACGGCTTCCTCCGGACGTCCATCCTGCCGGGCTTGATCGAGGTTGCCCGCCGCAATCACTCACGCGGCTTCCGCGATCTGGCTCTTTATGAAGCCGGTTCGGTCTTCCTTCCAGGCGAGAAGCTGGGCACGGATTCCATCCCGCCGCTGGGCGTCAAGCCTTCCGACGAGGTACTGGATACCCTGTACGACGGCGTCCCGCACCAGCCGCTGCATATCGGCGCAGTTCTTACAGGCCATGATTCTCCCGCTGCTGCCACTCACACGCCGCGTGCGTGGGATTGGGCGGACAGCTTGGACGTTGCGCGTCTCATGGCAGATGTCCTCGGTGTGGAACTCGTCGTCAGCCAAGGAAGCCATCAGGCATTCCACCCGGGACGGGCTGCCCAGCTGGCGCTCCGCAACGGTGACGTGGTGGGTTACGCCGGTGAGCTTCACCCGAAGCTCCTTGCCGCCCACGATATGCCTGCCCGGTCCGTAGCGGTTGAGGTCAACGTGGAAGCGCTGTTTGAGGCTGCCGCTGACGTGATCGTGGCCAAGCACATCTCCGGATTCCCCGTGGCTACGCAGGATGTTGCCTTGGTTGTGCCGCAGGACGTTCCGGCGGACCAGGTTCTGGCTGCCCTCCGCGAAGGAGCAGGAGCACTTCTTGAAGATGTCGCGCTGTTCGATGTCTATGTTGGTCCGGGCATCGAAGACGGCAAGAAGTCGCTGGCTTTCGGCTTGCGTTTCCGTGCCGAGGACCGCACGCTGACCGCTGACGAGGCTTCCGAAGCACGCGCAGCGGCCGTGGCCGTGGCGACTGAGCGCTTCGGAGCAGTCCAGCGCTAAGCCCCCAGCGCTAAACGACCCAGCATCAGGGTGAATCCCCGGGACCAAATGGTTCCGGGGATTTTCCCTTTATTGAGATTCGACTCCCAGCATCTTGACAGATCATTCACACATGTATGACAGTTTTGTCATACACATGTGAAACATGTGTATCACATCCCTCGCACGGTTCGCTGAGAGCCGTCCCTTGAAAGGTACCCATGAAAAAGCAGAATGTTGCTTTGCTGTTCGGGGCTGCAGTAATGGCTTTGACGTCCTCCCTTGGCGGAGCTGCAGTAGCCTCAGAGTCGACGCCGCAAGCAACCACCGCCGAGGTCCAGCCTGTATCCCACACAGTAGACAAGTCGCAGGTTTCCGGTTCTGCGGCCTCACCACTGGCTGACAAATACACCATCTCTGCGCCCACCAAGAGCGGCGGCGCCTCCACGGACTCCGTCATCGGCGCTGATGGCCGCGTTCGGATCACCAACACCACGGCGGCACCGAACAAGTCCATCGTTCAGATCGAATTCAACGGCGGCTACATCTGTTCCGGCGCGCTGATCTCCGATGACACCGTGCTGACGGCTGGACACTGCGTGCACGAGGGCGGCACGGGTTCAACGGCAGATTATTCATGGGGCGTTAAGGTGGCGCCTGGCCGCAATGGAACTACGGACCCGTACGGTACCTGTGGAGCCACGCAACTCCTGACGGACCAGCGTTGGATCGACTCGGCCAACACCAATGCCGACTGGGGCGTTATCAAGCTCGACTGCACCATCGGCAACACCACCGGATGGCTGAACTACACCGGCACCACCGCAAGCCTGAACGGCACCAACGTGGCCGTTCGTGGCTACCCGGGGGATAAGGCGTTCGGCACCATGTGGTCCATGACCGGACCCATTGAGAGCACCACCACCGAGAAGGTCTACTACAAAATGGACACCTTCGGCGGCCAGAGCGGAGCGCCTGTCTACAACAGCTCCAACACCATCATGGCCATCCACACCAACGGTGGCAGCTCCAATTCGGGCACCCGCATCACTCCAACCCTGGCGAACTACCTGACTTCGGTGAAGTAGCCCGGCTGGGTTAATCCAGATATCAGTGTTCCCCGCAGCGAGTGTGGCTGTGGGGAACACTGGCGTCGGGAGCGAGGCATATCAACATCAGGCTACAGTTTGCTGGGGACACAGCCGTGAGAGGGGTCGTGATGCACAGCCCGGTGCTTGATCTGCGCAGGCTCGATGATGCGTTTCATGCGGGCGCCGGCCTCAAGCAGCTCGATGAGCCGGCCCAGGCGCGTGCACTTCGCTACGCCAAGCCTGCGGACCGGGATGAGTTCATCGCCGGCCGGCTGGCCTTGCTGGACTTTGCCGCCTCGCTCCTCGACGTGCCTCTTGAACGGCTCGTCCCTGACTATCGCTGCCCACAGTGCGGTCCAGGGCAGGACCATGGCAGGCCAGCATTCACGGTCGACGGCGGCCCCGCACCTCTGGCGCTGAGCGCGTCCCGGGCGTCGGGCTGGGTGCTGCTGGCCGCCGTCGTACATCCAGCGGACGGCGTCCGGCTGGGGGTGGACCTTGAGGCTATAGGCCAGGCAGGATTCGAGGGCTTCGACGACGTTGCGCTGACAGCAAACGAGAAGGACTTTCTGGCATCCATCCCGGAACAAGATCAAGCCAGTCAACGGGCCCGCCTGTGGGCGCGCAAAGAGGCGTGGCTGAAGATGACGGGGGAAGGCCTGAGGCGGAACCCCGCAGAGCTGGACGTGCTGGAACTGCCCGGACTGAGAGATGTCACCGAAAGAGAACTGCCTGACGGACTGGTTGCCGCGCTGGCCCTCGGTTAGCGAGCGGAAGGCAGCGGCGGCAGCGACGTTTCGTACAGCCACGGCCGGAGGATCGAGGCACAATCAAAGCCGGGAATGAACGAATCCGCTGCCTCAATGAATGCCTCCGTTGACACTGAGCCATGCCGGTTGGTGGCAGTCCAGTGCTGAAGGAAACCAAAGAACGCTTCATCCCCGGCGGCCATCCGCACAGCATGCACGGCCAGGGCGCCGCGCTTATAGACGCGGTCATCAAACATCAGCTCGGGACCGGGGTCACCCACCAGCAAGTCCTGCGGTCCGGCGTCGAGCCTTTTCCATGCGGCCGTTGCCCGCGCAGCAACGGTCATGGTGCGGGATTCCTCGGACCACAACCACTCGGCATAGCAGGCGAAGCCTTCATGCAGCCAGATGTCTTTCCAACTGCTGACCGTCAACGAGTTACCAAACCACTGGTGGGAAAGCTCGTGCGCGATCAGGCGCTGGGCATCCCAGGTGTCACGCATGTGGTTTCGCCCGAAGATGGAGACGGTCTGGGCTTCGAGGGGAATTTCCAGCTCGTCTTCGGTAACTACCGAGGTGTAGTCAACGAAAGGATATGGGCCGAAGCAGTCCTCGAAGGTCCGCATCATGTCCGGCTGCCGGCGGAGGCCCTGGAGCGCGTCCACTGCCATTTCGGGAGTGACTGCCACGAACTGGGGGACCCGGTGATGGGTATCGTCCACGTGCAAGGGAACCTTGACGTAGCGCCCGATCTGCACGGTCGCCAGGTACGTGGCCATGGGTTCGTCCTGCTCGTAGACCCACGTTTCCCGACTGGATTTCCGGGAGTGCGAGACGAGCCTGCCGTTGCATACCGGCCGGTAGTTGTCGTCCGTGGTTACCGAGATGCGGTAGGTCGACTTGTAGCGGGGATGGTCGTTGCAGGGGAACCAGGACGCCGCACCGTTTGGCTGGCCGGCCACCAGTACGCCGTCGTTCAATTCTTCCCAGCCCACATCGCCCCAAAGGCCGCGGCGCGGCTGCGGATTGCCGTCGTAGCGGACCTCAAGGGAGAACTGCTGGCCCGCCTTGAGCGGGGCGGCAGGGGCCAGTACCAGGTGCTCCGCGCGGTGGCTGAACTTCTGCAGCTTCTTGCCGTCCAGCTGAACCTTGCTAGCCCGCAGGCCCACCAGGTCAAGGACGATCTGGGTCAGCGGTTCAAGGGCCGTGCATCGCAGGACCGCCTTGCCGATCAGCTTGTTGCTGCCCAGCCTGACATCGAGGTCCAACTCGTACCTGTCTACCCGGTAGCCCGTGCTGCCGTGGTCCAGGGTGTAGGGGTCGGCTTTGGTCGTGGGGGTAGTGATTGGTGCGGTCATGATCCGTCCAATCTACTTGAGGCGCGGTGCTTGTGCTGACGGACCCACCCACGGGCTCACGGGGTTGCCCATCCAATACGTCCCGGCCGGGACAGTTTCGCCGCGCATGACCAACGACGCCGGCCCAACAGTACCGCCGTCGCCGATGCTCGCTGCGGGGAGAATGACGCCGTGCGGGCCCATCGTGGCACCGTTGCCAAGCGTCACGGTGTCAAGGCTCATCACCCGGTCGTGGAAGAGGTGCGTTTGGACCACGCAGCCACGATTGACTGTGGAGTTCTCGCCCAAGGTCACGAGGTCAGCTTCGGGGAGCCAGTAACTTTCGCACCACGTCCCGCGTCCAATCTTGGCGCCGAGTCCGCGCAACCACCACACCAAGGCGGGAGTTCCGGCAGCAGACCGGGCAAACCATGGGGCACTGACCATTTCGATAAACGTGTCCACCACCTCATTGCGCCAAATGAACGAGCTCCATAGCGGGTGCTCGCCGGAGCGGATGGTCCCTACGAGGACCCATTTGGCCACGATGGAACTGAGCGCGGCCACAGCACCCGCTGCCAACATCACCACGCCTCCCAGAAGCGCAGCTACCCAGTAGCCCCACCCTCGGGCGATCCCGTCCAACACCAGCATTACAGCAGCAGCGATAGCCACTGTGAGGATCACGGGAATTAGTCGGCACAATTCCCACAAGGCCCTCGCGATCTTCAGTTTGAGGGCCGGGCGGAAGGTTCGTGTTTGGTCAGCGTCGACGGCGGTGCGGCGCAACCTGACGGGGGGACTGCCCAGCCATGAGGTGCCGGACTTTGCTTTGGCGGGCGTGGCTGACAGCACCGCGACCAGGGAGTTCTTGGGCACGTTCCGTCCTGCGGCCGTCATGCCGGAGTTGCCCAGGAAGGAGCGCTTGCCGATCTTGGCGGGCGCGATTTTCATCCAGCCCCCGCCAAGCTCGTAGGAGGCAACCATGGTGTCGTCCGCCAGGAAGGCGCCGTCGCCGATGGTGGTCATCTTCGGAACAAGCAGCACCGTTGAGGCTTCCACGTTCTTGCCCACCTTGGCCCCGAGGAGTCGCAACCAGAGCGGCGTGAAGAGGCTCGCGTAGACGGGGAAGAGGAGGTCCCGGGCCATGTCCAGGAGGCGTTCGGTGGCCCAGACCTGCCAACCGATGCGGCTGCGCACCCGGTAGTAGCCCTCTTTCAGGCCCAAGCCCAGAAGCCTGGCAACAATGAGGATGAGAACCAGGTTGCCGAAGAACCACACCAGGGCGGCAAGTGGGAGGGCCAGGGCGATCTGCGGAAGTGCTGTTTGCAGAGACTCGTGGCCTTGGATGAAAGCCAGGACCACCAGCGCGCCGGCGAATGCAGAGATATAGGGGATGAGGGACAGCAGAGCCGAAGCGCTGGCGAAGGCGGAGAACCAGAGCCGGTCAACCACGGGCCGCCGGCTGACGGTTTCCGGCCATTCGTGCTTGGCCTTACCGCGGCGCTCCGCGGGAGAGCCGGCCACGAGGTGCCCGGCTTTGACTTTGCCCAGTACCGCAGAACCCGCATCAACGTGAGCACCTGCCCCGATGGTAGCTCCGGGCATCAAGGTACTTCGAGCGCCGACGACTGCGCCTGCTCCCACATGGATTTGCCCGATATGGACGGAGTCACCGTCCACCCACCAGCCGGAAAGATCTACTTCGGGTTCGATGTTGGCTCCGCTGCCCAAGGACAGCAGGCCGGTCACCGGGGGCAAAGAGTGCAGGTGGACGTCCTTGCCGATCTTCGCGCCCAAGGCACGGGCGTAGTAAGGAACGAACGGGGCACTGGCGAGTCCTATGGCACCGGAAAGGTCCTGAATCTGTTCTGCGAGCCATAACCGCAGGTGAGTCTTACCGGATCGCGGGTAGGTGCCAGGTTGAATCTTGCCAAGCAGCACCTTGGCTGCAACTACGGAGATCGCCATCCGGCCCAAGGGGCTGACAAAGATGAGCCAAGATGCCGCGATCCACCACCAGGACACCACGGGGGCTGCAGCAAATCCGGCGAAGTCTGCCAGTAGCTTGTTTGCAGCCATAAGGTAGGTCAGCCAACGCATGCCCACCAGGATGTGCAACGGCACTCCCATGAGTACCTGGAAAATTTGGGACTTCAACGCGGTAGGACGGACGGTGCGTTCAGCGGCGGGCCCCGGCGAACCGCCGTCGGGGAGTGACTGCCGGGCGGCGTCGATCAGCGCGCCGATGCGCGGCGTGGCATAGATATCGGCGACCGTAATGGTGGGGTAGCGGACGCGGAGGGCTGAAACCAGTTGGGCCGCCGCCAAGGACCCACCGCCATAGGCGAAGAAATCCGCGTCGAGCGAACTGACGGGACTGCCCAGTACTGACTCCCACTGCTCCACCACCCAGCGGGCGTCATCTGGAAGATTCAGCGGGGCGTTGCCCGCCTCGGTTGCGCCTGCACCAGCCAGCGGCCAGGGGAGTGCGTGGCGATCCACTTTGCCGCTGGTCTTGGTGGGAAGTGAATCCACCACGGTAAGCAAAGGGATCAAAGCCGCCGGGAGGCTCTCGCCCAGAAGACGGCGGGCCTCGTCCATGCTCAGCTCGTAACCGTCAACGGGCGCGAGGTATCCAACAAGGATCTGGTTACCGGCCGCCGTCGTCTGTACTGCAGCGGCCGCGCCTGCGACACCAGGCAGGGCCTGAAGCGCTGCATCTACTTCCCCCAGTTCAATCCGGCGTCCGCCGAGTTTGACCTGTTCATCGGCCCTGCCCATGAAGATCAGGCCCTCTGCCTCAAAACGCACCAGGTCACCTGAACGGTACGCACGATCCCATCCAAGGGTGGTCATGGCCGCGTACTTCTCGGCGTCCTTGACTGGATCCAGATAGCGCGCGAGTCCCACCCCGCCGATGATCAACTCACCGATCTCACCTTCGGCCACTGGAACGCCCTGCGAATCGACGACCGCGAGGTCCCACCCGTCCAGCGGCAGGCCGATGCGGACAGGGCCGGGAGCGCCCAGGGGAGCGGCGCACGCAACGACGGTCGCCTCCGTGGGCCCGTAGGTGTTCCAGACTTCACGCCCGTCGACTGCCAGCCGCTCGGCCAGTTCGGGCGGGCAGGCTTCACCGCCGAAGATGAGGAGCCGAACATTCTCCAGTGCCTCGGCCGGCCATAGCGCCGCAAGGGTGGGCACGGTGGAGACAACAGTGATTCCATGGTTGATGAGCCATGGGCCCAAATCCATGCCGGTCCTGACCAATGCGCGTGGTGCAGGCACCAGGCAAGCGCCGTGGCGCCAGGCCAGCCACATCTCCTCGCACGAAGCATCGAAAGCTACGGAGAGGCCCGCAAGCACGCGATCCTGCGGGCCGATGGGCTCAGCCTGGAGGAAGATCCGGGCTTCGGCGTCAACGAATGCTGCCGATGAACGATGCTTGACCGCAACGCCCTTGGGAGTACCGGTGGATCCGGAGGTGAAAATGATCCAGGAGTCATCGTCCAATCCGGGCCTGGCAGCTGTGGAGACAGCTTCCCGAGCCGGACCGGAGAACCGTACGTTGAGGCCGGCAGCGATAACTGCCCCTACCTTGGCTTCGTCGAATACTAATCGAGCCCGCTCATCGGGGTCATCCGCATCCACGGGAACGTAGGCGGCGCCGGCCATGAGAATTCCCAGGATGGCGATGTACAGCTCATTGGTGCCGGACGGGATCCGGACGCCGATTTTGTCCCCTCGGCCAAGCCCCGCACTATTCAGTTCCGCGGCAAATGCGCGGACGGCTTTGAGCAGCTCCGTGTAGCTCAACGACTTGTGCCCATCGTCCAAGGCTGACGCCTCGGGGAACGATGAAGCAGTCTCTTCCAGGATGTCGACGAGAGTACGCTCGGCGGGGGCCGCGGGGCCTCCCGGTAGCTGGGGACGGTACGTCATCAGGGCAGGCGTAGTACCGGCCCCAGCGGGATGTTCTGTGCTCACGAGGTCAGCTTTCCGCAGAAAGATGAACAAAAGGTGTCCGGCGTTTCCTGCGCGTCAGGCGATGTTGCCCGGCTGTTCGCTTTTTGCACATCTTGCGTTCAACCAAGGGTCAGGGAACCAGCAGCACTTTTCCGGTTGTGCGCCGGCCTTCCAGGTCCCTGTGAGCCTGGGCGGCTTCTGCTAGCGGGTACGTCGCGCCTACCCTCACAGCAAGGGTGCCGTTGGCGGCGGCGTCGAAAATCTCAGCTGAGCGCCAACGGCGTTCCTGGGCGTTCTGAACAAAGTGCGCCATGGTGGGCCTTGTCAGTGTCAGCGAGCCTCCGGCGTTCAAACGCTGCGGATCGAAGGGCGGCACCGGGCCGGAGGCTGCCCCGAAGAGCACCATGGCCCCGCGAATGCGCAGGCTCTTCAAGGAGTCATCGAACGTGTCCTTGCCCACTCCGTCGTACACCACGTTGACGCCTTCGCCATCGGTCAGCTCCCGGACCCGGTCAGCGAAACCTTCGTAGCGCAGGACTTCATCGGCTCCGGCCAGCGTGGAGAGATCGGCCTTCTCATCGGAGGAGACAGTGGTGATGACGCGTGCCCCGCGGGCCTTCAGCAGCTGGGTCAGCAGGAGGCCGACGCCACCCGCTCCTGCATGCAGGAGCACCGTGTGCCCTGGCTCCACCCGGAAGGATGAATTCATCAAGTAGTGAGCGGTGATTCCCTGCAGCGGCAAGGCCGCCGCGGTGTGGTCGTTGACGCCGTCAGGAACCGGCAGCGCCTTGCCCGCCTCCACGAGGGCGTACTCTGCGTACGTCCGGAGTCCCTCGGCCGTGGCAATGCGTTGACCGACGGAGAATTCCTCGACACCTTCTCCCACCGCCTCCACGGTGCCGGCAGCTTCGGCGCCCGGCGTGAAAGGGTATTCCACTTTGTATGTGCCGCTGCGTTGGTAGGTCTCAATGAAGTTGACCCCGGCAGCTGCGACCTTGATCAACAGCTGGCCGGGGCCAGGCTTCGGTATTTCCACAGATGCGTACTCGAGGACCTCAGGTCCTCCGGACTGCTGTGCAACGATAGCGTGCGTCATGGTGGCTCCTTACTCCGGGGCGGTCCTTCCGGTGCCCGGTTTCAGAATCCATCCTAGGGAGGTTGGGGCCTCCGGTGGTGAACGCCTAGAAGCGTCCGTGCGTCGAGACGACGGGGCAGTCGAAGCCGCGGCCTGCTGCCAGGCCTACTTCGTTCAGATACCTGACCACGATGCCGTAGGACTGAATGAGCGTGGTTTCGGTATAGGAAATGGAATGCTTGGCGCAGAACTCTCGCACGATTTTTGTGGCTTTATACAAGTGGGGCCGAGCCATGTCCGGGAACAAGTGGTGCTCCACCTGACGGTTCAGTCCGCCCAGGAGGAAGTCCATGAAGATGCCACCGGAGATATTCCGCGAGGTGAGGATCTGGCGGTTGAGGAAGTCCACCCGACTGTCCTTGGGGAGGACCGGCATGCCTTTGTGGTTCGGGGCGAACGAGGCGCCCATGTAGAAGCCGTAAACCATGATCTGCACGCCAAGGAAAGCGAATGCCATACCGATGGGCAGGAACGTGAACGCCAGAACCGGGAGGGCGGCAAGCCTCGCTACGAGGATGGGTGTCTCTACCCAGCGGTGACGTACTTTCTGCTTTCCGAAAACGAAGCGAAGGGAGTCAAACTGCAGGCTCAAACCGAGGAGCGTCAGGAGCGGGAAGAAGAACCAACCCTGCTTCTTGGTAAGGAACGCCAAGCGGCCCTTACGTTCGGCGGCAGCATCTTCATGGAAGACCAAGGCGTTGTTCCGGATATCCGGGTCCTTGGAAATGACGTTGGGGTGGTTGTGGTGCGCTCCGTGCTTCTGTTCCCACCAGGAGTAGCTGATGCCGGCCACGCCGGTGGCAAGGAGGCGGGCGGACCAATCATTGGCGCGTCGGGAAGCGAAGATCTGCTTGTGGCCTGCCTCGTGGGCAAGGAAGCTGAGCTGCGTGCACAGGATGCCCACGGCCGCTGCGATCAGAAGCTGGTACCAGGAATCGCCAATGAGGGCGAAGCCGAGCCAAGTGCCTGCCATGAGGAGTACCAAGGCCACGAAGACCCAGATATAGAAGCCGGTACGACGTTCGAGGAGTCCGGCTGCCTTGACGGTCTTGAGGAGCTCTGAGTAGCTCTGGACCACGGGATTTGGTTGAATTGCGCGAGCTTTGGGGCGCTCAGCGGTGGACGTGGGTGACATTTATGTGCCCCGTATCGCTAACGGGCAACGCTGCAGCCGACGTTCGGACTGCACGGTCTGGATCACCCTCCACTAAGCATACGGCTAATCTCCAAAATAATGAGACTGCTCACAACGGCATGCATAAATATCGGACAGCATGAATATTCTTGCTGTACAGTGGAGTCATGACTATTTCTGTTGCCGTCTCCGGTGCCAGCGGCTACGCCGGCGGAGAAGTGCTGCGCTTGCTGGCAGGCCATCCGAACGTCACCATCGGTGCCATCACCGCTCACAGCAACGCCGGTTCCAGACTAGGGGAGTTGCAGCCGCATCTCCACGGTTTGGCCAGTCGGATTCTGGAAGACACCACCGTGGAGAACCTTTCCGGCCATGACGTGGTGTTCCTGGCGCTGCCGCACGGCGCTTCGGCCGAGATCGCTGCGCAGTTGCCGGAAGGCACTGTAGTGATCGACGCCGGTGCTGACCACCGTCTGCAGGACGCCGCAGCGTGGGAAAAGTTCTATGGCTCCGCCCATGCGGGCACCTGGCCTTATGGCCTCCCGGAACTTCCTGGTCAACGCGAGGCCCTCAAAGGTGCCACCCGCATCGCCGTTCCCGGGTGCTACCCGACGTCGGCTTTGCTCGCCCTGACGCCGGGGTTCGCCAGCAATCTCCTCCTGACGGACGACGTCGTTATTGTCTCCGCCTCGGGCACCTCAGGCGCCGGCAAGGCCGCCAAGGTCAACCTGATTGGCGCTGAAGTCATGGGTTCCATGAGCCCCTACGGCGTGGGCGGTGGACACCGGCACACGCCGGAGATTGAACAAGGGCTGTCCAATGCGGCCGGGGAGCCAGTGACGGTATCGTTCACGCCCACGCTGGTTCCAATGAGCCGGGGAATTCTCACGACGGCCACAGCAAAGGTGCGGCCACAGGCAGGGCGCAGTGTCACTGAGGCAGAACTCCGCCAGGCATGGGCGGATGCTTACGACGACGAACCGTTCGTACACCTTCTCCCCGAAGGCCAGTGGCCCACCACCAAGTCGGTCCAAGGCTCCAACCATGCCGTGATGCAGCTGGCCTTCGACGCCCACACGGGCCGCGTGATCGTGACGTGCGCTATCGACAACCTCACCAAGGGGACCGCCGGCGGAGCCGTGCAGTCCATGAACATTGCCCTCGGCCTGGATGAAACCGCCGGCCTGAACCTGCAGGGAGTTGCACCGTGACCATTACCGCACCCAAGGGATTCCGCGCCGCAGGCATCAAAGCCGGCATCAAGGCATCGGGCAACCCGGACCTGGCCCTTGTGGTCAACGACGGTCCGTCAAAGACTGCCGCAGCCGTCTTTACCTCCAACCGTGTGGCTGCTGCTCCGGTTCACTGGTCTCGCCAGGTGGTCAGCGACGGGCGTGTGGACGCCGTGGTCCTGAACTCCGGTGGAGCCAACGCCTGCACCGGTCCGCAGGGCTTCCAGAACACCCACGCCACCGCAGAAAAGGTGGCAGGGGTACTGGGAGTCTCAGCTTCGGACGTCGTGGTCTGCTCAACCGGCCTGATCGGCGAGCAATTGCCCATGGACAAGATTCTGCCTGGTGTCGAGGCTGCTTTCCGCGAGTTGTCCGAGGATGGCGGCTCCGCTGCCGCCACGGCAATCATGACCACGGACAGTGTGTCCAAGGAAGCCGTCTTCACCGGCACCGATGCCCAGGGAAAGCAGTTCACCGTGGGAGGCATCGCCAAGGGCGCCGGCATGTTGGCGCCGGGCCTGGCAACGATGCTGGTGGTTCTGACCACCGACGCCGAAGTTCCTGCAAATGAACTCGACGTCGTCCTCCGCGACGCCACGCGCGTCACGTTTGACCGTGCGGACTCGGACGGTTGCATGTCCACCAACGACACCGTGGTGCTGCTGGCGTCCGGGGCGTCCGAGGCTTTGCCCTCTGCAAAGCAGTTGAGCGAAGCCGTCACCCACGTGTGTGCCGACCTGGCACGCAAGCTCATCGGCGATGCCGAGGGCGCCAGCCACGACATCGCAATCCGGACGTTCAACGCCGCCAGCGAACGCGATGCCGAAATCGTCAGCCGTAGTGTTGCCCGTTCCAACCTGTTCAAAGCTGCCATCTTCGGCAAGGACCCCAACTGGGGTCGCGTGCTCTCGGCTGTGGGGACAACCGACGCCGTCTTCGAGGCCGACCAGCTCAACGTCGCCATGAACGGTGTGCAGATCTGCCGCAACGGCGCAATCGGCGATGACCGCAACCTGGTGGACCTGGAGCCGCGTGAAGTGCTGGTCGAAATTGACCTGCAGGCCGGCGACTCAGAGGCCACCATTTGGACAAACGACCTCACGCACGACTACGTGCATGAGAACAGCGCATACTCGAGCTGAGCGGATGACTATGACTGCGCAGACCCGCGAGACGACGTCCATGAGTGATGCTCAGGACAAAGCCGGCACTTTGATCGAGGCCCTGCCGTGGATCCAGCGTTTTGCCGGCACCACCATGGTGATTAAGTACGGCGGAAACGCCATGGTCAACGATGACCTTCGCCGTGCCTTCGCGGAGGACATCGTGTTCCTCCACCATGTAGGCATCCATCCCGTAGTGGTCCATGGCGGCGGCCCCCAGATCAACTCCATGCTCGGCCGCCTCGGCATCGAGTCCGAGTTCAAGGGTGGCCTGCGCGTGACCACCCCGGAAGCCATGGACGTGGTCCGCATGGTCCTCACAGGCCAGGTAGGCCGCGAGCTCGTGGGGCTCATCAATTCCCACGGACCCTACGCCGTTGGCATGTCAGGCGAAGATGGCGGCCTGCTGCGCGCCGTACGCACCGGCACGGTAGTTGATGGCGAAGAGGTGGACCTCGGCCTGGTGGGCGAAGTGGTGGGCGTCGATCCGGACGGCATCACAGACATTCTTGACGCCGGCCGCATCCCGGTGATCTCAACGGTGGCCCCGGAAATTCTCGACGCCGGCACCGGCTCGGGTCCCACCACGGGTCAAGTCCTCAACGTTAATGCTGACACCGCGGCTGCCGCCGTCGCATCGGCCCTGGGCGCCACCAAGCTCGTCATCCTGACCGACGTCGAGGGCCTGTACGCCAACTGGCCGGACAAGTCATCGCTGATCTCATCGCTGACGGCAACAGAGCTCCGCGCAATGCTGCCCAAACTCGAGTCCGGCATGATTCCGAAAATGGCGGCCTGCCTCAAGGCCATCGACGAGGGCGTGGAACGCGCACACATCGTGGACGGCCGCCTGGCTCACTCCATGCTGCTGGAAACCTTCACGACGGCGGGCATCGGCACCCAAGTTGTCCCCGACGAGGAAGTGAACGCATGAGTACCGAACTGAGCCATTCCGCCGAAAGCCGCAGCAGCGATGGGGGGCCGGGTGTGGTCGGGCACCGCGAAGCGGGCGGGGCCCCCATCGCTGCGGAGGCTGCCGCAACCAGGCTCGTTTCCCAGAGCTCAGGTGCCGACTGGCTTGCCCGTTACTCGTCCTCACTCATGGGTGTCTTTGGCACCCCTCAGCGGGTTCTGGTCCGCGGTGCGGGTTGCCTCGTATGGGACGCCGATGGCAAGGAATACCTGGACCTCTTGGGCGGTATCGCCGTAAACGCCCTGGGCCACGCCCACCCCTTCGTCACGTCAGTGATTTCCAGCCAGCTGGCCACACTCGGCCATGTCTCGAACTTCTTCACCAGCCCCACGCAGATTGCCTTGGCTGAAAAGCTGCTGGCCCTCAGTAATGCTCCGGCGGGGTCCAAGGTCTTCTTTACCAATTCCGGAACCGAGGCCAACGAGGCAGCGTTCAAGCTCGCCCGCCGGAACAACTCCGCTGGGACACGCACCAAGATCATTGCGCTGGAGGGTGCCTTCCACGGCCGCACCATGGGCGCGTTGGCGCTCACTGCCAAAGAGGCCTACCGCGCGCCGTTCGAGCCACTGCCCGGTGGCGTGGTCCACATCCCGTTCGGTGATATCGAAGCCCTGCGTGCCGCCGTCGACGGTTCCACTGCGGCAGTCTTCCTTGAGCCCATCCAGGGCGAAGCGGGCGTCCGTCCTTTGAGCGCCGAATACCTGCGGGCGGCCCGCGAGGCCACATCCGCTGTCGGCGCGCTGCTGATCCTGGACGAGGTCCAGACCGGCATCGGCCGCACCGGTAAGTGGCTCGCCAGCGAAGATGCAGGCATTGTTCCCGACGCCGTCACGCTCGCCAAGGGACTTGGCGGTGGTTTCCCGGTGGGTGCCTTGGTCACGTTCGGAAGTACGACGTCGGCCCTGCTCACCGCCGGGCAACACGGCACCACGTTCGGCGGGAACCCGGTGGCCACGGCCGCTGCGCTGGCCACGCTGCACGCGATCGAAAGCCAAGGTGTCCTGCAGAACGTGCTGACTGTAGGCGCCCACCTTCGCGAAGGCCTGGCTGCCATTGAGGCCGTCACTGAGGTCCGCGGTGAGGGCCTGCTGATCGGCTTCGATGTGAACGCTGACATCGCACCCGCCATGGTGTCCGCTGGTTTGGATGCAGGCTTCATCGTTAACAGCCCGGGCCCGCGGACCATCCGCCTCGCGCCACCGCTGATCCTGACCACGGTTCAAGCGGACCGTTTCCTGGACGCCCTACCCACCCTGATCGCCACGGCTACAGCCAACACCGCTAAGGACGCACAGTGACTTCTTCCACCACCACCCGTCACTTCCTCAAAGACACGGACCTGAGTCCCGCCGAGCAGGCCGAGGTCCTGGAACTCGCCGTCCGGATGAAGGCCGCGCCGTACAGTGTGCAGCCCTTCGCCGCAGAAGGCGACGGCCGTAAGACTGTGGCCGTGATTTTTGACAAGACTTCCACCCGCACGCGTGTTTCTTTCGCCACGGGCATTGCGGACATGGGCGGCAACGCACTGATCATCAACCCGGGTGAAGCGCAGATCGGCCATAAGGAATCCGTGGAGGACACGGCGAAGGTCCTTGAGCGCATGGTGTCCACCATCGTGTGGCGGACAGGCGCCCACTCAGGCCTGGTGGCCATGGCGGAGAACTCCAAGGTCCCCGTCATCAATGCCCTGTGCGACGACTACCACCCCTGCCAACTTCTTGCGGACCTTCTGGCCGTCAAGGAGCACAAGGGCGAGCTCGCAGGATTGAGCATGGCTTACCTGGGCGACGCCGCGAACAACATGGCCAACTCCTACCTCCTGGCAGGCGTTACCGCTGGAATGCACGTCCGCATCTCAGGCCCCGAAGGCTACCTGCCGGCACCGGAGATCGTGGCTGCTGCGGAAGAACGCGCGGCTGAGACTGGTGGGTCTGTGCTGATTACCAGCGATGCCGCGGAGGCCCTCAAGGGCGCCGATGTCGTGGCCACGGACACCTGGGTTTCCATGGGCCAGGAAGCCGAGAAGGAAGCCCGGCTGCAGCTTTTCCGAGACTACTCCGTGGATGAGGCCGCCATGGCGCAGGCCGCGCCGGACGCCGTCGTGCTTCATTGCCTTCCCGCCTACCGCGGCTACGAAATTTCCGCCGGCGTCATCGACGGCCCGCAGTCGATCGTCTGGGACGAAGCAGAGAACCGCCTGCACGCCCAGAAGGCACTCATGGCGTGGCTGATGCACCGCTCCGGGCTTGCTTTTGTCGAGGGCCTTTCGCCTGTCGAGGGAACCCCTGCCCTGGAAAGCTCTGTGGAGAGCACGTTCTAGTGTCCACCAACCCGTCCGTGCCGGGCGCAAGCCCGGCCACCAAGACTGCCCGCCAGGCGCGTATCACCGCGATCCTGACCGGCGAGTCCGTGCGTTCCCAGGCAGAGCTTGCAGCCCTGCTGGCGGACGACGGCGTCCAGGTCACCCAAGCCACGCTGTCCCGCGACCTCGTGGAGCTGGGCGCGGTAAGGGTCCGTGGCAAGGAGGGCGCGCTGGTTTACGCCGTTCCGGGGGAGGGCGGCGACCGCAACGCCAAGAGCGGCGTAACCCAGGAAATCCTGGATGCGCGGCTTGCGCGGCTATGCGGCGAACTCCTGGTAACGGCGGAGGCCTCCGGAAACATCGTGGTCCTCCGCACTCCGCCCGGAGCGGCGAACTTCCTGGCCCTGGCCGTCGACCACTCTGTGATGCCATCCGTATTGGGTACGATCGCAGGCGACGACACTTTGCTGCTGGTCGCACGGGATCCCGACGGCGGGGCTGAACTGGCAGCGCGTTTCCTGCGCATGGCCGAAGAAGCCGGCCCTGGCAACTGATTGATCTTTTTCAGCATTGATTCACACAGCATTGATTCGAATGAACCAAGCAACAACAAAGGAGCACTCTCGTGACTGAGCGCATTGTTCTGGCCTACTCCGGTGGCCTTGATACGTCCGTAGCCATCGGCTGGATCGGTGAAGCCACCGGCGCCGAGGTCATCGCTGTGGCCGTCGACGTCGGACAGGGCGGCGAGTCCCTGGAGACCAT
The DNA here is from genome assembly GCF_048537125.1 of Paenarthrobacter sp. PPS72. Lineage (GTDB taxonomy): Bacteria > Actinomycetota > Actinomycetes > Actinomycetales > Micrococcaceae > Arthrobacter > Arthrobacter nitroguajacolicus_E. The sequence goes on along the minus strand of NZ_JBLYIE010000061.1, from coordinate 9,598 downwards.
CCGCCAGCGCGCCCTGGGTTGTGGCGCCGTCGAGGCTTACGTGGCAGATGCCCGTGACGAGTTCGCCAACGAATACGCCATGCCCACCCTGAAGGCCAATGCCCTCTACCAAGGCCACTACCCGCTGGTTTCGGCTATCTCCCGTCCGGTCATCGTGAAGCACCTCGTGAAGGCTGCGCGTGAATTCGGTGCTACCACGGTTGCCCACGGCTGCACCGGCAAGGGCAACGACCAGGTCCGTTTTGAAGTCGGCATCCAGACCCTCGGCCCGGACCTGAAGTGCATCGCACCTGTCCGTGACCTCGCCCTGACCCGTGACAAGGCAATCGCCTTCGCCGAGGAAAAGGGACTGCCGATCGAGACCACCAAGAAGAACCCGTACTCGATCGACCAGAACGTCTGGGGACGCGCCGTCGAAACCGGTTACCTCGAGGACATCTGGAACGCTCCCACCAAGGACATCTACGACTACACCGCCACCCCGGAGTTCCCGCCGGCACCGGATGAGGTCACCATTTCCTTCCAGGCCGGTGTGCCGGTAGCGATCGACGGCGTCAAGGTCACCCCGCTGCAGGCCATCCAGGAACTGAACCGCCGTGCAGGCGCGCAGGGCGTCGGACGCATCGACGTCGTCGAGGACCGCCTCGTTGGCATCAAGTCCCGCGAAATCTACGAAGCCCCGGGTGCCATGGCGCTGATCACCGCGCACAAGCACCTCGAGGACATCACCATCGAGCGCGAGCAGGCACGCTTCAAGGCCACCGTCGGCCAGCGCTGGGCAGAATTGGTCTACGACGGACAGTGGTTCTCCCCGCTTAAGCGCTCCCTGGACGCGTTCATCGAGGACACCCAGCAGTACGTTTCCGGTGACATCCGCATGGTCCTCCACGGCGGCCAGGCGATCGTCAACGGTCGTCGCTCCGAGACATCGCTGTACGACTTCGACCTCGCAACCTACGACACCGGCGACACCTTCGACCAGTCCATGGCACGTGGCTTCATCGAGCTGTGGGGCATGTCCTCCAAGGTTGCCTCGGGCCGCGACCTGCGGGTTGCCGGCGAATGACAAGCCCAACAAACGAAGGTGCATTGTGGGGCGGCCGGTTCGCCGGCGGCCCCGCGGATGCGCTGGCCGCACTGAGCAAGTCCACCCACTTTGATTGGCGGCTTGCCCGGTATGACATCGCCGGTTCCATGGCGCACGCGCGCGTGCTCGCCAAGGCCGGGTTGTTGGACGATGCCGAATTGGAAGGCATGCTCGCCGCCCTCACGCAGCTGGACCAGGACGTCGCCAGTGGCGCCTACCTTCCGGCCGAGAGCGACGAGGATGTTCACGGTTCGCTGGAGCGTGGCCTGATCGAGCGTGCGGGAACGCAATTGGGCGGCAAGCTCCGCGCGGGCCGTTCGCGCAACGATCAAGTGGCCACTCTCGGGCGCATGTTCCTCCGTGACCACGCCCGGATCATCGCTGGCGGCGTACTGGCCACCATTGATGCACTCGTTGAGCAGGCAAAGGCTCATCAGGGCGTTGCCATGCCGGGTAGGACGCACTTGCAGCATGCCCAGCCGGTGTTGCTGAGCCACCACCTCCTGGCTCACGCCTGGGCGCTGCTGCGCGATGTGCAGCGTCTCCAGGACTGGGACAAGCGGGCCGGTGTTTCGCCGTACGGCTCAGGTGCCTTGGCCGGCTCCTCCCTGGGACTGGACCCCGAGGCTGTCGCCGCGGATCTCGGTTTCTTCTCTGCGGTCCACAACTCGATCGATGGCACCGCCTCGCGCGATGTCTTCGCCGAGTTCGCCTGGGTATGTTCCATGATTGGCGTGGACCTGTCCAGGATCTCCGAGGAAGTCATCTTCTGGGCAACCAAGGAATTCTCCTTCGTCACCCTGCATGACTCGTACTCCACAGGGTCCTCGATCATGCCGCAGAAGAAGAACCCGGACGTCGCCGAGCTCGCGCGCGGTAAGGCAGGGCGCCTCATCGGCAACCTGACCGGACTGCTTGCGACGCTCAAGGGCCTGCCGCTCGCTTACAACCGCGATCTGCAGGAGGACAAGGAACCGGTGTTCGACGCCGCCGACACCCTGGAGCTCTTGCTTCCGGCCGTGTCCGGCATGATCGCTACGCTGAAGTTCAACACGGAGCGCATGGAGTCGCTGGCCCCTCAGGGCTTCGCGTTGGCCACTGACATTGCCGAATGGCTTGTCCGTCAGGGTGTTCCCTTCCGCGAGGCCCACGAGCTGTCCGGCGCCGCAGTCAAGCAGGCCGAAGGCCGCGGCGTGGAACTGTGGGATCTGACGGACGAGGAATACTCCGAAATTTCGGAACACCTGACCCCCGAGGTTCGCAGCGTGTTGAGCACCGAGGGCTCGCTCAACAGCCGCAACTCCCAGGGCGGAACGGCGCCGGCCGCCGTCGAACGCCAGCTGAAGGCACTCGAAGCGGAACTGGACGCAGCGCGTTCCTACGCCGGCTAAACGCAAAACACTCCTGTGGGACGGCACGTCACGTGCCGTCCCACAGGCGTTTAAGGGTGCGTTAGCATGGCGCTATGACTCAGATCACTCCTGACGCGCTGCCGGCAGAGCTTCACAAAGCCGCGGGCACCGTCACCCGCCTCCTGTCCAAGATGGACGAATCGTCCGTCTCTGAACCGTCGGAGCTTCCCGGCTGGACCCGGGGCCACGTCCTCGCGCACCTTGCAGGTATTTCCAACGCCATGGCCCGGCAACTTGAGTATGCGCGCCGCGGCGAAACGATCGAACTGTACGACGGCGGCATGGACGGCCGTAACAAGGCAATCGAACTTGCCGCCGGGCACAGCCTCGCCCGGCACACGGCGTCCGTCACCACCTCCCTGGGCGCAGCGATCCCGGCGTTCGACGCCCTGGGGCCCGACGATTGGCAAGCACGCATCGCGTATCGGGACGGAACAGTGTTCGACGGCGGCTTGGCGCTGTGGCGTGAACTCACCATCCACGCCTCGGACCTGCGTCTGGGATTCGGGCCGGAGACCTGGAGCCGGATGTTCTGCGAGCACCTCATCGGCTTCCTTGAGGCACGAGTCCCGCACACCTACAAATTTGTCCTGCAGCCTACCGGCCTGCCGCAACTGAGCCTCGGAAGCGGCGGAACCTCCATAGCCATCACCGGCATGCTGACGGACATTGCCGCGTGGCTTGCGGGCCGCGAGGCCACCCTTGGAAGCCTCAGGGCCACTGCGGCCGCTGACGGAGTAGACCTGCCGGAGTTGCTGCCCTGGCCGGCCGCCCAAGCCGCAGCCCATTAGAACCCGCACGCTCTCTCACATCCCGCGGGCTTCCGGGTGACGCTCTCTCACTTCAGCGCCGCTGCCCGCCATATGTGCATGGTGGCGTACGAACGCCACGGGCTGACCTCCCTGAAGTCAGCGCTCAGTCCAGTCCCCGCGGGCAGGGCCTTCCTGCCGTTCCTTACTGCCGCGTCATTTGCAAGGAACACATCCGGAGCGCCGAGCACCCGCATGGCTACATACCCCACCGTCCAAGGCCCCACGCCCGGCAACGGAAGCAACTTGCTTTCGAGGCCGGCGGGGTCGTCGCCGTAGCCGAAATCGAGCGCCCCGCTGGCCATGGCTTCGGCCGCAGCCACAATGGAATCGATGCGGCGTTGTGGTCCCCGGAGAAGGGCATGGCCGTGTTCGGCGAGTTCAGTCGCCGTCGGAAAAAGTCTTTCCAATCCGGAGATGGCGCCATTCATCCGGGAGCCGGCTGCGGATAACTGAGTGAGTCCCGTTCGGGCAGCAGCGACGGTGATCTGCTGTCCGATCATGGCTCGGATGAGCAATTCGTGGGGATCCACGGCCCCCGGCACGCGCATCCCGGGGACTGCGGCGATCCTTGCCGTCAGCCTCGGATCCGTTGCGAGGGCGTCATCGATTGCCTGAGGATCCGCGTCCAGGTCGAACAGCCTCCGGACCCGGCTCAACAGTGCCGGGAGGTCGTGGAGGTCCACGGCCGTGGCTGTGAGTTCCAACGGCTTTCCGGAAGCTGAAGGGTCGTATGCCACAGAAAAAGAAGCGTGGCCTCGGGGGAGACGGAGCGTGCGCGCGTACGTCCTTGTTCCGTTGTCCGAAGTACTTGCCAGTTCGATTCCTGGCACTGCGCGAACTGCCAGGAAGTCGAAGATGCCCGGATCGAAGGGTTCCCTGTAGGGCAGGTTGAGTGTCAGCGCTGCCGGCGCCGCGGCTCCTGTACCGCGGCGACTACCGGACTTCGGTGCGGTGGCACGCACCGCCGTCGGGGTCATGGCGAACACTTCGCCGATGGTGTCGTTGAATTGCCGCACCCTGTTGAACCCGGACGCGAAGGCGACGTCGGCCAGGAGCATATCGGTGGAGACCAACAAGGTCCGGGCGGTTTGTGCCCTGCTTGCGCGCGCCAGTGACAGGGGACCGGCGCCGAGCTCGTTGCTGAGGATGCGGTTGAGCTGCCGAGCGGAGTACCCCAGGCGATGGGCGAGGCCGTCGACGCCCTCGCGGGTGATCACGCCGTCATTAATCAGCCTCATCGCACGGCCGGCGATATCGGAGCGGATGTTCCATGCGGGCGTTCCTGGGACAGCTTCCGGCAGGCACCGCTTGCAGGCGCGGTACCCGGCTTCGTGGGCCGCTGCGGAGGTTTCGTAGAAGGTGACGTTCTCGGCCTTGGGCGTCCGGGCAGGGCACGACGGCCGGCAGTAGATGCCGGTGGAGCTGACGGCGGTGAAGAATTGTCCGTCAAACCGGGTGTCACGGGCGTCAATCGCCCGGTATCGCTGCCAGAAGTCCATAGCTTCATCCTGCCAGCCGTCCGCGGCCCGGGCTAGCGGAAATCGGACATGGCCGTTTGTTGGTTTCTTGCTAGGGTCTGGTCATGAATTCCTCGATGGACAACGGAGTCAGCAACCCGGCAGAAGTACGCAAGTTCCTGGCTGGCGACCCCCGTGTCATCGCTCCGCTGATCCTGGGCGCGGTACTCACCCACCACTCGGAAGCCGGGCCGGTGTCCGTTAGGCTCACCGAGGTGGAGGCCTATATGGGCCCGCGCGATTCAGAGCACCCCGATCCCGGCTCCCACACTTTCGGTGGTCCTACCCCGCGGAATGCGCCAATGTTCGGCCCGCCCGGGTTCCTGTACGTGTACTTCACCTACGGCATGCACTACTGCGCCAACGTTGTCTGCGGTCCGGACGGCGAAGCGTCTGCCCTGCTCCTGCGTGCAGGCGAGATAGTAGAGGGGGAGGGGCTCGCTGCCCTTCGCAGGCCTGCATCCAAGGCACATAAGGACCTGGCCAGCGGACCTGCCAGGCTTGCTTCGGCACTGGGACTCACGACGGCGGACACCGGGCGTGACGCGCTCGCCGCACCGTTCAGCCTGTGGTTGCCGGAGACTCCGGCAGTTGCCGTAGCCAGCGGACCGCGGGTGGGCGTAGCGGGTCCGGGCGGAAGCACCGGGTATCCCTGGCGGTTTTGGATTGAGGACGACCCCACCGTGTCGAGATACAAGGCAGCACGACCCCGCACCCGCAACATTCCAGGGTGACGTACGGCGCTCGCGGCTCCGCGGAACATGAACTTGCGGTGACGCAGTCCGCCATATGACGCGTACCCCCACGTTTACCAAAATCGCTGTAGAATGGACGGTCTGTCTTTTGCGATAGGGGTTACGGTTCGATGCACGACGCTGATTTGGTCCACGAGCAGGAATATGTTGCCGGGCTGTACGCCAGGCTCGATGAGCTGCGCGCTGAAAAGCGCGCCCAGCTGGCGCAGGTGCGCAAGGCCGGCGCGGTGGGAACCATGCAGAACGTCTCGGAGCGGGACGCCTTCGCGGCCCTGTACGAAGACCGCCTGGCCCAGCTCGACGCCGTCGACGACCGCTTGGTCTTCGGCCGTCTTGACCTCGACTCCGGCGAGGCACAGTACATTGGCCGCATCGGTCTTTCCACTGCCGATCTGCAGCGTCTTATGGTGGACTGGCGTGCCCCTGAGGCTGGCCACTTCTACCAAGCCACTGCGTTCGACCGCCAAGGCGTCCGCCGTCGTCGCCACTTGATCCTTCAGGGACGCGACGTGAAGGCGATTGAAGATGACGTCCTGGACGCCGGGATGCTCGCTGACAACGATTCCCTCCAGGGCGAAGGAGCGCTGCTGGCAGCGCTTAATTCCAAGCGCACCGGCCGTATGTCGGACATCGTGGGCACCATCCAGTCCGAACAGGACCGGATCATTCGTTCCTCCATTTCCGGCGCGTTGGTGGTCCAGGGAGGGCCCGGAACAGGCAAAACGGCAGTCGCCCTGCACCGTGCCGCCTACTTGTTGTACACGCACCGCGAACGGCTTAAGAGCGCCGGCGTCCTGCTCGTTGGGCCGTCGTCGTCTTTCATGCACTACATCGAACGCGTGCTGCCTTCGCTCGGTGAGACCGGCGTGGTCATGGCCAGCCTCGGACGCCTCATGCCCGGGATTCACGCCATTCCCGAAGAAGATTCGGATGTAGCCGCGCTCAAAGGCAAGCTGGACATGGCAACTGTTGTGGCCAATGCCGTCGCTAACCGGCAGCGAACGCCCGCCGAGGACCGCGTCCTCGAAGTTGATTCCCGGAAGCTGACGCTGACGGTCCGCCAGGTGCGCCGGGCCCGGGAAAAAGCCCGTGCTACCGGAAAGCCACATAACGAAGCACGGCTCACGTTCGTCAAGATCCTTCTTCGCGAGCTCACGGAACAGCTGACCGACCTCGTGGAGGAAGGCAACATCGGAAACAACGCGGATCGCGCGTATCTGGCCGAGGACGTCCGTTCCGCCCGCGACGTACGCATCGCGCTTAACCTTTGCTGGATGCCGATGACACCCGAGAAGCTCATTTCCGAGCTCTTCAGCAAGCCGGCCATCCTTGAAGCCTGCACGCCGCACTTAACGCCGGAACAGCGCGCCCTGCTGCAGCGTCCCGTCGATGCACCTTGGACGGAAGCAGACGTTCCGTTGCTGGATGAGGCAGCGGAATTGCTGGGTGAGCTCGATCCAGCAGCCGGCAGGGGATTGGCACAGCAGGAAGCCGACCGTGCCCGTGATCTCGCCAACGCCAAGCAGACCCTCGCCAATATGGAAGCCATGGGCGTGGACGTCCTGGTGACAGCAGAGGAACTGGCTGAGCAGAACCAGGAACGGGAAGGACGCCTGACCGCCGCCGAACGCGCCACGAGCGACCGGTCGTGGGCCTTCGGACACATCGTGGTTGACGAGGCCCAGGAACTTTCGCCCATGCAGTGGCGGCTCTTGGTGCGGCGTTGCCCGCTGAAGTCTTTCACCATAGTCGGGGACATCGCCCAAACCAGTGCAGCGGCCGGCGCCAATTCGTGGCAGAGCGCGCTGGCGCCGTCGTTCGGTGATCGGTGGACGCTGGAAGAACTCACGGTCAACTACCGGACGCCGTCGCAGATTGCAGAAGCGGCCGTCCGCATGGCCAATCGCGCAGGCCTGGTTGTCTCGGCTCCCAAAGCCGTCCGCGAAGGCAAATGGTCACCCATCGTGGACCATGTGGAAGCGGATGGCATCGTCAAGCGCTTGGTTGAGGTCCTGCCGGAGGAAGTGGAAGCGATCGACGGCGGCCTGCTGGCTGTCATCGCCGACGGACCGTTGCTGCCGCAGGCCACTGCCGCACTGCGGGAGGTCTACGGACGCCGCATCGGCAGCGGCGCAGGCAGCTATCAGCAAGACATTGTGGTTATCAGTCCGAAGGAAGCCAAGGGCCTGGAATTCGACGGCGTTGTTGTCCTGGAACCGGCTGCCATGTTGAACCACGAGCACGGCAAGGTGGGCGACCTCTACGTTGCCATGACCCGTGCCACGCAACGTCTGCGGCTCATCGCGGCCGCACCTGTACCCGCCGGCATTGAGCGCTAGGAAAAACGGACCCTGCAATCCTGCTAACTTAGATCTCGTGTCACACGTAAACAACCTCGAGTCCCAGCACAACGATCCCGCCTTTGCCAACGTATGGCAGGAGCTCAAATGGCGCGGCCTTGTCCACGTTTCCACTGATGAAACTGAACTGGAAAAGCTGCTCGCCGGGGACCCGATCACGTATTACTGTGGCTTCGATCCCACCGCGCCATCGCTGCACCTGGGCAACCTGGTGCAGTTGCTGGTGATGCGTCGCCTGCAGCTGGCCGGCCACAAACCGCTCGGTTTGGTGGGCGGTTCCACCGGGCTGATCGGTGACCCGCGTCCTACGGCGGAACGTACCTTGAACACCAAGGACACGGTCGCCGAGTGGGTTGGCTACCTTCAGGGCCAGGTACGCCGCTTCCTCAGCTTCGAGGGAGAGAACCCTGCCCGCATGGTCAACAACCTGGATTGGACGGCGCCGCTTAGCGCCATCGATTTCCTCCGCGAGATCGGCAAGCACTTCCGCGTGGGCACCATGCTGCGTAAGGATGCCGTGGCGTCACGCTTGAACTCTGACGAAGGCATCAGCTACACGGAGTTCAGCTACCAGATCCTGCAAGGCATGGATTACCTCCAGCTTTTCCGCGATTACGGCTGCGCCCTGCAGACCGGCGGCTCGGACCAGTGGGGCAACCTCACCAGTGGTACTGAACTCATCCGCAAGGTAGAGGGCAAGAGCGTCCACGCCCTGGGTACGCCGCTCATCACCAACTCGGATGGCACCAAGTTCGGCAAGAGCGAAGGCAACGCCATTTGGCTGGACCCGGATATGTGCAGCCCGTACACGTTCTACCAGTTCTGGCTAAACACCGCCGATGCTGATGTGGTTGATCGGCTCAAGGTGTTCACCTTCCTATCGCGCGCCGAGATCGAGGCACTTGGTCAGGCTGTGGAGGAGCGTCCCTTTGCCCGGGAAGGACAGAAGAAGCTCGCCTTCGAAGTGACCTCTTTGGTACACGGCGTCGACGCAACCGAGAAAGTCATTGCCGCTTCGGCTGCACTTTTCGGCAACGGCGACCTCACCGTCCTGGACGAGAGGACGTTGGAAGCAGCAACTGCGGAACTTCCCTCCGCAACCATCGGGGCCGACGGCCTGGGCATCATCGACCTCCTGGTCGCGTCCGGTCTGTCCGACAGCAAATCAGCAGCCCGTCGCACGGTGGGGGAGGGCGGAGCATACGTGAACAACACCAAGGTCTCTGATCCCGACGCAGTCATTGCCCGCGACGAACTCCTTCACGGCCGGTACTTGCTCCTCCGCCGGGGTAAGAAAAACCTGGCCACCATCGAGGTCTCTGCTTAGGTCTTCTTTCCGACGCAGTTTCGAAAGGGCCGGCAACCGTTATGGTTGCCGGCCCTTTCTGCGTTTAAGCGTGCCTGTTCCTTCCGACGCTCTCTCATATCCCTCGGGTTTGGGCGGGTCGCTCTCTCATATCCCTCGGGTTTGGGCGGGTCCCTCTCACGTGGAACGTTCGACGGCGGTAGTGACGGTGGGCGCGGGGGCGGTGGGTCGGTGACGTGGATGGTCTTGTGACGGGGTTCACTTGGAATGATTTAGGCGGGTTCTGCGTGCTTTGAAGCATTTGTGGGGTTGTTTTCCTTGTGCTGTCTCTTATACACATCTGACGCTG
>NZ_JBLYIE010000060.1:0-50825 GCF_048537125.1 Paenarthrobacter sp. PPS72 | reverse complement strand
CAATAGGACTTACTCATCTAGGCCAGGTGTACTGCCAGGCCAGGTGTACTGCTAGGCCAGGTGTACTGCTAGGCCAGCTTGCTGGCCAACAGGAACTCGAACGGCGACTCGATCACGGAGCGGATCACTTGGCCAGCGGCGCCGAGGAGCGTTCCGGAATGCTCGAGCGCCGAAACGGTCAGGTTGCCCGGGTCCAGCAGGCCCGGCGCGTAACGCTCCAAACTGCTGATCAGCGCCGGCCTCAGCCATTCGGCCAGCACCGCAAAGTGCCCGCCAAGGACCACAGCCTCAATGTCCATCAACCTGGCGGAAGAGGCGAGCGCCACACCCAGGTACCTCCCGGCGTCGTGGACGGCCCGGGTTGCCTGTGGTTCGTGAGCCGCCAAAGCCGCGAGCAGCAGTTCCGTGCGTTCACCCAGTGAGCCTTCGGGGATGCCGGCTGCCTCGAAAATGGCTTCCTGGCCGGCAAAAGTTTCCAGGCATCCCGCCCCGCCGCAAGAACAATCGGGACCATCCGGGTGCACAACAATATGGCCAAGCTCCCCCGCGGATCCGCCCGGGCCCATGTAAAGCTCTGAACCAATGATGACGCCACCGCCAACACCGACTTCGCCTGAGACATAGAGGAAGTCAGTCTGGCCCGCGCCATACCAAAGCTCCCCCAGGGCGGCGCTGTTGGCCTCATTGGACAGCCTGACGCCAAGCGGCGCGTCTTCCAGCAGGGATCGCGGATTCAGTTCCTCGTTCTCCCAGTGCAGGTTGGGAGCGGACAGCACCAGGTTGCGCTGCTCATCAACGAGGCCGGGCACGGCAAGGCCGCCACCAAGAATGGAGATGTCCGCGGCAGCTGCGGCGGCTATGGCTTCGGCAGCCAGGTCCCCGAGGCGCTCCATGACCTTCTCCGGCGCCAGTCCCCGGTTTCGGGATTCAACGGATGAGTGAAAGCGAAGGTTTCCACCCAGATCCACGAGTCCAACAGCCAGGTAGTCCACATTGATTTCCATGCCCACCACGCCACGCCGCGCACTGAGTTCCAGCCCCTGGCCGGGCCGCCCCCGTTCTCCGTCGCGGTAGAGGCCGACTTCCGAAACCAGTCCGGACTCGACGAGGTCGGCAACCAGGCTGGACACCGCGGCCTTGGTAAGCCCGGTTCCGGCGGCCAACTGCGCGCGGCTGGGTTTGGCATCCCCGGTCCGCGCGATGGAGTCCATCACCAAGGAAAGATTTCGACGGCGGACGTCACCTACGCGCCCGGGCGCGCTTTGCTCATTCATTGGCGTGGGACCTCCCTGCAAATTTGAAGTTTTTTCCGGCTTCCATTGACCATGATCCATCATCCCCCATATAGTTCAGATTGAAAACTAATTGGAATGCACTTCTTCCAGTTCTTCCCCAGTGCTTTGCAAAGGAGCAAAAATGACCCTGCAGCCCACCCCTCAGGACCGCTTCACCTTTGGCCTTTGGACCGTTGGCTGGACCGGTGCCGATCCGTTCGGTGTCGCTACCCGGCCGGCCCTGGATCCCGTCGAAGCTGTCCACAAGCTCAGCGAGCTTGGCGCCTACGGCATCACGTTCCACGACAATGACTTGATTCCCTTTGACGCCACGGCTTCCGAGCGGGACCTCATCCTGAAGAACTTCAAGGCAGCCCTGGCCGAAACCGGCCTGAAGACGCCCATGGTCACTACCAACCTGTTCAGCCACCCGGTATTCAAGGACGGCGGATTCACCTCGAACGACCGCTCGATCCGCCGTTTTGCCCTGAGCAAGATCCTCCGGAACATTGACCTCGCTGCTGAGCTCGGCGCCGAGACGTTCGTGATGTGGGGCGGCCGTGAAGGCAGCGAATACGACGGCTCCAAGGACCTTTCCGCAGCGCTGGACCGCATGAAGGAAGGAGTGGACACGGCAGCCGGATACATCAAGGAGAAGGGCTACGGCCTTCGGATTGCCCTGGAGCCGAAGCCGAACGAACCCCGCGGCGACATCTTCCTGCCCACCGTCGGCCATGGCCTTGCGTTCATCGCACAGCTGGAACACGGCGACATCGTGGGCCTCAACCCGGAAACGGGCCACGAGCAGATGGCCGGGTTGAACTTCACCCACGGCATCGCACAGGCCCTGTGGGCGGGCAAGCTCTTCCACATTGATCTCAACGGCCAGCGCGGCATCAAGTACGATCAGGACCTCGTCTTCGGGCACGGCGACCTCACCAGTGCCTTCTTCACGGTGGACCTGCTGGAGAACGGCTTCCCCAACGGCGGCCCCAAGTACGATGGCCCGCGGCACTTCGACTACAAGCCGTCCCGCACCGACGGTTACGACGGCGTGTGGGAATCAGCCAAGTCCAACATGTCCATGTACCTCCTGCTGAAGGAACGTGCCCTGGCCTTCCGCGCCGATCCCGAGGTTCAGGAAGCACTCGCCACCTCCGGCGTGTTTGAACTGGGCGAATCGACGCTGAGCGCCGGAGAGACCACCGCGGACCTGCTGGCTGACGCCAGCGCCTTCGACACGTTCGACGCCGATAAGGCCGCCGAGCGCTCGTTCGCCTTCGTCCGCCTCAACCAGTTGGCCATCGAGCACCTGCTCGGCGCCCGCTAGGTCACTCCCACCCTCCGCCATCCCGTCGTCGGGCTGCCCAGGTGCTCTTCTTCATGGAGTCTCTCTTCGCCAGCCCGACGGCGGTCCCCCTAAGGAACAAACGCATGCCTCTCGTAGCCGGGATCGACAGCTCCACCCAGTCCTGCAAAGTGGTCATCCGGGATTCAGTCACTGGTGAACTGGTGCGCCAGGGCCGGGCCTCCCACCCGGAGGGCACGGAAGTCCAACCGGACCATTGGTGGGGTGCCCTCCAGGAAGCTGTCGCACAGGCCGGCGGCCTGGACGACGTCGATGCCGTATCCATCGGCGGTCAACAGCACGGCATGGTGTGCCTCGACGAGTCCGGGAATGTTGTCCGCCCGGCGTTGTTGTGGAACGACACCCGTTCGGCCCCGGACGCGGAAGAGTTGATCCTTGAGGCCGGCGATGGTGACGCCGCCGTTGGAGCGTCTTATTGGGCGTCGCGCACGGGAACCGTGCCAGTGGCATCGTTGACGGCCACCAAGCTTCGATGGCTGGCACGGAACGAACCCGAGAATGCCCGACGGACAGCAGCAGTTTGCCTTCCCCATGACTGGCTGTCCTGGCGTTTGGCCGGACACGGACCGGGAAGCAGTCCCGCCGCTTTGGATCTCCTCCGCACAGACCGCTCCGATGCTTCCGGCACTGGCTACTTCTCTGCCAGCAGCGGCGAATACCTGCCGGAGGTCCTCAACAGCACGCTCGGCCACGTTCCTGTACTGCCACTTGTCGTAGGGCCGTTGGAGGCTGCGGGAAAGACACCTGGCGGGGCACTGATCGGACCGGGCGCGGGCGACAATGCGGCAGCGGGACTGGGTGTGAGTGCCGCCGTAGGGGACGTCGTCATTTCAATAGGGACGTCAGGAACAGTCTTCGCGGTTTCAGATGTCCCCGCGCTTGACGCAAGCGGGCTCGTGGCAGGCTTCGCAGACGCCACAGGCAACTATCTGCCGCTGGCCTGCACCCTTAATGCGACGCGGATCTTTGACGCTACAGCTGCACTCCTGGGCGTGACCCTTACGGAACTCGGCGATTTGGCCCTATCCGCTCCGGAGGGTGCGGAGGGGCTGACGCTCGTCCCCTACTTCGAGGGCGAACGGACCCCCAATCTCCCGGAAGCCACCGGCTCCCTGCACGGCATCACAGTTTCCAACTACACCCCCGCCAACATGGCACGGGCCGCAGTAGAGGGCGTGCTGTGTTCGCTGGCCGATGGCTTGGCCGCTTTGCAGGCACAGGGTGTCTCAGCCCAGCGCATCATTCTGGTGGGCGGCGGCGCGCAATCGAGCGCGGTCCAGCAGATCGCGGCCGCAGCCTTTGCTTTGCCCGTATTCGTCCCCGAACCCGGAGAATACGTGGCGGACGGCGCAGCCCGGCAGGCTGCGGGCCTACTCACCGGCAGGTTCCCGGGATGGCCGCTCAACGGAATCGAGGTGGTTCACCGGGATACCGCCGGGAGTCCCGAGTTCCTGACGAGGTACCGGTATTACGCTGCCATGGTGGCCAAAGGCTGACCAACGTCCCGGTGCTCTATCGTGACAGGGTGAGCACTGAACAATCCGTCCCGCCCCGGCCTCCCGTGATGGAGGACGTCGCCCGAGTGGCAGGTGTTTCCCACCAGACTGTCTCCCGGGTGTTGAACAACCACCCCAACGTGAGCTCCAAGACCCGTGAACGCGTGGAACAGGCCATCACGGAGTTGGGGTACCGCCGGAACACCGCAGCGCGAAGCCTGGTTACCCGGCGATCCCAGACCATTGGCGTGCTCGGCAGTGAGATGGCACAGTACGGGCCGTCGCACACGCTCCTCGGAGTCCAGCAGGCGGCAAGGGAAGCGGGCTATTTCGTCAGCGTCGCAGGGCTGCGGTACGTAACGCCGGAGACCATCAAGGACGCCATGGCGCACTTCATGGACCAGGGCGTAGACGGCATCGTGGTAACTGTTCCCCACCCCGGGACCTTTGACGTCCTCAAGGACATCACCGCCCAGGTGCCCTTGGTTGCCGTCGGTTCAATCGGCGATGAGCACCTCACAGGCGCCACCGTAGACCAGCGAAAGGGTGCCCGGCTCGCCGTCGAACATCTCCTGGACCTGGGCCACCAGCGGATCGGGCACCTGTCCGGGCCGTCGGATTGGATTGACGCCGCTGCCCGCATCGAAGGATGGCGCGATGCCCTGACCAGGGCCGGGGTTGACGCGGTGACGCTGATAGAGGGCGACTGGAGCGCCGAATGCGGGTACCGCGAAGGCCTGAAAATTGCCGCCGACCGATCCGTGACAGCCCTCTTCGTCGCCAACGACCAAATGGCCCTGGGTGTCCTCCGGGCCTTCAACGAACTTGGCGTCCGGGTGCCGGAAGACATCAGCGTGGTGGGCTTTGATGACCAACCGGAGTCGGCCTACTTCATACCGCCGTTGACGACGGTGGCCCAGGACTTCGAGGAGCTCGGCCAGCGTTGCATCGGCCTCTTGCTGAATCGGCTGGAGAGCGGCACCGCCGGTACCCCCGCCACGGTGGAGCCCCGGCTGGTTATCCGCTCCACCACGGCTCCCGCCGCCTAGCCCTCGCCATGAGCACCGGTTCCACACCGCTCGCTCTTGACATCAAAGTTGTGAGCGCTAACAATTGCATCAGACCTTCTTCACTTTTCCACCCCGACCCCCGGCAATGAGGCCCTGGCCAGCCGGATGGAGACCCCATGAAAACCTCTGAAAACATCCCGCTGGACGAGCAGTTCGTCATCGGCGTGGACTATGGCACTTTGTCCGGCCGCGCCGTCGTGGTCCGCGTATCCGATGGTGCCGAGATCGGTAGCGGCGTGTTCGAGTACCCGCACGCCGTCGTGACGGAAAAGCTCCCCGGCAGCGGCCAGCGACTACCCGCGGACTGGGCCCTCCAGGTGCCCAATGACTACCGTGACGTCCTGCGCAATGCAGTACCGGCCGCCGTCGCAGACGCCGGAATCAACCCGGGAAACGTGGTGGGTATCGCCACTGACTTCACCGCTTGCACCATGGTCCCGACGACGGCGGACGGCACGCCGCTGAACGAACTGGAACGCTTTGCGGATCGTCCCCACGCCTTCGTCAAACTGTGGCGTCACCACGCAGCCCAGCCGCAGGCGGACCGCATCAACAAGCTGGCCGAAGAAAGCGGGGAGTCCTGGCTCCCCCGTTATGGCGGGCTGATCTCTTCTGAGTGGGAGTTCGCCAAGGGACTGCAGCTCCTCGAGGAGGACCCGGAAGTCTATGACGCCATGGACCACTGGGTTGAGGCCGCTGACTGGATCGTTTGGCAGCTTTGTGGCAGCTACGTCCGCAACGCTTGCACGGCGGGCTACAAGGGCATCTACCAGGACGGAAAGTACCCGTCCGAGGACTTCCTGACAGCGCTCAATCCCGATTTCAAGGACTTCGTCAGCAGCAAACTGGAACACACCATCGGCCGCTTGGGCGACGCCGCCGGTTACCTCACCGAGGAAGCCGCGGCATGGACCGGGCTTCCGGCGGGAATCGCAGTGGCGGTGGGCAACGTGGACGCCCACGTCAGCGCGCCCGCCGCGAATGCTGTTGAACCGGGACAGCTCGTTGCGATCATGGGAACTTCCACCTGCCACGTCATGAACGGAGATGTCCTCCGCGAAGTCCCCGGCATGTGTGGAGTGGTGGACGGCGGCATCGTGGACGGGTTGTGGGGCTACGAAGCAGGCCAGTCCGGCGTCGGCGACATCTTCGGTTGGTTCACCAAGAACGGAGTCCCGCCGGAATACCACCAGGCCGCTAAAGACAAAGGCCTGGGCATCCACGAATACCTCACCGAACTCGCAGAAAAGCAGGCAATCGGCGAGCACGGACTGATCGCCTTGGACTGGCACTCCGGCAACCGCTCAGTGCTGGTTGACCACGAACTTTCCGGCGTGGTGGTGGGCCAGACCCTGGCCACAAAACCTGAGGACACGTACCGGGCACTTTTGGAAGCCACAGCCTTCGGAACCCGCACCATTGTGGATGCCTTCCGCGATTCGGGTGTTCCCGTCAAGGAATTCATCGTGGCCGGAGGGCTCCTGAAGAACAAGTTCCTGATGCAGGTCTACGCCGACATCACCGGTTTGCAGCTTTCCACCATCGGATCCGAGCAGGGTCCTGCGCTGGGCTCGGCAATCCACGCCGCTGTTGCTGCCGGGAAGTACAAGGACATCCGTGAAGCCGCGGCGTCCATGGCCGCTGCTCCCGGTGCCGTCTACACTCCCATCCCCGAAAATGTGGCCGCCTACGACGTCCTGTTCCAGGAGTACCGCACCCTGCACGACTACTTCGGCCGCGGCACCAACAACGTCATGCACCGCCTCAAGGCCATCCAGCGCGCCGCGGTTCAGGGTTCAGGACAGCAAGATTCGGGACGACAGGGTTCAGCCAACACGGACACCCGGCCCAGCACCTTGGAAGGAGCCTCCGCATGAGCGCGCTCCTGGAGTCCATCGCAAAGGTTCGCAGGGAGGTCTGTGATCTTCACGCCGAACTGACCCGCTATGAATTGGTGGTGTGGACAGCAGGCAACGTCTCAGGCCGCATCCCCGGGCACGATCTCATGGTCATCAAGCCGTCCGGCGTCTCCTACGATGACCTCAGACCCGAGCTCATGGTGGTCACAGACCTGTTCGGCACGCCTGTTCGGGGCATTAACACCGGAAGCGCCGGGACTGTGGACTGGGGCAACCCTGACCTCTCTCCGTCATCGGATACCGCTGCACATGCGTACGTCTACCGCCACATGCCGGAAGTGGGCGGGGTGGTCCATACACACTCCACCTACGCAACTGCCTGGGCTGCGCGAGGCGAGGAAATTCCCTGCGTGCTGACCATGATGGGTGACGAATTCGGCGGCTCCATTCCTGTGGGACCGTTTGCGCTGATCGGCGACGACTCCATCGGGCAGGGCATCGTGGAGACGCTGAAGAACTCGAACTCCCCCGCAGTGCTCATGCAGAACCACGGCCCTTTCACCATCGGCAAGTCCCCCCGCGACGCCGTCAAGGCTGCGGTCATGTGCGAGGAAGTAGCCCGGACAGTCCACATTTCCCGCCAACTCGGCGAGCCGTTACCCATCGACCAAGCCAAGATCGATTCCCTTTACGACCGGTACCAAAACGTTTACGGCCGCTAACGCGAACAGCCCGTTACTGCGGACAACAAGAAGCCACTCGAAAACTCAAAAGCACCAGGAGCTACGAAAAATGCCCAGCGCCAACAACACTTCCGCAAATAATACTTCCCTGGGTCAGTACGAGGTCTGGTTCCTCACCGGCAGCCAGCACCTCTACGGCGAGGACGTCCTCAAGCAGGTAGCAGCGCAGTCACAGGAGATTGCCAACGCCCTCAATGCCAACAGCAACGTTCCGGTCAAGCTCGTGTGGAAGCCGGTCCTCACCGATTCCGACGCCATCCGCCGTACCGCACTGGAAGCAAATTCGGACGATTCCGTCATCGGCGTTACCGCCTGGATGCACACCTTCAGCCCCGCCAAGATGTGGATCCAGGGCCTGGACGCCCTGCGCAAGCCGCTGCTGCACCTGCACACGCAGGCCAACCGGGACCTTCCGTGGGCTGACATAGATTTCGACTTCATGAACCTCAACCAGGCAGCCCACGGCGACCGCGAGTTCGGCTACATCCAAGCGCGCCTAGGCGTGCCGCGGAAGACCGTCGTCGGACATGTCAGCAACCCTGAGGTTGCCCGCCAGGTGGGTGCATGGCAGCGTGCCTCGGCGGGCTGGGCCGCCGTCCGCACCCTGAAGCTGACGCGCTTCGGTGACAACATGCGCAATGTCGCCGTCACTGAAGGCGACAAGACCGAAGCGGAGCTTCGCTTTGGCGTCTCGGTCAACACCTGGTCCGTCAACGAGCTCGCCGACGCTGTCCACGGCGCGGCGGAGTCCGACGTCGACGCCTTGGTTGCCGAATACGAGCGCCTTTACGACGTAGTGGATGAACTAAAAGCAGGCGGTGATCGTCACGATTCGCTCCGCTACAGCGCCAGGATCGAACTGGGTCTCCGCAGCTTCCTGGAAGCCAACGGATCGGCAGCGTTCACCACGTCCTTCGAGGATTTGGGCGCGCTGCGTCAACTGCCGGGCATGGCCGTCCAGCGCCTCATGGCCGATGGTTACGGCTTCGGCGCCGAGGGTGACTGGAAGACCGCCATCCTGGTCCGCGCCGCCAAAGTAATGGGCGGCGACCTGCCCGGTGGCGCCTCGCTGATGGAGGACTACACCTACCACCTGGAACCAGGGAGCGAGAAGATCCTCGGCGCGCACATGCTGGAGGTTTGCCCGTCGCTCACCGCTAAAAAGCCGCGGGTGGAGATCCATCCGCTGGGAATTGGCGGCAAGGAAGATCCCGTCCGCATGGTGTTCGACACCGACGCCGGCCCGGGAATCGTGGTTGCACTGTCCGACATGCGCGATCGGTTCCGCTTGGTCGCGAACGTGGTGGATGTGGTCGACCTGGACCAGCCGCTTCCCAATTTGCCGGTTGCCCGCGCGCTGTGGAAGCCCAAGCCCGATTTCGCTACTTCGGCCGCCGCGTGGCTCACTGCCGGAGCCGCACACCATACGGTATTGTCCACGCAGGTGGGCCTGGACGTGTTCGAGGACTTCGCCGAAATCGCAAAGACCGAACTCCTCACCATCGACGAAGGCACCACCATCAAACAGTTCAAGAAAGAGCTCAACTGGAACGCGGCCTACTACAAATTGGCTGGCGGCCTGTGACCACTGAATTTACTCTGAACGCGGGCGGTTACACGGCAGTTGTCACCGCCCGCGCGGCTGCGCTGCGCGTCCTGCAGTTTGAAGGCCGGGACCTCATCGTCCCGTTTTCCGAGGGTGGCCCCATCCCGGACTACCGCGGCATTATTGCCGCGCCGTGGCCGAACAGGATCGCGGACGGCACGTACAGCTTCGACGGTGTCGAGCACCAGTTGCCCGTTAACGAACCGGAGCGGGCTACTGCCTTGCACGGGCTCGCCTTCCCGCTCGATTGGGCCCCGAAAGAGTCCGACGCCGGATCACTCACCTTGACATGCACGGTGGGGCCCACCTCGGGATACCCGTTCGTGCTGGAACTTTCGGCCCGGTTCACGCTGGACGATGCCGGGCTTCACACGTCCGTCACAGCTCGGAACGCCGCCGACGTCGCTGCCCCTTATGGCGTTTGCCCGCACCCTTACCTCGTGGCCGGCACGTCACCGCTGGATGAGTGGGTTCTCGAGTTCGCAGCTGATTCGTTCCTGGAAGTCACCCCGGACAGGCTCCTGCCCGTGGGCGTTGTTTCCCTGGACGGCCACGACTTCGACTTCCGTACCCCGCTGGCCATCGGTAGCACTGAAATCGATCACGCCTTCACCGGATTAGCGTTCGATGGCGGGCTTGCGCGGTTGTCGCTACGGGACCCGGCGGGCGCCGGCGTCGGAAGATCCGGCGTCGGAATGTCCTGGGACCAAAGCTGCCCTTGGCTGCAGATCCATACGGCTGACAAGCCGGCACCCCTTCCCAACCGCATCGGCTTGGCGGTGGAGCCCATGACGTGCCCACCGGACGCCTTCAACAGCGGCACGAACCTGATCGGGCTGGAACCCGGCGCCCAGCACACGGCGTCCTGGAGCATCTACGCCTTGTAGGAACCCAACGGCGTAGCCGTAGTGCGCGTTTTGACCGCTCAAGACGCGCACTAGGGCTACCTATTTGGGTGCGGGCTCACTTGGATGAGCCTGCAGTGCTTTGGCGGACCACGAGCTCGGGAGTGAACACCACAGAACGGTGCTTGGTTCCGCCGCTCTCCTGCTCCTCCGCGAGCAACTCGATCGCGGTCCGGCCCAGCGCCTCGGTGGGCTGGCGGATGGAGGACAACGGCACCACCGCGGAGATGGCGAAATCGATGTCGTCGTAGCCAATGAGGGCGATGTCCTCCGGAATGCGGACGGTCCTCAGCATGGTCAGCGACTGCATGACACCGAGTGCCAGGAGATCGTTGGAGCAGAAGACAGCTTCGGGACGCTCTTCCGGTGAGCGTTCCACCAGCTTGTTCCCCACCTTGCGACCTGTCAGGACGGTCTGCCCTTCGGAGTCGAGCACCTCAATGCTGGCGTCCGGCACTTCGCCGACAGCACGCTGCGCGCCCTTGAGTCGGCTGGCCACCTGGCGGATGGAGGGCGTACCAACGAATGCCAGACGACGGCGGCCCGTGTCCAGCAGGTGCTTGGCGGCCAGATACCCGCCTTCCTGGTCATCCACGGAAACTGAGCTGCAGCGCTCGGTGTCGGCAAGTTCGTCCACCAGAACAGTGGGCACGCCACGTTCACGGAGGGTATCGATCCGATCTCCCACGTCACCCACGGGCGAGATCAGCAGGCCTTGGACGCGCTGCTCTTGGAACAGGTCCATGTAGTGCGCTTCGCGTGAGGAGTCCTGGCCGCTATCCCCCAGCAGCACCACGCTGCCTAGAGCGGTCGCCGCGTCTTCCGCCGCACGAGCCACAGAGGAGAAGAAGGGGTTTCCGACGTCGAGCACAATCAAGCCGATGGTCCGGCTCTGGCCTGCTCGCAGCTGCCGGGCGGCGTCATTGCGGACAAAGCCAAGTTCAGCGATGGATTTCAGGACACGTTCCTTGGTCCTTTGGGAAACCCGATCCGGATAATTCAGCACATTGGATACAGTTCCCACTGCTACCTGGGCGTGGGTGGCAACGTCTTTGATGCTCGCTGTCTGGGACATGCTTTCCGATCTCCGCTGGCTGACGTCAATGTGTTGGAAACGCCTTGACACCCTCCCGTTTACGAGGGTAATTTGAATCGTAACAAATGAAACGATTCAAAGACGAGTAACCCTGGAGATCAGCACATGAGGGTTTGTTTCCGCTCTTCAGTCCAGCCGGAACTGATGGACGAGTACAAGCAGCGCCACGCCGCCGTATGGCCGGAGATGCTGACCGCATTGAAGAAAGCAGGGTGGAACAACTACTCGCTCTTCCTCGCTCCGGACGGCCAATTGATCGGCTACCTGGAATGCGAAGACTACGAGGCCGCCCAGGCCCGCATGGCGGTGACCGAGGTCAACGCCCGCTGGCAGGCCGGGATGGCCACCCTTTTTGCGAACAGCGACCTTCCTCCTGACCAGGGCTTTGAAATCGTCGAAGAAGTTTTCAATCTTGAGGACCAGCTCGCTGCTGCGGGCGTCGTCACAGATGCCGCCGACACCGCACACATAGACAAAGACCCAGCCCACGAAAAGGAACAAGCATGAACACCACAGAATCGGCCCTGGGCCGTCTAGGGGAACTGGCCATTGAAGTGCCGTCCTGGGCCTACGGAAACTCCGGGACCCGGTTCAAGGTCTTCGGCACTCCAGGCACCCCGCGCACCGTCCAGGAAAAGATCGCCGACGCCGCCAAGGTCCACGAGCTCACCGGGTTGGCCCCCACCGTTGCACTGCACATTCCGTGGGACAAAGTGGATGACTATGCAGCCCTCCGCGAGTACGCCGCAGGGCTTGGGGTTGGACTGGGCACCATCAACTCCAACACTTTCCAGGATGACGAGTACAAGTTCGGCTCCCTGACCTCCTCCAACGAGACCGTGCGCCGCCGTGCGATCGATCACCACCTTGAGTGCATCGAAATCATGCATGCCACGGGCTCCAAGGATCTGAAGATCTGGCTAGCGGACGGCACCAACTACCCGGGCCAGGACGACATCCGCGGCCGCCAGGACCGCTTGGCTGAGTCCCTTCAGGAGATCTACGCGGGTCTCGGCGAACAGCAGCGACTGGTCTTGGAGTACAAGTTCTTCGAGCCGGCTTTCTATCACACCGATGTTCCGGACTGGGGCACCTCCTACGCCCAGACCCTTGCCTTGGGCGAGAAGGCATTTGTCTGCCTGGACACCGGCCACCATGCACCGGGCACCAACATCGAGTTCATCGTCATGCAGCTCCTCCGCCTCGGCAAGCTGGGCTCCTTCGACTTCAACTCCCGCTTCTACGCCGATGATGACCTCATTGTTGGCGCGGCTGATCCGTTCCAGCTGTTCCGCATCATGCACGAGGTTATCCGTGGCGGCGGGTTTGGTAAGGATTCGGGGGTCGCCCTGATGCTGGACCAGTGCCACAACCTGGAAGAGAAGATTCCGGGCCAGATCCGCTCGGTCCTCAACGTCCAGGAAATGACGGCCCGCGCGCTGCTCATTGACACAGCGGCGCTCTCCGAAGCGCAGCGTGCCGGCGATGTCCTGGCTGCCAACGGCATCTTCAACGATGCCTTCTACACCGATGTCCGCCCGGTTTTGGCCGAGTGGCGTGAATCCCGCGGCCTGCCCGCCGATCCCATGGCCGCCTACAAGGCCAGCGGATACCAGAAGAAGATCAACGAGGACCGCGCAGGCGGACAGCAAGCCGGATGGGGCGCATAGGCATGAACATGCAAGAGACGACCACAACCGTTGAAGACCTGATCTCCCGTTCCAACCGCCTCGGAGCGGACAAGCGGAACACCAACTTCGCCGGCGGCAACACCTCGGCCAAGGGCACCGAGAAGGACCCTGTCACGGGCCAGGACGTGGAGCTCCTCTGGGTGAAGGGTTCAGGCGGCGACCTTGGCACGCTGAAGGCTGAGAACCTTGCAGTACTCCGGCTGGACCGGCTGCAGGCACTCAAGGATGTTTACCCCGGCGTCGAGCGTGAAGACGAAATGGTGGCCGCGTTTGACTACTGCCTGCATGGCAAGGGCGGCGCTGCGCCCTCGATCGATACCGCCATGCACGGCCTGGTGAACGCTGCCCACGTGGACCACCTGCACCCGGACTCGGGCATCGCCATTGCGACGGCGGTGGACGGAGAGGCACTGACCTCCAAGGTGTTCGGCAGCAGGGTTGTCTGGGTTCCCTGGCGTCGTCCCGGCTTCCAGCTGGGCCTGGACATCGCCGCGATCAAGGAAGCCAACCCGCAGGCCATCGGCACCATCCTGGGCGGCCACGGCATCACAGCCTGGGGCGCCACGAGTGAAGAGGCTGAGGCCAACTCGCTCTGGATCATTGACCAGGCCGAGGCTTACATCAAGGAAAACGGGAAGTCCGAGCCCTTCGGTGCCACGCTTCCTGGCTATGGCGCCCTCCCCGAGGCCGAACGCAAAGCGAAGGCAGCAGCCCTGGCGCCGGTGATCCGCGGGCTGGCTTCCACGGACAAGCCGCAGTTGGGGCACTTCAGTGATGACGCCGTCGTCCTTGAATTCCTGGCCTCGGAAGAGCGCCCTCGCCTCGGTGCTCTGGGAACGTCCTGCCCGGACCACTTCCTCCGTACCAAGGTCAAGCCGCTGGTCCTGGACCTGCCGGCCGACGCCCCGCTGGAACAAGCAGTCGACCGCTTGAAGGAACTCCACGCCGCGTACCGTGAGGACTACCAGGCCTACTACGACCGTCACGCTGACGAAAACAGCCCGGCGCTGCGCGGCGCGGACCCGGCAATCGTGCTGATCCCCGGTGTTGGCATGTTCTCGTTCGGCAAGGACAAGCAGACCGCACGCGTGGCCGGCGAGTTCTACATCAACGCCATCAACGTGATGCGCGGCGCCGAAGCGATCTCCACGTACGCACCGATCGAGGAATCCGAGAAATTCCGCATCGAGTACTGGGCGCTGGAACAAGCCAAGCTCGCCCGGATGCCCAAGCCCAAGTCGCACGCCACCCGCATCGCGCTGGTGACGGGTGCGGCGTCGGGTATTGGCAAGGCGATCGCCACCCGTTTGGCATCCGACGGCGCCTGCGTCGTCATTGCAGACCTCAACCTTGAGAACGCGCAAAAGGTTGCCGAGGAACTGGGCGGTTCCGACGTCGCCATCGGCGTCCAAGCTGACGTGACCGACGAAGCCCAGATCGCCGCCGCCATCCAGGAAGCCGTGCTCGCGTTCGGCGGCCTTGACCTGGTGGTCAACAACGCCGGCCTGTCCATTTCCAAGCCGCTGCTGGAAACCACCGAAAAGGACTGGGACCTGCAGCACAACGTCATGGCCAAGGGCTCGTTCCTGGTGTCCAAAGCCGCTGCCAAGGTGATGATCGATCAAGGCCTGGGAGGAGACATCATCTACATCTCCTCCAAGAACTCCGTTTTCGCCGGCCCCAACAACATCGCCTACTCCGCCACCAAGGCGGACCAGGCCCACCAAGTCCGCCTGCTCGCCGCCGAACTGGGCGAGTACGGTGTCCGCGTCAACGGCATCAACCCCGACGGCGTGGTCCGCGGATCCGGAATCTTCGCCGGCGGCTGGGGCGCCAAGCGCGCTGCAGTCTACGGCGTGGATGAGCAGGAACTGGGTAAGTACTACGCCCAGCGCACGCTCCTCAAGCGCGAAGTCCTTCCGGAACACGTGGCCAACGCCGCATCCGTGCTCACCAGCAACGAACTGTCCCACACCACCGGCCTCCACATCCCCGTGGACGCCGGCGTCGCGGCAGCATTCCTGCGCTAGGGCTGGCAGTGAACAACGGAACCAGCGCGAACAGCGCCCCGGCACACGCCGGGGCGGTGTTCGCTCACAACACGGTGTTCGCCGCTATCGATATCGGTGCGTCCTCCGGCCGCGTCATGTTGGGCCGCGTTTCACCTGAGTCCGGGGTGTCGCTTGAGACCATTCACCGCTTTCCCAACGGGGTTGTAGAGCTCGACGGCGGCCTCCGCTGGGACTTCAACGCCCTGTTCGCTGAGGTGCTCAAGGGCCTGTCGGCCGCTGCTGACGTGTCAGCCACGAACGGCGAGCGCATTGTGAGCATCGGCATCGACACGTGGGCCGTGGACTATGGCCTGGTGAACAAAGCCGGGGAACTCACTGCGCAACCGTACAGCTACCGGGACGAACGCAGCCGGGCAACAGTGGAGCGGGTGCACTCAGCCATTCCGCCGGAGAAGCTGTATGCCAGCACCGGTTTGCAGTTCCTGCAGTTCAACACCCTGTACCAGCTGGCGGCGGAGCAGAACCTGGACGGGGTGCAGGCTCTCTTGATCCCGGACCTCATCGCTTTCCTGCTGACTGGTGTGCGGCGGACTGAGGCCACCAATGCCTCCACCACCGGACTTCTTGACGCTGTCGCGGGCGAATGGGCCACGGATTTCCTGGATGCCCTCCGATTGCCCCGGAACATCTTCCCGCCTCTCATCCAACCTGGTGAAACCATAGGCACGCTGTTGCCCGCGATCCTCAAACAGACGGGCCTGCCTTCGGACACCACCGTGGTGGCCGTGGGTTCGCACGACACTGCCTCGGCCGTGGCGGCCGTCCCCGCACGGGTTTTGGGAACAAGCGGGGACCAGGATTTTGCGTACATTTCCTCAGGGACCTGGTCCCTGGTGGGCGTGGAGTTGAACGCCCCGGTGCTGAGCGAAGCGAGCCGCAAGGCCAATTTCACCAACGAACGGGGCGTGGACGGCACCATCCGTTACCTCCGCAATGTCGGTGGCCTCTGGCTCCTCAGCGAATGCCAGCGTGCGTGGGCTGCCCAAGGCTTCAGTCAAGCACTGCCGGCGCTGCTCGATTCAGCTGCTGCGCTTCCTGCCGGAGGTCCGCAGATCAATGCCGATGATCCTGCTTTCACAGCGCCCGACAATATGCCGGACCGCATCCGGGCAGCCGTGCGCAACACAGGTGCTGTGCTCCCGGACCGGCCTGCCGCCGTCGTGCGTTGCATCATGGACAGCCTCGCCGCCGGGTATGCCCGGACACTCGCCGACGCCGAACGGCTCACCGGACGCAGCACCGGCGCAGTGCACATTGTGGGCGGCGGCTCGCAGAACCGGCTCCTGTGCCAGCTCACTGCTGACGCTACCGGCAAGCCCGTGATCGCCGGGCCCGTCGAGGCAACTGCGCAG
Organism: Paenarthrobacter sp. PPS72; assembly: GCF_048537125.1. Taxonomy (GTDB): domain Bacteria; phylum Actinomycetota; class Actinomycetes; order Actinomycetales; family Micrococcaceae; genus Arthrobacter; species Arthrobacter nitroguajacolicus_E. The sequence continues at coordinate 34,292 of NZ_JBLYIE010000060.1, read as the reverse complement.
GGCAATGTCCTGGTCCAAGCACGCGCTGCCGGGGTGGTTGCCGGCGGGCTGGCGGAGCTCCGTGGGCTGGTGGTGGCAGGTACCACCCTTGAACGCTACGAGCCGGCCCATGAAGTCAGCGGTGTACCTTCCTGACCCTCTTTGGTAAAGGGACGGCCGCGAAACAACCTGCAGCGGTTGCTTCGCGGCCATCCTGCCATCAATCAAGGTCAGGAGGCCACACGGCCACCAGCCCGAGTCTGGTACGTCACAGCGCCGGATGAGGGTGCCGCGCTAAACTGAACGCATTATGATCCGCACAATGTTCAAGTCCAAGATCCACCGCGCAACGGTGACCCACGCCGACCTTCACTACGTCGGCTCTGTCACCGTAGACCTGGACCTCCTGGACGCGGCCGACATCCTTCCCGGCGAGCTGGTCTCCATTGTTGACGTCACCAACGGCGCCCGCCTGGAGACGTACACGATTGCCGGCGAGCGCGGTTCCGGCGTGATCGGGATCAACGGAGCGGCGGCCCACATGGTCCATGTTGGCGACACCGTCATCCTCATCACCTACGCGGAGATGACCACGGAAGAGGCCCGGACGTATGAGCCCCGGGTTGTCCACGTGGGCAAGGACAACAAGATCCTGCAGCTCGGCAACGACCCCGCCGAGGGCCACACGCCCGGGCTCATGCGCCCGCCCCACGCACTCAGTAACGCGGCGCACCTTAGCTAAGGCTTTTACAACAACGTTCGACGCCGGCACTCAGGTGAGTGCCGACGTCGAACGCGTTTCCTTGGTCCGTATGACGGAACTCTCCTGAGAAAACGCTTACTCAGATCGTATTTGTGGCTAAGCTGTCTTTCGTGACCCAACGAACCCCCGTCCACGCAGCGCTATGATCGGCGTCCTGTCCGGGTTCTTCGTGGTGTGGGCCATCATCCTGGTGGGCATGTTTGTGGGCCGGCGGAACATCCTGGGTGAAAACGCCCGGTCCGTGCTGAGCTCGCTGACGTTCTTCGTGGCGAGTCCGGCCCTGCTGTTCGAGACCCTGAGCAAGGCCAAACTCCACGACGTTTTCGCGGCACCCTTGTTGGTCACAGCCGTGGGGGCAGTAGCGACGGGCCTGCTGTTCTTCCTGATCGCAAAGTTCTGGCTGAAGCGCGCCCTGCCGGAAGCCCTCATGTCATCCATGAGCGCTTCACTGGCAAACTCAGCCAACCTTGGCATTCCCATCGCTGTCTTTGTGCTGGGCGACGCCAGCTATGTGGCACCCTTGTTGATTTTCCAGTTGGCGTTCTTTACCCCGATGTACCTCATGGCCCTCGATGCCAGCACCAGCTCGCATCGCACCACGTTCCTTCGCTTCCTGCTGATGATCGTGAAGAACCCCATGATCGTTGGCTCGGCACTGGGCCTCCTGGTTGCAGGCACCGGATTCCAGGTCCCGACGCTGATCTTGGAGCCTATCCACCTCATTGGTGGCGCCGCGATTCCGGCCATGCTGATGTCGTTCGGCATGAGCCTGAATGGCTCAAAGCCGTTGCAAAAAGCCGCGGGCCGGCGGTTGGATACGTTGCTGGCCAGTGGATTCAAGCTGATTGTCCACCCCTTGATTGCGTACCTGTTCGCGCGCTTCGCCTTGGGCATGGACGGGCACGCGCTGTTTGCCGTAGTGGTCACCTCAGCGCTTCCCACAGCACAGAACGTGTTCGTGGCGGCGAACCGTTACCAAGCGGGAATCACCGTAGCCAAGGACACCGTGCTCATCACCACCATCGTGGCGGTGCCGGCCATGATCGCCGTGGCATTGCTGCTCACCTAGCGCTGCCGCACCCAAGTAGGTCGCAGTTCAGGTCGTTCCCGGGGCTGGGAACGACCTGATGTGCTACCCAGTTGGACTACTCCACGTCCGCGCTGGCCAGATAGTAGTCCAGGAGCTGTGCGCAGCGGATGAAGCCCAAATGCGAGTACGCCTGCGGATGATTGCCCAAGTGCGTTTCCGTGCCGGGATCGTACTCCTCCGGCAGCAGGCCCGTGGGTCCGAACAATGCCACCAACTGGTTGAACAACTCCAGGGCGTCATCCAAACGGCCAACGGCAAGGTACGCCTCGATCAGCCAGGTTGTGCAGATGTGGAAGCCGCCCTCCAAACCCGGCAGTCCGTCGTCGTACCTGTACCGGAAAACGGTGGGCCCCACGCGCAACTCGCGTTCGACGGCAGTGACAGTATCCAGGAACCGCTGGTCCTGGACGTCCAGCAAGCCGGAGAGTCCGATGTGGAGGACCGCGGCGTCCAGGTCAGGGCTGTCATAGGCCACGGTGTAGGAAGCCGCGGACGAATCCCAACCCTCCCGCAGGACTTCCTCACGGATGGTTCCGGCAGTGGGCGCCCAATCCGCATGCGCAGTACGCCCATGCAAAGCGGCAGCCCGAAGGGCCCGATCCAGCGTTACCCAACACATGACCTTGGTGTACACGTGGTGCCTCGGAGGCCTGCGGGCTTCCCAAATTCCGTGGTCGGGCTCGTGCCAGCGGGCCAGCACCGCGTGCGCCATCTGCTCCATGAGGAACCAATGCTCATCAGGCAGGAACCCACGCCGTTCGGCAAGATCGTGAATCAGCTCGGTGATAGGTCCGAACACGTCCAACTGCACCTGATGGTCTGCCGCGTTTCCAATGCGCACCGGTCGCGAGCCCGCATAACCGGGCAGGCTCTCCACGATTGCCTCCGTGGAAAGCGGCGCACCGGTCACCGAATACAGGGGATGCAGCCACTCGGGCCCTGGAGCATTCTGGAGGATGCGGTCCAACCAAGCCAGGAATCCGTCGGCCTCATGCGTGGAGCCCAAGGACACCAGCGCGTTCACGGTCATGGAACCATCCCGCAGCCAGCAATACCGGTAATCCCAGTTGCGGGTTCCGCCGATCCCCTCCGGCAGCGATGTGGTGGGCGCAGCCAACACGGCCCCGGTGGGCTCGTGGACGAGCGACTTCAGCACCAGCGCTGAGCGACGTACCAAGGACGTCTTGATGGTGGGCAGCTGCAGCGCCTTGATCCAGTCCCGGGAGGACTGCCCGACGGCGGCCCGTCGGTTTGGTTCGCCGGCCGGGTCTGCGGACGGCGGCTCGGTGTCACCGCAGCGAAGGTTCAGCACCACAGGTCCGTGATGGAGGGGAATTTCAGCGGTAGCGGTGGCGTATTTGCCGTCGCTGGTGATCCTGAAAGCAGCCCCGGGCGCAGAGAGGATGATCGGATCCGAGGTCCCCATGATGTGGACCTCGTCGCCCCGGATCTCCATGCTGAAGGGCGCGTTGGCGTAATCGGGCCGGGGCGCGAACACCACGCGGGCAGTGCCGGTCCCGGAGAGGACCCGCACCAGGCTGGTGATGCCGTCCGGCGCCGGCTCCAGGTAATCGGTTACGGTTACATCGGCCCAGCGCGTCTCCACGATCATGGTGTTATCCACATATCGCTGCGCCAGCACCTGCGATGCCTTCACCGGCTCGATGCTGAAGTGGCCGGCAGGTTCACCGCCGAGAATATGGGCAAAAATCGACCCGGAGTCCGGCAACGGGTGGCTCATCCAGCAGACCTTCGCGTCCGGGGTAAGCAACGCGGTGGAGCTTCCATTGCCGATCATCGAATGCCGCTCCAGCCCCACGGCATCTTCACCGAACAGCCAGGCCCGCCGGAGTTCGAACAGCAAAGCCAGCACGTGCGCAAAGGCTTCCGGGTCCGGAAGGGTGTGCGCCGCCGTCGTATCCCCCGGTCCTACGTGCAATCCAAGGTCCGGTCCGCGCAGGGTGGCGATTGCCTTTTCGTCGCTTTCGGCGTCGCCGGCATACAAGGCGGCACTGACACCCAGCCGGGCGCGGAGCTGCTCAAGTGCCTGGCCTTTGGCCGGTTCTTCAACGGTCAAATCCAGCACTGTTCCATCAATGATGAAGTACAGCCCGAACTCGATGGCAATCTTCTGCGACAGGAATATCACCCGCTCCACTACCTCGGGGGTCGCCGGTCGCGTATGCACAGCAACACCCACGGGCTTGCGGACAATGCTGATGCCCTTCTCGAAACCCACTGCTTCCGTCAATGCGGTCGCCACTTGCTGGAGCAACTGTTCCGTGGCGAGCGACAAGGTGTACGCGTATCCCATGTCGAACTCCACGCCATGGGAACCCACCAGATGGACCTCGGCAGGAAGCCGCGACACCGCAGCCAGATCCCGCAATGACCGCCCTGAAATAATGGCAGTATGCGTGTTCGGCAAGGCCGCGAGCGCACGGAGGGCCACGGCAGCGCTATCCAACGGCAACGTTTCCGTTGACACTCCCTCAGCGGAGCAGAGCGTTCCGCCGTAATTGCAGGCCACCAGCAGACCCGGGACCCGTGCGAGTGCCCTGAGCTCTGCGAACAACTGCGGCGTGATGCCGTTCTCCGCGTCAGGCTGGAGGACGGTACGAAGGAGGCCAAGCGGGAGCGATTTCATGAGCAATGCCGAGTCGGCCACTGCTTGGTTCAGGTGCGTCGGCATGGCGAATCCTTCCGGAGCGGATAGCTATAGTCTCCGCCCGGACGGTTTCGCTTGACTACCTAGTAGATTGCAAATGAGTAAAGCTTTTCCTTGGATTTATGCCGCGAACGTGTCCGCGATGTCCAGGACCTCGTCCAGAATGGCCAGGCCTGTCCGCGCATCCTCAATGCTGATGTTGCAGGGCGGAACCACATGGATGCGGTTGAAGTTCGCGAAGGGGATGAGTCCACGCGACTTGCAGGCCGCCACGAGTTGGTTCATCTCGGGGCTGGAGGAGCCGTACGGGGCCAGCGGTTCACGGGTACCGCGGTTTTTGACCAGCTCGATTGCCCAGAAGACACCCCGCCCCCGTACTTCGCCAACGGACTGGTGACGTTCCGCGAATCCGGCCAGTGCCGGGCCGATCACGTCAGTGCCCAGGCTCGCCGCGTGCTGCACCATGCCTTCACGTTCCATGGCGTTGATGGTAGCGACTGCGGCCGCGGTAGCCAGCGGGTGGCCGGAGTAGGTCAGCCCGCCGGGATAAGCCCGGGTACCAAAAGTGGCTGCGATTTCCGGGCTGATGGCGACGCCACCGAGCGGTACGTAGCCCGAGTTCACGCCCTTTGCGAACGTGAGCAGGTCCGGAACAACATCAAAATGCTCCACGGCGAACCACTTGCCTGTGCGACCGAAGCCGGCCATGACCTCGTCGGCGATGAAGACGATGCCGTGCCTGGTGCACAGCTCCCGCACTCCCCGCATGTATCCGGCAGGAGGAACGTAGATTCCCGCCGTTCCGGGAATGCTCTCCAGCATGATCGCGGCGATGCTGGAGGGGCCTTCGAATTCAATGAGCTGTTCCAGGTGTTCCAGCGCCCGCTGGGTTTCCTCTGCCTCGGTGGTGGAGTGAAACACCGTGCGGTAGAGGTACGGCGGGAAGAAGTGGAGGGTGCCTGTGGACCCGTTGTCACTGGCCCACCTCCGCGGGTCCCCGGTGATATTCACTGCCAAATGCGTTCCGCCATGGTACGAGCGGTAAGCGGAAAGGACCTTGTGGCGTCCCGTGTGCAGCCTGGCCATCCGGACGGCGTGTTCGTTGGCATCTGCCCCGCCGTTGGTGAAGAAGATGCGGTCCAGCTCCCCCGGGGTCCGCTCGGCAATCAACCGCGCGGCCTCCGAGCGGGCGTCGTTGACGTAGCTGGGGGCAATCGTGCACAGCTTGGCTGCCTGTGCAGCGATCGCCGCGATAACGGCAGGGTGCTGGTGTCCGATGTTGGTATTGACCAACTGGGAAGAGAAGTCCAGGTATTTATTGCCCTCACCGTCCCAGAGGTGCGATCCCTCTGCTGCGCTGATGACCATGGGATCCAAGGCGTCCTGTGCGGACCAGGAGTGGAAGACGTGCTTGCGGTCCAGATCGTAGGCACGTTGTGCTGCCTCGCGGTCCATATGTGTCGGTTCAAGGATGACGGTCATGGTGGTTGTCCTGACGTCGGCGGTTAGGAGTTCTGGGGGCGCTTAGGAGTTTTGGGGGAAGCCGAGGTTGATCCCGCCGTGGCTGGGATCGAGCCAGCGGGTGGTCACGGCCTTGCCTCGGGTGAAGAAACCGACGCCTTCAGAACCGTGGGCATGCGTGTCGCCGAACAGGGAGTTCTTCCAGCCGCCGAACGAGTAATAGGCCATGGGTACGGGGACGGGGACATTGATGCCCACCATTCCCACCTCAACCTCGTTCTCGAAACGGCGGGCCGCACCGCCGTCGTTGGTGAAAATCGCGGTGCCGTTGCCGTACGGATTGGCGTTGATGGTGGCCAGGGCGTCGTCATAGCTGTCCACCCGGACCACCGAGAGCACGGGTCCGAAGATTTCCTCCTGGTAGATGGACATGTCGGTGGTGACGTGGTCGAACAGTGTGGGGCCTACAAAGAAGCCGTCACCTTCGGCGTCGGGAACAACGCCCCTGCCGTCGACGACGAGCGTGGCACCCGCCGCTTCACCGGCGTCGACGTATCCAGAAACCTTGTCCCTGTGCTGGGACGTCACCAAGGGGCCCATGTCACAACCACGCAGGCCGTCACCGGTGCGCAAGCTGCGGGCGCGGTCAGCGATTTTGTCCACCAGCGCATCGGCGATCTCACCTACTGCAAGCAGTGCTGAGACAGCCATGCAGCGTTCACCGGCGGAACCGAAGCCGGCGTTGATGGCGGCATCGGCAGCGAGGTCAAGGTCGGCGTCGGGCAGCACGATCATGTGGTTCTTCGCGCCACCCAAGGCCTGGACCCGCTTGCCGTGGGCAGTGGCGGTCTCGTAGACATACTTGGCGATCGGGGTGGAGCCTACGAAGGAGACGGCCTTGATGTCCGGGTGCGTCAGCAGGGTATCAACGGCCACCTTGTCACCGTGAAGGACGTTGAACACGCCGTCGGGCAGGCCGGCTTCCTTCCACAGCTCGGCTACCCAATTGACGGCCGTGGGGTCCTTCTCGCTGGGCTTGATGATCACGGTGTTGCCTGCGGCGATCGCGATGGGGAAGAACCACATGGGAACCATTGCCGGGAAGTTGAACGGGCTGATGATTGCAACCGGGCCCAATGCTTGCCGGATGGAGTGGATATCCACCTTGGTAGAGGCGTTTTCGGTGTAGCTGCCCTTGAGCAGGTGCGGAATGCCGCAGGCGAACTCCACCACTTCCTGGCCACGGCTCACCTCGCCAAGGGCATCATCCAGGACCTTGCCATGCTCTGAGGTGATGATCGCGGCGAGCTCATCCTTGCGGGAGTTGAGGAGCTCACGGAAAGCGAAAAGGACCTGGGTCCGGCGCGCCAAGGAGGTATCGCGCCATGCCGGGAAGGCAGCTTTCGCGGCGGCGACGGCGGCGTTGCCCTCCTCCACGCTGGCCAGGGCAACCTGTCCGGTTACCTTCCCCGTGGCCGGGTTGGTCACAGGAGCCGTACGCTCTCCGGCGGGGACGTAGCTTCCGTTGATCCAGTGCTCGATGGTGTTCAAGAGTTCTCCTTGGTGCGGTCCGACGTTTGAAGGCTGGAATCAGTTTGGCCGTCGTTAAGCGCGCACAGTAGGGGCTATCTGTAAAGGAATCTTTACTTGGCCTTACACTGTGTAAATGCTGCCCACAGTGAGTGCCGTCCTTGAGCTGCCTGTGTTGCGGGACGCCGCCCCCAGCGTGCTCGGCGGTGCGAAGAGTTTGGACGAACCTGTTCGCTGGGTCCACGTCAGCGAGATCCTCGACGTCGGCGGCTTGCTGTCGGGCGGGGAATTGGTGCTGACCACAGGGCTGGAGCTGGAAAAGTCCCCGGAGGAGTCGGCGTCATTCATCCGCTCGTTGGAGGCGGCAGGCGCGGCCGGCTTGATCGTGGAACTCGTTGGACAGCGGAACCGCAGCCGCGAGGCTTTGGAGAAGGCAGCCCGGAACGCATCAATGCCGGTGATTGTTGTGGAACGGAGGGTGCGGTTTGTCCAGGTCACGGAGATCGTCCACAGGATGATCGTGGCTGAACAGCTGGAACGGGTGGAACGCGCCCGGGACGTCCATGAAGCGTTCACGGTACTGAGCTTGGAAAGTGCAGACACCCAACGAGTGGTGGATCAAGCGGCCACCATGATCGGTGCTTCGGTAGTGCTGGAGGATCTCTCCCACCTGGTGATTGCCTACGCGGGCCGGCACGTCTCCACCACGGACCTTCTGGAGGACTGGGAGCGACGATCCAGGACCACCCCCTTCCCGGCGCACACTGCACGGTCCGGACCGGAGCAATGGCTGCAGGCGGCAGTCGGGGTACGGCAGCAAGTCTGGGGCAGATTGGTTGTGCCGATGCCTCCGGCGGCTTCGGAAGCCGATGAGGACATGGCCATTATGGTCCTGGAGCGGGCAGCCCAGACCCTTGCCATCAACCGCCTGGCGGACCGCGATCAACGCGAACTCAGCCACCACGCACAGGCCGGCCTCCTGAACTCCCTTCGGCAGCCCCGAGGACTCAGCGAAGCGGAGGCGCTGGCACGTGCGGGATCCTTGGGCTTGAAACGCTCTTCCTATTACGTGCCGCTCGTTTTCAGGACCGCCCTCCAAGCGTGGGGTTCGCCCGTCCTGCCCGCCGACCCCTTGGCCGGGCAGCAGGACGAGCGCGAACTCCTGGACAGGCTGGCCAAGGCAGTGAAATCCAGCGCCGGCACGGCCTTGGCCGCAAGCATCCAGTCAGGCTCCGTGGGGATGATCCTCGCCCTCCCGGCCAGGCAGCAGGAGGAATCTACGCTACAGATCCTGGCCGATGCTGCCGCGGGGCCGGAGATTGAAGCCAACTCCGCAGCGCCCCGTGCCTGGATCCTTGGAGTTGGCCGAATGAAGGCAACGCTTTTGGAAGCCGCTGCGGGCATCGACGAAGCCGCCCATGTAGCGGAGAGCGCCGCAACGCTTCGCGGAGAGGGCAAGCCTTACTATCGAGCCACGGACGTACGCCTTCGCGGGCTGCTGGCTCTTTTACGCAAGGATCCCCGCGTCCAGCAATTCGTGGAGTCGGAATTGTCCGCCGTCCTCCAGGCGGAAGCAGAGGGCAAGGGTGAATATCTGGAGCTCTTGGGCCTCTATCTCGGGTCCGGTGGCAACAAAGCCGCCATGGCACGCAGCGGCTACCTGAGCAGACCCACGCTTTATGCCCGTCTCGCCAAGTTGGAGGAACTGCTGGCCGTAGACCTGGATGACGCCGAATCGAGGACCTCGCTGCATGTGGCGCTCCTGGCTCACCTCATTCGGGGCCGGTAGCCGCCGGGCCCTACGCGCTCACAAGCCCCGCTACCTCGGCCACGAGTTCCACCGACCGCAGGCGCTCATCAGTCCCGATGCTCTGGTGCGCCGCGATGAGTTCGTCGGCATCGGCGAACGCTGCAAACTCGTCGAGGTAGTCGCGCACTACGTCCTTGGTTCCGACGGCGGAGAACTTCATCATTTGGGCGATGTGCTGGCCCTGCGGTGAATCGAGCACCATGTCAGCCTCGTCATCGGTGAACTCCCGGCCGCCACCAAAGAACAGTGAGACGCGGGCGCGCTTCACAGCGAGATGGATGGCCTGTGCCTCGGAGTTGGAGTCCGCAGCAGTAACGTTCACACCGGCGATCACGTGCGGCTCGGACAACTGATCCGAGGGCTTGAATTCGCGGCGGTAGATGGCGACGGCATCCTGCAGTGCAGCGGGCGCAAAGTGCGAAGCGAAGGCGTACGGAAGACCCAACTGGGCGGCCAATTGCGCGCCGAACAGCGAGGACCCCAGGATGTACAGCGGCACGTTGGTGCCCTTGCCCGGCGTCGCTTCGACACCCTGGATACGGGTGGGGCCGGTGAGGTAGCCCTGCAGTTCCAGGACATCCTGCGGGAAGCGGTCTGAGGACGTGTGGTCGCGGCGCAGCGCGCGCATGGTGTTCTGGTCGCTGCCGGGGGCACGTCCGAGGCCCAGGTCAATCCGTCCCGGGTGCAGTGTCTCCAAGGTGCCGAACTGCTCAGCGATGGTCAGCGGCGAGTGGTTGGGCAGCATGACGCCACCGGCCCCGAGGCGAATGGTCTTGGTGTGGGCTGCGACGTGCGCGATCAGCACGCTGGTAGCGGAGGAGGCAATGGCAGACATGTTGTGGTGCTCGGCGTACCAGACGCGGCGATAGCCCAGCTCTTCGGCTTTCTGCGCCATGGCCACGCTGCCCGCGAGGCTTTCCGCCACCGTCTGGCCCTTCCCGATGGTTGCCAGGTCGAGGATGGAAAGAGGAACAGTCACAGGAAAGCCTTTCGGTACGTTTTGGCACCCGCACGGTTGATTGCCGGGCACTCTAGCGACAACGACGGCGGCCCCCGGCTTATTTCTGTGAGTTGCGTCGCGCGGTCCTTTCCGGCGGTTTTTGGGGCTGTTTTGTGACACCGTTCGACGCCCGATTAACCGCCGTGAACCCCTGTATCCCAACGTTTCACATCGCTTTGACCCACTCCTGGGGGCTGCCGGATAGTTGCAGCCACAACGACGCATCAGACCCCGCTCTCGCGATGATCGCGACGAACCCAAGGAGAAAAAATGGCACGCTTTGCTCTCAAGACCGGCGTCACCGCGGCGCTGGCCGCTACGGCGCTACTGGGGCTGGCGGCCTGCTCGGATCCCGGGGCGACGGCCGCAACGGGGGCCTCAGCCCCGCAGGGATCGGCAAGCGCAAACGCTTCATCCAGCTCGTCCACGAAAGAGTTCAACCTGACCCCGCAGCAGGACCGCATCAAGGTGGCGGTGGACTCTTCCGCGGCCGCACTGGTGCCGGACGCGATCAAAGCGGATGGCAAGCTGACTGTGGTCACCACCGGCGGCACTCCCCCGCTGAGCACATTCGCCACGGACAACAAGACGCTTATTGGCAGCGAAGTGGATATTGCCTACGCGGTGGGCGAGAGCTTGGGCCTGCAGGTAGAGGTGCTCCCGGTAGCGTGGGCCGACTGGCCGCTGGGCGTCGAATCCGGCAGGTACGAGGCAGTCCTTTCCAACGTCACGGTCACCGAGGCGCGCAAGGAGAAGTTCGACTTCGCCACGTATCGCAACGACCTCCTGGGCTTCTACGCCAAGACCGGCTCGGACATCTCCACCATCAAGGAAGCCAAGGATGTAGCCGGAAAACGGATCATCGTGGGCTCCGGCACCAATCAGGAAGCCATCCTGGTGCGCTGGGACGAGGAGAACAAGAAGAACGGCTTGAAGCCGGTTGAGTTCCAGTATTACGACGACGACTCAGCGTCCCAGCTCGCCCTTCAGTCCGGCCGTGCGGACCTCACGTTCGGACCCAATGCGTCCGCCGCATACAAGGCAGCGAAAGACGGGAAGACCAAGGAAGTGGGCACGTTGGAAGGTGGCTGGCCGCTGAAGGCAGAGATCGCCTTCACCACCCAGAAGGGCAACGGACTTGCCGTCGCCGCACAGGCGGCTCTTAACACCCTCATCAAGGACGGAAGCTACGCCAAGATCCTGGACCGCTGGGGACTCTCATCCGAGGCCATTCCTGCGTCCGAGCTGAACCCGGCAGGCCTGCCCAAGAAGTAGGAACCGCTGTGGCAGGGCACCCTGCCGACGCCGAATCCCCGCCGGACACCAACCGGCGGGGATTCTTGCGCCGCCAATCGAACTAGAAGTGGGCGGGATCGGTGTTGGCTCCGCAGAGGATCACAGCAACGGTTTCGCCCGCCCGTGGAGCGTAGGCTCCCGAAAGCAACGCCGCGTAGGCCGCCGCAGCGCCGTGCTCCACCACGATGCGGTGCTTCTCCCACAGGGCACGGCGCGCTTGGACAATGTCCTCGTCCGTCACCAGCAGGCTTTGGACACCGGTACGCCGTGCAACTCCGAAGCCGATCTCTCCGATCCGCCTGGCTCCGAGGGAGTCCGCGGCAATCCCGGACACGGACACATCCACGGGTTCGCCCTGGGCAAGCGCCGTGTGCAGGGTGGGGACTGTCTCGGGCTCGACGCCCACCACCTGTGCCCTGCCTTCGGCCGCCGCAGCAATACCGCCCATCAACCCGCCGCCGCCAACAGCAACGAGGATCGTGTCGACGTCGGGCAGTTCGTCAAGGAGCTCGAGCCCCACGCCACCTGCGCCGGCCACGATCTCGGGCTGATCATAGGCGTGGCAGTAGAGCGCGCCCTTCTCCTCGGCGAAGCGAATCGCAGCAGCGTAGGCCTCCGCGTACTCGGCTCCGCCTTGGACTACGGTGGCACCGATGGCGTAGAGCTTATGGACTTTGTTGGCTGGTGCCGACTCAGGGACGAACACAGTTGCCGGTACTCCAAGTTTGGTCGCTGCGTAGGCATTGGCAAGCCCTGCATTCCCACCGGAAGCCACCACGATGCCAACCTCGGGGTTGAGCTCGCCGTTTTCCTTCGCCGTGAGAAGCCTGCTGAAAGCGCCGCGTGCCTTGAAGGAGCCGGTGTGCTGCATGAACTCGCACTTGAACCACAGGTGGTACGGCTCCTGGTTGCCACTCTCGGCCAGCGGCGTGTGGCGAACCCAGCCTGCCGTCCGTGAGTACGCTGCTTCTACTTCTTCGCGTGTGACCATCGTGGCTGCACCTTTCGTCCGTTTCATCCTATGGTTTTCGGCGGCCTCGAATCGTCCGGCATAGGCTTGATGGTATGTCCGCTGACTTTGCCCTCCGCCCCTCCGTGGCCACCGACGCCGCGTGGATTGCCGAACTGCGCGCAGTAGTGATGCGCCCGGATCTCGAGCGGTTGCAGCGTTTCGATCCTGTACGCGTCCGCGAGCGCTTCTTGAACGGCTTCCGGCCCGAGCACAGCTACATCATTCATTCCGACGGCGTAGACGCAGGCGTGATCGCTGTCCGCCCCGAGCCGGACAGCCGATGGATTGAACACTTCTACGTGGCTCCGGCACATCAGGGCAAAGGGTTGGGCAGCGCAGTCCTTCGCCATGTGATGTCTGCTTCCGTAGACGAGCGCCCGTTCCGTCTGAACGTGTTGCAGGGTAGCCCTGCCCGTCGCCTCTACGAACGTCACGGCTTCGTTCTGGAATCCGAGGACCCCGTCGACGTCTTCATGGTGGCACCCGTCAACCCCTGACCTCCCGCACGGAAGTGCGATAACCTCAGCACACACCACGCGGCAACGACGCGCGCGCGACACTTTCCGGGGGGGAAAAATGGGGATCTTTCGATCGCGCTCGTTGAAGCGCGCAGCTACGACCACACTGGCAATCGGACTCTTGGGTTGCGGGTTGACCGCTGCCGGCCCAGCCACTGCTGCAAACCAGCCGACACCGTTTATCGACGGCGTTCCGTACGTCGGCTCTGAAATGCGCCGGCAGTACAACTACGACTATTGGGGCTGCAGGAACCCGGACGGCTCCGGCGATGCGATCACTCTGGAATGGTTGCGGGACGGCGAACCACTTCCTGCCGAGCGTCAGGGTGAAACCTTGCGGGTCCTCCCCGAGGATAAAGGCAGCCGCATCTCCTTGAGGGTTTACCCGCTTACCCCCGGCGAACCAGGCTGCCCCACCGGGACACAGCTCAGCGCCGAGACCAAGCCCATCAAAGCCTCCAGCCGCGCCATGGGCTGGACCGGCCGCGGTAACTTCGAGCCCCTGGCCCGCACCCACGATGGCCGGCTCGTCCTATACCCGAGGACGTACGTCTATCACGAAGGCAGGTGTGAGGGCCCGTGCCCGGGCTATGCCGGTTCGTGGGATGAACCCCGGCAGGTCGGGGCCGGCTGGAACATGTTCAACACGGTCTTCTCTCCCGGAGATTTCGATGGCGACGGATTCAATGACCTCCTGGCAAGGAACGCGTCCGGCCAACTGTTCCTTTACCCCGGAGACGGCGACGGCGGTTGGCTTCCCACCCGGCAGGTAGGTGCCGGGTGGAACATCTTCGATTCCATCGTGGGCCCCGGGGATTTCAACGGTGACGGCAGCAATGACGTCCTGGCACGAAACGCGGGCGGCGATCTGTTCCTGTACCCGGGCGATGGAAACGGCGGCTGGCTCGCGCCAACCAAGGTGGGTTGGGGCTGGCAGGTCATGAACAAGATCATCACTGGCGGCGACATGAACGGTGACGGCACTGTGGAAGTCTTCGGCCGGGACCACAGTGGTGGCCTGCAGCTGTATTCCGCCGACGGTCAGGGCGGCTGGGGTTCCCAGGCTTACATGGGTAGCGGCTGGAATGACTTCCAGGATGTGGCAGGCCTGGGCAGTTACCGCCACCAGAAGTACAACGACCTTGTTGCCATCAACGCCAACGGCAACCTCGTGTTGTATTCCACCGGGGCCCTGACCACAGGCCTTAATGGTCCGTACGGGCCTGCTGGCACCGGCTGGAACGTGTTCAGGGAACTCCTCTAGTTCGCCGTTACAGCGCCTGCCCCCACACTGTCAGCTGCAGGCTGACCGTTCCGCGCGTAACGTCGACGACGGCGGCACCCGAGCCGCCGCCGTCGGGCGCTGTTCCTGGTTGGCCCGGCTGGAAGACGAGCCGACGCAGCAGGGCCTTCACCAGGCGTTCTGCCTTCATCAGAGCTGCACCGGCTCTCCGGACCGCACCGGAGTCTCCAGGCCCAGGTTTTCGCGCAGCGTAGTGCCGCGGTATTCCGTTGGGTAAACGCCGCGTTCCTGGAGCTCGGGCACCAAGTGGTTCACGATGTCGTCCAAACCGGTGGGAATCAGCCACGGCGAAATGTTGAACCCATCCACGGCCCCAACCCTCGCGAATTCAGCGAGGTGATCTGCCACGGCCGTGTAGGAGCCTGTAAACGTGGCATCGATGCGTGCCGTCTTGGAGATTACGAACTGGCGGATCGAGAGACCCTTGTCCTTCGCCTCGGCCCTCCACTGGTCCGCGAGCTGGCGGGCCTTGGCACCATGGAATCCACTGCCCCGGGTCTCGGAGGTTTCCTCCACTACGGGATCGATCCCGGGAAGGGGACCATCGGGATCGTAGGAGGAGAGCTCCCTGCCCCAGAACTGTTCAAGGTAGGCGACAGCCTGCTGCGGACCGATCTGCAGGCTCCGGACCCACGCTTTTTTCTCCTGCGCTTCCTGATCGGTGGCGGCGAGGATGAATTCGCTGGCAGGCATGATCTGCACGGCATTGGCACCGCGTCCCGCTGCGATGGAGCGGGTCACGATGTCACGGCGGAACTCCACGGCGTCATCGAACTTGGGGTGGGCGGAGAAGATCACGTCTGCCTGCCGGGCTGCGAAGTCGCGGCCGTCCAGGGAATCGCCTGCCTGGAAGAGCACGGGGCGGTACTGGGCACTGCGCGGCAGGCGCGGCGTCACGTCAACGGTGTAGTGCTGGCCTTCATGGAGAACGCGCCGGGCAGGTCCGGTGGGAGTTTCCCACGAGTCCCAAATACGCTTGGCCGTTTCCACGAACGCTTCGGCGTGCTTGTAGCGGTCGGCATGGTCCAGGTATCCACCGCGGCGGAAGTTCGCGCCGGTCCAGGCGTTGTCCGTGGTGACGATGTTCCACGCTGCCCGTCCACCGGAGATCAGGTCCAGTGAGGACAGACGATGCGCGAGGTCCGCGGGGTCGTTGTAGGTAGTGTTCTGCGTGGCCACCAAACCGATGTTCCTGGTAACTGCGGCAAGCGCGGCAAGCATGGTCTGGGCGTCAGGCCGGCCCACCACATCAAGAGCGTGGGGACGCCCAAGGTGTTCGCGCAGGCGCAGCCCCTCACCCAGGAAAAAGGCAGCGAACTTGCCGCGCTCGGCGGTCTGGGCAATGTGGCGGAACGATTCGAAGTCCGTCTGGGAACCGGATTCCGGGGCCTTCCAGATGGTGCCCGAATTGACGCCCTGGAAGAAAATCCCGAACTGGATCCGGCCGCTCGGCTGGAAAATCTCGCGTGTCATGGTGTTCCCCTACTTTCCGGCAGCAGCTATAGCCGCGACGTTGGTCGAATAACGGTTCTCCGCCGGTGCCAGGCGGAGGACATCGCGGAACGTGCCGTCCTGGATGGGAGGCTGCAACACCCCGCGGCGTCGAAGCTCCGGGAGGACGAGCCTGGAAAGTTCTTCCAGCTCCACGTCCAGAATTGCTGGATGGAGTCGAACGCCGTCGGCCTCCTGAAGAAGCGATTCGAGCAGTTCAGTGAGGCTGTCCGCTGAGCCAACAAAGCGTGCACGGCCGCTTTCCTGAGCGGACCCGCCTGCCCGGAGCGTCAAGGAACGCGACTCCGCAGCCTGTCCACGCGAGTCCAGGACGACGTCGAGCTCGGCAACAATCGCCACCGACAAGCCAAGCCGGGCGCGCACATCGCCGATCTCGGCAGCGAGCAGTTCCGGCGTCGGCGCGTTAACCAGCACCGCGTCCACCGCCTCGACCGGGACCAAGCCCTCCCCCAACAGCGACGCCGCTGCCAGCACGGGCAACTGCCCTTGGAGGGGACTGGGAATGATGGACGGGCCCTTCACCGAATAGGCGGGTCCAGTGAAGTCCGCGGGCGTCTCGAAGTCCGCGTAGTGAAGCTTGTCCACGTCGATATACCGCCCGGTAGCGACGTCGCGAATCACGGCGTCATCCTCCCAGGAGTCCCACAACCGACGACCCACCTCGATGGAGGCGGCGGCTTCCTGCGCCAACGCCTCGCCCTGAACAAAAGAGCGTCCGACGGCGGCAGCAGCCTCGGGCGACTCAACTGCGGTAGCGATCCACCCGGACCGGCCGCCGGAGACGTAGTCCAGGCTCGCGAGCTGCGTGGAAACGTGGAAAGGCTCCGTGTAGACCGTATCTACTTCGGGGACCACGGCGATGGTCCGGGTCACCGGCCCTGCGAAAGCCGCGCGCTGCAGGGCATTGGCCCGGCCGGCCTCCGGCGTGTCCTTGAACGTCGCTGCGTGGAAGCCGGCAGATTCGGCCGCGAGGACGGCGGCGGCAAGGTTCTCATACCCCGCACCGTCCAATTCAATGGCCAGGAACCCGGCCTTGCGTTCTTCGAAAGTAGTCACTGCTGGTCCTGACGTTCGTAGGGAATCTTTTCGCCGGCTTCGATCGCCACCGGAAGCCGGTTTTCGGCGGGCGGCAGCGGGCAGGTGGCGAGATCCGTGTAGGCGCAGGGCAGGTTGACGGCCCGGTTGAAGTCCAGCTGCACGGAACCATCAGCCGCGGGGACCACGGACAGCGAGCGGTTGGCCGCGTAGGTGGTCTTGCCGGAGGTTTGGTCGGTGAACAGCACGGACAGCGAACCCGGTGCGTGACCGTTGAACGCTGTGAGTGCCAGCTCCTCACCGGCCAGTTTGAAACGGATCTCACCCGGAGCCTCGTACACGTGCTGGATGCCTTCGACGGCGGCGCCCACCGTGGTGGGGCGCGGAGCCTCGAACGGGACGAACGTGCCGGCCACCGCAAACGCGGCATTGGGCGTGTAGGCGGGCGTGCCCTGATACTCCCGCAACAGGGCGTTCGAAGGGTTCCGCGGCCGCACGATGTACTCGCCGCCGCGCTTGGCCACCTCGATCACGGTGTCGCCGGAGACCAGGTTGATGCCGCCGCGTTCCTCGATGGACCCGAACTCAAGCGGCTCGCCGGTTCTCAGTTCCACGCCGTCTTGCTGCAGGCTTTCACCCGGTTCCAGGACCACACGAACGACGTCGGCCTCCACACTCCAGCTGCCCGGCACACCGTCCAGTCGGGTTGCTTCGTTGCTGAGCCAGTGCAGGTGGGTCACGGCGAGGAAGCCGTGCGGGTGGGCGCGCTGGCTCTCATGGGCGGCGTGCCACTCCTGCCATTGCTGGTCAAAGGTTTCGAGTGCTGTTTCAGCGTGCGTGGCGCTGTTAGTGTGCAAAGACATATGCGTTGTCCGTCCTGTTGAAGGCGTGGTCTGCTGTGACGGTTGCTGCGGCATCGGCTTCGGTGGCGCCGGCGAATCCGGGTCGGCCACCGAACGGGTCGCTGGATTCCCACAGGGTGCTGGGCGCGGAGGCCCGGACGGCCGGAATGACGTCCAGCGCGAAGCGTTCCAGGATCTCCAACTGCTGCTCAAACGGCAGAGTGGTGGGCAGGGAGATCGACTGAAGATCATGCTTGTACAGCGAGTGGTAGCTGAGAATCTTGTCGATCACTTGCTCCGGGCTGCCCACGAGCGCCGGCCCTTCGGCTACAGCGTGCTGGATGTCCCGGAAGGGTGAGTTGTTTCCGGGGACGTTGCGGTTGGCGGTCAGCCCTTCGTAAACAGGTCCATACTGGCGGATGGCTTCCTGCGTGGTGTCCGCAAGGAAAACCCCTCCTGCTCCACTGCCCGAGCCGAGGTACTGGTGCCGCGGATCGTGGCCGTGGCGCGCATACTCTTCACGGTAGTGATCGATCAGGACTTTGTAGTTCCCACGCGGCTGGATGGCGTTGGCCGTAAACAACGGGTCTCCCCACTTGGCGGCGAGCGCAGCGGACGTCAGGGTTGTAGCCGAGCCGTGCCAAATCCGGGGCGACCCCGCGAAGGGGCGTGGCGTCGTCGTGGTCGGCTCGGTGAGGGCGGGCCGGAAGCGGCCTGACCAGGTGACGCTTTCCTTGCGCCATAGGGAGCGGAGGAGCGCGTACTTTTCCGCCAGCAGGTCCCACTGATCATCAAGGGACAGGCCGAAAAGGGGGTATTGCAGGACTTCGTTGCCTTTGCCGATCACCAGTTCCAGGCGGCCGCGGCTCAGTTGGTCGATGGTGGCGTAGTCCTCGGCCACGCGCACCGGATCCAGGACGGAGAGCACGGTGACACCGGTCTGCAGGCGGATGCGGCCGGTGACGACGGCAATCGCGGCGAGGACCGTCGTCGGGGATGACGAGACGAACTCGCCGGCGTGGCGTTCCCCTACGGAGAAGCTGTCGTAGCCGAGTTCCTCCGCACGCCGGGCCGTCTCCACCACCTGGTTCAGGCGATCAGCAGTGGAGACGATCTCCCCCGTCACCGGGTTCTTCAGATGGGGAATGATGTCCAGGACCTGGAACTTCATTTGCCGGTCCCGGCCGGAACCACAAAAGTGGCTTCAGTAACTGTCTTGGATTCCGGGATGGCTTCCTCGGAGAGGCCCCAGCGTTCAAGGACCTTGCCGTAGGAGCCGTCCTCGATGGTGGAGTTCAGGGCGTCCGTGATGGCCGGGGCGAGTCCGTTGCCCTTGAGCGTGGTGGCAGCCACCAGTGTTTCAGCGGGCCAACCGGCGTTGACCTTGCCTACCACTTTGAGGTCGTCACGGGTGTTCTCCCGGTACGTCACCGAAGGGAAGGGTGCCAGGTTGAGGTCCGTGCGGCCTGAGGAGAGAGCCAGGATGGTGTCGGCGTCCGAGGAGTAATACTGCAGCGTGGCCGGCGCCTTACCCTTGGCTTCGAGTTCCTTGTTCCAGGCCAGGAGGATCTTTTCCTGGTTGGTGCCCGAGCCCACGGAAATCTTCAGGCCGGAAATGTCGTCCGAGCCCTTGATGTCGTACGTGGAGCTCTTCTTGGCCTCGAAGCCCATGTACGCGGCGCGGTAGGTGGAGAAGTCGAACAGCTTCACCCGGGCCGCGTTGATGCCTACGTTGGAGAAGACGGCCTCGAAGTCGCCGGACTGGGTCTTGAGCGGCCAGTTCTCCCACGACGTCACTTGGAGATCCAGTTCCAGCCCCAGTTTGTCGGCAACGAGTTGGGCAATGTCCACCTCAACGCCGATCGGCGTCTTGTCATCAGTAGCGTGGAAGGACAGCGGGATGGCGCCAGCGGTGGTGGCAACGGTCAGCTTGCCGTCCTTGGCGATGGCTTCCGGGACCTTCGAAGTAGCGGCAGCGTCCTTTTCACCACGGATCCGGTTCTGCTCCACTGACGTGTTGTAGACGATGCCGTTCTTGGCAGCTTCGGACTCCGGCTGGGCTGCCGACGCTCCAGGATCGGAGCACCCGGCCAGCACTGGAAGCACGACGGCGGGAAGTACAGCGAGTGCCAGGAGCCTGCTTTTGTTGGTGGCGAAGGCGTGGGTCTTGCGAAGCATGGGGTGTCCTAGATGTTGAAGGCTGGTTCGATGACTTTGGAGAAGAAGCTGCGGGTGCGTTCCTCGCGGGGATTGGCGAAGATTTCCTGGGGTGTGCCGGACTCGACGATCTGGCCCTGGTCCATGAAGACCACGGTGTCCGCGACGTCCCGGGCGAAGCCCATCTCGTGTGTCACCACGATCAGCGTCGTGCCGGACTTGGCGAGTTCACGGATGACGTCCAGGACCTCGTTGACGAGTTCCGGGTCCAATGCCGAGGTTGGCTCGTCGAAGAGGAGAATCCTGGGATCCAGTGCGAGCGCCCTGGCTATCGCGACACGCTGTTGCTGGCCGCCGGAGAGCTGGCGGGGGTAGGCGTCGGCGCGATCCCTCAGGCCCACCCGGTCCAGCAGTTCCAGGCCGCGCTTCCGGGCTTCTGCCTTGGACCGCTTCTGCGCCACGATGGGCGCCTCGATGACGTTCTCCAAGGCGGTGAGGTGCGGGAACAGGTTGAAGCTCTGGAACACCATGCCAATGTGGGTTCGCTGCTTGAGGATGTCCTTTTCGCGCAGTTCATGGAGCTTGTTGCCACGGACCTCGTAGCCCACCAGTTCGCCGTCGATGGTGATGTAGCCGCCGTCCACCTTTTCCAAGTGGTTGATGGTGCGCAGCAGGGTGGACTTGCCGGAGCCCGAGGGACCGACAATCACCGCCACGCCGCCGGGCGGAACTGACAAAGTGACGCCTTTGAGGACCTCGGTGGCGCCGAAGGACTTCCGGACATTCGTGATGTCCACCTGCCCGCGAGTGGCCGGCTTTTGCGGCTCGGCGGGCCGGCCCGCCGTCGTGCCGGCTGGAGTTTCGGCAGTCCCGGCGGCAGTTTCGTTAGGCGACGAGGCCGTCGTCGTGGATTCTGTGCGTGCAGCGATGATGCTCATCGGGCGTCCTTGGTGGGAGTGGCAGCTACGTGGGTGGTGAAGAACTTCCGGGCCTTCTGCAACGGCGTGAGCGGCAGGGTCCGCAGGGCACCCTTGGAGAAGTGGCGCTCGATGTAGTACTGGAAAACGCTCAGCACCGAGGTGATCACCACGTACCAGAGCGTGGCGACGAGCAGCAGGGGAAGCACTTGCTGGGTCCGGTTGTAGATGACCTGGACCGTGTAGAAGAGTTCGGAGTAGGCAAGGACGTAAACGATCGAGGTGCCCTTGACCAGGCCGATGATTTCGTTGAAGGCGTTGGGCAGGATGGCGCGCATGGCCTGCGGCAGCACGATCCTGGTGGAACGCTTCCATGCCGGTATGCCCAAGGCGGAGGCGGCCTCGAGTTGGCCTTGGTCCACGGAGAGGATGCCGCCGCGGATGATTTCGGCGGAGTAGGCTGCCTGGTTCAGCGTCAGGCCGAGGACGGCTGCGGCGAACTGGCTGATGAGGGTGGTGGTCTGGGCCTCGAAGAAGCGAACATCAGTGAAGGGGATGCCCAGGCTGATCTTCTCGTACAGGTAGCCCAGGTTGTACCAGAGCAGGAGCTGGACCAGCAGAGGCGTGGAGCGGAAGATCCAGGAGAACGTCCAGGACACCGAGACCAGCAGCGGCGAGGCGGACAGGCGCATGAGGGCAAGGATGAAACCGAGGACAAAGCCGAGGACACCTGAGATGGCTGTGAGCTTGAGGGTCTCAAGGAGTCCGTTGACCACCGACTGCGCGGTGAACCATTCGGCCACCACTCCCCACTCCCAGCGCGGGTTGGTGACCAGCGACCACACAATCGCTGCGACACCGGCAGCTACCAGTACGGTGCCCACCCATCGCCAGGGATGCCGGGCCGGAACCAGCTTGTACTCGGAGTAGTCCGGGGTGGGCGGTGACGTTTCCGCCGTGGCAGGCGGTGCGATTGCACTCATGCGCCACCTCATTTCAGATCGGTTGTTGTCTATCGGATGGCTGCCAATCTAGGGCCGCGCGAAACCCGGCAGCAAGGCGGGAATTTGCACTTCTTCACTGGACTTCGCGCGGCTTCTCGGGACTTCGCGCAGCGTCACAATTCCCTTCCCGAACCGTTGAATGAGTCGGGATTTTGCGCGCCTTAACGTTCCATGACGTGTGGTGAACGGCGGTTACCGCCGCCTCGACCGGCAGCCTGCTTCGTCCCTAGATTGGCATCACCAACCACTGCTTTTCAGGAGATCCCATGCCGTCACGAGTACCCGCGATCGCCTTCATCGGCGGCGGCCCGCGCACGGCCGGCGTCCTCGAACGGCTTGCAGCCAACCGCCCCGAACTTTTCGGAGGTCCCCTGCACATCCATGTGATCGAACCCCATGAACCCGGTTCCGGGAGGATCTGGCGCTATGACCAGGATCCCGGGCTGCTGTTGAACTCCACTGCTGCGGACGTCACCATGTTCACGGATGCATCGGTTGCTTGCGACGGACCCTCGGTTGATGGACCCGGGCTGTCCACCTGGGCCTCGGGGGTCCTTGACGGCAGCATCCGCGACGTCCCTGCTTTGGAACCGCACCTCCTCGCCCAGCTCCGCGCTTTGACGCCCGCGTCCTTCCCCACCCGGCAGCTGCAGAGCAAGTACCTCGAGTGGTTCTTCCGCAGGGCCGTGTCCTCACTGGGCCCGGATGTGACCGTGACCGTACATCGCGACACGGCCACCGGCGTCGAGCGCTCTTCGGACGACGCCAGCCATGACGACGCCACCCACCGCGTGCGGCTCGCTTCGGGTACCGAGGTGGTTGCCGACGTCGTGGTTTACGCCTTGGGACACACCGATTCCTTGCCGGATCCCGAATCAGCCAGGCTCAGTGAATTCGCTGCCCGGCACGGCGGGTTCCATGCGCCGCCGTCGTACACCACCGACGTGGACTACTCCGCCATTGAAGCCGGGCAGGACGTGATCGTCTCCGGCATGGGGCTCGCCTTCGTGGACCTGATGGTGCTGTTGTTCGAGGGCCGCGGCGGCCGTTTCGAAGAAGGGCCCGACGGCGAACTCGAGTATGTGCCGTCCGGCGCCGAACCGCGGGTCTGGGCAGGGTCACGACGCGGTGTGCCGTACCACTCCAAGATCTCCTCCACCCTCCGAGGCGAGCCGATCTCCAAGCCGCGGTACTTCACTTCCTCCGCTATCGACGCCCTGCTCGCCGAGCATCAGGAACTGGATTTCCGCGCGCACCTATGGCCTCTGATCGCCAAGGACGCCGGCTACGCCTACTACCGGGAGCTGTTCACGGGCTATCCGTGGCGGGTGTTGGGAACGTGGGCCAGCTTCGAGGCCAGGTTCGACGCCGTTGATTGGTACAGCCCCGCCAGGGAAGAGTTGGTGGCGTATTCCGTGCCGGATCCTGCCCTGCGCCTGGACCTCGAAAAGATCGACCACCCCCTGAGCGGTTGCGCTTTCGCCGACCATGAGACTGTTCAGCGCTCCGTGGCCGCCTACATCCAGAACGACCTGAACCTCCGGACCAGCCCGGACCATTCCGAAACCCTCGCCCTGTTCACCGCCTTGTTGTTTGTGTACATGGACTTGGGTCGCCTGGTCCCACAAGAGCGGCTCAACGCACGCTCGCAGCAGACCATCCATGGCTGGTGGCACGGCTTCTTCAGCTTTGTGGACTCCGGACCGCCCGCCCACCGCTTGCGTGAGATGCTCGCACTGCACAGGGCCGGGTTGCTGAAGTTCCTCGGCCCCGGTATGTGGGTCCGCGCCGACGACTCCGTTGGCCGCTTTGTGGCGGGGACGTTCCAATCGCCCGTGGTGGTGGATGCGTCCGCGTACATTGAGGCGCGGCTGCCCGCTGCATCGGTGGAACGTTCGGCGAATCCTGCCTTGGCTGACCTGCACCACGCCGGTTGGGGCACCGAACAAAGGCTCCTCACCTCCGAGGGCGCCCACTCCACCGGCAAACTCCTGGTCTCCGGGAATCATGAAGTCCTGTCCCCTGTTGCTACTCCTCAGAAGGGTCTGTTCGCGGTGGGCCCGTGGACGTCCGGTTGGGGCGCGGGGGCGTTTGCCCGTCCCAACACCAACGCAGCACCCTTCCGCGAAAACGATGCCCTCGCACGCCGGATCCTGTCCACGGTTGCCGCCACCCCCCAGCTGACCGACGCCCTACGAAAGGCCTGACATGACCACAACGCCCACCCTGCCGACGTCGGGCCTTACCGTCCTCAGACTGCCCATGCGCGATCCGCGCGTCCGCCCGCTCCTGGACGAGCTCGCCGTCGAATACAACACCCGCTACGGGGACCTGTTCAGCAGTGAAGGGGCCGCGGAGGAACTGAACCGCTACCCGGCCGAGGAATTCGAAGCCCCGCACGGTGCGTTGATCATCGTTCAGGAGAACGGCGTGTCCGTGGCTGGGGGCGCGTTCCGCCGCTACGACCAGCACACCGCCGAACTGAAGCGGATCTGGACGCATTCGTCGCACCGTCGTCGCGGCTTGGCCAGGCTGGTTTTGGCAGAACTGGAAAATGAAGCTCGACGCCGGGGCTACCGGAAGCTGTACCTCACCACTGGCCCGCGCCAGCCGGAGGCAAAAAACCTCTACCTCGCCACGGGCTACACAGCCCTGTTCGATCTCGCTGCAGACCCGGAAGTAATCAAGCATTTGGCGTTCAGCAAGGATCTTGCCGTGCACAGCTAAGCTATGCGCATGGCCAAGAAACCCACCGCAACAACTGCCGAAAAACTCGCCACCATCCAGCAGGGGTACACCCTGGAGGGTGCCACCATCGAGCTGGGTGCCGCGATTGTTGACGGCGAAATCCACAAAGAGGCCCAAGTCCGGCTCCCGCTGGCCATGATGAACCGGCACGGACTGGTGGCTGGAGCCACGGGCACCGGCAAGACGGTCACGCTACACATGATTGCCGAGCAGCTTTCGACGGCGGGTGTCCCGGTTTTCCTCGCGGACATCAAGGGTGATCTGTCAGGATTGGCGACCCCAGCCACGGCGAGCGAGAAGCTGACGGCCCGTACCTCTGCGCTGGGTCAGCAGTGGGAGGCCAAGAACTTCCCTGTGGAGTTCCTATCGCTTGGCGGTGACGGCCAAGGCATTCCCGTGCGCGCCACCATTACCTCGTTCGGTCCCATCCTGCTCTCCCGCATCATGGACCTCAATGACACCCAGGAATCCAGCCTCCAACTGATCTTCCACTTCGCGGACAAGAACAACCTGGAACTGATCGACCTCAAGGACCTCCGCGCTGTCATCCAATTCCTCACCTCCGATGAGGGTAAGGCCGAGCTGGCGAACCTTGGCGGGCTGTCCAAGGCAACGGCCGGCGTGATCCTGCGCGAACTGGTGACGTTGGAAGCCCAGGGTATGGAGAAGTTCTTCGGCGAGCCCGAGTTCGATACTGCGGAGCTCCTCCGTACGGCGCCGGACGGACGTGGCGTCATCAGCTGCCTTGAACTGCCCACACTGCAGACCAAGCCGCTGCTGTTCTCCACCTTCCTGATGTGGCTCCTGGCAGACCTGTTCGAGGACCTGCCCGAAGCCGGCGACCTTGACAAACCCAAGCTCGTCTTCTTCCTGGATGAGGCCCATCTGCTGTTCAACGGTGCATCCAAGGCCTTCCTCGAAGCCATCACCACCACGGTCAGGCTCATCCGTTCCAAGGGTGTGGGCATCTTCTTCGTTACCCAGACACCCAAGGATGTTCCCGCCGACGTCCTCGGGCAGCTGGCCAACCGTGTGCAGCACGCGCTCCGTGCTTTCACCCCGGAGGACGCCAAGGCATTGAAGGCCACGGTGTCCACGTTCCCCGTGAGCGATTACGACCTCGAGGAGACCCTCACATCCGCAGGCATCGGTGAGGCCGTCATCACCGTGATGAACGAGAAAGGTGCTCCCACCCCCGTTGCCTTGACGCGGCTCCGTGCCCCGGAATCCGTGATGGGCCCCAGCGCTGACGAGCTCATTCGCAGCACCGTGGCGGCATCCTCACTGCTGGTCAAGTACGGCACGGCCGTGGATAATCTCTCCGCCTACGAGAAACTCAATGGGCAGGCAGCCGCTCCCACGGGAGACGCCGCCCCCGGGTTGCCGCCGGTGCCCTCTTCTTCCGGGGCCTCCGGCGGCTCCGGTAATTCCCAGGCCGACATTGACGCCGAAGCACGCCGCATCGAGGAAGAAATCCTGGGCCGTCCAAGTTCGCGCTCCTCCTCGCCTGAGTCTTTCCCTGCACCGTCCTCGCCTCCCGCTCCTGCGCCGTCCTCCCAGTCCCCTCAAGACGGCATGCTTGGCGACATCGCCGGCGCCCTCGGCGGAGCACTGGGTGGCGGGCTCAAGAGCATGGTCCGATCCATGGGAACCCAGCTCGGCCGCGACCTCATGCGTGGGGTCTTCGGCACGTCCTCGCGGCGTCGCCGCTAGTCCTGTTTCGCCACCGGAACCACGACGCCGGTGGCGGCAGCGCGCGCTGCCGCCCGACGTCGAGCCTTCTCCAGTCGGTGGACATAAGTCGTAACGGGGACTTCCTGCACAGTGATCGCAGCCTTGGCAGGTAACGTAAAGGGCGTGCAGTTGAGTCAAGCGTTCGTCAAGACCGCAGCCGGATGGCTGCTCGGTCTGATGCTTGCTGCCGCCGGAGCCATCGTATCCATCAACCTGGTGAGCTCCTCCGTGGCCAGTCCTCAACAGCCTGTCAAGGAATATCTGGAGGCCCTGCAGAAGGGTGAAGGTGAAGCAGCATTAGGTCTGCTGCGCGCCAAAGTGCCAAGCGCGAACCCGGCCATGCTGGATGGCACAGCCCTGCAAACGGCAGCTTCCAAAATGTCTGATGTCAAGGTGGGAAACCCGGAACCCCGGAGCAGCAACCGGATGGCCGTGCCGGTGGACTACTCCCTTGATGGGAGCCGCCTCCATACGGAATTCCTCATGGAGCGGACCGGGACCCAGTGGCTGTTCTTCGCTAAATGGGCGTTTGTGCCCACCACGCTTCCCACCATCGAAGTCACCGTGGTCAACGCCAGCGAGGCCACCCTCAACGGCGTACCCGTAAACATGCCCAACGGCCGCAACAATTTTGCGGTGTTCTTCCCCGGCAAGTACGAGGCCAGCCTCAACGGCACCTACTTTGAAGCCCCTCCGGCATCGGCCCTTGTTTCAACCCGCGACGGCGGCACGGCACCCCTGAACCTACAGACACGGTCCACCAATGCCATGAACGAAGCCGTGGCCGGCAAGGTCCGGGAATTCCTGGACACTTGTGCCGCCCAGGCAACCGAGCAGCAGCGCCTGCAGCCCGATTGCCCGTTCTATCACGCCAGCAATGCCCGCGTGGTGGACGGAACCATCAAGTGGGAGATCACCGAGTACCCCAAGATCACCATCGAGCCGTTCGGCGGCAAGTGGGTTGTGGCGCCCCTCAACGGCAAGGCCACACTGACCGCCCGGGAGATCAACCTTTTCACCGGACTCGTGAACGACCTCAGCGTGGAGCACGACTTCAGCTTCACCACCCAGCTGGACGTGGGGGGCGACACCGTGACGGTCACCCCCATGCTCACGTTCTAACCCGCGCTGGACTGGCCCGGTTTTCATGAGCCAGGACAGCGATCAACGCCCTCCCCAGCAACAAATCAGCCCTAAACCGGGCTAGTTCGACCACAGGCGAGCCGGCCCCTGGAGAAGGACCTCCCGCACTTGCCGGAGCATTTTGTCCGGCTCATACACGACGTCGTCGTAGAAGAACCTCAATACAAGCAATCCCTTGCGAATTGCCTCGTTGTCGCGCCGACGGTCCTTCTTGAATTGGCGTGGATCCAGATGGAATGCAATGCCGTCGAGTTCGATGATGAGGAATCCCTCCAGGAGAAAATCGACGGTCCCTATGCCCTCGATCCAAACCTGGGTCTCAGTGCGGATGCCAACGTCACGGAAAAGAACGCGGGCCAGGGTTTCCAGCAGCGAACCCGCGCCCCTGTCCACTTTGGCCAGAACGCCGCGGGCCTGCCCGGCACGGTTGCCCAGTAAGTAGCGATCCAGGTAATCAAGGGTGATGTCCCCACGGATGTAGGCGCTTTCAACCATCACCAGCGCTTCCAGCGGAGGGAGGCAGAAAAGGGCATGCAGAAGCACATCGGGAAGTGCGACATACGGCTCGCTCGGCCGCGGTTGGGACAGGGCCAGCCGATGACTGGTGCACCCTTCCGTGCGCCGCCCGTTGCTCTGCCAATAGTGGGGCTCGGCGGGTTTATGCAGCAACCACAAGCCATAGCGGCTTGCTGCTGATGCGCAGGTCAACAGCGATTTCGACATGACTGCAGCCACAAGGACCGGATCCGCCCCGGGAAGGCCCAGAACTCCACGCTCGACGCGCTGAATACTTCCCCTCCGCACTGCGGAGCGAATTGCTGATTCGCTGACGCCCCGAGCCCGTAGTTTCCGGGTCATGGCGACACCGCCCAAATGTCGCAAGGCATCCTCTGGCTTCATCACCCCAGCCTGCTGTTTCCGCCGACGGGCCGGCAGTGCCGAATCAGGCTATGTGGACAAACCACCGGACTGGGCTGGCCCTCTTTTGAACCGTCCGATGGCACGAAAAGGCCCGGGCCAACCCCCTGAGGAGTCAAACCCGGGCCAGTCCGGCTGGTAAGGCTTAGTCCATGCCGCGCAGGTCCAGTATCAGTTCGGACTCACCGTCGGCCTGCAGGACTACCGGGATGCCCCAGTCCTGCTGGTAGAGATGGCACGCTGCGTGATCCGGGATTTCGCCGTCTTCGGTCTCGGGGCCATCGCAGGCTGCCGCTCGGGCAGTGATGTGCAGGATGCCCTCGGGAACATCGGCAGACAGCTCAAGGGTGCGCAACAAACCCACGGAAGTGCCACCACCGGAGACCAACAGCTCCGGCGGCGTGGACGAGATCTTCAGCTGCGTGGGGTCACCCCAACGGTCGTCCAGCTTCTGGCCGGTAGGAGCCGTGAAGCGCACTGCGAGCTCAAGGGCCCCGGGGGTTACCGGGCTCTTTGGACGGTGCGTCTGCGATGCTCCCTCATCCACCTGCTGGGCTTCCTTGGGGATGGGAACCAGAACCAGTTGGTGCTTGTTCGACTCCACCACTACAAGCAGGGGGTCGCTGCCTTCTACCTGGACCACGACGACGTCGCTCGGCTCAGCCAGGCCCCTCGCCAAGGTGGATACAGACTTGGTGGCAGGGTCATAGCGCCGAACCGCGCCGTTGTAGGTGTCCGCGATGGCCACAGAGTTGTCCGGCAGAACCGTGACACCCAAGGGGTGCTGCAGGCGCGCTTCGGCAGCTTCGCCATCACGGAACCCGAAATCGAACAGGCCCTTGCCCACGGCGGTTTCCACCGTCACACCGGAATCGCTGATCACCAGGCGACGCAAGGACGAGGTTTCCGAGTCAGCTACCCAGATGTTGTCTTCGCCATCGATGGCCAATCCGGACGACTGGGCGAACCAGGCTTCTTCGGCCTTGCCATCCAGCAGGCCTTCGAGTCCGGAGCCGGCAAGGATGGAAACCTCGTTGGCCAGGGGGTCGAAGGCGAAGATCTGGTGGGTTCCTGCCATGGCTATGACTACGCGCTGCAGCTTTTCGCTCCAGACCACATCCCACGGTGATGACAGTGAAACCTCGGTACCGAGACCCAGCGCCCCGACGTCGATCGCGTCGGCAGCGAAGTCAGCCGGACCGCCGTCGTGGTGTTCGGCCCAGGTGCCGGCACCGGTGTCCGTCACACGGGCAGGACCTGTGTCCAGCAGTCGCTGGACACCATTACCGGCGAGCGTCTGTACGTAACCGGAGCTCAGGGTAACGCCGCGCAGGCGGTGGTTGACGGTGTCCGCGACCACCGCATCGTAGCCAAGCTTCCACGCCAGTTCCGACGGCAGCAGAGTCACGCCCTGGGGTTCGTTGAACTGTGCAATCTCGGACTGTCCGTCCAAATACCCCTTGGTGCCGGAGCCGATGACGCGCTCCACGGTTTCAAGGTCGGGACGGAGTTCCACCAAGCGGTGATGGCCGGAGTCCACTACCAGGTAGTTGCCGTTGGCGAGCTGGGTCGCCTTTCCAGGGAAGCGCAACGTGCCCGACGTCGGGACGGGAGCCACATACGGACCGTTACCGCGGTGGAGGGTTCCCTTGGCTTCGTGCTCGGCCACGAGTTCCTCCAGGAGGACTGCGAGGCCATCGGCGTGACCCTCGCCGGAAAGGTGGGCAACGATGTAGCCTTCGGGGTCAACCACCACCAGGGTGGGCCATGCGCGGGCGGTGTACGCCTTCCAGGTCGCGAGCTCAGGATCGTCCAGGACCGGGTGGTGGATTTCGTAGCGTTCCACGGCAGATGCAAGCGCCACGGGATCCGCTTCGTGTTCGAACTTGGGCGAGTGCACGCCCACCGTCACCAGTACGTCCGAGTACTTTTCTTCGAGGGGGCGCAACTCGTCCAGCACGTGCAGGCAGTTGATGCAGCAGAAGGTCCAGAAATCGAGCAGCACGATCTTGCCGCGCAAAGACTCGAGGTCCAAGGATTTCCCGCCCGTGTTGAGCCAGCCGCGGCCCTCCAGTTCGGAGGCCCGGACCCGGTGTTGGGTACGTACGGTTTCGCTCATCAGCGTCCTTCCAGCTTGGTGTTCGGTTCAGTCTGCCCGGCGGAGTCCATGGTGGGGCGTTCGGCGCTGTTGCGTTCCGGCTGCGTCCTCGTGGTTGCTTGAGGCGTACTGGTTGCTTGGGTGGTGCGGTTGGCCATCTTGGCGTCGCGGTCAGCCAGCCGGGCAAACATATCGTTGTAAGCACTGAGATCGGCGTCATTATTCCTGTCGGCTGCGCGATCAACCCGTCGCGTCTCCCGCTCGTCCGAGCGCGACCACATTACAGCCACGCCGATTGCCACCAGCAGAGTGGGAACCTCACCGATGCCCCAGGCAACGGCACCGCCCAGTTGTTGGTCCCCAATGGCCGATGGACCCCAGGTCCGGCCCAGGTTGCCGAAGTAGTCGGCGGCCAGCAGCCCGGTGCCGCCCATGATGGCCACTCCGAAGAACGCGTGGAAGCCCATCGTTGCCAGCAGTAGGAGCAGGCGCATGGGGTAAGGGGCACGGCGAGGTAGGGGATCGCTACCGATCATGCTCAGGACAAAGATGTAACCGGTTAGCAGGAAGTGCACGTTCATGAGGACATGGCCCACATGCTCCCGCATCGCCAGGCCGAACAGGTCCGAGTAGTAGAACAGCACGATAGAGCCCGCGAAGTTGGCAGCGGCGAACAGCGGGTGCGTCACCACCTGCGAAAACTTCGAGCGGACGAACAGCAGCAGCCATTCGCGCAGTCCACGCGAGCCGTGACCACCTTCTCCCCTGGCAGGCAAGGCTCGCAAGGCGAGGGTCACGGGGGCGCCAAGGACAAGGAAGATGGGCGCCACCATGGTAAGAGCCATATGGTCCACCATGTGTGCAGAGAACAGAACACGGCCATAGACAGCGGGCGGACCCGAGGTGATGTACGTAAGAACCATGAGCCCGATGATCCAGTTGGCTGCCCGGAACCAGGACCACTTGTCTCCACGTCTGCGGACCTTGATGATTCCGAGGATATAGGTGACCGCGCCGAACAGCGCGACGCCTACCCAGAGCCAGTCGAAGCGCCACTCCGTGAGCCAGCGTTCCGGTGTCAACTCGGGAGGCAGCTCGTACCCGGAGAGGATAAACGACGGCGAGGCATCAGGTGCGTACGTGGTGGGTTGCGGCGGAGCCGAGCGCCCCAGCGCGACGGCGAGTCCCGACGTCGCGCCCATCACCAGCAGCTCAACCAAGACGAGCTGCCACAGCACGCGGCGTGCCGGCATGGAGCCGTTCTTGCCGAGCTGCGGGATAACCCACCGGCGGTGCATGTAGCCGATGCCGCCCAGCACCAGGGTTGCCAAGGACTTGGCGAGAATGAGCTGGCCGTAAGCAGAGCCCAAAAGGTCGGTGGGGTTGGTAACGCGGATAGCTGCGTTGATGACACCCGAGGCGAAGACCAGGACAAAGGCGAAGCCGGCCAACGACGAGAAGCGGCGCAGGGTCTGCTCGGTGATGTCGGGCGTTGCCTTGCTGCTGGAACCGGTAAGGACTCCCGAGAGGACCGCCAGCATGATGATGCCGCCCACCCACGTGGACACACCTACAAGGTGGAGCCCTAGGGAGTTAATGGCACCTTCATGGTCACTGGAGCTGGAGGAGTGACCGATCAAGGCTGGGGGGAGCAGTCCGATCAGGGCCAACAGGAGTGTGAACGCCAGACCGGTTAGAGATCGAACACCGAACAGAGCAGTCGTGACGACCGCGGCGATGATCGTGACTGCGAGCCAAGCCTTGCCGGTCTCGATGTCTGTCGTGAAGTAAACCAGGGAGCGCGTGAACTCGGCGTCTCCCGAGAGCCCTTGGCCCGCGACGTCTGCGTACGTGAGGACGAGGACCGCGACTGCGGACAAAGTCCAGGCTGCGCCGGCCGCCGCTGCAACGGCCAAGGCCCGTGCAAAGGCCGGATGTTCGGGCGCGTCAACGTCCTTCTCACGGGACCGCGATCCGCCCAGGTTCTTGGGCAGGATGCCGACGGCGAAGATCAAGCCACCAACCACCGTTGCCACAGACACGTTGTGGATGGCTTTTGCGATGGGAAGGCCCCACCGGACCAATTCACCGGGATCGGAAACCTGACGGGCAGCTGAGGCACCGGAGAAGATGAGAGCCGCTGCCAAGGCCACGAACAGCACCGCCATACCGGCGAGTTGCCATGGCAAGGAAATACCCGCGACTGTAGTGCCTCCCCGCGCTCCCGGCTTGGGAACGGGCGAAGGGGCAGTAGCGGAGCTTCTTGCTGATGGCACTTATCCATTGTCCGCTACCTGCCGCCGGGCTGCGAATCGGAAGAGGCGCTATGTGCATTAACTAACAGCATTAACAGCAAAAGGGACGGCAACCAGCAGGTTGCCGCCCCTTCAAGGCGTTCGCCCGAAGAGTAGTTACTTCTTCTTGGCGACAGCAGCCTTCAGCTTGGAGCCAGCGGTCAGCTTAACGCTGTGGCCGGCTGCGATCTGGATGGTTTCGCCGGTCTGCGGGTTGCGGCCCGTGCGAGCTGCACGGTCGGTGCGCTCAACTGCGAGCCAGCCCGGGATGGTGATCTTTTCGCCGGCTGCGACAGAAGTCTCGAAAACTTCGAACAGTGCATCGAGCACGGAGTTGACTGCTGCCTGGCTGGTGCCAGCCTTGCCTGCTACCTCTGCAACGAGTTCACTACGGTTCTTAGCCATTTACGTCCTCCTGGACTCATACGTTTTTGAGCTTTCAAGCGGAATGCGAGCAAGCCACTGTTCGAAAACTTACCAGCTTGGGCTGCCATGGCCAGCAAATTCCGCGTGTTTCCGCGCCTTTTTGACCAAAATCACCGGAATTTCGGGGTTTTTAGGGGTGCTTTACGCCCTTGGCGTACCCTACGGCTGTGGCGGTAGGGACAGCCGCCGCCCTTCCGACCTTCACGATTAGAAAAGAATCCGCTGAAACAGAACGTGGTCCTGCCACTCTCCGGCGATCTGCAAGTAACACGGTGCCCTGCCGATTTGCTCGAAACCACAGCGCTTCAACACCGCTTGCGACGCTGTGTTGTGGGCCAGCGTCGCGGCCTGGATACGATGCAGACCGAGCTCATTGGCGGCCAAACTCACGACGGCGGCCACCGCGCCTGACGCTATGCCCTTACCTGTCCATGCCTCATCCAACCAGTACCCGAGGTTTGCACTCAAGAAGGGTCCACGAACGATTCCGGAGAGCGTGAACATCCCGATAATGCCCTCCGGTGTTGTCAACACCCAAGGAATCTCTGCGCCCTGTTCATAGAGTCTCAGCTTTGCTTGGGTGGCGGTCGTTTGGCCTGCGACGGTAAAGAACTCCTCAGCCCGGGTTGGTTCCCACGGCGCCAAGTGCTCACGGTTCCGCTGGTATGCCTTCGCAAGGCCGGCCGCATCTGACAGGTCCAACGGACGCAGGAGGGGCTGAGCAGCTCTTCCAATTTCTGAGGCACCGGTCAGGCTTCGCGTGAGAATCATCCTCCAGACTCTACCTGCGCCCACCCTCGAAGACTGCCCTCAACCGGACGGATGGCGGTCCATGTAGTCCGCCATCCCGCGACTGAGTTGGTCGCCGCCGGGAGCGCCCGTCAGGCAAACCGGATAGTCCGGATTCCGCCCGAGTCACCTCCGCCAAGATTTGCGCTCAGGATGGACGCTGCGGCACTAGACATGGCCGCTTCAGCCGGCGGCGGCTACCGCACCAACGCGGACGGCTTTTAATGCTTGAAGCCTCCGTGGTG
>NZ_JBLYIE010000059.1:0-3906 GCF_048537125.1 Paenarthrobacter sp. PPS72 | reverse complement strand
CCGAACCCACCAGCTCCTTGTCCCCCCTGGGCGGTGCTGCGCTGGGTGCGGTTGACTTTCGCTGTCTCGAATCCCGTGAGTTCCTTCCGAGACGCGGGACCCCTGTTCCGCGCGGATAATCACCATAACTGCTCATTTTGCCTCCGATGTTGATGTCTGAAATATTTTCATGATTCCTGAAGCTTCTGTGATATTCATGATCAGTGCGGAATATTGCTGAACCCGGGTGTGCGTGATGGTGCTTGCTGCGGTTCGTTCCATCGGGTTCAGCCAGGCGTTGCGTTCCGAGCAGGACGAGGAAGACTTCGAGCAAGAACTCGTAGATCAATTCCTGCTCGCCCAAATCGGGGCGGGAGTGACTGACCGGTTCGTCAGGACTGAGCGCTCGGTGATCTTTGAGTTCGCCCGATTCCTCGGCCAGTACTTGTGGACAGCGTCGCCTTCGGACGCTGACCGGTTTCTTGCCCATCTGCGTCATGAACGCCGGCAGGCGCGGTCCACGAGGGAAAGCAAAGCCGGTACTTTGGCCAGGTTCTTCGACTTCCTGATCGCCCGATACCAGGGAGATATCCATGCGCTCACTGGCTACGTGGTCCTGCAGCCGATCGACGAATTCAACCGGCCCTCCAGCTCGGCATTCGTTGCCGCCCGGATCCCGCCCAGCGACCCGGAAATAGAGACACTGTTCGCTAACTGGCGTGATGCCCTGCCCGAGGCCAGGAAGTATCTGCCGGCAGCCCGCGACTATCTGGCCGCGTCGTTGTGGCGCCGCGCCGGGTTGCGGATCAACGAGACCCTTATGCTCGACATCAAGGACTGGCGCCCCGATCTCGGGGAGCACGGCAAAATCCACGTGCGGTTCGGGAAGGGCAGCCGCGGCCGTGGTGCCAAACCTCGGCTGGTTCCGGCGATCAACTCCGTTGATTCGTTGCTGCAGTGGTGGCTGACGGACGTGCGCCATCAGTTTGGTGATGACTATCTGGATCCGGACGCGCCCCTGTTCCCGAGCGAGCGGCGCGACCAACACACCGGTGGCTGCGCCCGGGTCGGTGATGACGCGCTCCGGGCCGGGCTTGCCAGCGCGGTCGAGCGTTGGCTGCCGGCGTGGCAGGGACGACTCAGTCCGCACGGACTGCGGCACTACTGTGCGTCGTCCCTCTATGCTCGGGGCCTGGACTTGAAAGCCGTCCAGGAACTGCTCGGACACGAATGGCTCTCGACCACCACCCGCTATATCCACGTCCATGCGGACCACATCGACCATGCCTGGGCGGTCGCAAACGAACGTCTGGCTGCCCGGCTGACAGGAGAGTGACAAGATGCGTTGGAACCTACGAATGGTCGCCGCGGAGCGAGGAATCTGGAAATCGACCGAGCTCCGGCGTCGGCTTGCCGACGCCGGACTGGAGATCAGCACTGGCAAGATGTCCGGCCTCTGGACCGGAACACCGACCACTATCCGGCTCGAAGACCTGGACGTCATCTGCGCCGTGCTGAACTGCTCCCCCACGGAGCTGCTGATCTGCGAGCCAGAGAAGGTAGCCGCTGCCCGGCCGAAACTGGCCGAAGCATCCTCAGGCGGTGCCGTCCCGTCCGTGGTCCCACGGCTCGGTCGCAACCGTTCCAAGCCACCGGTATGAGAGGGGCCAGCCGCCCCCGCCAGTGCAGTGTCTGTGACCAGCGGCCAGTCGCCTGGAGCTACCCGCGCCGGACGAAGTTCTGCTACGACTGCATGCCCGGCGGGCCCTTCGTGCCGCCGCCCTGTCGACGATGCGGACGAACCGAGGGGTACTACTCGGCAGGGCTGTGCGATCAATGCCACCGCAGCGCACCTCAGCCCGTGGCCGCGTGTCGGGACTGCCAGTCCTGGGGCGTGGGCAGGATCCACGCTTGGCTCTGCGAGGCCTGCAAAGCCTGGCGAACGAAGTACGCCCAAGGAACCTGCAAGGCATGCGGCGTGAACGCTGCGGTTAATGACGATCAGGGCTGCAGGCTCTGCTGGCATCAGTTCCTCGCCGCTGGAGGCCGGAAAGGCGGGGCCGATCTGCTCGAGGCCAACCGCTTCGGCCAGCAACTCTTCATCGCCAACCTCCGCCATGCCAGCGCAGGACAACGACGCGGCACGCGACGGCACCGCACGCAACAACCACTGGCTGGACCGGCCTTGGGGTTCACGCCCGTGGCCCACCGCCAGCTGGTGCTCTTTCCCGCACCGGCACGCGATCTGGAGCGAGGACGCATCTTCGGTTTCCCGGCCCCGCCCGACCCTGTGATGGGCGCCTTCCTGGACGCGTTCGTCCTCGACTACGCGGAAAAGCACGGGTGGAGCCTGACAGCGACCAAAATCGTCCGCCGCGGACTTGCCGTCGCCCTTGGCCTGCAGGACACTCCGGGGGCGCCTCTGCGCGCCACCGACATTCTTGAACTGCAGCCAGTTGGAACGAACACAGTGCGGTTGCTGGAGGTTTGCCATGCGGCCGGGCTGCTCGAGGACGACCGTGAACCGGCCGTCGACAAGTGGTTCAGCACCGCCGTCGCGGGGCTTCCCGAACAAATGCGCCACGAGCTGGGCCGTTGGTACGTGGTCATGACCCACGGCAGCATGACTCCACCGCGCAGTAAACCCCGGTCGGAGCAGACCATCCGCTTGTACCTGCGGTGGTCGCTCCTTGCCCTCAACGCTTGGGCAGCGGCCGGACACACCACCCTCCGCGAAATCACCACAGACGACGTTAGAGAAGTCCTTCCCGGCTCCGGCAATCCGCGCGCCACCATGGGGCAAGGACTGCGATGCTTGTTCCGGGTCCTCAAGGCCCACCGGGTCATCTTCTTCAACCCCATCGGGTCGATACGCACCGGCACCCACGAGACCCGCCAACCTATGCCTCTGCCCGCATCCGCGCTGCGTGAGGCCATCAACTCCACGGACCCAGCCCGCGCAGCAGTCACAGCTATTGTCGCTTTCCACGGACTCCGGTCCGGTCAAGTGCGCAAGCTCCAACTGACTGACATCCACGACGGTCGACTGCACGTAGACCAA
This sequence comes from Paenarthrobacter sp. PPS72, assembly GCF_048537125.1. Taxonomy (GTDB): domain Bacteria; phylum Actinomycetota; class Actinomycetes; order Actinomycetales; family Micrococcaceae; genus Arthrobacter; species Arthrobacter nitroguajacolicus_E. The sequence goes on along the minus strand of NZ_JBLYIE010000059.1, from coordinate 866 downwards.
CGGGTCATCCCGCTCGCTCAACCCGTCCGGGACCGACTGGCCGCATGGCTGGCCTACCGTGAAAAAAGATGGCCCAAGACGACCAACCCTCATCTGTTCATCAGCCGACGCACAGCCTTGGACTACTCCTCCGTTGGCATTGCATGGATCAACACGTCCATGGGCATGACCGTCCAGGAAATCCGCGAGGACCGGATCCTCCACGAACTGCTCGCCAACGGGGGCGACATCCGACGGCTCTGCGACATGTTCGGGCTCAGCATTCCCGGAGCGGCCCGCTACTCCGCCGTGCTGGAACACACGGACCTCCGTAACCGTTGAACCTGTCATGCCACAGGGCTTGGCCCCAATTGGTAGGTCGCGCGCCAACACGTATCTTGTTTCAATGGGAAAGCGATTCGGTATTACCGACAAAATCAGGGTCACGATGGTTGCTTCACATGGCACGAGCCCGCTTGTCAGTGCTCCGCTGCCCCTATGAGCGTCTACGTTGTCTGCCCGATGTGTGAGCAGGGCCGCGTCGAGACTTACCGCGTGAAAGCCACCGGTGAAGTCCTGCAACTCTGCGATGAGTGCGATTCGACGTGGGATGTCGGAGCCGAACTCAGCGCGACAGAGTTCGGCTTCATCGAAGACTTCCTGAAGGAACGCGGCCTCGACCCCCTCTGGGCAGAGCTCGAGAGAGTGGAAGGGCCCTAGCGCCGTGAACACGACGAGGTGCGTCAGCCGTGCTCGCACGGGCTGAGCCGTGACCTCTACCGTCCGCGACCATCCCAAACCCAAGGTTTTCTGCCCGTTATGCTGAGATGCTGCCACTTGAGTTCCCAGCGGAAGACCCTTCAGCTTTGCTGAACCCACGGGAAACA
>NZ_JBLYIE010000058.1:0-11690 GCF_048537125.1 Paenarthrobacter sp. PPS72 | reverse complement strand
GCGACGACGGCGGTCCCCCCTTCGCCGTCGTCGCACCTCCCGCCGGTCCCAAGACTGGTTTGTCAAAGGAGACACCCCCAATGAATCCCCTCATCAACTCGCTGATGGTCCGGGCGGCCGACGCCCCCGCCATTAAGCCCGCAGTGGAGCTGGGAACACCCCTTCTGCTGACCATCGCCGCAGCCGGTATCGCCCTCCTGCTGGTGCTGATCATCCGCTTCAAAATCCAGGCGTTCGTCGCCCTGCTGGCCGTCAGCATCCTGGTGGGTGTTGCAGCGCAGATTCCGCTGAAGGACATCTTCACCGTGGTGACCACCGGCGTTGGCAGCACCATGGGCAAGGTCGCGTTGCTGATCGCCCTCGGCGCCATCCTTGGCCGGATGATCGAGGTTTCGGGCGGCGTGCAATCACTCGCCACGCATTTCACCGAGAAGCTTGGCGCCAAGCGCGTCGCTATCGCGCTGACCGCCGTCGGCTTCCTCGTGGCCATCCCGGTGTTCTTCGAGGTGGGCGTGATCGTCCTCGTCCCGATCGTCTACGCCTTCGCAAAGATCGCAAACGTTCACCCGATCAAGTTCGGCCTGCCCATGGCCGGCATCATGCTCTCCATTCACGTTGCCGTCCCGCCGCACCCCGGGATCGTTGCAGGCGCCGGAGTCTTTGGCGCCGACATTGGACTCATCACCCTCATTTCCCTCATCATCTGCATCCCCCTCGGATTCCTGTCCTACTGGGTTGCCAGCATCATGAACCGGAAGGACTACGAACTCCTCCCGGGCGTCAAGCAGCAGGTTGAAGAGTTCGGTTCCGACTCCCTGGTCCATGTAGGCCACGACGGTCCCGGCGCCCGCGCAATCGCCCCTCCGCGTCCCGGCCTGATCATGTTCCTGATCGCCGCCCCAATCGTCCAGATCCTCCTGGGCACGGTGGGCACGCTGACCATCGCCAAGGACAACTACTGGTACGGCGTGGCCTCGTTCATCGGCAACCCGTTCTTCGCACTCCTCGTAGCCGTGGCGCTCTCCTTCTTCCTGCTGGCAGTGCGCCGCAACTGGTCCCTCAAGGAAACCGGCGAAATCTTCGAGGGCGCACTTCCGCCCATCGCGTCTATCCTCATGGTGGTTGCCGCCGGTGGCGTCTTCGGTGAAGTCCTCCGCACCTCGGGTATCGGCGCCGCCCTGTCCCACACACTGGACAGCCTCGGCCTGCCGGTCATCGTGCTCGGCTTCATCATCTCCCTGGCACTGCGCGCCGCCCAGGGTTCTGCCACTGTCGCCATCGTGACCACCACGGGCCTGCTGACCTCTGCCGTCATGGAGGGCGGCTACACTCCGGCCCAGATCGCGGTGATCGTCATCGCCATCGGCTTCGGTTCGCTGGGCCTGTCCCACGTGACCGACGCCGGGTTCTGGACCGTGATCCGTTACTACGGCCTCACCGTCTCGGACGGCCTTAAGACCTGGACTGTCCTCACCACCATCCTGGGCTTGGCCGGCTTCGCGCTGACATACGTTGCCTGGATCCTGGTGGGAGGCCTGGCCCACTGATGCGCACCAACCTCCACCAGCTCGTCAACTCAGCCCTGCTTTCCGGCTCCGCTGTTCCGGCCTTCACGTGCTACGACTTCACCACCGCTCTGGCCGTTGTTGGGGCGGCGGAAGAAGCCCGGCTCGGTGTGATCCTGCTCGTCGCTCCGAAGACTGCGTCCACGCCTAACGGACTGCGCCTCATCACAGCCCTCCGTGGCCTGGCTGACGAAGCCGGCGTCCCGGTTTCGGTCCAGCTGGACCATGCCTCGGACCTCAAGGTCATCCTCGAATCAGTGGCCGCCGGTGCTGACTCGGTCCTCGCCGACGGTTCGTCCCTGCCCTATGAGGACAACATCGCCCTGGTCCGCGAAGTCCGTGCCGCGCTGGACGCTGCAGGTGCTGCCGACGTCGTGATCGAGGCCGAGCTGGGCGGCCTTGCGGGCGATGAGGACAAGGCTTTCGGCGCCGAAGGTTCAGCGCACGACGCCGGAACTTCCGTTGCGGGCCTCACCAATCCAGCACAGGTGGCTGACTTCGTGGCGCGGACGGGCGCCCAACTGCTCGCCATTGCGGTGGGAAACGTGCATGGGAAGTACAAGGGCGAACCAAACATTCGTTGGGATGTGCTGGAGGAAGTCGCTGCCATGACCCACGTGCCACTGGTCCTCCACGGCGCCTCCGGCATTCCGGGCGATGAGCTTGCGAAGGCGCCGTCAATGAATGTGGGCAAAGTGAACTTCAACACCGAACTCCGCACCGGCATCCTGGCCACGTTGGAGTCGGAAACCGCAGCCCACCGGGCCGATGGTGAGAATCTTCAAGGGTTATTGGCCCGATGGAACGGCTCGGCTGCGACTTATGCCGGTGCCACATTGGGGCTGCTCACCGCCTGACGGCAGCGAGGCAGCCAAGCCCGGCAATACAGGGAGGCTAGGATCAAAACATGATCCTGGCCTCCCTGATTTTTGCGACGATCGCCGCCCTGCTCCACGTCTACATCTTCACCATGGAGTCCATCACCTGGACGAAGCCCAAAACCTGGAAAACTTTCAGCATCACCTCCCAGGCCGACGCCGAGACAACTAAGCCCCTCGCTTACAACCAAGGCTTCTACAACCTGTTCCTCGCCGTTGGCGCACTCATCGGCATCATCGCAGTGGCCATGGGCGCGCCCCAAGTTGGCTGGACCCTCGTGTTCAGCAGCTGCGGTTCCATGCTTCTGGCCGCCCTGGTGCTCGCAGCAAGCGGCAAAAAGTACCTCCGCGCAGCTACCCTTCAGGGCGCAACGCCGCTGCTCGCCGTCGTGCTTGGTGTGCTGGCTGTGACGCTGGGCTAGCTGTACTGCCCACGGACGGCTAGTTACGGAAATCAGGACTGCGGCGGTCCATCCTGTGCCGCGGCCTGGTCCATCCAAACAACTTCCCAGTGGTGCCCATCCAAGTCGCGGAACGCGCGGCTATACATGAATCCCATGTCCATGGGGTCGTAGGTTTCGGAACCGCCGGCCTTGAGTGCCTTGGCTGCCAGGGCATCCACGTCCTCACGACTGTCGGCAGAAATTGCAAGGATAGCCGCCGTCGAGTTTTTGGTGTCCGCAATGGGGTGCTTGGTGAACTGGCTGAATTTGTCGTGGGTCAGGAGCATGGTGAAGATGGTGTCGCTGAAGACCACGCAAGCGGCGGTCTCGTCGGTGAAATTCGGGTTGATGGAATAGCCAAGGGCCGTGTAGAAAGTCTTGGACGCTTCAAGGTCGCTGACGGGCAGGTTCACGAAAATCGACGTAGTCATGGGTCTGATCCTGCCGGTGTTTTTCCGACCCGTCCAGAGCCAATTCTGAGTTTGTGGATATCGGCAGGGGAGTCCGCCCTGCCTGCTGGCCCAAGCCCTCGCCCGGGCGGAGAATGGAGTCAGCACGTAGGCGCGTGCCTTTGTAGGGAGAGCCATGGAGATGGACGCGCATCCTCCGGCCAGCCACGTAACGGCTGTGCACAGGGACCCGGCGATCGACCTTGTCCGCTTCACCTGCCTCCTCCTGGTTGTCGCGGCACACTGCATGATGGTCAGCCCTGTCCTTCACAAGGATGGAACTGTCACTACCCTGAACGTGCTTATGGAGCAACGCTGGTTTACCCCCGTGCTGTGGGGACTCATGATCGTGCCGCTGTTCTTCGTCCTGGGCGGCATGACGGGACTGCAATCCTGGCGTCGTTTGAGGGCACGCGGTGGCAGCGGGTTCGATTTCGCCCAACTGCGGCTCCTGCGCCTGGTCCGCCCGGCCATGGTTGTACTGGCACTCATGTGGGCAGGACTCTGGGTCGCGCTGCTGCTTGGGGTCCACCCGCAGGTCATCCAACTGATGACCGCCGGCGCTGCGATGCCGTTGTGGTTCCTGGCGGCCTACCTCACAGCCCAACTCAGCATCCCCCTGTTGGCCTGGCTTCACGAACGCGCGCCGTTTCCAACCCTTGCCGCTCTGGTAACGCTGATCATCGCCATCGACTCCCTCCGCGGCGCCCTTCCGGTCCTGGCATTCGCGAACATGATCTTTGTGTGGTGCGCGGTCCAGCAGCTGGGATTCCTCATGGCCGATGGCTTCTTCGAGAAACGTAGTCGCGGGTGGCTCCTCGGTGCCATCATTTCCAGCAACCTTTTGCTGGGGCTCGTCACCGGCGTGGCCGTGTACCCGGGGAATATGGTGGTGAACCTGAACCCGCCCAATTTCTGCCTGCTTCTCTTGGGCATTTCCCAGGCGGCGACGCTCCAACTGCTGCAAAAAGGGATTCGCTGGATCGCTGACATCCCTTGGGTCCAGGCAGTCATTGCCCTGGCGGGTCGGCGATCCATGACCATCTATCTGTGGCACCTTCCGCTACTGGTGGGCTTGTCCGGGCTGTTTTTGCTCACCGACGTGCCCAAGCCGCTGGCAGGAACTGCAGAGTGGTGGTGGGCGCGGATACCGGTCTTCGTCGCGGTGGTTGCCCTGCTGATCCCGGTGGTATTGATGTTTGGCCGATTGGAGAACCGTCCGACGGCGGCCAGCCACGCGCGGGGTCCCTCGCGTACGGCAGTGGTGACCGCCGCCGTCGTGGTTTTGATCCCCGTGGCGGACGCTGCGTTCAATGGCTTGACGCTTGCCCTGTTGGGCGGGGGAGCGGCGTGCTTTGCCCTTTCGGTCCTTTTGCTCGGCAGGGTTCCGACGCCGGTGCTGACCCCGGTTTCGACACCCGCCCCGATGCTGCAGTTGCGGCAGGGCGCGGAATTGCCCGAGGGGAGGCTGCGAACGTTGCCAGAGCCGGATTTACGTGCCAATCTCGAAACATGACCGAGTACAAGGATTCCACTGCAGAGTCGTTCCGAGCTGGCGTCACCACGGTGCGCAATGACAAATTTCACCGCTATGAACTGCATGTGGACGGTGAACTGGCAGTGATTTCCCAGTTCATGGACAAGCCCGGTCATATCGATTTCATCCACACTGAAACCAAACCAGGGTTCAACGGCCAAGGGCTGGCAAAAGTGCTGGCGCACTTTGCGCTGGATGACGTAGTGGCGTCCGGGAAGCGCATCATCCCGCATTGCCCCTACATCGCCGCGTACCTGAAGAAGCATGAGGGCTACGAACAGGACGTCGACTGGCCCGCGGAAAAGCCGGTAGGCGAACCTAATAACGAGTAACGGCTAGGCGCGCACTGACGCGTCAGCTGCTTTTGGGCCTCGCCTGGGCTGGCCTGCCCTGGCTGTTTCGAAGGGCCAGTCCCGCCGCGTTCCGCTGAGGGAGACTATGGCGTCATGCTCATCGGTTATTACTTCGCGCCGACAGCTTGCGCTGACCTGCATTGCGCTGACGAGGCTTCCCCCATGGAGATGATCGGAGTCCGTTACCAAGTAGGAGAAGCTCCGCATCACGGACTGTCCCGGTGCCAGGAGTTTTATCCGCAAGTCCCGCTCCACCGGTTCCGAGGTGTATCGGAGCATTTCCATGCCCTCGTTGGTAAAGGAACGGGGGATGAGATTAACATCACGCAAGTGGCTTGTGGAGTCGTTGGTGACCCATGCGGTGAAGATGACCGTATCGCCCGGAATGGCCACTGGGCGGTCTGCTCCATACACGAGGGAGATATGGCCGGCATTCTTTTTTCGGGCCAAAAGTGCCGAGCGCCGGGACGGTAATTCCTGAACAATTGCACGTGGGGCCCTCGGCGTGTCCTTGTGCGTGGCACGCATCAACTTCAGGAACGGACGGCTACGCCGGATATTCATGGGGCCTCAATTTGTTCCGGGAATGGGCGGTCATGCATACAAGTGATGCAGGGGGCGCATTCGTGATGCGGAAATCGAAGTTATCTACAGGGGCGAACGGCTCGATTCAAGTCATAGCCGAAGAGATGCCACACTATTGTTTATGGATCAACTAATGGCGGCAACGGCCAGCGGAGAATCTCCGGCCTCGGAAATTGCTGCCGGCAGCGATTCCCAGATCATCACTTTGGTGCGCGAAGGCGATACCGATGCCTTCGATGTGCTCTACCAAAGGCACTTCAACGTGGCCCACTATGTAGCCCGTGCGCAGAGCGACAACCCCAGCGACGCCGATGACGTCGTGGCTGAGTCTTTCGCCGCCATCTTCCAGCTCCTGATGGACGGCAAGGGGCCAAAGGAGTTCTTCCGCTCCTATCTCCTGACCGTGGTGCGCCGCACGGCGCATGACCGGAACCGCAAGGCCCGTCGCATGCCGACAGCAGCAGACGATGCGGTCCTCGATTCCGCGGTCGTGGACAGCGACCCCGTCCTTAACGACCTTGAATCCACCATCATGGCCAAGGCCTTCAAGTCGTTGCCCGAACGCTGGCAAGCCGTGCTCTGGCATCTGGACATTGAAGGCTTGAAGCCGGCGGCGGCGGCTCCCCTCGTCGGCCTCACTCCAAACGGCGTCTCGTCATTGGCACTCCGGGCGAGGGAAGGATTGCGTCAGGCGTACCTTCAGCAGCACATCAGCCAGACGGTGGGCAATGGTTGTGACCAGTACGCCAGTCAGTTGGGAAAGTACGCACGAAACGCACTGAAGCGAACGTCTGAGGAGAAAGTCAGCGCTCACCTGAACGGCTGCGCGAAGTGCACGGCCCTGCTGATTGAACTCAACGATGTCCAAGGCGGTATGAGGGCCATCCTGTTCCCGCTGATCACAGGCATCGCTTTCGCCCCGGGCGCGTTTGCCGCCCTCGGATCAGCGGCCACAGCAGTAGGCCCGTCGTCGGGGGTCGGAAGCGCAACAGTATCCAGCCAGGCGGGCGGTGTGGTGGGGCGCAGTGCCAGCCAGCTATGGAAGCTGGCGGCGGCCATCGTGGTGGGAGTCCTTGCACTGGCGGGCGTACTCGTGTGGTTCCTCCAGCCCAATGCGGGTTCTGAAGCCACTGTTGCCTCCGACGCCACAGCACCGGCTGCCCGGGAGGCGTCGCCGCCGAGCCCGACGCCAAGCTCGACACGTACAGCCACGCCGACGCCGCTTGCCACGGAGGCCCCCCTCGCGGAGGCCCCGCCAGCCGCGGCGCCGCAACCCACCGCCGTCGTCATTCCGCCTGCTCCGCTGCCGCAGCGGAGCGCCACCGTGGTGGATTCCGGTGCTGTGCTCTCGACGCCGGCGCCCGCTTTGGCGCCCGCGGTACCAGCCGCTCAAACGGTTAATGCGACCTTTGCGGCCATCGCAGGCTCCGGAGCGATGGAGCGCGAACTCCAGATCGGATTCTCCCTGCAGGGCGAAGGCGCGCCAACTGCGGGTGAGGCGGTGTTCACGCTCCCGGACCAGGCAACCTTTGTTGCGGGAAGGACCGTAGCCCCGGCGGGCTGGACGTGTGGAAATACTGAAAACGTGCGGCAGATCCGCTGTACCACTGACTCCTTGGACCGGAACAACCTTGCCTTCAAGCTCGGCGTTGCTTTGCCTCCGGCAGCGGAAAGCGGGACTCTCAATTACCGGTTCGGCGGAAATGGCATCGTCACCAAGACGTTTGCCAACTCCTTCCGGTAGTCCCGCGCGCTGTCCCTGAATCCGCGTATTGCGGGTCTTGGAAAACTTTCTAATTTTTTTCTGGGTTTCGCGTCACGATTCACGAAGTTCTCGCACTATGCCGTTGGGTCTCCGCTCATCGGTGCCCTCGTTGAAGCTGGTTGAACCTTCAACGACAGGACACGTAACGCGAGAGAGCCCATGAAACACACACCTCCACAGAAGCTGCTGGCGGCAGTCGTTGCCACGGCCATCCTGTCCCTAGGGGTTGGCGGCGCCTTGGCCCCACCTGCCTTGGCCACTACACCCGGCACTCCCGGAGTAGTTCAGCCGGGGACACCCGTCTACACGGAGAACTTCTCCAATCAAAACGCTACTGCCGGTGCTATCAGCATCCTGAATTACACGGGCGGGGCAGCAGCAGCCAACGAAACGTATACGGCAGATACGCCGTACACGCCTGCTGGCGGCCAATGCAACGGTTGGGTGATGAACTCCTCCACCCCGCTGCCGACATCTGACGCCGGTTGTACCAACAATCAGCCGGCAGGCTGGGGCCAGATCGGTCAAATGGCTGTGGCTCTCGGCCAAGCCCAAGGCCAAACAGCTACGCAGGCAGCCAGTAACCAGGCCTTGTCCGAATACACCAACAGCTCAAGTGGTCAGATCGCCGCCGGCGTACAGTTCCGGACTGAGAACAACAACATCCCCGCTATCGCGGGCCACTATTACGCCGTATCTGCATACTTTGCCCAAGTGAACTGCCAGGCGACTCACGCCAAAGAGACCTTCAGCCTGCTCATCAACGGGACCCGCCAGGTTCTCAGTACCGGGCTCGACCCCTGTGGCAGCAGTACCCTGGCGCGGGTTCAGGTCACCAAGCTTCAGTCCGCCGCGTACCAAATCCCTGTGGGAACAACGCCTACCCTCGGCTTGGAATTGAGGAACGAAGCAACAAGCGGTTCCGGCAACGACGTCGCCTTCGACCTTCCGCAGATCGTGGACGTCACCCCTCAGGTGGACAAAGCCTTCACGCCCTCCCTTATCGGCCCCGGGGGCGTCTCCAAGGTCACCCTGACCGTGACCAACACGGACGACCTCATGGCTAAGAACGACTGGTCCATCCGGGACACGCTACCGGCCGGACTTGTGGTTGCCGGTACTCCCAATATCGGTGGCACTTGTGTGCAGGCCGCGGGAACCAACCCCTTGGTGAGGACGGCGGTTGCAGGCAGCAACACCATCTCCGTCACGGGCGGCGACCTCGCCCAGGGCATGACTTCCTGCACCATCACCGTGGATGTCACTGCCGCGGCAGAGGGAACGTACATCAACGGTCCTGCCAACATCGTGACCAACCTCAACCCGCCTGCAGACGCCACGCTGATCGTTCGCGCTCCGCGTTTGGAACTTAGCAAGGCCTTGGATGCTCCGCGTCTGGTGGATTCCCACCAGTTCACTACCCAGATCCGTACGGGTTCGGCCACGGGACCGGTTGTCAGCAACGCTGCCAATGCCACCACCACTGGTTCGGGTTCAACGGTCACAGCCGACACAGGTGTCACTGGAGAGTACGTAGCCACTGCCGGGACACCGTACTACCTCACTGAATCGGGCACCGATTTGTCAGGTTACAACAAGGCCATTACTTGTGTTGATGCCAATGGTCTTCAGACCGGCCTGCCTTCCGGCGCAGTGTTCAACGGCTCCCTGCAAATCGTGCCGGTGGCAGGGGCCGATATCAGCTGTGTGCTGACCAACACGGCAAACGCCGTGCCCGCCATGGAATTCACCAAGTCCGCTGACGCTTCTGATATTCAGTCGCCCGCTGTTGCTGGTGACCGGATCACCTACACGTTCGCTTCGAAGAACACCGGGAACGTGCCCCTGACGGGTGTCACCATCAACGATCCCCTTCCCGGACTTTCCGCCCTGACCTACACCTGGCCGGGCACCCCGGGCACTCTGCTTCCGGGCGAAAGCGTGACCGCAACAGCGATCTACGCCATCACCCAGGCCGACATCGATGCAGGACACGTGGCCAACGTGGCTACCACTACGGGTAATCCTCCGACAGGTCCTCCTGTCACCGCGCCGCCTGCAGGTACCGATACGCCTCTGACCAGTGGGCCGTCCATGGAGTTCAGCAAGTCCGCGGACGCTTCGGACATTCAGAACCCCTCTGTCGTAGGCGACCAGATCTCCTACACTTTCACCTCGAAGAACACCGGCAACGTCACACTGACCAACGTTTCCATCACGGACCCGCTGGCGGGTCTGTCCGCGCTTACCTACACGTGGCCGGGCACCCCGGGCACGCTTCTGCCGGGCCAGACAGTCACGGCAACGGCAACGTATGCCATCACCCAGGCGGACATCAACGCCGGCCACGTCGCGAACACCGCGAACACCGCCGGAACACCGCCCACGGGCCCCGCAGTAACCCCGCCCCCGGCAAGCACCGACACTCCGCTGACTCCGGCTCCTGCCATGACATTCAGCAAGTCCGCCGACGCTTCCGGCATCCAGGATCCCTCCGCTGTGGGCGATCTGATCATGTACGCGTTCAAGGCCGAGAACACCGGCAACGTCCTGCTCACTGATGTATCCATCAACGATCCCCTGGCCGGACTTTCATCGCTGGTCTACAGCTGGCCGGGTAACCCGGGCGAGCTGCTTCCGGGCCAGTCCGTGACGGCTACGGCGACCTACTCGATCACGCAGGCTGACATTACTGCCGGCCACGTGGCCAACTCGGCTACCACCACGGGCACACCGCCTGTCGGCCCGCCGGTAACGCCTCCGCCGGGAACTACGGATACTCCGCTGACTTCGGCTCCGGCCATGGAGTTCAGCAAGTCTGCTGACGCATCCGCCATCCAGGTCCCGTCAGTTGTTGGCGACCTGATCACCTACACGTTCACCTCCAAGAACACCGGAAACGTGCCGCTGAGCAACGTCTCCATCAGCGACCCCCTCACAGGGCTGTCTGCCCTGAACTACGCTTGGCCGGGTACTCCGGGCGAGCTGCTCCCGGGTCAGTCAGTGACGGCAACGGCGACGTATGCCATCACGCAGGCTGATATCAATTCCGGGCATGTGGAGAACACAGCCACTACCACCGGTACTCCGCCTACCGGCCCGTCGGTGACGCCTCCTCCCGGAAGCACTGACACTCCGTTGACCCAGGGCCCGGCGCTGGAACTGACCAAGTCAGCTGATTCGTCGGACGTTCAGAACCCCTCCGTGGAGGGTGATCAGGTCACCTACACGTTCACGTCGAAGAACACGGGCAACGTCAAACTGACCGGTGTGGTCATTGATGACCCGCTGGCCGGGCTTTCGCCCCTCGTTTACACGTGGCCGGGTGCTCCGGGCGAGTTGTTGCCGGGCCAGTCCGTGACGGCTACGGCAACGTATGCCATCACTCAGGCTGATATCGACGCCGGGCATGTGGCCAACACGGCTACCACCACTGGAACTCCGCCCAGCGGTCCTGCCGTCACGCCGCCTCCGGCTGGTACTGACACCCCGTTGACTGCCGGCCCGGAGCTGGAATTCAGCAAGTCGGCTGACGCTTCGGACATCCAATCACCCTCTGTTGTGGGTGATGAGATCACCTATACCTTCACGTCGAAGAACACGGGCAACGTCAAGCTCACCAATGTGTCCATCACGGATCCGTTGAGCGGCCTGTCGGCCTTGACCTACACGTGGCCAGGCGCCCCCGGCGAACTGCTCCCGGGTCAGACGGTGACTGCTACTGCGACGTACGCGATCACGCAGGCTGATATCGACGCCGGCCATGTTGCCAACAGCGCCACCACCACGGGCACGCCGCCGGCTGGTCCTCCGGTAACGCCTCCTCCGGGAACAACGAATACGCCGCTGAATGCCGCTCCGGCGCTGGAGTTCAACAAGTCAGCGGACGATTCGGACATCCAGAACCCGTCTGTCGTAGGGGACCAGATCACCTACACGTTCACAGCCAAGAACGTTGGCAATGTGAAACTGACAGGTGTTGTGATCAGTGATCCGCTGGCTGGCCTTTCGGCGCTGGCCTACACCTGGCCTGGTACTCCGGGCGAGCTGTTGCCGGGCCAGACAGTGACTGCTGCGGCAACGTATGCCATCACCCAGGCCGATATCGACGCCGG
>NZ_JBLYIE010000057.1:0-55696 GCF_048537125.1 Paenarthrobacter sp. PPS72 | reverse complement strand
CGGAAACATGGGGGTTATCTGCCAACTCGCGAGGTCGTTTACCGAGCTGACCAGCCGCCGTCCATGGTGTAGCTCGCGCCGGTGACCATGCCGGCGTCGTCGGAAGCCATCCAAGCGGCCAGCGACGCAACTTCCTCCACTTCCACCAGACGCTTCACCGCGGACTCCGTGAGCATCACCTTGGCCAGGACCTCGGCCTCGGGGATGCCATGGAGCCGGGCCTGATCCGCGATCTGCTTCTCCACAAGTGGCGTGCGGACATAGCCAGGGTTGATGCAATTGGACGTGACGCCATGCCCGCCACCTTCCAAGGCAGTGACTTTGCTGAGCCCTTCGAGGCCGTGCTTGGCGGAGACGTACGCACTCTTGTAGGCCGATGCGCGGAGTCCGTGGACGGACGAGATGTTGATGATCCTCCCGAATCCGTTGGCGTACATGTGCGGGAGCGCAGCCCTGATGAGGAGGAACGGGGCCTCCAGCATCAGGGCCAGGATCCGCCGGAACTCCGCGGGTTCGAACTCCTCGATCGGGGCAACTTTTTGGATGCCGGCGTTGTTGACCAGAATGTCGCAGTCGAGGCTGAGTGCAGCCAGGGCGTCCACATCCAGCAGGTCCACCGTCCAGGCTGTGCCGCCCAGCTCGTCGGCGAGGGCCGCAGCTCCGGAGGCATCGACGTCGGCCACCACTACTTTCGCCCCGCGGGCGGCGAGCGCCCGGGTACAGGCTGCCCCGATTCCGCTCGCGCCGCCGGTCACCAGTGCTTTGCGTCCGTTCAAGGAGTTGTCCATCAGATTCAGCCTTTCGGGGCATTTCCGGAAGAGGACGTGGTCAGTCCGTGCCGGATCGCGTCGGCCTCGTCCACTTCTTGGAGCGCGATGCCCTTGGTTTCCTTCAGGGATACGACGGCGACTACGGTAACGGCGCAGGCCACCACCAGATAGATCGCTGTGGGAAGCCAGGAGCCGGTGTCCTTGAGCCACTGGGTTGCCAGCAGCGGTGCCAGCGAGCCGGCGAAGATGGACGTGACCTGCGAGCCGAGCGAAACGCCCGAGTAGCGCATGCGGGTGGGGAAGAGTTCGGACATGATGGCCGGCTGACCTGCATACATGAAAGCGTGCATGCACAGGCCGATGGTGACGGCGAGGACAATGATCACGGCGTTCTTGGTGTCGAACATGGGGAAGGCGAAGAACGGCCAGGAGGCACCGGCAATAGCGCCCACCAGGTAGACGGGCTTGCGTCCCCACGAGTCCACCAGCCGTCCAACTTGCGGGATGACCAGGAAGTGGATGACATGGGCGATCAGGAGTGCCAGGAGGAGCGAGGAGGTGTCGTACTTGTGGACGCTCTTGAGGTAGACGATCGCGAAGCTCACCACGAGGTAGTACATGATGTTTTCGGCGAAGCGGAGGCCCATGGCTTGGAGGATGCCCTTGGGGTACTTGCGGATGACTTCGCCCACGCCGTAGCTGATGGCCTTGGATTCCTCCACCTGTGCTTTGGCTTCGAGGAAGATGGGGGCTTCGGTGACGTGGGTGCGGATGTAATAGCCCACGAACACGATCACTGCGGACAGCCAGAAGGCTACGCGCCAGCCCCAGCCGAGGAAGGCTTCGCTGCTGAGGACGGAGGACATGGTGAACAGGACGGCGGTGGCAAGGAGGTTACCTACCGGAACTGCTGCCTGCGGCCATGACGACCAGAAGCCGCGCGACTTGTTGGGGCTGTGCTCGGCTACCAGCAGCACGGCACCACCCCATTCGCCGCCGAGCGCGAAGCCCTGGATGAAGCGGAGAGCCACCAGCATGGCCGGCGCCCAGTAGCCGATCTCCATGAAGCCGGGGAGGCAGCCCATCAGGAACGTGGAAACGCCCACGATTACGATGGTCAGCTGGAGGGTGGGCTTGCGGCCCAGTTTGTCGCCGATCTGGCCGAACACGATTCCGCCGAGCGGGCGGGCTACGAAGCCAACCGCGTAGGTGATAAACGCCTGGATGATGCCGTCCAGTTCGTTGCCGGTGCTCGGAAAGAAGTACTTGCCGAAAACCAGCGTGGCGGCCGTGGCGTACAGGAAGAACTCGTACCACTCCACCACCGTGCCGACCATCGACGCCGCGACGATCTTCTTGAGTCCGGAGCCTTCGCCGGCGCCTTTCCCTGCTTTTGATGCGGAGCGCTGCTCTACGCTCATATCCATCTCCTCAGTGTCCTCTTTGACCCTTTTGAACGTGATGTGATCCACAACACGAAATGCTCCACTGAGTATTGCTGCAGATTCTTCTGCACTCAATGACCAAAGTGGCACCCTATGTGTGCAGAATTGCAGATATGAACCCGAACCCGGACGACCTCCTCATCTTCCTTTCCGTCTCACGCTCAGGAAAATTTACGACGGCGGCCCAGGCCTTGGGGCTCAACCACACCACGGTTTCGCGCAGGATAGCGGCGCTGGAAAAGGCGCTGGGCGGCCGGGTCCTCGCGCGTGCGGCCGGCGGTTGGGAAGTGACGGAGCTGGGCGCCGAAGCCGTGTTGGTGGCAGAACGGATCGAAGCTGCGGTGAGCGCCCTGGGACCGAGCGACCGCGCACCCGACCCCATCACCGGCGTCGTCCGCATGACCGCGACTGATGGTTTCAGCGCCTATATTGCCGCGCCGGCCGTGGCACGCCTGCGCCGCGAACATCCTGGACTGAGTGTGGAGATCGTGACGGTGACGCGCCGGGCGTTGCAACAGCGCTCGGGCCTGGACATCGAGGTGGTGGTGGGGACGCCGCAAGTCCACCGCGCCGAGGCCATCCGGCTCGGGGAGTACCGGCTGGGAATGTATGCCTCGCGCGCTTACCTCGCCGACAACGGGACACCTTCCAGTATTGAGGAACTCACGCAGCACCAACTCGTCTACTTTGTTGACTCGATGCTCCAAGTGGACGACCTGGACGCTCCGCGCCGACTGGTCCCCACCATGCGGGACGGCCTCAGTTCAACCAACGTGTTTGTGCATGTGGAAGCCACCCGGGCTGGAGCCGGTGTAGGTTTCCTGCCCTGCTTCATGGCCGATCGGCACACTGACTTGGTGCGCCTGCTTCCCTCGGACTTCGCCGAACTTCTCCCCTACTGGATGGTCCTACGCCCCGACTCCATGCGCCGCCCCGCAGTGGCCGCCGTCGTGCAGGCCTTGCGCGAGGAAACGGAGCAGCGGCGGGAGGAGCTGCTGGGCGCCGAGTAGCGCACCGAGGTGACGGGTCACGTTCTACGAAATCATGGGTGTTATCTGCCGTCTCGCGCCGCGGTGACGTTGGGGTTCCATTCCCCCAGACAACGTGTAGCATCCATCTACGGGCATTGACGCCCGTGACGCTTTTTTTGGGGGGAAGTGATCATGTTGTTCGCAACGTACCGAGCGTGGTTAACCGCACGTGCGATCGACGCCTTTTCCTCAAAGGGCGTCCACTTACCGCACCCACTCCGTACGCTTCGCATCGCACGTCGGTCAGGTGTCCTATGAAGGGACTCTCATGAGCCAAAACCCCTATCCCACCGCATACCCTCCAGCCCAGGCCTACGGGCAACCACCGCAAGGCAACAAGTCGTTCCTTGTGACGTGGTTGCTGTCGCTTCTCCTTGGCGTCTTTGGTGTGGATCGGTTCTATCTGGGCAAGGTTGGAACCGGCCTCCTCAAGCTCTTTACCATCGGTGGCTTGGGCATATGGGCTCTCATTGACCTCATCCTTGTACTTGCGAATCAAACCCGGGATAAACAAGGCCTGCCGCTTGCGGGCTATCAGCAGCACAAGAAAGTGGCTCTGATCGTCACGGGTGTGTTCGTCCTCCTGAGCATTATCTTCAACGCCACCCGCGGCGGGGCTACGCCGTCCTCCGCCCCGGCTGTTTCCACAACCAAGGAGTCAGCCGCAGCTCCCGTTGCTTCGCCGGTTGCCACGGCAGCCGATGCCGACGCTAAGGCGAAGGCTGATGCCGACGCCGCGGCCAAGGCTGTTGCGGACGCAGAGGCGGCGGTGAAAGCCAAAACCGACGCCGAAGCTGCCGCGAAGGCGAAAGCTGACGCTGACGCTGTTGCTCAGGCAAAATCCGAAGCTGACGCCGCCGCGAAAGCCGAGGCTGACGCCGCAGCCCAAGCCAAGGCCGATTCGGATGCTGCGGCGAAAGCTGCTGCAGAGGCGGCGGCCCAGGCAGCAGCCGGGACCGTCAGTCAACGGAACGCTCTACGAAAGGCCGGTGACTACCTGGAATTCAGTGCTTTCTCCTATCCGGGACTCATAAAGCAATTGGAATTCGAAAAGTACTCAGCAACCGATGCTACGTGGGCCGTAGACAGGGTAAAAGTAGATTGGAACGAGCAGGCCGCAAAGAAGGCTAAAAGCTATTTAGACTTCACATCGTTCTCAAGGGCAGGCTTAATCGACCAACTGCTCTTCGAGGGCTTCACTCCGGAGCAGGCTGAGTACGGAGTGAGTCAAACAGGTCTGTAGCCAGCAGAGAAGCGGCGGGAGGAGCTGCTGGGCGCGCTGTAGCGGCGGGCCATCTGGCCGTCTCAAAGTTAGGCGACCCTTAGTATGGTAACCATGCCCTCCAGTTCTGCCACTCCGCCCTGCCCGCCCGGGCGTAACAAGCAAGCACCCTGGAAGGTCTCCCGGCTTTTCAGGTTCACGTTGTTCTCCAACGGACGTTGGAAGCTGCTGCTGGCAGGCTGTGCCGGACTCTCCCTGCATCAGGTCAGCGAGGCCTTGGTGCCGGCAACCATCGGCGCCGCGGTGGACAATGCCATCCAACCGAACGATGCCGGCGCCCTTCTGGGGTGGCTGGGCGTCCTGGCTGTTGTGTTCGTCGTGCTGGCCCTTTCGTGGCGGCTGGGCACCCTGGCCACCGAGCGCTCTTTCAACTATGGCTCACACGATCTCCGCCAATTGGTGGTGGAGCGAACACTTCATCCCCGCGGGATGGCCGCCCAACGAGCACCCGGCGAAATCGTGGCCATTGCCTCTTCCGACGCAGACAGGGTTGCCGGGCTGTCCTGGCTGATCAGCGGAGGCTTGGCTGCAGCCGCCGGCGTGATCACATCGGCCGTCACCCTCCTGCTCATTTCAGTGCCCCTGGGTATTGCCGTTCTCCTGGCTACTCCGGTCATGCTGCTGGTGATGCACCGGCTCACCAAACCGCTCGAAAACCGCAGCGACGTGGAGCAGTCCACGGCAGCTCGTGCCGGCTCCCTCGCCACGGATTTCATTACCGGATCCCGCCCGCTCAAAGGCCTCGGCGCGGAGGACGCTGCCATAACCCGCTACAGCGCCGCGAGCCGGGCATCGCTGGCTTCCGCTTTGAAGGCCATCCGGGCCAAGTCCGCTTACACGGGAGCCAGCACAGCCTTGTCCGCAGCCTTTCTGGCGGGTATCGCCTTCTTCGCAGCGTGGTTCGCGCTCCAGGGCAGCATCACCGTTGGGCAATTGGTGGCCGTTGTTGGCGTGGCGCAGTTCGTTCAGGGCCCCATGACCGCGCTTGGCTTCCTCAGCGTGGAACTCGCCCGCAAACGCGCGTCCGCGGCACGGATCGCAGTATTGCTGGAAGAACCGGAGGCGGTGCCCGCACCCGAAGCAGAGGAACGTTCGACGGCGGCAGCCGGCTCTGTTGCGAACCTCGCCTCGACATCCGGACCGGCTCCGCTGCTGGAGCTCCGGCCAGGCGCTGCGGATGCCAATTTCCCGCCCTTCTCAGCGTCGGCCGGCGAAATCGTGGGCGTCGTCCTTCCGGACAGCACGCATGCGCGGCAGCTGGTGGACACGTTGGGCTTCCGCGTACCCGCACCCCGTGGCCTCCTCTCCGTTGACGGCCGCGACGCCGCCGACCTCGATCCCCTTCACGTACGCTCCAGGGTCTTCGCGGACAGCCACGATGGAGTTCTCTTCGGCGGTAGTGTCCGCGAAAACGTGGCAGCAGCCGGTGCGAAGATGCATGAACGCGCCATGTCGGCCGCCGCCGTCGGGGACTTTGTCTCTCAACTGCCCGAAGGCCTGGAAACTGTCCTCACCGGGCACGGCCAAAGCCTGTCCGGCGGCCAGCGGCAGCGGCTGGTTCTATGCCGTTCGCTGCACCAGCAGCAACCGGTCCTGGTCCTGCACGACCCCACCACCGCCGTCGATACCGCCACCGAAGCTGTCATTGCGGACGGGCTGCGCAACTTCCCGGACAAGGCCCTGGTGCTGGTCACCACCAGCCCTACCCTGCTGGCCGTGTGCCATCGCGTGGTGGTGGGCGGAGCTGACGGCCTGCCGGAAACCGGAACACATCGGGAACTCCTCGCTACGTCCGCCGGCTACCGAGAGATGGTGGGCTCGTGAGCCCGGAGATTCTGCCTATTGCCACCCCTCGCCAGACCCGGAAGGCGATGTGGCGCCTGTTGGCGCAACGCCCCGGCAAGCTCACCCTGACCATCACCGTGTTGCTCGCGGCGTCCTGCTGCGGCTTGGCTGCCCCGGCCATTTTGGGCGTGATGGTGAATATCGCAGCTACTGGCGGGGACGTCACGTCCCTGCTGTGGTTGGCAATCGGGTTGTTGATTGCTGGTGGACTCGGAGCCCTGTTGGGCATCCTGGGACAGAACCTACTGGCACGCATCTGTGAGGAAGCCTTGGCCGGACTGCGCCAGGAAGTGTTCGCGGCAGCCGTTCGGAAGCCGCTGCAAGAACTGGAAAAGGCGGGCATTGGCGACGTCGTTGCCCGGGTATCCGGTGACGTTGAGGCAGTCAGTGAGGCGATTTCCGGCGTGCTGCCCGCGTTCACCAGTGCAGCTTTCACTATCGGAGTTACTTTGTTGGGCTTGGGCGTGATCGACTGGCGCTTCGCCGTGGCCGTGCTGGTTGCGGCCCCGTTGCAGATCTTCACCCTTCGCTGGTTCCTCAAGCGGACCGCGCCCATTTACCGGACGGTCCGGATCACCGAAGCCAACCGGACCGAGCAGATCATCGAGACCGTCCATGGCTCCGGTTCTGTCTTGGCTTTGGGCCTCGGGTCCCGCCATGTGGACCTTGTGGCCTCAGCATCCCACGAAAACATTGGCCATTCCCTTCGCGGGGTGGGTTTCCTGACCCGGTTCTACAACCGGCTCAACCTTGCGGAACTGATCGGACTGTCGGCAGTTCTGCTGGTGGGATTCTGGCTCCATGCCGAGGGCGCCGTGACCATCGGCGCGGCAACGGCTGCCGCGTTGTACTTCTATCGGTTGTTCGATCCGATCGGGCTGGTCCTGGGGCAGTTCGATGAACTCCAAAAAGCCGCTGCCGGACTGGGCCGCATGTTCGGCCTGACGATGTCCACAGCGCCAGCCGCCGCCCCGACGTCGTCAGCTGCCACTGACGCCAGCATCGCCCTGGACAACATCACCTTCGCCTACCCTGGCCAACGCCCGGCCCTCAAGGGTGTGTCCCTCACTGTCCGCTCGGGCGAGAGAGTGGCGATTGTTGGAACGTCGGGCGCCGGTAAGACCACCCTCGCCAAAGTCATCATGGGTTTGCAACATCCCCACACCGGGACTGCCTGGGTGGGCGGGCTGAATACAGCTGCTGCAGCCCCGGCAGACCTGCACGGGCGCATTGCCATGGTCAGCCAGGAAGTGCACGTCTTCTCCGGCACGCTCGCGGAGGACCTTAGGCTCGCCAAACCCGACGCTACTTCCGACGAACTCCAGCACGCCCTGCAGGCAGTTGGGGCTGCTTGGGTTGAAACGCTCGACGACGGACTGGAGACCTCCGTAGGCGCCGGCGGGCACCAGCTCACTCCGGAGCAGGCGCAACAACTGGCTTTGGCTCGGCTGATGCTCAAGGATCCGCCCATCGCGGTCCTCGACGAGGCCACGGCGGAAGCCGGAACCGGTTCTGCCGCGATGCTGGATCAGGCCGCCGAGGCAGCGCTGGCAGGCCGGACCTCAGTAGTGATCGCGCACCGACTGTCCCAAGCCGCTTCCGCAGACACCGTTGTGGTCATGGAGCAGGGACGGATTGTGGAGTCGGGTTCGCATTGGGAACTGCTGTCCGAAGGCGGCCGCTACGCACACCTCTGGGAAGCGTGGAACAGCTCACTGAGCCGGAACTGAAGGTTCGCTCACAGGTTCGGCCGGCGGATCATGCCGCGCCGGGATTCCCTTGGCGAACGCGCGCACTCTGGCGTCATCCCAAATGTGCGCTGGAACGCCTCCGCCCAATAGCCTGCGGGCCAGCGTGGGGTCATCGCCGAACGGCACATGGCTCCCTGCCATGATCATGTTGCCGTAGCGCCGCCCCTTGAGCATGGCGGGATCGGCGATGATCATGGTGTGCTCAAACGTGTCGGCAATGGTGGCGGCGTCGGCCCGGGCGTTTTTGAGGTCCGGGGCATCCCCGGAGTTGACCACGTAGAGTCCGTCAGGGGCGAGGACCGAGTCTGCGTGCGCGGTGAACTCCCGGGTGGTCAAGGCCCGGGGCGTAAAGGCTCCGGCGAAGACATCGCGAATAATCAGGTCACGGCTGTCCTCAGTGAGGGTCTCTGTGACCTGCCGGGCTTCCCCCACGCGGATCCGCAGCAAGGGCGCCTTGGGGAGATCGAACCAGCCCCGCACGTAGTCAGCCAGCTTGCCGTCCAGCTCAACAACCACCTGCCGCGCTTCCGGGTAGGCTGCGTGGAAGTAGCGGGCCATGGAGCAGGCTCCCCCGCCAAGATGCAGGGCGCGGAGCTTCGGTTTCTGTTCGCGCGGCCAGCGCGATTCAACCAGGGCAGCGATCCAGCGCATGTACTCAAAATCCAGGAACAGTGGGTCCGCGAGGTCAATGTGTGAGCTCATCACACCGTTGATCTTGAGCAGCCAGCCGTTGGAGTTGTCCTGGTCCTGAATCAACTCGCAGTCGCCGGTATCGATGTAGTAGACCCCTGCGGCCGGACCGTCAGGGCGGGTGCCGGAAGGCACCTCGACGACGCCCGCCGTCGACCTCTGGGATCTGCCTGCTTTGCCCCGTTTTGCCACTACTTCCGCCCTGCCTGAGTCATGCTCCAAGCCTAGTGGAGCGCCACATTGCTCCGAACGGACACATCAAAAGTAAGGCTACTTACCGTTTTGCCCTCGGGAGCCCTATGATCTCTACATGGAACTCGGAGCATCGGTGTGGGCGGAGGTGTTGACGGTGGCAGTCGCGTGGCTGACGGTCGTCTGCCTGCTGCTTGCCCGTGTGCCCAAACCGCCGAGCCTCCTGGATTCGTCGCTGGAGGGTTCGCCGCTGGATATGGCTCAGCCGGACGATTCGGAACCGCGCCAGGGCCTGTAGCCTATTTCGGTCTTCACGTGTCAGATTCTCCTGACTGACGTGGGTTCGTAAACTATCACCGACCCCTCCGCCGGTGCACGGCAGGTCAGCTGACGCAGAGGCGCCCGGCGGGCCTGCAATTCCACATCGATATGGGCCGGGTGGGGCGGCTTACCGGTGATGTGGATGCGCCATTGCTCGCCCTCCCGCAGCGTCTCCGTGACCAGATAATCATGCCGACCGGCAGGGCCGAACCGTCCAAGCACGGCCGCGACGGCCGCCTGCTGTGGTGGGGTGAGGTCCGTATATCCGCGCAGATACCCGGCATGGATGACGCCCGCGAGGTGCGCCTCGATCGTGGCGACGGAGGACCCGGCGTCGAGTCCCCCGTAATACACGCCGTCC
Organism: Paenarthrobacter sp. PPS72; assembly: GCF_048537125.1. Classification (GTDB taxonomy): domain Bacteria; phylum Actinomycetota; class Actinomycetes; order Actinomycetales; family Micrococcaceae; genus Arthrobacter; species Arthrobacter nitroguajacolicus_E. The sequence goes on along the minus strand of NZ_JBLYIE010000057.1, from coordinate 46,008 downwards.
GGGGCGATGACGGCGTTGGCTGCGAACCTGTCACCGCCAACATGGGAGCACTCCCACACCAATCCAGGCCACCGCTCACTGAGCGCGCGCCCCACGGGCCGTCCCCGCACTGCGCAGCAGGTGTCATGCTGACCATGGGCGCAGATCAGGATGACCGGTGGAAAGCCCTGCTCTCCGGGAGATGCCAGGGCTGAAACAATCTCTGCGAGGTCCTCATCCCTCTCCCACACGCCCCAAAGCTGTTGATGGGCGCCAAAGCTGTCATGACGAAGTATTGCCCAACTGGCCGGACCATGGATTTGGCGGGCACCGAGCCGCCGGGGGCCAGGACGCCGCACAAGGAGGATCCGCGCATTCGCCGTCCGGGCAGCGGAGATGACCAAAGCCTTGGTCCGGGCGTCAAGATCAAGGCCCTCGAAACCATTGGGCGGCCATGCGCCCGGAAACTCTATGAGGACCCAAGCCAAGCCGGGTGAGGCCGTACCTGCCATCGGGTCGCCACGCAATCGAGCACTTTCCGCGCAGAAGAAACGGCCCGTTGCAGCCGCGGGGGATGTCACCATCTGGCGTCCCTGTTCGGGCTGCTGGCACGGTTCAGGCGGCTGTCACTGTTCAGGCGGCTGTCACTATTCACGCCGGGATCACACTTCAACGGGGACGAGAACTCCTGCGCGTAACAGCCTTTCCGCAAGTTCAACACCGAGGTCAGCCGCGCTGTGCTCCTCGCCGTCCAGCAGGCGCCTCACGGAAGACAGGTCCGCCTCTGGGAAGTCGAGCCAACCCACGCGGGTAGTCAAACGTGTGTCCTCGAGCCGCGCTTCAAGGGCATCCCGAAGCCGAACCAGCGACTCCGGGCCGAGGCCCTGGACGGCCGTGAGCTGGGCCAACGGGCCAAGCGGAGCAGGGCGTCCCTGTCCCCTCCGGGCACGGTGGAAGAGGGACGTAGTATCCGCCTCCATGATCACGGCTGCGAGACGTTCACGGACGGCATTGATCTCCCCTTCGGGGCCATCCACGCCCAGGGGCAGGGACCGGCGCATCTCGGGATCCTCGCAAAGTGCGGCCAGCGCGGCCTGTGTGAGGTGCTCGGCCAGCGCATGGCGGGTCCAACTGTGGATTCCCAGCGTGAGGTGGATGGAAACTTTGCCCTGTGCCTGTGCCGCGTGTAACCAACCGCGAGGCAGGTAGAGGACATCGCCGGGCTCCAGGACGGTATCGATATATGCCTCGCCCTGGGCGGCCTCGGCGACGTCGGGTCGGCGATCGGTCCAAGGCTGGCTACGCAGGGGGTCCACATGCACCGGCTCATGGATGATCCAGCGTTTGGTTCCCTCTATCTGGAGGACAAAGACGTCGTGGACATCGTAGTGGTCGTCGAAACCACGGTTCTGAGGCGGGGTGATGTAGGCATTGGCCTGCACAGGATGTCCAAGTTCGCCGCTGAGCTTTGTACTGAAGCTTTGCACCGGCTCCCACGTGCGATGCAGGGCCTGCAGTACCAGGGTGGCTCCGTCGCCGAATTTGCGCCACAGCGCTGTGTCGTCCAGTTGGTCAGCGATTGTGGCGCCAACTCCTGCCGGGGAGGTGTAGGAGGACTCCGGCAGTGTGGAACCGTCCTTGGCGACGCGGAGGAAGGGTGTTCGAAGACCGCGGCGCGAAATCAGTTCATCGACGGCGTTTGCTGAGAACACATCGGAGAAGTCGCTGACACCACGAGTGAGTAGCGCGGTGCGCCCCCATACGTCGCTGGCGAACTTTTCTTGGCTGATGTCGATCAGGCGTGTCCCCAGGACCCCGGCATCCTTGACAGCGCCGGGGTCCTGGAAATCAGTGCTGGTAGAACTCAAACTTAGCTGCCTTGTTGTCCGGCGCCACCGTCAGCGCCACCATCAGCGCCACCATCAGCGCCGCCGTCGTGAGTGCCCGGAACACCGGCCGCACCCCCGTCTGCGGGGCCTTCGGCACCACCATCAGCACCACCGTCGGCACCACCATCAGCACCACCATCAGCGCCGCCGTCGGCACCACCATCAGCACCGCCGTCGTGGGCGCCCGGGACGCCGGCCGCGCCCCCGTCCGCGGGGCCTTCCTGCTCGCTTGGATCCTGCTCTGGAATAGTCATGCTTCCTCCCGAGAATCGAATGGCGTACTCAGGCTCCGATGATCGATGCCTGATTCCAAACCGGACGATCTTTATCGACACGGTTCGTGATCACCATATCGAGATGAGTCAGTTGTGGGAACAGCCCGCGTGAGTTTGAAATCCGCTAAGGCCCGACGGCGGGACGCACCATCCGATGTTCCGGCAGCGAGTACCATGATGGGTCGCAAAGCTGCCGTTTTCCGTCCGGCACAAAACCGTTGCGACGATAAAAAGCCTGGGCCCGGGGATTGTCGTCAAGCACCCACAAGTACGCTGGTCCGTCGCCGATCAGTGCCTCCACCAGGGCCTGGCCCACTCCCCTGCCATGGATGCGTTCCAGGGTGTAGAGCATGAAGAGCTCCCGTTCGCAGGGACCGTCCTCGTCCTGCCCCGGACCAGCTGCACCGAGGCCAACCAGCTGACCATCGGGATCGTGGGCGAGGATCCTCGTGTGGCCTGCGGCGATGAAGGCCCGGTACCGCTCAATGCGATCCGGCAGCGCCGCTTCCTGTTTTTGGAAGAACTCCGGTGGCAGCAGGTGCCCGTAACTCTCCCTCCACGACTGGACATGCATGAGGGCCATGGCCTCGGCATCTTCCGCTCTTGCGGCGCGAATGGTGAAATCCATTACCTCACCCGCGCTATCGCAAAACCGTCCCACCCTTTGCTGCCAACCGTCTGAATGGCGGTGGCATCCAGACGCGGATCCTGGCCCATCTTTTCCAGCATGGCCAGGATGCCGGGCGCGTTTACCTCGTCCCTCCCGGGCTCCAGGATGGCGCCGTCCCAGATGACGTTGTCCACCACGATCACCGTGCCCGGATGCCCGAGCCGGATGGCCCAGTCGAGGTAGTTGGCGTCATTTTCCTTATCCGCATCGATGAAAACGAAGTCAAACGATTCCTGGCCTGCCAGCGCGGGCAGGGTGTCCAGGGCAGCACCAACACGAATGTCCACCTTGTGCCCTACTCCGGCAGCGTCCAGGTTGGCGCGCGCAACGTCCGCATGCTTTTGGAGGAATTCGCACGTCACTATCCGGCCGTCGTCGGGCAGTCCCTGTGCCATCCACATACTGCTGAAGCCCGCGAGGGTTCCGATTTCCAGTACCCGCCTGGCGCCGGACATCTGCACCAGCATGCGCAGCAGCTTGCCGGCGTTGGGGGCTACTTCAATGGCCGGCATGCCGGCCTCCACAGCGGATGCAATGGCGCGCTTGTGGGCAGGATCAGGACGCACGACGACGTCCGTCAGGTAATGCTCGACGTCAACCCAACCAGGCTCGGTTCCGTGTTCAATCATGGCCCCCAGTCTGGCACTCGCCGCGGCGTGGGGAAAGGATCTAGTCCGTGGCGGAAATGGCGTCTTCGAGCCGTTCCACCTTGCCGGTCAGCTCACCGCTGTACCCGGGACGGATGTCGGCCTTGATCACCAATGAAACCCGGCTGCCGAAGCGCCCAACAGCTTCAGTGGCGCGCTTGACGACGTCGATGCCAACAGTCTCGCAAGCATAAAGCCGCCTAGCACCTTCCCCGAAAGAGTAGACGTTCAGAAAGAACTCATTATGCGCATGGCCCTGTTACAGACAAACAGCCTGCCATAGGTTCTTTGACCAACTTGATCAATGAGGCCCAATTTGAGTAACTTATTGACAGCATTATTAGCAGCCTGATGAGAAACTCCATATCGACGCGCAATGCTACTCACATCAAAGACCGGATTCCCGATTAGGTCAGCGGCAAGAGATGTTGCGATGCTCTTGTCTTTTACGTCCCGAAGTTGTTGTTGCATCAGCTCCTTGAGGCTAAGCAGCTCGCGAATCGCTTTGGTTGTTGCTAAAGACTGCTCTGCCACACCCTTCATGAAGAACCGAATCCAGGGATCAAAGTCACCAGTTTGGCTCATTCTAAGCAAATGATCAATGTATTCTTCTCGCCGTGGTTCAAGCCAGGAGGCCATGTTTAGAATCGGGTAGTCCAGCACCTTACTCTCGATGAGTTGAAGGGTCATGACTAGCCGTCCTATCCTTCCATTGCCGTCCACGAAAGGGTGGAGCGTCTCGAACTGATAGTGACCGAGGGCAACGCGAATGAGGAGAGGGACTCGATCCGCCAAATTGATCCACTTTTCCCAATCAGAAAATCCGTCCTCGAGAATCTTCCCTGGGGGTGGGGGTACGAAACGGGCCTCCGAAACCGGGCGTCCATGGTTTCCGATGAAGACCTGGCGCTTCCTTAACTGGCCAGAATCATACGTTTCACCGCGAGTTCCCTTGACCAAGATGCCTTGCAGCTCTTCCAAGACGCTTCGACATACAGGGCGAGTTTTCAGGGACTCCAACGACCGTTCCGCTGCCCGCAAATAGTTCCTAACTTCCCGGACTTGGGCTGTCGATTTTTTCTCGTCTATATAGTCCGCCTCGAGAACCTCCTCGAGGGAGGCATAAGTTCCTTCAAGTGCAGAAGTGCTGACCGCCTCCTTCGAAAGCGTGGGCCGAACCAGCCATTGCGGGTCTGGGATCAGGGTCAGGTATGCGTTTAGTGCACCAACTGCCCTATCGGCTTCGCCTAGGGCAATCTGCGCCTCGGGTGTCAGGTGCACTTCCGAAGGAAGGGGATTGGGCACATAGGCGAAATGCGTCCACGATTCCTCGCTCCTGCCGTCTGTGCCGGAAATGGGAACGAGCTTCCCGGATGGCGACGCCTCAAACATTCTTATATCCACTCGTCAAGGATAGTAGTACAACCTTGATAAGTCCATTGGGATTGTAAGGTTGTTCGATCTAGCTTGAAGTTGACGCCCGGGGTGGCGGTGTCCTACCTCCAAACAAGCGCCTTCGCCATTCAACGAACCACACTCATCAAGGATCCCCGACCCAACCTTGCAAAGCCCAACAAGACTGTAAGAACACAGACACACACACCGCACCCATCAACGATCCCCGACCCAACCTTGCAAACCCCAACAAGACTGTAAGAACACAGACACACACACCGCACCCATCAACGATCCCCGACCCAACCTTGCAAAGCCCAACATCTCACTGCTGGCCGAGGATTCTCAAGGAAATCAAACCGGCAACACTGCTCACTCCATAAGTCGATAGAAATCTCTAACGGCGAGGTGAAGCCGGACAACTTCGTCGTCCGCAAGGGGAGAACAATGCGCCACTGGACCTCGGAGTAAGTTCAGGCTCGCCATGACCTTTTCGAGCCCCCGTCGGCTGTTGAAGGTAGCACCGAAGATATCCCAGTTCGCTTTGATGATCTCGTTCAGTTCCCCAAAAGTTGTGTAGTCGATGGGATGAGAGGAGCGGAGAGTTACACCGCTATCTTGCTCCCGCTTCTTGTTATTTGTTACCGCGGTCCTGATGTTCTCGGGACACTTAGTTTCCCACCAGTCTTCGCCAAACCCCTCTTCGAGCTGCGACTCCACGAGATCTCGAATGGAGTTCTCCAAGCAGTAGAAGATCTGATAGTACGTAGCCATCTCGGCGGCCTGATGCGGCATCTTCAGTGGAAATTGGAGGTAATAGCTCTCGTTCTCCACAGTTTCTTCTTCGACTCCGACAGGAGAGACCGAGTCGACGCCAAATCGTGCAGAGATTTCGTCGAGCTCGACTTGTAACAACTGTCGTCTCATGTGCATTAGCTGGATGCGATCAATCCCATTCATCAGAGCAGGTGACCCTTCAGGCTTTTGAAGATCGCGTTGAAGACCGAGATATCATTCGTGTTGGGTAGATTGATATTGATGGTGTAGCCGAACCGCAATGGTGAACCGTCTAGCGGTGAGCGACTATCCATGGACGGCGCTTCTGCAGGCTCAAGGTGGTTTTCCTGGGCGGCTCCGAAGTCCTCAAGGGAGGAATTAAAGTCCGCATATTGCTTCAGCGCCTCGAACGTCCCGGCTATCGCCCGGAGTACAGTTGCCCCTTGCTCGACGCCGGTGACTTCCCGTATTAGCCCTTCGAGCTTCTTGCGGTCCAACCGATCAACATACTCATTTCGCTTATACATAGGAGCGTAACCGGCCCGAATGGCCGCAGCCTGGCAGCTCGAGACTCATCAGAACCTCCCCGAAACTGGTTATACAGGACGGAAGGCGTTCCATCAGAGTTGATAAGTGAAAGCCTCTTCGCCAAGGGTATGAACGGCTTGGCACTTCCACTGGGAAATCCCAGAACCGACCCCAGAAAGTCCTGAGAAAAACGGTCCGGCGTCTTCGCTTCCTTGATCTTGTCAAGAATCTTCGAAACCAGCCCTGATGCACCCATATACGGGAGCGTTTCCGCCATAAAGTGTCCCCTCACCAGAAGGGCCCATTGCCCCATTGAAGACCAATGCTACACAGCACGGATTGACCGCCCGGGGCGCAGGACATTCCAAATGTGGAAACGACTGCTAGAGGTTTCGAATGGCCTGATCCAAGCGATCTAGTTTGCCAGTCAATTCACCAGTGAACCCGGGCCGAATGTCAGCCTTTAAAACCAGAGATACCCGGGAACCATATGCACCGACGGCTTCGGTCGCGAGTTTGACGACGTCCATGACAGCGTCCCAATCGCCCTCAATCTCCGTAAACATTGAGCTAGTCCGGTTGGGCAAGCCCGACTCCCGGACGACCTTTACTGCGGCGGCCACGGCGTCGTGAACAGAGTCGTCGCTCGGCGCCTCCCCGCTGGCCGGAGCGCCCGACGGGGCTACTGAAAACGCTACAATCACTTCATATCCCCTTTAGGCGCTGACGCGCCCTCGATGGTGGTGAACATGGAGTCCGTGTGGTTGGGCAATCCGGACTCGCGGACGATCTTGACGGCGGCAGCGACGGCGTCGTGCACGGAGGCATCGGGGGTGGGTCCGCCGTTGGCGGCGGAAGCGGGCTGGCCCGAAGGGGCGACTGAGAATGCAAGCAACATGAAATCCAGTGTTTCACGTGCCGGTTTGTCACATAACAACGTACTCCCGCGTAACAAGGGGCCGCGAGGCCTCCGTTGCTACCCTGACAAGCATGGAACAGCCCTCTGAACGCAAGCCCCTCAGGGCAGACGCCGCACGCAATGTGGACAAGATCATCACCGCCGCCAGGCAGTGCTTCCGGGAGCACGGCCCCGACGTACCCCTTCAGACCATCGCCGCCACCGCTGGAGTTGGCCCGGCAACACTGTTCCGCAATTTCTCGGACAAAGAGCAGCTGGTACTCGCAGCACTGTCGCGCCAGCTCCGCCAGCACGTGGACCCCGTAGCAGCAGCCGCGCTCGACGGCATGGACGCTGCGGAAGGACTCATCAACGTCATCGATGCCGTGATGAAGGTTGCCAGCGATGACGCGAACCTCCTTGACGCCGTCGCCGGCCGACGCGGACTCCTCATGGGCATCACCGGCGGCCTCATCGGCTCCATGGCCGCTCTCCTTGAGCGAGGCCAAGGCCAAGGCTCACTGCGCCGGGACATCACTATCGAGGACATGGTCCGTCTCGTCGCCATGCTGATCGGCGCAGTAGACACCATGGAACCGGGCTCGGAAGCCTGGAAGCGTCCCGTGGCGTTGATTGAGGATGCCATCCGGACCGAACGCCCCTCGCGGCCGCTCCCGGAGCAGTCAGGCATCCCGGGCGTCACTTTCACTGAAGCCGTGTAGCTCTCAGCCCCAACTTTTAGCCCCAACCCAGCAGCCGCAGCAACGCTGCGGCTGCTGCACCTGAAATCACTACGACGAGAAACGGCGCGCGCAGCCACAGGGCGACAGCGGCAGCAACCAGGGCGCCGATCCGGGCATCGAGAGCCAAGCCTTGCCCCGAAGCCACAGCGTTTACAATCGTCAAAGAGGCCAGCAGTCCGATGGTCATGGTTCCGGCGACGTGCATGATGCGCGGGTTTTCCAGCAGTTTGGACGGGACAAAGTAGCCCACCAATTTGGTCAGGTACGCCAGCGCACAGGCAATGAGGATCCACAGCCAGAGGTTCATTTCCTGCCCCCGTGTTCACGGTGGTGCTTCTCCGCGTAAGGATCCAAGTCCGGTTCCAGGCCCTCGTCCATCCGTGCATGGCTGAACCAGCCGATGACGCCTGCTACCAATGCCGCCACCAAGATAGGGACTCCGGAGGGGACGAACGGCACGGCCAGGATGGTCGCCAGAGCACAGGCTGCGGCAATTGCCCAAGGTTCGCGGCCTTTCAGCCTCGGCCACAGCAGGGCCAGGAACGCCGCAACAGCAGCACCATCCAAGCCCCACTGCTTAGGGTCACCCATGGCGTCGCCGGCCAGCGCGCCAACGGCTGTAAAGATATTCCACAAGATGAATATGCCAATGCCGGCTGTCCAGAACCCGCGGCGCTGCTCATCGGGATTGGACTGTCCGGACGCCGTCGCCGTTGATTCATCGATGGTTACGTGCGCCGAAATGTAGCGCTTCCAGCCGCGGGGGCGCAGCATGGCGTTGACCTGCATGCCGTAGATGCCGTTGCGCAAACCCAGCAGCGCGCTGGCTGTCATAGCGGCCACTCCGGAACCACCGCCGGCAACCACACCGATGAAGGCGAACTGCGAGCCTCCGCTGAACAACAGCAGGCTCAGCACCATGGTTTGCCAGAAGTCGAATCCGGACGCCACGGCCAAGGCTCCGAAGGACACACCATAGAGACCCGTGGCAATGCTTAAGGACACGGCGATTTTGAATGCCGGCGACTCCCTGAGTTTCATCGGGGCAGCACTGGTGCTCATTTCCGCAGGCTCCAGGACCACAGGATGAGCGGAATCTGAAGGGGGAGCCGGACCGTGTGGATGCGGCGTTCAGCGGCCGTACCCTTCGGGCCATAAGCGCGCCGGAGTGCGTCTATATGCCCTGCGAGGAATGCAGCAAACATCGCCGTGGTGGCATCCGCGGCAATTCTGCGGGTGGCAGGGATCAAAAGTCCGACGGCGGCGGTCACCTCAAGCAGGCCCGATGACGCGATCCATTCCTCACGGGACATCACTGCCAGGGGTCCATTCGGACGGCTCCCCGGCTCGTCCTTGCGGCAGAGGTATTCCGGAACCACCGGATAGTAGAACCTGGGTGTGCGGAAGTGCTTGGAGGCGCTGGCCAAGAGCAGTGCACTCAAGGCAACTGCAGAGGTGGTTTGGGTTGCTTGTGCTGACCAGCGAAAAGACATGAGACCACTCAATCACAAGCGCGGTGGCCCCCAAAGCCACGCCAACTTTGTAGCAGCTAGTTGGACACCATCAGCTGCGCGAGCACCTGGGCCGGCTTGTTGGTGGTGATTTCATGAATACCCAATCCTTGGCACAGGGCAACGTCCTTCTCGGAGTCAACCGTCCACACCCGGAAGATCCTGCCCAACTCCAACCAGCGTTGAACGTTGCGCGCGTGCTCCCTCACGTACTCGATGCCAGGGCCGGCAATCGCTACTTCGCCCGCGTCCAGGACACGTTCGGCCTCAAGCTGGGTTGCCCGCATGACGTTCGCGACTGCGCCGCCGGTCAGGAAACCGAGGCCGAGCTCCTGGCGGATCTCCTTCACCGTGAAGTCGTCCACCAACTGGCAGATGTATTCCTTGGGAACGCTCTGCAGCAGACGCTGAACCGAGTCTGTGTCAAAGCTCATGAAGGAGATGTGTATGTTCTCCAACTTGGATTCCGCAGCCGTCCAGCCCTCCTCTTCCAGCAGGGCCAGTACACGATCCTCCAATTTCAGGCCGTACGGGCTGGGGTGCTTGAGCTCGATGGCCAAACCAATGTCCCGCCCGGCCCCACGGAGGATGTCCAGCAGCTCCGGCAAGGTCAGGAACTGGTCAGCTACTCCCCCGTAGGCATCCGGAATGCGGGCGCCTTTCCACGACGAGAAGTCCAAGGCCCGGAGCTGCTCCAGGGTGTGCTCACCAACCGGGCCCGTGCCGGTGGACGTCCTGTCCAGATTCGCGTCGTGCAGAAGCACCACATGCTGGTCCCGGGTCAGGTGGACATCACATTCCACACCGTCGGCACCATCGGCAATGGCCTTGAGATAGGCGGCACGGGTGTGCTCTGCAAAGACGGCGCTGGCGCCACGGTGGGCGTAGACCTTGGGCCGGCGCGGGGCGTAGTCGTCGCTAGTCATGCAGACACGTTAGCCCACCTCGCTGCACGCTCGGGGACTACGCTGGGCTAATGCAGGTGAACTCTGAACAAATCCCAACCGAAGACGTCACCAACCCCGCTTCCACGGCCGGCACCGCACCCGCGCGAGGCGCATCCGCCGCCGTCGCTCCCTCCGCGGGTGATATGGAAAAGGCGGCTGGGCTGCTCCGCATGAAACGGTTGGCCCTGGCGCTGCTGATCGCCATGGCGGTGATCTTCACGGTGGCGTTCGCACTCCAGAAGCAGTACCCGTGGCTCGAATACGTCAGGGCTGCGGCCGAAGGCGGCATGGTGGGCGCGTTGGCCGATTGGTTCGCCGTCACCGCCCTGTTCAAGTACCCCATGGGCCTGAAGATCCCGCACACAGCCATCATTCCGCGCCGCAAGGACCAGATCGGGGAGTCGCTCAGCGACTTCGTCGAGAGCAACTTCCTGTCCCAAGAGGTTGTGCAGGACAAGTTGGCGAGCATCGACATTGCCCGCAAGGCCGGACGTTGGTTGTCAGCGCCCGGCGGCGCGGAGCGTGTTGCCAAGGAAGGCGGCGCGGTGATTCGAGGCGCCTTCACAGTCCTGAACGACGACGACGTGCAGGCAGTTATCGAGGGCATGGTCCGCAAGCACCTGCTTACTCCGCCGTGGGGACCGCCCGTGGGCCGGATGGCCGAACGAATCTTCGCGGACGGCCACCATCACACCTTGGTGGACCTGCTGGTTGACCGGGCAGCCGACTGGGTGGACGCCAATCATGCAACGGTTAACAGGCTCGTCTCGGATCGTTCGCCCCTGTGGGTGCCGACGTTCGTGGACGGCTTGGTGGGTGACCGCGTCTACGTGGAACTGTCCAAGTTCGTTCGCGCAGTACAGGCGGACCAGAACCACCAGGTGCGGCAGTCGATCGACGCGTACCTCGCGGATCTGGCCCAAGACCTGCAGCACGACCCCGCCATGATCGAGCGCGCCGAATCCATCAAGGCCCAGATTCTCGGCGACCCCGAAGTTCGGGAACTGGCATCCCGCACGTGGGGAACGGTGAAGACCGCGCTGCTCAACGCCGTCGACGATCCCGACAGCGAACTGAGCCAGCGTTTCAAGAGCGCCGTCCGGGACTTCGGAGCGCGCCTAGTCAACGACGACGAACTGGCCGGCAAGGTCAACGCCTGGATTGGCGACGCAGCCGGGTATCTGGTGAATACATACCGTTCAGACATCGCTGGCGTGATCTCCGATACCGTAGCCCGCTGGGATGCCGAGGAAACCTCGAAGAAGATCGAACTTCAGGTGGGTAAGGACCTGCAGTACATCCGTATCAACGGAACCGTGGTGGGTGCCCTGGCCGGGCTGGCGATCTTCACTGTGGCGCATCTGCTGTTTGGGTAACGGGACCCTGGAGCTATCCAGTGGGCCTTGGTAACTTCAACGCATGCCAATCAAACTTGAAAACGTCGGTATTGCGGTCCGGGATCTCGAAGAAACAATCGCCTTCTTCACGGATCTCGGCCTCACCGTGGTGGGCCGGGACACTGTCAGCGGCGAGTGGGCCGACACCGCGGTAGGGCTGGATGGCAACCACGCGAAAATTGCGGTGCTCCAAACCCCGGACGGCAACGGCCAACTCGAACTTTTCGAATACCTCCACCCTGACGCGATCGAAACCAATCCGACCCTTCCCAACGAGATCGGCATGCACCGGGTGGCCTTTTCGGTGGACGACATCGACCAGGCCCTTCAGATTGCCGCAAAACACGGGTGCCATCCGCTCCGTGGCGTGGCGAACTACCAGGACATTTACAAGCTGACGTATCTTCGCGGCCCCAGCGGCATCCTGGTCATGTTGGCGCAGAAGCTATGAGGGGAAGAACGCGGCGTCCTGGCAGCGGGCGACATGCTTTCAGACCGGGAAAGGGAGAACGTAGCTCAGGGACGGATGCGGGTGTACAGCGTAAATCTCTTCTCCTGATCAGCCCAGCAGGTGCACCATTTGGCCAGGCCGTGCTTGACCGATCAAGTCCAGGTCCTCGTCCCGGACCATTGCGATCACCGGCGAGTGGGCAGTGTCCGGGTGGCCTGCCAAAGCGATAACCGGAAGGCCCGACGGCGGCAACAGGACAGAGCCTGATATCAGCCGTTGGGGCTGGTGTTCTTCAGTTGCAGCAACCTCGGAGGGCGCATCTACGTCAAGCGGCCGGCCCGCCAGCCGCGCGCCTGCCCGGTCCGACTCCGGCGAGAGAATCCACGGTTCACTGGTCAATCGAAGCCACGTCCCGGCGTCGTAATTCCGGGTCCGGGGCCCGCGCGAAACCCTGGCAACCACAGGACGTTCCGGGTCCAAAGCTCGCCGGGCTGGCTGGGTTGCCTCCGGGAATGCGTGGGCTTGCGACCGCCCGAATGTCAGAGCCGCACCAGCCTGCAAAGGCTCCGCCTGTGCCGAAATTCCGCCTTGGACCCCCACGTAGTATCGAAGCCCAAACAGGGCAGGGCCGAGCTCAAGCACTGCGCCGGGCGCCACCCGTACAGCCTTATTGAAGGGCAGCTCGTTGCCGTTGAGGGTCACCATGCCTTCGGCACCGGTGACAGCCACTGCCGAGCCCGTCACGAACCTGAGCTTCAGCCCGCCCAACAGCACTTCAAGTCCGGCTGCAGAGCCAGGGTTACCCAGGAGGGCATTTGCCAAGTGCATGGACGCGCGGTCCAGTACTTGCCCAGGATCGAGAACCAGCGTGGCCGAACCCGGCTCCACCACTACCGCACCCATAGGGCCTCCCCAGAGACAGAGTTACGCGAAGGCTTCAATCTGGACGCCGGCCTGTTCAAGGCCCTCCCGAACGGCAGCTGCCATGTTGACCGCACCGGGCGTATCACCGTGGATGCACAGCGATTCCGCCTGCACCGGAACGACGGTTCCGTCTATGGCCAGCACTTCCTTGCGCGTTGCAAGCCGGACGGCCTGGGCCACGACGGCGTCCGGGTCATGCAGCACAGCACCTTCCTGCGTTCGCGGTACCAGTGTTCCGTCGGGCAGGTAGGCCCTGTCCACGAACGCTTCGCGGAACACAGGGTGCCCGGATTCTTCGGCGAGTGTCAGCCACGCTGATCCGGGCAAACCCAGGACCGGCAGCCCGGGATCGTAAGCATGGACAGCAGCCACTACGGCTTCGGCCTGCTCAGCGTCCCGGACAATCCTGTTGTAAAGCGCACCGTGGGGCTTCACGTAATCCACCGAAGCTCCCACCGCGTGGGCCATGCCGTCCAGGGCGCCTAATTGGTAGAGAACATCGCCAAAGAGTTCGTCGAACGTCATGTCCAGGGAGCGTCGGCCAAAGCCCGCCAGGTCCCTGTACCCAACATGGGCACCGACGCGGACATCCAGTTCGAACGCCGCCCGGCAGCTGTCCAGCATGGTGAGGGGGTCTCCGGCGTGGAAGCCGCAGGCCACGTTGGCGCTGCTCACGATGCGGAACATCGAGGCGTCGTCTCCCATGGTCCAGGAGCCGAAAGACTCCCCCAGGTCAGCGTTCAGATCCACCGCTACCGCCTTCCAGGGTTGTGTTGTTCAAGACGTTCTTTGGTGCGTTGGGGAGCAACTCGCCAGGGATGGTATCCGGCAGGGGTCCGAACGCATCCTTGGCAGTGGACACCACGGCACGGCCCATCATCAGGTTTCCTGCTCCACCTACTACGGCGCCCACACCGAACGGCAGGGCACGGCCGAGGAACGCGGTCCCTTGCCGTTTCAGGAGGTTCTTCAGGAACGCGCGCTGGATTGAGTCACGGATGACCCCGAAGCCGCTTCCGGGAATCTTCTTGGTGAGCGTCCGGCCCCACGCGTTGGTCACACCTTTGCCGCGACCCAGCGATTGACCGCTCAGGGCGCCCAACATGGACGTGCCTTCTTCTCCCAGCATGATGGCCATAACCATGGTTTGCGCACGCACAGGGTCTGTCAGCCGGATGCCGTGGAGCTCCGCCAGGGACGAAGCATAGAGTGCAGTGGTCTCCAGGAAGCCCACTGTTGCGAGCGCGGAAAGTCCCAGGGACGCCGCGGTTCCAATACCAGGCACGACGGCGGTAGCGCCCACCGCAGCACCACCGCCGGAGATGGCCAGCAGGTAGTGGCGCTCAAGTTTGGCGGCAAGCTGTGCCGGTGAATCATGGGGGTACCTGCGTTGGAGCCGGCGAAGGTTGGCCAGGACCAAGGGTCGCTGGACTTCGACGGCCTTCAGCAGCACATTGTGCACTCCGGGCTTGGCATTGCCCTCGGCGTCAAAGACTGCGTTGTGGGCTGTTTCCTGGGCGATCTTCACCGCCGGGTTGGGGCGCTTGGGCATCTTCACCTCTCCTTGGCAGTTAGTCGTTTCACGGGGAACTGCTGGCTTCAGCCTATGCCACGCCCTCACCTGGCGAGGGCTGTTCATGGGCTTATGTGGACAGTTTTCCGCGCAGAGCGGACGCCAAAACCGCCGTCCTGCGGCGTAGACTGGGATGCACTCACGGAAGCAGTCCACGCCAGGACAGAGAGCATCCCCCATGAAAGCGACAGACAAGACCGAGCATGTCATCCGGCACCACACCGACGCCCCGGCAGAGGGTGAAACGGAAGGCTGGGTTTCGCACGATACCGGCTTGCATAGCCAAGACCCTGCGGAAGGTCCGGACATCGACGACGACGACGCCCCGCCGTCGGGCGCTTCATAACTTAGCTTCCTCCCCGACTTCGTTCGGGTCACCGGGACGCCAACCACGGCACCAACCACCGGTACGCCAATCACGGCACCCACGCCTCTGCCACAGTGTCATGGCGCAGGTCTAGGTTTCCGCAGCGGTTCCTGATTATCGCAGTGGAGGGCGCCAACCTGGCAGTCATTGCCACCATCACAGCGCTGGCCATGTTCAACGTCCTTCAACTGTGGCACCTGGCCATCGGCGCTTTCATTCTGGGTGTGGGCCAGGCATTCTTCTTTCCTGCGTACTCGGCAATACTGCCGCGTATCCTGCCTGCGGACGATCTTTTGGCAGCGAACGGATTGGAAGGCACAGTCAGGCCCGTTTTGCAGCAGGCGGCCGGCCCTGCCCTTGCGGGAGTATTGGTAGCAGCGCTCTCCCCGGCGCACGCTGTGGCCGGGGTTGCCGTCTGCCACTTGCTGGCGTTCGGGATCGTGAATTTCCTGAGTCACCAAGGGCTGGGGCCGGACACTTCCGCATCGAGTGAGGCGCCGGCGAATTCGTCCCTGGTCAAGGATCTCCGGGAGGGATTCAGTTACACGATCCGCACACCCTGGCTTCTGTGGACACTGATTTGGGCATGCCTGTCCGTGCTGTTCCTGATCGGACCAATAGAAGTCCTGCTGCCGTTTGTGGTCCGGGATCAGCTGGGTGGTGACTCGAGGACGTTCGGCTTCCTGCTGGCAGTCATGGGGGTGGGAAGTGCCGCTGCCGCGCTGGCCACGGCAACGTTCCGTCTTCCCCGGCGATACCTGACGGTGATGGTGGTGACGTGGGGCCTGGGAAGCCTGCCTGTGGCGGCGATCGGGTTCATGGACAGCTTCTGGATGCTCGGTGCCGCCATGCTGGTCTTCGGTGCCACCGAGGGAGTGGGCATGGTCATCTGGGGAACGCTCCTGCAACGTCGGGTGCCACGGCATTTGCTGGGCAGGATATCGAGCTTGGACTTCTTCGTTTCGTTGGCCCTTATGCCGGTGTCCGTGGCCCTCGCCGGACCTTTGGCTGAGGTGGTTCCTATCTGGCTCATCTTCTTCGTCGCCGGTCTGGTGTGCCCCATCATGGCCTTCATGGCGCTCTTCGCGGCACGCATGATGACGGATGAAATTGAGAACCCCTTGACCTCCAACAACGTGGACTCAGAATCTGCAGACGCGCAGCCCGACTCCGTATAAGTAATCCTGGGTGCCGCCGACGAACACAAGGATCGGGCCACGGAAACTCAGCTGGCGCCTGACGACGCCAGGCCAGTGGTATTTCTGACTACCAGGTGCGGTGTTCGCACGACGTGCGCTGCCGGCGTCGAGCCCTCCAGACGATCCACGGCACGATCAACGGCAACGCGCGCCAGGAGGGGGGCGTCCTGGCTGATCGAGGACAACTGAACGTAGCTGAGACGGGCGAACTGGCTATCGTCGTAACCCAGGACGGACACATCGTCAGGCACGCGGAGGCCTGCGGCCCTGAAACTTTCCCAAACGCCCAAGGCACAACGGTCATTGAAGGCCACGACGGCGGTGGGCAGGTCCTCCTGCAATTCGCGGCCGGCGCGCTGCCCGTCTTCCTCCGTAGCGCCACCGGGGACAATGCGGCTCTCCAGCCCGCGGCGCGCCATCTCGGTGCGGAAGGCTTCGCGGCGCTGCGGCCCTGAGACGGCGTCTCCGCCATCAACGTGCGCTATCCGCCGGTGTCCCAGCGAGGAAAGGTGCTCCACGGCGATGCGCATGCCCGCTTGATCGTCACTGCTGACTGAATCCAAGGTGTGGCCGACGTCGTCGCGGAGCAAACTGACCACGGGTAATCGTATGGCGTACGCGGCCAATTCATGCTCAGCCAGACTTGGGGAAATCATGATCAGGGCCTCACACCCGAGGTCCAGAAGCGATTCAACGGCCCGCGCTTCGGGCCTTCCGTTGGCCACGGCACTCAGGGCGATGTCATAGCCGCGAAGGGCGGCTCCGGCATAGGCAGCGTCAACAAGTTCAGCGTGAAAGGGGTGGGCGGTGGAGAAACTGACCCCCAGGAGACGGGTCCGGTTACTGCGGAGGAGCCGTGCGCGACTGTCGGGACGGTACCCAAGGTGGCGCGCCGCTTCCTGGACTTTGAGGCGGGTAGCTTCGGAGGCTCCCGGAGCGCCGCGCATCACAATTGAAACGAGGGCGCGGGAAACACCCGCGGCCTCAGCCACATCCATTAGCGTGGGCCGTTTCCCGGTCATGGCTCTCCTTCGTTCCGAGTCATTCTATAGAACGATCTAAAGCCGGATAATCCTGTCAGCTACGTGGCTAGCTGCTTCCGGACAGAGTTCCGATTTGGGATCCGTCCTGGCCGAACACCGCTAGCTTCCCGTCTTCCTGAATCTTCGCGGTTGAAGCATTGGAAAGCCACGTGTCAACGCTTTCGCAGGCCATCCGCGTGGAACTGAACCCGCCGAATGTGATGGTTTTTCCATCCTCTTTCCAGGAGCCCATCAACCGATTGCAACCATCCGTGCCAGTTGCCTTGCCGTCCGAGGCGAGGTTCAGGGAAGGCTGCTTGGTGTCCTTGGCGTCACCCCATTCACCAACAAACGGACTCGTGGTGCCGATACCGCCACAGCCGGCCAAGAAGGCTGCAGCAACGAGGATCGGGAAGAGAGCGCGGAAGGTTCGGGGCTGGGTGTGCGCCATGGGGCACAGTCTAGGGTTGATTGCGCTCACAACACAGCCCATCACCGGATCGTGCGGTCGGTCGCGACTCAGACGACCGACCGCACTAGCCCGGTTTACGCAGTGACGGCGCCCCGGGCGGGCCCCAGAACCCGCCACACCCGCCACTGCTAACTCCGCCGATGAACCACAACGCAGCCGAAAAGGGCAACGGCGCAGTACGCAGTTCAACGACATGGGCACTCAATATGTGCTCTGACCTGCGGAAACGTGACGCGGGGTTTCGAGGATTATTTTTTCCGACACGATTGGGCCCTTCCGAACACTTCCAAGTAGCCGGAAAAACAGGCACCGGATGCCCGCAGGAGCAAAACATGAATCCCCTCAACGTACTTACGTCACCTGCCGCCCTGTCCATGGCCGAGGCGCCGGACACCTACCTTCTGGTCATGGCGGGCCTGGTCTTCCTTACGGGCGTGGCCGCAGCGGCCAGCGTCCTCCTCCTTTTGGCGCTGGCACCGTTGGCTCAGTTGGCACTCCACATCACCAGATCCACCCGCGCAGCCGCTACCTTGCCCACGGCGGCCAGCAAACAAGATAACTAGATCGATCTAGACGGCACCCACTCCCGCATGCGAGCATTGGAAACTAGAACGATCTAGAGCCCGCCTTGAGGAGCAGTACATGACCTACCTTCAGCACCCCGCCACTATGAATCAGCCGGTTCGAATCGCCGTGATAGGCACCGGCTGGATCGGCACATTCCACGCTGAATCAATTGCGAAACGCCTTCCCAACGCAAAGTTGGAAGCACTGACCGACCCCGTCCTGCCGTCCCTCGAAGCACTCGCCAGCCAACTGGGCGTGAGCAAGATCAGCACGGACGTCGCGGACGTCCTGGCCGATCCGGAGGTAGACGCCGTGCTGATTGCGGCCCCCATGCGCTTCCATGCAGAGCTGATCGAGGCAGCAGCCAGGGCAGGCAAGGACGTCTTCTGCGAGAAGCCCGGCGGGCGAACCATTGAGGAACTCGATTCCGCCATCGATGCGGCGACGCGTGCCGGCGTCGTGCTTCGCTTGGGCTTTAATCGGCGCTATTCCGCCGACTTCGCGGCCGCGCGGAAGCTGATCGACAACGGCGCCGTGGGCGTTCCCCAACTGCTCCGGTCCCTAACCCGGGACCCCGGGACTGAAGCAGGGATCGGCAACCCTGAACGCATCGCCCCCGGCACGATCTTCACTGAAACCCTCATTCACGATTTCGATACCCTGAACTGGTTGAATCCCGGCGCGGTTCCGATCAGGGTGCATGCGGTGGCGGACGCCTTGGTGGCGCCTGAAGCCAAAGCCGGTGGGCTCCTGGACACAGCGGTGGTGACCGTTACCTACAGCAACGGCGCCATTGCTGTAGCGGAAGCCAACTTTAATGCGCTTTACGGCTACGATGTCCGCGGTGAAGTCTTCGGCTCCGCGGGAATGGTCACCGCGGGCAGCGTCCAAGCAACCTCAGCCACGAGCTATACCGCCGCAGGGATCGAATCGGACACCCACCGCCTGAACATTCACCTTTTCCATGACGCTTACACGGCGGAGCTCGCGCACTTCGCGGACGACGTCAGCGCACGTCGCGGCATCCCTGGAGGATCTGCGACGGCGGCAACCGCACCCGGGATTGCAGCTCCTGGCGGGGTGGATGCCCGCAATGCCTTGGCCGTGGCGTTGGCTGCCCGCCAGTCAGCCGAAACCGGACAGCCAGTGGAGCTTTCCTCGATCGCGGAGCTTAGGCCCGCTGAGCCTGGAATGCAGGGCGCAACTCGCTTGCAGGAGCCTGGAGCATGAGTTTCCGCTTGGCCGTGTGCGCTGAGATGGTCTACGGCGAGCTTCCGCTGCTGGACCGCGTGCGCCGCATCAAGGATCAAGGGTTTGAAGTTGAGTTGTGGGACACCCGGGGCCGCGATATTGACGGCCTCGCAGCCACCGGAGCCACATTCTCCTCCATGAGTGGCTACTTTGGCGGCAGCGTGATCGATCCCGATAGCGCCCACGAAGTCCTGGCCTCGGCTGAGAAGCTGATTCCCACAGCACTGCAGCTCGGGGTGGAGCGCATGGTGGTTCATCCCGCCGAACTTGGCGAGGGTGGCCGCGCAGTCCGGCCAACCCAACGGCCCACCGGTCAGATGTGGCTGACCGGGCTCCGCACTTTGGAGAAGTTGGGCGAACTTGGCGAAAAGCACGGCATCACGTTTGCCTTGGAAAACCTCAACACGGTTCTCGACCACCCGGGCATTCCACTTGCCCGGGCCAAGGACACCCTCGCGCTGGTGCAGGCCGCAAATCACCCCAAGGTGAAGATGATGCTGGATCTGTACCATGCGCAGATTGGCGAAGGGAACCTGATTGAGCTGGTCCGCGCGGCCCGGCCCTTCATCGGCGAAATCCAAGTGGCTGACGTTCCGGGGAGATTCGAGCCGGGCACCGGAGAGATCAACTACCCTGCAATCGCCAAGGCTCTCCGGGACACCGGATTCACCGGAGTGGTCGGTATGGAGGCGGGAGCTGTAGGCGGACCCGGCATTCAAGCAGGCGACGCCGCCCTGGCCGCCTTCCGCACCGCGTTCAGCTAATCGGTGGTTTCGCTCAGTCAGTCGTCAAATCGCAGCTGATTGTCACTACTGCCGCTGAGGTTGGCAATGATCTCCGAGGCGACCGCATGAAGTTTTTGGTTTCGATGGCTTGAAGCTTTGGTCAACACACTGAACGCCTCATCCTGGCCGCAACGGTTCTGGGCCATGATGACGCCGCAGGCAAGGTCAATGACCGTCCTGGAGGACATTGCCGTCTTCAGATCCGCGTTGAGCTGCTCCACGGTTTCGATCCTGATGGCCAGGCGCAAGGTACTGCCGGCCACGTCGGCGAAAGCGGCAGCTTCAGCCATGACAACATCGGTGAAAGTTCCGGCCGTGGGGGCGAAGAAGTTGATGACCGCTTCAGATGTCTCTCCGAGGTCCATGGGTACGCCCAAGGCGCTGCCGACACCTTCAGCTTCCAAGGCCCGGCTGTATAACGGCCAGTTGGTATCGGTGGCAACGTCTGCCAGCAGGACCGGCCGGCCAAGGTCCAAGGCTTCCAGGCAAGGGCCCTGTTTGAGCTCCTGTTCAATCTTGTCCAGATAAACAGCCCTCTCACTGCTGCCCGCAACAGTGGCGGTTCGTTTGCGCCGGCGTAACGTCAGGGCGCAGTCGATGTTTTCACCGGCCACCTTGCTCATGGCGTCGCAGGCGAAGCTGGTCACGCCATTGAGAATTCCGTGGATGTCGGAACTACCGACCACCAGCTCGTGCAGGCTTCTGATGTGTTCAGCACTTCCGGTGGGTTCCATGAGCCTAATGGTAGGAACACTTCGGCTTCCCGTCACCCATTGCCCCGGAAACCGAGCAGAAGATACAGTTCAACAGTAAGTAACCTGATCATTTCAGATCGAGCGACCCGCCGCCACCACCGGGAAAAACTGCCATGGAAGATCCACGAGGAACAGCACGGAACCTCATACGGAGCCGGACCATCGATCTTGAAGACCTCTGGATCAGATACTGGGCCCATGGTGGAAATGCCCCCGCGTTCGAGCTCGACGCCTACGTCTTTGAAATTCAGGAACGGCACCCCTTCGAGTTGCGCATCCTGTCATGGGCACTCGAAGACCTTGGCGTCGACGCCGCCCTTTGAGCGGACAGCTGGAGATCCCGCACTAACGCCTCCTGATAAATAAGCATGCTTACCATGGTTGCGGGACGGTACCCCTACCTACTGACTAGAGGAGCCATGGCATGACTCAGCGAACAGTTTCAGATCTCATCGTGGAACGCCTCGAAGCCTGGGGCGTGGACAGGGTGTTCGGATACAGCGGCGATGGCATCAACGGCTTTATGGGCGCCCTCCGGCGCTCCGAGGACAGGATCGAATTCGTCCAGGCCCGGCACGAGGAAGCAGCGGCTTTCATGGCCGTGGGCCACGGCAAATACACCGGAGGCGTCGGCGTCGTGACCTCCACCCAAGGCCCCGGGGCCGTCCATCTGCTCAATGGCCTCTACGACGCCAAGATGGACAGCGTTCCGGTAGTGGCGATCATCGGGCAGCAGAGCACCACGGTCCTGGGCTCGGCCTACATGCAGGAAATCGACCTGTTGACCCTGTTCAAGGACGTGGCCGCACAGTTCGCCCAGCTTGCCAGTTCTCCCGAGCAGGTCCCCATGCTGATCGACCGCGCCTTCCGCACAGCCCTCGAAACCAAATCACCGTGCGTCGTGATCGTGCCCCACGACATCCAGACCGCGGACGCCCCGGAGCTTGAGCACGAACACGGAATTGTGGTCACCGCTCCCCTCTGGCATCCGGCACGGGTCATGCCGCGCGAGAAAGAACTCGACGCCGCAGCGGACATCCTCTCCAAAGGTGAACGGATAGCGTTGTTCGTTGGCCAAGGCGCCCGCGGAGCCCAACAGGAAGTAGTGGCACTGGCAGAACAGCTGAACGCCGGAATCACCACCAGCCTGCTCGGCAAGCCCTACGTGGACGAGACACTCCCCTTCGCGGCGGGAACCATGGGCCACCTGGGCACCACCGCCAGCGCATACTTGCTGGAAAATTGCGACACCCTGCTGATCATCGGCTCCAACGACCCCTGGACCGAGTTCTACCCCAAGCCCGGCACCGCCAAGGCCGTCCAAATCGACATCGATGGCCGCAAGATCGCCAACCGCTACCCGGTGGAGGTCGGGTTGGTGGGTGACGCAGCAGAGACACTGACCGCGCTCGGTAATCGCCTCGAATCACGGAACCAGCCATCACGCACCCAGTGGCGTTCCGACGTCGAAACCCAGGTCCGCGCGTGGCGTCGCCTTTCAGGGGAACGGGCCAACGTCCCCGCCGAGCCCGTCAATCCGGAACTGGTGGTCCGCGAGCTCAACGGCAGGCTCCCCGGCGACGCCCAGTTGAGTATCGACGTCGGCAGCTGTGTTTACTGGTACGCGCGCCAGTTGACTCTTCCGCCCGGAGTCCCCGCGCACCTGAGCGGCACGCTCGCCAGCATGGGTTGTGCCATCCCTTACGGGCTGGCGGCGAAACTTGCCCATCCCGGCCGGCCGCTTGTGGCCTTCGCCGGCGATGGCGGCATGCAGATGCTGGGCGTGGCTGAACTGATCACGGTGGCCCACCGTTGGCGCGATTGGGCGGATCCCAGGTTCGTCGTCTGTGTCTTCAACAACCGCGACCTCGCCGAAGTCTCCTGGGAACAGCGTGAAACGGAGGCCGAACCGCGCTTCCCTGCCAGCCAGGAAATCCCGGACTTCCCTTACGCGGCCTATGCTGAGCTGCTGGGCTTGGCGGGGATCCGGGTGGAGGACCCCGCCAAGCTCGGCGACGCTTGGGACTACGCGTTTTCGGTGGATCGCCCTGCAGTCATCGAAGTCCTCACCGATCCAAACATCCCGCTGCTCCCACCCTTCCCTGCCGGAGCAGAGAAGTTGAAGGGCATGCGCGCCGCACTGGCTGAAGAAGGCAGTGACGGTGAGCACGCACGGACGTTGCTGGACACGTACGCGGAAGGCGAATCGCGGCCGCGGAGCTCTCAAGGCAAGCAGGCGCCCTAGAGGTTTTCCACCAGCGAGACGTCACGCACGGCGCCCTTGTCAGCGGATAGGGCCATCGCAGCGTAAGCCCGCAGCGCCGGAGAAACGTGGCGTTCGCGGTCCTTCGGCTTGTAGCCGCCGTTGACTTCGAGTTTTTCGCGTCGTTCAGCGAGGATCTCGTCCGACACCTGCAACTGGAGGGAACGCTGCGTGATGTCGATGCTGATGATGTCTCCGTCCTCCACCAGGGCGATGGCGCCGCCGGAGGCAGCCTCCGGGGAAATGTGGCCGATCGACAAGCCGGAGGTGCCGCCGGAGAAGCGGCCGTCCGTGATGAGGGCGCACTTCTTGCCCAGGCCGCGGCCCTTGAGGAACGAGGTTGGGTAGAGCATTTCCTGCATGCCCGGGCCGCCTCTGGGGCCTTCGTAGCGGATGACCACCACGTCGCCTTCCTTGATGGACTTGTTCAGGATCTTTTCCACGGCTTCGTCCTGCGATTCGCACACGACTGCGGGGCCTTCGAAAATCCAGATGGACTCGTCCACGCCTGCGGTCTTGACCACGGCTCCGTCCACGGCGACGTTGCCGTGCAACACGGCCAGGCCACCATCCTTGGAGTATGCGTGTTCCACGGAACGGATGCAGCCACCCTCGGCATCGGTGTCCAAGGAGGTCCACTGATTCGACTGGGAGAACGCCGTGGAGGAGCGGACGCCGCCGGGAGCGGCGTGCCAGAGTGCCTGCGCTTCCTCAGTAGCCTTGCCGCCGCGGATGTCCCAGTCGTCCAGCCAACCATCAAGATCGTTGGAGTGCACCGAGTGGACGTTCTTGTGCAGGAGGCCGCCGCGGTTCAGCTCACCCAGCAAGGCGGGAATGCCGCCGGCGCGGTGCACATCCTCCATGTAGTAGCTCTTGTCCCCGGCGACGTTCGGGGCCACTTTGGCCAGGCAGGGCACCTGGCGGGACTTGGCGTCCATCTCGGCCAGGCCGTAATCCACGCCCGCTTCCTGGGCTGCTGCCAGCAGGTGCAGGATGGTGTTGGTGGAGCCGCCCATGGAGATGTCCAGTGCCATGGCGTTGTCAAAAGCCTCGGCAGTGGCGATGGAGCGCGGCAGAACGGACTCGTCGTCGCCGTCGTAATAACGCTTGACGAGCTCGACGACGGTGGCCCCGGCCTTCTCATACAGCGCCTTGCGGGCGGTGTGGGTCGCGAGCACGGAGCCGTTGCCCGGCAGGGCCAGGCCGATGGCCTCGGCAAGGCAGTTCATGGAGTTGGCGGTGAACATACCGGAGCAGGAGCCACAGGTGGGGCAGGCGTTCTCTTCGATGAGGTTGATGTCTTCATCGGAGATGGACTCGTCCACGGCGTCGGCAATCGCGTTCACCAGGTCCAGGGAGCGCACGGAACCGTCAGTCAGGGTCACGCGGCCGGCTTCCATGGGACCACCGGAGACGAATACCACGGGGATGTTCAGGCGCAGCGCTGCCATGAGCATGCCGGGGGTGATTTTGTCGCAGTTGGAGATGCAAACCAGGGCGTCGGCGCAGTGTGCGTTGACCATGTACTCAACGGAGTCGGCGATCAGGTCACGGGATGGCAGGGAGTAGAGCATGCCCGAGTGGCCCATGGCGATTCCGTCATCCACGGCGATGGTGTTGAATTCGCGCGGGACAGCGCCCGCGGCAAGAATCGCGTCGGAGACGATCCGGCCCACGGGGGCGAGGTGGGTGTGGCCGGGGACGAATTCGGTGAAGGAGTTGGCCACGGCGATGATCGGCTTGCCGATATCTGTGTTCGCGACGCCGGAGGCGCGCAGCAGTGCGCGGGCTCCGGCCATGTTGCGGCCGTGGGTAACTGTTCTGGAGCGAAGTGCAGGCATAGGTACCATCCTGCTGTTCTTCTACGCACGGCGGAAGACGGTGCTGCTACTAGTAGTGAAAGTACCAGAGTAATAGTGTTGAGTCCGTGAAAGACGAGAGGCGTAAGGAACTGGGACTCTTCCTCAGAACCCGCCGCAACCAGGCCCTGCGTTCGGATTACGGGTTGCCACCTGTAGGGCGTTCCCGCGAGCGCGGCCTCCGCCGGGAGGAGATCGCCTTCCTCTCCGGGGTCAGCGTCACGTGGTACACGTGGCTTGAGCAGGGCCGGGACATCAGTCCGTCGCGGCAGGTCCTTGAGTCCATAGCGCGGGCCCTGCATTTGTCCGATACAGGCCTGAGCTACGTTCTCTCCCTGGGCGGGTACTCGTCCGCGCTCCCCAAGGGCCCCGTAGCGGCAGATGCGCCGGCTCACGTGCAGCGGCTCTTGGATGCCTTGGACCCGAACCCTTCCTACGCGCTCTCCCCCGACTGGGGCATAGCCGGCTGGAATCGCGCATACGAGGCGCTGTACCCCAACATCGGAACGTTCGACGCCGCCGACAGGAACCTGTTGTGGTTGGTCTTCACAGACCCCTACATCCGCGACCTACTTCCGGACTGGGACGTCACGAGCAAGCGCTTTTTGGCGGAGTTCAGGGCCGAAACCGGGCAACGGCTTGGCGATCCGGACGTGGCGTACCAGGTGGATCGGCTCAAGGAATCCAGTCCGGAGTTCCAGGAAAGCTGGGACCGATACGACATCCTGGGCTTCGAATCACGCGAGCGCCAGTTCCACCACCCGGCGGTTGGCGTGCTGCAGCTTGAGCATCACCAGGTTTCACCCTCGGACAGGCCGGACCTCCATATCGTTGTCTATACGCCAGCGCCGGGTAGTGATGCGGGCGAGCAGATGCAGCGGCTGATGGGCACCTGAAGCACGTGAGGACCTGCGGCGGAAGGTGGGTCTAGCTGGGCTCGCTCTTGTTAACGACGAAGTGGGCAGGCGCCGACGCGACGCCATTTGCCTGGACTACCACGTAATGCTGGCCCGGGTAGTAGGTACGGGTTGTTATCGGGCGGAAGGAGTGTGCCTTTGCGACGGTGACGGTCTCACCCGGGAGAATCCGGCGGGATGTGAGCTTCTCTTGGCCCACGGCAAGTAGGCGCGGGAGCCCTCGGTAGCGAGCCGGCGGACGTTTTCGTCGTCGTGATTCGTCCAGGTTTGCATTGTGGCGATGGCTCGTTCCGGCCGGGCGGCTATGAGGTCACGGACAGCGAACTCTCCCGTTAACCTGCTCGTCAGGCGGGACAGGACCGTAAGAGCGGCATCAAAGTGGGTGAGCGACCCGGATTGTAGTGCCCTGCCGGTCACGACTTCGGTGACTGGCCAGAGCATCCAGCCCGCAAAGCGAGGGTCATCAAGAGCATCGAGCACGATCTCCTGAACAGCGAGGTAGCCTGCCGGCAGGTCCTGGAGGAGCGCATCCCTGACAATGTCAACCCGCTGCCGGAGGCGTTGTCCGTCAAGGGAGTTACGTGAGCGCTCCAGCGTTGGCAGTTCGAGGCCGGGCTCAACGCCCACGAGTATGGATTGCAGTTGGGTGACCACAGTGGGATTGACCAGCTCATCCATGGCGCCCATATATTTTCTCCTTCGACGGTGTTTGCCATGGTAGGCGATGGGAGTGACAACCAAAACGGGCATCCGAACACCACCCATGGTGCTCGGCGTTCAGTAAGCGCACTATGGAGGCATGAACGCTCCCGGTGCCAGCGCGCAGGGTGGTTCCGGTAGCTTCCGGGCTGGCCTGCACCCGTGGAGCCGCTATGTGGCGTTGGGCGACTCGTTCACTGAGGGCTTGGGCGATCCCGAGCCGCGGAGCCCCGGCGGCCTCCGCGGCTGGGCGGACCGGGTCGCCGAAGAATTGAGCGCCGGGCACGAGGATTTCGCCTACGCCAACCTGGCCATCAGCGGAAAGCTGCTTCACCAGATTCTCGAAGAGCAGGTGGAGCCGGCAATCGAGCTGCAACCTGATCTGATCACCCTTAACGGCGGCGGTAATGACGTGCTCTTCCATAGGAGTGATCCGGACAAGCTTGCCCTCGAGCTGGATGCGGCAGTGGAAAAACTGGCATCCACCGGCGCCACCATCGTGCTGTTTACAGGCCCGGACTGGGGCGCAACCCCGGTGCTGGGCCGCACCCGGGGGAAGGTAGCCATCTACAACGAGAACATCCGGGTGGTCGCCGCCCGCCATGACGCCGTGATCGCCGATCTCTGGGCACTGCGCCAACTCACGGACCCCCGGATGTGGGATCCGGACAGGCTTCACTTCTCCCCGCTTGGTCAACACACCATCGCCATGATGGTTCTCGATACCCTTAACGTCCCGCACACTCTGGAGCCTTTGACACCCAAACCCTTACCCGAGCGCAGTTGGCGTGAGGCGCGGGTGGGCGACATCATTTGGGCCAGGGAGCATCTCTTCCCATGGGTTGTGCGGCGCTTGACGCAGCGAAACGCCGACGACGGCCGGCACCCTAAGCGGCCGGAGCCCGGCCCCGTCTTCGGAGCGAGTATGCCTCCCGGGGCATATATAGGCCAAGACCCCCGTAATAGCCCGGAACGGGGATGAAGCCCCCGGCTATTACATGGCGTGGCTATGGAGTCCGTCACCCTTTGCCGCGCCTGTAGTGGTGTTGGCAGGATCGACGCTAAAATTTCACTTGCCGCAAGTACAAGCTCTTCGGCATCAATCCGCGTTTATTTCTTAGGAGCGCCATACCGTGAGTGGGGGAACCGACCAGTCATGACGGCAGGTAGTACCCCCAGTCCGCGTCCCGGCACTTCAGCAGCCACCGACCCGCCTTCCTCCACTGCTACGAAGGCCCCGCAACCAACAGTTCCTGCGACAAAGCCCGTAGCTTACCCGGCCATTTTGCAGGGGTTCCTTGGTTCGCTGTTCATGTTTGCCGGGTCCATTGGCATCGGATGGATCGCCAACGGATCCCCGATGATCCGGCACCCCATAGTCATCGCCCTGCGCACTGAGGGTTGGGGCGTCACGATCTCCGCTGTCCTCTTGACAGTTGGCGCAATGTTGCTGGTTCGGTCCTGGCTGAGGCTGGGCCAACGAATGGGCAGTTGGGAGGGCAACTCCCTCAAACCGATCGTCGCCGCGATCGCAGCCTGGTCCCTTCCTTTGCTGTTCGCCGTGCCCGTCTATTCGCGTGACGTCTACGCGTATATAGGCCAGGGCAGGCTGATGATGGAGGGCCAAGACCCTTACGACGTCGGCATCTCGGCTTTGAACAACTGGTTCGCCTTGGGTGCGGACCCGGCTTGGGCGGAAGCCCGGACTCCGTACGGACCCTACTTCCTGTGGATGGCCCACGCCGTGGTGGCCATTACGGGCGCCCAGCCTGACGTCTCAGTGCTGCTGTTCCGGCTCCTGGCCGCCGGCGGGGTGCTGTTGTGCGTTGTGTACGTCCCCAAACTCGCAGAGCTTCACGGGATCAACGGTGCCCGGGCGCTCTGGATCGCCGTGGCCAACCCGCTCTTCCTGATCAGCTTCGTAGCCAGCGCCCACAATGACGCCATCATGGTGGGCTTCGCCGTTGCAGGAACCTACTTCGCAGCCACCAAGCGGCCGTTACTGGGCATCCTGCTGGTAACACTTTCCATCGGAATCAAACCGGCCACCGTTTTGCTCCTGCCCTTCATTGGGCTGATGTGGGCCGGTGCCGGGGCGTCTTGGCCGCGGAAGTTTGGAATCTGGGCCGCCACCGCGAGCATCAGTTTCGCCATTCTGGTGATCAGCGGCCTCCCTTACGGCCTGGGCCTGGGCTGGGCGTGGGCCATCACGGACCCCACCCCGGGGTTCACCGGCTACTCGCCGTCGGGATTCCTTGGCCAGCAGATCGAGTTCCTCGGTAACGCCCTGGGGCTGCCAGGCAATGCGATGGCGGACATCCTTCGAGCGGTCATGAAGTGGGGCGCCGTGGCCCTGGTCCTCGTGCTGATGTTCCGGGGAGACCATTCCCGTGTGGTGCGGCGCATGGCCCTTGCGTTCGCCGCCATGGTGCTGCTCTCCCCCATCATCCAGCCTTGGTACATCCTCTGGTTCGTCCCCTTCCTGGCCGTAACAGGGATTCGGGACGACTGGCAGATGCGGTGCCTTTACGTCGGCGTGACATTCTTTGTGGTGTTTGGTGCGCAAGACCAGTTGTCAGTGTGGTCCTTCGTGGAAGTCTCCGTGGACCTGTCCTCACTGGCCTTTGCCATCGCGCTGCTGTTCGCGTTCTACCTGGTGTTCCTGGATATACATACCCGCAGGCTGCTGGTCCAAGGCAAGCTGTCGCGCTGGGTGGGGCAGACCGACCGTCGCCTGCTCCACCGTCCTCCGACTATCCGCTAAAGCGCCCTCGGACTGACAGGCACGCGCCGCCCCAATTCAACAGTCCGCTTCACGGACCACCACAGCAGTACCACCAGCAGGACATTCCGGGTGGTCAGCACAGCGGCCATGACGGGGTGGGCGTGGATGAGCGGGGTGTAGAACAGCGGATAGATCACGAAAGTGGTCATGGCGATCCCCATCAGCAGGGCGGCCGGTACCTTCCAACGGTTCCAGTCGTGCGTCAGTCCCGCGATGATCACCGGTGACAGCCAGATGATGAACTGCGGCGAGCCCACCTTGTTGAACACGATGAACGCCGTTGTCATCATCAAGGCACCTTCGAGGAACAGTTCCTCGCGCTCCGCTCCGCGCTTGAGTGCACGGACCAGGAGGATGGCGGCTGCGATCGCTGCAACGATCAGCAGCGGCTGCATCAGGAAGGCCGCAATTTCGGCACCCGGCCCATAGACCTCCGTGGAGTTGATGGCTGTGTTGTCGGCCATCTTGGATCCGGCGATGTTGAAGACACTCAGCCACACCCAGGGCGTGGAGAAGGTGGCTTCCAGCTGCATACCGCGCTCCCCCTGGTTGATCAGGAAGTCCAGGATGTGGCTGAAGCCGCCAGCGAGGTAGGTTCCGAAACCTACGACGGCGGTGACGCCCACCCCGGCAGCAATCATCTGCAGCCGGTTGCGGGAAGCGATGATGATGGGCACCAGCACCGCTGCGGGCCATACTTTGATCCACGTTGCGATGCTCAGCAGGACGGAGGCAACAACCGGCCTTTGGGCGGCGCAAATCAAGGCGATCAACACAATGGAGGTGGTGATGCCTTCAACGCGGGCAAAGCTGAGGTAGCCCATGAAAAGGGTGAAGAACAGCCACCACCATGCGGGCGCAATCCCCGTGAACCGCCGTGGGCCACGCGTCAGGTACCAAAGGCCCAGCGCGTTGAGGGCCGTGATCATCAGGGTCCACACCAACAAGTACAGCTCCGGACCGGCTATGCCCGCCAGGAAGATGGGAATCTGGGCCAGCACCGGATAAACCCAGGGGCTGATCTTTCCGGTGAGGTTTTCCGGGTTATAGCCCTCCATGGCCCACTGACGGTATTGCTCAGTGTCACTGAAGGTGTTGCCGCTGAGGAAGAAGGACGCCATCCAGCACAGGAAGTAGAAATGGACCACGGCGAATCCCCACCACACGCTGGAGGGGCGGGCGAACCACGCCACTGCTGCGGGAGGCAGGACACGGCTGCGGATACGGACCAGCTGGTCGAAGAACGTCGCGGAAATCTTAGTGCTCCTTGCCCGCTGGCGCGGTGACCATGGAGGGCTTACGGCCCAGCGAATACAGGCGACGAGCCGACCAGAAGAAGAGGACCACCAGCAGGACGTTACGGATGGTGAGGACCAGGGCCATCCAAGGATTGTTGTGGCTCAAGGCATCGTAGAAGAGCGGGTAGATGAAGTAGGTGGCAACCGCGATCACTATCAGCATGGTGGCCGGAACGCGCCACTCTTTCCAGTTGTGCGCCAGTCCCACAGCTACGGCAGGCGCGAGCCACACCATGAACTGCGGCGACCCAACCTTGTTGAAAACGATGAAGGCGGTGACCAGCGTGAGGGCTCCTGAAAGCAGAAGTTCCGTCCGGTCCACCCCGCCGTTGAGCTTGCCTTGGTGCAAGGCCCAGAAGGTCAAACCAGCGACGGCGGCCGCTGCCAGCAGCAGGAGCGGCTGCATCAGCACCGACATGAACGCAGTGCCGGGTCCGTCCACCTGCATGGAGTTGATGTCCGTGTTCATGTACATGCGGGAATCCCCCACCCCAAGGACCGACAACCACAACCAGGGGGTGGTGAAGGTCGCTTCGAGCTGCATTCCACGGTCACCCTGTTGCGTCAGGAAGTTCAGCAACTTGGGGACGGCACCAACTGCCGCAGCCAACCCGATCACTACCGCCGTCGTCGCAATTCCTGCCGCAACAACATGCAGGCGTTTCCTGACCACAGCGAACAGGGCCAGCATGACAGCAGCAGGCCATACCTTCACCCAGGTGGCGACGCTCAGCAGGACAGATGCGACGAAGGGCCGCGTGACGCCGTAAACCAGGGCCACCAGGACAATGGGGGCAGTCAGTCCGTCAACGCGGGCGAAGCCCAACCAGCCCATGAGGAAGACGAAGACCAGCCACCACCAAGCGGCCGGGATTGCTTCCTGCCGACGTCCGCGGTCGGTGAGCTTGAGCACCGCCCAGCCGTTAAGGAGCGTCGTGAGCAAGACCCACAGGAAGAAGAAAGGGCCAGGACCGGCCACTGCTGCCAAGCCCATGGGAATCAGGGCCAGAATGGGGTAGACCCAAGGGCTCGGTCCTCCGGTCAGGTTCGCTTCATCGAATCCCGCCAGGGCCCATTCACGGTAGATAAAGGTGTCGCTGAAGGCTTCGCCACGCAACGAGAGAATGGCCCCAAAGACCAGGAACACCAGGTGAATCACCACGAAGCCCCACAAGAGGCCTCGCGGGGAGTTCATGCCTGACGCCAACCTCGCTGGGATTGTTTTACCGCGAATTTCCGCGAGCATACTGAAGAAACTGTCCATCAACGAAGAACTTCCTGGCTAGGTGGGTCCTTGCCTCAGCAATCCCCAATTTTCATGGGACCGAAAAACCCCCGCATGCTACTTTACGCGAGTCACCCAAATGCCCGGCAGTTGCCTAGCCTGCGGGCTGGGCTTCGGTCTGCGCGCGGATGCTCCATGCCGACCAATCCAGGGGGTGGACGGAGGGGCGCCCCAGGAGGTATCCCTGCGCTGCCGTGACCTTCAGCGCGGTGACCTCATCAAGCTCTGCAGCTGTTTCGATGCCTTCTGCGATGATGTCCGCGCCGATCTCCCGCGCAAGCTCCACGATGGCCCTGGCCCGGCTTTTTTGGCCGTCGCTGCTTTCGATTCCTTCAATCAAGTGGCGATCCAGCTTGATGATGTCCGGGCGCAGTTGTTCAATCCGCTCCATGGAAACCAAAGCCGCTCCGGACGCACTGATGGCCAGCCGCAAGCCGAGGGCGCGCAGGGGCCCCAGGCCGTCGTCGCCGGTTTGTCCCTCCACGGATTCCAAGCTGCCCGTCAGTTCAACAATGATCCTGTCCGGGGCCAGCGCCGCCGCGGCCAGCAGGTTCCGCACACGAGGGTCGCTGGACGTTGCAGGGGTGAGGTTCAACGCCACGGACATGTTGTCCGGGACATCGTGTGCGGCCGTCAGTGCGCAATGAAGTGCCGCGATCTCAAGCTCCGTGCCCAAGCCGGCCGCCGCAGCCTCGTTGAACCACACATCGGCTCCGGCCCCATCCTCGCCGACGAACCTGGTCAGCGCCTCCACGCCCACCACCTCGCCGCCAGGCAGCGCATGGACAGGCTGGAAGGCTGTGAGCAGGAGCTTGTCCGCGAGGATCGACTGGATGCCTTCGCGGACTTCGTGGCTGACAGGGACCGACACGGTCCGGGCCGTATCCGGAGACTCCAGGTGCAGGCTGGCCGGTTCACGCTGAACCGGAACCTTGACCGCTGAGCCAGGCGTCTTGCGGGTCTTGAGGAGGTGCTCCAACAACGCACGCTCGGGATCGTCGGGACGGGCATCGAGCAACGCGCGAAGGTTCTTCCGTGCGCTTTCGCTCCGGGCATCGTTATCAGCCAGGATGGATTCGATAATGTCCAGCACCTGCTCCCGCATGGTCAGGTCTTCGCCGGCAGGCAAGGCCGCAGCGTTATTCGCCGCAGCGCCGTCCTTCGGTGAGCTGCCGCTTTCCGGTTTAAAAGAGCCCGCGTCTTGAGCCATTAATTATTCCTTTGTGTGTCCCCCACTGGCCAAGCCAGCCATTACATGGCCTCCACCAAAGGGTGTGGGCCCTGTCACGAATCTTACAGAGGAATGAGAGCACCCGAGGTACAACGATGACATCCTGACGACGGAAAACATGTCATGGGCCGTCATGCCCTGGCATGCTGGAGGGGTGACATCCATTTCAACGGAATCACCCAGGACCGCACTCAGTTGGAAGCTTCTGCCCGCGGCATTGCTTTCCCTGTCCGGCGTGCCGCTCTTTGTGCTGGGCAATGGGCTGCTCGGCTATGGCTTGCTGGTTGCAAGCGTGGCGACGGCCGCCTTCATCGACCACCGGCTAATGCGACACCTTGCGTTGATCGCGGCCGGCGTGACCATCATCAGCTTGGTACCCCTCAACGCCGACCTCAGCACAGAGCACATGGCCCTCATGGGCGGCGCCCTGGCATTGGCTGTGCTGGTGCCCTGGCTGGTGTCACGGTTCGCCTACCGCGAAGACATCATCAGGTTTCCCGTCAACACAGGCCGCAAATGGCCTTTGGCAGCGAAGCTGTACCTGATCGGCGTCGTTGCCCTCGGGTACTTCATCCTGCCGGTGTACCTGATCGGAACGGGAGCCTACCAAAACTGGCCGGACGCTTCCGATCCCGAGATCTTCTGGCGGCTCTTCCTGGGTGTTAACGCCGTGGGAATCTGGGATGAACTGTTTTTCATCTGCACCACCTTCACCTTGCTGCGCCAACACTTTCCGGACTGGCTGGCCAACCTCCTGCAAGCGGTGGTTTTTTCATCATTCCTCTGGGAGATCGGCTACCAGTCGTGGGGTCCGCTCTTGACGTTCCCGTTCGCGTTGCTGCAGGCCTACACCTTCAAGCTCACCAAATCGTTCTCATACGTGGTGTCCGTGCACTTGCTCTTCGACTTGGTGCTGTTCCTCGCGCTGGTGCATGCGCACAACCGGGACTGGTTGCCGATCTTCCTGTACTAGCGCGTCACCGGGTATAGCGCCGGGCCCAGCTCCCCGAACCGGGCCTAGCTCCCTGAACCGGGCTACGTCCCTGAACCGGCCCAGGCTTCATTGGAAACTTCAATTTCCTGTGCCATGTCATCAAGGAACCGAATCACCGATTCCCGCTCGGAAGGGCTGAGCCTGACCGCCGCGAGGAACCGATTGGCCTGCTGCCGCCCAACAGTTCTCATGGCGGCCCGGTGCGTTTCGGGAGTAATCGCAATGGCGAGTGCGCGGCGGTCGGAGGGGTGGGCATGTCGGGTCACATGGCCGGCGCGTTCCAGCCGGTCGAGCAGCTTGGTGGTTGACGCCGTCGAAATATTGAGCCGGGAGGCTATTGCACCGGGGGTGGCAATCACGCCATGGTTGGCACAGACAATCAGATAGTGCAGGGCACGCATGTCGGACTGATTGAGTTTCATGTACCGGAGTGAAGCGTCGGAAAGCCGCTGTTCGGCGTCGCGCAGTCTTCCCAACGCTGCCATCAGGTGGCTTATTTGCTGGACATCGGCTTCTGAGAGGCCGGATCGATCCACAAGTTCCTGATGGGGATCGTTGGCGTCCAAGTCGTAGATGCCAGCGGAAACCGGAGTCCCGGCTTCTTCAGGTATCTCTTCAGGACTGGACATGATTGGTATGTTACACCTAACTTCCTACATGGTAGCCTTTCTTCTAGCTTGTCTAGCAATATTCAAGTCTTGGACAGAAACAAGGGTGTGGAGGAAGGCGCAACATGAACGCGACAGAGATGGTGGTCCTCCTTGACGACGCCGGAATGCCCATTGGGGAGGCTCCCAAAGCGGATGTCCACACACTGGACACGCCCCTCCACCTGGCCTTTTCCTGTTACCTCCTCAACGATGCCGGGGAAGTCCTCCTGACCCGCCGTTCACCCGAGAAGAAAACGTGGCCCGGAGTCTGGACCAACAGCTTCTGCGGGCACCCGGGGCCCGGTGAAGAGTTCGAGGATGCCGTGCTCAGGCGCGCCCGGTTCGAACTTGGAGTGGACGCCACCATGATCGAACTGGTCCTCCCCCACTTCCGTTACAGGGCGGTAGATCCAAGGGGGATCGTCGAGAATGAGATTTGCCCCGTGTACATAGCGCGCATCACGGGGGCACTGAAACCGAATCCCTCCGAAGTGGCGGACTGGGCTTGGATTTCGCCGGCACTCCTCGCGGATGCATTGCAGCACACGCCGTCCGCTTTCAGCCCCTGGCTCGGACTCCAATTCCCGGAGCTCCTCGAGGCGAACGCCTTGCCGCTCCAAGCTGGCGCTGAAGCATGACCATCACCTCAAGCGCCGTCCGCAGCCGCACGGACCTCTGCTCCGCGATCGAAAACGAACTAAGCGGACTCATCGGCAAGAGAGCCAGCGCCGCAACGGCCTACGGTGCCGATTTCGCCCGGTTATGGGCGCTCGCAGGCAAGAATGTCCTGGGCGGCAAGTTCGTCCGGCCGCTGCTGCTCATGGAAGCATACGACGCACTCCGCCAGCGCCATCATGAACATGGTCCTGCGGAAACACGACGGCGCGAGACCGCCATCAGCATCGCCGCCGCCATCGAACTCCTGCACTATGCCTTCCTGCTGCACGATGACGTGATCGACGGCGACCTCGTCCGCCGCGGACACCCGAACCTGATCGGCTCCCTCCTCGCCGAAGCCAGCGAAACCGCCCGCAGGGACGGCACTGACGGAACCCGCGCCGGAAGCGACCTCCACTGGGCTCAAACCGGCGGAATCCTGATGGGCGACATGCTCCTCGCTGCGACGCACCAGTCCTTTGCCCGGGCGGATCTCCCCCACGAGCTGCGGCTGCGGTTACTCGACCTCCTGGAACACACCATCAACGAGACCGTGGCCGGTGAACAGCTGGATGTGGGACTTGGCGACGGCGTCATTGCCCCGGACCTCCGGACGATCCTGGTGATGTGTGGCTACAAAACCGCCACATATACCTTCGAACTCCCGCTACGTGCCGCCGCTGCGCTGGCTGGTGCCGACTTCGCCGTCGAGAATGCGCTCGCAACAGCCGGCAGGCATCTGGGGCTCGCCTTCCAACTCCAAGACGACCTCCTGTCCACTTTCGGGGATCCTCGCCGCCACGGCAAGGATCCCTTTTCGGACCTACGCGAGGGCAAGGAAACGGCCATCATCGCCCATGCACGGACCACAAACGCCTGGCCGGACATCGAGTCCTTCTTCGGAAAACCTGAGCTCAGCGTCGACGACGGCGCGCATGTCCGGCGGCATCTCAGCGCTTGCGGGGCCGAAGCCTTCGTCCAAGGCCTCATCGAAGAACAAATGCAGGCATTCAACAGTCAGCTGACCACCACCATTCCGGCGGGCGTGCGCAACGTCCTGCTTGACCTCGCAGGACAGCTTGAAGGACGGCAATCATGAGCGTCGCCACAGATACCTCGTTCAAGCATTTCACCCGGACGGCCGAACGCGCCGCCAACCAGGTCATCTCCGCCTACTCCACCTCTTTTGGATTGGCTTGCCGGCTGCTGGGACCCAGGCACCGCCAGCACGTCCGCAACATCTATGCCCTGGTGCGGGTGGCCGACGAACTCGTGGACGGAGTGACGGCGGAAGCCGGCCTGAGCTACCAGCAGCAGTGCGACGCCCTGACGCACTTCATTGATGAGACACACCGGGCCGTCAAACTCGGCTACAGCAGCGACCTCATCATCCACGCCTTCGCCCAGACGGCCCGAACCGCCGGGATCGACGCCTCGCTGATCGATCCGTTCTTTGCCTCCATGCGCATGGACCTCGGCGAGCGCACTGAGTTTCTCGAGCACAGTGCGTTTCCCGACCCCGCTGCGGATACTCCCCTCCGCTTCGACGCCGACGCGCACGACGGCTACGTCCACGGTTCCGCCGAGGTGGTGGGGTTGATGTGCCTGCGCGTCTTCATGCGGGACGAAAACATCCGCGACGGCGACGCCGCGGCTTTGGAACACGGTGCCAGCAGGTTGGGCGCTGCTTTCCAGAACATCAACTTCCTCAGGGACCTGGCCGATGACACCACCCGCCTGGGCCGCAGCTACCTTGGGACCTCGGACCATCTTGAGGACCGCGACCGCATGGAGTGGGTCAACACCATCCGAGCGCAACTGGCCGATGCCAGCGCCGTCATTCCCATGCTGCCGCGTGATGCCCGGGCCGCTGTCCGGAGTGCGTTGGCGTTGTTCCAGGCACTCACGGACAGGATCGAACACACCACCGTGGATGATCTCTACCGCTCCCGGGTACGCGTACCGGACGCCGTGAAAGCCGGGCTCGCGGCCCGCGCCGTCGCCTCAACATGGATGGAGCTGCACCGATGACCCGGACAGTAGTGATCGGCGGTGGCATCGCTGGGCTTGCCACCGCC
This sequence comes from Paenarthrobacter sp. PPS72, assembly GCF_048537125.1. Lineage (GTDB taxonomy): Bacteria > Actinomycetota > Actinomycetes > Actinomycetales > Micrococcaceae > Arthrobacter > Arthrobacter nitroguajacolicus_E. The sequence goes on along the minus strand of NZ_JBLYIE010000057.1, from coordinate 8,270 downwards.
GCACTCCTCGCCCACGAAGGACACGAGGTCCAGCTCCTCGAACAGCGCGAGCGGGTGGGCGGCCGAGCCGGCAGCCTCGAGCGGGACGGCTTCCGCTGGGACACGGGCCCCTCCTGGTACCTGATGCCCGGCGTCTTTGATCACTTCTTCAACCTGCTAGGCACCAGCACCGCTGAACAGTTGGATCTGCGCACGCTCAGCCCTGCGTACCGTATCTTCAGCGAACCAAACCACGACGGCGTGCGGCCGGAGCCGCTGACCGTCCCGCTCGGCAGCGAGCAGGTTTTGGAGACCTTCGAACGCGTGGAGCCCGGGAGCTCAAAGGAGCTCAAGACCTACCTCGCCTCCGCCCGGCACACTACGGAGATGGCTGAACGTTTCTTCCTTTACAACCCGTTCACCAGACTGCAGGCGCTGCTTCAGCCGGAGGTTGTGCGCAGCCTCCCGAAGCTCGCACAGCTGCTCCTGACGCCCTTGGATAAATACGTTTCCCGGCGGTTCCAACATCCGGTGCTGCGGCAGGTGCTTGGCTATCCGGCCGTTTTCCTGGGTACCAGCCCTTCCGATGCTCCCGCCATGTACCACCTGATGAGTGCTTTGGACCTGGGAGACGGCGTGCAGTATCCCATGGGCGGTTTTTGGGCCCTTGTTGAACGCCTGGAAGCCTTGGCCATCGACGCCGGCGTCAGGATCCACACAGGGGCCGAAGCCCTGAAGATCACTACCCGCGAAGCCACGCACACCAAGAAACCGGGGCGTTTTGACGGCCTGAAGCTTCCCGCAGGACTTACCGGCAAGGACAGCCGGGAAGTCACCGGAGTCAAGTGGCGCGACAACTCGGGAGCGGAGCACTACAGCGTTGCCGATCAAGTGGTCTCCGGCGCCGACCTGCACCACACCGAAACACAGCTCCTCGGCGTCAGGGACCGCAGCTACAACAAGAAGTACTGGCAGGGCCGCACCAGTGGGCCCGGTGCAGTCCTGGTGATGTTGGGCGTGAAGGGCTCCCTGCCGGACCTGCCTCACCACTCCCTGTTCTTCACCCGCGATTGGGAAGCAAACTTCGCCTCGATTTTCGGTGACAATCCGAGCATTCCGGATCCCGCGTCAATCTATGTCTGCAAACCCAGCGCCACTGATGCCGGAGTCGCACCACGGGACCACGAGAATCTGTTCGTCCTGGTTCCCATCCCCGCCGACCCCTCACTGGGAGCCGGCGGGCCCGATGGCAGCGGCGATGTGCTGATCGAACAAACCGCCGACGCCGCCATCGACCAGGTCGCCCAGTGGGCCAATATCCCGGATCTCCGCGAACGCGTGGTGGTTCGGCACACCATCGGACCGGCCGACTTCGCCCGCGATTACAACTCCTGGCGCGGAGGAATGCTGGGCCCTGCGCACACGCTCCGGCAGAGCGCCATGTTCCGTGCCCAGAACGCCTCCAAGCGTGTTCGCGGCCTCTACTACGCCGGAGCCACGACAGCTCCGGGCGTTGGCGTGCCCATGTGCCTCATCAGTGCCGAACTGGTCCTGAAACGGATCCGCGGCGATCACAGTACCGGCCCTACCACTGTGAGGCCTGTTGCTAGCAGGATTGGCTGATGGGCGTTCTCTACTTGGTCTCCTTGTTGCTTGGCATCACCTGCATGCTCCTGCTCGATCACCGTTTCCGCCTGTTCTTCTGGCGGGACGCACAGGCAGCGGCAATCGTGACCGCCGTCGGGGTGCTGTTCCTGCTTGCTTGGGACGTGGCCGGAATCGGCCTGGGGATTTTCCTGCGCGGCGAAGGGACCATTGCCACCGGGCTGCTGCTGGCACCCGAACTACCCATCGAGGAACCCGTGTTCCTGCTGTTCCTGGTGCTGTGCACCATGGTCCTGTATACCGGAGCCCGGCGGCTGCTTGACCGGATTCCCGCCGCTCGCAGTGAGAAGCAGCGGGAGCGTGAGAACGTATGACGTACCTGTGGCTCGCACTCGCCTTCATCGCCGCGGCGGCCATTGCCGGCGTGATCTTCGCGCATCGGGGCGCCCGGCCCGGCGAGGCCGGCAAACACTGGAAGGCTGTGGGCCTTGCATTCGGGGTCCTTGCGGTCCTGACAGCCGTGTTCGACTCCGTCATGATCGGAATGGAACTCTTCCACTACGACGCTTCACACATTCTCGGCGTCAAAATTGGCTTGGCGCCGATCGAGGATTTCGCTTATCCGCTGGCGGGGGTCGTGGCGCTGCCTGGCCTGTGGATGTGGCTGACACGCAAGAGAAAGGGTGCCGGGTCCAGTTCGTCACCTGAGCTCAAGCGCCTCGTCCCCCAGGCCCTGCTCGCGTCCCGACCCGTGAGCTGGATCAACACCGCCTACCCCTTCGCCGCAGCCATGCTCCTCACCACCCGGGAAATCGACTGGGTGTTGATCGTGGGCACGTTTTACTTCCTGATCCCCTACAACCTCGCCATGTACGGCATCAATGATGTTTTCGACTACGAGTCGGACCTCAATAACCCGCGCAAGGGCGGCATTGAAGGCGCGCTCCTCCAGCCGCATCTTCACCGGCCCATGCTGTGGCTCGCCGCTATCACCAACGTTCCGTTCCTGCTGCTGTTGGCATCGGCGGGCGGGCCTGCCGCATGGATCAGCCTGACCGTCAGCGCCTTCGCCGTGGTGGCTTACTCGGTCGCCGGGCTTCGCTTCAAGGAACGCCCGGTCTTGGACTCGCTGACGTCCAGCACGCACTTCGTGAGTCCCGCCGTCGTGGGGTTGGCGCTGGCCGGCGCTAACGTGACGCCCGGTCTGCTGATCCTGCTGGCCGCATTCTTCCTGTGGGGAATGGCAGCCCACGCCTTCGGCGCCGTCCAGGACATCGAACCCGACCGGCAGTCCGGTATCGGCTCCATAGCAACCGTCATCGGTGCCCACCGGACGGTGAGGCTCGCCGTCGGACTCTGGACTGTTGCCGGCCTCGCGATGCTGGCAACGCCGTGGCCGGGGCCGCTCGCGGCCATCATCGCCGTCCCGTACATCATCAACTGCGCCCCTTACTGGAACGTCACGGATACGACGGCGGCGCGCACCAATGTGGCGTGGCGACGGTTCATCTGGCTTAACTACGGTTCAGGATTCCTGGTGACGCTCATTTTCATCCTGCAATGGACGCTCACGTGATGAAGGCGGCGTGTGCTCGGGGGCCTCAGGTTCCTCATCGATGGTGTCCAACGCTTCGCGCATATGCTGCAGGAAGTTCACCACCACCTGCGACTCGTCCGGGCTCAAGGCACACGCAGCGTCCAGCATCCGGCGGTGCATCCCGCCCAGGGTGTGCCTCACTTCCTGGTCCGAGCCGGGAGTTGCCTTCAGGATCAGAGCCCTGCGGTCAGTGGGATGGGGCTCACGTCGAATGTGGCCGGACTCCACCAAACGGTCGATCAATGTTGTCATGGATGCCGACGTTATGCCGAGTTTGTCGCCCAGGTCCTTCGGTTTCATCACTTTGCCTGCGGCCTCGGCTTCAAACAAATAGCGCAGGGCCAGCAGGTCTTTCTCACCCATCCCCATGGACGAACGGGTCCTGCGGCGCATCGCTTGCTCGGAGGCGCGGTAATCCCGCAACGCGTTCAGGACATCAATGGCAATGGCCTTCTGACCTGGGTCTTTGCCGTACCAATAGCCCTTTGCGTGGCCTTCCGCGTCCATCCGGTGTTCCTTCGATAAGCGTAAAGCTCGTTTCACTAGCATTTTGATACTAAGTCACGTACCGCGCGAATGCATGACACCGCACATCCCACAAGGAAAGAGGCTCAGCAAATGGCAACTCGAAGCTCAGATTTGAAGCGGCAGATCGCGGTCACCGTGAGCTTGGTGGTCTGCATTGTTGGTTCGATGATCGGCGTCGGAGTCTTCGGTGGCACGCCGATAGCCCAGGCAGCCGGCGGAGCGTTGGCTGCCGACTCAACACTTCTGGCCCCGGCCACACCCGCGTTCTCCATCTGGTCCGTGGTTTATGCCGGGCTTGCCGCTTTCACGGTCTGGCAATGGCTGCCGTCACAGCGTTCCAATCCCCGGCAGCGTTCGCTCGGGTGGATAGTTGCTGCCTCAATGATCCTCAATGCTGCGTGGATTCTGTCCGTGCAGGCCGGCCTCCTTGCGTTGAGCGTCCTGGTGATCCTGGCATTGCTGGTGACGCTGGTGTTGGCGTTCCTCCGCTACAGCCAGAGCCGGACATCCTCAGGGGTTGAGGCAGTTGTGGTCGATGGAACTCTCGGGTTGTACTTCGGGTGGACCAGCGTGGCCGTGTGCGCCAACATCGCTGCTGCTTTGAAGGCCTCAGGGTTTGGGGGCTTCGGGTTGCGTCCGGAAGTCTGGTCCGTGGCTGTTCTGGTGGTAGTGGCGGTGGTGGGCATCGCGTTGGCCATCAAGGGCCACGGGCGACTTGCCCTCGCAGCCGCCATTGCGTGGGGTCTCGTGTGGATTACGGTCGGTCGAAGCGCCGACGCACCCGAATCATTCCCGACGGCGATCGCGGCCGCCATTGCTGCGGCCCTGGTACTCGGTGCTGCGATTACAGTGCGGACACGGACAGTGCTGGCCGGGCGCTAGCGTTTGTGCGCCGCCCTGGCTACGAGACCCGCACTCGTTTGCTGCACAACCCGTACAACGGTGAGTGGGGCGAACAAGGGCGGGAGACGCGGCGCCTGTCACCTTCCAGTAACGGATCCCGTACGGGTAGTGGTGGTCCGTCGGCTGAGCGCCAGGCCGAGCGCCAGCATGCCAACGCTCAAAATGAGGTGCAGCCAGTTATCGGCATTGTTGACCGGCACGAAGTTCGCGCTGGACTCCTGATCGATGACCAGACCGTAGATCCAAAGCACCAGGTACACGGCGCCACCAGCAATGAGGTAGTTGCGGGCCTGTCCTGGCGTACGGGCCATGAGAATGCCTGCAACACCAAAGAGCAGGTGCACGATGTTATGCAGGATGGAAACTTGGAAGATTCCCAACAAGAGTGCTTCTGAATCATGTCCCGCGAAGGACAGTGACTCGTAATTCGAGGTGATTCCAGGGATGAATCCCAGCACTCCAACGAGGAGAAATACTGCTCCCACAATCTGTGCTGCTCGTTGGATGGTTGATCGCGCTCGGGCGGGGCTGTTGGTGGATGTCATGAGTTCTCCTCTATTGGCAAACGGCTCAAGATCCTGGTTGTCGTGACCGGAACCGTCTGCTCAATTCCAGTCAACCCGAAAATATCATAAGGTTGCTTAGTATAGAAGGATTTAGCTCAGTACAGGTGGGATAGTTTGCAGGGGCATCCGGCATCCTGGACCGCTGATGCGTCCCGGACCGGTGAACTCCTGTTACGGTGCGCAGGCATCCTTGAGCGCCTGAACCGACTCGGCCGGGACCTCGTCTCCTGCTTCCGCAATCCGGTTCAACGGCGTCGTGATTTCTGCGGGGACGCCAGCAGCACTCGCGGTGGAAACCAAGCCGGCCAGCAACTGCTTGTCCTGAACGCTGACCAATCCGTCCTGGACTACGGCGCAGACCTGCTTGGTCACTTCATCGGCGGCGGCCGTAGCCACCTTCGATGCGGCGTCGCTGGCTGCGTTTGTGGCTGCTTCCTCCACGGCTCCGCAGCCGACGAGCAGCAACATCAGGGGGACGGCGGACAGGGCGGCGAGGCGACGGGTCATGACTCCAGCCTAGCAATCGGACCGCCCCCTAAACTGCGGGTTGGAGAGGTCCCGGATGCTCATGGCGTCGTGTAGCTCTATAGGGCTGAGATAAATAGGCATTGCTGGTCCTTGGATTGGAATGGGTGGAGGCTTCCTCCCCCGACTCACTCCAGTGCCAGGACCTAGGCGCGCGCCAAACAGCCCTCGCGACCGGAGACCGGTCGGGGGCAAGTAAATCGACGCAGGGAGATCATGCGCCGACTATACCGCTCTCCCCGGTGCCAGGACAGCGATACTTAGCGCATCGTCAGGCGGTGCACCGGCCCATGGCCGCGACTCCGCGGTAGACTTGCAGCACCCACCTATGCTTGACGGATGGGAGAAAAGCCAGTGAACCATGTGGCGTTGGCCGTCTGCATGATCGATATCTCGTCTGACATCCGCCGTAAGTCACTCAACGAAACAGGCCTCCGCCCCATATCCAACGGCGTACTTGAGATCCTCAGGGTCATCGAAAGCCACCCCGGAGTTACGGTAGCCGAGGTGGCCGCACGCCTGGGGCGGCAACTGAGCAATGTCAGTGTCCAGTTGCGCGAGCTCGTGGCGGCCGGACTGGTGACGCGGGTCAAGGATGCCGCGGATAAGCGATACGTCTCCCTCCATCCCACGGACGAATCGAAACGCATCAAATCGCTCCTCGAAGGCGCATGGGCTGATGCTCTGACGAAAGCCAGCGAGCGCCTGTCCCCCGAAGAACGCGAGCAGATCGCGGCCAGCCTGCCTGCCTTGGAGCGGCTCGCTTCAATCCTCGCGGAACCTGAACGTATGCCTGAACGCGTGCCGGAACGCGCCCCGGATCAGCCTCAGCCGCAGGCACCCGAACAACACTAGGACCAACGTCACTCCCTTGCGGCTTACACCTGCCGGCCAAAGTACTTATACTTTCATAAGTATTACTACTTATCAGAATGGGTGACGCGTGGCATCACAACTACTCGGGACTTCGGGCTCTCCGGACTCTTTGGGCCAAGGCAGCAATCAAGGCCAGCACAACAAAAAGGGCATCGGGTGGCGAGCCCTCCCCTTCCTGGCCTTGGCGCAGTTCATGGTTGTCCTCGACGGCACCATCGTGAACCTCGCACTTCCCCGCCTCCAGATGGAGATGGGCATCAGCGACTCCACCAGGGCGTGGGTGGTCACCGCCTACGCCCTGGTCTTCGGCGCATTCCTGCTGCTGGGCGGGCGCATCGCGGACTTCTGGGGACGGAAGCGGACCTTCATCACCGCCTCGGCAGGCTTCGCCATCGCCTCACTGATCGGCGGACTGGCACAGCAGCCCTGGGAACTGATCGGAGCACGTGCGCTCCAGGGCATCTTCGCAGCGCTGCTCGCACCCGCGGCGCTGGCGCTCCTGACCGTTGCTTTTCCCGGCGGCAAGGACCGCGGAACCGCGTTTGCCATCTTTGGCTCCATCAGCGGGGTGGGTGCGGCTGCAGGAGTCTTGCTCGGCGGCTTCCTCACCGAGTTCGTTTCCTGGCGCTGGTGCTTCTTCGTCAACATCCCCATCGCCATCATCGCCCTCGTGGGCGTCTGGGCTTTGGTGAGCGAAAGCAAAGCCGGGGGTTCCACCAAATACGACTGGCCCGGCGTCGTTCTTGCCGCACTGGGCTTGGGCTCCCTGGTTTACGGCTTCGCCAATGCCGAACACGGCTGGAGTGCTATTGAGTCATGGGGATTCATTGCCCTGGGTGTGCTGCTGCTGGTACTTTTCGTCGCCGTCGAGCGTAAGGTCAAGAACCCACTACTGCCGCTGCGCGTCGCCACGGAACGCAACCGGGCAGCAGCCTTCCTGGCATCATTCCTGGCGGGAGCGGTACTGATTGGTGGAATCCTGTTCATCAATTTCTACCTGCAGATCGTCTTGGGCTTCGCACCGTTTGCGGCCGGCATCGCATCCCTGCCCATGACGGTGGTGCTGATCGTCACCGCGGGCCTCGTGGCGAAAAACCTCCCCAAGCTGGGAGCGAGGATCCCCAGCGCCCTGGGCCCGGTCTTCATGGCCGCAGCCATGCTGTGGCTCACCCAGGTGACACCCGAGGGCACGTACGCCGTCAACATGCTGCCCGCGCTGGTGCTGATGGGCGTCGGCCTGGGCATGGTCTTCGTTCCTATGCAGAACCTGGCCCTTTTCGGAGTGGACAAGGACGATGCCGGCGTAGCGAGCGCACTGGTCAATGCGTCACAACAGATCGGTGGATCGTTGGGCATCGCCCTCTTCAGCACCATCGCAGCCGCAGCCACCGCCGCGGTGGGTGGCGGGACGCTGGCCGCGCTGACCTCGGGCTACTCACTGGTGTTCCTGTGGGCTGCCGGTGTGGCGATACTGATAGCACCGATTGCGTTGCTCCTCATCAGGATCGACCGCAAGACCTTCAGCGGCACCGAAGACACTCCCCACATCCACCTCGGATAAATGCAGACGCGGGGGGGAACCACCCCGGGGGGGGGGGGGGGTGGGGTTTGGGGGGGGGAGATAAAATGCCACCACAGGAAGACGAGAATAACAACCATGAACACCCCACCCACACCCTCTCCGCTCCTCC
>NZ_JBLYIE010000056.1:0-68238 GCF_048537125.1 Paenarthrobacter sp. PPS72 | reverse complement strand
CACGGGATTCGAGACAGCGAAAATCAACCGCACCCAGCGCAGCACCGCCCAGGGGGGACAAGGAGCTGGTGGGTTCGGCAACCAGGGCAACACTGGGCCGACAGGCCAAGCGGCGCCGCAGGAAGACCCCTGGGCCACACCACAGACCAGCGGCGCCGGCGGCCCGGACTCCGAGCCGCCATTCTAAAGCATTGAAAAGTAGTAGTAGGAGTAGTATCGTTACTACTCCTACTACTTTTTTGGGAGAAACCGCCATGACGACGAGTGTGAAAGACCGCGTCTTTGCCGCCGCCGAGCAGATCAGCGCTGAGCGCCGCCCGACCGTCTCCACGGTCCGGGCTACCGCCGGCGTCAGCAACGCGGACGCTACCCGCTACCTGAAGGAATGGTCAGAGGAGAAGCTCGCCGCCGGGGGACAGGTGGCAGCGACGCCGCCGGCCCTGCTCGAACAGGCCACGCGGCTCGCCGCGGCCTGCTGGGCTGACGCCTCTACGCTGGCTTCCGAGCGGCACGCCGCCGTCGAGACGGCCTGGGCGCAGGAACGCAAGGACAAAGACCTGGAAATCGCCGAGCTGGTGGCGGACCTGGACAAGGCAGCCGCGGAGAAGGAATCCGCGGCCGCCGAACATCAGGCCCGCATCACCGCTCTGCAGTCCACGGCGGAGGCTTTGGAGCAACGGCTGGCCGCCCTGGGCACTGAGCTGGAAGACACCCGTGCAGCAGAACGCGCTGCTGCCGGCGCGGCAGCGGAGGCGGAGAAGAAGCTCGCCAGTGCCGAGGCACGTAGCAGCACACTGGAGAAGGTGCACAACGCCTTGTTGCAACGGGTCGCCCCGGAGGCGAAGCCCTCTGATGTCTAAGAAGAACAAATGCTACATCCAAGCCAAGGGCCCGACTTAGTTTCAGGGATGGCTCGATCCGGCAGCCTTTGCACGGAATCGGTCGTTTGCGTGCACGGGTCAAGCCGGACGACGCAAGCTTCCCGACTCCGCGCTAATTCGCGGAACCCGGACAGCGCCCTTTGCACGCAACCGTGCACGAAACCGGAAAATGAACAACGCGGCCCTGTATTGAGTTTCGTGCACGCTTGCTAACCTGAGCCCAGCGGCAACAATGTCATTTTCAGAAGACAACTGCACGAAATGTCAGAAGTCGACTGCACTGGCTACGACGGACGTCCACAGGTCCAACTCGGTGGACGCCGTTCCAGGTCCATTGAAGTGGGATGCAAGTACGCCCACTTGCAGTTCACGATGCTTCGTGCGCATGGCGGTCGGTGATTGTTAGCGCAGGAAGCCGCGGCGGATGGCTTGCGCGACGGCGGAGGCACGGTCGGAGACATCGAGTTTGTCGTAGATGTGCTGGAGGTGGGTCTTGACGGTCGCCAGGGAGATGTGGAGTTCGCTGGCGATTTTTTGGCCCGAGTGCCCGTCAGCTGCGAGTCGGAGAATCTCGACTTCCCGGGAGGAAAGAACCGGCTTCTCCGGGGTGTCCTTGCGGGTGCGGAGTTCCCGGGCGAGAAGGTCCTGGGCGAAGGCGGCGATGACGGTTCCGCCCGCGCCGACCTGAAGGACGGCGTCGGTGATCTCGTCAAAGGATGCGGCTTTCTCGAGGAATCCTCGTGCGCCGTGGGCGAAGGCCCGGTAGACGGTCGTGCTGTCCATGTAGGCGGTCAGCACGAGTATGTGGGTCGGCGAGCCTTCGGCGAACAGCAGTTCCAGGACCTGCATGCCGTCGAGTTCGGGCAGTTTCAGGTCCATGACTGCCACGTCGGGATTCAACTTCCGGATGGCCGCCAGTGCGCTTCTGCCGTCTCCTGCGGATCCCACGACATTGATCTGCGGTACTGCCTCCCAGTTTCGGGCCAGCCCTTCCCGGTACACGGGGTGGTCGTCGGCGATGAAGACGGTGAGGATCTTCATGGCAGCGCCAAAGCGCTGCGGATGGTTCGTGCGAAGTGGTGGATTTCAAAGGGCTTGGTGAGGTAGTCCAGGATTCCGATGCCGCGCAGCTCTGCGATGCGGGCAGGCGTTGCATCGGCCGAGAGGACAATGACGGGGATTCGTCGTGTGCGTTCGTCCTGCTGCAGCTGCTTCACGACCTCAATGCCTGACATGTCAGCCAGGTTCACATCCAACAGGATGAGCTGGGGGGAAATCTCGCGGGCGAGGGCGATTCCGGATCTGCCGCTGGTCGCGGAGACGAGGTTGAGGTCGCCCATCCCGGCAATGATGTTCTCGACCAAGCGGATATTGGCGTAGGTGTCCTCGATATGCAGGATGGTCGCCTCTGCCCCGCCGGGGATGACGACCGTTCCGATCCCGGATTCCGGTACTGGGACTTCTTCCTCCGGTTCGGGCCCGAGCGGCATCTCAACGAAGAAGGTCGATCCTTCTCCCGGGGCCGTGTGTTCGATGCCCAGGACACCGCCCATTTCCTCGACCAGCTTCCTGGAAAGCGCCAGCCCCAGACCCGACCCTTCGACCTCAGCGGCCTGGGCCAGCCGGACGAAGGGCGTGAACAGCCGTTGAACGTCGTCTTCGGACATGCCGGGGCCTGTGTCCGTGATGAGGAAGCGAAGGGATCCCTCTGCGAGTTCGCACCAGACGCGGACCGCACCCTGCGCCCTGTTGAACTTAACGGCGTTTCCGAGCAGGTTCAGGAAAACCTGCCGGAGCCGTTGGGTGTCGGCCAGAATGTAGCGGTGCAGGGCACCGTGCAGGTCGCTCGCGATTTCAATATCCTGGGCCGCCGCGAGCGGGCGCATGAGCTCGAGGGCCTGGTGGATGGATTCGATGGCTCGCACGGGGGTCGTGGCAATGCCGGGGGCTCCTGCTTCAATCCAGGTGATGTCAAGCACGTCGTTGACGAGGGAGAGCAGATGGTTGCCGGCATCAAGGATGTGGCCGGCGCTTTCGGCTGCCCTGGGGCTGAGCGGGAGGTCCTGAAGCAGCTGGGCGAAGCCGAGGATGGCATTCAGCGGTGTGCGCAATTCGTGGCTCATCCTGGACAGGAACTCACTCTTCGATCGGTTGGCGCGTTCTGCCTCGTGCATGGCGTCGCGGGCCGCTCTCTCGGCGCGTTTGCGGTCGGTGATGTCGGTGGAGATCGCACCGAGCGCGTAGGGGCGGCCCGCATCGTCGATTAGGGGGAACTTGATGGAGAGCCAGCGGCTGTCCTCGTCAGGGTCGGTCCGGTCGCCTATTATCGCGAGCGGTTCTTCGACTTCAATGGAATCGCAGGTTCTGATCACCATGTTGTCGTTATCGCGGTAGACATCGGCGATCGGTCCGGCGAAGAGATCGTGATCGGTGAGGCCGATGATTGATTCCGCGCTCGTGCCAAAGCGCCTGGCGAAATAGTCGTTGACGATGACGTACCGCCCGCTGAGGTCCTTGGTGTACATCAGGGCCGTCGAGTTGTCCAGAAGGTCCTTGAGCTGCCGGATCGTCGAATGCAGATCATGCTCTGTGGACTCCTGCTCTGTGAGCGCCCTGAGCTGGACAACCACGTATTCAGCCGGGTCATCTGGCACGCTGAAGGGCCTGCCCCTCAACCGGAAGGCTCCCTGATGTTCACCTAGCTGGACGGAAACGGTGTGAGGCTCGGACGTCGTGGAGAGAGAGGCGGCCACCAGTTTGCTAAGGGCTGCCCCTGGCCTGATCGCGGCGCCTTGGTCCGTTTTAGAACTTTCCTGGAGCAGTACATCAAACTCGCTGTTCCCGTCGAGAAACACCAGCCTGTCGGCGCGCTCCTTGCGGAAGATGGCAGTTGCGAGCGGCACCGCATCGAAGGCGGCCCTTTTCAGCCGATCAGAGGCTTCTTTTGAGCTCACGGCCACATTCTTTCACAGCTAACGGGCATGCCACGGGTGCCTGACCCTGTGGTGTTCAGTTCAGACACCCGTGACACCTATGCTTCCTGGTTAGGCCGACGCGTGGCGTGCGCGCAGGCGGGACGTTTCAGCGGCATCGATCTGCAGTTCAGCTGTCGCCTGCTCATTGGTGAAGGCCACGCCGTACACTTCCCGGGCCCGCTCGAAGGAGACGAATCCGGACAAAACGTCCTGCCTGACGCGTTCAGTTTCGCGCTCGAAAGCCGGACCGTAGCCGCCACCGCCGGTGGAGTGCTGTCCGATTTCCTCGCCGGGCTGGAGTGTAATGGTACCCAGAGGCCGGATCTCGGTTTCCTTGCCATCGCGGTCCAGTTTGAACGGGATGTTCCGAGCAGCTGGGAGGCCACCTTGTGTACCGCGCGGAGGGAACGAGACACAGTCAGTTACGTAGGCGACCTCCATGGGGTCCCATTTCGGGCCGAAATGCACCGTGGCACCGGGGGCCCCGCGCCTGCGCCCGGCGCCTTCGGAGTCTTGGCGGATACGCAGTTCACCCACACGGAAGGGATACTTCAGTTCCGACAGCTCCACGCTGTCGCGGAACATGAGTCCGGCAGCGACTGCGAGGCCATAGGTGACCCAACCATCAAAGTCGGGGTTTGCCGGTCCGCCCTGGGATCCCAGAAAGACCTGGTTGACGAAAGCCGCGTCGTTCTGTCGACGGTCGGTGCCGGAGACCACGGAGAAACCCGGGCCAAGGCCGGTTGCTCCCTCTGCTGCCCCAAATCCGTCCCACGCGTCGGCGATTGCTTTCTGCGTGGTGACGGTAAGGCGGTCACCGATGTTGGTGGTCGCCACCGACGTCGAGTGCGGGAACTGGGGGCGACCGACGATGCAGTTGTCGCGCAGCAGCAGCTCAATGCGGCGGAAGGACCCGGAGTTGGCAGGAATCCCGGATTCCAGCGAGTTGAACACGCCTGTCATCACGTTGCTTACGGTGCAGGCCTCAGACTCGTTGATGCCTGCCGGGACACAGTCGATATTGTCCGTCAGGTCCAGCTTGACGCGCCCTCCGGCAGGGTCGACCGTGATCTTTACACGGATCTCGACGCCGTCCGGAAGAATGCCTTCGATCGGATCGTGCTTCCCTATGCCAAGGGTCGTCCCTGCGGGCAGCTTGGCAATGGCCTGCGCCATCTTCTCTTCCGAGTAGTCCATCCAGTCTTTGATGAACTGCTTGACGATGTCCTTCCCGTAACGTTCGCACAGTTCCTTGAGCCTGGCTTCGGCGACTCTCGCCGCCCCGACCATGGCGAGGTAGTCGCCGTACCACTGGTCGGGGATACGGATGCGCGAACGGCACATCCGGATAATGTCGGCAACATCCTGGCGGTCCTTCTGGACCCTGACACACGGGAAGACGATCGCCCCTTCCTGGTAGACGTCCTTGGCGAACGGCATGTAGGTTGAAGGCTCCGAGTTGCCGGCGTCGGCCTGATGGGCCTTGGCGAGGGTCGTGAACATGTGCTCGCCCTCGAAGAACACGGGCACAAGGATCGTGTGGTCGGCCGCGTGAGAGTTTCCGCGATACGGGTCGTTGTGCAGGAACGCGTCACCGTCCGCCAGATCAGCGTGCAGCTCGGTCATGGCGCCCGTCATCAGGTGCGCACCGAAGATGTGGCACGGGAGGCCTTCTGCGGATGAGAGCAGTTCGTTCTCGCCGGTTGTGATGGCGCAAGAGAAGTCCCGCGCCATGTTCAGCACCCCGCTGCGGCCTGTGCGAAGCAGAGTGTTCTCCATTTCCCGCACGATGCTGTCGAACCGGTTGGAGATGACGGCCATCAGAATGGGGTCGGTTTTCATGCGTGTGCCTCCTCGGCGGCGACAAGCTCTGCGGCCTGGTCGTTGGTTCCTGCATCGATGATGAAATCGCCGCTCGTCGCGACGAATACGGTGGCACCCGGGTCTACGACGAGCGTCGTGGTGGCCAGGAAGATGATGGCGGGACCGAACACCGTTGTGCCCGCTTCAAGTGATTCGCCTTGGTACACGGGCGTCTCCGGCACATCGGCGGCGGCGAAAAGCACGGTTCGGTGCCGAACCGGTTCGGCAGGGCGGCCGTCGCCCTTCTTGACCGGTACGGATGGTTTGTCCAGCACTGCGGTGACCCGCATCTTCCAGACAAGGCATTCGATCTGCTCGGCGGGGTCGTTTACGGCGAAGACGCGCAGGTGCTGCCGGTGGAACTCCTGATTCAAAGCCTGGACGTCGTTATGGCTCTCGATCCGGAGTCCGGGAAGGGGTGTTTCAAGTTCCCACACCTGGCCCGGGTAACGGGCATCGACGCTAAGCGATTTACGCACTGTAACCGGTTCGAGGGAAGCGATGTCTTCGATGAATGCATCGGCCTGCGCTTCAACGGCCGCGAGTGCACGGTTCACGGATTCGATGTCAAAGTCCCGCGACGAAGCGAAGGAACTCACGGTGAAGTCCGAGATGATGTCCGCGTTCAGCGCACCTGCTGCCGAGAGCGCGCCGGCGGTCATGGGCAGGACGACCTGCTGGACGCCGAGTTCGCGGGCGATCTGGATGATGTTGACTCCGCTCGCGCCGCCGCCTGCGACGATGGACAGTTCCCGGGGGTCGATGCCCTGCGAGACCGTCATTTCCCGGACCGCGGAGACGATGTTCTGGCTTGCGAGGATCAGCGCGCCCCGTGCAGCCTGCTCGATGGAGACGCCGAGCCGCTCGGCCACGGGTCGCAGTGCCTCGCGGGCCGCCGGAACGTCAAGCCGCAGCTTGCCTCCAATGAAACCGTGCGGGTCAAAGTACCCCAGCACCAAAGCTGCGTCCGTGATGGTCGGGAGCGTACCTCCGCGGCCGTAGCACGCCGGCCCTGGGTCAGCGCCGGCGCTCTCGGGACCGACGCGGACGAGTCCGCCGCCGTCGACGCTGATGATCGAACCGCCGCCGGCGCCGATGGAGCGGACGTCGACGGACTTCGTTCCAGTGATGTGACCGGTCCATTTCTGGCCTAGCCAGGTGTCCGCGCTGTAGTGGATGTTGCCGTTGCTGATCAGACCGGCGTCGAAGGTGGTTCCGCCGGTGTCGCAGACCAACAGGTTCGGTTCCGCGTCCTTGAGCGTATTGATGCCGGCCTGAAGGGCGGTAAGCGGAGCCATCGAGGGTCCGGAACCGACGCTGTAGATCGGCCGCTCGATCATCTTGTCGACGGGCCACGAACCGCCAAAGCTTGTGGATATCAGGAGTTTCCCGGCAAAGCCGTGGGCACGGAGGTCATCGGAGAGTTCCCCGAGGAAGCTCTGCATCAGGGGCTTCAACGAGGCGTCGATCACAGTGGAAGACGAGCGACGGTACTCGCGCAGTACCGGGTTCAGCTGGTGGCTCAGGGTGTAGGGGATACCCGGCAGGTGTTCGTCCAGAAGTTCCCCGACACGCAGCTCGTTCTCACCGTTGACGGTGGACCACAGCAGGCTCACCCCGACCGCGTCGACACTGTGGATCCGACACTGGTCGATGGCACGCAAAACGCTTGCCTCGTCCAGGGGGCTGAACACTTCGCCGCTGCTGTCGATACGCTCATCGATCTCGAAAGTCAGATAGCGGGGAACGTAGGGGGCGCTGAATTCGCGCTGGGAGAACGCTCCACCGAGCTTCCCGCCCTCGCGCAACAACAGGGTGTCCGGGAATCCTGCCGTTGTCAGAAAAGCAGTACGCGCAGTCTTGTGTTCGACGATGGCATTCGTGGACCGGGTCGTCCCATAGGCAAAGTGCGACGCGTCCGCGAGAAGGGCTGAGGTGCTGACACCAAGCTCGGTCGCCACCTGCTCGATGGCCTGGGCAATTCCATCGAAGGCACGCAGGTACGTCGTCAGCGCCTTTCCGATGTGGATGGTTCCGTCATGGTCGGTGATAACAACGTCCGTGAACGTACCACCGGTGTCAACTGAAATTCTGTAGGCCACAATGTCCTCTGTTCTTTGTTCTTGCGGCTCCCGCTCCCGCGGTCGCTTCGTTGATCCCTGGGGAATGTGTAGACGACGCCTGGCGTGGAAGGGCCAGACCGGCTGTTCCCGGCGAACGTCGTCCAAACGGGTGCATGTTCAATTGTTTCCCCGCGTGAGGAGGGACACATCAGCCGTTCGGAAACCCAAAAGAATGATCTCTTCGTGGCCGAAAGGATGATCTTTTCGGCCGACTCCGCTCAATGCGACCGGACCGTGTTTCACTGATTCCGAGGGACGGTCCTCCATCAGCGGCGGGCCAGGTTAGCCCAAACATGGCGCGATCAAATCCCTCGAAACCCCAGGAGTTCCGTCCCTGTTCGTGATCTCCAGTGGTACCTACTCGGCCAATCCAGACTCCCGGCGGCCAAAATCCGCTGCCGTCGCGCTGGAGGCAACAACCGGTGGCGGTATGCCTTGGCGGAACGCCCATTAGCGCAGACATGGATCTGTCGGCGCGAAATGCTCCCGGACAAATGACCCCGTTGCTGCGGTAACCCTGAGCGAAACGCCCAGGGCACGGGCCGAACCCTCGGCCGTCTGCAGCTGGCCTAGGGGTCAACAAGGCAAAAAACCGGCGGTCTCCGCCGCCGGTTCCGTCAGTTTGATCACACCTAAGAGGTGAAACTTTGTCGTACTCAAATTACGTCTTGCCCGCTTCGAAGCGCGTCGGCAAGTGGTCCGTCACAATGGCGTGGTGGGCACTGTTCTCCGCAATGTTCTGGCTCTACATCGCAGTCGCTTCAGCAGGAGCAGTCGGTGTCCTCAACACGGTGATCGGCATGGTGCTGAGCATCGCAACCTACGGCGCCATCAATCTCGTCCTATCCCGCTACGCGGCACGGACCGGACTGACCGTGAGCCTGTTCTCCCGGACCCTTTTTGGTCTGGTCGGCTCCGCCCTCGCCTCCCTCATTCTCGCGGCCACGGCCATCTACTACGCAGTATTCGAAGGATCGATCATCGCCGTCGCGTTCCACGAATTCTTCGGCGGCAGCATGGTCCTCTGGTATGGCATTGTTGTCATCTATGCGATCCCCCTGGCCGTGGGCAGCGTGCAGAACTGGCTCGACCGCCTCAACGGCTTTCTGCTGCCGTTCTATGTCGCCGGCCTCATCGCTGTCGTCGTAGCCGCAACGCTCCTCAAAGGCGTACCGAGCGATTGGATCGGGCACGCTGCTGCCGCGTCCACGCTGCCAGGCTGGCTGACCTCCTACCTGATCTACATGGGTGTCTACGTCCTCATGATGTACACCTTTGACTACGCACGCCTCGGCCGGGAAAAAGACGAAAAGTTCCTCGGAACCGTCGCCTTTGGCTGGGTCTTCTACGCCTTCGCGTTCGCCCTGAACGGACTCATCGGCATCTACATCATGAGCGCATGGGGGCTTGAAGCATCCGAAACCGGAGTCGTCCAGGCATTCATTTCCTCCCTGGGATTTGCCGGGTTGCTGGTCATCCTCGTATCCCAGACGCGCATCAACACTGCCAACTACTTCGTGGCATCGGAGAATCTCTCCGCTTTCGCCAGCCGGGCCTTCCGCCTGAATCTGCCCCGCTACGTGTGGGTGATTGTCACCGGAGCCCTGACCTTCCTGCTCATGCTCACCGACGTCCTGAGCTACCTGCTGAAAGCGCTGGCCTGGCAGGGAGTCTTCGTCACGGCATGGGTTGCCATCGCACTGGTCTACATCGGCCTGAACTGGAAGAAGACGGACCGTGTCCCGGACATCCGCCCGGCCAGTCTGAAACCCGTAAGCCTTGGCGCCCTCGCCTGGCTGCTGGCGTCAACCGTTGGAATCATCCTTACGGAGCAGACGGCTTTTCCTGTTGTCTCGCAACTTACGCCCTTCATCACCATGGTCCTGGCCGGCGCCCTCTACTACGGTGCCCACAAGCTCTCCCCCCCGCCATCGATCGATTCTTCCGAGTCCCTTGACACAGCCGAAGAAGAATTGGACCCGGCCATCGTCGGTTAGCCCCAGAGCACAACAAGCCGCCGGTGTGCCGGGTTCCAATAGACCCGGTTCACCGGCCGAATCATCCTCTCCGTCCGCGCACCGAACGCAGTTAGACCAACAATCCGGTGGAACTGCCCCCTTGCGCCATTCATATCGGCGGACCAGAGGCCGCGGCGCGAGGCTCTCTGCCCTGCCCCGCCGG
Organism: Paenarthrobacter sp. PPS72; assembly: GCF_048537125.1. GTDB lineage: Bacteria > Actinomycetota > Actinomycetes > Actinomycetales > Micrococcaceae > Arthrobacter > Arthrobacter nitroguajacolicus_E. Next base: position 58,215 of record NZ_JBLYIE010000056.1, on the reverse strand, counting down.
ACCCCAGCGGACATATTGCCAGGCATCTACAACGGAGTCATTCCGCACAGCGCTGGACCTACAGATTTGAGGTATCACATGGAACACATTGAAAAGGACGTCGTCATTATCGGGGCGGGAGCTGCCGGCCTGACCGCCGCTCACGAATTGAGGAACGCGGGACTGAGTGTCGCCGTTCTCGAAGCCCGAGACCGTGTGGGCGGCAGGATCTGGACCGGTGTCATCGACGGGGCGGTGCTGGAAATAGGCGGGCAATGGGTTTCCCCCGACCAGGACGCCCTGATGGAGACAATCGCCGAACTCGGTCTGGAGACATTTTCACGGTACCAGGCCGGCGAAAGCATCTACCGGAGCGAACAAGGAGATCTCACGCGGTTTGCAGGACCGATGTTTCCCGTGGATCCGGACACGGCTTCGGTCATGGAAGTGCTCATCGAGCGGCTCGACGCCCTCACGGCCGAGATCGACGCAGATGAGCCATGGAACCACCTCCGGGCGCGGGAACTCGACCGGATTTCCTTTGACGGATGGCTGCGCAGCCAAACAGACAACAAAGAAGCGCGGGACAACATTGGTATGTTCATCGCGGGCGCCATGCTGACCAAGCCAGCCCACGCCTTCTCTGCCCTTCAGGCGCTTCTGATGGCAGCCAGCGCTGGGAGCTTCAGCCACCTGGTTGACGCGGATTTTATTCTGGACAAGCGCGTCATCGGCGGATTGCAGCAGGTTCCCCTCCTGCTCGCTGAGCGGCTGGGCTCCGACATCCATCTCGGAAAGCCGGTCCACACGCTGAAATGGAACGACAACGGCGTCACGGCCGTCGCCGAAGGCCTCACCGTTCAAGCCAAACACGCCATCATGGCCGTCCCGCCAAACCTCATAAGCCGGGTGTCGTTCGAACCGCCGCTGCCCCGTCGCCAGCACCAGCTCCACCAGCACCTCTCCCTGGGCCTGGTCATCAAGGTCCACGCCGTGTACGACCGCCCGTTCTGGCGGGAGAACGGACTATCCGGTACCGCCTTCAGCCCCTACCAGCTGGTACACGAGGCATACGACAACACCAACTACGAAGACAGCCGCGGCACCCTCGTGGGGTTCGTCTCCGACGAAAACGCCGACGGCGTCCTCATGCTCTCGGCCGACGAGCGCAAACAGCGCATCCTCGAGTCGCTTGCAGGCTACTACGGCCCGGAGGCCCTGGCCCCAGAGGTCTACTACGAGAGCGACTGGGCAAGCGAAGAATGGACCAGAGGCGCCTACGCGGCAAGCTTCGACCTCGGGGGACTGACCCGTTTCGGTCCCGACCAACGCCAACCAGTTGGTCCCATCCAGTTCGCATCCAGCGATCTCGCAGGACTTGGCTACCAGCACGTCGACGGGGCCATCCGGATGGGACGGCGCGCGGCAACGGCCATCACGCATTCCCGTTTGGAAGAGTCCGTCCCGCAATGATGGAGGGCACCCAAAAATGTCCGTAGTTGCCACGGCAGCCGAGTCAGGCGGCCGAGAGGACCATCAACCAATGTTATCGGCATAGCCGTGGGCCACCACGGCAGTCCGCTTCCGGGCCAGGCTTGCGGCAGATCCACCACCCGCAAACCGGCTCGGGAGCGGCCGTCCCCTAGACATGGTTGGCGCCGCCCCGAAACGGCGTCGGCAGTCGTGTCAAGTCTGCTTGCAGACACGAGAAACGCATCTGTAGAAGGAGGGCACCCAGTGGGACGCCCAGTCACGCCGCTGCTTTCCGTCGAAGGCATCATTGATGCTGCCTCAGAAATCATGGCCCTGCAGGGAGACTTCACCATGCAAAAGGTGGCCCACAATCTACAGGTCCGGCAATCTGCGCTCTACAACCATGTGACTGGACGACGCCACATCATCGAGCTGATGAGAGAACGGATCTTCAAAGACTTTCTTCTGCCTGCACCACTTCCGGCTTGGCGTGCGATTGAACACGGGGCCCGGCAGTACCACGGGGCCTGCGCACGTCATTCAAGGCTCGTGGCTGTGTTGGCGGCGTCTCCGCTCGTTGACCCAGCAGCTGGCCGGATCCGCCAATATTGGGCTGAAAACCTCGCCGCGGCAGGTTTTGATGGGACAAAGATCCAACTCATCATCACTACCTTGGACAGGTTTATCCTCGGATCGGTACTGGCTGAGGAAGGGGCACGACGCATGGACAGGTCGGGCACAGAAAATCTCACCCCCACAATGGCAACAGGACTAACTCAAAATCAGGAGCCGGATTCCTTCGACTTCGGAATTTCGGTGCTCCTCAGCGGCCTGGAACCGGTTCGAAACCATACGTGAGGGTCGTGACGTCCGTGCCCTATGTGGCACCTAAAGCGCTCCGTCCTGGATTCCCACCGGCCGTGATGCAAACCCGGCCACAAGCTGCCATTCAAGACTAGGAAGCCAGATGATCACCCAGCACCCCGGTCCGATTCTGGAAGTCACCGTAGACGACCCGGATAGCTTGCAGAGCGAGCTAACCTCCGCAGTGGACACCGTCCGCGCGTACGCAATCCGCGAGGGCCGCCACGGCATCATGATGACACAACACGGGTATGCGTCCTACAAAGTTTTTGTCAGCCCGGAGGTCCCTTACGGGCTGACAAAGGAGCAACCTCTCTGGCGGTAGCGTGCCATCGCACCACCCGTATACACAGGGAGCTCCGCAGCAGGAGACGCCCGCACGCTGCAGCCGTAGCCAACATCTCTGCCTGGCAGTCACACCGGAGAGCTGCAGCTCCGACCAGGATATTCAAGTTCCTTGGTTTGTGGGACGCCCATCCTTCAAGGGACGATCCGTGGTCCCTGATGACGGGTGCAATATCCCAACGTTGCACAACTATCTCAAACGGCAGCGGCTGTGATCAGGTTGCTTCCGCCGTCAACGACGCTGCACGATGACCCCATGTAAGGGCTCGCGGTTACGCTGCCCTCAACGGATACTCAGGCTCCGGGGAGCGCAGGGGCCGGCAATGTTCTGGCTCGGATCCCCAGCAGAAGGGGCAGTCCAGGATGTCGAGGGAGGAGCCGCAGGATCGACAGACCTCTTCTTTCAATTCCGAGTCTGGTAGTGCAGGCAGCGGACGCTCTGTGGACGGACCATGCCATCTGCTGTTAACTAACGCTATCCGCTTCATCGCAAGCTTCCCGGTGTTTCAGAAGTGTTGAGAGGTTGGCCCGCACCTCCGAGCCTTCCCTTGACATACCTAATTCTTTCCCCAACCCAGGAGGGGCACATCGGCCGTTTGGGACTCCAAAGGAATGGTCTTTTCCTGGCCGAAAGGATGATGCTCCCTCCACTTAATGCATCAGAATCGTGGCATATCGGGGGAACCTTCGATGGCGATAAGTGGCGTTAAGGCGCCAGCTGCGGCCTGTGGACGACTGCGGAACGGGGTGAATCCGAGCTCGCCACCTGCCCCACTACGCCTTGGCGCGGCGCATGCTGAGTACCAACAGCTCGATATGGTGCAGCTGCCCAATGACCGCGGCCGGCCGGGATTGGGAAGTCATGGATTCTTGCCTTTCGTGAGCAGCTTCAACCCATCGGGCCGTAATTCTCCGGATGGTGAGACGTGCCGGTACAGGGTCTGGCGGGTGACGCCGAGTTCGGTGCAGAGGTCGCTGACTTTAGTTCCGGGCTGCCCCATGGATGCCATGGCGAGCCGGAGTTTCGCGGGGGACATTTTGTAGGGACGTCCGCCATTGCGGCCACGTGCCCGTGCCGAGGCTAGTCCGGCGAGAGTGCGTTCGGAGATGAGTTCGCGTTCGAATTCGGCCAGTGCGGCGAAGATCCCGAAGACGAGCTTTCCGGAGGCGGTGGTGGTGTCGATGGCTGCGCCTTGGCCTGTGAGGACTTTGAGCCCGATGCCGCGCTCGGTCAGGTCGTGGACGATGTTGACCAGGTGGCGGAGGTCCCGGCCCAGCCGGTCGAGCTTCCATACGACCAGAGTGTCGCCGTCGCGCAGTGCCTTGAGACACGCTGCCAACTCGGGTCTATCATCCTTCTTTCCTGAGGCCCTGTCTTCGTAGAGGGAATCCGCGTCGATGCCGACGGCCAGGAGTGCATCCCGCTGCAGGTCCGTGGTCTGTGAGCCATCGGCTTTTGAGACCCGCATGTATCCAACCAGCACGGGACTGCTCCTCTGTTATTTATACGTTCGTTTAAGTGACACCCAGATCCGAAATCTGGACGATCCTGAAAACTGTCACTTAACCCGTTACTTATACTAAGTCATGCAAAGGGTTCGCCATTATCTTTATGTGAAAGAAAATCGAGGGGGATCTTGAGCTCGGTGAATGCTTCGCGGATTCCGTTGCCCGACCCTCGATTGCCGAGTCCATATAGCGCGAAGTCGTAGAGTTTTTTGGCGGTCTCCTGGTCTTCTCTTGCAGCTTCTACGGCGGCGTCAAATGCTGCGACTACCCGGTCCCACAGCTCATCCAGAGTCGGTTCCTTTTGATCACCGGCCGTTGCTGTCGGTGCGGCGGGCCGGGTTCCGTCGCCGACATTGGAGGCGGGTTCGGGCAGGAGTAGGTGGGCGGAGGTACCCAAAGCAGTCAGTGAGCCGGCTTCGATCAGTTCCATCGCGACTGCTGCTGCTTCGAGCAGCTGCTGCTGGGCGGTCCAATGGAGGGTTTCGAACGGTTGCCACGAATACAGCCCTGCCCGGAACGGGTGACCGCAGTGTTCCCAGACACGACGCATGTCGTCCAGTTGCCGGCCATATCGTCCCTGGGCTGTGGTGAGTTCGTCCAGGAGGGTACGCAGCAGCCGGAACCAGATGCCGGCAGTGCAGATGACTTCTGACAAACGGATGTCAACAGTCCTGTGCACCGAGGCCATACTTCCGCATGAAGTGGTGCAGGCGACTTCTGAAAACGACAACGCCCGTAACTTCAGATGCTTTGGCTGCTTCGGCAAGCTCGTCCCAAGCGTCCTGCAACTCTGCCATCTGCTGAGGCGTCAGCGGCTCCTGGGGCTCCGGCTCACCTGCTACAACGACAGTGGAGACAGCATCCCTGGCCGCCGGCTTACGTCTCCGGAAAAAGACTTGCAGACCCACAAACGTTCACCTCACAATAGTTGTCGTTTCTGGCGTGCCCTGCGCTTGGCGACGGTGGTAATAGCGGGCAGTACTTCGACGGTTGCCCCCATGAGTCTTCGAAGGTTTTCAGCGTCCCCGGTTCCGAGCCTGTGGGTCCCGCGCGCCGCTTGTCCGATGTGTGGTCCCTGCTGAAAAGAACCCGACCCCGTTCGGGTGCTGCGTCGGCGGCGACAGGCTTGGACCATGGGGAACCATCCCGTTCCCGACCCCGCACCGTACTGAGCCTGTGCCCAGCCACCGCCCACCCCGTGGCGACGTGGGCGCGTTGGTGACGTGGTGGTTGGGCGCAGGCGGTCAGGTGGGTCCAGTCGTCCACAGGTGCACGGGAAAAGCCCGAAGGAAGTAGCTTTTGCCGTGCACGTGTGGGCGAGGGGTTACTGCTCCGAACCGCCTGCCACCGGAACAGCTTCCTGGACGGCTTTCCGGCCGCGCGGCCGCCCGCCGGACTTCTTCGTAGGAGCGTCGAGGCCAAAGCCACGCAGGTCGGATTCGGTCCAGTCGGCGCGGAGGGCTGTCTGGTAGTCCTTGGCATATTTCTGTTCGGCGGCTGAAAGTAGCTGGGCTGCTTCTGCGAGTTCAACACTGCTGGCAGCGGCGGTCTTCACAGCGTTGACTTTGGTGTCCCGGGCGGCGTCAATTTTTGCGGCCGCCTTGGCGGCGATGTCGTTGATGTCCATGCCCCGACTCTACGGGTTTTCCACCGCGTTGACTTTTCGGGTTTTCAGGACTGTGCACAGCGGCTCCAAAAACCCGAAAAGTCAACCTTACGGAGCAAGCTATACACTTACACGGGTGTAAGTGGCTTGTCGCGCTCGACACTGGCGGTCGAGTGCGGCACACTGGTCAGTGTGGTCCCCGGTTCCGGGGTCGCTGCGCTGGGCCTTTCGAAGGATTGGGGGAACGAGTGACTGAAGAGAATGGCGTCCGTTCCCGACTCTCCCGGCGGCGCCGTGAGAACAAACCCGCAGGGACCAAGAAGCGCCGTGACGTGTGGGTCACCGTGGAGGAAGAAGCCGCACTCGTCGCCAGGGCTGAGCGCGAGAAGGTCACTGTTCCGAACCTGCTGATTTCGTCAGCTCTGTCGGAGCACTCCGATTCACCTACGGAACGCCGCGCCATTGCTGCGGAGCTGATGTCCCTGCACAACCTTCTGGCCCGTTCCTCGAACAACATCAACCAGCTCGCACGGCAGGCGAACGCCACGAGCGAGTTACCCGCTGAGGCGCGCGAAGCGTTGAAGCACATACGTTCCGTGGCCATGCGAATCGACGACGCCATTGACGGGCTGATGCAGGGATGATTCCGAACATCACTCGCGGTTCGCGTATGGGCGGGCTCATGGTTTACCTGGCATCGACCGATGCCAACAAGACGAAGAACGCCCACCAGGATCCTCACCTGGTAGCAGGGGATGCTGCAATCATGGCGTGGTACGACGACGGTGTTCTGGACCGGGACGATGCCCTGGCGATCGCCAAGCATTTGGACCGGCCGCGCAAGATGTTCGGTGTCTCGGTTCAGATCAAAGACATGCAGTGGGACGCGGCGAAGAAGGAGCGCGTGCACGTCGGGTACAAGGACGCCAGCGTGTGGCACTGCTCGCTGAGTCTGCGCGCCGAAGAGGGTGCACTGACGGATCAGCAGTGGGGCGATATCGCGAACGACTTCGTGGACTCCATGGGCTTCACCGAGGCCAGCGGCAAGGCCCGGTGCCGGTGGGCCGCGGTGAACCACGGCACGTCCGAGAACGGTAACCATCACATTCACCTGGCTGTCTCGCTGGTTCGCGAGGACGGCACCAAAGCATCGACCCATGGTGACTACAAGCGTGCACAGCAGACCTGCCGCGAGCTTGAGGTCAAGTACGGTCTGGAACAGCTCTCCACGGTGCACGCCACCCGCGGATACGACCGGGCCGAGAAGGCCACCGCCGTCAGGGACGACCGCGAAATGCACCGGTCATCACTGGCACGGAAAGTACGGGCCAGCGCCAGTGCCTCAGCGACCGAAGCTGAGTTCGTACGCCGGGCCCGCGACACCGGCCTGCTGGTTCGGCCGCGCTACGCCAAGAACACCACCGACGTCGTTGTTGGGTACTCCGTAGCTGAACGACCCCCCCAGGGTGAGCGGCCTATCTGGTTCGGCGGCGGGACCCTCGCCTCTGACCTGAAGCTCGGAGCCCTCCGGGAGGAATGGATCGACACCCCGCACCTCGCCACGGAAGCTGCAGCGGAGTGGAACGCAGCGGCACGCAACAAGCGCACGGTCTCAAAGACCGGACCGGAGAATGCAACGCCGCCGGCAGAGGCATGGGTGGAGTACACGCGCAACGCGACCGCCCTGGCGGACCAGTTGCGCACCGTTCCACGTGATGATCACGCAACCTGGGCGAAGGCCGCCCGGGAAGTATCAGGAGCGTTCGCGGCATGGTCGTACCGGCTCGAACCGACCCCCGGGCCGCTGGCGGCCACCGCTGCTGAACTGTCCCGCACCGCCCAGTTGCGCGCACCAAGGCAGCACAGCAAACCTGTCGCTCTCCCGTCGATTGCCGGTACTGCCATGTTGTTCATGGCCGCGTCGAGCAAGAACAAGACGGCCGCGCAGACGGCACTGATGGTGCAGCTGATCAACACGGCCTTTGCAGTTTATGAAATGCACGCCCAGTCCGGTCGGACCCGTGAGGCTCAGCGCATTCGTTCGGTGGTTGAGGAGCAGTTGGCCCCGTTCACCGAGACCATGCCCAAGACGGTTTTGGTGGGTGCCGAGCAGCAGCCGGCCCCCGACGCTGCAGCGCCGCAGAGGGCGATCGATATCGCCCGGCGCGGCATGGTGCCCATCCGTCCGGGATCAGCCGTGCCATCGACGCCGACACCGGCAAAGACCTCCCAGCCCAGCCGACGCGACTCCGGGTCGGGCCTCGACCGATAAAGTCCACCACCAAACTGCAAGGGGAACAGCATGAGTGAATCAGATGGAATGGATGACGTCCTGGACGGCGGTCTGCGGCAGTCGCTGATGATCGCCTCACGCATTGCCGAGACACTGGCACGCCGACGCCAGGAGAGCCAGCGGCAACAGGAACACCAGGACGCCCAGACAGCGCACCAAGCCCAGGCACGCCTCGCTGCTGAACGCAGTGCCGCGCACGCAGCGCTGACACCCGTGGGCAAGGACCAGTGGTGGGACAAGGCGCAGCCGAGCGACATCGCCACGGCACACGCCGTCGCCGAAGGCTGGAAGGACCAGGACCCGGCCGCGCTGGCAGCGTCGGAGAAGATCCGTCAGGAAGTTCTCACCCGCTACGGCATCGACACCCACGACGTCGGCCCGGACGCCGCCTACCTGGAATCAGGGATCCAGGCCATCACCACGGAAAAGGCCCGGCAGGATGAGCTGGCGCGCGGCCAAGAAGAGACACGCAGAGCCGCCGCGGAACACGAGAAAGCCATGCAGCTTCTCGCAGCAGCCCGCGCAGAAGAACTCCGCGCCCAGGCCGCGAAACTGGCCCCCGAGATGAAACGCCACGAGGTGCCCCTGGAGTACCTGGCCAACCCCGAGCTGGCCCAGGCACTGCAACGGGCTCACAACGCCAAGACCCCCAAAGCCGTTGCAGTCGCCGACGCCGACATCAAGGAACGCATGTTCCTCATCGGCAAAGACGGCATCCACGGACCCGACCTTGACCAGCTGCGGAAGGAAACCACCGCGAACATCAACGGGGCCGGCGCCTCGCACTTCGAGGATCCCGAATTTGTGAAAGCCGCCAAGGACATGCACGAAGCCAAACTCCTGGCAGAGGGCGGCTTCCAAGGCTCCGAACGGGCGTCAGTGGAACAGCGGTACGAACGCGCTGAGAAGGAACTCTTTGCCCGCATGGAAGGACTCGGCCGCGAGATCGAGAACCGCGTCACCGGCAACGACAGCAGCCGGCTCAAAGACCAGGGCCTCAAAACGGAGAGCACATCGGCGGCCGACTACGGCTCGGCCGAACACCACGAGAAATTCGCTGAGTCCCTGGCCAACACCGGCGCGAATGAGACCCAGATACGCGGACGCCTCGCAGCCGCACGCAGCGAGGGCACACACCCCAGCGCAGCGGTGACCATGGGAAAGGGAGCCGTCAAGGCCAGAAAATCGCGCACGGGGGCAGCAGTGGGCTCGGAGAGAGGCAAGAACGGCCTTACCCGCTAGTTCTGGCAGATGTTAGAGGAGGGGCTGCTGTCTGGCGGCCCCTCCTCTCTTGTGTCTACTTCGGTTGCCTTGGCTTCTTCGTGGGTTTCTTCGCGGAGGACTTCGCCCGCTTCGGAGTGGTAGACCGTTGAAAAAGACGACTTAGTCGTTCTCCCACTGCAGCCCGAGGAGGCGAAACGAGTTGCTGATTTCCGGCCTGTCGTGCTGCAGTGGTTCTTCGCCGACTACATTATGGATGTTCGGCGTGATCGGTGGATCACCGGGGCGCTCGAAGATGGCCCAGAGCTGGAGATCGTCACCGTGACGCGAGGTAAAAGTGACGCCGTCGAAGTCTGTCATCTCGTAGAGCCAGGCCGCGACGGCCTGGGTGAGGTGCCGGGGCCGGGCGTCCTTCAGGGCCGCGGCGTCAAAGTCAGCCAGACCCAGGCTCAGGGCCAGTCCGATGAAGTGCGGGTACAGGGCTGCGACGCTGCCCGAGGCGGTCACCGCACAGTACCGCCCGGACAGCTCTGCGGACGCGGCAGCGCGCACCTCAAGCCACTCCCTGGGGACCTGCCCCGGGGCGATGGTGGGGTGCAGGACCTTATCCTCGTCGTCCTCAACGATCTCGTCCAGCTCCATGCTCAGCCGCGCATCCTTGCGGAAATGCGCCAGAACCTCCAAAAGGCACGCCAGGAGGGAGGAGCCGGCGTAGATGGTGCGGAAGTTGCCGTGGAGGTCGTCCCACCGGCCCGGGAACCGTCCGTCGGTGGCCCATTCCCAGCCGCTCCATGCCCACGGTTCCGGGCGGAAGCCGACACGCCAGACCTTACCGGCGGCCTCGGCCGCGGTCAGTTGTGCAAAAACCACCGATCAGCCTGCGGCCGCGAACGCGCGTGCCGCGGCCAGCACCTGCGAGCCGGCGTCGTCCAGCTGGCCGTCGCGGAGCAGGCGCGCCGGCGGGACATCGTCCAGCTGCGGGTTCATGCCCTGGAACCAGGCCTGCACCACGGCCCGGGAATCACGCTCCGCCAGCAGGGCGGCCACGTGGTAGGCGGTCCTTAACCGGTGCATCACGTCGGCGGAGGGTTTCCGCTCCCCGTCGGCCCACTGCCGGACGGCCCGGGTTTCCTTCACTGACCCGATGTACGCGACCAGTTTCGCACCCAGCAGGTCCCTCAGATCCCGGACCAGCACGTCGTCGGCCAGCCGGATGGAATCCTGGTGCGCCTTCAGCCCGCCGCGGGCGCCTGTCACTGCAGTCATAGTTCATGATCCCACGAAAAGGCCCATTGAATCAAGGGCTAAAACACACCTCGGAACACACTCTGAAACACCAATAATGGAGAATATGGCAAGCTGCTGCCCGGAAGGGTTTGATGTCAGTTTGCGGGGGGTTACGGAAAGGGTCACCAATAGCCGTAAGACAACCTAGGTTGTTGGCGTCCGACTATCAGCCCTGCCGTGGTTGGGTCACCAGTCCTGATGTTCGAGGGTCAGCCCGAAGGGCACGGCATCACTCAGGTCGACCGTAAAGGAATCACAGTCATGCCTTGTGACCAGAATTCCCAGACGCCCTTCGTGCATGGCCAGTGTCCTGGCGACGCTCACGGCTTCGTCGAGTTGGCGTTCCATGCCGGTGCGGTCGGTCGCCGTGAATGCGATTGGCAAGTCAATAGTGGGTTTCATGGGTCTAACCTTCTCGTGTCTCGATTTCTGGTGCTCTCTCGATTGGGGAGGCTGGCCCCAACGCCAGTGATCAGCTTCGCCCGTGTAGAGCATCCGGGCACGCCGCTCGGTAGCTGAGCGGCCCTAAGAGTTGTTGAGGTTCAACCCATGCCTGATAGCCAAGGGAGGCCTCGTACAGTTTCCTTGGCTGCACGCCGTGCTGCGCGATCCAAAGGGTTGACGAGTCGGGCATGGCGTCTTCCACAATTCCGGTTCGGAGTGTTCGGCCCTTGTAGCGGATTTCGACGCTGGTCCCGATGAGCAGGCTCCAGCTGGTGTAGTTGTGCAGGGTCATGTGCCCGCCATCCGGTACGCGGCGGAAATCAATTCTGCGGCTCTCCTGATGCCGGAAGGTGGGCAGGACTTGGTCGATGCCTTCAACGCCCGCTGCGCGCACTTCTCGATGCGGCCCCATCGATTTCGAGCCAGCTGTTCAGGCCTACCGACTCGAAGATGTCGCGTGGCTTCATCCCGAACGACTTCAGGGGCGCTGCGCTTCCGGCGTCGACTACGGATCGGTAGGCTCGCCGGATTCCATCGATGGCGGGGTAGAGAGAGACACAGGGTTCTATGACTAAGTTGAATCCCATGTCGTGCAGGTCCCGAAACGGCAGTGACGGTGTGGAACTGCCTGTTGCGATGTTGTACATCTTCATGCCGGGAAGGCCTCCGATCCTTTCGACGTCCGACTGGTCTCTCGGCGCGTCGACGAAGGTGATATGGGCTCCGAGGTCGTGGGCCAATTCGACGCGGGCCGCTGACTCCTCTATGCCCTCTACGGCGAGGGAGTCGGTGCGGGCTATGAGGAGCATCCCGAATTCATCGCAGATGTCTAACGCGACCCTGAGTTTGCGCTCGTACTCATCGCGGGAGACGATGGCTTTTTGCTCGAGGTGGCCGCACCGTTTGGGGAATACCTGGTCTTCGATCATTACTGCGGCGGCACCAAGTCTTCCGATGGCTTCCACGGTCCGTGCAGTGTTGAGTTCGTTGCCAAAGCCGTTGTCGCCGTCAACAATGATGGGCACGGCGGAGCGGGCAATGATGTTGCCCGCCGAGGTGAGAAGTTCGGTGAGTGATGTAAGACCGAGGTCGGGAAGCCCGGCTGAGCTGGCGGCAATTCCGGCTCCGGATACGAAAATGGCGGGGGCTCCTTCACCTTCGAGAACGGCCGCTGAGAGGCAGTCATAGCATCCGGGCGCGAAGACGAGGCCGTCATTGAGCTGGTCGGCGAGTGCGTCGCCAGGGCGGACGCGGGTATTCATATGCATGCGGGTCTCCAGTTGTCTTGGCTCAGGTCCGCCGGATCGCTTCGGTCAGTGCCTGGTGAGGTAGTTGGCTGCGACGTCAACACTGATTACGTCTGCGTATTTGAGGTTCATGTCCTGCAGTGATGAGCGGTGTGTTTCGGGATCACGGTCTCCGACTGCCTGGGCGGGGATGAATACGCGTAGCCCGTACTGGAAGAGATCCACGGCGGTGGCCCTGACGCATCCGCTCGTCGAGGTCCCGACGAGGACAACGCTGTCGATTCCTTCCTGGGTGAGCAGGGACACGAGGTTGGTGCCGAAGCAGGCAGAAGCGCCCTTCTTGATCATCAGGGGTTCGTCATCACGGCGGCCCAGTCGTTCGTCGAGTGCGGCGTCTTGGCTGCCGAGGACCAGCGTTGCTATCTTGGGCGCTTTCAAACCCCACAGGCCAACGTCTGACCCGTCTGGCTCGTAGGCGACGGCGGTGAAGATGATGGGTCTGCCGGCCATCCGGGCAACGTTGAGCAGTCGTCGGGTCTCAGCCAACTCGGCTGACAGGTCTGCGCCGAGAGGGCTGGCAGGATCAGTGAATCCGTTTTGGAAGTCCACCACAACTACGGCGTAGTTCCGGCCGGGGCCCAGCTCCCTACCGAAGTGGCCCATGGAGACCGGGTTCTTGGACGCCTCTGACTGGGCAAGCGTGGCTTTTGTCATGTGTTGGCTCACCACCTTATGTTTTGGAACGACAGACCGATCTACGAAAAACGCTATGACCGAAATTCGTCCATGGGAAACATCCGTTTGAGTCTTTTGACCTGCAGAGTTTGTCAATCCCGGGACGGAGGGACGCTCTCGTGATCCAGCCATCCGTTGAGGCGGGACACTTCGCGCGCGATTTCGATGAAAGTGCGCTGTGCAGGGGTCAGCGGGCCCTCGCGGTGGAGCAGTTCAACGGGCACATATAGCTCGGGTTTGAGCGGGCGCCACACAAAACCTTCAGGGAGGGGCTGGTACTGGGTTTCGAACGCCACTTGGAATGCCCTGCCGGACTGCATTTCCTCCAGGGACCTACGGTCATCGAGGAAGCCGCCATGTGTGAAGGTTTCGTAAACACGGACCCGGCCGGCGGTGTCGTGCGCAGGGAATGCCCCCAACACGAGGTCGGCGTATCCGGGTGAATGTCCGCGGGGCCACATCACTATCGTTGTTTCGGCGAGCCGATCGACGTGAATTTCGGTGTCGGCGGCTGCCGGATGCTTGGCGCTGAGAATCACGCCGAGGACTTCTCGTCTGAGCAGAACTGACTCAATGGAGGCCGGAAGGATCGGGCTGCGCACGAGGACGAGGTCGAACTGCCCTCGTGCGAGCCCGGAGATTGCCTGATCCGCTAACGTGACCGCGGCGGTGATGTTGACCTGTGGTGCTTGGACGTGCAATTCGTCGAGAATCTGTGGAAGGCATTCGATGCCGAGTGAGTGCGAGTAGGCGAGGTGTAGGTGCCCGCCGTCCCCCAGTCCGGCATTTCGTGCGACGGCTTTGGCTTCCTCGATGGCTTCGAGAATCCTGGTGGCCCGGGAATAGAAGACTTCGCCCGCGGTGGTAAGTTCGACTTTCCGTGTCGTCCGGTCAAAGAGGCGGGTTCCGACCTCGTCCTCCAGCTGCCGGATCTGGCTGCTGAGGGCTTGCTGGGCGAGAAAGAGGCGGCTGGCTGCCCGGGTGAAATTCAGGTCCTCCGCGACCGCAACGAACGCGCGAAGGTGTCGGATCTCCATAGGCCGCCTCCTTAAGCGTGCGGTCAGCGGATGCATTGGCCGGATAGAGGATGTGCAACGCGGTCGAGGTCGCTGTTATGGATCATCCCGCAGTCTGAAGCGCGGGGCAAAGTTACCTCCAATAACTCAGCATGGGCGCGGGTCGTCTGCGCCCATGCTGACTCTCGAGCTGCGCCTGCGGAATCGCTCAGATGGAGCGTGCCGCTTCTTCGGCTTCATAGATGATGGCCTGCATCTTGCGGGGCGCGAGGCCGTCTCCAATGCGCCTTACCGGGTAGGGCGCGTCGGCGAGCGAACTGAACAGAGCAGTGCTGGACTTCCGGTAGATGGACAGGATGACCGCGGAGACGTTTTCGATGACATGTTCCTGCCGGGTCCACATATCAGATGTCAACAGATTGGTGCCGTCGAAGGATTGCACGACCCGCTGGGCGATCATTTCCACTCCATTGCTGGCCAGGGCAGGCAGACGCCAGGTGAATTCGCCGCGTTTGAGCACGTCGTGACCCACCATGAGCTGCGGAGTGATGATCGTAACCTTGGCTCCGGCGGCGGCAAGTACCTCGGCCAGGGCCAAGGGCATGGTGGTACTGGACTCGTCGACAATCACTACCCGGTCACCGAGCGATTTCGGCCCGTCCGCCTGTACTTTGCGGACGGCGACGTCGATGGCTGAGACCGAGGGGCCTTCCGCTCCGGGAAGCTGTTCCAGTCCGGGGGTCCACAGGCTCATGCCCGAGTCTGCGAAGCTGGCGCCCTCGGCGATGAAGACTTCATCGGGTGCGAAGCCGTTGATGAAGGCCAGGTCGGCGTTCGTGTTGAGCTTGACGTCGACGCCGGCGTTGTTCACTGCCCGGACGAGGTCGTCGGTGGCGATGTTGAAGCCCTCCTGATTGGGCAAGGAGCCCAGCAGGTTCAGGTGACCACCGAGTTTGTTATCCCGCTCCACCAGTGTGACCAGGTGGCCTCGCTGGGCGGCCACGGAGGCGACCTTCATTCCGGCGGGTCCGCCGCCGACGACGAGGACGCGCTTGGCGTCCGCGGGGGCGACGCGGTCAAGTGTGCCCCAGCGTCCTTCCCGGCCGGTGACCGGGTTCATCATGCACATGACTTCCGCGCCGTCCCAAAGTCTGCCGACGCACTCGTTCACGCCTGTGCATTTGATGATCTCGTGCTCGCGTCCCTCGCGGGTCTTCTTTATCAGTTCCGGGTCGGCAAGCTGGCCGCGGCCGATTGCGACGATGTCCGCTGCTCCGGATTTGAGGACCTCTTCGGCAAGGTGCAGGTCGCGGAAACGCCCGACGGTAAACACCGCTGCGCGTTCACCGATGAGCTCCTTTGCGCGCCGGGCAAACGGCACAAGGTGGCCGTCCTCTTGTTCCTGGGGCGCGACCGTCTGGTCGAGGGTGTAGTAGTTGCCTGCGCTGATGCTGAAGTAGTCAAACAGTCCTGTGCCGACGAGCAGTTTGACGTATTCGTCGGCCTCGTCGGGGGTGATTCCGGCCGGTCCGATGAACTCGTCATAGGAGAGTCGGATTCCCATCGCGAGGTCGTTACCTACCCGGCGGCGGATTTCCTGGCCGATCTGGACGATCAGGCGGCACCGGTTTTCGATGGATCCGCCGTATTGGTCGGTGCGGTTGTTGTACACGCGGCTGAGGAACTGGCACAGGAGGTAGCCGTGGGCGGCGTGGATTTCCACGCCGTCAAGACCTGCTTCGCGCACGTTCTCCGCTGACTTGGCGTATCCGTCGATGATGACGTCAATCTCTGCCTGGCCCATGACCAGGGGCGATTCGCTGTGCGCGACCGAGGGCAGTTCCGACACGCCCCACAGAGGCTTCCATTCATCGACGAGCATGGTGCCCTTGTCGTGCACGCCTGTGCCGTAGAGCTGGACGACTCCGCGCACGTCGTGGGCGTGGAGGATTTCCGCCATTTTCCGGAAGCCGGGGATGGCTCGTTCTTCCCAGGCCGTGCACCCGTTGTGGAAGGAACCTTTGGCCGTCGGGTAGGCGGCGTGTTGTTCGGTCACGATCATCGCCGTGCCGCCTTCGGCCAGGTGCTTGTAGTGATTCAGGTGCCGGTCGCTCAGGATGTTGTCCGGCGCCCAGTTGAGGATGCGGGCCGGCACGATGACCCTGTGCTTAAGGCGCATCGGCCCGATTTGGATCGGCTGCCAGACAGCCGAGAGCGAGGACCTGTTTTCTTCCAGGATGTCGGTCATGTCAATAACCTCGTTGTTCTGATAATTCGGTGTGGACGGGAGGATTAGTGGTCGCTAAGCAGTGAGCCGAATCCGCTGTACTGGTCATTGATGCCCAGTTGACGGAGTGTGTGCCATACGCAGGCGGTGTTGATGGCGATGACGGGTTTGCCGAGGAAGCGTTCGGCGGCCGCGGCGAGCCGGACCATCGACAGATTCGTTCCGGCCTGGACGATTACGTCCGGGTTACTTTCGTTCAGTTCCAGCAGCACCTTGGCCAGTGTGTCTTCGGTGACCTCGGCAATGGCAGTTGCGGACTGAATACCGAGTCCGTGATCGGCCGTTACTTCGTAGCCGTGGTCGTTGAAATAGCGGATCACGTGTTCGTTGACTATGGGCGGATACGGGCTGACGAAGGCCAGTTTCTTGGCGCCGTACGCCTCAAGAGCCGCGCGGACGGCGCTGGCGCCTGTGCTGATGGGAAGCCCTGCCGTTGTCGAGATCTGCTTTTCGAACGCCTCATTGCCTTCCGCTCCGCCCCAGAACGTCTCCCCTGACATGCCCATGGTGATGAAGGAGGGCTTGCACGTCAGGACGTTGCGGATGGCGACGTCGTTGGCTTGGCCCAGGGCGTCGATGAAGTCCTGCACGCCCTGGTCGGTGGAGAGGTCCGGTTCTTCGACATAGCAGCGGCTGTAGTGAAAGGTCACGCCCTCGGGCCGCATTATTGAATAGTCGTGTTCGACGACTGTGTTCGTTGAGGGAATAAGTACCCCCACGATTGCCCTGCTGCTCACAACGTTGACCATTACTGCTCCTCTGAGTTTCGTTTCTTGGTGGCGGTTGGCGCCGCATGATTAGTGCCGCTTCGCTCCGGCCGTCCGGCTGGCAGGGGCGTGCCGGGCAGACCCTGCAGAGGCACCCTTGTTTTCATCCCTGGGTTCTCGGGGCCTCGCTCTAGAGCTGAAGTTGTGGGCTCCCAAGGCGGCCGATCTCGCTCGTATGCTTCGATCGAGTCGAGCAGGGTCTCTGTCAGGGCTATTTCGTCCAGGCCTTCAATCAGCATCCTCTGGATAATCGGTGCCAGGGTGAAGGAAGCCGATATGCCGGCGGCCCACAGGCGGCATCCCCACAGGTCGATGGTCACTGGTGCGAGCGGATCTGACTCGGTGAGCTGGCGGAGGTCCCGGCACTCTTCTTCCCGCACCGCGATGGGGGCGATCCCGTTCTTGACGCAATTGCTGGCGAAGATGTCGCCGAATTCGACGGCGACCACCGCTTCGAAGCCCCATTGCGCCAAGCCCCACACCGCATGCTCTCGCGAGGATCCGATTCCGAAATTCCGGCCGGCGACCAGGACGCGGGCACCGGCCCGGACCGGATCGTCCAAAGGGATTTGGCCGGACTGGCGCCAGTGATGAAAGACGGCTTTGCCGAATCCTTCCATGTCGGTTCCCTTGAGGAATTCCTGTGGCATCATCGTGTCCGTGTCCACGCCGTCACGGTCCAGCGGGACCATCCGTCCGGCGATCGTGGTGCGCATCATGCTGCACGCTCAACATCGGCAATGCGCCCTGAAAGAGCCGTCGCAGCCGCGATCCGCGGTGAGACGAGGTGGGTCCGGCCGCCGGGGCCCTGGCGGCCTTCGAAGTTCCGATTACTCGTGGCGGCACACCGTTGACCCGGACCAAGAATGTCATCGTTCATGCCCAGACACATCGAGCATCCGGGTTCACGCCACTCGAATCCCGCCTCCATGAATACACGGTCCAGCCCTTCGGCCTCGGCAGCGAGCTTTACGGCCCGCGACCCCGGCACCACCAGTCCCCGCACTCCTTGGGCGATGTGCCGCCCTTCCAGCACATTGGCGGCGGCACGCAGGTCACCGAGGCGTCCATTAGCGCAGGAGCCAATGAAGACAACATCAATGCCAATGTCGGAGATCTTTTCTCCGCCCGCGAGGCCCATGTACAGCAGGGCCCTGCGGGCGGCTTCGGGATTGTTGGTCTCCTCGGGATGCGGGACGCGTCCGTTGACCCCGACGCTCATCGCAGGCGTGGTACCCCACGTCACGGTAGGCAGGCAGCGACTGACATCGAAATCGACTTCGGTGTCGAAAACAGCATCGATATCGCTGGCCGTCCGCATCCACTCCATGACTGCCTGGTCCCACAGGTCCCCTTTAGGTGCGTGGCGGCGGCCCTTCAGGTAGGCCAGGGTCCTCTCATCCGGGGAAATGAGAGCTGCCCGGGCGCCCATCTCCGCGCTCAGGTTGCAGAGCGTCAGTCTTTCCTCGACGGTCAACTGAGCTACAGCCTCACCCTGGAACTCGATGACATGGCCGCGGGCGTCGCCCGCGTTGAAGTGCGCCACGAGTGCAAGCGCCAGGTCCTTCCCCGTCACGCCATCCGGCAGTGCCCCGGTAAGGTTTACCCGCATCGACTTCAGCTCCGGCATCACCAGGCATTGAGTCGCGAGAACATGCTCAACATCGCTGGTTCCGATACCGAATCCCAATGCCCCCAGGGCGCCGTGCGTGGGCGTGTGGCTGTCCCCGCAGGCAATCACCATTCCGGGTTGGGTCAGGCCCAGTTCCGGTGCGATGACGTGAACGATGCCCTGGCCAGCTGATCCCATGCCATACAGCGGAATTCCGAAGTCCTTGCAGTTCCCTTGGAGGGCCTGCAGCTGGTTCGTAAGGGCAGTTCCCGGACCTCCGAGTCCTCTCGTGCTGACGCCGTGGTCCGCGGTGGCCAAGGTGAGGTCTGTTCGGCGAACGGAGCGGCCCTTGCTGCGCAGGCCGGCGAAAGCCTGCGGGCTCAGATCATGAACGAGATGAAGGTCAACGTACAACCGGTCAGGAACTTCCCCGCTGCCGGCCACGCGGTGCTTGTCGAGAATCTTCTCGAACATCGTCCCGGTCATGACCTGAGCGCCCGGACTGGAGACTCGCCCTGCACATCGGCCTCATGCCTCCGTTGCCGGGCTTGCAACTGACCAAAGTCATCACCGTCCAGGGCGGCGCGGCATTTGCAGGGCCTTGTCGCCATAGCGCTTCTCATCTTAGGTACTCTCCTGGCCTTCATGCCGCCTCGTTGCGGCTGATTCATCACCCGCCACAATGTGACGGGGTTCTCATAACTTCGACACTATTCACAGCCCGGAGCGAAGAGAAACACTCATTGGAGGCAATTCACAACGGGCAGTTGTGAACACCGCCACTTCTCCAGGGCGACCGGAGAAGGCTGCCCAACGAATCGCTGGCCCTGCCCCAAGACCCCTATTACCAAGCTGGAGCGTGTGAGGGGCGAACCGACGCGGAGTACGAGCTGTCTGGCGTGCGGGACGCCCCGCTAGGGCAGGCTGCCTTTGCGGTCGAGGGCCTGACAGACTGCCTTGGCAAATTCGCTGGTCGATACCGGCTCGGTATCCCGGATCGCTAGGTCTGCCGTTCTCACGCCAGAGCTCATGACTTCGATGCAGGCGTTTTCAATGGCCGCGGCTGCTTCCGCAAGACCAAGTGAATGACGCAGGAGCATAGCCGCGGACAAAATGGTCGCCGTTGGATTGGCGATGCCGAGACCCGCAATGCCCGGTGCAGACCCGTGAACCGGTTCGTACAGGCCCCACCTGTCGTGGCGCAGGCTGCCGGATGGCATCAGTCCCAGGGAACCTACGATCCCGGCGATTTCGTCGCTGAGAATGTCACCGAAGAGGTTTTCCGTGACAATGACGTCAAAGGTTGATGGGCGCAGGATGAGCTGCATGGCGCAGTTGTCGACGTACAAGTGCTCTACTTCCACGTCCGGAAACTCCTGGAGAGTCTCGATGGCAACCTCCCGCCACAGACGGGATGACTCCAGCACGTTCGCTTTGTCCACCGAGGTCAGCCGGCCTCCCCGTGACCGGGCCAGTTGTGCTGCTACGCGCACGATGTCTCTGATCTGCGTGGCCGTGTATTCCATGGTGTCGAATGCTGTGAGCTCACCATCGATTTCTTCGCGTCCCTTTCGGGGAGAGAAGTAGGCACCCCCGACTGCCTCCCTGACCAGCATGATGTCGACAGGTTCGCTGCCAACGCGGAGCTGGTCCGGCAGATATGAGATGCCGGGGCGCAGGTTAGCGAAGAGATTGAAGTCCCGGCGGAGTCGGAGCAGCCCGCCTGGGCCCGGATTCTGGTCATCAGGGAGTTGGTCCCATTTTGGTCCACCCACGGCTCCGACAAGGACGGCTTCGCTGTCCTTGCATATCCGGATTGTGTCCTCCGGGAGCGGAGTCCCTTTCTCTTCGATGGCGCAGCCGCCCAGCAGACCCGTTTCGAATTCGAGGCCGAGGTCCTGCTGTTCCGATACGAGTTTCAGCACATCGACAGCTGCCTCTACAATTTCGGGTCCGATGCCGTCCCCCGGCAGCACTCCGATCCGTCGTGATTTGGAATTTGCATTCATAGTTGCCTTCTTTTTCTGCTTCAGCGGGATATTCATTCATCTGGCGCCCTTACCGCCTGGGTTTACGATCGGACGGCGGATCTACGACTCAGAACACGGTGTTGGCTCTATATGGAGACCGTGGAGCGGCGTTCGATCCGGTGCTGCCTCGCCTCAGACGTTTGGGGACCTGACAATGGGATCTGTGGTTTGGACTGTTTCGGCGTTCTTCAGCAATGCCAGGGCTTCGGGGAGATCCACTACTTCGCCATACCGGCTTTGAATATCTAGCAGCGACTGCCGGTGGGCGTCGCCTGAGCGGTCGGCTACCGCGTCCCGGGGGACATAGACCTTGTAGCCGTGCTGGATGGCGTCAACGGCGGTTGCCCGGACGCAGCCGGATGTTGATGCGCCGACAATCATCACGGTCTCAATGTGCGAGGCCGTCAGCAGTGACGCCAAGGGGGTGTTGAAGAATCCGGAAGCAACGAGTTTGGTCAGGACCGGTTCGCCCGGTTCCGGAGCTACCCGGTCATCAATTTCGACATCTGGGCTGCCGGCTTTCAGAACGGCGGCGGAAGGGTTTTTTTCGATAAACCGCCTAGCCGCCAGGGCGCCGGATTCGTCGTAGGCCACTGTCGTATAAACCACCAGTGCTCCCGCTTCGCGGGCGGCGGAGAGAAGCGTGGCCGTTGCGTCCAGGGCGGAGTCGGCCGGACAGTACAGCTCGGAGTCCGGATTCGTGAAAGCCGTGGAGAAGTCGATCACCAGAAGGGCGATCCCTGTTGCCATGGTCATCTGTTGTGCTTCCTGCCATCTCTCATAATTGTGCGCCTTCTGAAGCTGTGCGAACCCCGGCTGGGGCCACCACGCAGGGGACACCTCGAAACAGATCTCCGATTAGGGGCGCGCAGCGCCGGGACGAGGCCCCGCTGATATAGGCAGCTCATGGCGAGATCCCGTTCCCTCCAAGTCGTCCGGGATTCCTGTTTGTCATGTGACTCATTGAGCGTTTCCACGCCATCCAAACCGTTTGGCGGCGCAGACCTGAAAACGCGGCCGCTGCGGCTAGCAGCACGCCAGTGATGATCGAACTGACCCAGCTCGGGCTGGCAAGCATCCCGAACATCGCCTGCAGCAAACTGAGCGACAAGGCGCCCAGCGCGATACCCCAAGCGGTGCCGCGTCCGCCGGCAAGGCCCACTCCCCCGATCAGCGCGGCCGTACCCGCGAAGACGAGCGGCGCGAAGCCCGGGTTGACCAGGGCCGAGGAAAGGGTGAAGGCGTTTAGGGCGCCGGCAAGACCGGCCAGGACCCCGGAGATTACAAAGACTCCCGTCGTGACACGTTCAACGTGGACGCCTGCGATGTGGCTTGCTCGGGCGTCTCCTCCAACGGCGCGGATGTCGCGGCCGAGACGCGTGCGTGCCATCACGGTTGCTATCAGTACGAAACAGCCCAGGACGACGAGCGTGTGCATTGACAGCACCGCGGCCAAGGGCCGGTCAAGGATGATTCCTACTCCGACGTCGTCGTAGGAAACGGTTCGGTCGTCCCCTAGCGTCCGGCTCAGCCCGAGCAGTACGAGGAACCCCCCGAGGGTCACAGCCATCGAGTTGATCCTGAATCGGGAGACGATGCTCCCCTGGATGAGTCCGGCGACCGCTCCCACGAGGACTGCAGCGGCAACCCCCGTCATGGGCGCACCCTGTCCGAGTTTGACGGCCACCATGCCCCCAAGGGAATACATGCCCAGCGTTGAGAGGTCGAACTGGCCAGCGATCATCGTGATTCCCAAGGCAAGCGCAATGAGACCGTAGGTGCCGAAAATCTGTAAGGCGGTGTACACCGAGAAAGTACTAAAGGTGCTGCCCGCAGCAACGGGAACGACTGCAAACATGACAGTCATTAGTAAGAACGTCATCGAGGCCGAAGACCGAGGCAGGGGTGTTCGTTTCAGCTTGGCGATCAAAGCACTCATCGAACCCGTCTCCTCATCTGGAAAATTAGCAACACAATTAGCACCAGCACACCGGTTACCAGCATCTGGGCGCCTCCGCCGAACCCGCGAAGCAGGAGCATGTTTGAGATCAGAGCGATGAAGAGGGCACCATATACGGTGTGCTGGACCTTTCCCCGGCCCCCGCCAGCCGCGGCACCGCCGACGAGAACGGCGGCGATAGCGTCGTACGTGTACCGGTCCCCGCCGCTGAGCAAAGTGGCATTCCCGTCCGTTGCCCCGAGCAGGACACCTCCCAAAGCAGCGCAACCTCCTGCAATTACGAAACCTGCCACCACCGTGCCGGTGACGGGAATTCCTGCGGCACGCGCGGCCCGGGAATTCTCCCCAACCAACCGAATCAGCTGACCCGTCCGGCTCCAGGACAGCCACGCGGCAACAGCGAGAACCAGCGCCACCAGTACATAGACGGACAGCGGCAGCCCCGCATAAACAGCGCTCAACCACTGGTAGGAAGCACCCGCTGGCGGGTAGACAGTCGACTGATTTGTCAGCCAGGACGCCACACCAATCTGGAGCGAGCCGAGGCCGACCGTGACAACGATGGGGTTGGCCGCGAGTCCGCCGATGAGCAAACCCTGAACAGCACAAACCAATGCACCCATGACTATCGTCAGAACCAGCGCCGGCAGCACTCCGATGCTCATCCAACTAAGAAAAGCCATGGACGAGATGGTCAGTGTGCTACCCAGGGTGAGGCAAAAGAGGCTCCCGCTCAGGGTGACACACGTCATCCCCACGGCCACGATCCCGAGAATGCCCACTCCCGACACGGTTGCCTTGAGCCCTTCGAGCGTGAGAAACCCATCCGTGGTTAAAGCCCCATAGACCAGAACGGCAAGTGTCGCCACGGCCAGGAGAGTCTCTGCGCGGCCGATACTCCGTCGATTTTTCCGGCCCGACTCGGTGGGCACGGTCAGCACCATCTCCCCGGTCATGGGTTCACCACTTCTCTCTCAACATGAGTCATGTCCGACAGGAGCTCCTCCGTTGTGACTTCGGCCCGCGGTCTCGCCGAGACGATGCGCCCGGCGCTGAGGGTCACCACTTCATCGGCGAGATCAAGGATTTCGTCCAACTCGGTTGAGGCGAATACGACGGCGTTCCCTGCCGTGGCAGCGTCGCGTATCAGCCGGTGGATTTCGCTTCGGCCCGCAACATCGACTCCCCTGGTGGGTTCGTCCAGGAGCAGGACTCCCTTGTCCCCGCGCATAAGACAGCGACCGAGAAACGCCTTTTGTTGGTTTCCTCCGCTGAACGTCCCCACAGGTGATGCCATTTTCGATTCCAGCCCTACGATTCGCGCTAGCCCTGAGGCAATGGAGCGAAGCGCCCGTGACCTGACGAATCCGGCCCGGGACAGCGAATCTAGTCGGGTCGCGACAAGGTTCGTCTGCGTCGACTGCTCAAGGAACAGCCCCTCTGATTTCCGGTCGTTCGACACGTAGGATAAACCGGCACGCAACGATGCCGAAGGCGACCCAAGGCGTACGCGCTTGTCCTCGGCAAAGACAAGTCCCGATGCCTCGGGGACGAGGCCGGCCAGTGCCCGCAACACGTCGCCTGCGCCCGAACCAATCTGACCTGCAAGGGCCACGATGCGGCCCCGGTCCACCGCCAGGTCAATTCCGTGGAGACGAGGTGTCTGCAGCCCGCGGACCTGCAGCCTCGGAGAAACCTCAGCAGCCAGGACCGGTCGCACCGTGTCATCACCCTTGACCTCACCGACCATGAGTTCGATCAATGACCGCTTAACGAGCTTCCCGACTTCCGAGGTGGTGACTTTGTTGCCGTCCCGGAAAACGCTCACCTTGTCGCAGATTTCGAGAACCTCGCCTAGCCGGTGCGAAACATACAGAACACTCGTTCCCTCCGACGCCGCAGTCTTCACGGCCTTGAAAACCAGGTCGATCTCTACGTCACTGAGAGTTGCCGTGGGTTCGTCCAGTATCAGCAGACGTCCGCCCCTGCCCAGTGCCCGGGCGATCTCGACGAGTTGCCGCTCCCCCAGGGAAAGGCGCTCGACCAGGGTCAACGGGTTGAGGCCCTCCAGCCCGACCCTGGCCAAAAGTCCCTTGACGAAAAGTTCAGATGTGGCGTGTCGGACGAAGAACGGAGCATTCGGGAGACCGAGCAGCAGGTTTTCGCGGACCGACAATGCGGGGATGAGGCTGATCTCCTGATCGACAACGGAGACTCCCGCCCGTTGGGCATCGCCAGGGTGATGGAAGTCCACCGTCCTTCCGTCGATCGCCATGGTTCCGGCGTCCTGCCTAACGATTCCGGACAGGACCTTGACCAAGGTGCTCTTTCCCGCCCCATTATGGCCGCAGAGAGCGTGTATTTCCCCGGCTTCAACAGTGAGATCAATTCCTTTCAGAGCGTGAAGTGCGCCGTAGCTCTTCGTCACGCCGGCCATCTGCAGCCTCGGAGGTTCAGACCGCTGATCCCTATCGGTCACGGGCAAATCTTTCCGTCGAGAGCTGCCTGTACGTTGGCAGCGGTGATGCGGCTTTCGGGCGCGAACAGTTTCTTCGGAAGGTCCTCACCGGCCAGATACTTCAGGGTCATCTCGACCGTGTACTTTGCCTCCTCCTCGGGGCTCTCAGAAGCAGTTCCAAACAGTTCCCCGGCCTTGATGGATTCAAGACCGCTCATGTAGCAGTTACTACCAGAGACAACGAGGCCTTTATCTCCGCCCACCGTCGTGCCGGCCTGCTTGGCACCCTGGATGATCCCCAATGCCTGATTGTCTGCCATGCCATACGCGGCCTGGATGCCGCCCTTGCTCGCATACTTAGCCAAAAGCTGCTGAGCGAGTCGCTGCGACGTGGCCTGGTCCCAGTTGCCGTCCTCTACAGCGACCAAATCCAAACCTTCTACGGTCGCGAGTTCCTTCTTGAAAGCTTCCAGCCTCACTGAGACCTGTTCCGTGCCTGCCGTCCCCGTGATCGCAATGACGTTGCCTTTCGAAACTCCCTGCTTTTTCAAGCCCTCGATGATGTTCTGGGCGGCGAATTTGCCCAGACTCACCTGGTCCGACTCGACTGAAAGCGCAAAAAGATCGTCGGCCGGCTTCGGCGGCGAAGTCATGTTGATGACCGGGATCCCGGCGGTCTGCGCGCGCGTAAGTCCAGGAGTCAGCGCCCGGTAGTCCAGGCCGAGCAACATGATCAGATCCGGTTTGGCTGCAACGGCGCGGTCTAGGTTTTGGACCTGGACCTGCGGGTCGAAGGGATCCTGGAGATACGTGACCTTGGCGCCCTTTGCCTCCATGCCTTCGATGACGACGGCGTTGTAGATCTTCGTCCAGGGGTTAACATCGCCGGCACCCACCAGGTAAACATTCATCCCGGACACGTCTTTGGTAGCCATCGCCGCGGGCTTTTCGGCCGCCGCCGCTCCGCAGGAGACGGTCCCAAACACCAGAGCCCCGGCTGCCAGGGCCGCCCCGATCTTCGAAGTAGAACTGTGAATCTTGATCATGGTCATTCAGCTTTCACTCGTAAGTCTCATGACTGCACGCCGGGCCCCACGCCTTCGTGATGTCCGGATACCCCGGCGCACTGGCGGGGCTCCACTGGTCAGATCGACTCTAGGAGCGGTCAAGGGGTCAAATGAAACACCTATTTGAGCCGGTCAACAACCACAGATTGTGAATCGGTGAATCCAAATAGTGTTGCCCACATCACATTTCACCTAGCGTTGGCGGGGCCCGCCGCGTCATGACCCCGGTGTAGAGCGGGAAACTTCGTGAAAATCCAAAAACTAGGGATGATCCGGGTGGATGTGGATGTGGATGTGGATGTGGATGTGGATGTGGATGTGGACGGCACACAAGCCCAGAGTCACGAGCCCAGGGCTATGAGGGCGTCCGGAGCCTGGCAACCTCACGAAACGCGCCAACTCGCTGATGGTGGAACCGGCTCTGGAACTCCACACGACCCGGGCCCTGATCGACAGCCACTTGAACCGCTTGCGGGACGCCCGGCATCCTGCAGTACCAACGCCCATCGGTTCTTACAGCGGTCTCGCGCAACACTCGGTTGCGAGAAGAGGTGCAATCAATGAGGTTGCTTAAAGAGCATCTGCCCTAATGACGCCGAGGGGAACCGAAATGCATCAAGAGCGGGCCCAGTCCCAGACGCTAGCGGAAGCTTAATTCGAGACAACGCAATAGGGGCGGTTCAATGGACCACCACTACTCGCACTCAACCGTTAGTCTTGCAGTCGTACATCAGGGAACCACCCTGCTGGTGCACGTTTTGGCTCCAGATGTTCGGGGTCCCTGTGCTTTTGATTATCGCATTTGTAGAACGGGCCGCGGGGGTCCAGGAGCACGCTCATGTGGTGGTCCGCGTGGTCCTTCCACCAGACACTGATACCCGTTGCCCCGTCGAGGCGCAGATGTTCCCAGGCCCGCCACAGCGCTTCCACGCGGGAAAGGGCTTCGGGGTGGAAGTACCACTCGATGCACCATTTGGCGGCGCGGCCGTCGACGTCGCGGACGTAGGTCGGCAGCAGCTGCTCGTGCAGGAACTCCTCGGCTGAGCCGTAGACCAGTTCAGGTGGCTTCTGCTCTTCCGCGGGCCTTTCGGCGGGTGCCTCTGTCTCGCCGGTAGCAAGAGCTGTGCTGAATCGTCCGATGTCGCTGTTCATCTCAGCGCCTCCTACGTCGTGACCCAGGGATTGGCCACCGGCTCGGCTGCCGCCGGTGCGGTCGGTTCTTCGGGGCGGGGGCTGTAGGTCTTGATGGATGCCTCGACGGCTTCTTTGTGGGGCCCGGTGTACCAGGGCAGTGTCCGGACGAGGGTGGCGGGTGCGCCGGAGGCGAGGACGACGGCGCGGCCACGGTCGAGTTCGGCGAGGTTGGAGACGTCGAAGATGCGTTCCTTGCCTTCCTGCCGGGAGCGGCTGGAGCCGGATTTTCCGGAGGAAATGGAGACGTTGGTGTAGCTGTAGTCCCCGATCAGGTCTGAGAGGGCGCGGAGGAAGCCTTCTTCGGCGACGCCGCCGCCGTAGACCTTGACGTTGGCGGCGGACCAGATTTTCCGCATGTTTGCCTCGCCCCAGAGTTCGACGCCCTGTGACCAGGACTGCAGGATGCCCATGACGATCAGGCCCTTGGAGCCGTAGTGGCTGAACTGGTCCGGCAGGCCGGCCCAGCGGACGACGTTGGCCAGCTCGTCCAGGGCGAACAGTGCCGGCAGTGGCAGGCGGCCGCCGCTGCGCTCGGCGCGTTCCTCCATGGCCTCGGCGATGGCCACCGTCAGTGCTGTGGTGAGGGGTGCGGCGGAGCCGGCCCCTTCCTTGGAGAGAATGTAGATCGTCTCCTGTGAGGCGGCGAAGTCGTGCGGCTTGAACTGTCGGCGGGGGTCCGTGGCCACGGACTCGCCGCGTGCCGGGGCGACCCAGCGCAGCGTGTTCCTGCTTTTGAGGCATTGGATCATCTTCTCGGCGGTGCCGAAGATACCGTCGCGCTGCTTGTCAGCCAGCTTCAGCGTGGACTCCAGGCCCTTGTACTGGAGCTCGTAGTCGTGTTCTTTCAGGATTTCGATGGGTTCTTGGCTGACCTGCTCCGTCACCCATAGATACACCTGGGTGATGGGCAGCTCCCCGAGCGCGGCCGCGAGGAAGTACGAGGAGAGGATGTCTTCGGCTTTGGGATCGAAGTAGGCATCCGGCTTTGACCCGGGGGTACGCGAACCGACCGAGAAGTGCTGGGTGAGTTTGTGGGCCTTCTCTTCGTCCGTTACGTAGGAGAGGGGGTTCCACCACCAGTCGGGTTCCTCCTGGGCGATCTTCTGCGGATCAAACACCCACACCGGAGCGGTCAGGACCCGGACGCCGCGGGTGCCGTCCACCACGTCGCGCTTGTTCGAGGTCGAGACGACGGCACCAGGTGCGTCCAGGATCGCGGGCATAACCCGGGAGGTCGACTTACCCGTCCGTGGCCCCCAGATGTCGATGCTGAGGTCTTCCCAGGACTGAATGAACTTCTGGCCGGTGGAAACCACCTTTCCCACCACAATGCCCGGAGTGTCCTTCACGCCGAGGCGCTCGGCCGTGGCTTGTGCGCCCTTCTCGGAGAACGCGGCCAGCGACTTCCCACGGCCCAGGTACCGGGCGGCCTTATCGACCCGAGCACGCTTGGACGCGCCCTTCCTCCAGGCCACCAGCACGACGATGGTCAGGACCACGATCACGCCGGCCATGAGGGACGCGGCGACGGTGGACTGGGCTGGCCAGGGCACCCGTCCCTTGATCAGCCCGGCAATCAGATCAATCGGATGGGCGGGCGGTGCCTCGATGCCGGCCATCCAAGAACCCACGTGAGCGGCCGCGTAGGTCCCGCCGCCAAAGACGACGATAAAGCCAATAGCCAGCCAGACCAGCAGGGCATCCCCGAGGCCCATTCCTTTACGGTTCGGTGCGCTCACAGTGCGCCTCCCTCGCCGGGCAGCTCAGGAGCTGCTGGCCCAAGGAGAGAATCAGCCGGTGTCTCTATTCGCTCAGGTTCGTTGGGCTGATTTGGGGCTTGAAGTCGCGTTTGGGCAGGTGGCGTTGGATCGAAGCCGCTGTGGGACCAAACCGATGAACCATCGACGAGAGTGACGGTTTGGGCGTAATGTCGACGCATGCTCGCTCCTTCTGAAGTTGTTGACTGATGGCGCTGGTGGTGTTGCCTGGTGGGGCCGCCATGGATCCGGGGTTCTGGAGTGTGCAGGCGGCCGAGGACTTCGAGCAGGAGATCGTTGACCAGTACGCGCTGGCGATGGCGGCGGCTGGTCTGAGCGACTCGCACATCCGCAATACCCGGGCGACAATCATCGAATTTGCCCGGTCGGTGACTGGACCGTTGTGGACGGCGACGTGTCAGGATGCTGACCGGTTCCTTGCCGAGCAGAAGCGGCTGGGACGCAGTGTGAGCACCAGAGCCGGCAAGGCAGGGACGCTGGCGCTGTTTTACGAGTTCGTGATCAGCCGTTACCAGGGCCGGATACATCGGGCGACCGGGGTGCTGGTCGAACAGCCCATTGATGAGTTCAACCGCCCGTCCGGGGCATCCCTTGGCAAAGTCCGGGTGCCACCGTCGGATGCCGAGATCGAAACGTTCTTTACTTCCTGGCGGCACTCGATCCCGCAGGCCCGCAAGTATCTGCCTGCCGCGCGGGATTACTTCGCTGCCTCGCTGTGGCGTCGGCTGGGGCTGCGGATTAACGAAACGGTGATGCTCGATATCCGTGACTGGCGCCCGGACCTGGGCGGGTTCGGCAAGCTCCATGTCCGGTTCGGCAAAGGAGCTCACGGCCGTGGCCCGAAGCCGCGTCTTGTGCCCGCGATCAACGGCGCTGCAGAGCTGATCGACTGGTGGCTGGGCGATGTCCGACACCTGTACGGCGGGGACTGGGAGGATCCGGACGCACCTCTGCTGCCCTCGGAGCGCTTTGACCGTGAGCTGGGCCGATGCGGCCGGGTCGGTGACAACGCACTGCGGCGCAGCCTGGGGTTGCAGATCGATCAGTGGTTGCCGGCATGGTCGGGGCGGATGACTCCCCACGTCCTGCGGCATTACTGCGCCTCCTCGCTCTACGGGGCCGGGATGGACATCAAGGCCCTCCAGGAACTGCTGGGTCATCAGTGGCTTGCGACTACCTCGGGCTACATCCACGTGCGCAGCGAGTACGTCGAGCAAGCCTGGAAAAACGCCAATGAGCGGATCGAGTCCCGATTCGCGACAACACAAAAGGAAGGATGAGACCGTGCAGTGGAACCTGCGGATCCGCGCCGCTGAACGTGGGATCTGGAAGTCAGCGCAGATACGCCGGATGCTCGCCGATGCCGGCCTAGAGATCAGTGCCGGGAAGATGTCCTCGTGGTGGGCCGGAACGCCGGCCACGATGAGACTCGAAGAGCTTGACGTGCTCTGCTCGGTGTTGAAATGCACACCGGCAGACCTGATGACCCCCGAACCTGACAAGGTCGCCGCACGTCGCCCACGCGTCACCGAGACCATAAACGGCAACGACACCGGCGCCGGCACCGGCGATGGTAGGCCGTCTTCCGTTGTGTCTCCGAGTTTTGGCAAGGTATCACCGGTCGTAACGCCGAGATTCGGCAAGCCACGGTCCGAGCCTCCCCTGTAGGCAGGGCTGTTGTGAGTCCGGCTCCGGGCCCGATGGCGCCGCTTCGGCCGCCATCGATGTGCCCCCGCTGTCAGATCAACAGGGTCGCATGGGCCTATCCACGGGTGGACTATTGCTACGACTGCCTTCCCGGTGGCCCGTTCAGCCCACCTCCATGCTCCAAATGCGGCACCAGCAGGGACTACTTCAGCCAGGGCATGTGCGCCATCTGCCATCCCGGCAGTCCGCAACACCCAGGCTCGTGCAAGGAATGTTTTGCTTGGGGTGTCTACCGCCGCTACAACTGGACGTGCTGGCCTTGCCGGTGGTGGCGCTCCCACTACCCTGATGGAATCTGCGACTTTTGCGGACGCACCACCCGAGTCGGAGAGCGGCGGGCCTGCCGGCTCTGCCTGGAACAGGCACGAATGCTCCAAGAGCCTGGACGCGGTCTGGACCTGGCGGGCGCGACCAAGGCCGGCCACCAGCTCTTCTTCGCCAACATGAGCTTCCACCGTCATGGGGCGCCAAAGCTGAGCCCGGAACAACGCGCGCCATGGAAACTGCGAGACAAGAACAACCAGCGGGTCACCGCACCCGCCGCCGACATGGGCATGCAGACGACGCTGTTCGACATGCCGCCCGACCAAAAGGCTGTCGCGGCCCGTGCCCGACTCGAAGATAACGATCTGACCCGCTATTGCGCCGCCATCGTCCGTCAACATGCCCAGAGGGCCGGCTGGAGCAAACGGCAACGCAACGACGTGACCCGGTCCCTGAGGCTCCTTGAGGGCCTGCGGCCCAGCCCAACCGCTAAAGTCCGCGCCACCGACGTCCTTCAACTGCGGCAATACTCCGGCAATGTCCTCTCTACGATCGACGTACTGGCCGCGGCCGGCCTCCTCATCGAGGACCGGCCGACCCACATCGAACGCTACTTCGCTGCCAAGACCAGCACACTGCCACCGGCCATGAAGGACCAGCTCGAAATATGGCTGCAAGTCCTGATCAACGGCGCCCACCAGGCGCCCCGGCAGATCCCGCGGGACCCCAAGACCATCAAGGCGCACATCCTGGGCATCGAACCCATCATCCACGCCTGGGCCGAGGCGGGGCTCCAGTCGTTCGCCGAGGTCACCCGCGCCGACATCACAGCCGCCTTGGACGAAACCACGGCCCGGCGCCACATCGCCGGAAACGGACTCAAATCGCTCTTCACGACACTCAAAGGCCGCCGACTCATCTTCGCCAACCCGACCCGAGGGATGAAGGCGTCCCCGAAAGGCAGCACAATCCCCCTCGCCCTGGACGCCGCCGTGATCCGCGAGGAGCTGAACTCCCCGAACCAAGCCGTTGCCCTCGCGGTTTCCCTGGTAGCCTTCCACGCCCTGACCGCGCAACAGATCAGCGAGCTGAAACTCACCGACATCAGCGACGGACACCTGAAACTCGGCGACCGCGACATCCCACTGGCCGCCCCCGTACGCACACGCCTGACGGCCTGGCTCGACCACCGCAACCGAACCTGGCCAGGCACGGCCAACCCGC
This sequence comes from Paenarthrobacter sp. PPS72, assembly GCF_048537125.1. Taxonomy (GTDB): domain Bacteria; phylum Actinomycetota; class Actinomycetes; order Actinomycetales; family Micrococcaceae; genus Arthrobacter; species Arthrobacter nitroguajacolicus_E. Next base: position 25,848 of record NZ_JBLYIE010000056.1, on the reverse strand, counting down.
ACCTGCTCATCAACCGGCGCACCGCGCCCAGGCTCCTGCCTGCCAGTCGACAGTTCCCCTGGGCCGGCCGGACGCTGCGGCCCCGAGTCCTGCGCGAAGACCGCATCTTGCATGAGATCCACGCGACAGGCGGGGACATCCGCCGAATCTGCGACCTGTTCGGACTCAGCGTCGAAGGCGCCACCCGTTACCTGAACACTCTCGAGCACCCCGACCTCACCCGTCAGGACACACAGGTTCCCTGAACCTAAGCACCCACACCCGCTGCAATCGCCGGGCGTACTCAAGTTCACGCCAAAAGCGTCAAAATTCACGCGAACTTCTCACTTTTGGCGTGCCACCTCGTTTGGGTGTCGTTCACGCCGTGGTCTCCGGTTTCGATCGACGTCAGCCCAACCTGCACCGGGATCCCCGGGCGGCCGCCGACCTTGATCAGGAACTTCCCGCGCCCGGGAGGTTCGACGTCGACGCCGCGCGAATCCCAGGCAGGCGGGTCCTGCCAGGAGATGAGTTTCTGCTGCTCCTGCCGGGACAACGGGATAGCGGAGGTCAGCAGCGGCATTTCAGAGGCCGGCAGACCGCCGCAGATCACCATGCCGGAACGCTCGACGAATCCGCGGGCTTTCATCCGGTCCTCTTCTGCCGGCAGTGCCAGCAGGTCGGACATGGTGTGGGAAATCATGATCTGCCCGACGCCGACGGAGCGGTTCAAACGGGTCAGGGCGTCCACCCGGTCCACCATGCCCTTACCGGAGCGCAGTGCCCGCCACAGTTCATCCAGGACGACGAAGTAGTTTCGGCGCGGTTCCAGGCCCGCGTCGGCAAGGGCGTTGGCGACGTTGACCGTGCCGAAACCGTAGGACCAGCACGCCAGGAGGACGGCGGCCTGCAGGTCCGTCTCCGTCTCATCGATGCTGGAGACATCGAAGACGACGGCGCGGTCCCGCTTCATGGGATTGGTGGTCTGCTGGGAGAAGATTTCCCCCAGCTTCCCTCCCCCGGTCAGGCCCAGCAGGGTTGCCTCCAGCGCCCGTGTCTCCTGCAGGTAGACGGCCATGTCGCCACGGTCCAGAGCGACCTGGCGAAGCTCGTCCGGTGCGGACACAATGACGTCCAGGAGGTCCTTCAGGACAGGAATACCGTCGAACCGGTCATCGAGGACCCGCAGCGCACGGTCCAGGATCGTCTGTTCCTGATCCGTGGGCGGGTTGTTCCGGCTGATCGTGATCAGCGAGACAACCATGTTCAGGCGGCGGCCGTGCGCGTCGGCCCGGACCCGGGTGGCGGCTTCGTGATGGTCGCTGGCCTCGAGGAGCTGGGCGACCTCGACGGCCTGGCCGGGATCAAGAATGTTCAGGTAGCCAACGCCACGGCCGAGCTTGATGACCTGGCCACCGAGTGCCTGGACCGCTTTGACGTGCTCGCCCTTCAAGTCCCCCAGAACGAGTGGGTGGACGCCCTGGGCGGAGAGCCCTAAGAACATGCGGCGCACCAGCGTGGACTTGCCCAGGCCGGGCTTGCCCAGGATAAAGGCGGAGGGGTTGGAAATGAGCCGTGCCCGCTGGAACCAGCTGATCGGGTCACAGCAGACCGTGGCCTGGGTTTCTTCGTGGCGTCCCAGCGGGACGCCGATCATGGGCGAGGACGCACCGGAGGAGAACGGCCACAGCCCGCAGACCTGGACCGTCGTTCCCCGGTACTCCGTCACGGACGGGACGAGGGCGGCCATGCCTCCGCCACGCCCGATCCAGCCCCGGGAGCCCGGCCCGGCCTCGCGCGGCTGGCGCTCAGCCTTCGCCGGCTCGGCTGGCTTCCTGGGGGAACGGGTGAACATCTTCATGAGGGCCATTACAGGGCATCCTTGATTTCGGAGGGCAGCAGGCTGTGCTTGGGAAGGACCAGCCCCAACGGCAGGGACGCCGCGAACGCTGTGTCCTGCGAACCGTAGGCACGGCGCAACAACACACGGGCAGTACCGGAGGTCTGTTCAATGGCCGCGACCGCATCAGCGAGCCGTTCCCTATCGGTCACGGTGGCCGTGACGACCATCCCGAAGTTCACCAGCCCGGCGCCCTGGGCTTCCTCCTGGGCGGTCTGAACAGCGGAGCGGGCATCGACCAGGGCACGTGCGGACGGCCGGTTCCCTGAGGTGATGCGGACGTTGGCGTTGTTCTGGTCCCGCTCGACCACGGCAGCTGCCCGGGCAGAATCCATCGGGCGGTACAGCAGCGAAATCCGCTTACGGTCAATGTCCCCGTGCGGGGCCAACAGCCGGGACAGGACCGAGGAGTTCACAGACCCGCGGGGTGCGCCGGTCATGGTCCACGAGGCCGAGAACGCGCTGTCGTGCCGGTAGTCATCCCAGCTTGCCTGCGTCGCGGTCGGGCCGACCTCGCCCCAGGTCAGGGAGACCGGGGAGCCGGCGGCGTGGGCTTCATCGATGATCAGCGCAGCGGGGGGATCGTAGGCGATCCGTACCACCTCGCAGAGTTCCTGGGCTGACATCGGCCGGGCAATACCAGCACCGGTGGACTGCAGCCGGGCCGACAGGCCCGGGATGCGGGAGGCGAGGTCCCGGGCCACATCTTCCGGTGTCCGCTTCTTCGATCCTGTCCGGAGGGAGGCGTTGAAGGTCAGGGACACCCAGGCGCGGACCGTGGCCGATCCCTCCGGGTAGGTGTCAACGACCTCGCGCAGAATGGCCTGGGCAAAGGCTGGCGCGTTCGGGTCGATGTTCATTTCCACTTCGTTCCGCAGCCGGTATCCGGAATCCGGTGCGGTCTCGACCGTCACGGCCGCGGCGTCCAGGCCGGCTTCGTCCGCAAGCCCGGCGAGCCAGCCGCCCCAGTTCGCCACCCACGCATCAACCTGCTCCGGGTCCACCAGTGAGGCTCCGTCAGGTTCGGTGGAGAAGATCACGGTGAAGTGGCTGGTGGTCGGCACATGCAGCAGGGCGAACGGGCGCTTGTAGGAGTCAGTGAACTCGTACAGGGTGGACTTCGCGGCCAGTCCCGGCAGCTGGTACATGCCCCACGGAGTCACGCCCAGGGGGCCGGAACGGTAGAGATTCGTTCCGGAGGACTTGGAGAGCCGGAAGCTCATCCGTGTGGCGAAGCGGTCAACAATGGACTGGCCGTGCTTGTCCTTGACGGTCAGCAGGAGGGCGCTAACCCCGGCCACGGCCAGGACAGCGAGGCCCGGGAACAGACCCCAGATAGCGAAGCTGATGATGCCCATCAACAGCCCGGCCATGACAATCCCGGTGCCGATAGCGCCGAGGTTTCCCAGGCCCGCTGAGCGCGGTACGCGCCAGTTGCCGTAGGACGGTTCTTTGTATTCGGTATTAATTGCTGCCACTGGGGCCCTCCCCGGTTGAATCCTGCGCGGTCTTTGCGATTGCCTGCGACGTCTTGGACGCCACTTGGGCGCCTGCAGCTACGGCCATGCCTGCCGGACCAGCTGCTGCTGCCCCGCTGGCTCCCGTTGCTGCCCCTGCTGTTGCTCCTGCTCTAGCAGTGCTGGCGGTCGCGGTGCTGGTAGCTCCACCCGGACCTCCAGGACCGGTTGACCCTGGCGTCGGCTGGCCGCCGCTTCCCCTGGGACCCGACGTGCCGTCACTGCCCTTCGGAGACGTGCCTGCCTGGCTGCTCTGCGTGCTCGCTGGCGTTGGTGCGGCATTGCCCTTACCGCTGCCACTGCGGCCCAAGGAGACAGCACCTGTCGCCATGGCGCCAACGACAGCCCCTGCTCCTGCTCCCCCGCCAGAGGCGACGGCGCCGACCATCGGCGTTACGAACCGCATCAGGGCTGGCAGGGCGAACAAGGCAACGACCATCAACGTGAAGCCCGTGATGGACCTAATCAGCGCGTTCTGGCCCCCGCCGGTGCCCATGAGCAGGAACGCGACCGAATAAACGATGGCAGCCGCTGGCTTGTAGAGGATGAAGGCAATAGTCCAGCCAACTGCCTTCTGGAACCACTGCCTGCCCATCTCTGTGTTCGTGAACGCGGCCGTGGTCGGCAGGATGCCCGCCAGGATCACCAACATGCCGCTGCGCACCACCATCAGCACGACCTGGACGAGAGAGGCAATCAGGCCAATCAACCCCAGGACGATCAGAATAAAAACCCCGACACCGGTCTGGTTGGTCATGACCAGGACGTTCATCGACTCTGCAAATCCCTTCCCGTCCGTGGAACGCTCGATGACGGCGACAGAAAAGGCGTCGGCCGCGACCACCAGAATCGAGATGACACCCAAGCCAAGGCCCGACACCAAAGTGAGCGTAAGCAGCGAGCGGAGCAGATCCTTAAGCGGTGCCCCACGCTGTTCCCAGATCATCCGGATGCCTCCGAGGATGACGGCGAGGACCGCCAGCGCCAGCGTCCAGGGCATCAGTTCGCTATTGACCGCAGAAACAACGGGACTTGGCGTGGTGCCGTCCTCGCTGGCCAGGTTCACCGTGGGCATGGTCACCCAGAAGGTAGACAGTGTTGTCACCATCTGGCTCATGCCCTCCATGATGGCTTTTGCAAGATTGTTGATTGCGTCGTCTGCGATCCCGGCCGCGACATTGCTGGCACCCTGCGTACTCCAGCAGTACGCGTCCCAGACCTCACATTCCTTTTCTGCCACGTCAGACGCCGGCCCAAGGGATAAATGAACTCAGGTCACTGATCTGGCGAACTGCGCCTCCGCCAGCGGGAGGGATATCCAATTTCCAATCACCGTCTTCCCACAGCAGTGACGTCGCGATAGCGCCGTATCCGCCATCGTTGCTCTTGATGGCCAGCTCGACGACGGCTGATTCGGGAGTGTACGAATGGATCATGAAACCAGCGATCTGAACCTTTGGTGAGGTCCCGCCGCCGACGTCCTTGCCTTCCTTTATGGCCTGTACAGCTTTGTCCCGCGAAGGGCTGTCAGCTGAAAGCTCCAGGTATAGCTGTTTTGCGTAGCCATTGAAGGACGATGCCCAGATGTTTGCCGTCGCATAGAGGGCTCCCGTCGGGGACTGGGCGAAGCACGACCTCAGACCGTCCTTGCCCACAGTGCCGGGGCCTGCTGTTGATGGATCTGTTGGAACGGCCATGGTTCCGAGCAAGTCCCACTTGGATTTGGGCGCGGTTCCCAGTGCAGTTTCCTTGCTCGCAGGGAGGCCGCAGACGCTCTTGCCAGCCCCAGCGGAGGCGCTGGGGCTGGCTGCGGCTGTGCTGCTGGTCTCTGTCGGGGCAGGGGCGGGCTGGGCGTTTCCCTGTCCGTTGGGGAGCAGGAAGATGACGACGGTTGCTGCGATCAGCGCGACCACCAGCGCGGCAGCGATGAGGAACCCGGGTTTGGTGAACGGATTGCTTTCGGTGGTGCTCTCTGTTGACTGGCTCATGGTGAACCTCCCGTTGTTGGTGCTGGCTTAGACGAAGGCGCGGACGATGCCGGAAGCGCCGCTGATGATGATGCAGCCCATGAGGACCCAGCCGAGCTTGGCGAGGGACTGGCCACCCTCGCCGCGTTGGAGCTGGATGACCATGCCGACGCCGACGATGATCACGCCCAGAACACCCAGGACGAGGCCAATACCGGAAGCCCAGTTCAGGACTGTGAGCAAGCCGCCGGCTTCGGCGGGAACGACCGGAGTGGGGTTGGGGATGACGCTTGCCGCAAGTGCGGAGAAGGAGTTCATGGTGAGACCTTTCAGTGGGTGGTGCTGGGTGTGATGTCGGTGGCCAGAGCGGCCAAGTCATTGATGAATCGTTCGTATTCGCGGCCCGTTGGCGGCGTTGTGGTGCCGCCGTGCCGCCAGGCTTCTACCCAGGGCAGGGTCCAGAGCCGGGGCGATCCCCCGCCGACGATTGCGGCGAAGTCACGGAGCGCTTTGGGAGTCTTCCCTGGTGCGTCCGCCAGGACGGCGAGGCCGAGCAGATCCAGCTTCGGTGCCGCACCTGATGCCCATTGGGTCAGTGCGCTCTGTGCCGTTGTCAGGCCGCGCATGTCTGCCCGGCAGACCAGCAGCACCCGGGGTGTGCTCCCGTCCTGCAGGACGGGCCAGCAGTGACCGGTGGGGCGGGCTCCGTCGAACAGGTCAGCGATGCGGCTCTCGCCGGCTCCCCCGTGGGCGCCGGTAATCCACAACGTTGGCGAGCCTGACATGGTGCGTCGGCCGAGGCGGTCTGCTGCGTCCGGTTCTACCATTCCCCTCAGCGGCGCACTGATCGCGGCCTCTGGTGGCACGTGCGTGTCCAGAGCGGCCTCCGCAGGGTCTCCGGCTGGGCGGGTGATCCAGGGGTTCAGGGACTGTTGCATGGTTCCTCCTTTCAGAATCCGTCGGTGGGTTGTTCTAGAAGCCGGCGGCGACGGCGGCCGCTGCGGCCAACCATGCCCGCTGCGTGGCGGGCTGGAGGGCTTCGTAACGGATGGGGCCGTTGACCATGGCCGGATCGTAAGGAATCCGGACGACGGCCCGCACGAACGGTTCGAAGCCGTCAGCGATCCGCCGGGCCTCGTCCCTGGCCCGCTTCAAAGCGTCCCCGCTCATGCTGCGCTTGGCGTCAGTGGATTCGGAGACGATCACAACGGCGTTGCGTGCCAGCTCCGCGTCGTGGCCACCGCGGGATTCGAGGGTCTGCAGCGTCAGCCGGGCGGCTTCGGCGCGGTCCTCGATGGCTGTCACAGGTACGACGAGCTGGTTGGTGTGGTCAATCATCCGACGCCAGTTCGCTGCCCGGGCGGTATTGCCCGAGTCCATGATCACAAGCCGGTAATAGCGGGTGAGCACCTGGTGGGCGATGTCGACTTCCTCAGCGGTGACTTCGTGGTCGCCTTCTTCGTTTTCATCCGAGCGCAGAACGTCGAATTTGTCACCGGTCTGGTGATGAACGAACTTGGCGATTTCTGCCGCGTTCGTTGAAGGTGACAGCAGCTCGGTGGAAGCATCGATGAGGTCCAGGACGCTCCGGTCGTGGGAGCCTTTTTCCGTCCGCCACCCGAGGGTGCCTTGGGACTCGTTGTTGTCCCAGGCCACTGTGGCGGCACCGCTGTAGCGGGCGAGGATGGCCGAGAGCATGACGACCGTGGGGGTCTTGTTCGCCCCGCCCTTGCGGTTCACCACCGCGATGGTGCGCGGGCCGGGCCAGTGCTGGCTGACCGTGCGAATGTCCTCACGTTCGGAGAGTTCTTCGGCTGAGGGGTCCATCCGGTATCCGAGTCGCGTGAGCGTTCCGCGCCAGCCCTGTGTTGCCGGTTCCAAAACCGGAGCGCTGACCAGGAACGAGGTTTCCTTCAGGCTGCGCCGGGTCAGCGGTGCTTCCGGGGCGGTTGCGGTGGTCTGCGGTTCTGCGGCGGCCGGCTGGGCAGGCTCAGGAGTCTCGGTTGATGGCTCGTTCTCTACGGGGTTGGGCGGCCATGGCTGGCGGTCCAGCGTTGCCGCAGCGGTGGGCTGTGCGGGGACGGCTGCTGGTTCAGGAGCAGTAACAGGGACCGTGTCGATGACGGTTGGAGCGACGGGCTCGGGGGTGGTTTCCGGGGCCTCTGCCCGGCGGCGTGCCGGGCGCGGTTCGTAGGAGACGGATTCGATCTTGTTGTCGGGGTGCACGATCAGTTCACCGTGTCCTTCGGGATCTTCGATCTGGACCCGGACGGGGCGCTGCAGTGTTTGCGCTTCGCCCACGACCAGGGCCAGGGCGTTGTTGCGGAGATCCTGTACGGAGTCCCCGGCAGGCACGATGCGGGAGTTACCCGCGACGACGACCTCAGCGGTCCCGTTGTCGCGGACGATGGCCCTGATGTTTGGAAAGGCCAGGACTTCGGTTGGTGTAGTACCCATGAACTTCTTCCTTACGTGTGTGAGATGGAGAGGTGCGGCGCTTAGGACGTGGGTGGTGTGAGCCGGTTGACCTTCCACGGGGCTTCCGTGCCCGTGCGGAGCAGCTGCAGCGTGTAGGTCCCGGCATTGGTGGGGACAGCTGCCGTGACGCCGTAGCCGTTGGCTTCGTCGACGGTCAGCGTGGCCGGGCCGGTGACGAGGTTGGCCGGAATGTTGGCCGGGTCCACTGCCGAGTAGTCGGCGGTGGCCTGTGGTGTCAGCCAGCGGGCAAGATCGTTGGCCCATTGCTTTTCCTCCACGTTGGGGCGCGCGAAGTCGTCCATTGCCTTCTCAGCGATTTCCGCGGCTTTGTCTTTGCTGGCCTGATCCCAGGTGATGCCGGTGGAGGCTGGGACTGTTCCTCCGGGGGCCTGTGGTCCGCTGTTGGCGCTCAGTGAGACGGGGGCGGACGCTGTGGGCGTGGTGCTGGCTGGTTCTGCCGGTGTCGTGTTCGCTGCCGGTGCGCATGAAACGCAGAGCAGGGCCACGGTGAGCAGGGCCAAGGGCTTTTTCACTTTTTCTCCTCTTGAGTGGGCAGGTACAGGAAGGCTGAAGGGACGTTGCTGCTGACTGTCCGGGTGTAGTAGCTGTGGTCATCCGGGGCCGGGTTGCCGTTGTAGCCCTCTTCGACGTAGGTCCCGTCGTCACTGACTTCCTTGACCACCGCAACGTGGCCGAAGGTCGGGTCCGCTCCCCCGGTTCCGGGTGCGTACCAAACGACCGCGCCGGCCCGTGGGGTGCTGCCGGTGGGCCAGCCCTTGGCGTCCCAGCCGCTCTTCCACGTCAGAGCCGAGCCGAGGCCCTGCCCATCCGGGCGGAACGTGCCGTTGAGAAATTTGAAGGGTGCGCTGGCGGAACCCATCTGCTGGTTCACGCGCCACAGCGCGAAGTCAACGCACTCTCGGTTGTACATACCCAGCGGCGAGGTGCTGGCAGCGTTCGCTCCGACCTGCAACCAGGTGGGAGCGTCTTTCCACGGGTAGTCATCCCCGGCACCGGACTTTCCCGGGATGGCGCAGTCGCTGCCTTCCACGTCGAACTTTCCGTCCGAGAGTGCCTGGACGAGTTTGAGGGCCTCAGGCCAGTACTTCTGGTAGTGGTAAGGGTCGGCGTTGCGCTGAACTTTGTTACCGGCGAGGGTCGGCTCCAACAGCTCCCAACCCGGAACGGCCTTCAAAGCCTTGATGAAGTTCGTGGCGCTGGTGGTGGGGTCCATACGGTCTGCATAGGAGCCCCAAGCGCCGTTGTCGCGCTGCTGGAACAACCCACGGGAATCCGGGCCGGGTCCATCGCCATGGTCCAGGACACGCAACCCCGACTCCCCCAGGGAGACCATGACGCTGATCATCTGACCCTTCACGGACAGGTCCTGTGCCTGGCCGGCACCCATGATCGACGCGGCGTTCTTCAACTGTTCCTCGGTGTAGCCCTCGACCTTGGTGTTGCCATCGATGACAACAGAGATGGCCGGACCGCAGTGAGCCACAGCAGGTTTCGCGGGGGCCAACAGCAACAGCATGGAGAAGATCAGACCAAGGAACAGCCCGGGGATGGCAATGAGTGCCACCAGGCCAAGCGACTTACGCTGCATCAGGAAAGCCCTCGCCCCGGTTACGGAACCAGGAATCCTTGAGCCACAGAGGACCGGCGGCTTCGACGGTCAGGACGACGCCCGGGCGTCGAATCCGCAGCACCACGCCCGGGCGTCCATCCTTGAAGACTTCGGCCGCCCGGTGGGAGGTCAGTATGCCCGCGTCCTTCAGGTCTTTGAGGACACCTTCCAGGGAGTCCCCCAGCCCTGTACGGCGGGCAAGCTCGGCCTCGTAGGTCACGCAGGCAGCGCGCCCCTCAACGAACTCGCGCTCATCCATCAATTCCAGAAGTTCACTCAGTACCCGCACCTGCCCGGCGGGGACGTCCAGTTCAGCCACCCAGGACCGGAAGATCTCACGTTCCCGGATCGCCCGTTCACGCAGAGCGCCGTCCATCTGCCACGGCGTGCCAAACGGCAATAAACTCTTCAAAATCCGTCCCTCCCCCTTGGACATCGTTTCCACAGCCACCAGCTGCCACTGACATATTCCATTTGGTGGACCAACAGGCCATTGTCCACACGTTGAGCCGGAATCGCTTGTCACACAGCCTCTCTGTGTCAGTGGTCACGGCTATCTGCGTTCTTGTCTGTGCGACAGTTAAGACATTACCCTAAAACGACATTAAATGTAGTCTTATGGGAACCGCGGCAGAGTAAAACACAGGAAGTGACAAAATGATTGGATGCCCCGATATATTCGCCCCCCGAGCTCCCTGCCTAGGGACGTAGAAATGGCCATCGAGTCATTCGGGACGATGTTCTCCCGCGCGATACTGCGCCATCTCTCAATCCACGGCCCAACTGGGGCAGCAGACCTGGCTCGCGAACTCGGAACCGATCCAAACACGGCACGACGGACACTCCAGGGACTCGAAGACGCAGGCCTGGTGGAAGCCGATGTCCCCGCAGGTCAACGCCGAGGGCGGACCGTGACATTCACAGTCCTGCCTGAGCGCCTGGAGCAATTACTTGACGGCCTCAAGGATTACTTACGAGGGCGTTAAATGTTCTTCTTAGGAAGACACGCGGGCCGAATCCCGCGTAATGCATATTCTTAAGGCTATTTTCGATCTATGGCTACGAGACGGCGCAGGCATCGCGGAACAGCAATGGACAACGTCCAGCTCAATACGCTGGTGCCGAAGGAGGACAAAAACTTCTTCTTCGCCGTGGCCGACAACATGGGTGTGTCGACCGGCGAAGCCATGGAGCAGCTGATCGCTCATCTTCGGGCGGAGTTGCAGCCCGATGGACTGCCCTCCTGGTTCGACCGATCCCAACTACCGGAGACATTGCCGATGTCTAAAGCCAGTTAAAAGCTGAAGGCCCGCACTCGGCGGGCCTTCATCTAAGTATGCGTTCAGATCTCAGTTCTTGGCGGGACGTGATCTGAACCATTTCACTGCAGCTTCCTCTTGCGAGGACGCTCCCTTTGCTTTGTCAAAAGAAAGGACTTGCTGCGTCTATGGTACCGGACCTTATCCCGGCGTCAACGCATTCCGACGCGTATGTTGGCTCTCACGTCACCGACGCCGAACGTCGCCCGCGCCCCCAGCAACACTGCTCCACAACATCGTCTATGGAGGCCATCGCTGTACAGGGTTTACCCGGTCTGTGGAAACGCCGGGACCCCGCACACGTGGGAGATCACTCCAAGCGCACTGATGCACCGCGGCGCATCAACCGACTCATGGAACGGGACGAAGAAAACGTCCTCCGTGCCGTTCCGGAGGGCAGCTGCCCCCTCACCACCGGTTTTGACTGGCTAGACGCTATCCGGCAGCACCCCAAACTCGTCTGGCACAGGGCCGACTTCCGGCGGAACCTGCTGGCCGTGGCCGCACAGCTTCTCGTGGCCTACGACTACAACAGCCACACCGTGACCCCCGGGAATGATTACCTCATGGCCACCGCCGGTATCGGCGCCGGCACCCTGGGCCGCATCAAGCGCTGGCTGCGGCGTCACGGTTTCCTCGGCGTAGTAGCCGGCGGCCGCTCAGCCATCTACACACCCAAGACCGCGGACGGGAACTCCAACCTCTTCAAAGAGGGAGCAAGGCCGGACCGGATGGCCGACCGTGCCGTCTATGTGCTCTGCCGCCTCGCAACCGAGCAGGAGCTCGCGGAGTTTGGCGAGCAGGAAGTCCAGCGCATGGATTTCAAGTGCAGACTCGATCCACTCCTGCAGAAATTCCGGCAGCTTGTGGACATAAATGGCAACCCTAACCTGCCAAAAGGAAACTCAGCCCCCAAGGGGAAGAAGGAGTGGGCTTCGCCCACACTGAAAGCCCATTTTGAGGCGGCAGCACGTGAGACAGCCAAGATCGAGGCCGCTCGTACAGACCTTCAATGGCCAATTACCGGAACGACAAGCGCCCCGGACGAGGCAACCCGATCCTTCAACGAGTTACAAGCCGCCCGAACCGTCCAATGGCACTCACCTCCACTACGGAAACTCCGGTCCAGGCACCTTGTACGGATACTGGCACCCTACTTCCGGGAGGACTACTCCCCCAGAGATGTCCTCCATGCCCTGGATTTCAAACCTGACGGATCGGCCCACCCACATGACGGTTTCGACGGTGCCCTGGACATCGCCCGCCTGCTCCAAAGCCGGCTCAACCACTGGCGCCTCAACGGACACCCCATCTACCCGCCCAGCAAACAAGCAGCCCGCCGCTCCCAGGAAGCAACGGCTCGGGCCATCGCCGCAGCGAAGGAAGAGAAGAAACGCCGCGAGCCAGATACAGAGGCGGTCAGCGCCTTCAAACGCGGCATTGCCCTGGTCAGAAGCGTCTTCTAAGCAGGTTGTCAGTGAGTGTGTTCAGGCTATCGAGGTCTCAGCTATCGCTTGGGACGACGGACCTGCACTGGCACAGTTTTGTAACCGATCTGCATGGCAGGCGCTCCGATCTGCACAATCTCCCAGCCTCGCTCGGAGAGCTTGGTGAGTTCCTTCGACTGTTGCTTGGACCGGTGGTCCACTTTGACGGCCTTGTACTCGTATTTAGTGGCCTCTGCGCTGCTCACGGAAATCCTTCGCTACGACTTCCCCGATAGGAAGGAACCAAGCTGTTTGGCGTGCTCGCGGCTGATCCAGAACGTGTGTGGCTTCTCGTTTCCGTCCGTAGCAAGACTCAAGGTCACGCCCGGTCCAACACCTTCGTCGAGGCTGAAATTTACAATCACAGGCGGCATGTCAGAGTCCATCAGTAACTCGTGGCTCGTGCTCTGGTACTTCCAAGGTTCCCCGGACTTGAGCTTCTGGAGGTGATCGCCGCACACGGCCGTCTCCATGAACACCTTCTCGTTGGTTGTAAACCTTCCGGCGGTCTCTTGCTCGCATCGAAGAACTGAACAAACAGCCAAGGTGTGTCTCCTAGTTGGTGGAGGTCTGATGGTGATCGCCTAATGCTAGTCGCTTACCCTGCCCCCAGTGTGGACCGCTTTGAGATTCATCCTCCGGTCTCCACCGGCCCACAACGGGGACAACGCAACGGCTCTGGTCTAAGGGTTGGTGAGGGGACTTAAGGGCCTCAGGCTTCGGGATAGCGGGCGAGGTGTGCCTCGGTCCGCCTGCGCTCGGCAGCTGTCCCGAAATACACGAACACAGACCAGAGCAGCGTAGAAATGCCAACACAGGCAGCGAGGATCCAGACCGGCCACCTGTATTCCTCAAAGAAGACCCCAGCAAGCATCAAGCTGACAATCAGCACAACCCTGTACAGCGACGCATTTAGAGCTTCCACGGTTGCCTCTCCCCCATTGTTGAATGGCCTTCACGGTAGCAGCCAGGCCACAACAAGGACCCTGAATTTGGTCAACGTCCCGTGGGCCCAGGCGCCCAAGGGGCAGCGGCGGGGGCGCCGAGTACTTGGTATCACGGTGATACCTCTATGATATTAGTATCAAATCAGTTTCAGCCTTATACTGTTTAGATATCGCCCCGCTACTATAGTTTCAAGCTGATATCGCCGCAGTATCATTGCTGCAGATGAGAGGACGACCATGCCAGTACTCCTTATAGCCAGTCAGAAGGGCGGGACAGGCAAAACCACGACGACCATCAACGTCGCGGCCGAGCTTGCCCGTAGAGGACGTGACGTCCTGATCGTTGACTGCGACAAGAGCGTTCAGTCCGCGTCCACGTGGGCTGCTGACCGCGCCCAGGACGACTCACTCCCCCGCGTCCATGCCATCCAGAAAACCGGCAACGTCCGGGAAGCTCTCAAAGACCTAGGCGCCCGGTACGACTATGTGATCGTGGACGCCCCTGGGCACGACAGCCAGGAAATGCGGACAGCGATGACCGTCGCGGACCTGATGCTCATCCCGGTGAGGCCCTCACAGTTCGACCTCGACACCATTCCCGGCATGGTCGAACTCATCGAGACCGCCAAAGACATGAACCCGAAGCTCAAAGTCGCCGCGCTGCTCACCCAGGTGCCCACCTATTCCTCTGCAACCGAGGAGGACGAGGCCAAGGACTTCCTGCGGGACTACCCGCAGATCCCGCGTATCGACGCGGCTCTGAAGATCAGGAAGGCCTATCGGGACAGCATCCCGGCTGGCAAGGGCGTCATCGAGATTTCGAACGGATCGGCCAAGGCCGAAGTGCAGGTACTAGTGAAGGAGATTGAGGAATGGCTATAAAGAAACGCGAAGCCCCCGCAGTGGCATCCACGGCGGTAGCTGGGGACGAGGACGCCGTAGCCAGGAGGGCCGAAGAATTCGGCAAAGGCGGCTACGCCCCCCAGGTCGACGAGGCTCCCCTGGACCCCAACGCCCCTGTCGGCCCGCAGGGCATCCTCTTCCGGTTCAACGACTACCAGAAGCAGCTGCTCAAGGAATCGGCAGACGCTGACAGACGCAGCCAACAGAAGCTGCTCGAATCCATCATCTGGCCGGAACTGGAACGCCGCCGGGCTACCCGCAACCAGTAGCAAAGCAGTATCACAGCAGTATCTAAAAAGTATCAGCCCAGTATCTATGCGGTATCTCAATGGTTTCAGTGTGGACACCGGTCGAGATGACGGAAGCTGCCGACGCGGGGGAGTGGTCCCCCTGTGACAGGTGATATCAGTGAATCCCCGCTAGCGTGAACCCCCGGACCACACGAGGCACCAGGGGGAGATGTCCATGGCGGGGCGTAAGAAACAAATCGATGGCCAGTTGAGCTTTGAAGCTCTATGGGCGGCACCCGAGGAGGATCGCAATGAACAAGTACGGCAGGCAGGCTCAGGAAGCCTGGAAGACAGCCAGTCCCACACGCTACAGCCAGATCCAGGACCCGGAGGACTTCTTCACCAAGCTGGGGGAGGAAGCCCAAGAACAAGTGGACGGGCTGCTGATCAAGATCGCGGGACCGGACCCGAAGGGGGAGGGTTACCTGGAGAAGGTAGGCCGGCTGAACGCAGCGCGGAACCAGGCCGAGGAGATCGTCCGCTACGACCTGCTCTCGCCACCGGAGACGGAGGACGAGGAGGAAGAGTACGTGAACCCGAGTATCCAGGAGTACCTGGACTCGATGGCGGAAGCGGACAAGCTGCGCCAGCAGCTCTACTAGAAACCGGGACGGGCAGATACCGCCCGTCGTCCCAGGAAGAACTGGCCCCGTCCGGTGCCCGCGGCCGTATTCGGGCGAACCTTGAAGCCCTCGAGGTGCTGCAGACGCTGCAGAACGAGGACCGATCCGCCACGGAGACCGAAAGGGCGTCACTGGCGCGGTGGGGAAGTTGGGGAGCGCAGGGTGTCTTCCAGATATTCGATGAATCCCGGGAGGAATACACCGGGGACCGCGAGCATCTGCGCAGCCTCCTGACCGAGGCCGAGTACGACGCCGCGCGCCGGACCACGATCAACGCCCACTACACCGATGCCGCCTACGTCCAGGCCATGTGGTCCACCGTGCAGGAACTGGGCTTCACCGGGGGCACTGTTCTGGAACCGGGATCCGGGGTTGGAACGTTCATGGGCTTTGCCCCGGACACCGCCGAGATGACCGGTGTGGAGCTGGATCCGACCACGGCGGCCATCTCCCAGGCCATTTACCCGGAGGCCACCGTCCGGGCCGAGTCTTTTGCTGATACCAAGCTGCCGACCGGTCACTTCGACCTTGCCATCGGCAACGTGCCCTTCGCTAACGT
Organism: Paenarthrobacter sp. PPS72; assembly: GCF_048537125.1. Taxonomy (GTDB): domain Bacteria; phylum Actinomycetota; class Actinomycetes; order Actinomycetales; family Micrococcaceae; genus Arthrobacter; species Arthrobacter nitroguajacolicus_E. Next base: position 10,249 of record NZ_JBLYIE010000056.1, on the reverse strand, counting down.
CAAGCTTCACGATCCCCGCCACAACGCCGGCGGCCACTCGATCCACAACCATTTCATCCTCAAATCCCTGGAAATGACCCGCCCCGGCGGGCTGGTGGCCGTGCTGACGTCCAGCTTCACGCTGGACGGCACGAACCCGGCAGCCCGCAGGGAAATGAACCAGCTGGCCGACCTCGTGGGCGCCGTGAGGTTGCCCACCGGTTCCCACCGGAAGGCAGCCGGCACGGACGCCATGACGGACCTGTTGATCTTCCGCCGCAGGGAACCTGGCCAGGAACCGGCCTCCACTCTTTGGGAGACCGTCACCGCCCGCCGGATCGACGGGACTATTACCCGCCTGAACTCCTACTTTGACGAGTACCCCAACCGCCTGTTGGGCGAGCTTCACGTCAGCCATGGCATGTACGGGGCCGAGACCCTGCAGCTGACCACCGATGACCTCTCAGCCGTCCCGGCCCGCCTGAACGGTGCCCTGGCTGATGTCGTTAACGAAGCTCGGTCCGCAGGACTGGTCATGACAGAGCGGACCGTCGAGCAGGAACGCCAGCGCGCCGCCTACGTCCCGGCCGCCACCCACGAATGGGACGGCCACATCAGCGCCAAGGACGACGGTTTCACCGTTGTCCAGAACGGCTCCCACTCCGACCTCGCAGTACCCAAAACCCAGGCCGTTGAACTCCGCGCCCTGCTGGGGCTGCGCGACGCCGGACGGACGCTGCTCACCGCAGAAGCCGAAAGCCGCGACGAAACCGCCGAGATTGATTCCCTGCGCGATCAACTCAAGACTGCCTACAGTCAGTACGCGGACACCTACGGGCCGATCAACCGCTTCACGCTCCGGGACACCGGCCGCGTGGATGAAGAGACGCAGGCGCCCGTCCAGGCCCGCATCACACCACGGGCAGTTTCCATCGTCTCCCGTGACCCGTTCGGGCCTCTGGTCATGGCCTTGGAAAACTTCGATGAAGCCACACTGACAGCCTCCCCGGCTGCCCTGCTCTCCACCCGTCAGGTCCAGCCCCGCCGCCCGGTCCTTGGTGTGGACACCGCCGAAGAAGCCCTCACCGTCACCCTCGATACCGTGGGAGAGGTTGACCTGGACTACGCCGCATCCCTACTGGGCATCAGCCGGGACGAAACACGGGCCGCCATGAGGGAGAGCATCTACGAGGTCCCCGGCACCGAGGAGACTTACCAGACCCGGGCCGAGTATCTGTCCGGAAACGTGCGGGAAAAGCTGGAAGTCGCCCAAGCGTCCGCGCTCTCGGACGACAGGTACTCCGCCAACGTCCAGGCCCTCACCGAAGCCATACCGGAACCGCTGCGCATGGACGAAGTGGAAGCCCGTCTCGGCGCGGTCTGGATCGACGCCGGCACCCACCAGGAGTTCGTCCGGGAAATCCTGAACGACCCCTACGCCACCGTCTCCAACGCAGCCGGGTCCATGTGGGACGTCAAAGCCAACCGCCATACCCTTGCGGCCACCAGCAACTGGGGCACCCAGCGGATGCCCGCGTCTGACGTCCTCAAGCAGGTCCTGGAACAGCGGCCCGTCCGCGTCACTGATGAAGGCGAGGACAAGCGCCGCATCCTGAATCCCACCGAAACCGCAGCAGCCCAGGAGAAAGCCCAGCTGCTGCAGGAGCGTTTCAGCGAGTGGGTCTGGGAAGAACCGGAACGGGCCACCCGGCTCATCGACGAATACAACCGCCGCTTCAACTCCATCGTGCTGCGCGACTACAGCACCGAGGGGGAGCGGCTGACCCTCCCCGGCATGGCCAAGGACTTCTCACCACGCCCGCACCAGCGCGCGGCCGTGGCCCGGATGCTCTCCGAGCCTGCCGTGGGCCTGTTCCACCAGGTCGGTGCAGGCAAGACCGCCGAGATGGTCATGGGCGTCATGGAGCTGCGGCGCCTGGGCATGGTCAACAAGCCAGCCGTCGTGATCCCGAACCACATGCTGGAACAGTTCGCCCGCGAATGGCTCCAGATTTACCCCCAGGCCCGCATTCTTGCCGCATCATCGGGCGACCTCGCCGGGGACAACCGCCGCCAGTTCGTCGCCCGCGCGGCCGCCAACGAGTGGGACGCCGTGGTCATGACCCGCACCGCTTTCCAGCGCGTCAGCCTCAGCCCCGAAGCCGAAGCTGCCTACGTCAATGCTGAAGTCATCCAGATGCGGGCCGAGCTGGAAGCCGCGAAAGAGAACGGCCAGGACAATGGCCGCGCCAACGCCAGTATCGTCAAACGCCTGGAAAAGGCCGTCCTGTCCCAGGAAGAAACCCTCAAAGCCAAACTCGACACCCCCGCAGACCCCGGGATCAGCTTTGAAGAGACCGGCATTGACTACCTCGTCGTGGACGAGCTGCACGACTACAAGAACCTCCGGACCCCGAGCAACATCCCCGGCGCCGGAATCCAAGGCTCCAACCGTGCATCCGACCTCCACATGAAGACAGAGTTCCTGCGCCAACGCGAAGGACGCCGCGTGATCACCGGAGCCACGGCAACACCCATCGCCAACTCGGTCACAGAAATGTACGTCATGCAGCGCTACCTGCGCCCGGACCTGCTCCGGGCCACCGGGATCCAGGACTTCAACACCTGGGCCGCCACGTTTGGCCAAGTGGTCGAAGAAATGGAACTCTCCGTAGCCGGCGGTGACCGGTTCAAGCTCAAGAGCCGGTTCGCTAAATTCCAGAACGTCCCCGAGCTGCTGAAAATGTTCCACACTTTTGCGGACGTCAAAACCGCCGAAGACCTGAAACTGCCTGTCCCGGCCCTTGCCCCGCGCGCCGGCGACGGGTTGCGCCAGCCGAACATGCTGGCCGTGGAGCCCAGCCCCGAGCTGCGCGAATACATCCAGGACATCGGGAACCGCGTGGACCGTATCCAGCAACGGCTGGTGGACTCCGAGGAAGACAACATGCTCAAAGTCTCCTCAGACGGCCGCAAGGCCGCCCTGGACATGAGACTCGTTGACCCCACGCTCTCCCAGCAGGGTCCCACGAAGATCAGTGCGACCGCTGACCTGCTGGCCAGCGTGTACGAAGAACACAAGGACCGCATCTACACCGACCCGAAAACCGGCGAGCCGGACCCGGTTCCCGGTGCCCTGCAGCTGGTCTTCTGTGACTTCGGCACACCATCTGAGCGGTGGAACGTGTACGGCGAACTCAAAGACCAGCTCCGCCGCCGAGGCGTACCTGAACACATGGTCCGGTTCATCCACGAAGCCAAGAACGACACCGAGAAGGGACGGCTCTTTGCCGCCGCCCGTTCCGGCCAGATCGCCGTGCTGGTGGGATCGACCTCGAAAATGGGTGTTGGGACGAACATTCAAAAACGTGCCGTGCACCTGGTGGACATGGACGCCCCGTGGCGGCCCTCCGACGTCGAGCAACGCCACGGCCGCATCATGCGCCAGGGAAATCTGAACCCCGAGGTCCGCATCTCCCAAGTGGTGACGAAGGAATCCTTCGACTCCTTCATGTGGCAGGGACTTGAACGCAAGTCCCGGTTTATCAACCAGATCATGCGCGGCCGCCTGGACGTCCGGGAAATCGAGGACATCGGGGACAACACCCTGAACTTCGCCCAGGCAAAAGCCATCACCAGCGGTAACCCGCTGGTGCTGGAAAAAGCCGTCGCAGACCAGGAACTTGCCCGGCTGAGCCGTCTGGACCGGGCCTACAACCGCAACATGGTTGCCGTTGCCCACACCAAGCGCGGTGAGCAGTCTGCGGCCGAGGCAGCATCCCATGACTTGCCACTGATCCAGGCGGCCGCCGGCCGGACGGTAGACACCACTGCGGATGCCTTCAACGTCCGCATCGACGGCAAAACCCTAGACAACCGCGGTGACGCCGCAGAAGTGCTCCGCGCATGGGCCGGACGGCACGGCCACCGGCTCATGAATCTCTACGGCTACGACGAGCTCGGAACCATCGCAAACCTTGGTGGCCACGAACTCCGCGCCAAACTCGTGCCAGCACGCGACCTTGACCACGCCACGGTCGAAGTGCGCATCGAAGGAGTGCCCAGGGCAACCACCCAGATCGCCCGCAGGAGCCTGCTGTCAGCCGATATCGGCACCATCAGACAGCTTGAGAACAGGGTTTCCTCCCTGCCCCGACTGATAGCCGACGTCGACGGACGCCGACAGGAAGCTCTCTCCCGGGTCGAACAGGCAGAAAAGGCACTGGCGGAACCCTTCAAGTACGTCGACGCACTCAAAGCCGCCCGGGGGGAGTCCGCACGCATCGACCAGCTCATGGCCGACGCGGCAAAGCCAGAAGAACCGGAAAAGCCCGAACTCCCAGCCGAAATAGACCCCCGAATGGAAAAGATGCAACGGCTAATGAATGCATCCTTCCCGCAACGACCAGGCACGTCCCCCTCTGCCACTACGACGGCCCAGCAGCGGCCGCCAGAGCAGCGGCAGCAGCGGCACACCGAATACGGGCGCTAGCCCGATCCCGGCAACACGGAAGCTCTGTACAGCAACGAGCTGTGCAGGGCTTCCTTATGTGTCTCTAGCGAGGAAACCAACATGATCCACCATCCTGATGGTGCTAGATCGAGCCTTCCCACCCACGTGCTGAGATATCGACGCATGTCTATTGGTATGGACCTAAATGAACAGAACCAGCGTCAGCCTGAGAACCGCAGCGCCAACTGGATGGAGGTGCTTCTGTTTGGCGGGGCAATCCACCTGATTGAAATTGGTATGGATCGACTCGGAGTATTGGCCGGCCTCATGCCCCCGGGCTAAGAGTCACTGCGTACGGATAACGATGAGCCGGTGTTCATCAGGAATTAGCTGCAAGAGCGCCGCGTGCGCTGCGGGGTAGTCCTCACCAATTGCCGATATGCGCTCTCGGCTGCCGTCGGGGGCCTCAATAGTGCCTGTTAGTTCCACTGATCCAGCCTAGCGGCGGTAGGCCCCTACAGGGCCGCCAGGCGGGCCTACGTTGGCGGCGGGCGATACCCGGCAAAATATTTCAAGTCGCATGGGTGATCTTCCCCCACGGCGGGAGTTGGCGGCTTAAGCGACGACTGGCCTTTTGGCATTGTTAACAGGTGTTTGCATCGGTAATCCTATTTGGAATTTGTTAACGGTCGTTATATAGCACCCGCCAAGACCGCATCTCACCCATAGAAGCGCAACCGTTCGCCGCGACTTCTAGTGCTTAGATCAAGGAATGACAAAGCAACCCAGACAGCTTCAAGACAAGGCAACGCGAACCCTATTGCAGGACAAATCGATACAAACCCTGCTGGACGACTCCAAACGGAAGAAGAACGTTCCAATCCGGACCGACTTCGTTCAACTCCTGGAAGGGAAAACACCAGGTGCGCTCGGAGCCCTCATCAACTCAAGTAACGGTCGTTCATTGGACTTGTATCTGCTCCACCGGCTAGCCGCATCAGCCACCCCGTGGGACACCAAACGTGATGCCGCTGTTTGGTCACGTGCCATGGGGCTCGGGGACGGCCCCTACGGGAAGGACGCTGTGTCCCGGTGCTGGGCCAAACTAGCCGAACGGAAGCTCATTCTCCGCGAACGAGAGTCCAAACAAGCCAAAATCACGACCCTCCATGAGAACGGTAAGGAAGAACCCTACACGGCGCCGGCGGGAAAATATTTCACACTGCCCTTGGAGTACTGGACGGATAACTGGTACCGAGAACTTACCGTGCCGGGCAAAGCCGTCCTTCTCGTGGCGCGGTCCTTACGTCCTGGCTTCTATTTGCCCGGTCGTCTCGTCAAGAAGTGGTACGGATTTTCTCCAGATGTCCTTACCGACGGCATCAAAGACCTGCAGAACCACGAACTGATCACGTTCGAAAACAGGACCAGGGAAGACTACGGAACAGAGCAGATCACGTTCACAGAGCGTCACTACAGCCTAAAAGGGCCGTTCGATAAGCCCTCGAAGGGACAGATTGACCTGAACGAGTTGTTCTCTGGCATTTTCACGAGAGAGAGGGGGTGATATTAGTGAGTGAAGTTCAGTCCGAAACCTGGAAAGCCGAGACCGTCCACCTGTGGGTAAACACAGCAAGCGTGGTGGTCTCGGCCCTGATCCCGGTTATCTGGGACCTCGTCCGCGGTATCGCAAACTAATCACCTAATCAGGACGTGGGGGATCGTTTCAGTTGACGCTAAGCGCGCCCTCACGTCCGCAATATCGATTCTACGCAGTCATGCCCGCGCTTGTTCAGAAATCCGGCGCCACAACACCAAGGCCACCAGACTATTCAGGAAAGCGATGAAGATATCGCCGGCAGCCGGTCGGCCGATGACGAGATCGAGGGCAACCAGCACCAGAGATCCCGTTGTCGCAACGGTGAACACAACGGCAAGGATCCATAGGGCTCGCCATGACAGCCGCCCACTACCGTGCCGCACTCGGTCATGGCGGCCAGGAAGCGGGGCCGGATCATTCATGCCCCCAACCCTACTCAGGAGAAAGTGCCGGGCCCGGAACGGGTTGGCATGAATGATCCCCGAAACCTCCGCTAGTTTTCCGTGATGGATTCCAACAGCCACTGCTCCGCCAACGGGTCCCGCCGCAGCTCGAAGGTCCGCAGCGCCTCTGACGACGTGCCTAGGCGGACCTGTACCCGCCAATGCTCAATGTCCACGACGTTCCCGACGCCTACCGGGACAGTCCGCTGGGTCAGCCACCAGGAATCCCTCGTAAACCAGTGCAGCGGCTCTGCCGCCACAGCCCATACCCGCCCGTCGTAACGGACCGCCAGGGGAATGCCTGCCGCCGTAAACCGGACGTCCACGGGAGCGTCGAGGATCGTTTCACTTACTGCTGCTGTCACGGTTGGTCCGCTCTCCCAAATTCCTGTTCATCAACTCTTCCCGGCGGGTGACCGCCGAACTCCACACCCACGTCCGGTACGTCACCGGGCCGTCCTTCCAGGTCACTTCGGCGGCCTTGGCTGTCCAGGCGAACACTTCTCCGTCCACCAACTCCGCGCAGTTCGGAAATCTGATCCACGCCTTCACTGGTATTCCCGGATACCCGTTCTTGGACGGGAAATGCTCGAAATCAAGCTCCTCCACCGTCAGCCCAATCGGGCCGGCACGGCGAGCGTACTGCGCCTGCAGCTGGGTCGCTTGCTCCCGGTTCACTAACACACCTTATCGAATATGTGTTCGAATGACACACCGAAAAAATAGGCCGGACGGCCTCCTTTTAGTGTGCAGTGGGGGTCTGACAATCTTCCAGGATCGGCAGAGTTCCCCATGGTCCAAGCCTGTCGCCGCCGACGCACCACCGGGTGGGGTCAGGTTCTTTTCAGCAGGGACGACGCAATGGTCGGGCGGGGAGCAGCGGCCCGCACGCATCGGAACCTTGGGGCGCGGTGGAGATATGAGGGAGGGCGAAGAATCCGCGTAATTACGGGGATTTACCTTGAGTGCGTACTATCAAAACGATATCATTATAGTATCAACAAGATATAAAGCGGGTGGGTCCTGCGGACACAGAACCCACCCTCGCCAAGCGACTCTCATCCCTACGCAATAAGGAGATTGGACCATGACAGCAACAGATGTGCTGACCGGCCAGCTTGACCTTCTCACCCTACTTGAACTGCAAACCCTGCCCACGGCCCCGCTGCACTTCACCGTTGGCCACTACCACCCGGACGAGCTGGACGCCGCCTATGAGTACCGGGCCAAAAGCGAGGGGCGGATGGGGGTATCCAACTGGAGCCGCCAGTGGAATGAAAACCAGACGGGCAGGAACGTCACTGCCGGATCCGCCCACCGCACCTTCACCTACGGAGCGGACCTGCGCTGCAACGAGCACTGGCGCAACCCGGACTGCCAGTGCATGGGAGACCTCCTGTACCGCGTCCACTGCCACGACTGCGACTGGTGGGGAGGAATCCACGAGAACGAGAACCAAGCCGTGGAGGACATGCTCAACCACTGCTGGCCAGGATGGCAGTACCTGCCACTGGTCACGTCAGCCATGAAGCCCAACGGGGGATACAAATTCAACGTTCCTGAGGACTACCCCAAGGAATGGCAGTATCCCGGAGCGCCGGTCAGGACGGCACGGACGGCTATGAGTGGCCGCTACGTCCCCGGACGCAGCCCATGGGGCGGGTACGACGTAGGAGTCATGGAAGCCGGCGAATAGCCAAAGGAAGGGCGGGACCGGAATCCCGCCCTTCCTAGTATTCACGGGAAAAACAGCCGCTGCCACTATTCATAGTGATATCAAAGTGATATCATAATAGTATCAAGAAGGCAGACGAGCGAAACCAGAACCGACGAAAAGATGGAGCTGATCCCTATGACGGTCACCGTGTACACCAAGCCAGGATGCGTGCAGTGCGACGCAACCGAGCGGGGCACTGGGAAAGAAAGCCATTGCCCACCAGACGGTAGATATCTCGACCGACGCCGAAGCGCTGGACCGCATCAAGACACTGGGCTACCTGCAAGCTCCCGTGGTCGTCACCGACCAAGACCACTGGTCCGGATTCCGACCAGACAAGATCGAGGAACTGGCTCAGCTGACCGCTTAGCCGCTCCCCACCAACGTGCAGACGCTGCGGACACAGCACCTGCCGGACCCCCCTTCCTACGCAAGGAGAACACCATGAAGAAGCACACCCTGACAGCCGGCCCCCGCGTCGAAACCAACTCCGCAGACATGCTGCACGTGACCATCACCGTCCGGGAATCCTCCGAACGACGCGCCAACGTCACCATCAGTCGCGAAGGCTTGGAATCCTGGGTACGGGCACACCACGAAACCCCCGTCATCACCACAGCCCGGCTCCACCAGTACATCGACGTGATGCACGGTTCGGGGATGCTCCCCACAATCACCGCCAAGACATCCGGGCGAGAACACGAAGTGACCGATATTGAACCGCTGGTATTTGATCGGCGCGCCATCGACTCAGGAATCTACGGGGACCAGCACGCCGAAACGCTGCTGAAAGCCAATCCTTTCCTTGTCTGCTCGGACCAGCTGCCCGAAGTGCACGACATTGACGGCCATCATGTCGCAGCCCTCTACCGATCCCCGGAGAACGACGAGCCGGCAACCAGGTTGATCCTCGACGACAAGGGCTCCATGAGCAGACTGGAAATCTGGGAACACCGGGGGAGCGCCCCGGACGTCCGCGCCGGTTCGGACTGGACCGACATCGAAGGTTCCGCCCTTTGGGAAGACCTTCTCGCCGCTGGAATCCCCACCACCGACTAAAGACCACCCGGCACCCGGAGGAACACGCCCCGGGTGCCGGGCCACCAAGCTTTGGAGGACACCATGACCATCTGGTTCGCCATCTACGACTCACACCAGGGCAAGACAAAGATCAAGGCAACCACCACGGAAGACGAGCTTCACCGCTGGCTGGAACAGAACACCCACTCATTCCGCGAAGTCCGCCAAATCGCCACGGCAGAGGTATAGGCCATGGCACGAAACAGCAGCTTTCCAAGCAAGATCACCGGCTACCTCGAACCACCACAGGGACGGCGGGACCCCACCGAACCACATCGAAGCAACTTCTCCGGCTGGTCCGCACACGGACGCGGTACCGTCGCAGAGATCATCGACTTCTATTCCCAGCCCGAATACGCCGAAGAGGGCAAACCGATCAGCGGCGACCTCACCCAGCGGTTCCTGGCGTGCGAGAAAGGCACTGGCTGGCCAAAGTATGGCGACATCCCCGATATCAAACCACTGAACGCACTGTTCTAAACCGAGAGAAAAGGGCAACACCAATGTCAGGCGAAACCACTATTACCGTGATTGGCAACCTCACTTCCGACCCAGAGCTGCGCTTCACCCCCTCGGGATCCGCGGTGGCAAACTTCACCATCGCCTCCACGCCCCGGACCTTTGACCGGCAAAGCAACGAATGGAAAGACAGCGAGACCCTGTTTCTCCGGGCGTCCGTCTGGCGCGAAGCGGCAGAGAACGTGGCCGAGTCCCTGACTAAGGGCATGCGGGTCATCGTCTCCGGACGATTGAAGTCCCGCTCCTACGAGACCAAGGAAGGCGAAAAGCGCACCGTGATCGAACTGGAAGTGGACGAAATCGGCCCTTCCCTCCGGTATGCAAATGTTTCCCGTGGGTTCAGCAAAGCTGAAGGGTCTTCCGCTGGGAACTCAAGTGGCAGCATCTCAGCATAACGGGCAGAAAACCTTGGGTTTGGGATGGTCGCGGACGGTAGAGGTCACGGCTCAGCCCGTGCG
>NZ_JBLYIE010000055.1:11107-18698 GCF_048537125.1 Paenarthrobacter sp. PPS72 | reverse complement strand
CAATAGGACTTAATCATCTAGCAGTACACGTGGCCTAGCAGTACACCAGGCGCGCAGCGCGTTGGTCACTGGCGCAAAGAGTAGGGTCATCAGTGGTTCTCCGGGGTTGCAGGTTTTAATCATTGGGGATTAACCGGCGTGGGTGCTTCCGTAGTATTCATCAGCATGCTTACTATTGAAGGGTCAGTTGTTCGCGCAAACTACCCACGGACGAGTGCCCCATGACTACAAAAGACTCAGCCCACACCAGCACAGCCAAAGCGCAGAGTGCTCCTTCTCCAGAGGACTCGCGTAAACCGGACAGTCCCAATGATCTGGTGAAGCCCACTTGGATGTACGTTGCCAAGCGCACGTTGCGGGAGTTCACCAAGGATCAGTGTCCGGATGCCGCAGCAGGCCTGACCTACTACGCTGTCCTCTCGCTGTTTCCCGCGCTCTTGGCGCTGGTTTCGCTGATCGGCATCTTTGGCGATGCCGGGCGGACCACATCCTCGCTGCTGGATATCGTCCAACAGTTCGCCCCGGGGCCTGGCGTTGACGCCATGCGGCAGCCAATCGAGGAATTGACGCAGTCCAATACAGCCGGCTTAGCGTTGGTTTTCGGTATCCTGGTGGCGCTTTGGTCGGCGTCCGGCTACACCACAGCCTTCAGCCGGGCCATGAACCGTGTTTATGAAGTGGACGAGGGCCGTGGCTTCGTCAAGCTGCGCGGCACGATGCTCGCCGTCACCATTGTTGCCGTAGTAGGGGCAGCGCTCGCCGCAGCCATGCTGGTCCTCAGCGGCCCCGTGGCCGAGGCTATCGGAGGCGCTATTGGATTGTCGGAGACCGCACTCACTGTGTGGAACATCGCCAAGTGGCCGGTCCTCATCCTCATCGTGGTCGCCATCATCGCAGTGCTCTACTACTTCACCCCCAACGTCAAGCAGCCCAAGTTCCGCTGGATGAGCATGGGTTCATTCATCGCCCTGATCATTTTCGCCTTGGCGTCACTCGCTTTCGGGTTCTATGTAGCGAACTTCAGCAACTACAACAAGACGTACGGCGCCCTGGCAGGTGTCATCATCATGCTGCTGTGGCTCTGGATCCTGAATATGTCCCTGCTGTTCGGTGCGGAGTTCGACGCCGAGATGGAACGCGGACGCCAGTTGCAGGGCGGCATCGAGGCAGAAAAGAGCATCCAGCTGCCGCCGCGCGATACGAAGAAGAGCGACAAAATGCAGGAAAAGGAAGAAGAAGTTATTCGCCGGGGCGAGGAACTTCGCGAAACCCACGGGAAGGAAGCCCGTGGTGACGATTCCCGAGGAAACCAATCCAGCAGTAGCGATTCCCGGAAGAGCAAGTAGCGGGAATGGAGGATCTGGCCATGGCATCCGGTACCAAGAGCAAAAAGCTCAAAGCCATCAAGAACGGCGACAGCGTCCGGATCAGCGGTGAGGTTTTTCAGGTCGACTCCGTTGAGCCGCACGAGGACTCGCCGAATATCAGGCTGGAACTGAAAGGGCTCGACGGCGGATCGGTCACCTTCATCGGGCTGCCGAAGGCCAAGGTACAACTCGCTGCGCGAGCCTCCTGAGCAGAATCCTGAACAGGGGTACTGGCAAGGGTACTGGCAGGGGCTTCCCCCCTGATCCCGGGGGCCTCACCCTTGAAGTTCAGGCGTCTGCGGGAAAGCCCTGATCGGCGTCATCCCACCATCCTTCCCAGGCACTGGAGGTCAGGCGATCCGTAGCAATGGCGGGGGAGTGGCCGACGTTCGATTCGCTGGACGGGCCGTTGTTGCTGCCGCTGGCGTCGAGGAAGAAGTTGAGGGTCTTCAAGAGCATCATGGTGGTGTCCTTTCAGTGGTTTCGTGGACGTCTTTGTCCAGGTAAAACCAGCGTAGGTGGCCATTGTTTCCTGCCGTCGACGCAATGTTTCAGCCGTGTACCTTTTATCTCACCTGCCCATTCCGCGACTCACAGCGGACACACAAGCCGGCACCAAAAAGCGGGCCCCTGCCGTGACCTTGGCAGGGACCCGCTGGCTTTGGAGTGATCCTCCCGCGGAGCTTAGGGCATCCGCGGGAGGGTCACGTTGTTACGCGAACGGGAGGACGAGCTCCGCGTAGCGCTGCTTCATGGTGTCCAGGACGGTGTCGCCGTCGGCGTCCCAGATCTCCTGGTTGAAGATCTCAACCTCGATGTCGCCCTTGTATCCGGCGTCCCTGACCCAGGTGCCGATGGTCGCGAAGTCAATGACGCCGTCGCCCATCATGCCCCGGGACAACAGCGCGTCCGCAGCGATCGGCAGGTTGAAGTCGCACACTTGGTAGGAAGCAATGCGGTTCTCGAGGCCGGCACGTTCTATCTGTGCCTTCAGTTGCGGATCCCACCAGACGTGGAAGGTGTCGACGGCGACGCCCACAGCCTTCGCGTCGTACGGCGCGGCGAGGTCCAAGGCCTGGCCAAGGGTGGAAATCAGCGCGCGGTCGGCGGCGTACATCGGGTGCAGGGGTTCGAGCACCAGGCGCACGCCATTGGCCGAGGCGAAGGGGACCAGTTCCTCAAGCCTGTCGGCCACGCGTTGACGTGCAGCTACCACGTCCTTCTCACCCGGGGCGAGCCCGCCGACCACCAGGAAGAGCTCCTGTGTGTCCAGGGCTACTGCTTCGCGAACGGCTTCAAAGTTGTCGGCCAGGGCAGCTGCCTGTCCTTCAGCGTCGGCCGCCGTGAGGAAGCCGCCGCGGCACAGTGAGGAGACGCGGAGGCCGGCATCCTTGATCAACTTGGCTGCCTTATCCAGTCCAGCCTCGGCCACGCGGTCACGCCACGGTCCGATTGCGGGGATGCCGGCACGGGCGCAGCCATCCACTGCCTCGGCGAGCGTCCACTTCTTGGTGGTGGCACTGTTTAGCGACAGCCGGGAGAAGTCCGCGCTCATGCGCCCACCCCGTTGATTCGCAGGAAGTCAGACATCCGGAACGCGGCCAAGGACGGATCCTTCAACAGGCCGGCCTGGTCGGCCAGCTCGAAGGTCTTGGCCAGGTGCAGGACCGAACGGCCGGAGTGCAGCCCTCCCACCATCTGGAAGCCGGGCTGCTTGCCGTTGAGCCAGGACATGAAGGCGATCCCGGTCTTGTAGTAGAACGTGGGTGCGCTGAAGATGTGCTTTCCGAGCTCGCGGGTGGAGTCCAGGATCGCGCGCCCTTCGGCGCCTTGACCGGCGTCGTACTTCTGCAAGGCCACCGAAGCGGCAGGGTAGATGGCAGCGAAGATGCCCAGCAGGGCGTCCGAGTGGTGCGTCTGGTCGCCGTCGATCAATTCCGGGTAGTTGAAGTCATCGCCAGTGTACAAGCGCACATTGGAGGGAAGTGCGGCGCGCAGTGCGACCTCGTGCGAGGCATCAAGCAGCGAAACCTTCACGCCATCAACCTTGTCCGAGTGCTCGCGGATCAGGCTGAGGAACGTTTCGGTGGCCACGGAGACGTCGTCGGAGCCCCAGTATCCGGCCAGTGCGGGGTCGAACATGGTGCCGAGCCAGTGCAGGATGACGGGCTGGTCAACTTCCTGCAGGAGCGTCGAGTAGACGTGCAGGTAGTCGTCGGCGCCGTTGGCCACCTTCGCAAGGGCGCGTGAAGCCATGAGGATGACCTTGGGGCCGGCCTCACTGACGACGGCGATCTGCTCGCGGTAGGCGTCAATGACGGCCTGGATGCCCGCTGCACCCTCAGGAAGGGCAGTGATGTCCAGCTGATCGGTGCCTGCGCCGCAGGAGACGAGGTCGCGGACGGACTTGCCGCTGACGGCGGCGTTGCCTGCCGCAACAACGGAGGCGGCTTCCGCGCCGGTGCGCTTGATGAGCTGTTGGGTGGCTGCCCAGTCAAGGCCCATGCCCCGCTGTGCGGTATCCATTGCGTCAGCAACGCCCAGGCCGTAGGACCACAACTCGTGCCGGTATGCCAACGTGGCGTCCCAGTCGAGCTGGGCCGGTGCGCCGGGGGTGTTGTCGGCTGCGACCTCGGGGATCACGTGGGCTGCGGCATAGGCGCGGCGTGCCGTCAAAGGAGCGGCCGGCTTGGCCCACGAGGTGGCTGCCTGAAGGCGGTACTCGCGGGTGCCGCCGTCGTCGGTGGGAAGAATCAGTGACGTCATTAGAGGGTGATCTCCGGGATGTCGATGGTGCGGCGCTCGGCGGAGGACTGCAGGCCAAGTTCGGCCAGCTGCACACCGCGGGCTGCGGAAAGGAGGCCGAAGCGGTGCTCGCGTCCGGCGACGACGTCGCGCAGGAATTCTTCCCACTGCAGCTTGAAGCCATTGTCCAGTTCCGCGTTCGCGGGAACTTCCTGCCACTGGCTGCGGAACGATTCGGTGACGGGCAGGTCCGGGTTCCAGACGGGCTTGGGGGTGTGGGCGCGCTGCTGCGCAACGCACTTGTTCAAACCGGCGACGGCGGAACCGTGCGTGCCGTCGATCTGGAACTCAACCAGTTCGTCACGGTAGACGCGGACGGCCCAGGAAGAGTTGATCTGGCCGATGACGTCGTCGCCGCCCGGGGTTTCGAGCTCGAAGATGCCGTAGGAAGCGTCGTCAGCGGTGGCCTTGTATTCCTTGCCGGCCTCATCCCAACGTGCCGGGATGTGTGTGGCGGTCTTGGCGTTGACGCTCTTGACCTTGCCGATGATGCCTTCCAGGACGTAGTTCCAGTGGCAGAACATGTCCGTGGTCATTCCGCCGCCGTCTTCCTTGCGGTAGTTCCAGGACGGACGCTGGGCAGCCTGGACGTCGCCTTCGAAGACCCAGTAGCCGAATTCGCCACGGATGGAGAGGATGCGGCCGAAGAAGCCTTCGTCCACCAGGCGGCGGAGCTTGACCAGGCCGGGCAGGTACAGCTTGTCGTGCACAACGCCTGCAGTGACGCCGGCTTCCTTGCCGATCTGTGCCAACTCGATCGCCTCTTCGAGGGTCTCAGCCGTGGGCTTCTCGGTGAAGATGTGCTTGCCGGCACGCATGGCCTTCTTCAGGGTGGCTGCGCGGAGGCTGGTCATGGAGGCATCGAAGATGATGTCCACGGTGGGATCGGCGATCACGGCGTCCAGGTCCGTGGTCCACTCGGAAACCTTGTGAAGTTCGGCGAGTTCCCGGATCTTGGCTTCGTTGCGGCCAACGAGGATGGGCTCAACCTGGACTTTGGTGCCGTCTTCGAGGGTGAAGCCACCGGCGTCGCGGATGGGCAGGATGGACCGCAGCAAGTGCTGGCGGTAGCCCATGCGTCCGGTGATGCCGTTCATGGCGATGCGGATCGTCTTTGTTTCGTAGCCCATGTTTTCTCCAGTGCCTTGGGTGCCGGTCGCTTTGCGGAACCGGTGCTTGCTGTCTTCGTGTGGGAAAGCGCATTCCCGCTGGTATCGATCATGCACTAAGGCGCGCCGCATTGGCAAGCGCTTTCCCAAAAATTGGAGAGAACTGCCATAATTTCCTTAGCGCCAGTCCCGACGCTTGCAGAAAAGGAGTGCCTTGTGGCCGCCAGCACACTGAGTGAAGTTGCCCGACTGGCCGGGGTCTCCCTGGCAACAGCATCACGCGTCCTGAACGGCTCATCCCGCAAGCCGGCCGAGGACATCGCAGAGCGCGTCCGCGCAGCCGCCGACAAACTCGGCTACGTTCCCAACGCCCAGGCGCAGGCGTTGGCGAAGTCCAGTTCAGGTTTGATCGGCCTCATTGTTCATGACATCGCCGACCCCTACTTCTCCGCGATCGCCCGCGGCGTCCAAGAAGCAGCCCGCCAACAAAATCGCATGGTGTTGCTGGCCAGCACGTCCGGCGCCGCGCAGGACGAAAAAGAAGCAGTGGCCGCCTTTGCCGCGCGGCGTGCCGACTCAATTGTGATCGCCGGCTCCCGCTCCGTCCGCGCCGAAGACAAGCAAGGCAACATTGAACTCGCCGCCGAGTTGGACCGCTACTGCCGCAACGGCGGGCATGTGGGCGTAGTGGGCCACCCGGTTGTTGGCGCCTCCACCACCGAGGGCTACCACGTGGTGAAAGTCCCCAACGAGGAGCTCGCCGCTGGCCTTGCTGCTGAATTGGCAGCTGCGCATGACGGAGAATTCCTGATAGTTGCGGGTCCTGAAGGGCTGTACACCTCAGATGACCGGGTCCGCGGTTTCCAGCGCGGGCTCGCCGACGCTGGCAGGCCCGCAGCGGAGGTCGTCCGCACCGGTTTCAACCGTGCCGGAGGTTATGACGCCGGTACTGCGCTCGCCGATGGGATCAAGTCCTCCGAAGAGAGGCTTTGTATTTTCGCGGTGAACGATGTCATGGCCATCGGCGTTACCGCTGCGCTTCGGCCCGAGGGCGTATGGATCCCGAGGGATGCCACCATCGCGGGCTTTGACGACATTGAAACGCTGCGCGACTTCCGTCCTGCCTTGTCCACGGTGCATCTGCCTCTGGAAGACATCGGGCGCCTGGCCGCCGGAGACCCGGACACCCCGCCCGTGAGCGGCGCAGTGAAGCTCCGCCGCAGCACCGAAGCGCCGGCCGAATCACAAGTTTGACCAGGTTGGCAGGGTGGCGGCCCAGTTGACCGCACCCTGTGCCGCTTGGCGGTTTCTAGTCCTCACCAAGAGTGATGGTGTGCAGGAACGCGGCGTCGTTGAGGACGTTATCCGGAAGGTCGTCCTGGACAAATTCCATCATGATGTCCATATCCTTCCCGTTGCCACGCAAGACATCGGTGACGGTCTGCCAAAGTAGCTTCCGGTTCCTTAAGGGAAAGCGTTCCGCTTCGGGGCCCCATGAGAAACAGTGCACGCCCACCAGATGCGGCAAGACCTCATGGAGGGACTCAAGCGCCTGCTTGTCCGAAAGCCCGACGGCGGGCTGCCAGTAGGTGCCCACGTTGGCGTGATTCACCCGGTTCAGTAAGTCGAGGGTGGTTGCGGAGGAGTCGGTGAGGGTGTTGCCGTGATATTCAAAAGCAACGGCGATGCCGCGTTCGGCCGCCGAATCCGCAATTCGCCGGGTGTCCTCGACCACGGCGTCCCAGTGGTCCGCAGTGGCTTCGGCCGAGCCAAGTTCTCCGGCCCAGACGCGGATCCTGGGAGCACTCAGTGCAGTGGCAAGATCCAGGGTGCGCCCGAAATCCCCGAACGAGCCGCAACGGTAGTAGGAGCCGAGAGAGAGCACGCTAAGCCCGGCCGCCAGAGTGGCTTCCTTAGCGTGTGCCGCTGAACCGGCGTCGCTGACGTGAACATCAGTACCCCACTCGATGCCGGCCAGGCCTGCGCTCGAGGAAATCCGGACCACATCGTCTATCCCGTGCGAACGGAGGGTGACGGAACAAATGCCGGGCGTGAGGTCAGCCAGAGTGGTGAGGTCGATCATGTTCAAAGGATATCGGGAATGCGCTTACCCAGTAAGGGCGTATCGCCTGTTGAACACTTCCGCACCCTTTCCCGCCGCGCGCTCCTGTTAGGCGCTGGCGGCGCACCCGTACCCGCCTGGCGCACCAGAGATTACGGGCGCAATCGGCGGAAGGGGTGCGGTAGCAGGTACCCCTGCCCAAGAAGGGGAGAGCTGGGTGTCTACGGTGAGTCCCGGCGGTGCACCCT
>NZ_JBLYIE010000055.1:2556-11092 GCF_048537125.1 Paenarthrobacter sp. PPS72 | reverse complement strand
TGCAATTGGCGGAAAGGGGTGCACCGTACGAGCGACAAAGGCTACCGGGCCCTCTTGGTCCTCCACGGGGCATGGAAGCTTGCCGATGGCTGAGTGAGCTTAGCGTCAATCATTCGGCGAGCGTACTGCCCCTGCCCCACTAGTTCGACTTACTCAGCGTCCTGCCCATGATGGCCTGCGTCAGGGCATCGATCACCTCGGCGTTGGCCAGGGGATTCCGGATCAGGGTGAAATCGACGTCGCCCACAGGCGGCAGTCCGAACCGCTGCGTAATGACCTTAAGGTCCTCGGGAACCAGCGACGACGGCATCACGGCAACTCCGATCCCGGCCCGCACGGCTGCGAGCACCCCACTGATTTGCTTGGTGCTGCACGTGATCCGCCAAGTCCGACCCTCGGCTTCCAGTGCGTCAATGGCCAGTTTCCGGCTCAGGCTTGGCGCTGGGTAGGCAATGAGTGGGACGGGTGCCCCGGGTTCCAGTACTGTCTGCTCCACGCCGACCCAGGCGAAGTTATCGTGCCGGACCACCGTGCCTTCCTTTGCCCCGGCCACCCATTTCACGAACACCAGGTCCAGCTGGCCGGCATTAAGTCGCTTATAGAGCTGATCGCTTTGGCTGACGGTGAGCTCCAGGTTGATCTGCGGGTACAGCTGCCGGAATTCACGAAGGATGCGGGGAAGGCCGGTGATGGCGAGGTCGTCGGCGGTGCCGAATCGGAGGCGTCCCCGCATGGCCGAACCGTAAAAATAGCGGGCGGCGGAGTCGTGTGCGGCGAGGATGCTCCGGGCAAAACCGGCCATCGCGTCGCCGTTGTCGGTGAGCCGGACCTCGCGTGTATCGCGGGCAACCAGCACCCGTTTGGCGGAAGCCTCAAGCTTGCGGACATGCTGGCTGACCGTGGGCTGCGCGAGCCCAAGTCGCTCAGCAGCCTTGGTGAAACTCAGCGTTTCCGCCACGGCCAAAAAGGAACGGAGCTGGACAGGTTCGAACACGGAACTCCTAAAGCGCAGGTCAACGCCGGGCCGGAGTACTGCGCCCTTCCAGCACGGTCATTGCATTCCGCAATGCTAGTTATAGGCGCAATACGCTTCCATAATTGCTGCTCGCAACCCTAGCGTTAAAGGCATCCCACCGAAACTCTCCATCCGAGGACTACCTTTGGCACCCCCACCGCCTTCAGCGGCAAACGTCAGCCAGCCCGTCATCGATTCCCTGTCCGCACCTCAGCCCGCGGACACCGTCACCCAGCCACTCGCCGTCGTGAGTGAAAAGCTGCCCTGGCGGCATACCTTCATCTCCCTGAAGGTACCCAACTTCAGGATCTTCGTGATCGGCCACTTCATTGCCGTCATCGCAATCTGGATGCAGCGCATCGCCCAGGACTGGATGGTGCTGCAGCTATCCGGTTCCGTCACGGCCGTGGGTATTACCGTGGCATTGCAGTTCCTGCCATCGCTTTTCCTTGGTCCGTGGGGTGGCATGATTGCCGACCGCTTCGCCAAGCGAAAAATTCTCATCATTTGCCAGGCGGCAGCGGCAGTGCTGGCCGCAGTGTTGGCAGTACTCTCCCTGAGCCAGCGCGTTGAAGTGTGGCATGTGTACGTCATCGCCCTGGTCTTGGGCTTCGTCACTGTCTTGGACCAACCCGCCCGGCAAGTGTTCGTCAATGAGCTAGTCGGCCCCAAGTACCTCCGGAATGCCATTAGCGTGAACTCCACAACGTTCCAGCTCGGCGGACTGATCGGTCCCGCTTTGGCCGGCGTGCTGCTGACTGCAGTGGGTGCCGGTTGGGCCTTCGCCGCCAACGCGGTGGCCTGCTGCTCCACGGTTGCGATGCTGCTGATCCTCCGTAAGGACCAGTTGCACCTCAACCAGCCGACTCCGCGCAAGAAAGGCATGCTGCGTGAAGGCCTCAATTACGCGCTGAGCAAGCCCACCATCTACTGGCCGTGGTTGATGGCCGGCTTCGTGGCAGTTTTCGCCATGAGCCTGCCTGTGCTGCTGGCCGCGTTTGCGGACAACGTGTACGACGCCGGCGCCGGAGGCTACGGCCTGCTGAACGCGATGGTTGCGCTCGGTGCACTGACCGGCGCGGTGGCGTCCACCCGCCGTCGTCAGCTGCGGTTGCGGTCGGTAGTGACCTCCGCCGGACTGTACGGGCTGATGCTGTGCGTCTCTTCGCTCATGCCAACCATGGTGTGGTTCAGCGTCACCATGGTCCTCGCAGGATTCTGGTGCCTCATGTTCCTCACCGCAGCCAACCAAATGGTGCAGACCAGCTCCAACATGAGCATTCGCGGCCGTGTCATGAGCCTGTACCTGGTGGTGCTGATCGGTGGCCAGGCCATCGGGGGTCCCATGATGGGGTGGCTCGCTGAGCACCTCGGCCCTCACCTGGCCGTCCTGATCTCAGGTGGCGTGCCGGCCATCGCGGCTGCGGTAGTCGCCGTCGTACTTGCCCGGAAGTCGTCGCTGCACGTCAAAGTGGACCTGCGTGATCGCCGCAGGGTGCTGAAGATCGTGCAGGAGCCACAGACGGTTTAACGTCATGAAGCGCCCCCGGTAGCAGGGGGCGCTTCATTCTTTGTGAGGCTATTTTGGCTGGAGCTGAGCCACAGGCAGGTGTGGGTACACCGCTGAGCGTCCTTGGAACTCCAGGACGTCCGGATTGCGGATCACGCCGTCGCGGATTTCGATCGCGCGTGTAATCGTCTCGTTCGCATCCCACCCGACCGGGCCCTGCACCACAGTGTCCAGGAACGGAAGCAGGGCCTCGCTGATTTCCCAGCTGGCCGAGTTCCACAGGTATGACGGGCTGTGGTCCACGGCGTAGTAGTTGACGTGCCCGCCAACGCGGAACATGGGCTCGTCGAACGTGGTGGTCCGTGCCCAGTCGAAGCCCATGCCTTCGTCGCAGGACACGTCAACGATCAGGCTGTCCGACTGGAACTCCGACAGGTCCTCAGTGCGGAGATAGGTCAGCGGCGCGTTGGGATCCTGCAGGGTGCAATTGACCACGATGTCCGCCGCGGCCAGGAACGGCGCCAAGGGCTTGCGCCCCTTTTCCGTGATGACTTCGCTGAGGAACGGTGCTTCGCTGTCATGGTCGAATTGAACGATCCGTACTGAATGGATCGGCGACCCGACGGCGGCAACGCCCCGGTTGGTGAGAACCTGGACGTCGTGGACGCCATGGGCATTAAGTGCCGTCACAGCGCCGCGGGCCGTGGCGCCGAAGCCAATCACGACGGCGCTCAGCCGGCGGCCGTAATCGCCCGTGGAACCCGTGAGCGCCAAGGCATGCAGCACGGAGCAATAGCCGGCGAGCTCGTTGTTCTTGTGGAAGACGTGCAGGCCGAAGCCGCCGTCACCCGCCCAGTGGTTCATGGCCTCGAAAGCAATGAGCGTGAGCTTCTTGTCAATCGCCAACTGGGTGATGGCCCGGTCCTGCACACAGTGCGGCCAGCCCCACAATGTTTGGCCGTCACGGAGCTCCGCCAAGTCCTGTGCCTGCGGTTTGGGCAGGAGGATGACGTCATTGTTGGCGATCAACTCCTGGCGTGTGCCAAGGCCTCCAACCAACGATTCCAGTTTGCTGTCCGGGACACCGAACCGTTCTCCGTAGCCGTGCTCAAAGCGGAGTTGCCGGCGCACTTCCGGAGCAATGCGCTCCAAATGCTGCGGGTGGATCGGCAGGCGGCGCTCGTTGGGCTTCAGAGAGGAAGCGAGGACGCCAACGGTCAGCTGGCCTGTTGGTGCGGTCACTTCTTGTTGCCGGTTGAAGGCTTCGCGGCCTCCGTGGCGGAGGACTCGGAAGCCCGCTTGTCCGCCCGCTTTTCCTTGATGGATTTGCTGGATTTCTTCGATGCAGTTTGGCGCGGTGATTTGTCGCCCATGATGGCTCCCTTAGAGCGGAGCCGAAATGGCTCCTGACTCCTGACGATACACCTCCCCGGATGGCGCTGTGGCCGGAGTCACCCGGCCGGGCTGCCGGCGTATGGGTTACTGGGCCGGCTGAACCGCCGGACGTCCATGGGTTACGCGGTGAGTGACGCGATCTGCTGTGTCGTCCACGGTCAGAACCTGCTCCACAGGCTCCAGGTAGAAACGGGCGCTGCTGATGATTCCCTGATCCACATCAAAGATGATGACGCCGGTCATCTCATGAGGCGTGCCATCACGGCGGGCACCCTTCAAATGCAGCTCGGTCCACACGCTGCTCCCCTTCACGCTGTGCGACAACATGCGGGCTGCTATGTCCGGTACGCCGGCGAAAAGTTGCTCCCAGTTGCTGCGGATAGTGTCCCGACCCGTGAACCCCCGGGTGGGGTGGGCCGGTGTTTCGTTGACGTAGCCCGGCGCGAAGCACTCAGCCAGGGCTTCGAGATCATGCTTGTTCGTGGCTTCCAGCAGGCGGTTGATGATGGCGAGCGGACCCGCCTCACGATCGTCGGTGAGAGTCATTGGGGGACCTCCCGGATAGGTGGATGTACGTAAGAGTTTAGGCTCGTGAGGCCTCCCGGTCGACGGGTGCGCTGCCCTCTTTGGCCAGTTCCGGCGTCGTGCGTCCAGTTCTTGGAAAAGACAAACCCCGGATCGCTGGATCCGGGGTTTTCTTGGAGCGGGCGACGGGAATCGAACCCGCGTATCGAGCTTGGGAAGCTAGCGCTCTACCATTGAGCTACGCCCGCATTGCCCGGGAAAAACTCACCCGAGCGAGTCCTAGCTTAGCGCAGTTGCAGCACTCCTCATGACCGCCGCACCGGCTGCCTACTTGAACAGCTTCATGCCATTCCAGCCGTTGCCCACTTGCCGCTGGCCGCCCCAGGCTCCCGTCCCCAGCCTGTAGTCCACGAGGTAGCCGTCCACGGTTTGTGCAGTGATGCTTCGAGTGCCCGGACCGGACAAACCGAAGCTCGGGACCAGTGCCTTCATGGTTCCCCACCCGGAACCCACCGTGGTGGGAAGGCCTGCGAAGCCACCCCCGCCATTGCCGGGGTAGCTGAGCAGGTGCCCGGAGGGTGTGGTCGCCAGGATGTCGTTGGAGCCGTCGGCATTCCAGTCGGCCATGGTCAGGCCCATGCCCGCCCAGCCGCTTCCAATGTCCACACGGTAGGTCAACGCCCTGCCTGAGGTGTTGGGGTAGTACCGGAGCCCGCCATCCGGGAAATAGCCCACGATGCCCGGATACCCCTGAGCCGCGGACCACTTGCCCACAGTGATGGTCATCTTGTCCCAGTCACCTGTGCCGACGACGATCTGCGTGGAGAACGCACCGCCGGGCCAACCCTTGAACAGGCCCAAGGTGCCGTTGTCCCACTGCGCCAAAATGTCGTAGACGCCATCAGAATCCCAGTCCACCACGAAGGCCTGCTTCAAGCCCTGCCAGTTGGAGCCGATCACCGTGGGAACGCCATAGCCGCCACCGACGTGTGCAGGGTAGCGAAGCAGCCGCCCTGACGAGTCCGCAGCCACCAGGTCCGCGCCGGAGGTGATGCTCGCATACGCGGTGGGGTTGCCGGCGAAATACTGCTCCATGGTGGGGAAGCCACGGCGTTTCATGTCGGTGGCGAGGTCCACTCCGACGTAGCGCAGGTGCCACGGCTCGTAGCTATAGCCCGTGACGTTCGTGTAGCCGTTGGGGTAGCGGACAATGAAGCCGTACTTGTGGGCATTCGCTGCCACCCAGATACCGGCTGGGGTGTCCCCGAAACAGGTGCTGAGGCCGCAAGAACCGTTGGCGTTCCCTACGTCAACGGCGAGCCCGGTCTGGTGCTCGCTGTGCCCTGGTCGTGCCGAAATGAGATCAGCCTGTGCCTGCCCGTAGATGCTGACGTAATAGGCGTAAACCTGCTGCTGCTGCGCGTAGGAACGGTAGCCGCTCACCACCGCCAGCCCGCCGGTGCCGGCATCGGCCGCACCTTGGAACAAGCCATTGAGCCATGCCGCAGCTTCGGCCCGCAGATACTGGCCGGAACCGCGGGCGTTCACCAGGTCGCCGGGAGCGTAGCTCAGAGGATTCAGGGGCCGGGACTTGTTGACCAGCACAGAGTAATTCGCGGGGTCGCCCACCGGATCAACGCTCGGCAGGGGATTCGCTATGGTCGGTATCGCGGCTTGCACGACGGCGGCCCGAGCGTTGGTCGGTGCCGCGGTCACGGCAGCAGTTGCCAGCGCAGCCGTGGCAGGAGCGGCGGTGGCAGGAGCCGCGGTTACGACGCCGCCAGCCACCGCCAGACTGAAGAATGCAGCGCAAGCCGCCAGCCGTCGTCGTGCGTTCCTCATGGAACCCGAGTGGATTTGACCTCGCATTACGCCCCCAATTTGCTTGTAGCCAGCCGCAGGAACTTTACCCGGCGCGCGGCCTCCTGTCAGCAGTACCCCGGAAATCGGGAGATAACCATTCGGTCAAGGCTCGGCAGCAGTGTGTTGCGGGCGCCTGCCGCTGACTATTCTGAAGGTGTTAGCTGCAGCGTATGGGGAACCGGGCTACGACACTCGACCGTACGCCGAAAGAGGTTTTCGTGGCATTCGCAGCCAATGAAGTGGTGATCAGCAAGGACGCCATGACCGTTTACGGATTCCTCATGGATGGGATGAACAACTCGCTCTGGCGATCGGGCGTGCGCAGTATCGCGCTTCGCTCCGGCGTTCGCGGCCAGAAAGGCGCCCTCTACCAGCAGACCGTCTCCGGTCCCGGCGGCCGGCCCGTTGCCGCCGACTTCAGGATCACCGAAGCCCGTCCAGGAGCCGAAGTCCGTTACGCCGTGGTGGCAGGACCTGCGCGGCCTACCGGAGGCTTCTACCTCAGCACCGAAGGCAACACCACCCGTCTCCGCTTCGCACTTGAGTATCATCCCAAAGGCCTGCGGAAGCTCATGAACGGCATATTCCAGAAAGCCTTGGAAGGCGAAGTGGCGCAGTTGGAACAACTCAAGGTTGCGATCGAGTCCCACGCGGACTCTTAGCGGGGATTGTTGGCGTACGACGCCGACACCCGGGTTGGGTCTCTCGGCTCAGCTTTCTACTGGGCGAACTTCAGCCCGCCCCAGCCGATGCCGATGGTCACCGGCGTGGTAAGCCGTCCCGTGTTGAGATCCCAATACTCAACAACACCGTTGCGATCCAGCCCGGCAATGCCTGTCGAGTCGGGCCCCGTTAGGCCGCGCAGCGCCCGTAGCCCCGTGTAATCGGTCCATTCCGCACCCACTACAGGACGGGATTCCTGCTTGGGTGTGCCCAGTCCGCTTCCGCGATACAGCCGGAGGGTGCCGTTGGCCTCAGTGGTAAGGAGGTCCTGGAAGCCGTCGGCGTTGTAATCCACCATGCTCAGCCTGATGGCAGGGAATCCGGTTCCGATCGCCGCCTGCGCACGAATGTAGGCCAGGCCTGCGTTCTTGTAGAGGTACAGGTTGCCGCCTGAGTCCATGGCAACGATCTGGGGAAGCCGGTTGTTTGCGCACCAGGTGCCCACAGCAATGTTCAGGGTCCCCCAGCCCTGGCCGAGCGCAATGGGGTCCTTGAATCCGCCGGATTGAAGACCCGGATACACCAGCAGGGCGCCGTCGAGCCTTTGTGAGATCAGATCAAACACGCCGTCGCGGTCCCAATCCGTGATGAAGAGGTCCTTGAGCCCGGTAAAGCCGACGCCGATCCTCTTGCCACCGCCGTACCTGCCGCCACCCCACGATGGGTAGGCAACCACCGAACCATCGCCGGCGATTGATACGAGGTCAGCTGCACTGCTGATCGATGCCGTACTCAAGTTCAGGCTGGGCGGTTGGTGCTTGCTGCCGGGCTCGCACACACCCACGGGGTCAGTTGGCGGCGGGACAGTGCCGCCCGGGCTCGTGGTGGTTCCGGCCGGTAACGACGTGTAGCCGAAGAAATTCACCACTCCCCAGAGCGTGAAGCGGTTCGGGGTGGTCTGCCAATTGCCGTCCGTGTAGGTGATGCCGATGCCCATGACGTTGAATCGGGGATCACGCAGAAGGGCATCATGACCCGGAGAGCCCTTCCACCACTCCACAAGCTGTGCCGCGTCACGGTCCCAGCGGACTGCGATGACTTCACCCGCGCCGTTGTTCGGGTTGAGCGCCCGGGGATCTGTCCAGAAGTTGGCGCGGTGCTGGATCACCTCACGCGTCGCGATGCTGTTGGACCAGTCTTGGGCAAGGCTCGCCACCGTTGCGTGATACTTCACCGGTGCCAGGCCCAGCGAAGCGCGGTAGCTGTTGATCGCGTTGAAGACCGTCAAGATCGCCGCTGTGTTGCTGTCAGGGAGGAGGGCCAGGGCGCCGTTTCCTGGATCCATGTTGCCGCTTGGGCTCTTTCCCGGGAAGGGGGTTGGCGGCGTGGGTGTTGGGGCTGTTGTGGCTTCGGGTGCCGTCGGAGTTGGCGAGGCAGCTTGGGGCGTTGGGCTCGGGGATGGGGTTTCGGTTGGGGGTGCGGTTTCGGTTGGATGCGCTGTCGGCTCCGGGCTCTCTGTCCCGGGCATGGACGGGTCGGGCATGGACGGGTCGGGCCCGACGGCC
>NZ_JBLYIE010000055.1:0-2393 GCF_048537125.1 Paenarthrobacter sp. PPS72 | reverse complement strand
CGGGTCGGGCCCGACGGCCGGGCCGGACGGCGTCGGTACTGCTGGAACGGTACCAACAGACTCTTGTGGGGTGGGGTCTGTTGCAGGTGGTTCAGTGGTGCCGGGATCCGAGGGATTGTCCGGGCCCCAGGAAGGTCCGATGTTCGGCACCGGAGGTGGAGTCTCAAACACGGGATCCACTGCGATGGGTCCGCTATCCGATCCGCCTCCCGTGCCGGCGCTCGGTGTCGACAGTGGAGTGCCGGGGTCGGGCGCGGGCACCGTGGTGGGGTCCGAAGCGTTGCCGGCCGCGGGGAGGGCCGCTGAGGGTGCGGGGGCCGCCGTCGTGGTTTCCTTCGGTGCCGAGAATCCTGACGGGTCACCGGCCGAAGGTGTGGCGGTAGGGCCGGGGAGTGTCTGCGTTAACGGGAGAAGCTGGCTGGAGGCGGCCACCCCTAGAGCCAGTACGCCAGCCAGCACAATAGCGGCAGGCGCAGCCATTTTTCTCACAATTACCCCGCGAATGCTCGTTGCCCCCAAGTACGGGCGCGGTTCTACATGTCCGGGAACTATAGTCCCATGGGGCGCCACGGACAATGCATGTGCTATTTGATGGATGGGGTATTTTTGATGCTGTGCTGATCTCTGACCGCGATATTCGTGCCGAAATAGACTCCCAACGGATTGTTCTTGAACCGTACGACCCCGCGATGGTGCAGCCGTCTTCCGTGGATGTGCGGATTGACCGGTTTTTCCGGCTCTTCGACAACCATAAATACGCCCACATCGACCCCGCCGAAGAACAGCCCGAACTGACCCGGCTGGTGGAAGTGGAAGGCGACGAGCCATTCATCCTGCACCCCGGAGAGTTCGTGCTCGGCTCCACGTATGAAACCGTCAGCCTGGCCGATGATATCGCGGCCCGTCTTGAGGGGAAGTCATCCCTTGGACGCCTCGGTCTGTTGACTCACTCCACTGCCGGCTTCATCGACCCCGGTTTCTCCGGCCACGTGACGCTTGAACTCTCCAATGTGGCGACCTTGCCCATCAAACTATGGCCAGGGATGAAGATCGGCCAGCTGTGCTTCTTCCGTCTGACGTCCTCGGCCGAGCACCCCTACGGTTCCGGCGAATACGGCAACCGTTACCAAGGCCAGCGCGGGCCCACCGCCAGCCGCAGCCACCAGAACTTCCACCGGACGTCCATCTAGGTTCTTGAGCGTCTCGCCGAGGGGTTGGCTCTCGGCACTTTGGGTGTCCCTTTCGGTCGAGATCCCGCCCCTCAGTGCGCTATCTCTAAGTAGGTGCCCGCTTGAGCTCACCCGCTTTAGTTGTGCGCCGAGGGGTTGGCTCTCGGCACTTTGGGTGTCCCTTTCGGTCGAGATCCCGCCCCTCAGTGCGTGACTGCCGCCTCCACTAGTCCTCCACATTGTGGGTAACCTCTTGGGCAGCCATCATCCATGCCAACAATGGCTGATGAGGATTTCTCCGCCGCTTCCGATCGGGCTCCAGGGCCGTTCATTCTCGCTTAAAGAGCAACGCGCAGCAGGCCTGCCCGATCATCGGGCATGGAACAGCGATCTCCAAGTTGCCAGCAGGGGCATCCGGGTACCGTGGGGCTGGAGTCAGGATCCTGCACACACGGCCCGACTCCTCGCGAGTATGAGCGAGGGCACTGTTTGTTGCCGCGAAACAGCCGCGATGCTGTGGGGATGTCCATTGCCTTGGGATGCTCAACAAGATTTCTTAGTACATCTGACCAGGGTTGACGGCGCCTTTCGACCGCAACGCCGGGGAGTAAGTGGACACCGGATGATCCTTGCCGACTCCGATGTCAGCTCAATTGATGGCCTTCCGGTCACTAGCGCCCCCCGAACATGGCTTGATCTGGCCGGTGTGCTGCCGTTCGAGGACTTGGTGGCGGCGGCCGATCATTTCATTTGCAGCCAGACCAGGAGCTTCGGACACAACAGGACCGCGCTTTGCTCGCTGGACGATTTGAGGGCACAGATTGAACGACATGCTGGCACACGAGGTATTCGGAACGCACGCGAAGCACTGGAATTGGCGCGGGTTGGTGCAGATTCGGTACCTGAGACCAAGCTGCGTCTCGCCATGGGCCGCGCTTTCCTGCCCGAACCAATACTGAGTTATGTGGTGTGCGACCCCTCCGGCCGGGAGCTGGTGTGGCCCGACCTCGCCTTTCCGGACTTCAGAGTTGCTATCAATTACGACGGCGGCCATCACCTCACTGCGGCGCAAAAGGAATCCGACATCCGCCGGGAGGCGTTGCTCGCAGTGAACGGCTGGATCTCAATTGTGGTCACGGCCGAGCAAGTCCGGGAACGAGGCTACGACGGGGTTGTTCGCCGTATCCGGGACGCGTTAGGCAGGGGAGGGTGGGTATCGAGGGG
>NZ_JBLYIE010000054.1:0-46326 GCF_048537125.1 Paenarthrobacter sp. PPS72 | reverse complement strand
CGCCGCATAAAGCACCTCAATGGCTTCTTCAACAATAGAACTCACGCCATAAATCTAGCCGTAGTGCTACTCGTCCCACTTCAACACGTCCCGCTGCCAGTCGAGTGGGACGAGTAGAAGTGGATGAGATAACTCGTCTCAACCTTGCGGATCGAAACTATTTGCCTGCTTGCTGCAGAGCAGTTCCGTCGAGCAACCGCACGTGGTCGTCGGCCAGACATTCGTAGATCAGCCCAGGGGGAATACGGGCGCTTATTTCGACCTTGTATGACCGAGGACAGTACCAGGTAACTAGTACCCCAGGCGGTTCGCCTGTAGGTATTTCCGCTACGAGCCGGTTCTGCCTTCCGATTCCCGCGGAAATAGTTTTGACCAATTCATTGCCGCTGGGAGACATGGGCTTCATGAGAGAGTCACAGCCGGTGGGGTCCTGAAGCCCCCTGGGTGACGGCGTCGTCCGGCCCTACGTCAAAACCCTCCGACCTCTCAAAGAGCCGCCGTGGTTCGGCCCCCTCTGAATCGAGCCACAGCACCCGGTCGTCCCCCGTAACGGCGTCGACAGTTCCGTGCCGTACGACTTCGCCGTGAAGCCGGATTACCACTCGTTGACCAACGAGGGGATGCCACGCGCGCTGCAAGTGAAATGCCACTTATGCCCTCACCTCTACCTGATGGACCCGTGCCCGGCCCCGGAGGGATTCACCCCGAGGCAAGTCACAGGACATGGATTACACGGATACCAGGTCCTGCCAGGAGGCAAGCTCGAGCCCGTGGGCGTCGCTGACGGACTTGTGGGCGACCCTGCCTGCGGCCACATTGAGGCCTGCCGCAAGGACCGGATCCTGCGCCAGCGCGGTCTTGACACCCTTGTTCGCCAAAGCGACAGCGTAGGGGAGGGTGACGTTGGTGAGGGCATAGGTGGAGGTGTTTGGAACCGCCCCCGGCATGTTGGCCACACAGTAGAAAACGCAGTTGTGCACCTGGAAAGTAGGGGACTCATGCGTGGTGGGACGGCTGTCTTCGAAGCAGCCTCCCTGATCGACTGCGATGTCAACCAGCACACTTCCCGGTTTCATTCGGGAGACCAGTTCGTTACTGACAAGCTTGGGGGCTTTTGCCCCCGGAATGAGCACAGAGCCAATCACCAGGTCGGATTCGACTACTGAGCGTTCGATTTCATAGCCGTTGGAAGCCACTGTCTGGAGACGGCCCCCGTACTGGGCATCCAGTTCCCGCAACCGACTGACATTGATGTCCAGGATGGTGACGTTCGCGCCCAGGCCCAGCGCCATGGCGGCGGCGTTGGTGCCTGCGACACCTGCACCGAGGACGGTCACCTTCGCCGGCCGCACGCCCGGTACGCCGCCGAGCAGAACACCTTTGCCTCCTGCAGGTGCCATGAGTGAGTTCGCGCCCACCTGGACGGCGAGCCTGCCTGCCACCTCGCTCATAGGCGCAAGCAGGGGCAGGAACCGTCCGGTTTGAACGGTTTCGTAGGCGACGGCCGTGACGCCGGATGAAAGGAGGGCTTCGGTCAGATCAGGCTCAGCAGCCAGGTGGAGGTACGTGAAAAGTGTGAGACCCTGGCGAAAATGACGGTACTCCGCCGCTACAGGCTCCTTGACCTTGAGGACCATGTCTGCGCGGCCCCAGAGCGCGTCGATGTCCTGGACAATCTCAGCGCCGGCGAGCACATACTCCTGATCCAGAATGCCGGAGCCTTCACCCGCGCCGGTCTGGACGAGGATCTCGTGGCCGTTGGCCTTCAGCTCGTGCACGCCAGCAGCAGTGATGGCCACGCGGAACTCATTGTTTTTAATTTCTTTGGGAACGGAGATGATCATGCCGATGCTTTCTGAGAGTGGAAAGTGGTTGGAAGACAACGACGGGTTCGGTGTCTCATGGCGTGTATCGCTCACCTCACCGTGAAAGATTGACGAGTCTTCAGGCGCTACTCTTCCACCTAGATTACGGCTCAGTCCAATACCAAAGGGTCCTTGACTGATGTCAAACAAATCATCAATGAGGGCGGCGGGCGGCGGGAACGCTGCGATCTGGCCATTTATGATTGGTTCCACATTAATTGTTTCAGGTTTGGTATTTGTTTGTCATCGATGCACAGAGGAAGCTGGTGTGGGGGGCAGCACATGCGCAGCGGACATGGGCCGTTCTACAACGCAGTCGCGTTCTATGCCTGCTCGTGGGGAAGCTAGTGCCAGCCGCGCTGAGCTGCACGCCAATATCTATAGGAGAAGAAATGTCAAGACAGCAGGCTCTGTGGAGCGCCCAAGCTCACATGCCAACCGTGCTCGCCAACGAACCAACGGTGATTGTCGAGGCCCATGGGGCTTATATCACGACTGACAAAGGCGAACGTTACCTCGATGGGGCTGGCGGGCTTTGGTATGCCAACGTGGGCCACGGCCGTGAGGAAATCGCCGAGGTGGCAGCGGCGCAGATGAAAAAGTTGGAAACCTGGCACGTATTCGGCCGTTACCTCAACGACCGCGCAGTTGAACTGGCAGAAAAGATCGCAGCTCTTGCGCCTATCGTCGACCCGAAGGTCATCCTCACGAGTGGTGGGTCCGATTCCGTCGACATGGCATTGAAACTGGCCCGGCGGCACTGGCAGTTGCAAGAGAAGTTTGAAAAGTTGACTATCGTCAGCCGGCACAACAGCTATCACGGTCTTCATGCCTTTGGGACCAGCGTCGCGGGCCTCGAATTCAATAGGGTTGGCCATGGACCCGGTCCGCTCATCCCAGACACACTCCTCGTTGATCCCTTCGACATCGACCTGGTTGAGAAAACCATCCGGGATTTCGGCGGCGAACGCATTGCCGCTTTCATCGCAGAGCCAGTAATGGGCACAGGCGGTCTTGTGCCTCCACCAGCCGGCTACTTTAAAAGGATCAAGGAACTCGCGGCGGAGTATGACTTCTTGGTTGTGGCCGATGAAGTGATTACCGGATTCGGGCGTCTCGGTACATGGTTCGCATCCGAGCGATTCGATATTCAGCCCGACATGATCACCTTTGCCAAGGGCATCACGTCCGGTTACATGCCGCTGGGCGGCGTGCTCGTCGCCCCGAAGATTTGGAAGCAGTTCTTCGAGGGTCAGGACGCTCCGATTCTGCATCAGGGGCTCACCTATTCCGGCCACGCCACGGCTGCGGCCGTTGCGCTCAAGAACCTTGAAATCCTTGAACGGGAGGATCTTCTCGGACGGGTCCGTTCGCTCGAACCCATCCTGGCCCAGGAGTTGGAGTCGCTCCGCGGCACCCCGGGCGTCCAGGACGTTCGCTACGTTGGCCTGATGGGCGGCGTTGATCTTGCACCCGGTATCTCCGGCGTAGAAGTGGTGGCGGAGATGGAACGCCGCGGTGTCCACCTGAGGAACCTTCCGAATGACATCCTCATGATCTCACCTCCGTTTATCGTGACGCAGGACGAGCTCAGGCTCATTGTGAGCACTATTCGCGACTCGCTTTCCACAGTCCTGAGTCGGCACTGATTCTGGGGAATTCCCCTAGGCCAACCTAGCCAGGTTGGCCTAGGGCCTCGCGCACTAAGGCCCCGTTTCAAGCATCAGGACTTGCGTGCCAGTGGTACCGCAGCCAGTAATAAGGGGCCCGGAAACCTGTGGAAAATATCGCTGCCACAACCTGCCTTCGATCATTGTCAGATTAACCGCACATTTACTTCAAGGGAGAAGTTTCGTTGATACCACCTCAGAAGAAGGGGTCTGGCGCTCGTCGGGCCGCCTTAGGCTCATTTATAGGTACCACCGTAGAATGGTATGACTTTTACGTATATTCCACTGCGGCAGCCCTCGTGTTCGGGACGGTCTTTTTCCCCGATACAGGGGATAGGCTGACCGGCATCGTAGCTTCTTTTGCCACCTTGGCTGTTGGGTTTTTCGCGCGGCCCTTGGGGGGAATCGTTTTCGGCCACATTGGAGATCGCTTTGGCCGGAAGAACACCCTCGTAATCACCCTGACGATGATGGGCATCGCCACCCTTCTGATCGGTTTCCTGCCTACTTATGCTCAGGTAGGTTCGTTGGCCCCTGTACTGCTTGTCATCCTGCGCTTCATCCAGGGATTGGCTGTAGGAGGCGAATGGGGTGGGGCAGTACTGATGGCAGTCGAGCACGCTCCGGAAGAAAAGAAAACCTTCTACGGAGGCATCGTCCAAGCAGGCAACCCTGCAGGCGCCCTGCTCGCCACCGGGGCATTCAGCATTCTGACGTTGAACGGCAAAGAGTTCCTGCTCGAGTGGGGGTGGCGCCTGCCATTCCTCGCTTCCGCCCTGCTAATTCTGGTCGGAATTCTTATTCGCATTGGTGTCCAGGAATCCCCGGTCTACGAGAAAGCAGAACGGAGCAATGCCACCGGCCAGCAAAAATCGCCACTCCGGGAAGCGGTCGGCAAGAACTGGCGCACGATCCTCCTGGGGATTGGAACTCTGCCGGCGGTTATCGGTGGCTAATACCTTGTAACTACCTTCGTTACGGCATATGCCACAGGACCGGAGATCGGTGCCTCAGAGACATTGATCCTGAGCGCACTGTCTGCCGCCTCCCTTGTTGAACTTGCGTTCACCTTCATCGCCGCACATTTCGGAGACCGATTTGGAAGAATCCGGGTTGTAAAATTTGGGGTTATCGGCATGGCGATCTTGGCGGTACCGCAGTTTCTCGTCTTCGACTGGGGAAATGAAACCGCGATCTTTGCCGTGTTTATACTCATGCGTGTCGCGATATCCAGTATTTACGGGCCCGCAGCCACCATGCTGGCCCAAATGTTTCCGCCAACTGCGCGCTACACGAGTGTTTCGCTTTCCTATCAAACGGCTGGTGCAATCTTCGGTGGACTTTCACCTCTCGTCTCGGCGATGCTGCTCCAGGCAACCGGGAGTATCTGGCCGGTTATCTTGTTGCTGCTTGCGATGTGCGCACTCAACTTCATTTGTGTAGCAGTTGCGCCGCAGAGGAACGATGCGGAAGACCTTGCCCGAGAAGTCGAACCAGCACACCAGTAACCAATCTCGGCCGTGGATCGGTGGTTTTGTTCCTAGTGACAGCCCCGTATTGAGGCACGGATAAATGGGGCCCGCGGTCTGCACGGTGACCGCGGGCCCTCGCCAGTGCACTCGAACAGTCGCTGCGGATGTGGCGGCCGCTTTTCCAAGTGGCCGCCACTCCCATGCACCAGCCCATCATGGAATCGTGGACCGCAATCGCGACGCGGTCCCCGCCAAGCTAAGCCAACGCAACCCCGACGAGCTATCCGAAGCCATCCCCTGTTGGACGCATTCCACGACCCGAAATGGGGCCCTTCGCAGTTAAGCATGGTTGGGCTGGAGGCCCGGCAGAGGCACTGGCGGTCGGTGTTGTTTAGACCGAAGACCGGGCCACCGGGGCGCGGAGAACGTGGCCTTGGAAGTTGCCGTTTCGTATTTGGCCGTGTTGACCGGGAGGTGCGCCCGGGCTTGCAGAGCCGTAGATCGTCCGCGCCGCAGGCCCATTCCGGTGGCGGACGGTGTGCCTGCGGCGCGGATGATCTGCAGCGGGACGAACCCGCCCGGAACTCCCCTTGGCGTACCGGGAGCACGTCGCGAAAGGACCACGGACCCTGAACAACCCGAAGGACAGACCGATGACCACTAATTCCTCCCGTCTGCCCCTCACCGCCACCTACCGGGGCGCCGGAAGGAAGCGTTCGCGCACCCATCGCGGGACGAGTCCCAAGCCCTGATCCAACCGTTGATCCTCGAAATTTCCGGCAGGATCAGCCGCCGGGTTGCGCTCCTGGAGGCGTCATCGAGTGACCCGGCTCAAGGCTCCGAGGACCTGGCCGCCCTCGCATGGATCCGGCAATCCCTAGAAGATATTGAAGCCACCATCCTTGGACTGTCGGAAGCAAATCGCCGCCGTTCTCCAGCGTCCCCGAATCCGGCCCCTTCTTCTGCCGGAAGCCTGGTCTCCTAAGTTCCGCCGGACCGGCCGCCCGCCTGGATTTCAGCCCGGACCATGCCGGCAGGCTGCCGCTCCTCCCCACGACGCCAGAACATCTGGCGTGTCCGAAGTACTCATCACCGCCCTGAGAATAAGGACTCATCACCATGCACGCACCACCCGAACGTCTCCTCATCGCCGTCCACACCCGAAAAGAACTGGACGCCGCCCTGGATAAAGCGGTGGATTTCCTGAAGCCGGCGGCGGTAGCTGAACAAGTCGGCATCTCTGTCACGCGGCTGGCACCGGGCCGCTATGAAGCGCGCCTGGACAGCAACGTTCCCCCGGGCGTGACACTCGAAAAGTGGGGGAACGAGCCGCGATGAACGGACGGCAGAGGGATCTCTCCGGCGCGCCGGCCGGCAGCGTGTTTAATCTGCTCTGTCCCGCTGCCCGCCGGGCCGGGTGCTCGCTGCGCACGGCGGCTCTGAACGCCGGGCCGGGGAGAACCGGGTTGAAAGAGTCGCTGACGGAATGCGAAATCGACATCTTCCTGTCCCTGGTCCGCGGCGACCGCGTCGTTGTGAGGGATCACGAAACCGGGGCACTGTGGGGCGGCTGGATTGACATGACGTTTTCCGACCACGGATTCATCTGGGTGATCACCGACGTCGGTGAGCGGAAGCTGCTCGACATCGGCGTGCACACGCTCTGGCGGCCGGAGGAGTCCGGAGCGTGTGGCAGCGTTCGCCGGGAAGCCGGTCGCCTTGAGGACGACAGGGCTCTGACCACTGACATCAGCCCCGGCAACTAGAATACGGTGCTGAGCCTGTTCCTTGCCCGGTCCAAGAGCGTGTTCCCGGCCCGCAGGAGCAGCCGCTGCCGGAGGCCATCACCACCGTGTGGGAACCCGCCGTGGTCCAGACCTGCATTGTTCACCTGATCCGCAACACCTTCCGCTATGCTGCCCGGCAGTACTGGGATGAAATGTCCCGGGATCTGCGCCCGGTCTACACCGCGCCCTCCGAAGCCGCGGCGAAGGAACGCTTCGGGGAGTTTTCCGGCAAATGGGGCAGGCAGTACCCGGCGATCACCCGGCTGTGGGAAACGCCTGGAGCGAGTTCGTGCCGTTCCTGGACTACGACGTGGAAATCCGCCGGGTCATCTGCAGCACCAACGCCATCGAATCCGTCAACGCCCGCTACCGGCGCGCGGTCCGGGCCCGGGGACATTTCCCCACCGGGTAGGAGGCCCTGAAATGCCCCTACCTGGCCACCCGGGCACTGGACCCCACCGGCAAAGGCAGGGCACGATGGGCCACACGATGGAAGCCGGCACTGAACGCCTTCGCTTTTCCCCTTCGAAGGAAGAATCAACTAAATGCCAACCGCGGATCCACCGTTAAACAGACACTCCCGAGTTCACCGACCCCATAGTAGAAATATGGCAGGCGAACACTTAGGCTCCCGGCAGTTCTTGAGGCAAAACCTCTTCCGCCAGGCTGAGGATGGTTTTGAGTCCGGGATTTTGCGAGTCCGTCTTCCAAGCCATCCGTAGTTGTACGCCGTCGATCTCGTCGGAAACAGGGATGAATGAAACTCCATGGTGATCGGTATTCTCCGCCACGGAGGAGATGGTGAGCATTGTCCCTACCTCTGCTGAGACAAGCGCCAGTCCGGTGTACGAGTCCGGGGCTTCTTGAACAATGCGGGGCTCGAATCCCGCTGCATGGCAGAGGCGGAAAAGGCGGTCCGTGAGGACCGACCCGGGATGGGCTGGCAGGACGACGAACGGCTCGTCTTCGAAGGCCGAGACTGGGGTGCTGTGCCTGCCTGCGAGGGGATGGTTTTTGGGCACGGCGAGCATAAGTTGCTCGTTGACCAGAACTCGCGTCTCGATGCCTGCGGGAATGTGATCCCAGCGGCCAATACCGATGTCCACCTCGCCCGTCAGAACGCGGGACATGGCAGGCTGTGCGTAGTTTTGGCTGGAGAGTTCGAGCACGAGGCCGGGAAGCCGGGAGCGTGCGGCGCGAGCGAGGCGGCCGACCATCACGTGGGTGGAAGCACCCGCGAAGGCAATCCTCACGCGGCCGGCTTCTCCACGGCCGGCCGCGGCGACGTCCTGCTTGACTCGTTCCACCTCTGCAAGTATCCGTTGGGCGGGGCCAATAAGCGCTTCGCCTGCTGCCGTAAGACTGACCGAGCGGGTACTGCGTTTAAATAGTTCAGCGCCAAGTTCATGCTCGAATGCTTTTATCACGCGGCTAACCGGGGGCTGAGCCATATGGAGCCGGCTGGCGGCTCGCCCGAAATGTAGTTCCGTGGCGACCGCCAAGAATATTTTGAAGTCCTTGATCTCCATGGCCTCATTATATCTGGATCAAGTAACATTGCTCCCCTCATCTATGACAAATGAATTATGGCTTTCAGGCTCCTCTTCCCGGCCCCGATGAGGCTAGACCGGTCACTTCATCAAGCACTAGCACTGAGGGATGGCGTCGGCTCGTTCCTTCCGCGCCTCTGGAGTACGAGCTGGACAAGGTCACCAGGCTGAGAAGCCAAGAAAGCACGGCCGTCCCGTCGGACGACCGTGCTTTTTTGTTACTACAAGCCCCGCCGGAAGCGCGGCCGGAACAGGTCAGGAGAAGGCCGAGATGCCGGTGATCTCACGCCCCAGGATCAGGGACTGGATGGAATCGGTGCCTTCGTAGGTGTGGACCACTTCCATGTCGGTCAGGTGGCGGGCCACATGGTGCTCCAGCAGGATTCCGTTGCCGCCGAACATGTCCCGGGCATCCCGGCACAGCGTCCGTGCCTTGTCCCCGGTGAACATCTTGGCCAGGGAAGCCTGCTCATTGCTGAGCCGGCCCTCGTCCTGAAGCGCCGCGGTGCGGAAGCAGATCAGCTGCATGGCGGTGAGGTCCGCGAGCATGTTGGCGAGTTTATTCTGCACGAGCTGGTAGCTGGCAATCGGGCGGCCGAACTGGACCCGTTCCCGGGCGTATCTGACCGCCATCTCGTAGGCGGCGGTGGCATGGCCGAGCGATTCCCAGGCCACGGTGCTGCGGGTGGTGTTGAGCACCGCTCCGACGTCGCGGAAGGACCGGGAATTGGCCAGCAGGTTTTCTGCGGGGATCCGCAGGCCGTCGATCTCGATCTGTGCCTGCTGGACGGCCCGCTTTGCCATCTTTCCCGTGATGGCCTCGGCGTGGTACCCGGCGGGGTAGCTGCCGTCGTCGTTCTTTTCCAAAACGAACGCCTTCACCTTCGCATCGGCGGTGTCCCGGGCCCAGATGATGACGAGGTCCGCCACATGGCCCAGCCCGATCCAGCGTTTGGAGCCGTTGATGACGTAGTGGTCGCCGTCCCGGCGCGCGGAGGTTTCCAGGGCCACGGAGTCGGAGCCGTGCTCCGGTTCCGTCAGTGCGAAGGCGCCCAGCTTTTCCAGTTTGGCC
Source organism: Paenarthrobacter sp. PPS72 (assembly GCF_048537125.1). Taxonomy (GTDB): domain Bacteria; phylum Actinomycetota; class Actinomycetes; order Actinomycetales; family Micrococcaceae; genus Arthrobacter; species Arthrobacter nitroguajacolicus_E. Next base: position 36,910 of record NZ_JBLYIE010000054.1, on the reverse strand, counting down.
ATCGCCGGGAGCCAGCGTTGCTTCTGCTCGCCGCTGCCGAGCAGGTTGATGCTGCCCATCGCCAGTCCCGAATGGACGGCGTTGAAGGTGTTGATGCTGCCGTCACCGCGGGAGAGTTCCATCGCGACGAGGCCGGTCTGCAGCCGGGTCAGGCCCGGGCAGCCATAGCCCTGGATCGCTGTGCCGATGATTCCCAGCTCCGCGAACTTGGGCACCAGCTGATACGGGAAGTCCGCCTTCTCCCAGTATTCGTTGATGACGGGGGTGACGTCTTGTTCGACGAAGGAACGGACACGGGCGATCAGTGCCCGGTCGGTGTCATTGAGGTAGTCGTCCACTACATAGAAATCGGAATTGACGGACAGGTCCGTGGCGGCGGTCATCAGTGCTCCTCAGGGGATCGTGTGGGAGTGCCGGCAAGGGCGCCGGCCAAAACGGGCTCGTCCGCGCCGAGCCAGGCCCGGACCAGCCCGGCGCCGCTGTCCAGATCGGGCGGGGTGAGGTCGTAGCTCACGGGGGTCTTGGACAGCCGGATGGGGTTGCGCACCCCGGGCTGCGTGCCCTCTCCGTGCCCTACCGTCACGACGGGCTCCAGACCGATCCGCTCGGCGAATGCGATCCCGGCGTGCAGGTCCTGGATCGGTGCGCACGGGAGCTTCGCGTCGGTGAGGATGTCGAACCATTCGGAGGCGGTCCGGGTCGAGAGGCATTCCACCAGGAGCGGCCGCAGTTCCGTGCGGTTGGTGCTGCGCAGCGGTGCCTGCTCGAAACGCGGATCCACGGCCAGTTCCGGCCGGCCGATGGTGGCGCAGAAGGTGCGGTACTGGGCGTCGTTGCCAATGGCGATGACCAGCTTCCCGTCGCCGGTGTCGAAAGGCTCGTAGGGGTAGATGCTCGGATGCTCGTTGCCCAGCCGGGCCGGGGCAACCCCGCCCAGCACCACGGCTGCGGTCTGGTTCACCATGCCGGAGAGTGCGGAGGACATCAGGTTCATTTCCACCAGCTGGCCTTCCCCGATGCGGTCCCGGTGCCGCAGGGCAGCGAGGATGCCGATGCAGGCATGCAGGCCGGTGATGACGTCGAACACCGCAACTCCGGAACGGAAGGGCTCGGTGTCCGGCGCTCCGGTGAGGTCCATCAGCCCGGACAGCGCCTGGATCAGCAGGTCGTAGCCTGGGAGCTGTGCACCGCCGGTGGTCCCGAAGCCGGTGATTGAGGCGTAGACCACGTCCTTGTTGGTGGCCGCGACGGTGTCATAGTCCAGGCCGTAGCGCACCAAGTCACCCGGTTTGAAGTTTTCCACCACGACGTCGGCCCGTTCCGCAATGCGCTGGGCGGTCCTGCGGTCGTCCGCATCACGGAGATCGAGCTTGATCGAGGTCTTATTGCGGTTGATCGAGAGGAAGTAGGTCGAGTCATCGCCGCGGGTGGGCGGGCGCCACGCCCGGGTCTCGTCCCCGGCCGGGCTCTCGATCTTGATCACGGTCGCCCCGAGATCGGCCAGCAGCATGGTGCAGTACGGTCCGGCCAGCACCCTGCCGAAATCTGCGATCAGGATGCCGCTGAGCGGGCCATCTGAACTGCGGCCGAATACCGACCTCTCAGCGGTGGCGGAGTGTTGGCTGTCCATCAATGGGCTCCTCGCATAGTGTTCTCTTCCTCCACCATGACGGACCGCATTGCTATCCGTCCAATACCTATTGATGGCGGTTTTATTGCACGACAGACATAATTGGCCGGATCAACAACAGAGCGCGCTTACCTGGCCATACTGACATCACGCTCGGTTGCTTGGGCTCACTGTTCAGGAGTAGTCGTAGAACCCTTTGCCGGACTTGCGTCCAAGCTCGCCGCGCGCCACCATGTCGCGGAGGATCCGGGGCGGGGCGAACCGCTCGCCGAGCGTTTCATGCAGGTATTCGGCGATTCCGAGGCGGACGTCCAGCCCGACGATGTCCGTGGTGCGTAGCGGTCCGGAGGCGTGCCGGTAACCGAGTTCCATGGCGGCGTCGATGTCCTGGGCACTGGCCACACCCTCTTCCAGCATCCGCATGGCCTCCAGCGCAAGTGCAACGCCCAGACGGGAACTCGCGAAGCCTGGGGCATCGTGGACCACGATTGGAGTCTTGCCCAGCCCGCGAACCCAGCCGGTAGCGGCGTCGGCAAGTTCAGGGGCGGACTGCGGGCCAAGCACGACTTCCACAAGCGTGGACGCCGGGACCGGGTTGAAGAAGTGCAGCCCGCAGAGCCGCTCCGGCCTGCTCAGTGGGGCGGCCAGCCGGGTGACGGACAGCGAGGACGTGTTGGTGGCAATCCAGGCGTCCGCGCCAAGGCTGCGCTCAACATTGAGCAGCGCTTCCTGCTTGAGCGTGAAGTCCTCCGGAACGGCTTCGACAACAAGGCCCGCACCGCCGAAGTCCATGGCGTCCGTCGAGATGGCGAACCGGCCGAGCAGCGAGCCCAGATCCTCCGTCACGGCCGCCCTCTCAATGGCCTTGGCCAGCGTTCCGGTGACACGGTCCCGGGCCGCTGCGGCCGCCGCCGTGTCGCGTTCGACGACGGTGACCTCCGCTCCGGAAACCAGGAAGGCGTGGGCGATGCCGGCACCCATCCGGCCTCCGCCGAGAACACCTACCTTTGTGGGGACGCCCGGGGTTTTTATTGAGGTGGAGTTGGTCATTTGGTGGTTCCTTTGTGTTTTTTTCGGTCCAGAAATGCCTGCATCCGCTCAAACTTTGCCTCTGATTCAAAGAGGATGCCCTGGGCGAGTTCATCGATGGCCGGGTGGGCGGACCTGGGCGCGTGGAGGACACTCTTGGTGAGGCGGACCGCAAGCGGATCCTGGGACGCGATCCGGGCCGCGAGGGCGAAGGCCGCGGAAATCAGTTGGTCCGGTTCATGCAGTTCAGTGACGAGGCGAACCGCCATCGCTTCTGCGCCGTCGAGCACTTTGCCGGTGAGCAGTATTTCCTTCGCCAGGGGCTCGCCCACCAGTTCCACGAGGCGCCAGCCTGCGCCGGCGGCAGCGAGGATGCCGAGCCCGGTTTCGGGATTGCCGATCTTTGCCCGTGCTGTGGCGATCCGGAAGTCCGCCGCATAAGCCAGTTCAGCACCACCGCCAAGCGCAAAGCCGTCGATGGCTGCGATCACCGGCATCGGCAGCCGGGCGATCCGCTGGAAGAGGCCCGAATTGATGCCGGCCAGCGCATCATCACGGCGGCGTTCGCGGAGCTGGGCGATGTCCGCTCCGGAAGCAAAGATGCCCCCGGAGGCAACGTGCGCCCCGGAGAGGATGAGGATTCGGGGATTCCGCTCCAAATCGGCGCAGACGGTGTGCAACTCGTCCACCATGAGCCGGTCTATGGCGTTGCGGACTTCCGGCCGGTTGAGTTCGACGTGGACGGTCGCGCCGGCGTCGTGGATCTGGATCGTCTTCACCCGCCCACTGTGGCATTACTCATTAGTCATCGTCCAATACCTAACATTGGTCAACTTATTACTTTTGAGTCATAGATGGGCCTTTAGGGAAATGGGTTACGGCGATTGATCCATAATGATCATTGATCACCCTACTAATAAGTATTGGACGGCATAGCCGGAAGCTGGGATCGTGAGTGCTAAGACAAGGCCGTACCCGCAGAAAGAGTTCCGGACCATGAGCAACTACGCGACCATCAACCCGGCAACCGGAGAACGCGTTGCCGCGTTCCCCACCCTCACCGACGAGGAAGTGCAGGATGTACTCAAGCGCTCCTTCACGGAATACCGCACCTGGCGCTGCGCCCCGCTGGCGGAGCGGGCCGCAGTACTGAGCCGCATCGCCGAACTGCACCGGGAACGCTCCGAGGAACTTGCCGCGCTGCTGACCCTGGAGATGGGCAAGCCTATCGCCGAGGCCCGCGGTGAAGTTGCCCTCGTGGCCTCGATCTACGCCTACTACGCCGACAACGCCGAACGCTTCCTCCGCGATGAACCCTTGGAGATCAGCGGCCCCGGCTCGGCCGTCGTCCGCACCGAACCTATTGGACCGCTTGTCGGCATCATGCCCTGGAACTTCCCCTACTACCAGGTCGCCCGCTTCGCCGCCCCCAACATCGTGTTGGGCAACACCGTGATCCTCAAGCACTCACGCAACTGCCCGCAGTCTGCCCTGGCCATCGAGGCTGTCTTCCGCGACGCCGGGCTGCCCGCCGGTGTCTACATCAACGCCTTCGCCACCAGCGGCCAGATCGCCACCATGATCGCCGACCCGCGCGTGCAGGGCGTCTCCCTGACCGGCTCCGAGAAGGCCGGATCCGCCGTCGCGGAGGTTGCCGGGCGCCATCTGAAGAAGTATGTGCTGGAACTGGGCGGCTCCGACCCGTTCATCGTCCTGCCGGATGCCGACCTGGACAAGGCCGTCGCCGGCGCCGTGGCGGGCCGGATGTACAACGGCGGCCAGGCCTGCACGGCCTCCAAGCGCTTCATCATTGTCGGCGACATCTACGACGAGTTCCTGCGCCGCTACACTGAAGCCATGTCCAAGATCACCCCGGGTGACCCCACGGATGCCCAGACGTCCTTCGGGCCGTTGTCTTCCCAGGCCGCTGTCGACGAAATCGCCGAACTCGTCCAGGACGCCGTCTCTAAGGGTGCGACCGCCGTCACCGGCGGTGACGCCCCGAACGAAGCGGGCGCCTACCACCCGGCGACCGTCCTGACCGGTGTTACGCCGGAAATGCGGGCCTACTCGGAAGAGATCTTCGGGCCGGCCGCAGTCGTCTACCGGGTGGATTCCCCCGAAGCTGCCGTTGACCTGGCCAACGACTCGCCCTTCGGCCTCTCGAGCTCCATCTACAGCGCCGACGTCGAGGCCGCCCGGCAGCTCGCCGACCAGCTGGAAACCGGAATGGTCTGGATCAACAGCATCAGCCGCAGCGCCCCTGACCTGCCCTTTGGCGGGGTCAAGCGCTCGGGCGTCGGACGGGAACTGGCCCAGTACGGGATCAACGAATTTGCCAACAAGAAACTCATCCGGATCCCGACGGCCTAAACACGCACTGCAATCGCTGCCCGACGTCCTCAACAACGGCGGGCAGCGCCAACCTGCGCCTGCAAGCGGCTTCAAAGGAAAACGAGGAAAGTGTGAACCAGGCCTATATCTATGACGCCGTGCGGACACCGTTCGGCAAGTTCGGCGGCAGTCTCGCCGGGATCCGCCCGGATGACCTGGCCGCGCACGTGATCGGCGAGTCCGTGAAGCGTGCCCCGAAGCTGGATGTGGAGCGGATCGATGAGGTGGTGTTCGGCAACGCCAACGGCGCCGGGGAGGAAAACCGCAACGTCGCCCGGATGGGCACCCTGCTCGCCGGGCTGCCGGTGTCCATCCCGGGCACCACGGTCAACCGGCTGTGCGGGTCCTCGCTGGACGCGGCGATTATCGCCTCCCGCCAGATCAGCACCGGGGACGCCGAGCTGATGCTCATCGGCGGGGTCGAATCCATGTCCCGGGCCCCGTGGGTGCTGCCCAAGACCGAAAAGCCCTACCCGGCCGGGGACCTGACCCTGGCCTCCACCACGCTGGGCTGGCGCCTGGTGAACAAGGCCATGCCCGCCGAGTGGACAATTTCTTTGGGCGAGGCCACCGAGCGTTTGCGCGAAAAATACGCCGTGGCCCGTGAACAGCAGGACGAATTCGCCGCCGCCTCGCACAACCTGGCCGCCGCGGCCTGGGACGAGGGGTTCTACGACAACCTCGTCACCGTGGTCCCCGGCACGGACCTGGTCCGGGACGAGGGCATCCGGCCCGGGTCCACCGCGGAAAAGCTCGCGGCCCTCAAGACCGTGTTCCGGAACGAGCCCGAGGGCGCCGAGGCCGGCGGGACGGTCACCGCCGGAAACGCCTCCCCGCTCTCGGACGGCGCGTCCGCGGCGTGGATCGGGTCCGAGAACGCCGCCGGGCTGCTCGGGCTGGAGCCTCTGGCCCGGATCGCCGGGCGCGGCGCGCACGCCAACGACCCGCAGTTCTTCGGCTACGCCCCGGTGGAGGCGGCGAACAAGGCCCTCGCCAGGGCCGGCATCGGCTGGGACGAGGTCGGCGCCGTCGAATTGAACGAGGCGTTCGCCGCGCAGTCCCTGGCCTGCATCAGCGCCTGGGGCATCGACCCGTCCATCGTGAACCGGCACGGCGGCGCGATCGCCATGGGCCACCCGCTGGGCGCCTCCGGTGCCCGGATCCTGGGCACCCTGGCCCGGTCCCTGCAGGCCTCTGGGCAGCGCTGGGGCGTCGCCGCGATCTGCATCGGCGTGGGCCAGGGCCTGGCCGTCGTCCTCGAAAACGTCACCGCTCCGGCTAGCTAGGGCTTCGGCACTGAAGCTGCACTCGTCTTTGATGAGACAAAAAGCATGAATGCGGCAACTTAAGTGAAACTGCGCCAACTTAGTTGAAACAGGACATTAACTGGCATGCGCGGGTATTCGTGGGCCGGGAGTAGGGCCCTGCGTGGGCGCCCCAATCGTAGGCAGCAGGAATGGAAGCCGGCGGCCCGCATCGAGCACGTGGGGTGTGAGTCAATGGATTCGACCTCGCTCAAGGTGCGCTGGCTCCGGATGACCGCATCCATGGCGGAGAGGGTGGCAGCCCGTTCGAGTCGGGCCGGGTCCGGGGGTCCCTGCTTTTGGCAGGGACCTGTCTCTTATACACATCTGACGCTGCCGACGAGGAGCGTGTAGTGTNNGCTTTTGGCAGGGACCCCCGGACGCGGCCCTTGGTCAGAGAAGGCAACCGGGTGGCCTCGGGCAGTCATCTATCGCGAGTGTGCTGTTCGCGTGCTGCGGCGATGTACTGGGCGTAAGCGGCGGCCGAATCGGTGGCGTGGCGTTCGATGGTCTTAGTAAGTGTTGGGAAAGGGGTCACGGCGCTTTGGCGGGTTGCCAGGGCCGGCGCCCGGGGGCCGGAGCGAGCCGGCGGGCCATGAGCCCGATCATGGCCCATTTGACCATGGCCTCGGCGTGTCCGGGGAGGCGTTCGTAGTCCCGTCCCAGGCGCCGGCAGCGGACCAGCCAGGACAGGGTGCGCTCGACGACCCAGCGTCGCGGCAGGACCTCGAAGGTGTGCTGCCCGGCCGGTTTCACCACGATCTCGACGGTGATCCGCAGCAGCAGGCGTGCGAACTCCACCAGTTTGCCGGCATAGCCGCCGTCGGCCCACACGAGCACGATCGAGGGCATTTTCATCCGGGCCTTTTCCAGCACCCGGCGCCCGCCGTCGCGGTCCTGCACGCTGGCGGCGGTGACCAGCACGACCACCAGCAGCCCGATCGTGTCCACCACGATGTGCCGCTTGCGCCCGTTAGTCTTCTTGCCCGCGTAGTACCCGCGGGAATCGCGGCCGACGGTGTCGGCGCCCTTGACGGTCTGGGCGTCCACGATGCCGGCCGAGGCCATCGGGTCTTTCCCGGCATCGTTGCGGGCCGCGTCGCGCAGCGCGTCGTGGATCCGGTCGGTGATGCCCTCGCGGTTCCACCGCTTGAAGTACCAGTAGACGGTGTCCCAGGGCGGGAAGTCGTGCGGCAGCATCCGCCAGGCACACCCGGTCCGGTTCAGGTACAGGATCGCCTCCACGATCCGGCGCCTCGAATGCTTGGCCGGCCGGCCTCCGGTCTTGACCGGAACCATCGGCGCAATCAGCGCCCACTGGTCATCGGTCAGGTCCGAAGGATAGGGACGCGGGGAAGAGCCCTCCATGCCTCCACGCTGAACCCGTCGGCCGCGGCAGTCAACAGGCTCGCCCCACTTTCCCAACACCTACTTAGGGACAGAAAGATCCTCGTCACCGGGGCCTCGGGCCGGATTGCTTCGGCGCTCAGTATGAAGCTGGCCGGGCAGAACGAGGTGTGGGGCATCGCCCGCTTCGGCAACGAAAAGGTACGCGGGGAACTCCAGGAAGCCGGCGTGAAGACCTGCTCCGTCGACCTGGTCAACCCTGATTTTTCCGGGCTGCCGGAGGACTTCGACCACGTACTGCACCTAGCCGCGTACCTTGGCGGCGGTGATGATTTCGGTAAGGCACTGGACATCAACGCGGTCGGCACGGGCTTGGTGCTCTCGCACTTCCGCAGGGCGGCGTCGGCGCTGGTGATGTCCACGACCGGGGTCTACCGGCCGCACCCGGACCCGTGGCACCGGTACACCGAAACCGATCCGCTGGGGGACCCGATCAACCCCTCCACCCCGACCTATGGGGTCACCAAGGTCGCCCAGGAGGGCACCGCCCGGCTCTGTGCACGCCTGTACGGCCTGCCCGTGGTGATCGCGCGCATGAACGCCTCGTACGGGCCCCGCGGCGGGCTTCCCGTGACGCACTTGGACAAGGTCGCCGCCGGCGAGACGATCCGGCTGCGGTCGGACCCGGCTCCTTACAGCCCGATCCACGACGACGACATTGCGGACCACATCGAGGGGCTCCTCGCCGCTGCTTCCGTGCCGGCCACGGTGGTGATGATCGCCGCCATCCCCGAAACCAGGGCAATGCTGAGCCCGATCCACTCAGGACCGGTACGGTTCCCGCCCCACAAACCACGGCGGGAAACCTCACCACCGACAACAACCATGCGTCCCATCAGACCTACTCCCCTGCTTTCGTACTGCTCATTACCGTCCGCTGATGTGATCGGTATCAGGCACCATCGAGTTCACGCCCTGACGGCCGCGCAGTGCGGCCTGCCGTGATGCTTCACGCCCGGCCAGCAGGAACGCTGTCGCCCCGCCGGCGGCAATCTTGGCTGAGCCTCGTCCTACACTCGCCGCTCCGCTGCGGGCAGCGGCAGCAGTTTTTCCGGCCGGAGTACCGGCCCGGTCATCCCGCTGCGCCTGGGCAATGGTGCGGGTATCAGGTGCAGCCGGTGCATCCTGGCCAGGGGCTCCCATCGCGGCGGCCCCCTGTCTGGTGGCGCCGGCACTTCGACGGCCGCTGCCTGTAGCCGCGCCGGCCCCGGCTGCACCATCGGTCAGACCCCCGTCAGGACCGGCAGAAAAGCGAGGCCCGCCTGATACCTGGGCTGCCGCCCCGCTGACGGCGGCACCGGTGCGCCCACCGCCGGCCGGGCCGGACTGTGCCTGCATGGTGCGGCGCTGACGGATCATCGCACCGATCCCGGCACCGGCCCCGGCCACCATCGCCGCCCCGGCAATGGAGGGACGGTTAGCACCCAAAGAACTGGCCGAGGATGGCAGTATCGGGACGAATTTGAACAGCAGCGCGGGTGAGAACGCGAGGACGACCATGGCGGCGGCTGCGATGAACACCGAGGAGGCGTTCACCAAGGCGTCTCCGGTACCTTCGCCCTGGAACGCGGGGCGGTTCGAGATGAAGCTGAACAGCGCACCCATGATCAACAGAATCAGCGGCTTCGACAGAGCGATACCCAGCCACAGCGAACCGGCCTTGGCAACCCGGCCGCGGTGTTCGGGATGGATCATGAAGCCGATCATCAGCGCAATGCCTACGCCCAGCAGTGACAGCGCGAGTGGCTGCAGAGCGAACAGCCCCAGGAGCGCCCAGGCCCCGACGAAGAGCAACCCGAACAGCAGCACAGCTGCCAGCGGTCCGAAAACGCCACTGGACTCATACGAGGCGAAACGGGAAATGCTTGTGGCGAAGTCCCCGATCTGGTTTGAGGTCCATGGGCTGATCGAATCAGTAACCTGAACCAATGCGTTGTTGCCCACGTATCCCAGAACCGGGCCGAACAATGCCAGCAGAACCGCGAGTGGGGCGTACCAGATCACCGATTCACGCATGGCGTCAGGATCGATTTTTTCATCCGAGTAGTCCCGGAAGAGTTTGAAGAACATCAGTGCCAGCAACACGATCCCGACGCCGGAAAAGACTGACCAGGTGTCTCGGAAGCCGTCATCGACCTGAAACTCTGAGACTTTCAAAAGGTTCACTAAAACCTCGTTCGTGGCCGTCACTCCGGCTTCCTTGGTCGAGTTCGCAAACTTCTCAAACCCGTCCTTGGCATTGGCGATAAACGCCACTGTGTCCACCGCGCCCAGCACAAACTGCCCGCCAGGCTGTGTAGAAACAGCTGTACGCAACACAGCGCCAGCAAGCGGGGCGAATTCGTTCCATGTGCTCGATACCGCACATATGCCCAAGGCAGCTGGCGGTGCCCCTTCCCGCGCCAACGATGAGCAAAACTCGCGCTGTCCTTCTGCAGGTCGGTAGTCCAAGGATTTCTCGGGGGTGTCCAGAAAACTGTTGAAAGCGCGGGTTGCCATTCCCGTGCAGTCCTGGCCGATCATCGTTGCACCGAGAAATTGAGGCCCACAGACGTTCTTGGCGAGTTCGCCGTTGAGACGGTCACGAATGCCGTCGCGCTGGTCTGCCGGCAAGCCCGCCAGCCGCTTCAATTGATCGGCATTCAACTTTTCTGAGGCGTTGATGTCATCCGCTGCTTGAGCGGATCCGGCTGTGAGAACACCGAAGCCCAAGAAGAGCGCGAGGAGTGCGGCAGTCAAGCGGATCCTGCTGCTAGCGCGTAGCGTTTGCATATTCCACCCAGCCTTCTTTACTCAGGTTTTCGAAGTAGCGGCCGACCAGCCCGTTATCGAGAGTGGGCATCTCTCCGGTTGCAGCGCCGACGAGACCGCCCGCAGGGCCTTGGTCAGGGAACTTGTCGGCAAGTTCTGTGTCATCAATACGCACCAGGGCGTCAGAGATTTTCCAATCTCCGTCCCAAACGAGTTCCAGGGAATCGGTACCGAAGTAGCCACCGGGTTCTGCTTCACCGCCGCGGAGACCGCCATAAACCACCTGAATCAATGCGCGGTTCTCGGCTTCGCAGGAAACGAGCCGGTAGAGGCCCCCAGCTTTGACATCAACGCGGTCGAGCCAGCCGCCATCGAAGCTCTTGAAGCTTCCGGACGCGGCCGCCGTCGTGTAGGTGTCGCCAAGCAGAACTGCATCCTTGATCCATGCTTCGTCCGAGGCCAACGTCTTCATCGTGGCTTTCTGGGCTTCCCAGGTTTTAGTGTTCACATCGTGCAGGACCGGTGTGTAGTTGGCTGCTGCTTGGGCGGCGGAGTCGCAGGTGCCGTTGTAGCCGATGGGCGTTTTGCCGTCGGCGGCCGTTGTGGTTCCGCCTTCTCCGATGCTGATTTTGGAGACTGGAAATCCGAGCTTGCCAGCGACCATGTCCGTGCCAGCGGTGGGTTCGGGCTGTGAAGCCTGTTCCGTGGGGCGGAGATTTATCAGGACGACGGCGACTGCCACGATCACCACGACGGCGGCAATCGCGATCAGTAGCTTCCATTTCGTTCTCATGGTCTGGTTCCGTTCTTCGGTAGGAGACAGCTGCCAACGATGAAGTGTGCCACCAGTTGGCTAGGCTCCTGCTGCGGCAGTCAGTGCGAGGATGCCGCCGATGATGACGCTGGCGCCGGCGACGGCGGCGAAGGCGACACCGCTGCGCTTGGCACCGTCCGCGCCATCTGCAATGTCGTCCGAGTGGCCGCGCTGCCGTGCGATTCCCCACTTGCCCAGGTTCATCAGGAAAGCGGCGGTGACCAGGATCAGCACCAGTGCCCAGAGCCCGCCGAGGATCAGCTGGATCGCGCCTTGGAACTGAACTCCGAAGACGTTGATGTTGGGGGTCACCCCGTCCAGGGGGTTATCTGCGGCCGCGGGGATGGTGACGTTGGTGAGGATGCTCTTGAACATGGTGTGGGTTTCCTATCGGTTGGTGGTGTGGATACGTGCGTGGGCGTTGCGGTTGTCTACCTCGAGCAGGCCTGCGGCGATTTCTGCGGTGACGCGTTCGAAGGCGCGGCGGGCGGGATCGCCCACGAGCTGCCAATCGATGATTGAGCCGTTGTCCAAGGCCGCGTCATAGGGGATATCGATGATGGACCGCACCGTGGATTCGAGCTGGGCGCGGAGGTCCGCTTGATCGGTCGCCGAGACTTTGGCGCCCCCGCCCTGGGTGATGACGACGACGGCGTTGGCGACGAGGTTCTTGTAGTGCGGGTTGCCCTGGCGCTCGGACATGGATTCGAGCTGTTCGATCATTCGCAGGGCCGAGACGACGGCGTTTCGCTGGAGCCGGACAGGGATCACGAGCTGGTCTGTGACGTCGATAGAGGCCAGCCAGTTTTCGGAGCGGGTGTTGTTTCCGGTGTCCAGGACGATGGTGTCGTAGAACCGGCTGACCACCGTGTGGATGCGGTTGAATTCTTCCGCGCCGATGGACTTCATCCGATCCGGGTCTTCGTCCGATGCCAGGACGGAGAACTGGTTCTTGCCCTGGTGGCGGGTGTAGTAGGAGAAATCGCCTTTACGGGCCTCGATGGTTTCGAACTTTTCCAGCACGTTCAGCAGGTCCCACACGGTGCGGGTAGAGCCGTTGGCGTTGGTCCGCACACCGAGGGTGCCCATCATTTCGTTGTTGTCCCAGACGATGGCGTGCTGGCCGGAGTGGATCCCGAAGGTTGATCCGATTCCCACGCTGCACATGGTCTTGCCGACCCCGCCCAGGGGCTGGGCGACCATGATGCGCATGGGCCTGGAGTAGACCCGTTGGATCGCGGAAAGGTCGGTGCGGCGGGCCAGCTCGGCTGCGCCGACCTTGGGCTTGATCAGCCCGAACGTCACGGTCCGCAGGAAGGCCTGCCAACCGGTGGCCGGTGGCAGTTCATCGTTCATGTTGTCTTTTTGCAGCACTGATGCGCTGCGCCGGCCGCTGACCAAAGGGGCCGCCTGAGCTTCCACGGCCGCCTGCTGGGCCTGTGCCGGCTCACTGATAGCAACGGTCACTGTCGCGGTTTCCTTGACGGGTTCTGCGGCGTTATCTTCTGCCGACGGTTCGGGGTTCAGCAGGCTGATGGGGGCGCGTGACTTCCGCTCGGCGCCTGACCAGTTGGTGCTCATCGGGTCTTCCTTTCGGGGTTCTGACTTCTGAAAATCTCTGGTGCCGGTTCCTGGAACAGGACCGGGACACTGCTTGCGGCCGTGCCCTGCGGGCTGTGCCGTTCCGGGACGGTTAGCGGGTCGGTGAACAGCGGTGCTGTGCCGAACTCGTCAGCACCGGCGGTGGGCGTGCTCACTGGGGAGTCACCGGGCTGATGGACGTGACAAGCCAGGGATCGTCCTGGCCGATGCGGTGGAGCATCATCGTCCACGGCCCGGCGTTGGTGTCGAAGGACGCCGTAACCGTCATGGGGTTTTGTGCCTCCCGGGTGATCGCGGGACCGTCCGTGACGGTGGAGAACGGAACACGGGCCGGATCGATGTAGCGGGCGTCTTCCTTGTACTCGGTCGCGAGCATCGGTTCCAGATCCTTGAACCAGGTCTTCTCCTCCACCGAAGGCCGGCCGAACAGGACCATGGCCTTCGCGGCGGTCTCTTTGACCCTCGTCTCGGCGGCGGCATCCCAGGTGACGTTAGGGCCGTGGTACTGCTCGGAGGCCTCGTCATGCCCGTGGCCATCACCGGCTGAGTGCGCGTCAGCATCCGCCGTGATGGTCGGGGCCGGCGCGGCCGCTGTGGTGGTCGTCTGTGCGGCTGGGGTCCCGGCGCAGGCCGTCAGCAGGGCAGCGGTGGCCAGCAGGGCCGGGGCGAGTGCGGTTCTGCGCATCACAGGATGCCTTTCTCTTTGAGGATCGGTGTGGGGTCGATGGTGGCGTTGATCGGGATCATCGGATTCGGCAGGGCCCCGGCGTAAAACTCCATATGCAGGTGCCGGCCGAAGACGTTGCCGGTCGCACCTTCAGTCCCGAGGGGGGTTCCGGCGGCAACGGTGTCGCCTTCCTTGACCTTTAGAGAGCCGGCCTCCATGTGGTACATCCCGATGGTCAGCTTCCCGTCCAGGGTTTGGCCGGTGATGCCGGTTCCGAACTGGCCTTCAAGGTTTCTGATTTTCACGATCTTCAGATCCGTGATCGCCACAATCACCCCGGCCTGGCCAGGAGTGGAGAAGTCGATTCCGTAGTGGAAGTTGGCCAGCACTCCCCCGGCCGTACCGGGAGGGGCCGGCCGCGGGCCGTACCCGCTGGTCATGACAGCCTTCTGCAGGGGCTTGACCCACTTCCCGGCAATGTCGCCGACAACCTGGTTTCCCTCGACCGGGCACACCCCGGACGGGTCCACCATGGAAGCCGACTCCCCGCCGAGTGCCTTAACGATCTGCGTGGCCTGTTCCCGGAACCGGGTGTAGTGGTGTGGATCCGCGTTCCGCTGCGTGCGGTGGATGGCAATGGTCGGTTCAAGGTTTTCCCACCCCTGAACGTTCTGGAGAGCCTTGAAGAAGTTTGTAGCGCTGGTGTGGGGGTCCATGCGGTCTTCGTAGGAACCCCACGAACCATTTGCGCGCTGCTGGAACAGCCCCCGTGAGTCCGGGCCAGCACCGTCACCGAAATCAATGACCCGCAGCGTGGACTCGCCAATGGCAGCCTGAACACCGATTAGCTGTGCGGCCACGGGCAGTTTCAGATCCTCTGCAGCCTTCATGATCGCGGCCGCGTTCTTCATCTGCTCACCATCGAACCCGGCCACTGTGCTGCCAGGGACCGCTGATGCTGCGGATACAGCTGACGTGCCAGGTGCCGCACAGGCAGAAGCGGCCTGAGCCGGCGTTCCGCCATCGTCAAGAACCACAACAACGAAGCCCAGGGCGAGGGTGGTAGCGGCGGCAACAGGAACGACGACTTTTCGAAACGCCTTACCTGCAACGGCTGTTGCTGCCCCAGCAGCAGCGACACCCATTAGGACGACCGCCTGATTCTGTCGGCGCGAAACCAGCAGCCGATGAACAGGTAAGTCCCGCCCCTGCACCGCATAGTGACTCGCATATCGCCCCTCCCCTGGGCTATTCCGAGGCTTGTCCCCCGGACGGAAAACCCATCCCGGCTAAACTCAGCCGTAAAGCTAGGATGGATTTGAAACCAACGGTTAAGTATTTGCGGATGCTTAACTATTGGGATCATTCTAGCAGAATCAATCGTGCGCGTCTTGTCGTGTTTGCCCCATCCAAGGAGTGTTTGTGCCTGTCTCAGCCTCAGAGTTCAAGAGCTGGCTGGACGCTCAGTCCATCAGCACTTCCCCTGCCGCTCTGAGCGCTCTGACGGGGCTGCACCGAGGCACGTTGGGCAACCAGCTGCGGCGTGGAAACGTTGCAGAATCGACGGTCGTTGCCGTCGCTCGCGCGTCCGGAGCGAACGTGCTGGAGTCCCTTGCCGCCTTTGACCCGTACAGGAACATGTACACCAGACAGATTGAGCCCACGCCGGCAGAAGTGCTCAGCCAGGTCCACCACGCAGACCTCATGGCCGAGCTACAATTCCGCACCTCGAAGAAGTACTACCCGCGGGATCTGCGGAAACATATTCCGCTCATAGACTTCCCGCACGAGGGATCCAATCGGGCATGGATTGACGCCATCGACTCCGGCGACATCAGGCACCGCATGGCAGAAGAGACTGGCATGGCCCTGACATACATCTTCACGCAGCTCACCGAAAACAAACTGACCCCACCGCTTGCGGTAGCAGCCTCCAGGGCAGCAGGCACTTCCTTCGCATCAGGTCTGGTGGTCGTCGGCCTCGTGCTTCCGGCTGAGGCAGGCTGGCAACCACGCGCCAGGGAGGACGAGCTGCTTGAAATCACGGACGATGCACTTGTCGAGCTAATCTCCGGCCGCATAAACCTGCTGCAGCGGCGCGTCAAACAACGTAAGGAAGCCCAGGAGTATGCGGAAAAGATGACGGAGCTTCTGGGATGAATCCACTAGGTGTCGTCCCGGTGACGCTCATGCTCATCCTTCTGGGCAGTCTTACGTTCAAGCGTATAAATACACCCGCATCCGGGTTTGAGCACGCCTTGCGGGAAAAGGCGAGCAGAATCGCTTTGTCGGGCATCTTTCTCACCACCGCTTATCTGCTGCTGGTACCGCCCGTGTACTACGCGCTGGATTCGATCATGCCGATCACCAACGCTACCGACCTCATCTCCAAGTACTGCGCACTGGTAGCCGTCGCCTTTCTGGGCGGGCACCTTAGTGTCGCCTACGGATCCCCCTTTGCCCGTCGTTGGACAGTGGGCGCTCCCGGAACCGTTGTGCTGGGCCTCGTCTCCGCTGGCCTGCTATGGACTGTCGTGGCCACAGACGCCCCGTATTCATCCCCCCAGATGCTCGACTTCGCCACACAGCCCAGCGTTCGCATAAACACCTGGTTAGTGCTGTTCTACGTGGCCTACATTGTCCTTCCCCTGGTGCGGCCGGCGTACCTCGACTCCACGAAGAACCCTCTCCGGACAGGCCGGATGGCTTCAGGCATGATTGCCGGCGGTTTCACCCTCTCCCTCTTGCGCGCCGGAGCGTACCCCGTCGAGTGGTTTGGTAGCGGGAATGTGGTTTACCTGTACATGCTCATCTCCTATGCCTCCACTGCCCTCGTGGTCGTGGGACTCGCGCTGTTTGCTTACGCGCGCAGGAACAGAAAAGTGAAAACCGAGCTGGGATCTGCCCTCTCACTCGATTAGGAAGGCCGGGAGACATGACTACCCCTCAACAAGCGCAGGAAGCAGTCAAAAGCGTCTTAGCGGAAGTACCGCGGGAGCATGAGGCTGCCTATCGCGTCATCTACCAGGCAGTGAAGGTGTGCCTGGCAGATGGCATGGAGCGGCGGGCAGCTGCCGCCTACTTGGGAGTCTCGCGGTGGCGTATCGACCGCCAGGGACGCTACTTTCGGTCTTTGAGAGCGACCAGGACCTTGTTCCGGGATGCCATGGCTGCCAATCCTGCAACTGATCCTGCCGGCGAGTCCGTGGAAGCCATAGTCCGAAGAGCGTGGAAGAAGTAGCCCTCAAAGGGTCCCAAATCCCAAAATTCTTGGTTTCATGACATATTGGAATCATGCAATCTGGAATCTGTCACGAGCTTGCTGGGCGAGTCACACCCCACGCGATGACTCTTTCAAAAAGAGCGACACGCCGCGGCGACGTGCAGGGTTTCGTTTATCAAAACCGCTTAGATAGCACTATGGCAATTCAGAAGCTTGCTCAGGGAGGCCGCCCTTCCAAGGGGCCCCGGCACACGTTTGTGGTCAAGCCCGATCTTGCGCGGGCCGAAAAGCTGCGGGCCATTATGGAAATTCTTGGCACGAACGCAGTTGATTACCTGACACCGCTGGTTGCCAGGCATATAGATTCCATCGACCTTGAAGAACTGCGCAATCAGGAGACATTGCCTATACCGAAAGCCAGTTAATAACTGAAGGCCCGCACATGGCGGGCCTTCGTTAAGTATTTAGTTCAGATCTCGTTCTTGGCGGGATGTCGATCTGAACTTTTGTCCAACACCCACCCAGTGGGTGGATTTTGTCGTTCCCCCGAAGGAGTAACTGCTGTCTATGGTACCGGAAGTCAATTCCGCGTCAACGCACGCACGTAAGGGTGTCGCGGGCCAACCTAGCCCTCAGCAGGCGTGGATCCTTGCACCCCTGATCGCCGGCCAAGCGTCCTACCGCCTAGGCCGATGGATGGGCACCAGGTTCCAATACCCGCGGCCGGCAACTCCGCCCACCATTACGACGTCTCTGCCCGAGCACCCCGCAGCAGTCATGATCCACGGTACGGACGGTTCCGTAGCCACTCTCTGCATCGACTTGGATACATCCAAGGCACTGAAGAGCGTCGTGGACTCAGACGCAGCCCGGCTCAGGAAGCTTCTGAACGAAGCCAACGTCAGCTACGTGGAGGACTTCTCCCCCAGCGGCGGCAGGCACATCTACATTCCCCTTCAACAACGCCTCACCGCCGCCAAAGCCCGCGAGCTTGTCGAAGCCCTCGGCCTTCTCGCCGCAAGCCTGGACCCGAGCCCCCACCAGAACATCACCGACGGCTGCATCCGCGTCCCGGGCTCAAGGCACAAGGCTGGCGGCCACCAAACCCTCATTACTCCCCTATCCCAGGCCTACGCCACCCTCCGCGTCCGCAACTCAGCGCGTGCCATAGCAGCATTGCGCGCCGCACTGGCCCCGGAGCTGGCCCGCAACAAGGCCATCCAAAAACGCCAAGCCAAAGCAGCAACAACAGTACGGACCACTGCTGGACAGCTGCCCGTCGCTGGCCGCAGCGAAACCCCCCTGCGCCGGATTGCACGCACTGGCCTTTACGACACGGCTACGTACGCCAGCGCCTCGGAGGCCCGCATGGGTGTGCTGAACCACTTCGCTGCGTGCGGATGGACCCTGGAAGAGGTACGGAACGAACTCACCGGCCAGTTCCCGGGCCTGGCAGCCCTCTACGGCACGCAAGCCAAACAGGCGCGACTCCTTTCCAGCGAATGGGCCAACGCCCAGGCCTTCACCAACGCCGGCAGCACCCAAAAACGTAAGTCCCGTGAACCCGGAAAAATCAATGCCCTTATTAACAACACAAGCCCCACTGAACCCACAGGGGGGGCACTCAACCGCAGTTCCGCGTCAATCCACCAACTCGTAAACGACTTGGAAAATGTCCTGTACGCCGTCCTGGACCACCGCTTGGCAGCCAGGGGCCGCGAAGGACTCGGCCTCCGCCTCCTGGTCCGCGGCCTGCTGGGTTACATGAGGGCGAAAGAAACGGATCTTCTCGATGTCGGTTGTCGTACGCTTGCGGTCGCGCTGGGAAAGCACCATGTCACCATTGCCCGGTTACTTCCCGTTCTGGCCCAGGCCTCCGATGGAATTCTCACCAAAGTCGCGGATGCTCGCCACAAGACAGCAGACGTCTACCTCATTCAGTTGCCTCGGCACTATCAGCAACTAGCGAGGGAGCTGACGTGGCGCAAAGGACGCATCCATGCCGTGCGACCTGTGTTCCGAAGCCTGGGAGACGTGGCTGCCCTTGTCTATGAATCCATCGAACGAGCTAGGCACTCCCCCACCACCGCGGAGATTGTCCGTTTTACGAGCATCAGCCGCAACGCCGTATCGACCGCGCTGACCGAGATGGAGGCCCTGGGCATGGTTTACCGCGACCACGGTCACTGGAAGAGGAGGGCAGTTAATCTGACTAATCTGGCGGCAAGGCTGGGCGTGTTGGAGGACTACCAGGCCCACATCAGCCGTAACCGGTTCGAACGCGCCCGCTGGCACGCATACCTGGACCGTTTCCGGACCGTTGAGGTTGATGAAGGTGCACTGTACGACCAGGAACGGGAGGAGTATTGGCTGCCTCCTGGGGATGCTGCGATCTGGAACGCCGCATAGACGACGAACCGGGGGCTGCAGCGATGCCCGGGTTGCCTGTACGCATTTTTCCGGTTACCTCCGGCGCACTGAATATGCGGACGACGACAGGACGGGGGCTCCGAGAAAGCTGCCGCAAAACGGCAAGCACTGACGCCCAATGTGGACCGCTTTTGAGATTCATCCTCCGGTCTCCACCGGGGGCCGACAGCGGGGGACAGCGCGACGGAAGAGCTGCAGGGCGGCGCTCAATCGCTTACCTGCAGGGTTTCCTCATGTTGGTCATTCGCTTGCGAATGAAGCGTATACAGCAAAGCAATTGAAACTTGCTTTAGAAGTAAAACTTGCCATAACAGCTTTACTTTTTTGACTTGTGAAAAAAGTAAAGACACGCAAGCCAGCTTCACAAGTGAAACAAGTGCCGCCTGGTTACGCTGGGAACACTTGTGAAAGGAAGATTCGATGAAACACGATCTGGACCGCGGCGCGCTCAGCAGGGTAATCGCGGTAATCAACGGCAAAGGCGGGGTCTTCAAGACCAGCTTGGTAGCCAACGTCGGTGGACTCCTCGCGGAGGCTGGCTCACGCGTACTCCTCGTGGATTTGGACCCGCAGGGCAACCTTGCGGAGGACCTAGGTTATTCCGACAAGGGGGACGGCGGCAGGAGCTTGGCAGCGGCTCTCTGCTTCGGTGCAGAGCCGTCCCTGCTCACAAGTATCCGACCCAACCTGGACGTCATTGCCGGCGGACCCGAACTCGATGATGCAGCAGCGTTTCTCGGAGCCAAAGCCCAAAAGGACCGCGACGCAGCCCACCTAGCCCTGGCAAAGATGCTCGCAACCATCGCGGGGGAGTACGACCTCGTCCTCCTTGACTGCCCGCCCGGAAACGAGCCCCTCCAGGCATCAGCCGTCGCGGCCGCACGGTACGCACTGGTGCCGCTGAAGACAGACATGTCCAGCCGCAAAGGCGTCGCTGCGGTGGCAGCACGCATGGACAGCGTCGTGGGACTCAACCCAGCACTCGATCTCCTGGGTGTTGTCCTGGTGGGAACCGGAACCAACTCAAAACAGGTCCACAAAGTCACCCGCGACCACCTCATCGCCGACTTCGGCACCGACGAAGTGCTGTTCCCAATGACCATCCGACACGCAGAAGCAACTGCCCAGGCCTGCCGGGAGCGCGGGCTACTGGCGCACGAGCTCGAACGGGAACTTAGCAAAGCACCCAAATGGTGGGAGATTCGTCGCGGAGAAGCTAAAGCCACGAATGCAGGGCCAAGGTCTGCATCCAGCGTTGCTGAGGACCTGCATGCAGTCGCCATGGAAGTAACGCGGCGGGTAGCCGCTGCAGAGTCCCAGGAGGTTAGCGCATGAGCACCGAGCAGAACGCCGGCCGGCCCACCCTGGGCTTGCCGCCGCGACCCGCCGCAGCACCCACGACAGATGCACCACTAGCGCGCATGCTCTCCGGGCGCCGCCAGGAGGCGCCGGCGAAGAGGGAAGAACCAAAGGATTCCCCGACTGAGAACATGACGGTAAGCATCCCAACCGCTCTGCGCAATCGCGCCAAGGCCGCGTACAAGGCGACCAGCTACGCCGAGGGAGATAACACCTGGGCACATTTCGTTGCTAAAGCCATCGAAGCAGAAACCCGCCGCCGCGAAGCCGAACACAACCAGGGCGAGATGTACCCCTCATGGGGAGAGAAACTGCCCGGCGGCCGGAGGCTCAAGGATAGCTAACGGGGAAGTACGTCCCCCAAGCCAGATAGCAGTACCCGGGGGAGTGGTCGAACACCACAGGACCCGGGACCGGAACAGAGTAAACAGAGGAGAGAAGTGGGCGAGTCAAGTACCACTAAGGCCCGAATACAGCTGCCGACGTGGTGGGGAAACCAAAAGGATCTGGCGAGGTTGGTCACTTTGGTCAAGTCCCTGCACTCGTCCGCTTCCGCAGAAGCGCTAGAAAAGTTAACGGCCAGCAGGGCAAAAACTCGTGAGCTCAACGAGGCGAGAGTGGAGTCGTTGGCTGCGGCTATCGCAACCAATATTTCAAAAAATGGAGGGGACCCCGGTCGTTTCGCTGATCCAACGACCCTTATGGAAGAGGCCCGCATTCTGGGGTCGCTGGAAGAAGACGGCCATTACACCGCCGAACGCGCAGTTAAGGAACTGGATCTTGAGATGGCAGTCAGCCTAAAGACCTGGGACGAAAGGCGGACCGGTTCCCCTGACGTCCTCATTGAAGATCTGGACGAACGGGAAGTGAAGCGCATCGAACTATCCTTTGGCCAGCAGTACTCAGGTGGGACCTTCCTGCGGCTGGAACTCGGGAAGTATGGTAGTCAGGCGGAACTTGGAGGACCTGTTCACTGGGTTTCGTCAGCCGCCGGTCAACTCAAAGTTGAACTGAAGCGGCAAAGCAGCTGGCTTGGACGCCTCGTTGGTAGTGGATGGGGGCACACGCTAATCGCGGTACCCACCGCCGTGGTAATTGCGTTGCTCCTGCTGCCCTATGTCAAGAGCACATGGGATTTAGTGGCAATAGTTCTCGTTTTAAATGTCCTTGTATCGTTCGTTGCTGCTGCCGTTCTGCAGAAGTTCATCCCCAGATTTGAACTGATGAAGGACGGCAAGCCAAAAATAAAGACCTGGCTTGGATGGGTCGCCGGACTTCTCGGCACCGTCATCATAGGACTTGGGACAAATGCCCTGTCCAAGATGATGGGGCTGTAGAGGTCGGTCAGAACTGGCCGCTGTGAGTTCACCTTGGCGGGAGATGCCGATAGAGGGTTGTGCGCGCCAGTCCAGTCTTGGTGACTATTTCGCGGATGGGCACGCCCTTGTCCCGGAGCATCAAGGCATGTTCGAGCTTGTCAGGATCCACAACGGAAGGACGTCCGGTGTGACGGCCATGGGCGGCAGCTACCGCCCGGGCATGGGAGGCCCGTTCAGCGGCGTAGGTGCGTTCCATTTCTGCGAAGAGGGCCAGCATGACGACGGCCAGCTGCGCCATCGGACTGTCCGGAGTCGATGTGTCGATTCGGAGAGGATCGGCCAGTGTCCGGATCCCGACGCCACGTTCCTTTAATTCGTGAACCAGATTTAGCGTGTCCCGGACCGTCCGGCCTAACCGGTCGAGGGTGTGAACGACAATCACATCTCCTGGGCGCGCCTGGCGCAGCGCTTCATGCAGCCCTGGACGGTCCCTGGTGGCCCCGGACTTCTTGTCTACGTAGACATGCTCACTGTCAATGCCGGCGGCCGCCAGGGCGTCCAGCTGCCGCGCCACGTCCTGTTTAGGCGTTGAAACCCTCGCATACCCGATATCCATTGATGCACCGTACCTAAATTCGCTGTCGTTACGGTTGAATATGGCGACCATTGTGGATTGAATTCCGGGACAATCAGATTACGCGCCGTTCTGCGTATTCAGATGCGAGGGGGAGTGTCCCACCCGGGGTGTCCCGGTTCTAAGGAAGTGAGACATTTTTGTAGTACCTCTCATGCCGCCCACAATCCACGCAGTTGATGGCCGGCTAGGGGGGAGTAAGGGGAATGAGGAATGATTCTGGACATGACACCAGTTCGTACCTCAACTCAGACTAATCAGACTAAAGAGAACCGGAAAGGCTTCGTGGCCTTGATCTCGATTTCTGTTTTGACCTTCGTCGTCTTTGCGGTTATGGCCCAGCCACCTATAGCGAACTTCGTGGGAGCGATGTTCGTAGGAGTTGGAGGCATGCTGATGGTCGGGATTCGCTTTTTTCAGCAAAACGCTGCCAGGGCAGTTGAGGACGCCAAGGAAGCCAACCCAGACAAGGCTCCTGCATTAAAATCCCCGTGGGGCTCCCGCCCCATAACTGCCATGGTTGGCTGGGTGAAGCGGCCCTCATCCGCGGCGAGAAAAGCGGAGCGCGAACGCTTGAAGGCAGAAAAGAGCGAGGCGGCCGCAATTCAGAAGTCAGTCGAAGCCTTCGAAGACCTAGGGTTTGGCCTCTTGGGTCTCGGTGGTCTAATAGTCGCAGCAGCCGCCCTGCAAGGCTGTATTGAAGCAATTTTCGGAACTGTCTGACGAACTCTGATGCCCGTAACCCGACGCGCCTGTTCCGCCGTTCGGATAGCGATTGCATAGGAGTCTTCGGACTCCAACGATTCAGCGGCAACTCCGGGATGTGCCGATGTGGGTTCGCTAGGTCAGGCCGGCCCCTATCCCAGTTCTAAGGAAATGGGACGAAGAGATCTGAGGGAGTTGACCGGCCCTTGGTCGTAGTATCTGGGGCCGAAGGGCGAGTCAACGCAACTGCTACTTGCTTGGCATCCAGCTGTTCCAATCGTGCGTTGACCAGCTGCCAGATTGCCCGGGCTTACCCGGTGTCCCCAGGATGCCAGGCAGTCCTGGACGGCCGGCAACCCGGACGAACCTGGGGGATTCCGTGGGGTGCTGATGAATGGTTCGCAGGGCTCACAGGATCGGGCGTCCGCTGGCGCGGCCGGCTGTTGGGCCCGGCCCCGACGTCGCAGAGCTCCGCCTTGCCCGGACCTGTTGTGTCTACGACGTTTTTTGGCTGCTGTCCTGACGGATTGTACGTGTCCGCTCCGGCCCGTCCAGCCCCTCCTAATTCGTCGCTGATTTCCTTCGGGAATTTCCCGCCCTTGCCCTTACGGGTAGACAGGCCTCCGTCGGCCACAGCTCCGCAAGCTTCGCCAGCAGCCAAAACAACGAGGGAGAGGAGACGCTGGCCGATCACCTAAACCGCCCCGCTCACCGGCAAACATTGTGGTCCGCGCCCGCACCCGTTTCCACCCGCTTGACAGACTGTGAGTCTTTACTTGGCTGGTCCGGGACCGGCTGGCAGGGTTGACGTTGGTCGCTCCGCCGTGGTTGTGACTCATGACAAAACTGGCCCCCCGCGGGTGCCTTGCCTATGAACTGTCCGGCTGCGACGGGGTGACCGGCGCCTGCCCGGCCCACCTCAGTGGCTTGATCAGAAGCATGCCCGACCTCGCGGGGTCGTGGCTCATCACAGGTATGCCCCGAAGTGATCCCTTTCCGGGTCGGCGCCGGTCGTCAGCGACCGGATCATCGCCCGTGCAAGGAAAGGAACCGGACGCTGTGAGCACCATTGTCGCGCATACTCATCCGTTCGTCATCGGCGTGGATACCCACTCCAAAACTCACACCTACGCAGTCCTCACGGCGGCAGGTCAGCACCTCGGGACCGAGACGTTCCCGAACACTGCGGCGGGCCGTGCCCGCGCAATCTCCTGGGCCGGACGCCGCACCAGCGGTGTCGCCGACGCACTGTGGGTGATCGAGGGAGCCAACAGCTACGGTGCGCAGCTGGCGCGCAACGTCACCGACACCGGCTACCGTGTCGTCGAGGCCGCCCGCATGAGCGGTGGCCGGCGCGGGGTCGGCAAGTCCGACCCGCTCGACGCTCAGCGCATCGCCGCCACCGTGCTGTCCCTGCCAAGTGATCAACTGCGGATCCCGCGGCAGGATGAGGGCGTGCGTGCCGCCACACAGATCCTCCTGACCGCCCGCGACGAGCTCGCCGGGGAGCGCACCCGAGCAGTGAACGCGCTCACCGCCCTGTTACGCATCACCGACCTCGGCATTGACGCCCGCCGGCCCCTCGGCGCCCGTACGATCGCCGAGGCCGCGCGCTGGCGCACCCGGGAAGAACCTCTCGCCACCGCAACCGCCCGCACCGAGGCGATCCGTCTGGCCAAGCGCGTCCTGGAACTGGACGCCGAGCTCGACCAGAACATGGCGCGCATCAGCGACCTCGTCGAAGCCAGCCCGGCCGCCGGGCTGCTTCAGAAGACCGGTATCGGCCCTGTCACAGCAGCCAGGACTCTCGTCGCGTGGTCTCACCCGGGCCGGATCAACAGCGAGGCCGCCTTCGCCGCGATCGCCGGCGTGAACCCCATCCCCGCATCCTCGGGCAACACCACACGGCACCGACTGAACCGTGGCGGAGACAGGCAACTCAACCGGGCGTTGAATGTCATCGCGATGGTCCGAATGGTCCACGACCCCGACACCCGCGCCTACGTCGACCGCCGACGCGCCGAAGGCAAGACCGACCGTGAGATCCGCCGCATCCTCAAGCGCTACCTCGCCCGTAGCATCTACCGACACCTCAACACCGCACCAACCTCCAAAATTGGGGGTTGACGAGATATAGAAGCTTCATAGAAGCGTCGGGGGAGAAGGGAACTGCCGGTCACCTAAGCCGCCCCACCCACGTGGAAGGAACACAACCATGAGCGACAGGAGGTCCCGCGAGCCCTACTCGGGAATGCCGACGGAGAGGGGCCCGCCTCCTAAACGACTCGCATGCAAAGTACAAGAGACTCGGCGGCGTGCGTGGCGTCGACCGTGAGGACCTCTACCAGCTGCATGCGTACTCCTCGACGTTTGAAGCATCGATCGCAGCGCGGGCCTACCCGGCAACCAGCGCCGACCTTCCAATGGATGAGCGAAACACCCCGTGGCAGACCAGCAACAGGACGCTTTCGTTCCTAACTTTGCCGACCGAGAAGGATCGTTGCGTACCAAAGCTGGCGCAATGGCTCGGGAACTCTGATGCCTTGCGCTGACCCGCCCGGCCAACCAGTCTCCACCGTGTAGAACGCTTCGTCGAGGGTGGGACTTTCTTTCGCCTAGTGTTTAGTCAAACCGATTGAAAAATGGTGTTCATCGATTCAGACGCTTGAATACGCCGGAAGACATAAGTAATCTGCTCGATCCAACCAAAGGAAAATTACATGGCTGAATCTAAACTTGTCCCGCAGAAGCCCACTGGAGCATTCATCGGCGCTAGCTGGGTTGCGTTGCTCATTGGAGTGTCGTCCTACCTCATCGGTCTTTGGAACGCAACGAGCATGGAGCTTAACGAGAAGGGATACTACTTCACGATCCTACTCTTCGGACTGTTCGCGGTAATCTCGATCCAAAAGACGATTCGAGATCGAGCTGAGGATATCCCAGTCACGAATATCTACTACGGCGTGGCATGGTTCTCCGTTATTGCGTCACTTTCGCTACTGGTCATCGGTCTTTGGAATGCGGATATGCTTCTGTCTGAGAAGGGCTTCTACGGTCTCGCCATGCTGATGTCTCTCTTCGGAGCTATCACCGTTCAGAAAAACGTGCGAGACATGGCAGTGTTTGCCGAAGTCGAGAAAACCGAGAACCCAAAGCGAAAGCTCTTCTCGGGTCAGGACATGCCTGCCGCACCGCCTGGGTCTACTAATCGCCCTAGCTCCAATCCGATCCTCGGCAGACCAGAATGAGTTGAGGCTTTTAGGTATCGAGGCTGGTGTGTTTGCAGGCTGGGTTGTTGAGAAGATGATGCCCAACCCAGAAGATCGCCCTCCTAAGCCGGGAGCCGGACCAGCTTGATCTGGCACAACAAAGAAGAGGGACGACCTGCGGTCGTCCCTCTTTCTTATTCAGTTCGAAAGGCTGACCCTCCTCCGCGGCCAAAGTCCTTCTCGCGTGCAGAGCCGCGCGGCGCCTTGGCGAGTCCCCGTGAGGGTCTTCTTCAGAAGGGATGACGACCTCCCTTCCCACATTCGGAGCGGACTTTCGTGATCAGGCCCCGTTGCAGGCTCCAAAGCACCCGGGGTCTGCTGCCAGGACGTACCTGCGGAATGACCACGCCAGCTGTCATTTTCAGAAGCTGACTGCACTGACTTCCCGTGATTTCGGGGTAGTGCAGATGACTTCTGAACACTGGCTGCTCGATACTCCTCTGCACTAACGCCGCTTCTGCTCGATACTCACCTGCATAAAGGTCACTTCGGCCCGGCACTCCGCCGCCCAGTGGCTTAGTGCAGAGGACTCCTGACATTCAGTGCAGACGACTTCTGAAACTGACACTACCGCCACTTTGCTGACGGCCTGACGTCCCGCTATTCGCACTAAATTCAGCGGAAAAACCCCTAAAACACCGGCAAAAGAGCTATCCATTCAGTTGAATGATTGTTAGAATTGGAGTAGCAAGTCAGCCAGCCGAACCTAACTGAGAACGTGTTGGGAAAGGGCTCATTTTGGTGTTCCTGGCTGCCAGGGGCGGCGTCCGGAGGCCGGGGCCAGCCGCCGGGCCATCAGGCCGATCATGGCCCACTTGACCATCGCCTCGGCATGGGCGGGAAGCCGTTCGTAGTCATGGCCCAGGCGGCGGCAGCGGACCAGCCAGGACAGGGTCCGCTCCACCACCCAGCGCCGGGGCAGGACCTCGAAGGTGCGCTGGCCCTCGGGCTTCTTCACGATCTGCACGGTGATCCGCAGCAGGCGGCGGGCCAATTCCACACACCTGCCGGCGTAGCCCCCGTCGGCCCACACCAACACGATCGAGGGCATCTTCATCCGGGCCTTGTCCAGGACCAGGCGCCCGCCGTCACGGTCCTGCAGGCTCGCCGCGGTGACCAGCACGACGACCAGCAGGCCGAGGGTGTCGACAACCACATGCCGCTTCCTGCCGTTGACCTTCTTGCCTGCGTCGTACCCGCGCGATCCCTTGCCCACGGTGTCGGCGCCCTTGACCGACTGGGCGTCGACGATCCCGGCCGAGGCCATCGGGTCCCGCCCGGCCGCATCCCGGGCGGCAGCACGCAGCGCGTCGTGGATCCGGTCGGTCGTGCCGTCTGCGTTCCAGCGTTTGAAGTACCAGTACACGGTGTCCCAGGGCGGAAAGTCATGGGGCATCATCCGCCAGGCGCACCCGGTCCGGTCCACGTACAGGATCGCCTCCACGATCCGCCTGCGTGGATGGACCGCGGGCCGGCCCCCGGTCTTGACCGGGACCATCGGCGCGATCAGCGCCCACTGTTCATCGGTCAGATCCGAAGGATAGGGGCGCGGAGTTGAAGCATCCTTCATATTCCAATGCTGGACCCGTCGCCCGGTTCAGTCACCGGTAAGAGACCGACAACTTTCCCAACACGTTCTAAGAGTGATACGAAACCGAGGACTGAAAATGACTCTCACCATCTACACCAAGCCCGCCGGATGCTTTGGCTGCACCAAGACCAAGCAGAAGTTCGCAGAGGCCGGCATTGCCTTCCATGAAGTGGATGTCACCACCAACCCGGCAGCCTTCGAGTACATCACCGAAGAGCTCGGCTACTCCCAGGTCCCCGTCGTCATCTATGACAAGGACGGCACCGAGAACCACTGGTCCGGCCTGAACCCGGCCAGGATCGATCAGATCATCAGCATCGAAGCAGTCACCGGCCGCGTCCGCGACGCCTGAACAAACCCCCACCGGAACCGCCAGAACGAAACCAGCAGAGAAGGAACGAAACCAATGTCAGGCGAAACCAGCATCACCGTCATCGGCAACCTCACCAACGACCCCGAACTGCGTTTCACCCCGGGAGGATCCGCGGTCGCGAACTTCACCATCGCCTCCACGCCCGGCATGTTCGACCCGGCCTCCAAAGAGTGGGAGGACGGTGAAACTTTGTTCCTGCGTGCCACGGTCTGGCGCGAAGCGGCGGAGTACGCCGCCGCCTCCCTGGCCAAGGGCAGCCGCGTCGTCGCCACCGGCCGGCTCAAGCCCCGGTCGTATGAGACGAAGGCGGGGGAGAAGCGCACTGTGATCGAACTCGAGGTCGACGAGATCGGCCTGTCCCTCCGCTACGCGGCCGTCCCCCGGGGGTTCACTAAAAGTGAAGGGTCTTCCGGTGCGGACCCGGGTCCGGAGAGTGCGGTAAATGGAGGCATTCACCCGGCGGACGGGTTCGCCATCAGCGCGCGGGAGTACGCCGATGATGACCCCTGGTTCGGTCTGGACGCAAACCCGGGCGGCCGGATTAACACCACGGACCGGGAGGTGTCCGGTGCCTAAAAAGATCGCCGCCTTCACCCCGTACTTCACCGGGGAGGAAGCCGGGCAGGTCCGTGCCGCGTTCCTGGCCGCGGGGCACCTGGAAGGGGATGCGAGCGTGTCGGACTTCATCGTGCGGGCCACCCTGCGGGAAGTGAAGCGGCTGCAACGCAAGCACAACGGCGGCCGGACATGGGAGCCGGTTCCGGCCGGCGGGCTGCGGCGCGGGCAGCGCACGAAAGATGAACTGCTGCACCGGATTGAGGGCTGACCGCCATGGCACGTGACTGTGAGGATGCAGCGGTTGTGCCGGACCCGGAATGCCCCGGAGTACAGTTCCCGCGGATGCTGACGCCCGCCCGGGGGAAGGAGATCCTGAACGTGGGAATGCCGGCCATTTACGCGCTGCTGGCCTCCCAGGATCTGCGCGGTGTACAGCTCGGTGGCCGGCGTGTGTGGCGGGTCAGTGACGAGGACCCCGTCGCGTACCTGGAACGGGCATGTACAGAAACGCAGGACCGTATCGCCGCCGG
The DNA here is from genome assembly GCF_048537125.1 of Paenarthrobacter sp. PPS72. Lineage (GTDB taxonomy): Bacteria > Actinomycetota > Actinomycetes > Actinomycetales > Micrococcaceae > Arthrobacter > Arthrobacter nitroguajacolicus_E. Next base: position 7,321 of record NZ_JBLYIE010000054.1, on the reverse strand, counting down.
CACCATGGAGGCCGCGCCCGGCGGGGACGGGGACTAAAAGTACGACCGCGCGGCCGTTCCCTGAAGCTTCCGCCGGCAGCGTTTGTCCGACAGCCGATATTAACCAGCCATGTTCCCACCAGCAGCGTCCAGGGATCGCCACCTGGGTATCAACCAGGACGCCATCAAGGCGCCCGCCGCGGCCACTCCGGACCTCGACTGACCGGCTCCGGGCAGCGCACCCTCCGGGGCTGGAGGGCCGGGACAAGGACGCCATGCCGGGCGCCGCTTCGACCATTGCCAATGCCTGAGCATCACACCCCGGGACGCCCCGGGACGCCCCGGGACGGGCCGGATGACTGGACGCAAAGGCAGCCCCGGGCAGGCACTGGCCGTCACGGAAACGTGGCGGCCATTCCTGCGTCCAGGGGGTCCTGGGAGGCGTGCGGTGTGGTCCGGAGCTGAGACAGCCGGCCCCGTCTTCTGGCGGAACGGGGACGGCTGTGATGGGCCCCGGGGAACGGTCCCGGTTTCTGCTACCCCTGTTCGATGGAAGCTTCCAGGGGGTCCCCGTGGGGCGGGGTGGCGGTGGTGGCTGCGGTGGTGCGTGCGGCTGCCTTGCGGCGGCGGCCGGCCGCGGCGGGTTCGAGTCCGAGTTTTTTGAGTTCCTCGGCGCTCCAGCCGTCTTTGGTGGCGCGCACGTAGGCGCGGTTGGCGTGGCGTTCGGCGTTGGTGAGTTGTTCTGTCAGGTCGGCCACGCGCTGGCGTGCGGTGACCAGGTCGGTGACGGATTCGATGCGGGAGTCCAGCAGTGCGCGGGCCTGGTTGCGGGTGGATTCAATGTCGTGGTTTGCCATGGTCCAACCCTAGCTTCCGGCCGGGACGTTCCGGCGGCACCGGGAGCCGGGTCCGTGACCGGGAAGCCCGTGCAGGTGCGCGTTGGCCGGGTCCGCCAGCCAGTCGGCGAGGTCGCCGGTGTAGTACCCGATGCTGCGCGGTGTGAGCTGGAAGTATTCGGGTCCGATGCCGTGCCGGCGCCAGCGGCGCAGCCGCGCCACAGGGATGCCGTATTCGCGTTTCACAGTGGTCGGTGAGATGAGAGCCATGACTGTACCTTTCGCTTGCCCACAGCCGAAGTTCCTTTCGGCACGCCCGAAAGCACTGGGCCGGTGAGGGAATTGGCCAGTCGGAGGCGCCGGAGCGTGGAATACCGGAGCGGAGCGAGGATATGCCGCGAAAGCCGGCGGTGCAGACTTGCCAAGGAAGGACCGGGCAGTAGCCTGACCAGCCGAAACGGAACGACGCAGTCGTTTTCCAGCGAGCACCGCGCGCAGCGTCCGCATCTTTCATGCCCACCCCGCGCACAGGAGCGGCAAAGCAGAAACCACGACCCGTCCGGAGCAAGCTATACGTTTACACGGGTGTAAATGGCGTGTCGCTCACGGCCCGGTGGTTGTTTGCTTGGCACACTGGCTTGTGTGGTCCCCGGGTTTCGGGGTCGCTGCGCTGGGCTGTTAAGGGATGGGGGAGTGCGTGTCTGAGGAGAGTGCGCCGCGTTCCCGGATTTCCAAGCGACGCCGGGAGAACAAGCCTGCCGGGTCCAAGAAGCGCCGTGACTTGTGGGTCACCGTCGAGGAAGAAGCCGCCCTGGTTGCCCGTGCTGTCCGGGAGAAGGTCACGGTCCCGAACCTGCTTATCACCGCAGCTTTATCGGAGGGGTCGGAGACGCCGACGGAGCGTAAGGCCGTGATGGCTGAACTGATGTCTATCCATACGTTGTTGGCGCGAGTGTCGAACAACGTGAACCAGATCGCCCGGCACGCCAACGCGGGGGATGAATTCCCGCAGGACGCACGCGCAGTTCTCGGGTATGTGCGCGAAGTGGCGATGCGGATTGACCGGACGATTGAGGGGCTGATGTAGGACATGATGCCGAACATTACCCGCGGGTCCCGGATGTCAGGTCTCCTGGTGTACCTGGCCTCCACCGATGCGGATAAGACGAAGAACTCCCACACCGACCCGCACCTGGTGGCAGGGGACGCGGCGATCATGGCCTGGTACGACGACGGGGTCCTGGACCGCGACGACGCGGTCGCGATTGCGAGGCACTTGGACCAGCCCCGCAAGGCCTTCGGCGTTGAGGTCTTGCAGAAGGATTTCCGCTGGGACCCCGTCAGAAAGGAACGCGTACCGAACGGGTACAAGGCCGCCGATGTGTGGCACTGCTCGTTGAGCCTGCGCGCCGAGGAGGGTGCCCTGACGGACCAGCAGTGGGGCGATATCGCCAATGACTTCGTGGACGCCATGGGCTTCACCGGGGCCGGCGGGAAAGCGCAGTGCCGGTGGGTTGCGGTCAACCACGGCACGAGTGAGAACGGCAACCACCACGTTCACCTTGCCGTGTCCCTGGTCCGTGAGGACGGGACCAAGGCCTCCACCCATGGTGACTACAAAAGGGCGCAGCAGACCTGCCGGGAACTGGAAACGAAGTACGGCCTCGAAGAGCTCTCCTCCGTGCACGCGACCCGTGGTTATGACCGGGCCGAGAAGGCCACCGCGGTCCGTGATGACCGCGAAATGCACCGGTCATCCCTGGCGCGGAAAGTCCGCGCCAGCGCCAGCTCCTCGGCGACCGAGGCGGAGTTCGTCCGCCGCGCCCGTGACACCGGATTGTTGGTCCGGCCCCGCTACGCGAAGAACACCACGGACGTCATCGTCGGGTACTCCGTCGCCGAACGCCCCAAACAGGGTGAGCGGCCGATCTGGTTCGGCGGCGGCACCCTCGCATCAGACCTGAAGCTCGGTGCCCTGCGCGAGGAATGGCCGGACTCCCCGCATCTGGCAACGGAGGCCGCGGCGGAATGGAACGCCGCTGCCCGCAACAAACGCACGGTCTCCAGGACCGGCCCCGAGAACGCAACGCCACCGGCGGAAGCATGGGTGCAGTACACCCGGAACGCCACGGCACTGGCGGACCAGCTCCGCACGATTCCGCGGGATGATCACGCGACCTGGGCGAAAGCAGCGCGGGAAGTATCGGGGGCATTCGCGGCCTGGTCTTACCGGCTGGAGCCAACGCCCGGGCCGCTGGCCGCCACCGCCGCTGAACTGTCCCGCACCGCCCAGCTGCGGGCTCCCCGGCAGCACGGCAAACCCGTCGCGCTGCCGTCCATTGCGGGGACGGCGATGTTGTTCATGGCCGCGTCGAGCAAGAGTAAGACTGCAGCACAGACTGCACTCATGGTGCAGCTGATCAACACCGCCTTTGCGGTGTATGAAATGCACGCCCAGTCCGGCCGGACGCGCGAAGCGCAGCGCATCCGCTCAGTGGTGGAGAACCAGCTGGCCCCGTTCACCGGAACCATGCCGAAGGCTGTACCAGTAGGGGCTGCACAGCAGCCCTCTGCAGAGGCCGCAGCGCCGCCCCGGGCGATCGACATTGCCCGGCGCGGCATGGTGCCGATCCGTCCGGGATCCGCGGTGCCGACGACGCTCACGCCGGCAACGCCGGCCAGGACCTACCAGCCCGGCCGACGCGACTCAGGGCCGGGCCTCGATCGATAAAGACCACCACCAACTGCAAGGGGAACAGCATGAGTGAATCAGATGGAATGGATGACGTCCTGGACGGCGGACTGCGGCAGTCGCTGCTGGTCGCCTCACGTGTTGCGGAGACCTTGGCCCGACGCCGGCAGGAAGCTCAGCGGCAGCAGGAACACCAGGACGCCCAGGTGGCGCACGAAGCGCAGGCACGCCTCGCCGCTGAACGCAGCGCGGCCCACGCGGCGCTGGCACCGGTGGAGAAGGATCAGTGGTGGGACAAGGCACAGCCCAACGACATCGCCACGGCACACGCCGTAGCGACAAGCTGGAAGGACCACGACCCGGCCGCCCTGGCAGCCTCGGAAAAAATCCGGCAGGAAGTCCTTGCCCGGTACGGCATCGACACCCACGACGTCGGCGCGGACGCCGCATACCTTGAATCGGGCATCGAAACGATCAGCGCAGAGCAGGCCCGACGCGCCGCGGCCGCCGAACACCGGAAGGGCATGGCTCTCATCGCGGCCGCCCAGGTCGAAGAACTCCGGATGAAGGCAGAGAAGTTGGCGCCGGAAATCGCACGGCACGACGTTCCCTTCGAGTATCTGAGCAACCCGGTCATGGTCCAGACGTTGCAGGCAGCACAGGATGCCAGGACCCCGGTAGCCATCGAAGCGGCCGATGCCGCCGTGAAGGAACGCCTGTACCTGATCGGCAAAGACGGTGTAAACGGTCCCACCATCGACCAGCTGCGGGAAGAAACCACAGCGAATTTCAATGGGGCCGGCGAAGACCACTTCAAGGACGCCGCCTTCGTGGATGCCGCCAAGGACTGGCATGAAGCGAAGCTCCTGGCGGAGGGCGGCTTTACAGGCACCCAGGAGCAGCCGCTGGAGCAACGCTATGCCCGCACCGAAGCCGAACTCTTTGCCCGCATCGAAGGCATGGGGCGCGAGCTCGAAAACCGTGTCACCGGCGGCGACAGCGCACGGGCCAACGACCAAAGGGAAAAGGCCGAGACCGCCGCCGCAGCGGAGTATGGCTCCGCCGGCCATCACCAAGCTTTCGCAGCGTCCCTGGCCGGCACCGCAAGCGAGGAACAGGTGAAGGGCAGGCTCGCAGCCGCCAGGGGTGAAGGAACGCACCCCAGCGCAGCACTCGCCCCCGGCAAAGGCCCAGCGAAGGCGCGGAAGACCAGCTCCGGCGCCACACTGGGGGCGCAGAAATCAAAAAGCGGTCCCAGCCGCTAGGGCTGCCGCTTCACAGCAGCTGCCGTGCGAGCCTGAGTCTGATCGATAGGATCGAACCCATGACAGACGCCCGCGACCTCGCCCTCCCCACCGGCTACTCCGACCTCCTCGGCGATCTCCAGGACCGGGTCCGGGCCACACGCACCAAGGCACTGCGGACCGTCAACACCCAGCTGATCGAGCTGTACTGGTCCATCGGGCAGGCAGTGCGTGTACAGCAGGAGCAGCAGGGGTGGGGGAGCCAGGTCATCAGACGTCTCTCCGAGGACCTTCGTAAGGAGTTTCCGGATATGAAGGGGCTCTCAGCCCGCAACATCCAGTACATGACGACATTCGCCGGAACTTGGGCCGAGGGACCAATTGCGCAGCAGCCTGCTGCGCCATTGCCCTGGGGCCACATCATGGTCCTCCTGGACAAAAAACTCGGTCCCGCCGCCACCCACTCCTACGCCGCCGCAGCGGTGGAGTACGGCTGGTCCCGGAACGTGCTGCTGAACATGATCATGAACAAGACCCTGGAACGCACCGGGGCCGCGCCATCGAACTTTGCGCAGCAGCTTGCTGCGCAGGATTCCGAGCTGGCCCAGCAGGTCGCCAAAGACCCCTACAACTTCGAATTCCTGGGCCTGTCCCGCGAGGTCGCCGAACGTGACCTTGAGCAGGCCCTCATGGACCGCATCACCGACACCCTGCGGGAAATGGGGCCGGGTTTCGCGTTCGTCGGCCGGCAGGTCCACTTCGACGTCGGAGGCGACGACTTCTACCTCGACCTGCTCTTTTTCCACGTCGAGCAGCTCCGCTACTACGTCATCGAGCTGAAGACCGGCAAGTTCCAGCCCGAATACGCCGGGAAGCTGAACTTCTACATTGCCCTGGTCGATGACAGGCTCCGCCGCGAAGCCCACGCCGACACTGTCGGCATCCTGATCTGCGGCAGCAAGAACGAGCACACCGTCCGCTACAGCCTGGGACGGGCCACCTCGCCCATGGCCGTGGCATCCTATACCTACGACGCCCTGCCGGCGGAGGTCCGCAATGAACTGCCCGACGCCGGCCGGCTCACCGCGGCCCTGGACTGGACCGAGGACACGGAAGACTGACGACCGCGGCGGCAATGGGTACTTCGGGGACGGCGCTTTGGCACGTTGTCCGTCCGCATCCCCGGTCAAGGGGGCAGGACAAATTGCCGGGCTCCGGGCGCGGCCGGCCGGTTCCCCTCGGGGAATACCGGGGCCATGGTGTGCGTTGCAGTTCCGTCAGAGAAGAACACCAGAAAAGAGAATCACCGCAGTGGCAGCCGATTACGACGAAGTACGTTCCGACGTCAAGGAATCCCAGGACCGCTCCCTGGAGGCGCTGCAATCCGCCAACGCCCCGGATGCCCGCAGCGTCGTCCGCGACCTCGACGAATCCGACGCCCTGGATGACGCCATGACCCCCCGGCGGGGAGTTTGTCGCCGAGGAACTGATCGTTCAGGTGATTCCCCAGGCCGAGGACGAGTTCACCTGTTACTCCTGTTTCCTGGTCCGGCACCGGTCCCAGCTCGCGCGCGAAAAGAACGGCCACTCGTACTGCAGCGAGTGTGAAGGCTAACGCGCAGCCCCTCCCCATCCCGGAACCAATAGCAGCCTCCACGGCGTGACACAGCCCGCAGGCCAGGCATCCCGACCGGGGGAGCGGATCAGCGGGCGTAAGGGGCAACGTGCCTTTCATCGTTGAAAGGTTCGAACCAGTGCTCCAGTGCCATGGGGGCGAGCCGGAGCTGCTGGTTCAATCGTTCATCGTGCTGGAAACCGTCGAGCGATCTGTCGTACAGCATGTCGCTGTCGGTGTCTTCGAGCATCCTGTCGGTGAGGATGCCCCGCCAGCCCGGGTCAAGGTCCAGGTCGTGGGTGTCTGCGGTGATCTCGACCTGGTCCAGGAGGCACCGTACGGCCAGCTCCTGGGCCACGCAGCTCGGCGGCGTCCAGCCGGCGGCCAGTTTCATGGTCATGTCAGCGGCTACGACCAGGAAACGCCGGGCAAAGAGTCCGTTGTACTTTTCCGCGTACTGCGGCGGCAGGCCCGAGAGAACCCAGGTCCCGGTGATGTCTTCGCGCGTGATCGACTCTTTTTCCTGCAGCGTGTGGATGTCCTGAAACAGCTCATCGATGAGAATCACGGAGGCATGCCAGATGGCACCGGCCAGCAGGCGGGCGCGGCCCAGACTCCGCCGGCGGTCCTCTGCCGGAATACGGGCCATCCAGTCCAGCGTTTCGGAATCCAATCCGGCCAGGTCCTCGTCCGACAGATTCCGGCGATCCGGAATGTAGCCGAGGTCTTCCAGGCTCAGGCCCTGCAGGCGATCGGCGTCGGCGTCCAGTCCGGCAATGATCAGCTCGCGTTCCTTGTCCATGCAGCAGATGCTATCCTGACCGCCGATGCAACGCTTTACTCCTGTGGACCAGGGAGAGGCGGGTGGACACAGCAAATGGTTTAGTTGAACCTTCAACTAAATTAGCTTACATAACGACGGCTATCGGCACCCAAGTGGGACGAGTAGAAGTAC
>NZ_JBLYIE010000053.1:0-11557 GCF_048537125.1 Paenarthrobacter sp. PPS72 | reverse complement strand
CGTTCCAGCCTGACACGTAGGGGGGAACTCTTCGATCAGCGTGTTGCTGATCTGTTCCGGAGACCAGCGTATGAGCAGCTTTGATGGTGGAGGGAGAACGGCCCAGTGTCTGGGCGAACGCTCTCATTGAAGAACCGCCGGCGACCATATCGCGGATCATTTCTCTCTCCGTCAACGATAGAAACCGCGCATCGATGGACTTCGGGACCGGGTTGGACACAGCTGGAAGGATGCTCACTCGCCGGTTGTACTCGACTACTCGCCCGTCGGGGTAGACGCGTCGATTTGATGACTTCCGAATTCCTTGGTCCCAGTCCCTGGCTGTGCGAATGATAACGCCCACCGACCTTGCTGCTTCACTCCGGGACAGACCTGTTTTACACAGCCGGAAGAACTCTTCCTTCCCCAAGTGCGGTCCGGTACCAGTGGTTCACTGGCTCCTTAAGCCGGCTCTTCCCACCCAGCCAGCGTATGTATTGGAATTGAAGCGCGAGCAACTTGGCTGCCGCCGTGGTGTTCCTAAGACGATCAAAAACTTCGTGGAACGCCCTCTTCCAGTCATGCCCGGACCGATTCGGACCCGACGAAACACCGCTTAAACGAGGCGCGGTCGTTGCAACTCCCAAAAACTCTGGGTGTTGCAACGACCGCTAGAACCCAAGATGGACCAGGCCCGTCCCGTAACGCGCGTGCTGAGAACTAGTGGCTCAGGCTCTTCTGGTCTTCACCAGCTGCGATGGCCTCATGGTGGCCATGCGCGTGAGCTGCTTCGAGTTCCGCCGGCGTTGCCGGGGCAACACGGTCTTCGAAGAACCAGCGGGAGAGTGCCGCGCGGCGCTTTTCCTTGCGGGTGACCACTCCGTGCTCATTTGGCTGCGCCGGGATGGGAGCAGGTGATTCGAAGCCGACGAGCTTGTAACGCTTGTACTCATCCAGTGGGGCGTGAACCTCGATGAACTCACCATGGGGGAGTCGGACAATACGGCCTGTCTCGCGACCATGCAGTGCAATTTCGCGGTCCTTGCGCTGGAGGGCCAAGGCAATTCGTTTGGTCACGATGAAGGCAATAACAGGACCGATGAAGAAGAGCGTCCGAAGCCAATACGTCACATCGTTCAACGATACGTGGAAGTGCGTTGCAATGAGGTCAGAACCAGCAGCTGCCCACATAACGCAGTACCACGTGAAGCCTGCAACACCGATGGCGGTCCGGGTTGGGGCGTTTCGAGGACGATCCAGGACGTGGTGTTCGCGGTTGTCCTTGGTAACCCAGCGTTCGATCCACGGGTACATGAACAGTACGGTGAAGATGATTCCGGCCGGTACGAGGGCCGGAAGCAGGACGTTCAGGGTCAGGGTACGTCCGAAGATGACCCATTCGAAGTGGAAGTCGTTGATGACACCCGGCATGAGGCGCAGGGCTCCGTCGACAAACCCGATGTACCAGTCAGGCTGGGTACCGGCCGAAACTGGAGAGGGATCGTACGGACCGTAATTCCAGATCGGGTTGATCGTGAACGCTGCCGCCATGAGCGCCAGGACGCCGAAGACGATAAAGAAGAATCCGCCAGCCTTGGCTGCATATACCGGGCCCAAGGGGTAACCGACGACGTTGCCGTCATTGCGGCCCGGTCCGGGGTACTGGGTGTGCTTGTGCACGACCACCATGAAGAGGTGGATGACAATCATCAGGAGGATGAGGGCCGGAACCAAGAGGATGTGCAGAACGTACAAGCGGCCGATGATGGCTGTACCCGGGAACTCTCCACCGAAGAGGAAGAACGAGGTGTAAGTTCCGATAACCGGAATGGACTTGATCACGCCGTCGATGATGCGCAGGCCGTTCCCGGACAGCAAGTCATCGGGGAGGGAGTAGCCGGTAAAGCCGGCAGCCATTGCCAGGATGAGCAGTACGCCACCAACCACCCAGTTCATTTCACGGGGCTTGCGGAAAGCGCCCGTGAAGAATACGCGCAGCATGTGCACACCGAGGGAGGCCACAAACAACAAAGCTGCCCAGTGGTGAACCTGACGCATGAACAGACCACCGCGGACGTCGAACGAGATGTTCAGCGATGAGCTGTAGGCGACAGACATTTCGACGTTGTACAGCGGCGTGTAGGAACCCTGGTAGTTGGTTTCCGCCATGGACGGATCGAAGAAGAAGGTCAGGAAGGTACCCGACATCAGCAAGATGACGAAGGAGTACAGCGCCACCTCACCGAACATGAATGACCAGTGGTCGGGGAAGACTTTCCGGCCAAATTCGCGCAGGATGCCGGAGCCGCCGACACGCTCGTCCACGAAGTTGGTGAAACTACCAACCTTGGTCTTCGGAACGAAGGGGGCTTCAGCTGTTGATGAGGCGCTCATGCTCGTCACGCTCCCAGTAACTCGGTCCTACAGGTTCTCTGAAGTCGCTGGTGGCGACGAGGTAGCCCTCCGCGTCAACTGCGATGGGCAGCTGGGGGAGCGGACGGCTTGCCGGTCCGAAGATGACCTTGCATTCCTGCGTAAGGTCAAAGGTGGACTGGTGGCAGGGGCACAGGAGGTGGTGCGTCTGCTGCTCGTAGAGGGCAACCGGGCAACCGACGTGCGTGCAGATCTTGGAGTAAGCGACGATGCCGTTGTAGCTCCAGTTTTCGCGTCCTTCGGAAGGGTTCAAGGAATCCGGGTCCAGGCGCATCAGGAGAACGACGGCTTTCGCCTTCTCGTTCAGCTTGCCCTCGTGGAGTTCATTGAGGCCCTCAGGGATCACGTGGAAGGCGGAGCCGATGGTGACGTCCGAAGCCTTGATGGGGGTGCCATCCGGGTCACGGGTCAGTCGCTTGAGCTTGTCGCCTTCAGGCGCCCACATGGTGTGCGCCAAAGCGTTGTCCGGCCGCGGGCCCAAATCGCCGAAGATGGCCAGGGCGGGCAGGGGAGCCAGTGCAACGGCACCAAGAAGGGTGTTGCGGATCAACGGGCGTCGCTTAATTCCGGTCTCGTCGACGATGTCGTCGACGATCCGGACTGCAGCCTGGCGATCTTCTTCAGTACGGATGGCGTGGCGTTCTTCCGACACTTCGTGATCGGGCATCAAGGCCTTGGCCCAGTGCACGATTCCGGTGCCGATGCCCAGCATTGCAAACGCAGTACCGAGTCCCAGAAGGAGGTTCTGGGTGCGGATGGTCGCAATGGAGGTATCCTCGCCCAAATCGATGGCAAAGTACGCCACCAGGAACACGAGCGTGCCGATAACAGAGGTGCCAAACAATATGGCTACCTGACGCTCGGCCCGCTTTGCGGCTACCGGGTCCGTGTCAGCCAGGCGCAAACGATGCGGAGGCAGTCCAGGATCCTGGAACTTCTCCACCTCATTCTGACCAGCCGTAGCTACGGTGCCCGAGTGGTTCGGACTGCCGTCACTATGGTTGCCCATAATTCGCCTCATCCTTCTCTCGTTGTCTCGGCTTGGGCCGAGTTATTTTCAGTTTCAAACTGCTGACAGTGCAGCAGAAGTTTTGTGTGTCCGGACTAGGACGTGCGGGACGTCAACCAGATAGTGAATGCGATGATTACACCCAAACCGGCAACCCAAACAAACAGACCTTCAGATACCGGTCCAAGCGAGCCCAAGTCTGCGCCACCCGGGGAACCGTTGGCTTCAATGGTCTTCAGGAAGGTAATGATGTCTCGCTTGTCCTCAGGACTGACGTTGGAGTCACTGAAAACGGGCATGTTCTGAGGGCCGGTTACCATTGCTTCGTAAATATGCTCAGGGCTTACGCCGGCAAGACCGGGTGCAAACTTTCCGCGTGTCAAGGCACCACCGGCAGCGGCAGCGTTGTGGCACATAGCGCAGTTGACACGGAAGAGCTCGCCTCCGTTGGCTGCGTCCCCCTTGCCATCGAGAAGATTCTCCTCAGGGATGGCCGGGCCCGCGCCGAGGGATGCGACGTATGCAGAGAGCTGCATGGTTTGTTGCTCATTGAATTGAGCGGGTTTCTTCTGAGCCTGGGGTCCGCTCATCTGCATGGGCATACGACCGGTGCCAACTTGGAAGTCAACTGCAGCGGCACCCACGCCTACCAGCGAGGGGCCGTCCTGAGTTCCGCTGGCACCCATACCATGGCAAGTGGCGCAGTTGGCAGCAAAGAGCTTGCCGCCTTCCTCGACGTCACTGGCACTGAAGTTCGCGGTGTCGGCCTTCGCCTGGTTGACGGTGGTGGCAACGGCGTACAGCCCACCAGTGAGAATGAGGCCCATCAGTAACAGCGCAATGGCTGCCAGTGGGTGACGTCGCTTCTGCGAGAGTGCCTTCACGTGGTGGTTCCTTTATTCGATCCTGCGTCGGCTCCGAGAGCCGCTTCTTGAAATTCTGCCTCTACTGAAAAATGTGTCAAAGCCGGCTTACTTGAGGACGTAGATGACCAGGAAGAGGCCAATCCACACAACGTCGACGAAGTGCCAGTAGTACGAGGTGACGATTGCCGAGGTCGCTTCAAAATGTCCGAACTTCTTGGCTGCAAACGCGCGTCCGATGATGAATAGGAACGCGATCAGGCCGCCAAGGACGTGCAGGCCGTGGAAGCCCGTGGTCATGTAGAAGGCCGAGCCATAAGCGTTGGATGACAGCGATACGTGCTCCGAGACGAGCATGGCGTATTCCATGGTCTGGCCCGCTACGAAGAAGGCACCCATGATGAACGTGAGTGAGAACCATTCGGTCATGCCCCATCGAGTGAACTGCATGAGCCGACCAGTGCGGCGCGGTTCCAGGCGCTCAGCGGCGAAGACGCCCATCTGGCAAGTAAAGGAACTTGCCACCAGGACGATGGTGTTGACCAGCGCAAACGGGAAGTTGAGCTTGGCCGTCTCCTCGGCCCACATCGTTCCGGATGTGGAGCGGAGGGTGAAATACATGGCAAAGAGGCCGGCGAAGAACATCAACTCACTGGACAGCCAAACAACGGTTCCAACAGAAACCAGGTTGGGGCGGTTCAGCGTCGGGTGCGCCGGGGTACTGGGGGCTTGGGTCGCAGATGTCACAAGGACATTATGTCTGTAAAAGTCCAGAGTTCCCAATGCAAACCACCGATTCGGGAGACTTTTTCTACAAAGACGCGAATTCGCGCGGAAAAGTTCCCGACTTCGTTCACATTGGTCATGGGCGTGGCTGGCTCGATAGCATCAGGGAGTGACTTCTCCGGCATCGGCACCTGCAGCCAGTAATACTTGGCCAGGGCTCATCTCTGCACTGATAAACGGCGACAACCTGGCAGTGGGCAACACAGAATGGGCCATGAACACCATCATGTCCGGAGAAGCGACTCCGGCTCAGATTGCCGGCTTCCTGGTCGCCCTCCGCGCCAAAGGCGAGACGGTGGAAGAGCTGGCGGGCCTGGTTGAGGCGATGGTCCAGCACGCCAATCCAATCGAGATCTCCGGCGAGAAGTTGGACATTGTGGGAACCGGCGGGGACCGGTTGAACACGGTTAACATCTCCACCATGGCCGCCCTGGTAGCCGCCGGTGCCGGGGCCAAGGTGGTGAAACACGGCAATAGGGCTGCTTCTTCCACTTCAGGTTCGGCCGACGTTCTGGAAGCCTTGGGTGTCCGTTTAGACCTGTCTATCGAACAAGTAGCACGGAACGCCGAAGAGGCGGGTATCACTTTCTGTTTTGCCCAGATGTTTCACCCTTCGTTCCGGCACACAGCCGTACCGCGCCGTGAACTGGCTGTACCCACGGCTTTCAATTTCCTGGGACCGATGACCAATCCGGCGCACGTACAAGCCTCGGCGGTGGGCGTTGCAAATGCGCGCATGGCGCCCTTGGTGGCGGGTGTCCTGGCCCGCCGCGGCAGCCGGGGACTGGTCTTCCGTGGTGACGATGGGTTGGATGAACTGACCCCGACTGGACCATCCACCGTCTGGGAGATCAGGAACGGAACAGTCAAGGAGCAGGTCTTTTCGCCCGCCGACCTGGGCATCCGCCCTTCCACGGTTGCAGACCTTCGAGGAGGCGACGCCGCTGCAAATGCGGCAGTAGTCCGCGAGATCCTCGATGGTAAGACTGGTCCCGTGCGCGACGCCGTCCTGCTCAATGCTGCGGCTGGGTTGGTATCAATCGACCTTTATGCCGAGGGAACCCTGGAAGAGCGTATGCGCACGGCTTTCGCGCAGGCAGCAGAATCCGTTGACTCCGGCAAAGCTGCCGAAGTATTGGCAAAGTGGACGGCCCTCAGCCAAAGCTGAAAGACAGGCGGCCTGCTTCTACTCGAATCCAAGTGCGAAGGCAGCGTCCAGATCGTGCTGGGAATAGGCCCGGAAGGCAATATGCGTCGTGGTGTGGACCACTGACGCCACCTTCGACAGGCGATCCGCAATCACGTCGGCAAGTTCGTCATGCTTGGTCACTCGGGCTACCGCTATGAGGTCCCACTCGCCAGTCACGGAGTAAACCTCGCTGATGCCCTGAATGGCCGAGATTTGTTCAGCGGTCTCCGGTATGCGTGAGGCATCGGTCTTGATCAGGACGAAAGCGGTGATCACGGGGGGCCTTTCCGGAAATGCATCGTTGCGGACGATTTCCAGCCTAGTGCATTCCCGCTGGCCGGGGCTGGATCAGGCTCGGCGTTGCCGCTTACGGGATACCCGCAGAAGCAATGTAGCCAAGGTTCGGTATGCGAGGAGGAGTGCGCCGAGGCTGATCAACGCCACCAGGACAAAAGGCAGCACGACGGTTTGGCCGGTGACAGCCCTTAAGATCATTCCCACCAGAACCGTGCCGATCCAGATGCACACTCCGGATGGCCAAACGACCAACGGTGCCCGCCAGGCGCGCGTGAGCCCCCAAGCAATGGCTGCTCCGGCCAGGAACGGCCACGCAGTGGCGAACGCCCCCGAAATGATGTCTCCACGGGAGTGAGCGTCGCGGCCAATGGCGGCGAAGACAAGAATCAACAAAAGGTCGGTAATAGCTGCGGGGATCCACAATCGCGATGGTGAAGGCATACTCCCGACACTATCCGGGCCTTGCTTCCAGCGCGAAGCGTAGCTCTTGAGCGTGGGAAAGGTGCACTGCCGGCACTCCTTTGTTCCCAGGAGGTGGTTTCGCGGTGGGACGTTGTGTGGTTGATCTCACGGTACTAGCCTCTGACGGGGGACAAGCAGTTCCCGGTGACTTTGGAGGAGCAGCAGATGCATAAGATTTCCACCTGTTTGTGGTTCGACGGGCAGGCAGCGGAGGCCGCCGAGTTCTATACATCGACTTTCGAACATTCATCCATGGGGCAGGCCATGAAGGGACCCGACGGGCAGGCGCTCACTGTTGAGTTCGAGATCGAAGGCAGGCAGTTCATGGGGCTCAACGGGGGACCGGCTTTCTCGTTCAACGAGGCTGTCTCCCTGGTGGTGAACTGCGACTCCCAAGAGGAGGTGGACAGGTACTGGGACGCCCTGCTGGTGGGCGGACAGGAGAGTCAATGCGGGTGGCTCAAGGACAGGTTCGGCCTATCGTGGCAGATCATTCCCACGGCCATGTCCGGCCTGTTAAACGGTCCGGATCCCGCAGGTTCCCAGCGTGCCATGGAAGCCATGCTGAAGATGCGCAAGCTTGACATCAACGCCCTGCAAAGGGCTTACGACGGCGCCTAAGTTCCATGCGGGACAGGCACTTATCGGCGCTGTTAGCATTGCGGCACACGTGTGACCATCACAACAATGAGGAGACTGACCGATGACAACCCGCCTCAACCCGTACATTTCCTTTCGGGACAACGCGCGCGATGCAATCACTTTTTACGAATCGGTCTTTGGAGGTGAACTGAACATCAGCACCTTCGGCGATTACCAGGCAAGCGAAGATCCAGCAGAAGCGAACAAAGTCATGCACGCCATGCTGGAAACTTCAAGCGGGTTGACGTTGATGGCGGCAGACACCCCAAGCGGCATGCAGTACATCCCCGGTGACAACATTTCCGTCTCCTTGAGCGGTGAGGCAGCGGATGAAGCAGAACTCCGCGGCTACTGGGACAAGCTGGTCGACGGCGGAACCGTCACCGTGCCGCTTGAGACAGCGCCCTGGGGTGACACGTTCGGAATGTGCGTCGACAGGTTCGGGATCGGCTGGTTGGTTAACATCGCCGGAGCACAACAGCAGTAGTTCCGGCACGCCCGAAAAATCGAAACTGCCCCGCAGAGGACTTCTGCGGGGCAGTTGTTGTCTGCGCTTACATGCTCACGGCTCAGGTGATGAGCCTGCCGTCGAGGCTAAGTCTGTTGCCCATGTGCTTGGGGGTCCGCAGCACTATGCACCGATCCAGGATCTCGGCAAAAGGAAGCCGCTCGCCCAGCTGCCGCTCCAGCACAGTCATATCCTCTACCCGGCGAAGCCAAACCAGCATCAGGATTGAGTAAAGGCCGCCGGTTGTGGCCACGAGGCGGACTTCCTGCAAACCAACAAGCTTGCCTGCAACCGATTCCACCATGGTGGCTGGAACCCGTAGGAAATACCAGACTGCGACGGGCCAGGGAGCGTAAGGCCTCGCAACCTCCAATCGGAGCACCAGGCGTTTCTCGGCAATGATGGTGGCGAGGGCGCTTCTTGCCTTTGTGGTGCTGATTCCGAGTAGTTCGGATATCTCTGCCACCGATGCCCGACCGTTGGTGCGCAGAATACGGGCAAGGTCGTCCTCGACCTCGGCTGTAACCCCTCGGGGTGCGGCGACTGGCAGTGGGACGGTCGATTCCAATTGGCGTGCCTCGTGGTCCTGCAGCGATCGTAGCCGCCAGTGCTGCGCATCCGCGAGCAGACGAATACCGCGGTGGGTTCGTGTGCCGGTCACACCTTCAACTTTCGCAAGTCTGTCCAACACAAATCGAGCCAAGTCCGCCTCTGTCCGGCACAGCACCGTCACCACCAGGTCGCGGCCACCGATCGTTTGGTCAATTGAAAGAACCTCATCATCGCCGGCAAGATCCGAGGTGGCCTCGGTCATGCGGGAAGGAATGCAGTCCACTTCCACGATCGCACCTACATACTTCGCTCCTGGCCCTCGATAGCTGGCTAGCCACGCGAGGCCTTCATCTTGAAGTGCGTTCCAGCGCCTTGCAAGAGTGACCGCGTCCGCACCAACTACGGGCGCAAGGGCGGCCCACGGGGCGCGCGGGCGGATCTGCAGTGCATGCAGGAGCCTTAGGTCCCGCCCGTCCAAGTCGTAATCCTGCATTTGGCATCCGTTTCCCCTCAATTGGCTGCATATTCGGTGGACTCTTTTTAGTGCTGCCTAGATTCTAGGGTCCGCGTAGAACGTCAGTGTCCAGGAGAAGCCATGTCAGCTGCAAACCCGGTCTACCCGGATTCGGCCTCCGAGAATGAATCCTGCGCTACTCCCTGGAAAGTGGCGTCCACCGGGCAGGGGAGTAGGGTGCACGCATCAACTCCAAGGACTGGCGTAGATCCACCTCCCGGGCAACGTGACGAATCCCTGTTGTCATTGATTCGTGGTGGCGATGTTTCAGCATTTGACGAACTGTTCAAGAAGTACCGAAATCTGGCGGCGTACGTGGCCCGCGTGGAATCTGACAACGCTTCCGATGTGGAGGACGTGGTAGGAGAAGCATTTGCGGCCGTTTTCCGAGCGCTCCTTATCGGCAGGGGACCTGCGGAGTCCTTCAGGGCATATCTCTTGACCACGGTGCGGAGGATGGCGCATCGACGGAACGTGCAGGCAAGGCGTGCACGCTTTCTGAGTGATGTGCCCAAGGACTGCGAGGCCTCCTATGACGATCCCTCCCTGGATGCCTTGGAGCCGTCTTCGCTGACACAGGCATTTCGGTCCTTGCCGATGCGGTGGCAGGCCGTGCTTTGGTACAGCGAAGTGGAAGTCATGAAACCCGGGGCCATTGCTCCACTCATGGGACTGACCCCGAACGGCGTTTCCGCTTTGCTCATTCGCGCGCGCAAGGGACTTCGGCGGGCGTACCTCCAGGATCACGTCCCCGTGACGCCCATGGATTCATGTGTAGAGGTGTCGCAACAGCTCGGAAAGTTTGTCCTCGGCACTGGACGAGCGGCAGGCCACGACAAGATCCGACGGCATGTGCAGGAGTGCCCGGATTGTGCCGTGGCGTTGGCTACCTTGCGCGAGATGCGGAGGGCGATGAAGGGGGCAGGTGAAGGGATCGGATAGAACGGAACCTCCAGTCACAGTCGTTCCAAGTCAACGTGGATGCCTGTCCGGATTACCGGATGGGCATTTTTTGGTTCCCAGCCGGATAGGGCGAATGATGGGGGCCGACCTGCTTGTCATAGGACTTGCTGAAGATGTCACAATTAAGACCAAGAATTCAAAAACTGAGATTGGACTGTCAAGTAAACGCCTCGTTGACCATTTGTAACCCGTCGCATCCGGCCTTGCTGAGGCACCACCTGGATGATACTGTTTCGCTTGCTATGACTATGGGATTTCCACAAATTACATACTTATCGGATCAGGCCTTTATAAATGTAATTCCATAATTGATCTCAAGGGAAACAGATGAAAAAGACCATCACAACACTTATGGTTGCGGGAACAGTCATGTTCGCGGGTATTGCGCCGGCCGCAGCCAGCACCTACCCGGCGCCAGGTAATGAGCAAGGAACCGTCTCGGACGGCACCATTGACCGCGGTGAATCCATTACCTTCTCCGCCGGGGGATACACCCCGGGCGAAGCCGTCACCATCACTTTTGAGAAGAGGGGTGGCCCGCGGGGGAGCGCGCCGGCAAACTTCGACGCTATCGCTGACGGTAATGGCACTATCTCCACCAGTATCACCTTCGAGGACGCCGGCAGCTACGTTATCGCTGCTGTTGGGGCGGAATCCGGAATTGTTCGCTCTGCACGCGTCGCCGTGAACAACGGTAACCATGGACGTGGAAGCAACGGCAAGGGAAGCGGCAACGAGGTCTCTGATTTCGTAGCTGCCTCCAGCGTCACGGAAGCTGGTGCGGCTGCAGCAGCGGAGAAGGTGGCTGCTGATCCGGGCCTCGTTGCTTGGGGCATAGCTGGAGCCGGCGTACTGGTAGCAGGTGCCGCATCGGTAGTCGTTGCACGCCGACGCTCCAGTGCCAAGCCCTCCGACTAGATATCGTGCCTAAAACAGGGTGGGCGTTTCCTTGGGAAACGCCCACCCTGTTTGTATTGGTATCTGCCCGGGTGGATGACTGTTCGCCTATATTCCCTGAAGTGTTGGAATGGCATGATGCAAATTCATTATTTGTTGTCATGATTTACTGCCCACCGGTAATGACGAGAACTTACGCATCGCAAATACTTGTCAACTCAGCTTCGGGTGAAGGTATCCTGCCCGATGTTGGGCGAGACGGTCGTGGATGAGCCGGGGATGGGCGGATGATCATGCATCAGCTAACAGAATCGTGTTACTTTACATAATGTAGATTATCGGCGTTAAAGTGGGACGAGTAGAAGTACATGAGATAACTCGTCCAAACCTGCCTTTGAGCGTTTTCCCACGTCAGAGACGGGTCCGCTAACGACGCCATTGAATGATGATCGGCGCGCGGACG
>NZ_JBLYIE010000052.1:0-3847 GCF_048537125.1 Paenarthrobacter sp. PPS72 | reverse complement strand
CACCAAACCGCCGTCGAACGCTCACGGGTTATTGGTGAGGCGGCCCGGAAGCAGCAGACCAAAACAAACGCCGGTGGACCGCCGGTGACGGAGCCGCCAGGCGGTGGGAGGATGGGACGCATGGAACTGCACATCACAGGAGATGCCGACGCGGACCAGCTGCTAAGTGACGACGCCTTTGCGTTGTTAACAGGCATGTTGCTGGATCAACAAGTCACGATGGAGTCGGCGTTTGCTGGTCCGGAAAAGATCCGCACCAGGCTGGGCTCCCTTAACCCAGCGACGATCGCCGAGTACGACCCAGCCGGTTTTGTGGAAGTTTTCAAGGAACGGCCGGCCGTCCACAGGTTCCCGGGCTCCATGGCCGCAAGGGTCCAGGACCTCGCCGCGACCGTACATGCCGAGTGGGACGGCGACGCAGCTGCCATTTGGACCCGCGGGAACCCCGATGGCCCCGAAGTGCTCCGCCGGCTCAAGGCACTGCCGGGCTTTGGCGAACAGAAGGCAAAGATCTTCCTGGCACTGTTGGGCAAGCAATGCGGCCTACAGGCGGATGGATGGCGGGAAGCCGCCGGCCACTACGGGGAAGAGGGCTCGTACCTCTCGGTCGCCGACATTGTGGATCCGGAGTCGCTGGTCAAAGTGCGTGCGAGCAAACAAGCAGCGAAGGCAGCCGCCAAAGCCGCGAAGGCGTAAAGGGGTAAAGACTGTCAGACCTGACTTGTACGATGCGGAAAACGCCTCGTTGATTGGTGGAACCTCATGGCCGTATTGCGAATCTGTGATGAAGAATTGCCCGGAGCCGGGGCAACGGAGCAACTTGAGCTGTCCGGGCTGCCGGATGTCATCACAGTTGAAGAACTAATACGTTGGCGCGTACGCGAAGAAGTCGCGCGTTACAACACCACCCACGGGGCTGGAAAAGCGCCAGGGCTGGTGGTGGTCTCCGCCAAGGAAAGTGGGCTCAACGGTCTTGGGCATCAGGTACAAGACCGCAAGCCCGTGAATTGGGAACACCACGCTGACACGGCAGTTAGAGGCTTTGAACGGAACTCGTTCTTCGTGATGGTTGATGGCCAACAGGTCTGCAACCTGTCGGACGAAGTCGACGTCCTCAAAGCCGTCGAAGCTGTCTTCATCAAGCTGGTACCGCTGGTTGGAGGATGAGCACCTCGGCCGAACTGGAGGGGCGTACCGCGATGCCCGACAACCTGCGTGTCTTGGCCGATGAGCAGAGCGGTCGGCTCCTTGAGTTTTTCATGACTCCACATTCCGATTGGCCAGGTGGCGGGGAGGGCTTGGAAAAGTACCGGGAGCGGTTTGCCAGGTACCTTGGCCAACTCGACCCGGATGGGCAGAAGGGTGCATTTGCGTTTACCTTCGCTCACATACACGAGCACAGGTACGGGATCGCCGATAGGTATTACGAGCCTTTCGGCATCCCGGCCGGCCGTGTGCACATGCTGCCACCGATCGAGCAGGCGCTCTACATCTTCTCGGAACTGGCTCCCCTGGACTGGCGCGCCCAGGAGCTCGATTGGATGCTCACCCACGTGCCCTATTCCCGGTACATTTACCCTTCATGGCGCGGTGCGTTTCACGCGCCAATCCTGGCGCTGGAACCCGCTGAGAGATGCACAATTCCCGCGGCGACCCGCCGGTTGGAGGCAGTGCTGCTCACTGATTTTCGGGATGGGCCGGGGTTGCATCCAAAGATCCGCGAATTTGATGAATTGCTGCTCAGTGACAGCGAAGAAGACGGCCGCATCCCTTTGCAGTACGTGGCTGAGGATGACGACTTCGGCCCCTCAATACGCAATGCGGTGAGGCCGGTTATGCCGGAACACCACGTCGCTCGACTACTGCTCTTCATGAGCGAGCTGAACGGCCCGAAGCCCACGGCGAAGTGGAAACGCGCAGCAGATCTGCGGATCGCGGAGCAGCCGGCAGTGCTGGGGGTTGCTCAGGCCCTACTCGGCCTGGCTGCCGAGCGCAGGCCTACGGCAGACCTGGGCGAAATTTCATGTCTTACCCTGCACGTCGGATCGGTCCTGCGAGCCGCCCTCTGGCTCCTCGCCCTCCAGCCGGATGCTCCAGCAAACGTCCAGCTCATCCGGGATGGATCCGCCTACCTGGGGGCAGGCCACAACGGCAAGAACGGAGTTTGCCGCTCCGCAATAGGGGCTAATGCAGGTGTGGAGGCACTCCTGGAGATTGCCAAGAGCCACGAGACCGCCACAACTGATGTCGTTGGAGCACTCACGCACATCCGGGACGTGGTCAAGAACAAGAACCTGCACAAACGCCTGGTCAACGTCATCGACCAACTGTCCGCAGAGCGGGGCATCTCTCCCTCGGAACTTCTGGAAACAGCTGTTCCCGATCTGGGCCTGGATGCCGACGGTGGCAAAACCTTCGAAATTGACGAGTACACCGCCAGAGTCACCCTGACGAGCGGACAGGGCACGGCTGCTGCGAAGCTCGAATGGTTCACTACAGCCGGAGAAGCGGTGCCTATGCCGACTCAACTGAAGAACCATCCAAAGCTGCCCACCGTAAAGCTCGCGACGAGCGAAGCTAAAAAGGCCCTGAACGTTCAGCGTCGCCGGCTCGAACGGCTCATGGCTTCCGAGCGATTGTGGCCAGGTCACGATTTCCGGACCCGCTACTTGGAACACCCCGTGGTCGGAACCATTGCTCGCGATCTGTTGTGGACGATCACGATAAAGGAAGGAGAGTACTCCGGCTACCCTCGACGCATTGGTGGTGCCAGCGGTTGGGAATTGGTGGGACTCCATGGCGAAACGTACGCCATACCCGGCGACGCAAGCGTAGTTCTTTGGAAACCGTGGGCACGGAGTGTCGGCGAGGTACGCTCCTGGCGCTCACACCAACTGCAGCACCGGTTGAGGCAACCTTTCAAACAGGTATATCGGGAGCTCTACCTGCTGACTCCCGCCGAGTTGGAGACCGGACATTACTCCAACCGGTACGCCGCACACGTGCTTGACTATGATCGTGCGCAGGCCATTGCGAAGGAACGCGGCTGGCACGGCGCCCAGCTAGGTCCTTGGGACGGCGGCCAGGACACTCAGCTGTACGTCGAATTCCCCGACGAACAGCTGAGGGCTGCCTTCAACATCGAACTTCTCGAGCTCGAGACAGAACGTGCAAACCTATGCTCAACCAACAGGGTGTGGTTTGAGCGGCGGGCAGCCCGGGACACCTGGGAGTCAATAGCCCTTGATGCAGTACCGCCGGCCGTGTTTAGCGAAGCCATGCGCGACGTTGATCTCTTTACCTCAGTGGCTGTCATTGGACCGGACCCGGATTGGGCGGACCACCCAAATGGCCTCGTCAGAGACTACTGGGGCGGAACACACACAGGGGAGCTCTCGGAATCGGCGCAGACAAGACATGAATATCTAAGCGAAGTCCTTCCCCGGACAATTCTGTTTGAGTGCTGCCAGATGACCGATCGCCACCTCATCGTTCGCGGTACGCATCGCACCTACAAGATCCACCTCGGATCGGGAAACATCCTCATGGAACCAGACGATTCCTACCTCTGCATCGTGCAAGCACCCAGATCATCATCTGAACGTATCTTCCTCCCCTTCGAGGAAAGGCTGGGCGACTGGGAACGATTTTGTCCAAGGCATTCATGTTAATGAGCGACCATAAGATCACCGATCCGTCCATCCTCAGCCAAATCCACGGGACCCGCTGAGGGCCACCGCTGGCATCATCTTTTGCTGCCTCTGGAGCGATGGTTGGTTAAATGCTTGAAGCCTCCGTGGCTGTCTCTTATACACATCTCCGAGCCCACGAGACATTGATACTGATC
>NZ_JBLYIE010000051.1:0-54525 GCF_048537125.1 Paenarthrobacter sp. PPS72 | reverse complement strand
TTGCATCTATGAGATGCCTCTTGGATTGGCCAAACGGAGTTCTAGACAAACCCCATCTTTCCCGATCCGACAGGCATTCTCTGTTTAAAACGCCGCTACAACCTCAACCCGACCGGTGGATCGAGGCTAAGATCTCAGGTGTGACTGAACCATGGGTAGATGCGCCAGAGACGGACCGCCGCAAGGATAAGCTGGACCGAGGTCCCTTCGTCGACATGGCGAAAGACCTCATCGAGAACCTCGCCGACAGCAACGACAGCACAGTTTTCGGACTGGTTGGACCCTGGGGCTCCGGTAAGACGTCCGTACTGAATTTCATCACCAGCGCTCTGGACCGCTCCGTTCACGTGGTCAAGTTCAATCCCTGGTCCTTCGACGAGGACAGGCTACAGGCAGAACTCTATTCAGCAATCCTTGAGGCCTTTCCGCGAGGTTCCCGTAAAACCCTCCGCAAGAAAGCCGTGGACCTGGCACGACGCAGTACCCCTGCCTTGAAAGCGATCCCCGTCATCGGGACAGGGGCCTCGGAAACCGTCCGCGAATTCCTGCCAGCGAAATCATGGGATTCCGCGTTCCAGGACATGGCGGAGACAATTAAAGCAGCAAGCGTCAAGGTTCTCGTTGTCGTGGACGATGTGGATCGCGTTCAGCCCAAGGACCTGTTGCTCCTGATGAAAACCATCCGGCTCCTTGGGCGCTTTCCCAGGGTCAACTACCTGCTTGCCTATGACCGCAAATCAACAATCACGGCTCTAGCTGCTGGTCTAGGAAACGACCCTATTGCCGCGCAGGTCTACTTGGAAAAGATCGTGCAGTATCCCTTGGACCTCCCTGAACCACAGCAGCACTTCCTTCAAGAGATCATAGAATCTGCATTGGGTCCGACAGTGCGCAAAGCATCTCTTGGAACATACCGAGGGCCAACACCGGAGTCCAGGTTCGAAACCTTCTACACCGAACACATGACCACGACGCTGACAACCCCCCGCGCGTGCCACCGTTACGCGGGTCAGGCCATAACCTTTCTGCAGCTTGCCAAGGGGAACGTCGACCCGGCGGACTTCTTCGCGATCACTTTCCTGCGTATCTTCTATCCGGATCTCTACGAGCGTTTGCCGGCTTGGGCGGGCGACCTCACCAGAAAACAGGGCTCTAACCGCAGCAGCAAGGCCCCATCCGAAGATGAGTGGCTCCAGCGAATCAAATCCTGTGGTTACAAGGGTGACACAGTCATTGAACTCATGGAGGCGCTATCATCATTGTTTCCTCATGCCTTCCCGGACAACATGTGGAGAACAGCTGGCGGAAAGTACCGCGCCAACGATAGCGAGTACTTCGACCGCTACTTCACAATCTCCTTGCCCACCGGCGACATGTCCGATGAAGCCGTCATGAGAGACATAAATCGTATCCGCACAGGTGAAGTGCGTCCTGGAGGGCGCTGCCCGGAAACGTTCGACCACGCCACTGAGCAGATGCAGATAAAGGCCCTCAAGAAAGGCGCCCGACACACCGATTACGATACGAACGCACGTCCTCTCATCGATTACCTGAGCATCGCGATTGCAAACCGGCCTTCCACCCAGGATTTCCGAGACACTTCCACCCGACTCCAAGAGTCCTGGCTGGCACGACTGCTAAGTCATAGCGACCCTTGGGATGAACCAGAGCTCAAGGCCTTCATCGGACTGTTTCCGCGGCCTGAGTCTCTGGGCCACTGCCTGAATCTCAATAATTCCCATTCGGCAAGAGCAATGGCTGAGCTGGAGGCGATGGGGGCATCTAAGACAGTTGCTGATCAAACCCTGACAGACCAGCTGATTCCGCTGTGGATTGATCAGGCGACACAGTGGTTGGTTGACGCATGGCGGACCCGTGGCTCGGCCGACTCCATCCATGAACAATTTGCCGTGTGGAACTACCTCGTCGCAATGGATGGCTTACCCCAGCTTCAGGCCGTCACGCTTGATGCGCTCAAAGACGGTTCCCTCACGATGACAACCCTTGCTGATGCTTTCGTTATGGCTTCCACAGAGGCCGGAAACTACGAAGCACCGGCCTCACAATTGACCCTTTTCACCGACAAGCTTGAGAACACAGTTACGCCGGAGAAATTGATGGAGTTGTCTTTGGATGAACCGGCAAAGGAAGCGGAAGCCAAGGAGGATGAGATCCCGTCATCTGCTCAGCGCAAGAGATTTGCCTACGAGGAGATCCTGCGTTGGCGTGAAAAAAGGGCCACCCCGCCAGCTTATGGCAATGGCACACCAGCGACCTAGGGAAGTTGCTGCCGGTGCTACCGCCTGCGTACCCTGCGCCGTTCGTTGCTGGACAGGCCCTTCGTCAGGGGCCTGGCCAGGTTCTTACCGAGCAAGATGCAGACCGCAACGCTCAGCACAATGGCGCCGGCGTTGAGCTGGCCACCCGCACCAGCAGTGTGTTGACGCCCTAGCAGCCCCACAAGGCTCGCACACATGGGGTCCGGCTGCTACGCGCTTAGAATCGCAGGATGACGGAACCTTGGACAGACCCTTCGCAAACGGACGCCAATAAGGACGAACTCGAACGGGGACCATTCGTAAAGATGGTGGCCAGCCTCATCGGAGACCTTGCCGCAAGCAACGACAGCACGGTTCTCGGCCTTGTCGGTCCGTGGGGCTCCGGCAAGACTACAGTTCTGAACTACATCACGGCACAGCTCGACGAGTCCATTCACGTCGTGCATTTCAACCCTTGGTCCTTCGACGACGAACGGCTTCAAGCGGAACTATATTCGGCCATCCTTGCAGCTTTCCCGGACGACTCCCGAGACACCCTTCGCGAGAAGGCATTCGATCTTGTGAGACGCGGCGCCCCTGCGCTAAAGGCGATTCCCATAGTGGGTGTAGCCGCCGCAGAGACACTGCGCGAATTCATGCCGGCCAGATCCTGGGATGCAGTATTCGATGACCTGGCCAAAACCATCAAGGCAGCCAGCCGCAAGGTACTGGTTGTCGTAGACGATGTCGACCGTCTGCTCCCCCATGACCTACTGCTGTTGATGAAGACCATCCGTCTGCTGGGAAGGTTTCCGCGGGTGAACTATCTGCTTGCCTATGATCGAGCGTCGACCGTGAAGACTCTGGGCGGCGTGCTGGGTGGCACGGAGAACGCAGAGGTCTATCTGGAGAAAATCGTCCAGTACCCGCTCGACTTGCCCGAGCCGCAACAGCAGTTCCTGCAGAAAATCGTCAAGAGCCACCTGGAGCCGCTACTGAACAGCGCCTCAAGCGGCATGAACGGTGCACAGACTCCTAAATTTCGCTTTGAGGAGTTCTATGGCAATCACATGTGGACGCTCCTCAACACTCCAAGGGCCTGCTGCCGCTATGCAATGCAAGCGATAACCTTCCTGTCCCTAGCTAAGGGCGACGTAGATCCCTCGGACTTCTTTGCGCTGACCTTCCTTCGGCTCTTCTATCCGGATCTCTATAGAAGATTGCCTCTCTGGGTCGACGATTTGTCGCATGACCAAGGTTACGGAACCCCGCAACCTACGGCGATGCCGATTTGGCGCGAACGGATGAAGGCCTGTGGCTATGAAGCCAAAACCGATGAACTGATTGAAGCACTCATGGAGATTTTTCCTCGTGCGTTTCCTGGAAACAGGCTGGCAGGTCTCGGCACCAAGTATCGTGCCTATGATCGTGAGTACTTCTTCCGCTACTTCACCTTCTCCTTACCGGCAGGCGATGTATCCGATGTCCTCGTGCACCGGGACCTGGACAAGATTCTCACTGGCACAATCCGACCCGGCGACATGTGCCGGGAGACCTTCGACCATCCGGTGGAGGACATGCGGATGAAGGCCGTGCGGAAGGGTAGACGGCATACGGACTACTCAGTCGATACGCGCCGCCTTATTGACTATCTGTCCGGAGGACTCTCAAATCCGCCGATCCAGTATGAAAGCTTCACAAGCAGCCATGGGCTCAAAATCTCGTGGCTTGCAAAGCTCATCGGCAGCCAGAGGCCTTGGTCGCCTGGAGACGCTGAAGCGTTGGCCGACAAATTCGCAAGGCCCGTCGTCCTCGGACACGCCCTCCAAATCGACTACTCTGACGCAACCGACGCGCCACACGAGCACGAATTTGTCGCAACGACGCTAGGAGATCAGCTCCGGGAAATTTGGATCGATCGCGCTACCACGTGGTTGGTAGAAGAATGGAAGAACCCCGAGTCGCCCATACCAGCGGAAGAACGATTCGAAGTATGGGGCTACCTGCCTACATTTGACGGACTGAAATTGCTTCGGGCCAAAACGATGGAAGCTTTGAGTTCAGGGACCCTGACCTTCACGACCCTTATATCCAGGTTCACTGTGTCTCTTCTGTGGGTGGGAAACCACAAAGCCGGGCCTTCTGAGCTGGCATTGGCAATCGACAACCTCCGGGATACTGTTCCGGCCGACATGTTGTTGGACGAGCCGCTCGAAGACCCTGTTCCACTTCAGGAGCCGGAAAGAGACGAAGTTCCCTCCCCAGCCCAAAGAACCAACTTCGCCATACGGGAGCTCAGGAAGTGGCGGGAGGAACAGGCCAAAGTCCAGGAAGCTCAGCCTGGTGATGCTTGACCCGGCAAAGCCCGGTCCGGGAGGGCAAGTGAGGACGAGGTGCAGTGCTAAAGCAACCCGCCATGCGCCCAAGGCATTGATCATCTCTCCGCCAACTAAATAGACAACTGAATAGCTCTCAAACAGCGAGAGAGACCCCTTGCGCTTCGGCGCAGGGGGTTTCTTTTTTCGCTGGGTCCCTGTGTGCTGTGCGTGGCGCATGTTTCGAAAGCAGCAAGCTGACCGGCGCAGCCGGTTCGGGAGCTCAACGACTAACTGTAAGACCACCAGCTATTCGATTGGAGAACGACCATGCCCACAGAATCACTCACTCCCTACGACACCGGTGCCCGAACTGAGCCCAGGATCTGGGAAGCCAAGCACCGAGAATCAGAGGATGATTTCGGCAAGGTCGACTTCAACACTGATTCGGACTTCACGGTGGCTTCTCTTTGGATGGAACGCCGGGGCCATGACTTCGCTTTGAGGGGCTACAACAACCAGCCCCTGGAAATTGAGATCGAGGATGAATCAGGCGACGACGAATGGTGTGTCATGAAACCGCCTGTACCCCAGCTCAAGATCCGTGTCGAGCGGGTCATAGAGAGTCTGCGCACACAGTCAGAACGCGACGACGCCGAGGTCTTCTGGCAGCACGAACAACCGCTGATCGTGGTGCGTGGCAAGAGCATCGTACGCAAGCAGCAGATCATCATGGTCAGCGAGGGCGGTGGGCTTCTCTCCGCCAAAACAGGCGACTGGAAGAACAGCATCCGCGATATGAGGATCAACTGATGGCTCCTCGTAAAATCGCTGAATTCTGGGTAGCCTCGGATTAACCCATCAACGAGAAGCCCTGTCCGGGTTGCCCTGGACAGGGCTTCTCGTTGATGGGGCTGGGTCGCTGACCGCTCCAGCAACACTCGATCAGTGCTACCGGAGAGTGCATAGGCAGCTACATGACATCACCTACCCCTCATCGGTATGCCACTGCCACTGGATGCAGCGTCGCTTGCCCAGACTTGGTGTCTTCCTCGATTGCTATCAACCACGTCCCCGACGATGCCTCATTTACCAAGCCGGACGTTGGATTGACCCCCCGGTCGGCAAGTCGAGCCCGCCAAATCCCTGCATGTGGACCGCTGCAGCTGCCTGCCCAATAGGGGTATCCCGGGATGGCCGGAGGCCCTGCCCCTGATGACGTCCTGCAGATCGTTCCGTCCTTCAGGGTGACCAGAAATGGGGAGCTTTGGTCTGCTGGTGCCGTTCTTGAGGGCACCTTGGCCTGCGGACGGACGTTCTGGATCAGTATCCTCTCCAAACCGAAGTAACACAGATATTCAGTGGCTTTGGCCGGGTTTTGAAGACACGGGTCGTAGACTCCGTGATCTACGAAGCAGCGGAACGCGTCAGCACGGCCGGCAACGTTGGAACCGTTGCAGTAACTCTCCGGTAGCGCCTTACCATCCACAACACGGTCGGGTCCTGCCTCTGATCCGTCCCGCCACGGCCGGACGGTGACGAGCTTTGTCGCGGGCGTGCGCAACTGCACGTCATCAGCAATGAAGCCAAGCTGTTCAAGGGCGAGGTCCATGTTGCGCATCAAGTTCCCGTGATAGCACGGTATGGGGTGGGTCAGAAGGTTCACGACAGAACGCGAGACCTCGTTCTTGGTCGCAATGCCCAACCATTCGGTCTTGATGCCGTTGTTGATGCTCGTTCGTGCATCCATTTCGTACGCACACGGTGCTTGCTTCTTTGTTGTTGCTTGGCTCTGGGCGGATCCCAAATCCACTACGATGTCCCCTACACCGGCCTCTGTCTTGACCTTCTGTTTGAAGAATCCCTGGCCATTCACGGTGACCTCAGCCGCTCCGGATAGGGCGCGAACGGACAGTCCAGAAGGCCAGGGAGCCAGTTGCTTCAGCTGCTGGGAGCCAGCCCTGAGCGCCACAGCTGCTTCAGAATTGAACGACAGCAGCTGCTGTGGCACGAAAGCCGAACACAGCAAATCCGAGCTGTTCTGGTCTGCGGACTTTAGTTTTCCGCAATACGAAAGCCAAAGCCGAAACACCAAACCAGCTCCCGACGTCAAACCAGCCGCATCTACACCCAGTCCCGCTACCGCAGCTCCAATGGATCCAGTGTTGGGTGTGCCGAAAGTAATAACCTGACTGACCTTCGAAGCAAGCGCGCTTCCACCGAGCGCTAACGCTTGGCGGGTTGCAAGACCGCCCATGGAATGAGCGACCACGATCACCTTCTCGCCGCTGCGTTCGTACAGGCAGTTCAAGGCTTTGGCCAGTGCAGGGCCTATGTTGTCATCGGTCACCCAGCGCGAAGCATATCGTGCGTAGTCGAAGGTGAACACTGCGGTCCCGCCAAGATCCTGTACGTTGCCGATCAGAGTGCGCGTCGGGGCGGCGGTGCCGATCCTGGATGTCAATAGATCGGGTTTGAGAGAAAACGCTCCCTTGGCCGCCTCGTTGTGGACGCTGGAACCCGTCCAGCCATGAATGTAGACGACAGGCACATATTTGCCGCGTGGGTCAGAGCGAATTTTGACCGCCGCTCCTGTATTGTCCTTGTCCTTTGAGATGACCGGCGCGAGGGCCAAGCCCGGGACTTTGCAACTCTCAGCCCATGAGGCCGGCTCGTCGGCGTAAGACGGGGACGCTGTCGAAACCGCGAGGCACAACCACAGCACTGCCACCAAGACCAGACTCGTAAGCCGTAATCGTTTCATAGCGCTTCGGGTCCTGCTGACGCCGCAGGTCCTTGGGGTGATTCCGTCTGTTCCAGCGTGCCCAGGAGCTTCCACTGACCATCCTCCTTGACCATCACAGCCACATAGCGGGTATCTGCCCGCCCGGGCTCAGACATCACAACGTTCATTGTTCCGCCCCCGAAACCGTCCGACGCCCACGATGAGACCTCAGGGACCAGCGAGGACCCCTCCGGCAAGGCGACCTCCGCGTCAAATGACTCCTTGGTCACTGCCGAAATTCCATCTGCAGGATTGTCAGTCAGCCCGGATAACGCCTCTGCCGCTCCTTGGGCATCTGAGTCCGGTAAGGTGCCGGGCCCCGCCGAGGCAGATGACGTCGGAGCTGTTTGTTCAGCGTTTTCCTGGCCCCAACCCAAAGGATTGAGGATCCAAAATGCCAGCACCAGGCCCCCCAGCACTAGGACTGCCGAAAGTAGTCCGACAGCGCGCTTCATAGCCGCGGCCTGGACGTTGATTGCAACATCATGTCTACCTTCCCGGAGTTCTTCGGAGAGTTAGCTTCAATAGGTCCATACAGCAATTCAGGCCTGTCTCGGAGTATTGGCACCGACGGACTTACTTCTTGGTAAGTACTGCCCGAATATCCTTGCCCGAGCCGCTCGCAAAGAAGGCAGCAATGCTTTGGCCCTCCAGCGTCAAGCCAACGGTTACGTTGTCGAGGCACCTGCCTGACTTCAGTTTTTCTCTCAGGGACACTGCGCTTCCGCTAACAAATACTTCTGTCCAGGTGGCTGAACACTTGAGCTCGGGATACTCAACTTCAGCCATTAGTACTCCGTTGACTTCTCTGATGGTCGCCTTGATTGTGTACTTGGAGGTGTCCCCAATGACCTGGCCGGTCCAGGTGCCCGACATCTTGCTTCTGAGCCCGTCCACGGGTGCCGCCGGCAAAGCTGCATCCAAGGCTGGTGCGGAACTCGGCGAGGCTTCAGCGCTTGCCAATGGTGAGACTGAAGCCGCGGGTATCTCCGTATTCGCCGAGCCCCCTTTGACAAACAGCATTTTTCCCAGCTCTATGAGAGATGGCGCGTATGAATAGTCCGCCTTCATGCCTCCGAGGCCGGCTGAGTACCAGTAGTCTCCGGGACCGGCGACATAAACACCGGATCGGCCGTCTGTGACTATTCCGCCATCCTTGGACCATAGAAACTGGACACCCTTATCAGTCCCTTGGGCCTTCTCGATGTCCCGTACTGCAATGGAAACAGAATCGAACAGCTCTTTTGGAGTCTTTCCGCCATACTCACGATCCACGTTGTAGACGCCCATGCCGTGTACGACGCCCGAATCGTCATCGTACCGGTAGCGGTGAATGACAAAGCCCGGCCCCGAACTACCGTTCAATACCTTCCGACCGTCTCCATCCAGCGCGAGAGAACCTTTCGGCAAAATATAGGAGCACTGGTTATTGCCTGTTCGATTGTCATCCAAATCGATAGCCACCTCGCCTGGACCCAGCCACGGCTCAAGGGCAGTCTGGACTTCTGAGACAGACAGCGCGCAACTCTCCACTGAACCTGTTGGGCTTGGCTTTACCACTAGGCCGTTCTTCTGCTGGGATTCGGAGTCGCTCCCACTGTTGACAGGGGTTGGCATGGAACAGCCAACCAGAACCATGACGAGACCTACCGCGACAGCAAGAAGTGCTACACGGGAATACTTATGACTCCGGATTGCCAGCGGCCGACGATGGGTCGAGAACGTGTCACCACCATTTGGTCCAAAGCGGTCGTCACCACGCGGATGATTCCCCCTAAGCCGGTTTGTCACCCTTTCATCTCCAAGTGTCATTGCGACCCTTCATGTCGGGCTGAAACACATCAAGTGCGCTGCAGCCTTACCCCATGGTCCGGATGCGATGCGAACCATGAGAGCAGGGTATGTTGAACGCCCTTACTTGTCTTCTAAAATGCAGAACAAGTCGTCTTCCAATTCACCGAAATCATAATTTCGGGGCATGAATTGGATCGCAGGGGTCATCTGATGATGCCGCTCGTCTCCGTGTTCGACCGGCCAATGCCGTGCACAGCTACTACGTAATCGGGACTGCCCCCGGTTTTGTTGACTCCTTGACCTAGCGGGCATGTGCTCGTGGAAGGATGTTGACCATGCCCACGGCTTATGGGGCGGAGTTCCGCCAGGATGTTATTGATGTGGCCCGCAAGGGCGAAGCGCCGCTGGCGCAGATTGCAAAGGATTTCGGGCTGTCAGTCACGACGCTCAAGCGTTGGATTGCCATTGCCGAACGTAAAGAATCCGGAGCCGGACCTGCCGGCGGTGATTCGGCCGAGATGCGGGAGCTGAAGAAACGCAACCGCCTGCTGGAGCAGGAGAACGAGATCCTGCGCCGGGCGGCTGCCTATCTGGCCAGGGACATCAACCCAAAATGATCTACCCGCTGGTCACGGACCTTGCCGCCCACGGTGTTCCAGTGGCGGTGACCTGCAGGGTGTTGGGATTCAGCAAGCAAGGCTATTACCGGTGGAGGGCCAGCCCGGTGACGGAACGGGACTGGATCGATGCGCACTTGGTCAACGCTGCCTTGGACATTCACGCCGACGACCCGGCAGCCGGGTACCGTCTTATCGCCGACGAACTTCCTGGGAAGGGCATCACGGCGGGCGAGAACAGGGTCCAGCGCCTATGCAGGGACCACGGTATCTGGTCGGTGTTCTCGAAGAAACGCGGCCTGAACCGCAGACCCGGGCCACCAGTTCATGACGATCTGGTCGAGCGGGACTTCACCGCCGTGGCACCGAACGAACTGTGGCTGACGGACATCACCGAACATCCCACTGCCGAGGGCAAGCTCTACCTCTGCGCGGTGAAGGACGTCTATTCCGGCAGGATCGTCGGGTATTCGATGGACTCGCGGATGAAGTCCTCGCTGGCCGTAGCGGCACTGGAGAACGCGGTGCCGGCACGCAACCCTGCAGGGACCGTGGTGCATTCGGATCGTGGGTCCCAGTTCCGGTCCCGCCGGTTCGTCGAATCGCTCCGGCACCATGGCCTGACAGGGTCGATGGGCAGGGTTGGGGCGTGCGCGGACAACGCCGCGATGGAATCGTTCTTCTCACTGCTGCAAAAGAACACCCTGGACCGTCAGCGGTGGCTCACCAGGCAAGACCTCAGACTGGCCATCACAACCTGGATCGAGAGAACCTACCACCGCCGGCGACGGCAACGACGGCTCGGAAAACTCACGCCCATTGAATATGAAACAATCAACCGGACCGCGCTCACAGCGGCCTAAGACCCCGAGTCAACGAAAGCCGGGGCAGACCCGTGGTCGTCGTTCTGCTACCTACCTCGCAGCAAGTTGTAGGACTTGCCGTAGACGCGTTCGGCACTGGCCTCGATCGGGATGAATCCGTTGTGGGCGGTCACATGATCAACATGCGGTTCGAGCGTGTAGATGCCGCGGGGTTTGTAGGCAGGGGCCCGGATCAGCTGCGCTTATCTGTTTTCTGTGTCACAAAGCAAAGGCAAATGATCCCCGTTGACAGGGCAGCATGTTCTGTCAACGGGGATCGGGGCTTCTCAGCTGATGGTATTCTGTAGGGCCTGCGATTCAGAACCGCCAGCTCAGGTTGGGCCGCTTCGCGCTGATATGCGGCTCAGGAGCCGTATTCGTGGTCCGATCCTATCGTCACCGTAGTCGAGATCAGCAGCGTTGAGGGCAATACGCTGTTTGAGGCGCTCGATCGAGGACGGCGCAGTCATTCGATTTTCAGCCGGATCGCTCGCCTGTTGAACAGACCGGCCCGGCGTCGGCAATGCCCCGGTAAGACCTTCCCTCCGCACAGGTCCTTGACCCCGTCATGCTCGCCTAAGGTGTACGCAAGCAGGTCGTTGAACGAGTTGGCAACTTAATGATCCTTCTCATCGAGCGTTATGGTCAGGAGTGTGCACGCATCGGAACAGAGCAGGGCAAATCCATCAAACCGCCTCTTGCAGGCCCTAGGCCCTGCACTAATGCATTAGCTGTCAAGTACTTCGGCTCTGCGGAACACATGAAAAGTGAATCTTAGGGCGACCATGGCTAGCCCTATGGCACAGAAGACCACTGTGCCGCGACCCGTGAAAAGCGCAATGAGCACGCCAGAGGACGCTGTTCCGAGTACACCTGCGAGTGCCGAACCGAAGGATCGAACTGCTCCCACACTTCCGCGATCAGTAGAGGGTACGAGAACCTGCTGTTGCACCGCATTGTTCACTATGTAGACAGACACGACAAAGCCAACACCGAAATCCACTGCGGCCGCGAAAATAACCGTGGCTACACCGGTTCCGTCGAGAAGCGTGTAACCCGCCAGTAGAACTGCATAGAGGCTCAGCGAGAGCAGTTGGGCGCGCTGATTTGAACCTGTCCAGGATGCAATTCGGAAGCTTAACGTTGCACCCACGGCTGCGCCCAGAGAGCCAATTGAAAGGATCAACACGTACATAAAGTACGGCAGTTGGATTTCACGTACCAGAAGCCATAGTAGCGCGACCGCGCTAAGCGTAATGAAGAAGTTGGCGACGGTGCTCGTCATCACAAGCACAAGTAGCAGGGGCTTCTTTCTTACCAGAACGAAACCATGCGCTACTCTCCGCATATACGGCTCTTTGTTTTTGCCTACCGTATGAGGTTTTGCATTAGGCCAGCGTGTGAAAAGCAGGGAGACAGAAGACATCAAGTATGCCAGGCTATTAACAATCAGAGCTGTGAAAGGTCCAAGAAAGGACATAACCGCACCTCCGGAGAGGCCTCCTGCTGAATGAGCTATGGTGTTGAACGTTTGCAACCGCGCATTGCCAGCATGCAACCTATCCTCTCCAACGATGTCCGGGAATCCCGCCATAAGTCCCACAGCGCTGACTGACGAGACTATGGCAAGGAGGAAGTTGGCAATTCCGAAGGGAAGGAGGCCATCAGGCCCCCAAAGTGTTATGGCACCGAGCATTACAAGGAGGACGAATTGGAGGAAGTCGCAACTGATGGTCAAAAGCTTGCGGTCCACTGAGTCTGCAATAATGCCTGCATAAAGTGGTGACAAGAGAGTCGCTACGACCGGCCCTGCCATCACCAGAGACACCGCCACGGCGTCCAGGTGCAATACAACCGCCAGATAATATGGCGCGATCAACGTAGTCAGCGCGCTGCCGAAAGCAGAGGCAAAGCGCCCTGACCAGAACCAACCCAGCGGTCTCCGGGAACTGTCCACTGCGATTTGTTCGCCGGTTCCCGACGTAGACGGTGCCTCGGCTTCGCTATCGCTCTTACGCATATGCCAGGGCCTCGTCCAACTCCGTAAAGAGCTTCCTACGTACGTCGCTATCGTCGAGGGGCCACGTCAATCGGTAGATCGGTAGATTGGCTAACAGTTCGACAGCAAAGGACTTGGCTTCATCGGATGCCAGCATTGACGAGGCGATCGGATACCCATGTCTGGCGTCCGGGTGCAGTAAGTGTCGCGTCACCTCGATGACTGATTCTTCATCTTCAGACCGCATAACTGCGCCGCCCGACTCCGCCACACGTGGCAGCACGATTGCCGAGAGCACAGTTGAATCCTGGCTCCTGATATCGAGGGAACTTCTGGCGTCGTCGAAAGTAAGCTCGAGCTTGTCTTTTGACCCAAACACCTGCCCTGAAACCTGCACAAGTTTCAGATCTTGATGTGAGCGGGTAGTCGACCCTTGCGTCAGTAAGGCATCGTCAAGCTCTCGGGCTAGGCCAACTCCGAGTCGCATCACCTCCGGTCCACCAATAGCAATGACCTCCCCGCCCGTAGGACCTGCTCTCAACACTGTCCTGTCTGTTGAAACCAGTGGTTTATTGGCAAGGCGTGCGAAGCGAATAGCTGCACTGGTTTTTCCGGCCCCCGAAGGCCCAAGAAACAGTGCACCACCGGCCGTGGCACCGTGCATAAGGAGGCCGCGACGATCCAGGTGGTATCCGCGGAGTACGCTGCGGAGACTTCTGAGCGTTTGCCGAACTGACGCTACGGAAGCGTCAGGCACGACTATTTTCCAATCCGTGTCATACGAGCCGAAAACCGCATGTGGAAGTGACTGCGCAGCACCTGGCCGCATTAGGAATAGATGCTGTCCTCCGAGGAGGATGTGCTCATAAGTTTCGTCCATATACAGCCGAGGGTGCCGTTTAGACGAGCTGTTGTCCGCAATGCGCTGCAACTGGTCAAACTGTGCCGCAGAGTTCAGGATCTGGAGATGCCCGCGCCATCCTGTCCCATTCATTTGAGAAACCTCGGTCGGCAAATGGGCATGAATCCAGTCGTCAGCGCCGGGAAAGTTCGACGTGATCGCAATTTCTCCGTCGTAGATGACCTTACTTTGCATAGTTCCTCCAGCTATCCATGTGTCCCTTCAACCACGCAGCGAGGCGAATGCCTGGCGTGGCCATGGCCGCGACTGTTGTGTCAAAAAGAGTAGGAGCCTTGAGCAGGATGGGTGCATCTGCCTCGTCCACCAAGTGGGAGAGAGCACGGGCGCCATACCACGCAGGAACCACGTACCTGGCCGCAATCAACGGCACCAGGCGGGCGCGGCGCGGCGACGATATGACGAATGCGAGCCAAAACGCCGGCTCCATCAGCCTCAGTAGCTTCATCGCACGGGCCGTCGACAAGCACACGCGCTGCCGCGGCGATGATCTCTGCCAGCGGTCATGTCCAAACGGATTGTCTCCCTTAAGAATGAATCCGAGACTGCGTGCCATCTGCTTCGGTTCGACGTAGGCGGAGTGCCAAACGATCTCGGGTCGAATAGCCGATGTGAGGCCCATAACCGTGGCTTCATATCCCACCTCCAAGTCGTCCACCGGCACGGGGAAGCCTCCGATTTTTTCGAGGGCTCCCGCACGTATTACAAGTCCGTTGCCCCAGCAATATTTCGCGGGACTGACCACTGGTTGTTGTAGCAGCCGCATACCGTGTCGAGTCTGGGCCCTGTCCCACGTCCAAAATTCTGTTGCCAAAGCACGCACCGCCTGGACGCCCGCGTGGCCACGACCAATCGCGGATTTTGAACCCAGCTCAGGTCGTGCCGGGAGAGGCACTTGCTGTTCAATATCGGCGAATGTCCCACCCAGTGCCCTGTGGGGAAGGACCTCCGGGCGGCCATCGATGTCGTAGATCGCAAAGCGAAGGTCTGAGACAGGCCAACGCTCCAGGCTCCAACTGACTGCATCGTTGAGTTGCGACGCCTTACAGTAGGGTGTCGTTGTGCTGTGTAGGTGGTGGAATCGATCGTGACGGGCCGCGACTGACGCGCTAACCCGCGCCGTACCCCCATCACTCTCCCGAGCTGTCGTAATGAACACGTAGTCAGTCAAACCATCGTCGATTTCTTCACGTGAGAACCAATCGAATGCCGAATTGACTTCATCGACCGCTTCGTATGCTGGAAGCAACACTACCAATCGCGTTGACTCTGTTTCACGCACCTGCTCGCTACCACTTGGGTACGGAATCCGGAAGCGATTCCTTAGCAACCTGCCCGCTTGCTGTACTTGAGCAGCTTGCCCGGCCCCTACCGAAATAAGTAGCAGCGAGGCGAACAAATCTTTATGCATGCTTTTCAACCAACTCCTGAATCTGATGCTTCCACGTGTCGGCCGCACTGCTTCCCATCGCAATCAGTGCCGGATACCCCCAGAGCAATTCTAGAGATCGACAGACACCAATCCGCATGAACGCTTCATCAACATCTGTTTCTGTTTGCAGGCAATAACCTTTGACGAGTGCCTCCCATGAGTTCTTGGACGAAGGCGGATTGAACAAGTCCAACTTCACAAAATCGAAAAATGGATCGTAATAGGCGGCTAGATCGAAGTCGAGAAGCATCAACCCGCCCTTTCGTGGTATCAGGAGGTTACGAGCAGAAACGTCGCGATGCACGAGCGATGGCTGAACACGCAGAAGGAGGTCATGGGCGTCGGAAAGCGTCGCACGTGTGTACTCAATTGCTTCATAAAGGAAGGATTCAGCAGGGCTTCCCGTCCGCTCCAGGAAACGCACGGGTATCTTTTCGAGCTGCGATCTCAAAAATGACGGCCAATCGCTGAAAGACGACGACGAGGTGAACGGCGCGCGACTGAATTGATCGGCGTGGTTTGAGTGAAGGGTGTCAAGCAAGAGTGTCAGGTCCGCTCGGTGATCGCAGACATTCAGGAAATCGTTTGGAGGATGCGCGCCCTCGATGTACTCGAAGATTACGGCAACATCGCTCTCGCCGAACTCAACAACATCCAGAAGGCGGGGGGAAAAAGTGAGGCCGGCGTCGGATATCCTTTTCGCAGCAGCCAGCGCAGACCGCAGCTTGTCGGATCCGCTTTCGTAAAGCTTTGCAATGCCAAGCCCCGGGATGCGGAATAGCCTACCGTCTCCTGCATGCACTATTGGTTCAAGGTGATGGATAGGGAGCCCCAGCGTACCGGCAAGTAATTGAAGGCTGTCATTATCATTCACGGAAATATCCTCTTTTGACTCCAACGGACCAATGCGCTGGCGGATCACTGGTTACGACTGCGTTTGTGAGGCCCACGGGCGCCGCCGGTCGGCTCTGCGCTCACTCTTTCAACCCTGTCAAGGATCTGATCTACAAGGGCGGACGAAATACCAGTCCAATCCAAAATTGGTGTATCCGTCCGGCCAATCATGTCCCATGCCAACCCTTCCCATCGGCCAGCGAATTCTTCCATAGACCAAGGCCATTCATAGCTCGTAGCACAACGTGGTTCGCGTACCGATGCGCCGCACTTGAGAAATGCCCAAAGGTCGACTTCAAATGGGTCGCTCATCAAACCAGGTGCGTGCCCGTAGCCCTCCAGGGTCAAGTTACAAGCATTCGTCGATACCCAGGTTCGATCCATAAGGATGACGTCCTCGCTAGCCTCCGAGGCAGCTTGACCTTTGAGCCGGTCATTCAGATTGAAGCGCTCTGGGGGTACCGGTACCCCACCAATATGAACCATGAGTTCCGGGACAACGCGAGAGGTATATCCCCGCTGTACAAGTTCACTATGGATTTCATGGATGGCCGTGGTCTTCCCAACACCGGGCAATCCCTCGAACCCGACCTTTATAGCCACGTGCCCACCGCCGCCCCACCGTGAACGTCTACCGTTTCCATGAGGTTGCGGGCTACATCAACCATTTCCCTAGCCGCCGGAGCACTTTGGACGTGCCCAAAAGTGAGGGCCGATACAAGGTTCACAGCGGCGAAGTATGCAGCGCGGTTTGCCACAGTAGAATCCACTGCCGCCCAACACCTCTCATACGAGCCGAATAGAACCCTTCCCCATCGTTCAACCCTTCTTACCTCCGAGCTGCTTGCTCCCATTGCGCGCACGAGTGCAGCTTCGTGCGCAATCTTTCCGAGGTCGTAGGCAGGATCGAAAATTCGCTGCCCGTCGAAATAGCCTCGCGGGTCAATCCAAGCTATTTCGTTGTCAGTTAGCAGTAGGTTGCCCAGATGTGGATCCCCATGGATGACAGACCTGAAGGGACTAACCATCAAATCCTTCTTGGTAGTCGTGGAACATCGATCGACGAGAGATCTGATTGAGCGCCTCAGGAAAGAATCGTCAAAAATGCGTTCCGCAAGGCGTGAACGCCTGATCAGCAAATCTTGACCCCACAATGCGGGTCGGTTGTCACCACAGAGCTGACGTTGCGCAACACCCAGTTCAGCCAAACTCCGTGCAGCCGTTGTCACGTGGGCCGACAGCAGTCGTGATTCACCACCACTCGCGAGTGACCGCGCAGAAGGTGCGTGTACCAAACGCGTGGCTACGACACCTAGTCGCCCCAGTCCAAACGGTTGTCGAACTTCCACGAATGGGGAATGGGGGTGGTTATCCTGAACCCACCGCAGGAAGTCGGCCTCATGACGTACCTTGCGTCGGCCAGACTGACCCCGACCAATCTTCACTACTGTTGTAGGACCTGCAATGAGAAATGCACCGGAGCCTCCCTTCAGTCTAAGCATCAGCGTCGGCGACTACGCGGTAGTACCTTTTGGGGTCCCCGATATCCAGGAATCCACCATGTAGCACATGGCTTCGAACATTAACGCCAGAACGCATACCAACTTCCAGTGCACCTGTCATGGACCATTCCCCAAATCTGTCGAGGGTTGATTGGGCAAGGCAGGTGACAAGCGCCGCGGACCGAAGAGCGTAGAAACCACTCTTCGCAAGGCCGGCACCCGCTTCCTTTGGTTTTTCGGTCAGACCTATAACCTCCTCGCCGTGCTCTCGTACCTCTACACGGGTATATTCAGCCAGGTCCTGTACCTCCGCAACCCCTACAAGGGCTGTTAACGAGTCTGCCGCCCTGGCTGAGTCGATTACCGATCGGACATCTTCAATGTCGATGATGTTGTCAGCTGACCAGATTGCGGTGACCTCTTCTGAGGTCCCTGATAGGTGTCGCATTGCTTCAGCAACGGCGTTTGCCTCTCCCAGCGGGGCGGATTGCACGTCTTCGATGCCAAGCACTCGCGCAGCCGCCTGATCGATGGGTGTACCAGTAGTCGCAGCGACGATTCTTGATGCGCCGAGCGAGCGTGCAGTGGCTACAATGCGGGAAAGGTTGCAATCATAGAAACCCTCGACCATTCCAGAACTTAGCGGCAGCAAAGCTTTGGGGAGTGTCCGTGACACGGTGGCCATTCGCCTTCCGCGTCCAGCCATTGTGACAATGAAGTGCATTACGTTCCGATGTCCTTCCGCGGCTCCAATGCCCGTCGATATGGATGATTTGTGATCGGTCGTTCAGCGATGCAGTAGACCCTCACTCGTCTGCAGCAGTCAGGATTTTTCGTTTGAGGGCGTCTACGGACGCCTGCGTCAGCCCAGCATCGCGGGCTAGTTGTTCAATGTTGCTTTGGCCTAAGTTTGAACGGAATTCCGACTCGATCTCCACGTATGAGCGGCGGGCGCGCTCTGATTCGGGGGCTACGGCATCCCAACCCCGCACGGAGTTCATAAAATCCGCTGTAATCGCGTCCTTCGATGCTCCAATGATTCGAAGTATGCAAGCGATCATTAGTCCGGTTCTGTCACGACCTCTCGCGCAGTGAATCAGGACTGCGCCGTCGGACTGTTCCAGCAGCCGTATGACCTCGACCAAGGTATCGGTAGAAAATTCTCTCGACGGTAGTGAAACCTGACGAATTGAATACTTACCTGCGTCAACTATGGGAAAGTGCGGTTCGTCTTCATTTTTAAGATCAACAACGGTCACGATGGCGTGCTGATCAAGGTCTTGCGCATCGACCGCTTCGGAACTCCCTGCTCGGTACAACACACCGCTTTTCACGACGTTGTCACCGACTGGGAGACCGCCTATGTCCCAAGCGTTTGGATGACCGGGTATTACCAAGGGCCTCCGTGTCCGAGCGAGAAGAGCAGCATCGCGTCGACTGGTCTGTGCAGTTAGCGCGGAGTGCGCATCGAGAAGGAAGCTTTGTCCAAGACGGAGCCGCTGCTTTGCCCGTTGTATCACTTCCAAGGTCTGGAGAGAAGGCTCGAGTTGCGCTTCCAGATAGCGGCGCGCCGGCTCAGATCCTGCAACCGACTCCAAGAGTCGAAGCCGCCACTTCGTTCTATAGTTTGTGTTTCCGAGCGAGGCAAGGAGCGCATCCGCGGCATTATCCAAAGCTCGTTTGGACGCAAGCATCGCAGGTCCCAGGTCCTTCCCCAAAATGCCACCGCTAGCATCCTCCGAAGTGCTTTGGAATCTTGATGCGTTCTCCAAAGTGACCATGCGAGTATAGGTTGCCCATGGGAACGAGTCGCGCAAATTCTCGAACTCGCCGGAACGCACGAGCGGGACTCCGTTCTTCAGGTTGTTAAGCGAAACTCTCAAATACTCAGGAACTGTGGAGGCGCTACCCCCCTCACGGAGTTGCGTTGCCACGGACGATATCTTCTCCCATTGCACAACTTCAAGATCGACTCGCACTCCACGGTACTCACCGACGTGTACGTCCAATCCTTCAGCGACTTTAACAACCGATTGGATGCTCTCAGCACGACTGCCCACATCAGTTTCGCGATGGATGGCGATAATATCGATATCGGATGTCGCATTCCCATAACCATGAACCAAAGATCCCGCCACGAAAATAACCGCGTTTTCGACGATCTCACTGGGAACAAACTTTAGTAAGTCGGCTTGAACAGCGGGATTCCGAAATTCTTCTGGCTGGATGATCATTATCTAAAGTTTCCCTCTCAGGTGCGGTTGAATCGCGGCCGGGGCATTTACCATTGCGTGGCAGATTATTGCCGGCCAAATCTGACCGGTGAGTAACACGGCCGTTGCGAGCAGTACGCCCATCCCGAACCATCTGGTTAGGTTGATTAGCGAGGGCGTTGTGTGTCCGCCGCCGCCCACTAGATGCTCGACGGAGAACATTATGGATGTGAAAAGGACCGCTACCCAGGGCCATACTCCAGTTTGTAGAATAAGAACATAAAGCCAAGCCTGTCGATGGAAGTATTCCTGAGCCACGCTGGGGAGCAAGAAGAACATCGACTCAGTAAAGGCCTCAGTCCTCGTTGGTCGGGGCATCAAGCCGAGCAGACGTCGATCCAAGGCTATACGCAGGTTTTTCGACTGAAGCGCCAGCAGGGTCGCACCAAGTGCTATGCCAACAGCAATACCCAAAAGCGTTCCCTGTAGGTCGATGCCAACCACCATCACAGGCATGAAATACGGAAGTGCTTTGAGCGCTCTTCGAAGCCATAAGTTGGCGATGTATCGACGGAGTTCCACATACGCCCAAGAAACTATCCCTACGGCACTAAGCGCCAGAGCTAGCAGCGGCGTTTCGCGTGTGAACCATATGGCCACGAACACTACCCCGGATATAACCAGGCACAAGGACGAGAGCTGCCTGCGCTCGAGTTTGGCGATCTGCGTCACTTGTCGAGAAGGTCGCTGTTCCGCAAGCTGTCAATGAACTCTGAAGCGTCATTTTTGGCTACTTCAAGCCCAACTTCATATTCAGTGGAAATCATCTGGGCAATGTCATCCACCGAGTGATCGCCGTCGCATAGGCTCCATATGCGAGCCTCGATTTCCCCTAGCTGAAAAGCGTCGTGTCCATGAACAAGATATAGATCATCCGCAACTATCTGCGGCCGCACATCGAATCTACCCACCGGCTTCTCGAACGAGATTTCCAAAATAGCTCCAATAGTTAGAGGCGGCGGACTCATTGATTACAATGAGCCCGCCGTAGTCAGATTAGATGTTTGTGTAGAAGGGTGCCTTGAAAATGTCGACCTTCTTGAGAGCCGGCTTAACGTAAGTCTTTTTCATCCTTGTTTCACCCCCTTTACCTGAAAGCGATAGGGAAAATCCAGTTCCCCTAAACGGGAGCCTAAGACATCAGATGCTCTTTACGCAAGTAGATTTAGTTATCCTTTCACAATGATCAATTGACATGTGATTGCATAATCAACGTGCTACCCTGACTAATTTTGGCCTGGCTGTGCAGGAAACTCTTTGAAGGTCATATTCCAACTTCCTTCAGTGGTCTGGACGGCCTGACGCCCCTCAGCGCCGGCGCGTGTCTCAGGCGGTCGACCGATGCCGTGCGTCATGCCTGTACGGCCTCGCGTGCGGCTGGGTACTCCTCGTACGGATCCGGGTAGGTAGCATCGAACCGGGCAGCCGTGGTGATGCCCTGGAATCGAAGCAGCTCCAGGAGATCCGGCAGGTCCTGTGCACGGCCTGAGAACTCGGCGGTGTCCAGGGCGATGATTTTGGCGCGGGTCAATGTGGGAATGCTCGCCAACTGCAGCTTAATGCACTCGTACGCGGTGTCGTCGTCGATCCAGCGTGCCTGGTAAATCGACGCCACGAGCTCAGCGTCGTCGCCGTCCATCACGTTGTCGTTGTTGATCCAGTC
Source organism: Paenarthrobacter sp. PPS72 (assembly GCF_048537125.1). Classification (GTDB taxonomy): domain Bacteria; phylum Actinomycetota; class Actinomycetes; order Actinomycetales; family Micrococcaceae; genus Arthrobacter; species Arthrobacter nitroguajacolicus_E. The sequence goes on along the minus strand of NZ_JBLYIE010000051.1, from coordinate 33,211 downwards.
GCGCTCCAGGTTCAGTTCGTCGGCCACATCGTGGATGGCCGCCATGACCTCTGGCGCGAAGTCAGCTGTGACACTGTCGATGTCGATGGTGAACGCACGGTCGGCAGCGCGGATGCCGTACTTCATGAGCGCGAAACCGCCAATCGCACGGAGCCGTATCGGAGCCTGCAGCTCCAGGCGCTTCAGCTTGGTATCGAGCACCTCGAGCGCCCGCTCCAGCTGGGCCAGGCTGCACTTGTGGTCGTCGTGGCTCATCGTCCTGCTCCTTCTGGTCGGGGTGGAGCCAGGACCGTCCTTCGAGGCCAGATCCGGATCGGCTGTGCCGATCTGACGAGCCACCTGCGACATCCAGCAAAAACGGGACCCCGGCAACCGGGCCTCTGCCTGCTGCCGGGTTGACGGTGCCGACGTAGACTGTGAACAGTGAGCAGCGGAAGGAGGCGGGATGAAGAAGGTCAAGTACACAGCGGGCCTGGTCAAGCGCGTAGCGATAGTCAAAACCACCCATCGGGACTTCTCGTTCGAGCCCTTTGAGATTCAGCCGATCATGAAGCCGGTCACAGTGGACAGACGGGTCATTGCCGAGCAGGTGGCAGCTTCGATGGCCATCGAGGATCGTGCCGTCCAGCCGGAGCACATTGTTGTGAAGTCCACTGAGGAATCGAGGAAGGCCGTCGCAGATGTGCTCTCGATCCGCATGCGTAACAGGAACCGCCGTTATCCGCCGGATGATATTGCGGATGGTACGACGGCGAGGTGAGCCCGGCATACGACAGCACACCGGTCGATCCGGAAGACGCAACTGCATTCGTGGACGGGGTGTCTTTCGACAACAAGCTGCAGGTATATGAGGCCGAGGCCAATGCCATTTCAGCGGTTCAGGCCGAGATGATGTCCGCCATCGGCGAGGGTGCGATCACGGCGCTCGACCTCGCCAGGGACGGTGTCCTCGAGACCCTTCACAAAAACTGCTACTCCCGGATCTGGAAGTGGGCAGGGCAAATCCGAGCCCGGGGGGTCACTATCGGGGTGGCTCCAGAGCAGATCCGGGAGCAGTTGGCTGCTCAGGTCGGCAATATCGAGTTCTGGGTAGAGCAGGATGCTTTGGATCCTGCTTGGGTGGCGATGACCGCACACCACCGGCTTGTCAGCGTGCATCCTTTCGTGGATGGGAACGGGAGAACCACACGCTTATTAGCGGATCTGCTGCTGTTCAGTCTCACCCTCCGCTACACCTTCGATTGGCAGCCCGCCATTGACTCGCATCGGTATTTCGAGGGGTTGAGGGCAGCGGACTTGACGCTGGAGGTTGGCCTTCTTCTCGACACCGTCGGGCTCATCGACCTCGAGGGCTAGGGGTCCGGTACCGACGGACAAAGAAGGGATTTCTTCCTCTTTCGTCGGGGCTCAACAACTGCTGTTCAGAGTGGCAAATCCGGTTGGCCGTGCGCCGCACGCTTTCATCATGTTTGGCCCGCAGTGCGGCAAGATGGATCCGTGATGCGCCGTAAACCTAGTGCCAAAGTCGGCAGTGCAGGTCTGACCCACACACGTCTTGCCATCGAAGATGAGCTCGGATGGCTCTTTCGCGTTCAGCCTACCGAGGACTACGGTATAGATGCTCACGCGGAGCTCGTAGACGGTGAGAATGTGGGTGGTCGGCTCCTGGCTCTCCAGATCAAGGGTGGCAAAAGCTGGTTCAGTGAACCTGGTCCCGGAGGCTGATGGTTCCGGCCTGGTGCAGCACATGTCCACTACTGAACGAACCACTCGCTGCCAGTTGTTGTTGTCCCCTTCCACCCTGAGACGAAAAAGTGCCACTGGCAGCTAGTCAATCGTGACACTCCCGTCGAAACGACGACCGGTGGCTGGAAGCTGCTTGTGTCAGCGGACCATTTGCTTGATGAGACAGCCCGGATTCCGCTCACGGATGCTGCGGCCGGTGACCCCTATGTTCTCCGAATCCGCGAACTCCAGCTTGCGAGTCCCTGGATGGAGATGCTCGCGGGTGGTACGCGCCTTCTCGTCGATATGGAGGAATGGATCAACAAGTCTTCGGGTCATGGTTCGATCTCGATTGGCATCGATCACGAGGACGGCCACATTCCAGAAGAACTTGTCACCTGGCAGTTCTTTGTGGGACCAAGGAGTTACGCTGATGCGGTAGCGAAGCTGTTTGCCTGGGCCGACCTCGATGTCCACGAGGAAACCTATGTCGATGCGGAGTATGACCAGTACGAGGCGGAGTGCTCAATTTGGGATGAGGCTGACCAGTTTTTCACCGAGTCGTTTGATGACTGGAGGCGCGGCGAATTGCCAACGGTATCCGTCCCTATAGGAACGCCGAAGGTGAAGTTGACTACTTCCGCCTCGAACTGACGCTCAACGAACGGGGCAAGGCTTTCTTGCTGGTAGACAAATTCGCCACCGAGGGTGATCCGCAGCTGACAATCGACCAATAGCCGGCTTATGTTCCGGGAAGGACATCGTCCATGTGAAGTCACCGGACCGCGTAGACTCTGACCATCAAGATCAGCCCCTTGCCGTCAGGCGCGGGCTGATTTTCTTGGCCTATGACGGCTGCCCGTTCTCGGCAGTGCTGCTCTCAGTTCTCCGCGCGTGAACCAACGCCAACACTCGGCTCATCGGGACTAGGGCCAGTAACCGCATGGCTTCCTAGAAGACCGATAACGGGCCCGGCCGCATCAGCGCATAAACGCCGACACCGACCGCTCCGTCGCGTCCGCCCCAGCCTGCAGCGCCTCCGGCATCAGATGCCCGTAAACGCCCTCAGTCGTCCTAGTCGAGGCGTGCCCCAACCGACGCGAGATCGTGAAGATAGGGACGCCGTCCTGAATTAGCCAGGAAGCATGCGTGTGTCGTAGATCGTGAATTCGTGGGTTCTTCCGAAGTCCCCGAGCCTGGGCAGCCTTCACTGCCGGCACCCAATAGTGGTGCCAGAACAGCTTGTGTACGATCCGCTCCCCCTTCGGCGTCGTGAACAGCAAGTCGCTACTCGGCCGCCCAGCCACCAACGGAATCAGCAGGTCAACCAGGGCAGGATTCAACCCGATGGTCCTCTTGCCTGCCCCTGTCTTCGTCGGCCCGATGTAAAACTGGTTCTGCCCGTCCCGCTTCCATGCCTTGTTGATCCGAGCCGTGGCCGGCTTGCCCAGCAAATCGATGTCAGCAACAGTCAGCGCCGTCGCCTCCCCGAAACGTGTCCCGGTCATGACCAAGAAGTTGGTGAAGTCCCGGTAGCGCTGCCCCATACCGTCCATAATCAGACCGAACTCGGCATGGGTGAGGAACATCATCTCGTCCTCGGCCTTCTCGACGCTCGGCAGCTGGACGCCGCGGCATGGATTGCGAGTGATGTAGCCAAGCATCTCTGCGGTGTTCATCGACGCAGAAATCAGGCCGTGCACGTTCTTGATCGTCTTCGGTGAGCGTCCTTTAGCCATCATCGACTTCACCCAGTAGGCGATCATCCGATAATCCAGCTTGTCGACGGGGACGTGGCCAATGACCTTCTTCACATGGAGATCAAGCATCGTCTGATACGTCTTGACGGTCCCGCTCGACGGCCGGATCAGGAGGTCGATGTGCTCCTGAATGACTTCCCCAACCGTGGGTATCTTCGCCCTGTTGTCCAGAAGTGCCTGCTGGGCGATCTCAAAGGATTGGCCGTTCGCGTCGAGCAATCGCTTGAGCGTTTCGGCCTCATGCGCAGAGTCGACAGTAATGCCCTGCTGCTTCCGGATTTTGGGGTCTCGCCAGACCACCATGAAGGACGAAGAGCCGTCCTTTTTGACGCGTTTCCGGATACTAGCCACATAAAAATGCTAGTTCCGTGTCAACAGATTTGGGGGTTTTGTCAACAGTCAGGGGCCATATAGGCCCCTGACCTGCGACATTACAGTGCCCGAGGTGGGACTCGAACCCACACACCTTTCGATACTGCATTTTGAGTGCAGCGCGTCTGCCAATTCCGCCACTCGGGCGCGGATTACCGGGAAGTAAACTCTCGCTGACTGCTCTCATTTCTGTGAGCAACGCGATCCTTTCCCAGCACGCGAAACTACTCTACATGCAGATAGGCTGATTCAAAGAACCGGGCGCGCTGATGCAACAAAAACCAGCCATCAAAGAGTCCACACTAAGATGGACATGAACCCGCCGAACCTTTTCAAGGAGATCCCGTGACCGAACAGACGGAGTCCACGTCCACAGCCCAGCCGGCCCGACGCGTTGTCGTAGCCGAGGATGAGACCCTCATCCGCCTGGACATTATCGAGATTCTGAAGGGCGAGGGGTACGACGTCGTCGGCGAGGCAGACAACGGCGAGAAAGCTGTGCAGCTGGCAGAAGAACTCAAGCCTGACCTTGTCCTTATGGACGTGAAGATGCCCGTCATGGACGGCATCTCGGCGGCTGAGAAGATCGTCAAGGCACGCATCGCCCCTGTGGTCCTGCTGACCGCTTTCAGCCAGAAGGAACTGGTGGAGCGCGCCCGCGACGCCGGCGCCATGGCGTACGTCGTCAAGCCGTTCTCCCCCGCGGACCTCATCCCGGCCATCGAGATCGCCCTCTCCCGCCATGAGGAGATCAAGGCCCTCGAGAACGAGGTTTCGGACCTCCAGGAGCAGTTCGCCACGCGCAAGCTCGTAGAGCGCGCCAAGAGCCTCCTGACCACCAAGATGGGCCTGACGGAGCCGGAAGCTTTCCGTTGGATCCAGAAGACCTCCATGGACCGCCGCCTCAGCATGCGTGAGGTTGCCGAAACCATCATCAACCAGGTCAACTAACGCCCCAAGCGATAAACACACGACGTCGGCCGCTCACCTCACACGAGGTGGGCGGCCGCCGTCGTTCTTAGCTTTAAAGCCAACAAAAAATGCGGGCCCCGCCAAACGGCGGGGCCCGCATTCAGGAAACCGAAGGACTAGGCCTTGGCTTTGGACTTCTTTTCCGGCCACGGACCAACGGGTTCCTTGCGTGAACCGTCGTCGGTCTTGGAGGTGTCGGCGAGGTCGCCTACCTTGTGGACCTTCAGCGAGTTCGTGGAACCGGCCTGTCCCGGAGGGGAACCGGCAGCGATGACAACCAGGTCGCCTTCGTCCACAAGATCCATCTGGAGGAGGCTCTTGTCCACCTGTGCGGTCATTTCGTCGGTGTGGCCCACGGAGGGAACCAGGACCGGCTGGATGCCCCAAGTGAGTGCCAGCTGGTTCCAGACGTGCTCAACCGGCGTGAACGCGAAGACCGGCTTGACCGGACGCAGGCGCGAGAGGCGTCGTGCCGAGTCACCGGACTGGGTGAAAGTACAGATGTACTTGGCGTCCAGCTGGTCGGCGATTTCGACGGCGGCACGGGTGATGGCGCCACCGCGGGTCTTGGGCTTGGTGCCCAGCGGGGGGACGCGCTCAAGGCCGTGGACTTCGGTGGACTCGATGATCCGGGCCATGACCTTGACGGTTTCAATGGGGTACTGGCCCACGGAAGTTTCGCCGGAGAGCATCACTGCGTCGGCGCCGTCGAGAACTGCGTTGGCGCAGTCGGAAGCCTCGGCGCGGGTCGGACGCGGGTTGTCGATCATGGACTCGAGGACCTGGGTGGCCACGATGACCGGCTTGGCCCAGCGGCGTGCCAGTTCAATAGCGCGCTTCTGGACGATCGGCACCTCTTCGAGCGGCAATTCGACACCGAGGTCGCCACGGGCAACCATGATGGCGTCGAAGGCGTCGATGATTTCGTGGAGCTGCTCCACGGCCTGCGGCTTCTCGATCTTGGCGATCACCGGGACACGGCGACCTTCTTCATCCATGATCTCGTGAACGCGCTTGATGTCTGAGGCATCACGCACGAAGGAGAGTGCGATGAGGTCTGCACCGCGCTTGAGGGCCCAACGGAGGTCGTCCTCGTCCTTTTCGCTCAATGCGGGGACGTTGACGGCAACACCGGGCAGGTTGATGCCCTTGTTGTTGGAGACCTTGCCGCCAACCGTCACGATGGCAACAACTTTGACGTCGTCAACCTCGATTGCGCGCAGCGCCACCTTGCCGTCGTCAATGAGCAGGGCGTCGCCCACGTTGACGTCTTCGGTGAGGCTCTTCAGTGTGGTGGAGCAGATGTCCTTGGTACCGGGGACATCTTCTGTGGTGATGGTGAAGGTGTCGCCCACGGCCAGCTCGTGCGGGCCATCAACAAAGCGACCCAGACGGATCTTGGGTCCTTGGAGGTCGGCCATAATGGCCACGGGCTTGCCGAGTTGGGCGGCAGCCTTGCGGACGTTTTCATAGGTGGTGTCATGCACGGAGTAGTCGCCGTGGCTCATGTTCATGCGAGCAACGTCGACGCCGGCCTCCAGCACCGCGAGGGTGTTGTCGAAGCTGGAGATAGCCGGGCCGAAAGTTGCCACAATTTTCGCGCGTCTCATATACCTACCCTAAGTAGTCATGCTGATTGAGTAAAAGAAGTGTTCCTGCCGGCGCTATAAGACCGCTATCGCCCGGTCGGTGGGGGCGACCGGTGCCGGGAGGATGGTGCTTCCCATCAGGAACCTGTCCACTGCAGCCGCGCACGCACGGCCTTCCGCAATGGCCCACACAATCAGTGACTGGCCACGTCCGGCATCACCGGCAACGAACACACCCTCGGTGTTCGTCATGTAGTAGCCGTCGCGGGCAACGTTGCCCCGACCGTCGAATTCTGCACTGACCTGCTCCGTGATGCCCGCCGGCTCAGCACCGGTAAAGCCAAGGCTCAAGAACACGAGGTCAGCTGGAATAATCCGTTCTGTACCGGCCTTGGGCAGGCGTTTGCCGTCCACGAACTCGGTCTCAGCAACTTTGACGCCGGTGAGTTTGCCGTTTTCCCCAACGAACTCAACGGTTGATGCAAGGTAGGTACGCTCGCCGCCTTCTTCGTGGGCGCTGGCGACCTCGAAAAGGGTGGGGAACGTCGGCCACGGCTGGTGGGTGGCACGTTCCGCGGGCGGCTGCTTGCCGATCGCGAGCGTGGTCACCGAAGCAGCCTGGTGGCGGTGCGCAGTACCGATGCAGTCCGCACCGGTATCGCCACCACCGAGGATCACGACATGCTTGCCGCGAGCATCAATGTGGTTCTCGGGGTTCTCCCCCGCCACCTTGCGGTTGGAAGGCACCAGGTAATCCATGGCGAAATGGACACCCTCAAGGTCGCGGCCCGGGATGGGCAGGTCACGAGGAACGGTAGCGCCGGTGGCGACCACGACGGCGTCGTAACGGCGTCGCAACTGCTCCCAGGTCACGTCGGTGCCGACAGCGACGCCGGTCCGGAAGCGCGTGCCTTCGGCCTTCATCTGCTCCAAACGGCGATCAACCTGTTCCTTCTCCATTTTGAAGTCGGGGATGCCGTAGCGGAGAAGGCCGCCGATCTTGTCGTCGCGCTCGTACACAGCAACAGTGTGGCCCACTCGGGTCAACTGCTGTGCCACGGCCAAGCCGGCGGGACCGGAACCCACCACGGCCACCGTCTTGCCGGTGAGGCGCGTGGGAGGCAGTGGCTGGACCCAGTCGTTGTCGAAGGCCTGGTCGATGATCGAAACTTCAACCTGCTTGATGGTCACGGCGGGCTGGTTGATTCCCAACACACAGGACGCTTCGCAGGGTGCAGGGCACAGACGGCCGGTGAACTCCGGGAAGTTGTTTGTAGCGTGAAGGCGCTCAATCGCTTCTTCACCCTTGTCCCGCCACACGAGGTCGTTCCACTCGGGAATGAGGTTACCCAGCGGGCAGCCTTGGTGGCAGAACGGAACGCCGCAGTCCATGCAGCGCCCGGCTTGGCTCTTCAGGACGCCCTTTTCCTGCGCTTCGTACACTTCTTTCCAGTCCATGATGCGGACGGGAACGGGACGGCGTGGCTGCGTCTCGCGCTGCCGGACTTTCAGAAATCCGCGTGGATCAGCCACCGGTTACCTCCAGGATTCGAGACCATACTTCTTCGCCATCGGGGTCAAGGCCCTCTTCGATGGCGTCGAGACGGGTTTGCAGGACTGCGGCGTAGTCGCGCGGCAGCACTTTGGTGATACGGGCGGCGGTGTCGTCGAAGTTTTCGAGCAGACGGCCGGCCAGGACGGATTCGGTTTCCTCAACATGCTTGGTCAGCAGGCCGTGAACGATGTCGCGGTCCTCGGCGTCGAGCTCCAGGAGCTGGAGTTCACCGCTATCGAGGGCCAGCTTGTTCACGCGCTCCGGCTGCAGGTCCAGCACATAGGCAGTACCGCCGGACATGCCGGCACCGAAGTTGCGGCCCGTGCGGCCGATGATCAGCGTCTGGCCGCCGGTCATGTACTCGCAGCCATGATCGCCAATACCTTCGACGACCGCAGTCGCACCGGAATTACGGACCAGGAAGCGTTCGCCAACCTGACCGCGCAGGAACATATCGCCGCTCGTGGCGCCATAACCGATGACGTTGCCGGCAATGACGTTGCGTTCCGCTTGGAAGACGTTGGTGCGATCCGGGCGAACAATGATGCGACCACCGGAAAGGCCCTTGCCCACATAGTCGTTGGAGTCGCCGAACAGGCGCAGCGTAATACCGGCAGGCAGGAAGGCCCCGAGGGACTGGCCCGCAGTTCCGTTGAGGGTCACATCGATCGTGTCGGTTGCCAGGACATCAATGCCGAATGTCTTGGTCACAACGTGGCCCAGCATCGTACCTACGGACCGGTCCGTATTGATGACGTCCAGGGAGATCTTGACCGGCATCCGGTCGCTGAGTGCTTCCTGCGCCATGGTGATCAGCCGCTGGTCGAAGTGCTTGTCCAGTTCATGGTTCTGGCCGGTCATGTTGCGCAGCGGCACGTCGTCGTCGAACTCGAGCCCGTGAAGGATGGGATCGAGATCCAGCCCTTCGGCCTTCCAGTGGTTGATCGCTTCGCGGGTATCGAGGACCTCGGCGTGGCCGATTGCCTCTTCCAGGCTCCGGAAACCGAGCTCGGCCAGGATTTCGCGGACTTCTTCCGCGAGGAACTCGAAGAAGTTGACCACGAACTCGGGCTTGCCGTTGAACCGGGCGCGAAGCTCAGGATTCTGCGTGGCAACGCCCACAGGGCAGGTGTCCAAGTGGCAAACGCGCATCATGATGCAGCCGGAAACCACCAGCGGAGCAGTCGCGAAGCCGTATTCCTCGCCACCAAGCAGGGCGGCAATGACAACGTCGCGGCCCGTCTTGAGCTGGCCGTCAACCTGAACCACCACGCGGTCGCGCAGACCGTTGAGCATGAGGGTCTGCTGGGTCTCGGCAAGACCGAGTTCCCACGGCACGCCCGCGTGCTTCAGCGAGTTCAGCGGCGAGGCGCCGGTACCGCCGTCGTGACCTGAAACAAGCACGACGTCGGCCTTCGCCTTGGTGACGCCGGACGCCACCGTGCCGATCCCGACTTCCGAAACCAGCTTCACGTGGACCCGGGCCGAAGGGTTGGCGCGCTTGGCATCATAGATGAGCTGAGCGAGGTCTTCGATCGAGTAGATGTCGTGGTGCGGGGGCGGGGAAATCAGTCCGACGCCGGGTGTTGAGTGACGCGTCCGGGCTACCCACGGGTAGACCTTCTGGGCCATCAACTGGCCGCCTTCGCCGGGCTTGGCACCCTGTGCCATCTTGATCTGGATGTCGTCGGCGTTGGTCAGGTACAAGCTGGTGACACCGAAGCGGCCCGAGGCGATCTGCTTGATGGCAGAGCGGCGTTCCGGATCCAGCAGTCGGTCAACGTCCTCGCCGCCTTCACCGGTGTTGGACTTGGCGCCCAAACGGTTCATGGCAATTGCAAGGGTCTCGTGGGCTTCCTTGGAAATGGAGCCGTAGCTCATGGCGCCCGTAGAGAAACGCTTGACGATGCTGGAGACGGGCTCCACTTCCTCGAGCGGAACAGCCGGACGGACGCCGTCCTTGAACTTGAGGAGCCCACGGAGGGTCATCAGGTTCTCGGACTGATCGTCAATGCCCTTGGTGTAGGACTTGAAGATGTCGTACCGGCGTTCGCGGGTGGCGTGCTGCAGGCGGAATACCGTCTCAGGGTTGAAGAGGTGCGGCTCGCCGTCGCGGCGCCACTGGTACTCGCCGCCGCCGAGCAGCGGCTGGTGCGGGTGCTCGATGCCGCCCTCCGGGTACGCCATCTGGTGGCGTGCCGAAACTTCGGCTGCGATGACGTCCAGGCCTACGCCGCCCAACTGGGAGTGCGTTCCGGAGAAGAATTCATCCACGAGTTCCTGGGACAGGCCCAGCGCCTCGAAGGTCTGGGCGCCGGTGTAGGAAGCCACAGTGGAGATGCCCATCTTGGACATGATCTTCAGGACACCCTTGCCAAGGCCCTTGATGAGGTTGTAGACGCCGTCTTCCGCAGTGACGCCTGTGACGTCGCCGTTGGAGATCAGCTGTTCCACCGATTCCATGGCCAAGTACGGGTTGACGGCAGAAGCGCCGTAACCGATCAGTACTGCCACATGGTGCGTCTCGCGGACGTCACCGGCCTCCACCACGAGCGCGGTCTTGGTACGGTTTGCACTGCGGAGCAGGTGGTGGTGGACGGCACTGACCAGCAGAAGCGAAGGAATGGGAGCCCACTGCGCGTTGGAGTCGCGGTCGGACAGCACAACATACTGCACGCCACGGTTGATCGCACCGGAAACCTGCTCGCAGATTTCGGTCAGGCGTGCACGGAGTGCTGCTTCCCCACCCTCGGGGCGGTAAAGGCCACGGACCTTCATGGCGATGCGATCGCCGTCGGGACTTTCGATATTCGCGATCTTGGCGAGCTGATCGTTGTTGATCACGGGGAACGGCAGGGAGATCTGCGGCTGGCGGACCTGCTTGCCGTCCAGGAGATTGCCGTTGGGGCCGATGGCGCACTTCAATGACGTAACCAGCTCTTCGCGGATGGCATCCAACGGAGGGTTGGTGACCTGGGCGAAGGACTGTACGAAGTAGTCGAACAACAGGCGCGGACGCTTGGAGAGCACGGCTACCGGAGTGTCCGAGCCCATGGCACCCAAGGGCTCCGCACCGGTACGGGACATCGGACCGAGCAGGATCTTCAGCTCTTCGGTGGTGTAACCGAAGGTCCGCTGACGAATGTTCACCGATGCTGCCGTGTGCACCACGTGCTCCCGCTCCGGGAGCTCGTTGATGTCGATCAGGTTGTCCTTGAGCCACTCGGCCCACGGATTGGCGGCGGCCACCTCGGCCTTGACCTCGACGTCGTCGATGATTCGCCCGGCTTCGGTGTCCACCAGGAACATCTTGCCGGGAGCAACGCGGCCCTTCTTGACCACGTTGGAAGGCTCAACTTCGATCACGCCGACTTCCGAGGCGAAGATGATGAGGCCGTCCTCGGTGATCCAGTAGCGCCCCGGGCGCAGGCCGTTGCGGTCCAACGTTGCTCCCACGAGGTTACCGTCAGTGAAGGAGACAGCGGCAGGACCATCCCACGGCTCCATGAGCAGGGAGTGGTACTCGTAGAACGCACGGCGTGCGGGATCCATGGTGGCGTGGTTCTCCCACGCCTCCGGGATCATCATCATGATGGAATGCGTGATGGGGCGGCCGGACAGCCAGAGCAGCTCAGCTACCTCATCGAAGGAAGCTGAGTCCGAGGCACCGGGGGTGCAGATGGGGTACAGCTCTTCGGGGACGGAGCCCAACAGAGGGCTGGCCAACTGGGACTGGCGGGCACGCATCCAGTTGCGGTTGCCCTTGACCGTATTGATCTCACCGTTGTGGGCGATGGTACGGAAAGGCTGCGCCAACGGCCACGACGGGAACGTATTGGTGGAAAAGCGCGAGTGGACGATGGCGAGCTTGGTCTTGAAGCGCTTGTCCGAGAGGTCCGGGTAGAACGGCTCAAGCTGGGCGGTGGTCAGCATGCCCTTGTACACAATGGTGCGCGAGGACAGCGACGGGAAGTACACGCCGAACTTGTTCTGGGCACGCTTGCGGATACGCCAGGCGCGGGAGTCCAGCTCGTTGTGCTCGAGCTGCTCACCGGTGGCAGAGGCAAAGAACGGCTGTGAGAAGTACGGCATACAGGCCCGCGCCATGGCGCCGACGAGGTCGGCCACCACGGGAACCTCACGCCAGCCGAGGACCGTCAGGCCCTCGTCAGCGGCAAGTGCCTCAATGCCGGCTTTCGCGTTGTCTGCTTCGCGGGACTCAGCGGGAAGGAAGGCGGTGCCCACCACATACTGGCCCGTGGCAGGCAGTTCGAATTCGGTGACGGCCCGGAAGAACTCGTCCGGAACCTGCATGAGCAGGCCCGCACCGTCGCCGGTACCTTCATCGGCGCCCACAGCGCCGCGGTGTTCGAGATTGCGGAGGGCAGTCAATGCCGCTTCCACGATGTCGTATCCCGGTTCCCCGCGGAGCGTGGCAATAATAGCCAGGCCGCAGGCGTCCTTCTCCTTGTCAGGGTTGTAAAGACCCTGAGCCTCCGGGAGCGCGGCAAAGCGCTTGAACGGAGACATGGCACCCTGAGGTTCGATTTTTTCGGACCAATCGGGGTTATGAAGATGGGTCATGGGAGACGTCCTTCCTCGGAATCGTGCGTATGGAAGGGACAACGTTGGCCCCACCTTGCCTGCCCTGTGACGGGCACAACAAAGCGCTAGTAATTGGAATTGTAGGCCAGCCGATCCAGCGCAACGAACGGTTACGCAGACCTCTGGCCCCGGCTTGACCAGTGAACATCGGTATGCTGCGATCCGGTTTCCGGGGTGCCACGACGCTGTGGACTGGGCCCTACGAGCGGTGACTCTGTTGCCCCTTTACCGAACGCGACTACTTGGTGTCGTCTGCCTTCGGCGTGGATCCGGGGGCCTTCCTTGCGGCAGTAGCAGCAGATGTGGAACCGGTGCTGGACGTAGTGTCCTCATCCGTGCCCCCTGCTGATTCCTGCGGCTCGTCAACGTGGCCCGGATCGCTTTGGTTATCTGGGAGATTACCACGCGAACCAGCATCTGAGACAGATGCGTCCACATCATGACTGGTGACGCTCGTCACCGCTCCGGGGTCGTTTTCCGCCGTCTTTTCGGGCTCCCTGCCCGGCAAATAAGGGGTGTCGGGCACCGGCCGGCCCCGCCTGCCAAGGATGAAGAAGATGGCCAGCGCCGCGATAAAGACGAAGATGCTGGTCCACACATTGAGCCTGGTGGTAATTCCAAAGAGGCTGATCTGTTCTGCGTCGTCGATGCGCAACGCTTCAATCCAGACGCGGCCCAACGTGTAGTACATGGCGTACAGCCAGAAGAGCCGGCCCCAGCGGAAGTTGAACTTCTTGTCCAGCAGCAGCAGGATGGCGACGCCAACAATGTTCCATACCATCTCGTATAGGAACGTCGGGTGGAACAGTGTGCCCGCAGCCATTTCCGGTGGGAAATTGGCATTGGCGGCATCGATTTCGAGTCCCCAAGGCAAGGTTGTGGGGGCGCCGAAGAGTTCCTGGTTGAACCAGTTGCCCAAGCGGCCGATCGCCTGCGCCAACAACAGTCCGGGAGCAGCTGCATCAAGGAACGCAGTCAGCTTCACTCCGGCCCGCCTGCAGCCGATCCATGCACCAACAGCGCCGAGGATCACTGCCCCCCAAATACCCAGCCCACCACGCTGGATCTGCGGAATCAGGGAAAGATCCCCCGTGCCGTCGAAACCGGGACCAAAGTAGGCATCCGGCGAAGAGAACACGTGGTAGAGGCGGCCACCGATGATGCCGAACGGAATCGCCCAGATGGCGATGTCCCACAGGCTCCCTTCAGGCGTGCCGCGGCGCTTCCAACGGGCCGAGGTCAGCCACAAACCAACGATGATGCCCGCCAGGATGCAGAGGGCGTAAGCGTGGATGCGCAACGTCCCCCACGGCAGGGGAATGTCGAAACCGGACCACGATGGGCTCGGGATACTCATGGGGACCATTGCCGCAGCGTGGAGGACGGTCTGCATTCGCTTCGCTGTTTCCTTTTCCTAGGCTTCTGCAACTGCGCGGCCCAGGCCGGCGCTGAGGTTCTTCGTGAGTTGTCCGACGGCGTCCACGCCGCCATCGCGGAGGGCCGCCACCAAAGCGGTGCCGACGATCACGCCGTCCGCATAGGCAGCGATTTCCCGGACGTGATCCGGGTTGGAGACACCCAGGCCTACGCAGACGCGCTCGGCACCGGCTGCGTGGGCTCGGGCCACCACGTCTTCAGCGCTGCTGCTGACGGAGGTTCGCGTTCCGGTGACGCCCATGATGGAGACGGCGTACACGAATCCACGGCTTGCCTTCACCGTCATGTCCAGCCGCTCCGGGGTGGACGAAGGTGCCACAAGGAACACCCGATCCAAGCCGTACCTGTCCGAGGATTCGAACCACTCATGAGCTTCGTCGGGCACCAGGTCAGGGGTGATAAGCCCTGCTCCCCCGGCTTCGGCCAGACGGCGGGCGAATTCGTCGACGCCCATGCGCATGACGGGGTTCCAGTACGTCATGACCAGAACTGCCGCATCAGTAGCGGCAGTGATGCCGGCAACGACGTCGAAGACGTTGGCCACGCGGAATCCGTTGGAAATCGCTTCAGTTGTTGCGGCCTGGATGACGGGGCCGTCCATCACGGGATCGGAGTACGGGATTCCGATTTCGATGAGGTCAGCACCGTTGCGGGCCAGGGCTATGCCGGCCTCGATGCTCTCCTGGACCGTTGGGTAGCCCGCGGGAAGGTAGCCCACCAGGGCGGCGCGTCCTTCTGCTTTGGCGCGATCAATGGCGGCAGCGGATTTGCTGGCGAATTCTTCAGTCATCAGTTCTGATCCTCGTTGACATCCACGGCTGCTTCGGACGTGCGCTCGGTGGGCCCCTTGGGCTTTCGCGTGGACAGCGTGGTGCCCTTGACGTGCCCTTCCTCATCCAACATGTTGAACCAGGCAGCGGCAGTCTCCACGTCCTTGTCGCCGCGGCCGGACAGGTTGACAATCACTGTGACCTCGGAAGGATTTTCCTTGCCTTCGGTGAGCCTATGGCCGATCTTGATGGCACCGGCCAGCGCGTGGGAGGACTCAATGGCAGGGATGATGCCTTCGGTCCGGCACAGCAGGCTGAAGGCGTCCATGGCCTCGGTGTCAGTCACGGCCTCGTAGGTGACACGCCCGATGTCGGCCAGGTAAGAGTGCTCCGGACCGACGCTCGGGTAGTCCAGGCCGGCGGAGATGGAGTGGGATTCTATAGTTTGGCCGTCTTCGTCCTGCATAAGGTATGAACGGGCACCGTGGAGTACCCCTGGGCGACCCAAGGAGATCGCTGCAGCATGGCGGCCGGTCTCCACACCTTCGCCACCGGCTTCGAAGCCGTAGATCTTCACGGAGGCGTCATCAAGGAAAGCGTGGAACAAACCGATCGCGTTTGAGCCACCACCGATACATGCAGCAATGGCGTCAGGGAGCTTGCCCGTTTGCTCCAGGATCTGGCTGCGGGCTTCTTCGCCGATGACCTCGTGGAAATAGCGGACCATGGCAGGGAACGGGTGCGCACCGGCTGCGGTGCCCAGCAGGTAATGGGTGTGCTCAACATTGGAGACCCAATCCCGGAGAGCATCGTTGATGGCGTCCTTGAGGGTCTGCGAACCGTTGGTCACTGGAACCACTGTTGCGCCGAGCAACTGCATGCGGGCCACGTTCAAGGCCTGACGCCGGCAATCCTCGGCACCCATGTACACCACGCACTCGAGGCCCAGCAGGGCTGCGGCGGTGGCGCTGGCCACGCCGTGCTGGCCTGCACCGGTCTCGGCGATGACGCGGGTTTTGCCCATGCGTTTCGCCAGAAGTGCCTGGCCCAGGACGTTGTTGATCTTGTGCGAGCCGGTGTGGTTGAGGTCCTCGCGCTTGAGGAAGATTCGGGCTCCGCCGGCGTGCTCCGAGAAGCGCTTGGCTTCTGTCAGCAATGACGGCCTGCCGGAGTAGTTCTTGTTGAGGTCCTTCAGCTGGGCGATGAAATCGGGATCAGCTTTGGCTTTCTCAAAAGTGTCCTGGACTTCGTCAAGGGCGGCGATGAGCGACTCGGGCATCCAGCGTCCGCCATAGCTGCCAAAGTAGGGACCCGATGCGTTCCGCAGCGAAGGGCCACCTTGGAGGAATGCGTCCGCCGCAGTCTCTTCTGAGCCGGCTGTTGGCGCGTCGACCATCAGTCTCACCGTCCTGTTCCAGTTAGTTCATTGGGTAGTTCCACGTGCCACAAGGCAGCCGCAGGCTATTGCCAGGGCTGCCTTGCAACTATTCGCCGTGATTCAGTTACTGCCTCAGTTCCTGACGGCGATGGCGGCAGCTCCGGCTGCCTTGAATTCAGTGATACGTTCGTGCGGCGTGGAGTCACTGACCAGCGCCTCCCCCACCAGAATGGCGTTGGCGCCGCCGGCGGCATAGTGCGAGACATCCTCGGGACCCCGGACGCCGGATTCCGCCACAATGACGGACTCAGCCGGAATCAAACCGGCCAAGGATCCGAAAACGGAACGATCGACGTCGAGCGTCTTAAGGTTGCGGACATTGATGCCGATGATTTTGGCCTGCGCCGCAACTGCACGCTCGATTTCTTCTTCGGTGTGCGTTTCCACCAGCACGTTCATGCCGAGCTCGTGGCTCAACGCACTGAAGTCAGCGAGCTCCGAGTCGGACAGGGCCGCGACAATGAGCAGGATGATGTCGGCGCCATGGGCACGGGCTTCCCAGATCTGGTACTCGTCAACAGTGAAGTCCTTGCGCAGCAACGGCGTTTCGACGGCGGCACGCACCGCGTCGAGGTCCGCCAGCGAGCCGCCGAACCGGCGCTGTTCGGTGAGGACGCTGATGACGGAAGCTCCGCCGTCGGCGTACTGGACTGCCAGCGACGCGGGATTCACGATGGAAGCAAGATCACCCTTGGAGGGGCTGCGGCGCTTGATTTCAGCGATGACTTTGAGGTCGTTGCGGACGGCTGAAGGGCCGCCCAAGGCTGCCCACGCATCACGGGCCGGAGCAGCGCTTGCGGCGCGCTCCTTCAGTTCCGCGAGGGAGACGACGCCGCGGCGAGCCTCCATGTCCTCTTTGACTCCAACAATGATGTCATCAAGAACGGTCACGATTAGTGGCCGTTGTTCTGCAGCTTGCTGCCGCCAACTCCGTAGCCGGCCTTGCGCATGACGAAGCCCACGATCAGGCCGATGACCATGACAACCAGTCCACCGACGAAGATCGGGGTGCTGGCGATGACGAACGCGATGGAGGAAATCAAAGCACCGACCAGCATCACCAGAACGCAGGTCCAGGCAGCCGGGCTGTTTCCGTGACCGATAGCGTCAGCGTGGCTGGCCATGGTGGATTCCGCTTGGTTGTTGGACACTGTGGTTTTGCTCATGTGAAATCTCCTCAGGATGAATACTGCTTACATTCTGCCATTTATTGACGACCGCCGGGACATCGCCGGGCGCCAGCCCGGACGATGTCGGCTTTGTTGCGCCGGACACGCCCAAAAGTGAGCGTGAACGCCTACGTTGGGTCTTCACCGCGCGAGAGGCTGTCCCAGCTATCAATTTCGTCCACCGGTTCGTTGCCGCTCTTCCTGCCCCGCGACCCGGCGTCATACTTGGTTCGAGAGGTCCAATGGCGCCCGGCCACCGGCACGACTATGGCGCAGACCGCCAAGAGGGAACCGGCAACAATTGCGAGGGCCGGAAACACAGTTAGCACTGCCTCTGCCTGCCCGCCCGAGACACCTGTGGCGGCAGCGATGGATCCCTGGGCGGCACCAAGTGGATCAAGCATCACGGTCACCGCCGCAAGAATGATGCCGACGGCAGACAATACGATGAGGACCGCGATGATCCAGCGGGCAATCTTCCCGGCAATGGAGGCGGCCAACCCACCAGCCAGAGCGACGACGGCCAGCGCCGTGACTGCGGTGGCGGCCTTGCTGCCTTGGACATATAGATTGCTGTTGGACGCCCCTGTGGGGTCCAGGCGCACCTCGATCCAGGTCTGCGTCGTGGCTCCGAAAACGGCCAGCGCAAGGATCGTGGTGGCAAGGACCAGCGTGGATTTCCGCGCCCAGCGCGGTGACTTCCTGACCGAAGGCGCTGATGAGGCCGTGCTCATGAGCGAGTCCCGTCGTCGGAGCCGTTTGCATTCCGCACGGTGTCCGCGGCAATGTTCTGCAGCGACCCGGCAGTGTGCACGGCCCGCAGCGGAGCCGCAGCCTTGTTCACTGTCTCCAACGCTTCGGAAGGTTTATGGGAATCGGCCACGATTCCTCCACCTGCCTGCACGTAGGCCCGTCCCTCCCGGAGCAGTGCGGACCGGATCGCAATGGCCATATCCATGTCGCCGGCGAAGTCCAAGTAGCCAACCACTCCACCGTAGATCCCGCGCCGGTGTGGTTCGAGTTCGTCGAGCAACCTCAGCGCACGGGGCTTGGGCGCGCCGGAAAGCGTACCGGCCGGGAATGTCGCCTTAAGGACGTCGTAGGCCTTGGCATGGGGAGCCAGTTCGCCAACCACTGTGGACACGAGGTGCATGATGTGGCTGAACCGCTCCACTTCCATGAACTGCGTGACGTCCACCGTTCCGGCTACGCAGACCTTGGAAAGATCGTTGCGCGAGAGATCAACCAGCATCAGGTGCTCGGCGCGCTCTTTCTGATCGGCCAGCAGTTCTGTTGCCAAGGCCTTGTCGGCTTCAACCGTCTTGCCACGAGGCCGGGAACCGGCGATGGGATGCGTGATGACTTCCTCGCCGGTCACCGTCACCAGGGCTTCCGGAGATGAACCAACGATCGAGTATTCCCGGCCATCCGCGTCCTCCAGGCTGAAGAGGTACATGTACGGGCTGGGGTTGGTATTACGAAGGACACGGTAGACATCCAACGGATCCGCTGCGCACTCCATTTCGAAGCGCCTGGAGATCACTACCTGGAAAACCTCGCCGTCAACAATGGCTTCCTTGCCGCGGTCAATGGCTTCCAAGTACTTGGCCTCCTCCCAGCGTTCCTGCACGCTGGAAGCGAAGTCCAAAGCAGCGGTTTCCAGCACGGAAACCGGCTGGGCAACAGGTGTGCTGATCTGGTCCAGCAGCCCCTTCACGCGGGCCACAGCGTCGTGCCAAGCATCATCCACCCGCTCGGAACTGTCATCAAAGTTGATGGCGTTGGCGATGAGGAGGACGGTACCATCCACATTGTCATGGACCGCCATGTCGGTGACCAGGTTCAGTGCCATCTCCGGCAGCTGGAGGTCATCCTCGGGCGGGGACGTCAGTCGTTCCCAGTGGCGCACGGCTTCCCAGCCCAGGAAGCCAACCAAACCAGAGGTGAACGGCGGCAAGCCGTCGAAGCGGTCAGTCTGTAGCGCGGCGATGGTGTCGCGAACAGCTTCTACCGGGTTGCCTGAGACCGGGACGCCCACCGGCGGCTCGCCGATCCAGTGGGCTTCGCCGTCTTTGGTAGTCAGCGTTGCACGGGATTTGGAACCAATGAAGGAATAGCGGGACCACGCTCCGCCTACCGCTGCGGATTCCAGGAGGAATGTTCCGGGCTGCCCCTTGGCGAGCTTCCGGTACAGGCCGATAGGGGTCTCGGCATCGGCCAAGACCTTGAGTCGGACAGGGATGACACGGCTGTGGACGGCGAGTTCGCGGAACTCTTCCAGGCCCGGGCTGATGATTCCAAGGTCCTGCATGGCTATGTTCTCCGCCTTATTGTCTGAGGTGGTGCGTCAGTGGAAAGTGGTGGGTGCCTTATTCGCGGTGGCCCGTAACGACTGTGAAGTCGCGACCATCGAAGCAGGTCCGGGTTCCCGTGTGGCAGGCTGCGCCGATCTGGTCCACGCGGATCAGGAGGGCATCGCCGTCGCAGTCAAGGGCGACAGACTTCACGAACTGTACGTGTCCGGAGGTGTCGCCCTTGCGCCAGTATTCCTGGCGGGAACGGGAGTAGAACGTGACCCTGCCGGAAGTCATGGTGCGGTGGAGTGCCTCGTCATCCATCCAGCCGAGCATGAGGACCTCGTTGGTGTCGTGCTGCTGCACGATCGCTGCAACGAGGCCTGAAGAATCCCGTTTAAGGGCGCTGGCGATCTCCTGCGGCAAGGGGCTCACGGGGTCGCCGGAAAGCTCCGCGGCAGGAGTTGGGCTGGGGGCGGACTGCTCTGACATCAGATCAAGTCTAGTGCCTTGGACGGGAGCCGGATTCTGCGGCGGTTCCACTGCGCAAGAGTGCTCTGATCGTGCTAGTTTCACAAGTGATGCATTTCGTCGATCCTTCCCGAGAAGTACTGGCCGAAACCCTGCTGGCGGCCGGGCCTGACTCCCCCACGCTCTGCGAAGGGTGGTTGACCCGGGATCTTGCCGCGCATTTGTACTTGCGGGAACGGAAGATTGCAGTTGGCTTGGGTCTCCTGATTCCCAGCCTGGGCAAGGCTTCCGAGAAAGCAACGTCCAAGCTGGCCGAGAAGCTGAAGAGCTCGGACGCCTACGCAGACCTCGTCAAGACCTTCCGCGGTGGCCCGCCCGCGCTGTCCCCTTTGAAGATCAAAGCCCTGGACGAGACCTCAAACCTTATTGAGTACTTCGTACACACAGAAGACATTCGCCGTGCCGGCGACCGCTGGGCGCCTCGGGCCTTGGATGAAGCCTACTCCGACGCCCTCTGGGACGAACTGATCAAACGCGCAGCATTCCTTTACCGGGGCGTGGATCTCGGCATCGTGCTTGTGCGCCCCACCGGGCCCCGCCACGTGGCCAAGCGTGCTCCCGTCTCCGTAGCAATCGTCGGCGAGCCCGGCGAACTGCTCATGCACGCCCATGGCCGCACCAGCCAGGCCCTTGTCACCTTCGAAGGCCAGCCGGACGCCGTCGCGCTTTTGCAGTCCGCAGACATCGGCCTTTAAACAGCAATGGAGGGTCACCGTGCAGGTGAGCCTCCATTGCTGTTAAAACCCCGGCGCCTAGCGGACCTCGAAGCCCGCCTCACGAATTGCAGTCTTGACTTGGGCAATCATGTCATCCGGGCCAAAGTGGAACACTGATGCTGCCAGAACGGCGTCGGCGCCTGCCTCCACCGCGGGCGGAAAATGGGCAGGTACACCGGCCCCGCCGGAAGCGATGATGGGGATGTTCACTGCGGCACGAACCAGGCGAATCAATTCAAGATCGAAGCCGTCCTTGGTGCCGTCAGCATCGATCGAGTTGAGCAGAATCTCTCCCACACCCCGATCAGCTGCTTCTTTGGCCCAGGCTACGGCGTCGATTCCAGTGCCGGTGCGGCCACCGTGGGTGGTCACCTCAAAACCGGACGACGTCGGCTGGTCACCTTCGCGGGTACGGCGCGCATCCACGGAGAGCACCAGGACCTGAGAACCAAAATGACGGGTGATCTCATCTATTACCTCGGGCCGGGCAACGGCAGCGGTGTTGATGGACGCCTTGTCCGCGCCGAAACGCAGGAGCTTGTCCACCTCGGCAACACCACGGACGCCGCCGCCTACGGTCAGGGGAATGAACACTTCCTCTGCGGTGCGGCGAACGACGTCGAACGTAGTTTCCCGGTTGCCGGACGAGGCTGTGACGTCCAGGAATGTCAGTTCATCGGCCCCGCCATGGTCGTACCGGTGAGCGAGTTCCACCGGATCACCGGCGTCGCGGAGGCCTTCGAAGTTGACGCCCTTGACCACGCGGCCTGCATCGACGTCCAAGCATGGGATGACGCGTACGGCTACAGCCATGTGCTGCTCCTAAATTCTGCTATCTGCTGGGAATGCGTTCTGACGTTTGCGACGCGGCGTGAGGTGGCCGCGTTGGATCAGATACGGCAGGCGTGGATGCTGCTGACCAGGATGGCGCGCGCGCCGAGGTCGTACAGTTCGTCCATGATGCGGTTGGTTTCCTTCTTGGGAACCATGGACCGCACGGCAACCCACTCGGAATCGCGAAGGGGCGAAACCGTAGGCGACTCGAGGCCCGGGGTAAGGGCCGCTGCGTCTTCCACCAGGTCTTTGCGGATGTCGTAATCCATCAGCACGTACTGGCGGGCCACAAGGACTCCCTGCAAGCGACGAATGAGGATCTCGATTTCCTTGGCCGTTCCATTGGCAGCGCCACCGGAACCGGAGCGACGAATCAGCACGGCCTCGGACTTCAGGATGGGATCTCCGAAGATCTCCATCCCGGCAGCTTTGAGGGTGTTCCCGGTTTCAACGACGTCGGCGATGGCATCCGCCACGCCGAGGCGCACGGAAGATTCCACGGCCCCGTCCAGGCGGACCACCTTGGCGTTCACGCCGCGTTCGGCGAGGTAGTCGCGCAGGAGTCCGTCGTAGCTGGTGGCCAGGCGCTTGCCTTCAAGCTGCTCGACGCCGGTGAATTCACCGACGGGGCCGGCGAACCGGAATGTGGACGGGGCAAAGCCCAGGGGAAGAAGTTCTTCGGCTTCGACCTTTGCGTCAAGCAAGAGGTCACGGCCGGTGATGCCGACGTCCAAGGTTCCCTGGCCTACATAGACAGCGATGTCGCGGGGACGCAGGAAGAAGAACTCAATGTCATTGTCGGGATCAACCATGACCAGTTCACGGGAGTCGCGTCGCTGACGGTAACCGGCCTCGGACAACATTGCCGAGGCGGCTTCGGACAGGGATCCCTTATTGGGGACTGCTACACGGAGCATTGGGAGACTTTCTTTTTGGAATGGAGGTTTTCAGGCACCTTGGCCACGCAGGGGGCTCCGCAACAGGCAAGCGGAGCGGCGTGGCTAGAGATGCTTGTAAACGTCTTCCAGGCTGAGGCCCTTGGCAAGCATGAGGACCTGCAGGTGGTACAGCAACTGGGAAATTTCCTCAGCGGCGGCTTCGTCCGATTCGTACTCCGCGGCCATCCAGACTTCGGCGGCCTCTTCGACCACCTTTTTGCCGATGCCGTGGATTCCGGAGTCCAGTTCGGCAACCGTGCGCGAACCTGCCGGGCGGGTCGCTGCTTTCTCACTCAGTTCTGCGAACAGCGTCTCGAAATTCTTCACGCCCTCCAGACTACTTGCTCGGGGGCGGCCACCGCTTCCTGGGGCGTTGCATGACGAAGGGGATGTGAGTGAAGACACACCAACATCCCCTTCGAACCAATGCTTCTAGCTGAACTGCTTCAGTGTCACGGCCGTGGCCAAGGCGGCGGTCACCGCTTCGTGGCCCTTGTCCTCCTTGGAACCGGGAAGGCCGGCACGGTCGATGCCCTGCTGCTCGGTGTCGCAGGTAAGGACGCCGAAGCCCACCGGTACGCCGGTGCGGACGCTGACATCGGTGAGTCCCGACGTCGCAGCCTGGCAGACGTAGTCGAAGTGCGGCGTTCCGCCGCGGATCACCACGCCGAGGGCTACGACGGCGTCGAAGTGCGGTGCGAGCCTGGCCGCGGCAACCGGGAGCTCAAAGCTGCCCGGAACCCGCAGCAGCGTGGGTTCAGCGATGCCGGCTTCCTTGGCTGCGCGGAGGGCACCGTCAACCAGTCCGTCCATGATCTGTGTGTGCCAGCTCGCCGCAACAATGGCCAGCTTCAGCTGCGAAGTTTCCTCGGGGTTGAGGGTAGTGAGGTCAATAGTGGGTGCGCCGTGGCCGCTCATATTTGCTATGAATCCGTTCAGTCTTGATTGTTGTCAAAGGGGAGGGCTGCCGGTGTCTTGCCGTTGCTGACTGGCTCGACTTCGAGTGCCAACCGGTGGTCCATCCGGTCCTTCTTGGTCTGCAGGTAGCGCAGGTTCTGTTCGCGGGAAGGAACCTCCGTAGGAACCATCTCCACAACCGTTACACCGGCTTGCGCCAGGCGGTTTTGCTTGTCCGGGTTGTTGCTGAGCAACCTGACCTCGTGCAGTCCCATCTCGGCCAGGATCTGCCCTGCCGCCGTGTAAGAACGTGCATCCACCGGCAGGCCGAGCTGTTCGTTGGCCTCCACAGTGTCGAACCCGGCTGCCTGCAGCGCGTAAGCCTTGATCTTGTTGGCCAGGCCGATTCCACGGCCCTCTTGGCCACGCAGGTAGAGCAGGGTACCTCCTTCTGCGTGGATGAGCTCCAGGGCAAATGCCAGCTGCTCGCCGCAGTCGCAGCGGTAGGAACCGAAAACATCACCGGTCAGGCACTCGGAATGCAACCGCACCAGCGGCGCGCGGCCACCCTTGGGCGGATTCGGGGAGCTCACGGCGAGGTGCTCGTGGCCGGTCTCAAGGTCTGTCCACGCCTGTGCCACAAAATCACCGAAAGCCGTAGGTAATTGCACGATCGGCCCACCGCTGACGGGGTGCGGCCCGGGGCCGGTGTGGTCACTGCTGCGTGTGGTCGATGCGGTCATCGCTTCTCCTCGTCCTCCTGTGAAACATGTGCCGTCTGGGACTCTACCGCCTCAACATACGACACCAGGTCCTCGATGGAGATGAGGGGGCACCCATGTTCAGCGGCAAAATCACGCAGGCTGTCCAGCCGCATCATTTCACCGTCGTCATGTACCAACTCTGCGATCACACCCACCGGAGCCAGCCCGGCGAGACGGCACAGGTCCACAGCAGCTTCCGTGTGGCCTGGACGTTCACGCACTCCCCCGTTAACTGCCCGCAGCGGGAAAATATGCCCGGGACGCGTAATCGATGCCGGAGTGCTGGACGGATCCGCAAGAATCCTGGCCGTCAAGGCGCGGTCGGTAGCTGAAATTCCGGTGCTGACCCCGATCGCGGCATCGCAGGAAACGGTGTAGGCCGTTCCCTTTGAGTCCTCGTTGATCTCCACCATGGGCGGCAGAACCAAGGCGTTCGCACGTTCTTCGTCCAAGGGAACACAGATGACGCCGGATGAATACCGGATGGTCCAACCCATGAGGGCCGGCGTGGCGTGTTCGGCAGCGAAGATGATGTCGCCTTCGTTCTCGCGGTCTTCGTTGTCCACCACGATCACTGCTTGGCCGGCCGCCATAGCCGCGATAGCGGTCTCAACAGGATCCAGCCCTGTGCGCCGAGTGCCTGCGGGAGTTGTTTTGGCGGGGGCGCTCATCGTGCCACTCCCTGACCGGGTGCGAAGGACAGAAGGCGTTCGGTGTACTTGGCCAGCACGTCAACCTCAAGGTTCACGCGGCTTCCCACCGTTTTGGCCCCCAGGCCTGTTTCTTCCAAGGTGGTGGGGATCAGCCCCACTTCAAACCACGGCGCCGTTTCGGCGGCAGGACTGACAGCGGTCACGGTCAGTGAGACACCGTCGACGGCGATCGAACCCTTTTCGGCGATGTACCGTGCCAGCGGGGCCGGCACGCCAAACCGCAGCCGGTCCCAGTTGCCCAGCGGCTCCCGTTCCAGGAGCTCGCCCACACCGTCCACATGACCCTGGACCACATGGCCGTCCAGCCGTCCGCCCGCCGGAACGCAGCGTTCCAGGTTCACGGCATCTCCCTGCGCCAGCTCGCCGATGGTCGTCCGGAGCAAGGTCTCCCCCATGACATCCACGCTGAAGTCCTGGCCGTCGATTTGAGTGGCCGTCAGGCACACGCCGTTGACGGCGATGGAACCACCCAAGGGCAATCTCTCCGCGGTGGTAGGCGCTTTCAGCCTCAATGTTGCGCTGTTATCGCCATCGTGCTCAATGCCCAGCACGGTGCCTTGCTCGGCTACGATTCCGGTAAACATCAGTGTCCTCCTGTCACGTATTCCGCAGCTTCAGCTTGCGGAACCAAATTCTTGTTAATGCTGGCGGCACCCCGTGGGGACCGTAAGTGCAGCCGAAGATCGTTGCCCAAAATGCGCACAGCGCCACCGCCGGCTTCGTCCCAGGACCAGTGCTGGGCGTCGGCCAGTGTGGTGATACCGAGGTCGTTCAGCGCAGGAGTTCCGGATCCCAGAAGCGTTGGGGCCAAGTAGACGATCAGTTCGTCCACCAGGTCTGCCGCGAGGAACGTGCTCAGAATGGACGAACCACCTTCCACCATGAGGTGCCGGACTCCCTGATCGAACAGCAGGCCCAGGGCTTCTGCCGGATCCCTGGTGGGCAGGTGGACAAAACGCCCGTCTGTTCCCCGAACTGCGGCATCTTCCGGGACTTCCCGCAGGCCCATGACGGCACGAATCGGTTGGTGGGGCGAAAGTTCGCCGTCCGGAGTTCGGGCCGTCAGCCGCGGGTTGTCGACCAGCACGGTTCCGGTGCCCACCAGGATCGCGTCGATAAGTCCCCTCAGCCCATGGTTGTCGGCGAGTGACTCCGGGCAGGAGATCCATTGGCTGGTGCCGTCCACCGCAGCAATGCGACTGTCCAGCGTCTGGGCGATGTGCAAGGTGACGAAGGGACGCTTGGCTGCGACGGCGTCGAACCAGTCACGGTTCAGGTCCAGCGCTTTCAGCCCTTCCAGCCCTGAACGGACCTCAACACCGGCGGCCGTAAGCGTGCGGGCACCGCCCGCAGCGGGGTCATGGGGATCGTCGACGGCGTAGATCACCTTCGCGATTCCGGCGGCAATGATCGCTTGGGCGCAGGGTCCGGTGCGCCCCACATGGTTACAGGGCTCCAAAGTGACCACCATGGTGGTTCCCACGGTGTCCACGCCGTTCTTCCGTGCCTCCGAAATTGCATCGGCTTCCGCATGGGCTGTTCCGGCGCCTCGGTGATAACCGGTTGCCAGTTGCTCGCCCTCGGGACTGAGGATTACCGCCCCGACCAGCGGATTGGCACCGCGGGGACCGGCCAGGGCCGCATTCAATGCAGCCTCCATGGCCGCTCGCTCTGCGGGAGAGTACGTGGTGTTGACGAAGTTCACCGGGCAACACCCGCTGACAGGGCGACGGCTGCGGGGCTGGCGGCATGGTCGGCACGTTCACGCTTTTCGGCCCGCCACCACACGAAGAACCCGGTGAGGGTGAAGAAGCCGTAGAACAAGTACATGACCGCGCTGGCGTAGTATCCAGCGCCGAACAGCAAGGGAACTCCCACGATGTCAACGGCCACCCAGATCAGCCAGAACTCGGTCCATCCGCGTGCCATGCCGTAAGTTGCGAGCAGGGATCCCATGAAGGTCCAGGCATCAGCCCAGACGGGCGGGTAGGAACCCAGGGCATCGAACAAGGGCGTCAGCGCCGCCGTGCCCGCCACCATCGCACCAATTAGCGCGATGCGGACCTTATTGCTGGCCCAGCCGGGGACGATGGCCCGCCCTTGGGCGCTTGATTCCTGACCCTGCTTCCACCGGTACCAGCCATATATGGCCACTGCGATGAACATGATCTGACGTGCAGCCTGTCCCCATAGCGTGGCCGGCGCCGCTGCGCCAAAGACGTTGCCCAGGAAGACTGTGAGCAGGAGGATGTTGCCGACGATGCCAATAGGCCAGGCCCAGACTTTCCGGCGCATTCCGCCGAGGGCGCTGAGGAGCCCAAAGATGTTGCCAAGCACTTCGCGTAAGACAAGAGCAGATCCTCCAACGGGGATCTGTGCTTCGAAGAGCCATCGCAGTAAGTCCATGCCGTTCCTTCCCTGTAAGCCGCGATGACTCCGGGGGTGTACGACAGCGCAATGCCGGGCGTCGCAAAAGGAACGCCCAAGGCATGACTGTACGTGCTTCTCCCATCCAGACTTTAACTGTCGGTACCGGAATTTCACCAGTTCAACCGTCTGCCATCGGAGGTCCAATTTCTTGGAGTCTTCCAATGGCTCGCGGGTCGCGGACTATAACCGCCGGTTCGGACTTACACCGACCCCGGAGCACGTATGTGTGTTGTTATTCTGCCACAACTACCAAGATGCCCGGGCTATTCCCGGCCCATCTTCGTAACATGTGGTGACGGTCGTCAGGCTTTCGTTGCCCAAGCGGTCTGGCCCGCAGCGCGGAGCCGGTCGATTGCTTCTGCAGGGTCCTCATGCCCATAAACCGCCGAGCCCGCGACAAACACGTTGGCCCCTGCCTCAGCAGCCCGCAGAATGGTTTCCTCAGTAATGCCGCCGTCCACCTGGATGGCGACGCCGATGCCTGAACCTTCGATAGCCGCCCGCGCGCGCCGGATCTTGGGCAACGTAATGTCCAGGAAAGACTGACCCCCGAAACCGGGCTCAACCGTCATGATCAGCAACATGTCCAGCTCGCTGAGCATGTCCAGGTATGGCTCCACGGGTGTAGCCGGGCGCAAGGCCATGCCGGCTTTGGACCCCCTGGCGCGCAGTTCGCGGGCCAGCTTGACCGGTGCCATGGCGGCTTCGACATGGAACGTCACTGAAGCGACGCCAGCGTCCGCGTAGGCAGGCGCCCACCGGTCGGCGTCGGAAATCATCAGATGCGCGTCCAGCGGAACCGGGCTGACCGCTTGGATTCTCTGCACCACAGGCAGGCCTAGCGTCAGGTTGGGCACGAAATGGTTGTCCATAACGTCCACGTGGACAGCATCGGCATTGCTGATCCGGTGCAGTTCCGCCTCAAGGTTGACGAAATCGGCGGACAGGATGCTCGGGTTGATACAGCACTGAGACAAGGCAGCCCCCTCTAATGGGTGATAGTCGAAAGCTCGGTGATGGTCTAAAGGTGGTGGCTACGGCTTCTTCCGGATGATCGCCATGAACATGGCATCCGTCTGGTGCACGTGCGGCCACAATTGGGCAGTCAGCTCGTGACCAGCGCCAAGATTCCCCGTGAGGCTGACATCGTCCAACGCTTGTCCGGCGTCGAGGAGTTCAAGATCCTCGCGCTTGGCCAGCACATCAGTAACAACCGCTGTGGTTTCGGCCGGATGCGGCGAACACGTTACGTAGGCCACCACGCCGCCTGGTTTGACGGCGTCAAGCGCCGACTTCAACAAGTCCCGCTGCAGCGGTCCCAGGTCTCCGATGTCCTTGGGAGAGCGCCGCCAGCGCGACTCCGGCCGGCGCCGCAAGGCCCCGAGACCACTGCACGGTACGTCCACGAGTACGCGGTCAAAGCTTTCGGGCTGCTCTGCACCTACTTCACGGCCATCGCCGGTCCGCACCGTCCAGGCGTCGTTGGGGACAGCCGAAAGCGCTTGTTGAACAAGTTTGGCCCGGTGCGGTGCAGGCTCGTTGGCGAGGAGGGTTGCGCCACCGCGGTAGGCCAAGGCAGCCAAAAGCGCTGCCTTCCCACCTGGACCTGCGCACAGGTCCAACCATCGTTCGCCCTGGGCAGGAGGCTCCCCCAGCTCGACTCCGGCCAAAGCCCTCGCCACAAGTTGGGATCCGACGTCCTGGACACGCGTGGTGCCGCGACGCACCGATTCAAAACGGCCCAGGTCTCCGCCAGCTGAGAGGGCGGAATCTTCCACCAATTCGCCGGCAGTGGCTCCGTTGTCAAAAGCCTCGTCGAGATTCCCCAGGCCGGGCAAGGCCACCAGGTTGACCACCGGGGCCGCGTTGTCGGCCTCCAGGAGGGCGTCAATCTCGGTCTTGGGCCGCCCGTGGTTCACCAGCGATTGTCGGAGCGCGCGAACGATCCATTCGGGGTGGGCATGGCGCAGGGCAGCGATCTTTGTCTCGTCGGATTCGTCATCCAGGAGGATCTCCAGCCATTCGCCCATGCTGTGGGCAGTGACTTTGCGTAGTACCGCATTGATGAGGGCCGATGGACCGGCTCCGATCACCGCGCGTGCCAGGCCGACGGTCTGGTCCAGCGCGGCATGGGCGGGAACGCGCATGGAGAGCAGCTGGTGCGCGCCAATCCGCAGGGCATCCAGGATTGCGGGATCCAGTTGTTCCAGCGGGCGGTCCACGCAACGGGCAAGGATGGCATCGTAGGTACCTTGGCCACGCAAAGCGCCGTAGCTCAGCTCCGTCGCGAAACCGGCATCCCGTCGGTCCAGGCGGTGTTCCCTGATGCGCGCAGGAAGGACGAGGTTTGCATAGGCGTCTTCGGAAGCAACCGCGCGGAGCACTTCAAAAGCGACCAGTCGCGCTGGATCAGCCCGACGTGTCCGCTGCGACGGAGCGTTGTTGGTGAAACCCCTCTGCGGTCCCCTGTTTCGCTCCCGCCCCTGGGCGTTGCGTTTGCTCTCGCCGCCGGATCCACGGTTGCCCTGCGAGCCTCGGTTTCCCGCCCCGCCGCCGTCCTGGCTCCCGCTGTTGTTGGGGCCTCGCCGGCCGGACTCGCTCATTCGAATACCACTCTCTCGGGTGCTGCCAAACCGCGGGCCCAATCGGCCGGCGACATCATCTTCTTGCCTGCCGGTTGGATCCGGCCAAGCTCCACTGCATGGGATCCGGTACCCACCAGAACCGATTTACCGTCCACCCGGATGCTTCCCGGAGGAAGATCCTTGATCTCCGCGCGGAGCGACACCGGTTCAAGCTTGACCCTCTGGCCGTCCAAGGTTGTCCAGGCTCCAGGTTCAGGGGTAACTCCACGCGCCCGGCGGTGCAAGGCAAGGGCCGGCTGTTGCCAGTCCAGCCGACCGTCGTCGAGTGTCAGCTTTGGAGCAAGGGAGACCTCCCCGATCTGGGGCTGCGGGGCAACCTGCCCGGCGTCTATGGCGGACAGGGTCTGGCTCAGCAGTACCGCACCGCTGACGGACAGTCTCTCGAGGAGGTCGCCCGCGGTATCTTCAGCGCGGACCGTTTCGGTCAGTGTCCCAAAGACAGGCCCGGTATCGAGGCCTTCCTCGAGCTGGAACGTAACGGCCCCGGTGACGTCGTCTCCGGCCATGATGGAGCGCTGCACAGGAGCAGCGCCACGCCATGCCGGGAGAAGCGAGAAGTGCAGGTTGACCCATCCGTGGGTGGGCACACCCAAAGCAGCTTTGGGAACAATGCCCCCGTAAGCAACGATGGCTGCGACGTCGGGAGCGAACTCCGCGATCCTGGCGGTCGTGTCGGCGTCGACCTTTGCCGCACGAATAATCTGTATGCCGAGTTCCGATGCCCGTGCGGCCAAGGGAGAAGGAGTCAGGACGCGTTTGCGGCCTACGGGCGCATCCGGCCGCGTGAGAACCGCCACGACGTCGAAGCCTGCTTTAACCAGCGCGTCCAATGATGGCACGGCCACAGCGGGGGTTCCAGCGAAGAGGACCCTCACTCCGGAGCCCCGAAGCTGCCGCCACCAAAGCTGGAACCCACCGAATTGGCGCGCTTGGACGTGGTTTGTTCTGTAATGGCGTGGTAGTTGGCGTTCCGGATGGCACGGAGCGCGGCCTTACGGTCATCGCCCTCCAGCCTGTCCGTGTAGAGGACACCGTCAAGGTGATCAGTCTCATGTTGGAAACAGCGCGCCAGCATCCCCTCAGCCTCCACCGAGACTGGATTGCCGTTGAGGTCCACGCCCGCTGCGCGGGTTGCCCTGTAGCGACGCACGGGGAAGCCCAGACCGGGAATGGAAAGGCAGCCCTCTACCTCGTCCGGTTGGAAGTCCTCACTGTTTTCCAGGACCGGATTAATGATGTGGCCTTCCACTCCACCGATGCGATACGTAAACACGCGCTGGCTGACGCCCACCTGCGGCGCGGCGAGGCCGGCACCTTCAACGTCTTCCATGGTTTCCGTCATGTCAGCTACCAGCTTGGCGAGCTCCGGACCGAAATCTGTGACGGGGTCAGCTACGGTGCGCAGCACCGGGTCCCCGATGATTCGGATACTCAAAATTGCCATCTGCTGTCAGTCCTCACGATCGTCAAACCAGGTTCCGGTTGTTGCGGAGCCTAAGCCAGTTTAGTTGAGGTCATGGCCGCCGCCGGTGCCGCTCCGGCTGATGAGAAAACCGGCGGGGCAACCGGCAATAATGGCTGGCCGGCCGCGACGACGTCCGCTGACATCTCCCACACGCGCCGCAAGGCGCAGAACTTCCACCAATGGTGCTTGAGTATGTCCGGATTGGCGCGCTGCGGCCTCACTTCGGTCTCACCAATGGCTACCGCAAGCAACATGGGGCTGTCTCCGTACTTCCACGGCTCCCACTCACCGGCAACAGGATCCACCAGGCTTTCCTCGGCCTTCATTCCAGCAGCGAGTTGCATGACCACTTTGTCATCAAGAGCCTTGACCGTTCCGTCCCGGGTGGTGCCCTTGGTTTTGTAGTCAATAAGGCAGATTCGACCGTTGATCCTGGCCACGAGGTCCAAAGTACCGGCATAGCCCACGGTCTTGTTCCATACAGTGATCTCCGGCGCCAGTGGTTCTACCCGGTACAGTTCCCACCACTCGTCAAAACGGGCCGCAAAGGCCTGCTCGCCGTGGGCAGCGAGGTCATCCCTGCATTCCTGCATCCGGTGCGGACGCCCCATGGCCCGCAAGGCCACCTGTTCGCAGTACGTGTGGACACGGTCACCACGTGCTGCCGCCGCGTCCCGATAAACCTCGGCTGCTTTGGAGGCTTTGTTGATGGCCTGCCGGATTTTGGCCGGGCTTCCAAGAATCGACGGAAGCTCAGGATCCGCCGCCAGGCTGCTCGCTCCCATGTAGCTGAACCACCCGTCCAAGGCATGTGCCTGCTGACCGATCACCGTGGTGATGGACGGCACGGAAAATTGCTCGGTTGTGGACCGGGCGTACATCCGGCCGTAGTCAGTAGCGTGGGCAAGCAGTGGAGCAGTCATACAAAGACTGTGTCATAGAGGACCGACAGAATTCATCCGGGGAAGATCAGCGCCAACTGCTCAGGGGGCAGTGCGGCAAGCTTGCCGGCGAGGATCGGGGCGGTCAACGCGAGATCCGCGAAAGGCGTGGCAGGTTCCGTAGTGGCCGGAGGCAATTCCGGCTCGTCTTTTTCGCGCATGCTGATGGGTGTCGCATCCCCATGGTTCGTGACGCAGAAACCCGGAATCCATCAGCCTGATGCAAAGAAAACCCCGTCCGGACCGACTTCATCGGTCCAAACGGGGTTTACCTATTGCATACAGGAGTGGGCGATACTGGGTTCGAACCAGTGACCTCTTCGGTGTGAACGAAGCGCGCTACCACTGCGCCAATCGCCCGGGTGCATAGAAAACACTAACGGACCATTGCCGGATTGCAAAACGGATCAGGGCCTCCAGCGCCTGGCCGAACTACAACCATGGAATTACAGGCATGAAACTTGTGCGGATCCGCGTCGATACTGCCTATTTCCGCGTCAATACAAGGATCCAGCCACGTACTCGATCCAAGGCACGCTACCGATTTGGAGTTTGCAACAACCTCCTATAGAGTTTTTACTCGTCGGAAAGCGACGGAATGCCTGCAGGGCTGCCCGCCGAACCGACACTGCGGACGTAGCTCAGCTGGTA
>NZ_JBLYIE010000050.1:75026-123181 GCF_048537125.1 Paenarthrobacter sp. PPS72 | reverse complement strand
CTCTCGCCCCACGCGATTAAACGGACTTGCTATGAGCCCCTGGTACCGTTCCAGCCTGACACGTAGGGTATGGGCTCCGTCTAATAATCCGCCAGGCTAAGGACCCCGCGAAACGGGTGTTAGTACAGGCGCTCCGTCCTGAGTTGGTTCTGCTTATCCGCCGAAGAGTTTCTTGCCGATCTTCGCGAAGACGCCCGGTTCCTTGGATGGGTCAATGATTTCAGGTTCGACGGAGAAATCGGTGCCATTTTCGGTGACGGGGAGGCGTTTGTTGGCCCACTCGACTGTTTTCAGTTGGGGGTTGTAGACGGGCGGTGTGACGCTTTCGGCTCGGAACACCGTCCACATCCACTGCGGTATGTTGTCCAGCGTTCTCGGGAACGCTTTGAGATCCTGGAACAGCGTCAGTGCGTCCGCCGGACGATCAGGGATAGATGTTTCATGAGCGGGTCTGAGAAGCTCAGTGTCGAAGACCTCAAGTCTTCCAGCCGAATCTGGATAGAGATATACCTTGCAGCTCGTCCATGTTCCAATGCCTGGGACATATGAGCTACGACGGACATCTTTGAGCCAGTAGTCCATGGATTCGACAGAGAAATCTTGGAAACTATGGATGAACCCCCAGACACCGTCCTGGAGGATATCCTCTGTTCGTCGGCTCCAGGCTTGATGCATGATGACATGGCTGATGATTGCTTCTGCTCCGA
Source organism: Paenarthrobacter sp. PPS72 (assembly GCF_048537125.1). Classification (GTDB taxonomy): domain Bacteria; phylum Actinomycetota; class Actinomycetes; order Actinomycetales; family Micrococcaceae; genus Arthrobacter; species Arthrobacter nitroguajacolicus_E. The sequence continues at coordinate 122,474 of NZ_JBLYIE010000050.1, read as the reverse complement.
ACCCCAGACCGCCTTGGGCGAAGGCCTCAATCCGCAGCCTTTGGAGACCGTTATCCACTTCGACCCCAGAAATCTGCGTTCCTGTCATCATTCGAATGCCTCCTCAGAAAGCGGAAAGTTGGAGAAATATTCTGAACTATTTTCTCCGGAGTCGAACCAGTGAGTGAGTTGGTTCCGTTCCACGACTTGGACTTCTTCTAGCGGCTGGGCCGTTCAGCTCCGAGCTGGATGGATTCTGTCCAGATTTCGATAATGAGAGCTGCGCACCGCGTGGGCTAGCCAATATCAACGAAAGTAACCTAGCTCGCGGAACGGCCGTTCGGGATCCCATTGTTGACGGCTCTGAATGCGGCTTCGTATTTTTGGACAGCGTCCAAGGTCCAGTCCTTGAGGACCGCCAGGGTGCCCTTCGGTAGCGGGCGCAGTTCGACTAGCGGGTCACCCGGCAGGACATAGCCGCTGTCGTTAGCGAAATAGCTAACCACCCCGACTGGTGGATACCAGATCGGCTGGTCACGGTTTTTCCTGGTTATTGCGGAGCTGAAGATCCCACCCCGGGTGGGCTCCCAAAGATCAACGAGGGAAGCGACGCAGTCAACGAACGCGCCGCGTCCGGGGACCAACGCTTCGGAGAAGTTGAGGTTGAAGGAATCACTGGATCGCTCATCTTGGTCACCGTCCGCCGCGGAGATTTCGAAGGGGCATACCCGGCGATCACTTCCAGCGAGGAATCCGAGTATGGAGACGTAGTAGCCCCAGCTCGGGTAGAAGGTCCCCACGTCATCTTTTCGGGCGCCGTCCTCCACGCTAAGTGCCATTTCCCGGTGGGTTCGCGGGAGCCGATTGTCGTGGCCTATTCGCTGGTCTGCGTAGTTAACGTGGAGCCACTCCATGGGTCGGGTATCCAGGCCCTCCAGAACGTTGACAGTCGACAGAACTTTCGTCGCAATGTCCTCCGGACCCGCCTTGCGCCCACCCAACTGCAGTCGAAGCGAAATACGCTTTAAGGCGGGATCGAACAATTCAGCTGCAACAGTACCTATCACGTCGTCCTCTTCGGCATACACCTGTGTCATCGTCCTGGTGGCAAGTAGTTGATGTGAATCGAGACCGTCCCCGTTTCCGATGGTGCGCCGCTGTGTGGCGAGTGCAGCTCATGCCGGAATGCACTCTGTACCAGAGCGGCTTGTTGCCGGACGTTTGCTCCTATGACTGCCTGTGGCTCCAACTTCTTGCTGAATAGACCTTGCGGGCGTATGCAACTGCTCGCTCACTGTCTAAATCACGAACCACTGCGAGCGTTCCTGTCGCCGTCTTTCGAACTGATACTTCGTCTAACGACGGCAATGGCGGTTGCATGCTATCGGCCCAGTAAGTTACAAGCCCGATGCCAGCTTCATCAGCACGCCGATCTACCTTTTCGACTATCTCGTCACTCAGAGCAGCAATCCAGTCAGCGTTCCAAATCTCGCCAACAGCTTCAACAAGCGCGGTCAGACTCGCGCTTGCCGGTAACTTGCTGGCATCGTCTGCTAGGAAGGCTATCTTGAGAGAGTTGCCCCTGCGGGTGGTTGCACCTACCGTGCCAGTCACGGAAACAAGGCCTCCCTCTGGGAGTCCATCCTTCCTGCCGTAGAGGAGTAGGGCGAGACCGCCTTTCATCCACACTTTATTGGCGTCGTCTAATTTGGCAAAAGGTTCGAGATTGACGCTCTCCGGTTCCTTATCTGTAGGAAACGGCAGGAATTCAAATTCTGCCTCCCCACCAACGTCAACAGACCACTCCAAACTTAGGCCCAACGCTGACTCGACACCGCTGAGAGTCTTCAGAATTCTTTCGGCTATATCCCGTTGGGCTTCGGCTCGCGACGGCCACCGTCCGAAGATTACGGGTCGTGCATATGTATCTGTCCGGTTCATCAACAACCTGTTCGTTCGTGTCGTCTACTTATAAGAGCCGAGCACTGCGCAATCTGCCTAATATCACCCAAGGGAACTCAGTTGGCAGGCTGGTTGTTGTTGACTGCTCGGAATGCGGCTTCGTATTTTTGGGCAGCGTCCAAGGTCCAGTTTTCGAGGACTGCCAGAGTGCCCCTCCGCAGCGGGTGCAGGTCGACTAGCGGGTCTTCCGGGAGGACGTAGCCGCTGTCGTTAGCGAAATAGGTGACAACCCCAACTGGTGGGTACCAGATGGGCTGGTCTCGGTTTTTCCTGGTTATTGCGGAGCTCAAGAGGCCACCCCTCTCAGGGAGCCATAGATCGAAGAGCTCAACCAAGCAGGCTACGAAGGTTTCCCGACTCGGAATCATCGCCTGCTTGAGGGTGAGCTTGAGGGAGTTGTGGGAAGGGGTGTCACTCGCTCCGTCAGCAATCGATGCATGAAAGGGGCTCACACTGCGGTCGGTCCCGTTTAGAAAAGAGACTAACTGAACGAAGTATCCAGAGCCTTCATAGAACTTGCCGGCATCATCCTTGCGAGCCCCGGATTCCACTAGTGACGTTGCTTCGTCAATGTTTCGGGGTAGGAAGTCGCCTCCCGCGGTGGCCGGAGCGGCTCTGGTGACCGTGATCCATTCCATAGGCCTTGGATCGAGCCGCTTCAGTACCGAAACGGTGGCAAGGATTGTCGCAGCAATCTCATGTGCCGTCTCGGCCCTTACACCCAATTGGAGCCTGAGACTCAGCGTACCCAAAGCTGGATCAAAGATTGTGTGGCAGTCTCCCGGCACCGTTGCGCCCTCCTTTAGACAGTCTCCCTGGTAGGGGCATACTTCTACCCGGTCCCGGCAGCTCTGCGGGGGATACCGTCGTTGACAGCCCTGAAGGCCTCGCCGTACGCGAGGACGGCATCCAAGGACCACTCCTTGAGCACGGCCAGCACCCCCTGTGGCAGAAGGCGCAACTCAACGAGTTCGTTGTCGGGTAGCACGTAGCGGCTGTCTGCCGCTGAGTACGTCAGTGCGCCGACTGGCGGGTACCAGATTTGTTCCCCGCGTCTTCGTCGGCTGATTTCGTAGCCGAAGATGCCGCCGTGTGTAGGTCTCCAGACCTCCACCAATGACGCAAAGGTGTCGACGATGGCGTCTTTACCCTCCACCTGCGCTTTCTCAAAGGTCAATGAGAACGAATCGCTGGAAGATCCGTCGTGTGCTCCATCGCTGATGGCAGCGCGAAAGGGGCTTGTACCTCGTTCCGTCCCTTTGACGTATGAGACGAGCTGCACGAAATAACCCCAACTTGGGTGAAAGCTCCCGGCATCGTCCTTTCGGGCACCGGCTACAACAAGTTCGACGAGCTCCTCGACGGTGCGTCCTATAGTGTCGGATCCCGCGATCTGCCCAGCAGTTTGGGGAATTCCAACCCACTCCATCGGGCGTGTATCCAGACGTTCAAGAATCGGAAGCGTCGCTAGAATCCTCGCCGCCACATCCCCAGGTGCCGCTTCCCGCCCGCCCAACTGCAAGTCGAGATCAATATCGTCCAACGCAGAATCGAAAAGATCCCTTGAAATGGCGCCTGCCACGTCGGGCCCCCTGTCGTGAATCAAAACTAGCCTCCTTCGGTGCGACATTAACGTCCACTGTGAGTGTCTGCATCCGTCCAGGCATCAACGAAATCTCCTCGTCCAGATCAAAACCTTTCCCTGCCGCTAGGCGTTGCCTAGCCCCGGTGATGACCTTCATCTTCCTCAGGATCTAAGGTTCGACGGCGGCGGGCAGCGCCTGGAAGGTGGCAAGACTTCCGACTGGCTCTAATGGCCTAGCACCGCTGACCGGTCTCGGTCGTCTACGCTCCGAACAGCCTCTTGCTGATTTTGGCGAAGACACCAGGCTCTAGCGAGGGATCGATAACAGTTGGCTCAATCGAAAAGTCAGTTCCTCGGTCAGTAACCGGTCGGCGCCGGTTCTTCCAATCAACAGACTTGAACTCAGGGTTATAAATCGGCGGGGCCAAGTCCTCGGCCCGGAAAACTTCCCATAACCAAGGGGGGATGTTGTCGACAGTCCGTGGGAATCTCAGCAACTGCTGTGCCCAGGTTGCGGCTCCAGATGGCTTGGCTCCCGGGTACCATTCGCCGTCGGGTGTTCGGTCAAGAAGTTCCTCATCGTAGAGATCGAGTCTTCCAGGAATGTTCGGAAAGACGTGGACCTCTGCTGTGGTCCAAGTGCCTCTGCCAGGCACATAGGCTGCAAGTCGGCATTCATCAAGCCACCCGTTCAACGCCTCGCGAGTGAATCTTGCGCCGCGGTCGCGATCCAGTACAGTCGTCCCCGAAACCATGTGCCCCCGGAGGTACAGCGACGAAGGCCGGCTCACAACGATTTCGACAACTTCGTCCATTGTTTGCGCAAAGCCGTTATGACCAAAGGCTTCATCTTGGAGTCGTTCAAGGCCCGCCATTACCAAGGGGTGACGATGCAGGTCATATGTAGTCATTGTCTCAAGGGTCCCTCAGCTCAAGGTTGCTATATTCAAACCTACGCGTACGTTCAGCTCCAAATTTGTATTCAAGTTGTAGAGAGCTTGGCAAGCCTATCTTTTCTCCGGGCACGAGATCGATCTCCCAGCTGAGGTCGATGTGTTTGCCCGCCAAAATGTCTCGTTTTACTCTGGCGATGACTTCCGTCTCAGTGTCGTGGAAGTTGTTTGCCTCGTCGATTTCGTTGGGTGTCCCCGCCTTGCGGTTCTGCCATTCGTGCTGGGGGAAGACCCCGCCGCGCTCACCTATGAATCCGAAGAAGGACGGGGCAGCATGTCCGCCGTCGTAGCCGGGGCCGCCAAGCCAGCCGGCCTTGCGTTGCTGATAGCCGTTTCGGTTTATGTCGCTGGCCAGGGTTGAGACGATGTGGCCCTTGGCTGATTCGAGGTGCCCGTTGCTGTCCATCTTAATCGTGAAGGTGTTTTGCAGTCCGCCGTCAACTTGGGCGACGACGTTGTAGGTGACGTTGGGCATGGGCTTGTTCAGTTCCACGGACCAGGCACCTCTGACTCCGGCGTAGGTGTTCACGATGGTCACCGTGCCGTTCTCGTCGGTATAGAACTTCTCCAGGGTATTGGCGTTGTGGCCCCCGTCAGCGTCCTTCATTTTGGTGCGGTGGTCGACGATGTACTCGGTGTTGGGCTGCAGTCCGGTTTTGGCGGCGAAGTTGTCTCTACGGCTGACGGGGAAGAGCAAGTCTCCGTGTTTGACGACTACCGTGTTTTCGACTTTTGTGGCGAGGACGAAGTGGTCGGGCACGACGGAGGGTTCGGCCGGATGGGTGGGCACGTCTGTGCTAGCGGCCTTAGGCGGCACAAATGCCGGAGGGTTGTTCTCGCGGATGGTGGCGGCCTTGTTGTCGAGCCGGTCGGGGAAGCCGGTGTCCATGCTGCTACGGGTCATGACACCGCTGGGATCTGGCGTGATAACAGCAGGGATGCCGGATTCGACCGACCGGAAACCGTCGGCCACGCGCTCGAGCCCGCTGGCCATAACCCGATTGACGCCGCCGGCTGCCTCCACGGTGGTGTTTGTTGCAACGGTGATCGCAGACCAGGTGGCCGCGCTGGCCTTGGTCATTGCGTCCTGCACCTTGGCCGTGGTGTTTGGCATGAGGATGTCAGAGATCTTTAGGGTGAGCGAGCCGGGTTTGGCCAGAAACACTGAGGTGGTGTTGAGCGCATTCGCGGTGGTCCCGAGCAGGGCCGAGAGGTTCCCGAGGCGTGTGCTCTGCACTGTGGCAACGCTGAAATGTTCGGCTACTGAGGCCAGCTTGCTGGTGACAACCCCGGATTTGATGGCTGCTCCAACACCGTAGGTTCCAACAATGCTGGCGATGTTGAAGCTCGTCGCGCCGGCTGCCCAGTTGGCGTTGGTGTCCGCTTCATCGGCGTGTATGAAGGCTGGTCCCGCAGAGCCGAGTAGGTCTTGGGCTTTCTTGACGTCGGCGGCTTCGCGTTGTTTGCGGGGCTCGTCCCAGAGGGACAGGGGCGTCATGGCCAGTGTGCCGAGCGCTCCCACGGTGGCACGCATACCGGCCCATGCTTGTTGTTCCTTGAGGTCGTTGCCGCTCAAGCCGGAGATTGTCAGGACGCCGTCGACGAGTTCGATGGCTCCGGCCCCGAAACCCTGCAGCAGTCCCAACGTCCCATTCGGGCGGTAGGGAACCGTTGCTTTGCCCCAAGGGTACTCCTCTTGAGGGTGTTCTACGCCTGCAAATGTCCCGGCGTTCCACAGGGCGTCGTCCAGCCAGTGGCCGGATTTCACGTCTGGGCCGGAGGGGCGGGAGGCGGAGTATGTTTCCCCGCCGGAGACGGACGACAGTGCACCTGCGCAGGCGTTCTGTGCCGCGAGGTAGTCGTCATGAATCGCTTTGACTTCGGCGGCGAGCGTGTCATGTCGGGCGGTCAGATCGGCTTCCCCGGACCAATGCTGATCCACACGTTTGGTGATCACTTGGTCCTTGACGACTGTGACCTTCTCCACTGACGTCGGAAAAGCGCCGATGTCAGCGTTTAGTGCATGAACCTTCCGGCCGTAAGCCTCAAGGCGCAGCTTCAGGTCTCGGCATGTTGACGAGAAAGTTGCCATGGCCGCGGAGGTGGACACCGCTGTTCCCTGGACGCGCTGTGCTGAGGGCATGACGGTGCCGAACGCGGCGAGCACAGTGGGGGACTCATCCGAGGAGTAGGAGCCCGAGAGGCCGCGCCAGATCGCCGTCGAGGTCGCTACGCCGGAGAGGAACTCATCGGCGTGCTGCCTCAGCGACTTTGCCGCAGCGTCCAGAGCATCAACGTCGGGCAGCGCGAACCCGCCGGCGGGATTCAACCCGCAGGGGCCAACGTCCGAACTATTCGACATGTTCTTAGTCCCTTAAGATTTTCGCAGGGCCGCCATGCGGCGCAGCCGCGGCGTGTTGATCTACCTGGCCTGCGCTACGCTGTGCCGCAGTGGCCATGGTCAGGTCACCTTGCTGGTAGAAGTTCAGCGCCTGAGCAGTGGACGTGATGACGTTTTCCGAGCGGCTCACCACCTCAGTGGCCGGCGGCGTAAGTCCGAGAACCACTACGTCATTGAGTGCAGCGAGGACCACGGCCGCGTCTCCAGGAAGTGCGGCAGCGGCTTCTTGCAAGGCCTTGCCCATGCCTTCAAGGGAGGGCTGGACGCCCTCAATTTGTGCCGCAGTTGCTTTGATGGTGGAAGACGCGGCGGCCACGTCTATGTTCCACACAGCCATGAGTGAGAGGCTGCCGGGTTAGCCGATGCTCTGCACGGCGTTGCGGGCAGAGGTCGCGGCGGTGGTGGCGGTGTCGTCGTTGGTGGCCAGGGTGGTGCGGACCAGGGCGATGATGGCTTTGACTTCGTCGGCTGCGGCGGTCCAGCGGGTTTCGACTGCCTGGTATTCGGTGTCGACGCCGTCGGCGCGGAAGTCTGCCATGGCCTGGTTGACGTCGGCTTGGCGGGCGGCGATGAGGGTTTCGAGGTGCGCGGCGAGGGCTTGGATGTCGGATTGGACTTGGGCGGAGACGTTGGTGTCGTAGGCGATGCGGTTGGTGGTCATGGTGTTATGCCCGTCCTTGGAATCGTGCGGCGTCGAAGTTCGCGGCTCCTTCTGAGCGGCGTGCGTTATCCGAGGCGGTCTGGTCGCCTTGGGTGAAGGCGGTGTTCATGCCGGATTGGCCGGTCACGATGCCGGCCAGGGCGGTGTTCAGTTCGGAGGCGACGAGGTCGGAGCGGTTTTTGAAGGAGTCGAACGCGGCTTTGCCGGCGCCGCTGAATTTGCCTTCGAGCGGGGTGACGGCGTCTACGAAGCGCCGGACGAGGGCGCCGAGGTCCTGGTGGGACGCGTCGGTTTGTTTGCTCAGGTGCCCGAGCGTTTCGGCGCCCATGTCAAAGATGGCCATTGGTTCCCCCAAAAAGTAGGTAGTGCGGTGGTCGGTGGTGCCTGAGTACTTTAACAGCATGCTGAACACGGCTTGTTATGTCCAGTCGATGCACTAACAAGAAACAAGGTCTCCTGTGACGGCTTAGTCACAAACCAAAAACGGTTACGGAACGAAGCCCCACGCAGTTCACCCTGCACCACCGCAGGGGACACTCAGGGACGAAAAGCACCCTCTAGGTGCCGTTTCAGGGCCCTCTAGGTACTGAAAACACCCAAAATGAGCGCTCCCCACCACCACCTAAGTGCTCCGGTGTCAACGACAAGGAACCTTGCGTTCACGCAACTGAATGGCGCGACCCCCGCACACGGAGCCCTGGAGCAAACATTGTCACGGGCAGATGCTAGGGTCTGGACCGTATTGAAACCGGCCCATGGAATAGGGTTGATGGCACTATGACGCCGTACAGGAGCCTGATGGGGGAGGCCGCACATGGCTGAAGATTATGATTCCCGGCTGCTTGAGTCCGCCCGGGTAAGGAAGCATAGACTCGACGATTCACTGCTGTTCGGGCAGAACCCGCAGGAACGAAACTACAAGACGGCAACTACGCGGCTCATGCAGTCACTACTGATCGCAGCGCTCATCGCCGCCATCTGTGTTGGTTTCAGTTTTGTCCAGCATCTGCTCAGTGAACAGGCGGCCAAACAGGCCGTGACGTCAGCATCAGCAACTCTCATCGAAGGAACCCCATGAGCATGGCCTTGAGCCGGGTCACCGTCATCGCGGCGCACCGGCACCTCGATGTGAGGCTCCCTTCCGATGAACCCATTGCATCGCTGATGCCGCAGATCCTGAGTCTGATGAACGAGCCCAGCGCCAGGACATCCGCCGGTGCCACCACCGCGCTCCTTACTACATCGGTGCTGACCACCAGCGTAGGCATCACGTTGGAAAGTTCACTGACGCTGCGTCAGGCAGGCATCCCTGATGGCTCCATGCTCTATCTCCGCGAGGAACGCGATGTCCCGGCAGCGCCTGACGTTTACGATGTCCCCTCCTTCGCGGCCGAATCAACAGAGCGACTCCCGGCTCTGTGGGCCGGGCCGCTGAGGACCGTAGGCCTCGCGACCGTTGCCGGTTTGTTGATGGCTGCTGCCTGTTCGTCGTTCGTGGTGGTTCTGCGTGGAACCGGAAACAGGGATGCAGCCTTCATCGGCATCACGATCGCTGCCACCTTGATGTTGCTCGGTGCCATAGCCGGACGCGTTCGCACCGTCCCGGGTGGACTGGCGTTCGTAGCCGCCGGGCTGGCCACTGCCGGTGCCACAGCTTTCATAGTGACGCCTTTTGCGACTGGAGCTTTGCTCTTGTCCGGCGCTTTGGTCCTCGCCGCGGTTGCGTCCGGCGTGGCAACCGGCAAGTACATACCGTTCCTTTCAAGTGCCGGGCTGCTCCTGGTTCTGGAGGGAACGTGGGCAGTGCTGGGCTTCAGCACGCGGGACCAGCCACTATCGGCAGGAATCACAGGCATCGTGGCCATCTTTGCGCTGGGTGTTGCGCCCCGGCTGGCTACAGTACTGACCGGCCTTAGTGGTTTGGACGACGACCAACGCCAAGGCAAACGGATCACTCGCAGCACAACGCTGGACGCCGTCCATGCAGCACACGCCACACTGACGGGCTGGACGCTCATCGCAGCTTTGGTGGCCGGTACTGCGGTGGTGGTGGTTGCGACGGCGAAGAACCGGCCTGTTTGGGCGGTGCTGCTTGCGGTGGCGTTGTTGGGTGCCTTGACGTTCAGGGGGCTGGCGCTGCCGTTGCTCGCACAGCGTGCCGGGGTTTATGTGGCAGCAGCGGGCGCTTGCTGGGGTGCCGCCCAGGTCTTTGCCTTGGCCACTAAACAGCCTCTCTGGCTTGCTGTGGCAGCAGCGTTTGCTGTCTTGGTGCTGCTTGCCTGTGTGGTCACGGTCAGGGAACAGACTGCCGCCAGGCTCCGAGTGATCGCCTCACGGCTGGAGCTCTTGTGCGTCCTGGCCACGATTCCCTTGGTACTCGGGCTTTCCGGGGCCTACACACAGCTAGGACAGACTTTTGGCTGAGACAACGCGTTCAGGATTTCCCATAGGCCAGCCGACGACGCCGGTGGGCGGCTTTCCGGGTATGGGCGGCACTGCGACACCAGCCCCAGCCGCTTCAGATGCCACCATGGCGGCGGCCCCTACCGAGGAGCCGAAGACAGCGCCAGTTGAGGTGCCGCCGTCGAGCCCTTCCGTCCCTGCGCCACACGCCACAAGCGGTGCTGTATCACGCCGTAAAAGTGGTGACACCTGGTGGGAACGTGTCCGCTTCGAGGTGACCGACGCCGTGACTTCCGGGTCCCTTTCCGAGCGCCTCATCAGGGCGAGCTCAGCGGTTGAAGCCCCCATCACCACCGGTCGGCGGATCGTAATTTTGGGGACGGCAGGCGGCGCGGCCTCTACTACCGTTGCAGCGCTGATGGCCAAGTTGCTGGGCGGCATCCGCCAGGAGCCAGTCATAGCCGTGGATGCCACTGATCTCAGCGGCAACCTCCTGCGCTACCTTGGAGCCTCGCAAACCGCCCTATTAACTGACCTTATGCAGCAGTTCCGTACACAACCGGTCCGTACGTTGCCCGATTCCGTCAAGAACGCTGCCGCCTGCGGCAACCACGTCTTCGCGGCGGGGAGGGCTGACGTTCCCGCCTTGGCGGACGCGCCGATCGGTTTGCAGGAGTGGACAGACGTTTCATCCACGTTGTCGCGCTTTATGGCGGTAACAGTCGTCGACGGCGGTGCCTCACCTTTGTCCCGGCATGCGGCCGCGCTGCTGGGAACCGCGCACGCCGTGGTCCTGGTTTCACCGCCCGGAAACCCGGAGGCGGCCAAACTCGCGTCACTCCAGGAGTCGCTGGGCACTTCATTCCCGGACGTTCACCAAGTGGCAGTGGTGGTACGGTCCCGCCAGAATCATGAGGCAGCACTGAGCGATGGTGTGTTGCCCTATGATCGGCATTTGGCCAGTGGCAGCAGCCTTCAGCTCAGCCGGCTGGGCTCCCGAACCAGGATCGCGGCTACGGAACTCACCGGCAAGGCCTTGATGGCCGCAAACAGGGCCTAGCCGCATGACAACACGGATAGTCCATCGTCCTGCCCGGACCACACTTCCCGAAAAGACACCCCAAGCTGCACAGCTGGACGCCCCGCCGCAGCTGGCCGGGGGCGCCGGCGGGATGAACCTCCTTGCCCTGGTGCCCATGCTGGGAGCGGCTACATCGGTAACGGTCATGATGCTCTTCCGGGGGTCATCCCTGGCCGGCATCGGCGCGATCATGATGGTGGCCACCGTCTTGGCTTCGGTTGTGCTCATGTTCTCCCAGCGCGGCAAGGCTACGCGACAGAGGGCGACCAAACGCCGCCTGTATATGGACTATCTCAGGCGCCGCCGCTCAGACTTTGAGGCAGAAGAACAACGTGCGCGGGCTGGCGCAAATGCGGCCCATCCGCCGGTGAACCGCTTGGTGCAGAGCGTAGTCAACGATCCCCACCGGCTCTGGGAACGCCGCCGGACAAGCCCTGACTTCCTGGTTACCCGATTCGGCACCGGCAGTGTTCCGCGCAGGCCCATCACCATTCAGGACAGCGGGGATGCTGTTGAACGGCCGGATGCTTTCATGCTCTCTGAAGCCGAACAGCTTCGCCATCGTTTTGGCAGCAATCCTGATATGCCTCTGACGCTGCCGCTGGGTGCAGTGTCCGACGTATCCATAGTGGGAGACCGGGAGCCGGCACTGATGGTGTGCCGTAGCTTGATCTGTCAGCTCACGTCGGCGCAGTCTCCCGAGGACGTGGAGCTGGCGATCGTTGTTGGTGAAGCCGAGCTGGAGAACTGGGAGTGGACCAAATGGCTGCCGCATCTTCAGGACCGCGGAACACTTCGCAGGGCTGGTTCCTTGACCGAACTGGCCGGCCTGTTGGAAAACTCCTTGGGCGCGCGGCTCACAGCCGTCAACAGCGCCGCTCGAAACTTCCAACAAGTCCCCGCGGATGCCCTTCCGCGACTGATTATTATCACGGACCTCCCGGGGCAAAACGCTGCCGCGCTCCCCGGGGTTCCCACTGACCTCCCGTTGACCCGGCTCGCGGTAACGCGGATCCATCTTCTGGCCGAACAGCAACATGAGCCGGAACGCGTTGATCTCCGTCTGATGGTCTCTTCTGACGCACTGAGTTTGGAAGCTACCGCCACCGGCCAAACCATGCAAGGCGTTGCTGATGACGTGCCTCCGGTGGTTGCCGAATCCGTAGCCAGGGCGTTGGCTCCGCTGCGTCTTTCGGAGTTGTCCCACGAATTCGGGGAGCACAAGTCTTCGCGCAGCTACGCCGAGGCATTGGGTCTGACCGACTACACAGCCGAGGCCATGCTCCGGCTATGGAAGAGCCAACGAGGCTCGGACTTCTTGAGGGTTGCCATCGGAGAAGACGAGGACGGAACACCGGTTCACCTCGACCTGAAAGAACCGGCCCAGCAAGGAATGGGACCGCACGGACTATGTGTGGGCGCAACTGGCTCAGGCAAGTCCGAGCTCTTGCGAACAATAGTCCTGTCGTTGATCGCCACCCATTATCCCGAGGACCTCAGCATGGTCCTGGTGGACTACAAGGGCGGCGCGACGTTCGCCCCCTTCGAAGCCGCCCCGCATGTTTCAGGTTTGGTGACCAACCTGGTCAGCGATGCCAGTTTGGTGGACAGAATCTACTCCAGCCTTGCGGGAGAGGTTAAACGCAGGCAGGAGTTGCTGAAGAACGGCGGCGACTTTGCCCACATCAACGATTACCGGAGCGCCCGCAGCAGGAACCCCGATAACCCGGCACTTGCTGAGCCCTTGCCCTACTTGTTCGTGTGCATTGACGAGTTCGGGGAGTTGCTGACCGCCCGTGCAGACTTCATTGACCTTCTGCTGTCCATCGGCAGGATCGGCCGCTCAATCGGCATTCACCTGCTTTTGGCATCCCAGAAAGTGGAGCAAGGCATGCTCCGCGGTCTGGATACCTATTTGGCCTACCGGATAGCACTCCACACCAATTCGGAAAGCGAAAGCCGGACCATCATTGATGTCCCCGATGCCTACCACCTGCCAAGTACCCCTGGCCACGGCATCCTCAAGGTGGACACCACCGTGTTCAAACGATTCCGTGCGGCATACGTCTCCGGTGCGTTGCCCTTACCGGAGGACGACGCCGTAGATACAGTTGCGGAGTCCGTCCCCGTGCAGTCCTTCCGCCTGGCAGAAGATTCGATCACCGAGGTCTCTGATGACGCCTTGATGAGCAGCACGATGATGAGGGGCGGTTCCGTAGAAGGCAAGCGCTCCCCGGCAGAGACAGAAAGCGCAACCATCCTCTCCGCCGTCGTGGGTTTCGCCGCCGAACAGCCGCGCCTAACCCAACCCGTATGGCTTCCGCCTTTGCCGGTTGCCGGGTCCCTGGCGGGAACCGGTGCCTCACTGGACCTCACCTCCATAGGGCCCAGGCTCGCCCAACCCCAATACCTCAGCCCCGCCGTCGGGATCCTGGACGACCCCGCCCGGCAGTGGCAAGGGCCATGGCACCTGGATCTCACCGCCCGCGGCGGCAACCTCGCGATCATCGGCGCCCCGCAGAGCGGAAAATCCACTGCGCTGCGAACCATCGCGGCATCGTTGGCCTTGAGCCACGGGGTGGATGACATCAATATCTACGCGGTGGACCTGCTTGGAAATGCGCTCGCAGGACTGGCGGGGCTTCCGCACTGCAGCGGGGTGGCCGGCCGCGGCAACCGGGAACTGCTCCGGAGAACCATTGAAGAGGTCCAAGGACTGCTGAACGTCCGGCAATCGGTGTTTGACCAGCACAAACTGGATTCGCTGCAAGCCATGCGTGCTCTCCGATCCAGGGGCGGACTCGGAGAGCTGGCATGCACCGATGCCTTCCTTTTCATCGACGGCTTCGGAAGCCTGACCTCCGAATTCCCCGAACTGGAGGAAGCAGTACATGACGTCATGACACGCGGCAGCACCTTGGGCATTCACGTGGTGGTCAGCCTGCGGAATTGGTCCGACGTCCGGATGTCCAGGCAGTCGCTCCTGGGAACAAGGATTGAGCTGCACCTTGCTGATCCCGCGGATTCACTGGACCGCCGCCTGGCAACAACTCTTGGGGCAAACCGGCCAGGACGTGCCCTCACAATGGGCAAGACCATTGGGCACTTCGCCCTTCCATCGCTGTCCCCAACCCCGGATCTGGACAATGCCGGGCAGGAACTGGCTGAACTGGGTGCGGTCCTGCACCAGTACAGTGCTTTGACCGCTCCTCCGGTGCGCATCCTGCCCGCCATCACGCGGCTCGGACAGGACCACCGTCCTGTCCGCGGCAGCATTGCGTTGGGCGTCCGGGAGCACGACGCCGGCACTGAGAACCTTGATTTGTTGGGTGCGGACAGGGGAGCCGTGGTTGTTGGGGACCCTGAAACCGGCCGGACCAACCTGCTGCGGACGGCAGCCTCTCAGCTGATGGCCTCGCACCAACCGGGTGAGCTGGCCTTTGCGGTGTTCGATCCTCGACAGCAGCTGCAGGACTTCATCCCTGATGAGTATCTGGGTGAATACGCGTCCAACGCACAAAAGGCATCCCAGCTGGCGGAATTCGTTGCAGGCCAGGCGCGGGACCGCTTAGGCGATGGAAGCAGCGCACCCATCCGTAGCCCCAAGATCGTGCTCTTGGTGGACGACTATGACATTTTGGCGGCCACGGGAAACCAGCCGCTGCGGGCCCTTGCAAGTTACCTTCCCTCAGGGGCCGACGTTGGTCTTTTCGCCATGGTCACCAGCAGGACCACGGGTAGCGGCATGATGATGCACGATCACTTCATTGCCGGTCTCCGGGCCGCTGGCGCTCCCGTGATCATGTTCTCCGGAGACCGCTCAGAAGGAGTGATCGCCAACGGGGAGCGCCCTGTTCCTCTACCTGTTGGTAGGGCAAGAATTCTTCGTACCAGCCGCTCACCAGTGACGGTCCAGACCTTCTACCAGGATCACGAGGTTGTTCACCATGAGCTATGACTTTCACCTGATTTGCGATGAGGATCCTCGCGAAGGCCGGTTCGCCTATGCCTGCGGCGAGTTCGAAAACAAGTTCTTTGTCAACGCCGTGGAGGGCTCCGAGAACCTTGTGGTGAATCTCGCGGGGGCAGATCTGGGGCTCATCAGCGTTCCCCTGAACGTGCCGAATTCTGAAGTGCGCCGGGTCTTTGGTGAGGAGGTGGCCCACCAGCTTGCCGGTGACGCCTGGGTCTCTGAGGCCAACTGCCCTTATGACAAAGACACTGCTGAGGCCGTGCGCGCCTTCCTCATGATCACGGTGATCGGCACCAAAGGACTTCTCATTGATCCGCAGTCCAACGAGGTCATCAACGCGGAATGGGGAGCATGAGTTCAATACCGTTGGTGCCCGTTCCCACTCCTGCGGGCCGTCCATGGCTTAGCAGGACGCTGCGCAGGGACCTTCAGGGGGCTGCCGCTGCTTCGGCGGGGAATGGCATCACCGCACTGCAGACACTTGCTGAAGCGACCGTCAGTTACCCGCTGCTGGCATTTCTCAAAGCCGCAAGAATTCTTTGGGTGGTGGAAGGACCCGACCGAGAGGTACGTGATGCCCTGGTTGTCACCGATGTCTCTGCCGCCACCGGCGCGCCAGAGGTGAGCCCCGCCGTCGTGATGTTCGGCAGTGTGCTGCACGCTGCCTCGGGCGACCTGACGCTGGGAGCCTTCACGTCCGAGATGTTGGCTGCTGCAGGGTGCACTCCGGAGTACATGGGTCCCGCAGAGCCTCTTCAGGAACCATGGGACCTTGCTGTGCTGACTGCAGGGCTTCGGGATGACATGCCGTTGGGAATCCGGCTGCTTTCCGGGCAAGGATTCGCCGGTGCAGTGACTGCGTACCGTACGGAGGCAGGTGTGGTGGAGGCATTCGACGTGCTGATCACCGCTCGCGGCATCGATGCTCTTGCCGATCCCGCTGCCCTTGAGGCCGCAGCGCTGGGGGCCAACGTGCAGGAATTCGGCATGGAACTTCACGTTGGGGCCTCAGGGCTCAGCGTCCGCGTGGGGCAGGATTTCCTGAGGGTGCCGCAATTGCTGGTACTGGGGCCGCAGTTGCACCCGGGAGTACCTGAACCCCTCTTGAAGGAGTCCGCCGGGATCTCCGCCGAGGTCTTGGGTCACGCGCCCTTCCAGCATCTGGCCATCCGCTACCCGGCGGCATCCGCCTGGGATGGTGGCGTTGCAGGCCGCACCCAGCAACAGATACTCGGTGCGGCACACGCGGTGGCACAGGGTAGCCCGTAGGGGCTTGTTGCCGGCTAGACGTAGCCGTCCACGATCGCTGCGGCGATCTCCTTGTAAGCACGCCGGGTCCCGCCCGAAATCTTGTCCAAAGAGATGCGATCGCCGTCTGCGACGCCGCGGTCGTGAGGCACAGTGATGAGCTGACGGCAGAATCCGGCAAGGTGCTCTTCAATGGCACGTTTGTTGACTCGGCTGGATACCTGGTCCTTGTCCGTGACCACCACAATGGCGTTTCCTGCCAGATTCTCATACCCATGGTCGGCCAGCCATTGGAGCGTATTGCGGGCACGCTTGGCACCGCTCACTGCGTAGCCGGAGGCGATGACCAAGTTGGTTGCTTCAGGGAGCACTCCGGCCATGGCCGGGTGTGACACGCCTGTGCCGCAGTCAGTGAGAGTCACTGAGTAGTACTGCGAAACCAAGTGCTTGATCTTCAGATACTCAGCGGCCGTGAGGGCATCGGACAACGCGGGATCCTGCTCGCCTGCCACAAGGTGCAGCCTGTTGGCGTGATGCATGTAATCGGTGAGCATGGTCAGGGACGTGATCTGGTCGATGTCCCGGACGATGTCCGTAATGGTGCGCGGCTTGACCTTTTGGTAAAGCATTTCACCGAGTGCACGCTCGGCCAGGTCCCCGCTGTCAGGGTTGGCGTCGATCGCGCAGGGGTGGTCACCGCGGTATTCGGCAAGGATCATTCCTACACCCACGGTGGTGGATGTTTTGCCGATGCCGCCCTTGAGGCTGAGGATCGCTGTGTTGAAGCTGCCGGACAGGGGACGGGCGATCCGGCGCTCCAGTTCGGCCTCGTCTTGGTCCTTGGCGCTGGGGCCCAGGTTGACGAAACCTCCCGTAGCCGAATACAGAGCGCCGCGGATTCCAGTGGTGGGGCGTGGCCTGTCCGGCCTGACGAACTGGGTCTCAAGATGCGCGGAACCGTAGCTTGGTTTTGCCGGGGGAGTCCCTGCGGACCCTTCGGGGGCTTGAGCTGATTCCGCAGCGGAGGCGTCCACGGCACCCGGGAATCCTGTCACCGCTTCTGCACGACCGTCCGGGTGCACGTGGAACCGGCCCTCTTGCCCCTTGACATGGTCTATCGCGTCCGCCAGAACCGGAGTTCCGGACGACTTGGCATAGTCGGCCAGTACCGCAATTGCGGCCGAGTAAGGATCAATCCCCTCGGGCGGTGAGATGGCCTCTCCGCCAACCGTTACCCTGCCGTCGGCAGACACTTCGACGCGTGTGGCCCCCAGTTCCATCGCTGTACCCTTCGATATTCCGCTATGCATCTTGGCGACGCTCCAACCAGTGATACTAGCCGGGGTAGGCATGGCGGGTCATGTCACGTGTCCTGCGCCGGTCCAGCCAACCTGTTATTGGGAACCGGTCAATGATCCATTCATGGTGGTCAGCCTGTTGTTCTCGTCCAACACGATCGTGGCCTGACCGTCGTCGAACGTTAGTTCCAAGGTGCCCGGAGACGGTTCGGTGACCGGTTTCTGAAGCCTGAAGCGGGCGTAGCTTTCCACGGCTCGGCGGTGGTCCATGATCATGCCTGCGGCCACCGCCTCCATGAGGCGCATCTGGAAGGTGAGGGCTGATGGCGGCCCCAGCTCCAGGCTGCCGTGGTTATAAGCGACCACGGCCATGGAGCCCCGGCCGATGTCGGATATGAAGTGGTTCGCCCGGCCGGTAATCATTTTCACTGCGGTGGCAATCTTGAAGGCCACCAAGGTTGATCCTGCCTTTTCAGCGCTGAGCCTGACTTCTTCATCCGCAAATGCTGGGACGATGCTGGTGAAGGGAACCTCACCATTGGTCAGTTCCTCAATGCCGTAGTGCCGGCCGAATGCGACTACTTGGTCAAAGACTTCCTTTTGGGCAGGCGTGGCCGCAACATTCGGATTCGCCCATCCCCACAGGAAACTTTTGGGACCAGGGCCGGACGTTCCCACAAAAGCAGTCTGCAAATGCTTTGAACTTCTCCCGGGAAAGTGGAATTCCACACTGGCGAACTGATCGGCAGTGTGCCAACGCTCGTAGCCCCATTCCTCAAAACGATCGTCCTGCATGTGATGGGTTTCGAGGAAAAGGATGGCACCGTCGTCGACGATGTTTTGGAAGGTCAGCTCAGTCATGGGACCCAGCCTAGACATGGGGCCAGACAGTGAAGCAAGTCAAGAAGGCCGGTTGTTGATAAGTGCCATTTGTCGCTGCTGCTGAAAGTTACGTGTGGCTGTAAATCGTGCGCCAATGTCCGGGAAAGTTTTCCTCGACCGCCGCAAAAAGCTCTTCGTGCTCCCAGGCATGCAGGGCAATGGCGAGGTTGCCGTGCGCAACGCGGGAATTTTCATCAGCGAAGTCCACCACGGGTTTCTCTACCCCGCATGCGTCGCAGGAGACGCTCGGTTGCGTCTCAAGTGTCCAGTCGGTGTCGGCCCAGTCGCTATAGGCGTCAAACAGGATGTCTTCATCCAGCGTCGCCCCACAGGCAGGGCAGGGGGGAGGGCCGAAATTCTCTCCCATGGAGTAGTAATCCCGGTCATGAATCAGGGTCAAATTGCTGCCTGACTTTGCGAGCCCTCGCTCAAGGGCTCGCGGTCCGGGTGTCAGGCAGAGGCCCTCAACCCAATCGGACTCCCGTTCGGCACCGGCCCATCCTGTGGTTACCAGCCATTCCTGAATCCGATGGACGGCACTCTCCGCTTCCGCTGAAGAAGCAGAAAGATCCACCAGGTACCAGATGTGCAAGCTCACGGTTCAGCCCCTCAAGAAGTCGACTACTCGTCTGGATACTACCCAACCTGCGCAGCGACTTACGGGGACTGAAGGCTAGCTAGTGCCGCCCGGTGGTCCTCGCCATCAAGGCCTGGAGGTCTTCGGCAACCTTGGCCACCTCGCGCTGCCTCGAGCTTCGCGCAGGCGTTGATCCGTGCGTTGCCTGCAGGGCCGGCCGATTGGTGGTGCGGGTTTGTCGGTGGATTTGAGGATCACGAACAGGTGCGTCAACGGTGACGGCGCCCTGCAGGGGATCATGAAAGAGAGGGAAGTCCATAGTTTCCGATCCTGCCAGAAGCGCCTCGATGCCGATATGGACAGGTGCATACGGCGGCCGGGGGCCGCTGTGCAGATGTCCATCTATTGCCTAGGTTCGGGCTGGCAGCCTTCGGGCCGGCGGTGCCGAACCTAGCCCCACAACGCCTTTTTCAGCAGCGCCCTCAGCTGTACGTTCTCTTCCTCGCTGAGCGCCGCGAGCTGGGTCTGCTCGCACACTTCCAGTGCTGCCCGCGCCTTGTTATGGATCCGCCGGCCCTCTGCGGTGGAGACGATGATCTTGGCACGCCTGTCCTGCTTGCCTTGGGCTCGTTTGACCAGCCCGCGGTGCTCCAGGTCGTCTACGAGGCTGACCACCTGACTCGGATCCAGGCTGAGGAAATCGGCGAGCTCCCGTTGTGTAGGTTCCAGCCCGCTGCACGCGAGTGTCAGCACAGAGAAGGATCGTTCCCGGAGGCCGTAGTCGGCCAGTGCTTTGTTGTTCAGGAGTGAGCCTGTGGCATGCAGTTTGGCCAGCAACAGGCCCACGTCGCTGCCGATTTTTGCTGCGGCCAGGCGCGGGGTTTCCACTTCGGTGCTTTGCGGGCCCATGACAACTCCAATAGTAATGAAAAACAATCGTTGACTTTTTCAATGATCCGTATTCTCATTGATCATGACAAGGATCTCACGATGCAGTGGGATCGGCCTCACCGGCTCCAGCCGGTTACTGCATGCGAAGGAGCACGCCATGAGCTTGAACGGCAAGGTTGCAATCGTCACCGGGAGTGGACAGGGTCTTGGACTTGCATACGCGAGGGAACTCGCCCGCCACGGTGCCGCCGTCGTGATCAATGACGTAAACGCGCAGACCGCTGCGGAGGCTGTTGCGCAGATTGAGGCCGACGGCGGCCGGGGCGTCGCGGTGGTGGTTCCGGTTGGTTCCACTGATGCCGCGAAGGCTTTGGTAACGGGCGCTGTTGAGGCGTTCGGCCGCCTGGACATCATGGTGACGAACGCCGGGATCCTGCGCGACAAGAGCCTCCTGAAAATGACGGACGAGGATTTTGACCTGGTCATCAACGTCCATCTGAAAGGCACGTTCACGTGTGTCCGTGAGGCGTTCGCGTACTTCAAGGAAAACAACATCGCCGGCAGGATCATCACCATCGGTTCGCCGACAGGGCAGCGCGGCAATTTCGGGCAGACAAACTACGCGGCAGCAAAAGCCGGGATCGTAGGCATGGTCCGTACCTGGGCCTTGGAGATGAAGAAGGCCGGGGTGACGGTGAACTCCGTGATCCCGGTGGCGGCGACGGCGATGACCAAGACGGTCCCGTATTTCCGGAAAGCTGTGGAAGCGGAGGAGCGTGGCGAGGCCATGCCGTCCTTCTTCCGCCATGACCTCGGTTTTGGAACGGCCGACGACGTCGCCGGGCTGATTGCCTTCCTCGCCTCTGATGCGGCTGCCGGAATTACCGGCCAGGCGATCGGCGCCGGTGGTGACCGGCTGCAAGTTTGGACGCACCCGACGGCGGCGAGCACCGAGTTCCGCGAGGGCGGCTGGAGCTACGAAGCGCTGCAGGAACAGGCCGGCTCGTTGTTCGGTGCGGAGGCGCTGCAGAGTTTCGGTGAAGAATTCCTGCCGCTGCCCACGGAGCTGCAGCCCGAAACCGTTACGTCTGAACCCGCACAGGCGCGCTGATCATGGCCGATCGTTACGAGCTGGGCATCGACGCTTCGGCGTTGGATGCAATTGATATGCACGTCCACCTCGAAGTGGACAGTTGCGGCCACGCATCGTTGCCGGAAGTGTTGACGGAGGCGTCGGCTAAGTACTTCAAGTCAGAGGACCGGAGTCCGTCGCTGGACAGGATCGCTGAGCTGTATCGCGATCTGAACATGGCCGCCGTCGTTTTCACCGTGGACGCCCGGACGCAGCTCAAGCATGAGCCGAACAACATTCCGGAACTGATTGCCGGGGCTGCCCGGAACAATGATGTGCTGATTCCGTTCGGCAGCGTGGACCCCAGGACGGGGGAGGACGCCATTGCCGGGGCGAAGCATCAGGCCGTTGAGCTGGGTGCCCGGGGGTTCAAGTTCCATCCCTCACTGCAGGGTTTCGATCCGTCCAACGAGACGTTCTACCCACTCTGGGAGATCCTTCAGGAGTTGGGCTTGCCGTGTATTTTCCACACCGGCCAGAACGGGATGGGCGCGGGCCTTCCGGGCGGTTACGGGATCAAGTTGGCGTACTCGAACCCTCTGTTGTTGGACGCGGTGGCTGCTGATTTCCCGGGGTTGCAGATCATCATGGCCCACCCCTCGGTGCCGTGGCAGGACGAGGCGAATTCGATCGCTACTCACAAGTCCAACGTGTTCATCGACCTCTCCGGTTGGTCGCCCAAGTACTTCCCGGAATCGCTGGTGAAGGCCTCCAACTCGGTGCTTCAGGACAAGGTCCTCTTCGGCACGGACTTCCCGCTGATCACCCCGCAGAAGTGGTTGGGGGCGTTCGCTGACCTGCCGCTGAAAGACGAAATCCGGCCGAAGATCCTCAAGGATAACGCGGTCAGGCTCCTGGGGCTGGGCGGCTGAGATGCGCGCGATGACGGCAGTGACAGAGACGGATGAGCGGCTGTATTCCGTGGCGGATTGGTACGACGCCGAAGCGCTGCTCAGCACCGAAGAACGGCAAGTGCTGGGCCGGTTGCGGACCTTCCTGGATGCCAAAGCCAAGCCCTTGCTGGCCGAGTACTGGGAACGCGGCGAATTCCCCGAGCAACTGGCGCGGCCCTTGATTGACCTTGACCTGATGGAACCGGCGGACCTTACCGTTGATACCCCGGCACGGGGGATCTTCCACGGCTTCCGGATCTTCGAACTTGCCCGAACCGACGCGTCCTTGGCCACCTGGTACACCGCCCAGGCAGGGCTGTTCAGGACCGCGATCCGGGTTGGCGCTTCCGAGGAGCAGCAGAAGGAGTGGATGCCCAAGGTCATCGATTTCTCCCTCAAGGGCGTCTTTTCCCTGACCGAACCCGAGCACGGTTCGGACATCGCCGGGGGACTGTCTACGACCGCGCGCTTCGAACCAGGCGCCGGGACAGACTCCGACGGCGGCACAGACTCCGACGGCGGCAGCTGGGTTCTGGACGGTGCGAAACGGTGGATCGGGGGCGCCTCCACGGCGGATGTGTTGTGCGTGTTCGCCCGGGACGTCGCCGACGGACAGGTCAAAGCGTTCCTGGTGGACCGTGTCGCGGACGGAGTAGAACTGGAGAAGATCCACGGGAAGACTTCGCTGCGGATGATGCAGAACGCCGACATCATCCTGGACAACGTCCGGGTTCCGGAGGCCATGCGCCTGCATAACGTGAACTCCTTCAAGGACGTCGCCGCGATGCTGCGAGCGATGCGCTCGGACGTTGCCTGGATCGCCACCGGCATCCAGGCCGGCGCGTTCGAAGCGGCCTTGGCCTATGTGAAGGAGCGCCAACAGTTCGGCAGGTCCTTAGGGTCGTTCCAGTTGGTCCAGGAAAAGCTGGCACGGATGCTCGGCAACATCACCGCGTGTTTGTCGTTGGTGGTGCGGCTGACCGAGCAGCAGGGCTGGGGGATCTACCGGGACCAGGACTCGGCGCTGGCCAAGATGCAGACGTCCCTGATGATGCGCGAAACCGTCGCCCTCGCCCGCGAAGTGGTGGGCGGAAACGGCATCACCCTGGCCGCCGACGTCGCGCGTTTCCATGCCGACGCCGAAGCCGTCTATTCCTACGAAGGCACGCACGAGATCAACGCCCTCATCATCGGCCGGGCCCTCACCGGCGCCAGTGCTTTTACAAGCTAAATCTCTTCAAAAAAACAACACAGGAGGCAAAGATGCCCAATCTCGTTGTCGATTTCGACACCCTGCTCACCATGTCCGGCAAGGACCTTGGCACCACCGACTACCGCGAAATCACCCAACAGCAGATCAATCTGTTCGCCGATGCGACGGACGATCAGCAGTGGATCCACACTGATCCCGAACGCGCCAAGGACGGCCCCTTCGGAGCCCCGATCGCGCACGGCTTTCTCACCCTGTCCCTGATCATCCCGTTCTGGGGCGAACTGTTCGACGTGGAGGGGGTCACCACCAAGGTCAACTACGGCCTGGACAAAGTCCGCTTCACCTCCCCGGTCAAGGTCGGTGCCAAAGTCCGTATGAACGGCAGCATCGCCGAGGTCACCGAAGTCAAAGGCGGCGCCCAAATCAAGGTCAACGCCACCATCGAAATCGAAGGCCAGGAACGCCCCGCCGTCGTCGCTGAATTCCTCGCCCGCTTCTACAAGTAAGCCGCTTGGACAAGTAAACCTCCCCATCAACCTCCCTCCTCTCCCAAGGAACAGCCATGTCAGGACACACTGCGCTCGCACCAGTGAGCACGGCCGCCAAGCGCAAAGAAGCGCGTACGGTCATCATGTCCAGCTATCTGGGCAGCACCATCGAGTTCTACGACTTCCTGCTGTACGCAACGGCCGCAGCGGTAGCGTTCCCCAAAGTGTTCTTCGCCGGTACTGACGAGTGGGTGGGCGTCGTGGCCGCATATGCCACGTTCGCCGCCGGCTACGTTGCCCGTCCCCTGGGCGGCATCATCTTCGGGCACTTCGGCGACAGAATCGGCCGCAAGGGCATGCTGATCGTCTCCATGGCAATGATGGGTATTGCATCGACCTTGATTGGCTTGATTCCTGGAGCCAACGTCATTGGTCCTTGGGGCGCAGTGATCCTGGTGGTCTTACGCGTCTGCCAGGGAATCGCCGTCGGCGGCGAATGGGGCGGGGCTGCACTCATGGCCTTGGAGCATTCGGATCCCAAGCGGCGCGGATTTGCGGCGTCATTCGTGAACGCGGGTGCCCCGACGGGCGCAGTTCTCGGCACCGTGGTCATGGGTATCTTCTCCGCCCTTCCGCAGGACGCCTTCCTGGCCTGGGGTTGGCGTGTGCCGTTCCTGTTGTCCTTCGTGCTGTTGATCGTGGGCATGTTCGTGAGGCTACGGGTTTCCGAGAGCCCGATCTTCGCCGAAGCTGTCGCCAAGGAAAGCGCCCAAGGCAGCAAACGCAAGATTCCGTTGCTGGAAGTGCTGAAGCGTCCCAAAGCACTGATCATGATCATGTTTGCCGGTGCTGCCGGATTCGGTCTCCAGGTAGTGCTCCCCACGTTCTCCGTAACCTATGCCGTATCCAAGGGCGCACCACAGCAGGGCGTGCTCTATGCTTTCGCAGGCGCCTCGGCCATCTCCATCCTGTTCGTCCTCTTAGGCGGCAGGCTCTCGGATCGTTTCGGCCGCCGTCCGGTCATGGTCACCGGCCTGGCCTTGTTCATCCTGTACCTGTTCCCCATGTTCGGGATGCTCAGCTCCGGCAACATCGCCTTGGTCTTCCTGGCCTTCACCGTGGCGCTGGTTCTGCACTCGTCCCTCTACGGACCGCTTGCGGCGTTCGTTTCCGAGCAGTTCGGAACCACTAACCGCTATACCGGCGCCGCCGTTGGCTATCAGCTGGCAACCTTGATCGGCGCGGGCTTCACCCCGGGAATCGTTGCCGGACTCTACAAGGACGCCGGCCAGAGCATCGTCCCCGTGGTGGTGTTCCTGTCCGTCATGTCGCTGATATCGATTGTCTTCATCCTGCTGACGCGGGAGTCTAAGAACAACGACCTCTCTACGGTCAGTTAGGAGCAACGCACCATGGACAACAACGGAGTTGGATCCTGGCTGCACCGGCGCCGGATCAAGTCCGGGAGCAAAACGGCCCTTATATCCGGTGATGAAACCCTGAGTTACGCGGACCTCGCAGACCGGACCGACCGCTTGGCCAACGCCCTCAAGGACAGGGGAGTCACCAAGGGAGACAGAGTGGCCTACCTCGGTGAGAATCACCCGTCTTTCGTGGAGACGTTCTTCGCCTGCGGACTGCTGGGCGCCATCTTCGTCCCGTTGAACACCCGCCTGGCGGCTCCGGAGCTACGGTTTCAACTGCGAGACTCAGGCGCACGACTCCTCATCAGCGCCGCGTCGTTGGAGACAGTCGCCGCCTCATCCTGCGTGGACACCGACGTAACCCACCGTCTTGTTGTGGCGCCCGACGGCGGCAGTGACGGTTCCGTTGTTAAGCTGCCATCCGGCGTCGAGCACTATGGCGAGGTGCTCGAGGCGGCAACCGCTGCGCCCCTGGATGAAGCGGTGACACTGGACGACGCCGCCATGATCCTCTACACGTCCGGCACCACCGGCAAACCCAAGGGCGCGTTGTTGACGCACGGCAACATCACCTGGAACTCCATCAACACGGTGGTGGACATGGACCTGAACCGCAACGATGTAGCACTCATGATCTCGCCGCTGTTTCACGTTGCGTCTTTGGATATGGGCCTGCTTCCCATGCTGCTCAAGGGTGCCACTGTGGTGCTCGAAGCCAAGTTTGACGCCGGCCGAGTACTGGAGTTGGTGGGGCAGCATGAAGTCACTACGCTCAACGGCGTCCCCACCACCTTCCAGATGCTCTGCGACCACCCCGGATGGTCGACGGCGGATCTCACGTCCCTGGACAAGCTCACCTGCGGAGGTTCAGCGGTTCCGAACCGGGTCCTGGAGGCCTATGAAGCGCGTGGCATTGGTTTCACCAGTTGCTACGGCATGACCGAAACTTCGCCCGGGGCCACCATGTTGCCTGCGGCGAGGTCCAAGGAAAAGGCAGGCTCCGCCGGGCTGCCGCACTTCTTTACGGACGTGCGGATTGCCGATCCACTGGGCGGCGTTGCTGCACTTGGTGAGGTGGGTGAGATCCAAATCTCCGGCCCCAATGTCATCAAGGAGTACTGGAAC
The DNA here is from genome assembly GCF_048537125.1 of Paenarthrobacter sp. PPS72. GTDB lineage: Bacteria > Actinomycetota > Actinomycetes > Actinomycetales > Micrococcaceae > Arthrobacter > Arthrobacter nitroguajacolicus_E. The sequence goes on along the minus strand of NZ_JBLYIE010000050.1, from coordinate 96,305 downwards.
CGGCCCGAAGCCACCGTCGAAAGCTATTCAGATTCGACGTGGTTCCGCTCAGGCGACATTGGCTATCAGGACGGCGAGGGCTTCCTGTTCGTCTCGGACCGTATCAAGGACATGATCATTTCCGGCGGCGAGAACATCTACCCCGCCGAGGTGGAGGCCGCCATTGCGCAACTGCCTGCCGTGGGGAGCGTGGCCGTGATCGGAATCGATGACCCGAAATGGGGAGAAGTGCCCCGGGCTATCGTCACCCTGCGTGATGGCGAATCCCTGACGGAGGAGCAACTGCGTTCGCATCTGGAGGGCAGGCTGGCGCGGTACAAGATACCCAAGTCAGTGGTATTCGTTGAGGAAATGCCGCGAACCGCCAGCGGGAAAATCCGGAAGATGGACCTTCGAAAGCACTACGCACAATGAACCGGCGGGGGCTGATTACCAAATTTTCCGGAGCGCCGAGCTGACGGAGCTGGATGCCAGGTACGCCGTGGAATTGTATGGCGGAGAGGTGGTCTATGTGCACAACGTGGCCCTCCGGTTTGGGGCAGCGGAGGATATCGCCAGGTTGAACAAGGGAGAGGACGTGGACCCTGCGCTGATTTACTTCCGGTGCAGCCCACGGTTTTCCACGGCCGCGCCGGAGTGGGCTTGGCTCAACCACACCATCATGGTTGGAGTGGGACGCCGCCGGCCCGGATCGGTGGAAATCGACGTCTTCGCTGTGGCCTAGCGGTTCGGACGCTGTTTCAGGAGCTCTCAGGCACGAAATATTCCGTTATCAAGCTAAATCCGGGTTAATTTCCTCCATCGAACTGCCTAATTCGCTGCCGGGGCATTACGATAAGCACGACTCACTCTGAGCAAGACGCATCATCGACTCACACCTAACCCGGGGGATATACCAATGAGCACTTACCCGCAACAACCGCAACAGACCGAGCAGTACGGTGCACAGGCCGGCGAGCCGCCGCTGTGGGCTCCGTACTACGGCGCTCCGATTGGCGCCGCTGTCAAGCGTTTCTTCAAGAAGTACACAGCGTTCAGTGGCCGCGCCAGCCGCAGCGAATACTGGTGGGTCGCCCTTGCACTGGGCGTCATCGGGATCGTCCTGCAGATCCTCACCGGTATTCTTGGTGCCGCAGGAGCAACCGTCAGCGCCGATGGAACCACCACGGTTCCGGGCCCCGGGGCCGTCGTCGGCCTCATCCTGATTTTCGCCTTCTACCTGGCGGTCCTTATCCCGTCCATCGCACTGCTGGTTCGTCGTCTGCACGACGGCAACTTCAGTGGCTGGCTGGCACTGCTCGGACTTATCCCGTTTGTGGGTGGCCTTGCCATTCTGGTCTTCGCGCTCCTGCCGTCCAACCCGGCCGGCCAGCGTTTTGACCAGCCGACTGCATAGTCAACAACGCACCAAGTAATTCGTTCCAAGTAAAAGGGCGGCACTTCGCGTGCCGCCCTTTTTCGTGCCCTTTTGGTGTCCATTTCGTGCTCCGTAACCAACACCGTGAAATGCTGTGACTGACACGGATTCGACCCCAACGACGAGGAGTTCCATGCCCAACCCTCCACAGATGAGGACCATCAAGCGTTGCGCCGTGGTTGGTGGCGGGATCATCGGCGTCGCCGTGGCGCGGGAACTGGCGAACAAGCTCGACGACGTCCAGGTCACCGTCTACGAAAAAGAAGACCGGCTCGCCGCACACCAGACCGGGCACAACTCGGGTGTGGTTCACGCGGGCCTCTACTACGAACCCGGCGGGCTGAAGGCAAAACTGTGCCGCAGGGGAGTGGAGCTCCTGCAGGAATTCTGCGCCATGAAGAACCTTCCCTATGAAGCCTGCGGCAAGCTGGTCATCGCCCAGACACCCGAGGAATCAGATCGCCTGGACAACATCTTCGCCCGCGCCACAGCCAACGGAGTCCCGGGCGCACGGATGCTGCAAGGCGAGCAGATAAGCGAGGTGGAGCCGAACGCCGTCGGGCTTTCCGCATTGCACTCACCGGAAACGGCGATCGTTGACTACACGGCCATCACCAACGCGCTCGCCGACGACGTCCGCAGCTCCGGCGGGACCATCCGCCTAGGGCAGGAGGTTATCGCGATTGAGCAGCGGGATAGCGGGGTGGTGGTCAGTACTCAGGACGGAGGTGAACACTACGACCTCGTGGTGGCCTGCGCGGGTCTCCAATCGGACCGCGTGGCCGAGTCGACCGGTGAACCGGCTACCCCAAGGATCGTGCCGTTCTTCGGGCAGTACTTCCTCCTGGGCGAGGAAGCCCGGGAACAAGTGCGCGGCCTCATTTACCCTGTGCCGGACCCCAAGCACCCGTTCCTCGGCGTGCACCTGACAAAACGCATCGACGGCGAAATGATGCTCGGGCCGAATGCGTTCATCTCCTTCGGCCGGGAGTCCTACGCGTGGAACGAAGTGAATGTGCGCGACGTCCTGAGCTATGCGCTTTTTCCAGGGTTCTGGAATTTCGCCCGGCAAAATGTGCCATCCGCCGTTCGTGAATTCCAGACCGTGGTGAGCAAGAAGAAATTCATTCGCGAGGCCATGCGCTTTGTCCCCTCGCTGGAAGGCGCCACCATTCTTCCCGGCACCCGCGGGGTGCGCGCCCAGGCCATGAACGGTGACGGTTCACTGGTGGACGACTTTGTGATCGCACGACGCCGGGACACGGTTTTGGTGCGCAACGCGCCGTCGCCGGGGGCTACTTCGTCCATGGCGATAGCGGAGTACATCGTGGAGCAGGCTTTGCAGAGTAGCTAGTTTTGCCCGGCCGACAAGATGATAAGCAGCACCAAAGCGTTGTTGACCGAATGCAGGAGTACGGGTGCCCAGAGGTTGTGGTGGAATCTTTTCAGAAGCGCTAAGGCGACACCGAGCATAAAGAGATAAACGAAGGTCAACAGGACCAAGTGAACAGCGGCAAAGATTGCCGCTGATATTGCCACCGCTGCAAAGGGCCTGAGGCGTTGAGTCAATCCGCTCAGGAAAGCCCCCCGGAAGAGGACTTCTTCCCAAAGAGGAGTCAACACGGCAACGATGAGTACAGCCAGGCCGATCAGCGGCGCCGGAAGGGCGGCGACGCGGCTGAGGGCGCCGTTGGGGGAACTGGCGGCAGCGCCATCCACGCCCAAGAGGCTGAGAAGTCCCAGGAAGAGTCCCTGCGCGCAGGCGGAAGCCAGGATAGCTGCCGGAATCTGCCAGAGTAAGTGCAGCATGCGAGCGTCAAAGCGCCGGAAGCCGAGCATTCTTGGAGTGAGGCGGTTCCTGCGAATCAGATGTACGTATGTTGCCAGCAACGCGGCTGCTGTTGCCCCTCCGAGGATGACTGGAACTGCGATTTCTTCAGTGAAGTGGACCAGGCCCGACAATCCCGCTCCAACCACCGCCAGACAAACTGCGGCAACGTACACAGCAATCCACATAAGGGCCCACCAGGCCTGCTTCAGCGATATTGCCGCGGGCGGCTGGGAAGGTGTCCCAAAGCGGTCAATAGAGTCAGTCGGCAAAAGCATCCCCCGGGTGTTCATCATGCGAGCCTAGCCGAGTAGTTAACAAGCCCGTGACCAACCGGAAACTGTTTCCAAACCCGGGCTGGATACCGTTGCCGCATGATCGGATCACTAGTCTCGCTTGCCAGTTCAGTCGGGACCGCCATAGCGGCCTGGATCGAGGCGGCCTACGTCCTGGATTGCACTGGCCCGTCAGCGGAGGAAACCCGTGCAGACGGGCAAGGAACAATGAGTGACTTGGCCTGGCTCCCGGCCCTCAGCGGAGTCACAGTAGCCAGTGCGCAGGCCATCCAATCGCACGCCGCGAGGACGAATATGGAGTCCTAGGAGCCGCTCGAAAAGCTGCAGGATGTCGCGTTGGGCACACCATTCGTTTATCGCGTGTAACATGCCCTAAACTGCTTCACTGAGGTGCCGGAATAGGCACTATGCAGCAACGAAAGCGAACCCTCAATGGCTACTGATTACGATGCCCCGCGCAAGACAGAAGAAGAGTCTCCCGCCGAGTCGCTTGAGGCCCTCCAAGCATCCCGTGGGAACACTGCGCAGACTGCGGTCATCGACGTCGAGGAAAACGATACCGCCGAAGGAATCGACCTTCCCGGCGCCGATCTTTCCGGTGAAGAACTGACCGTCATTGTGGTCCCGGAGCAGTCCGACGAATTCACGTGTGGATCCTGTTTCCTTGTCCGCCACAGGTCCCAGATTGCGCTGGAAAAGAACGGTCTTAAGTACTGCAAGGACTGTGAAGGCTAAGTAACGCCCCGGTCTCGTTATCTTGGGTTACGGACATGGGCTCAAAGAGCCCTTCAGCGGCCTCTAATCAGCTGTGGAACTGCCCGTTAATGACCCTCTTGTGACCACAACTTCGCCCGTTTAACGGTTGCGCCCCGAAGCGGCCACAACCCACCCAAAGCCTCCGACGCGCCCCTACTGTTGAAGTATCAACTTCGCCTGAAGGGGGCACAAAAAATGAGGAAATTTGGAGCGGGTCTGACAGCGGTTCTGGCAGCCGCCGGACTCGGTCTGGTGGCACCGGGCCCAGCCTCGGCAGCAACATATTGCGGTATCTCGTGGGGTTCCATGGCCAAGGCCGACCTCGACTGGAGCGCCGCCAACGTCACCAACGTTCGCACGGGGCAACAGGCCTGCTACGACCGCTTGGTGATTGACATGACCGGCAAAGTGGCCGGTTTCGTGGTTCAGTACGTTCCGGTGGTGACCCAGGATGCCACTGGCTACCCCATTCCGGTGCTGGGTGATGCTGATCTGCAAGTGATGGTGACGGCGCCGTCGTACAACCAGTACAGCCAGCCGACCTACGAGCCGGCAGCCAAGGCGGAACTGTCCAACGTCTCCGGGTACCAGACGTTCCGCCAGGTTGTTTTCGCGGGAAGTTTTGAGGGGACCACGAGTATAGGTCTGGGGGTCCGGGCGCGGCTTCCGTTCCGGGTCTTCACCTTGGACGGGCCCGACGGCGGTTCGCGCCTGGTGGTGGACGTGGCACACCGCTGGTAGGGACTTCCGCTACTCGCCTAAAACACGGGAAAGCGGCCAGTTCGCTGGAAACTTCCCTGCGAACCGGCCGCTTTCCCACGAACTTGGTGGAAGGCGAACTTGCGGCGGTTACTCCGGTACCACCAGCGCCGGGGTGTCTTTCCGGATGGTCTCGCCACGGAAGAATCCGGGGCGGACACGGGACATGATCACCATGACCACTGCACCCAGGGCCAGGATCCCGATGCCGAGGACGAACACGAGCCCCACTCCGAAGATCTCCGAGCCGCTGCCAAACTCGGGAGCCCAGCTATCCACGGCGGTCTGCAGGAACACCACGAACAGGCCCACGCCGCCGAACAGCGGGCATACGAGCCGCAGGAAGAAGTTCCTGGCGCTGGAGAACACGCTGTTACGGAAGTACCAGACGCATGCGATCGCCGTGAGCCCGTAGTAGAAGCAGATCATCAGGCCGAGGGCCAGGATGGTGTCGTTCAGAACGTTTTCGCTGATCACGTGCATCACCGCGTAGAAGCCCGCGGACAGGACACCAGCCGCAATGGTGGCGAAGCCCGGCGTCGAGAACTTCTTGCTCATGTGGCTGAAGCGTTCCGGAAGGGCACCGTAGTGCGCCATGGCCAACAGGCTGCGCGAAGGCGATGTGAACGTGGACTGCAGGGATGCTGCGGAGCTGGAGAGCACGGCGAGGGACATGAGGATTGCGAACGGACCCATCACCGGTGATGCGAGTGCGGTGAAGACGTTGGCGTGGTTTTCCTCGTTGTTCAGGCCGATGCCGGTGTCACCAACGCCTGCGAACATCAGCGTCGCGATGGTGATCAGGAGGTAGATGCCCAGGACGATCACGGCGGTCAGGGTGCCGGCGAGACCGGCGGTTTTCTTGCCGTTGGCCGTTTCTTCGTTCACCGTGAGGCAGACGTCCCAGCCCCAGTAGACGAAGATCGACAACGAGATACCGGCAGCGATCTGGCCGAAGGTCTCGATCTTGGTGACGTCGAACCAGTCCCAGCTGAACGGAACAGCAGTTTCGGACGTGGACCAGTTGGCGAACGCCATGGCGACGAACAAGCCGAGGACCAACAACTGGAAACCAACCAGGCCGTACTGGACAATCTTGGTGGTGTGCAGGCCTCGGTAGCTCACCCAGACAGCAAGCGCCACGAAGACGAAGCAGGTGGCAACGTTGAGCAACTTGTTCGAGGCGAGGTCCGCGAGCTCGGGTGAACCCGTGGCCTGTGCGAGGAACAGGTAGAAGAAGTCCACGGCGACGCCGGCCAGGTTTGACAGGACGATGATGTTGGCTGCGAGCAAGCCCCAGCCACCCATCCAGCCCACCCACGGTCCGAAGGCCTTGGTGACCCATGTGAAGGTGGTGCCACTGTCCGGGGAGTCTGCGTTGAGTTCCCTGTAGGCAAGCGATACCAGGATCATCGGGATGAACCCGATGAGGAAGATGACGGGCAACTGCAGCCCGACTTCATTGACGGTTGGACCGAGCGCACCGGTGAGGGTGTACGCCGGCGCAATAGTTGAAATGCCAAGAACGACGACGGCGAGGAGCCCCAACTGCCCCGTCTTCAGTCCCTTGCCGCTGATCTCGTGCGCCTCTGCAGCTTCATTGCCGCTGCGGCGGATTGTCTGGCTCATGTGAGGCCCTTTCTAGATGGCCGAAGGTTGCTGCTGCGTAATGCAGTGGATACCGCCGCCCCGGGCGAAAAGCTCGCGCGCGTCAACACCGATCACGCGGCGTCCGGGGTAAGCGTCGGCGAGAATGCGGAGGGCTTTCTCGTCCATGGGGTCGTTGAATGTGCAGGCGATAACTCCGCCGTTGACCACAAGGTGATTGATGTAGCTGTAGTCCACAAACCCCTCGTCGTCGGTAAGAATCTCCGGGGCGGGAACTTCCATGATGTTCCATTCCCGGCCCGCTGCGTCATGGGTGGTGCGCAGGAAGTCGATGATCTCGCGGGAGACCGTGTAGTCCGGGTGTTTAGGGTTCTGCTGGGAGTGGACCAGCAACGTGCCCGGGCTGGGAATGGCGGCCACGATGTCCACGTGTCCGCTGGTTCCGAACTTCTCCGAGTCACGGGTGAGGCCTCGAGGAAGCCACACCACGTGGGTGGCGCCGATGGTACGGGCCAGTTCCTGCTCGATGTCCGCTTTCGTCAGCCCGGGGTTACGGCCCTGATCCAGCTGGACGGTCTCGGTGACCAGGACTGTGCCTTCACCGTCAACTTGAATGCCACCGCCCTCGTTGACGATCCCCGAGGGGATGTGCCGGGCGTCGGCGCGGCCGCTGATGTCCTCGGCAATGAACGAATCCTTGTCCCAGGCGGCCCAGTCCTGGCCGCCCCAGCCGTTGAAGATCCAGTCCACGGCCCCCAGCTGCCGGTTGGAATCCAGGACGAAGGACGGACCGATGTCCCGCATCCAGGCATCGTTGAGCTCAGCGCTAATTACCTCAACGCGTGGGTCCAAATAACGGGCGGCCGTGTGGACGTCGTCGGGCGTTACCACCATGGTGACGGGCTCGAACTCAAGGATTACGTTGGCAACTGCCGCCCACGTGGAACGTGCTGCGTGGGCCTCCTCTTCTGTGTCACCAAGGGTGTAGCCGCCGGTGGGGAATGCCATCCAGACCCGGTCCTGGGGAGCGGTTTCCGATGGCATACGCCACGCGCTCACGCGGTAACTGCCTGAGTTTGCTGCGTTTTTGCTATGCCGAGCGGGGCGTTGGGGTGCCCCGCTTGGGCCGGGGGCCGGCAGGTTGCCGGACCGGTGGTCAGGGAAGCGAAGGCTTCCGAGTGTCTGATTTCAATCATGGGGGTTACTCCGTGAGACGACTGTCACTAAATGAATAGCGTTCATTTAGTATGACGGGAGTCACCCTTGAGCGCAAGGCGGCTTTTTTGTGACGCGCCCGGCGTCCAGCTCAGAGCGTAGGGAGGGTCAGGATCTCGGCTCCGTCGTTGGTGATGGCGATGGTGTGCTCGCTGTGGGCAGTGCGGCAACCGGTCGAGCTGCGCAATGTCCAGCCGTCTGCGTCGGTGACAAGCTGGGCGGTGTCGGCCATGACCCACGGCTCCAGGGCAAGCAGCAGTCCCGGGCGCAGCTTGTACCCGCGGCCAGGCCGGCCCATGTTCGGTACGTGCGGCTCCTGGTGCATGGTGGAGCCAATGCCGTGGCCTCCGAACTCGGTGTTGACGGGGTATCCCGCCTCGCTGAGGACCGAGCCGATGGCGTAGGAGAGGTCGCCGATGCGGGCGCCGGGCCGGGCGGCCTCTATGCCGGCGCGGAGGGCACGTTCCGTGGCTTCGATCATGGCGACACTCTCAGCCGGCTTGGTTTCACCCACGATGAAGCTGATGGCGGAGTCTGCTGCGATTCCGTCCTTCAAAACCGCCAGATCCAGCGTCAGAAGGTCGCCGTCCGCCAGTTGGTAGTCCGTGGGCAAACCGTGCAGAACGGCGTCGTTGACGCCGGTGCAGATGTAGTGGCCGAACGGTCCGCGACCAAAGGAAGGAGCGTAGTCCACATAGCAGGAGACGCCCCTGGCCTCGAGGATCATGCTTTTGGCCCACTGATCAATGTCCAGAAGATTTGTGCCCACGGTCGCGCGGCCCTTCAGTGTGTGCAGAATGTTGGCCACCAGGGTGCCGGCCTCCTTGGCGCGGCCTAGTTCGGTGTGGCTCAGGATCTCAATCATGGGGGCCCTCTCGTGTGGATACCAATAACTATCCCGGCCATATTATCCCGGTATTACAATTGGAGCCATGGTCAGATTGCCGCTTACACCCGCGGAGGCCGAGCGTGGACAGCGCCTCGGTGCTCTTTTGCGTCGCGCCCGGGGTGATCGCTCCATGCTGGAGACGGCTCTGGAAGCCCGCGTCTCGCCCGAAACACTCCGAAAGATCGAATCAGGCCGGGTGGCAACGCCTGCGTTCCCCACTGTGGCTGCCATCGCCGATGTCCTGGGGCTCTCCCTGGATGAAGTGTGGGCGGAGATTAATCAGCGGGAGAGTAGGGTTGAGTCCGGCTCGCGACAGAGTGCACGTGAATGGTTGGCGTCGTAGCCGCAGCCGTTGGCAACCTCAGCGTTTTAGGCACTCAACGTTTGGGTCGCGCCCGCACGTGAAGCCGTTCGCCCTGCTGGCCGAAGAGGGTTAGCAGCTCAACCGGTTCTTTGGTAGCGCTGGCAAACCAGTGCGGGGTGCGGGTATCGAATTCCGCCACCTCGCCCGGTTTTAGAACAAAGTCGTTCTCGCCCAGCACCAACCGGAGCTTGCCGTTGAGAATATACATCCAGTCATACCCCTCATGTGACTGGGGCTGGGGGATCTCTTTGCCGGTTCCACTCTTCAGCACCATCTTGAAGGCCTGAATGCCGCCGGGGCGACGCGTTAGGGGAACGGCCGTTCCCCATTCGTGAACGTGGGGCTTGAGGTGAATCCGTGGGTCGCCCGTTTCCGGGGCGTCAATGAGTTCTTCCAGCGGCACCTGATACAGCCGCGCTATGGGGAGAAGAAGCTCCAGGGTCGGTTTACGTTGACCCGATTCCAGTCGCGAGAGCGTGCTGACTGAAATGCCTGTACCTTCCGAAGCTTCCGCGAGGGTCACATTGCGTTGGGTCCGCATGGCGCGCAGGCGGGGGCCGACGGCGTCGAGCATTGAATTGAATTCCGTAGTCATGCCTTCAGTTTGCCATATTGGCAAACTTCCTTGCTGTTCCCGATCGCCCTGATAAACCATGGAAGAAGCGGCGCAGGGCCGCCGGATCTATGGAGGCATGTGTGAATACGGAAACTGAGAACAGCCACGCGGAGGAGTACGACGCCGTTGTGGTGGGAGGTGGCGCAGCTGGGTTAAGTGCGGCGGTGACCCTGGGCAGGGCCTTGCGGTCCGTCCTTGTCGTCGACGCCGGCGAGCCGCGGAATGCGCCCGCGGCCGGGGTGCATGGATTCCTGTCGCGGGACGGCATCAATCCCCGGGAGCTACTGGAACTAGGGCGAGCGGAGGCGCTTCAGTACGGGGCGGACGTCGTGTCCGGCGTCGCTGTGGGGGCACGCTCGACGACGGACCCGGCGAACGCTTCCGAGCTCGCCTTCGAGGTGGACCTGGCAGACGGCCGAACGATCACAGCACGCCGCCTGCTGGTGACAACCGGTCTGACGGACATCCTGCCTGAGATCGACGGCATCCGTGAACGCTGGGGACGTGACGTCCTGCACTGCCCCTACTGCCACGGCTGGGAGGTCCGGAACAAAGCGATCGGGATCCTGGGGTCAGTGCCAATGGCTTTGCATCAGGCATTGCTGTTCCGCCAGTGGAGCCCCAACATCACCTTGTTCCTCAACGATGTTGTGGAACCCACAGAAGAACAGTGGGAACAACTGGCTGCCCGGTCCATCACCGTGGTGGACGGAAAGGTTCAGGCCTTGCAAGTAGCTGACGACGCTTTGACTGGTGTCGTCCTGGCATCGGGAACCATCATTCCCGCGGACGCTGTAGTCACCGGACCGCGGCTGGAGGCGAGGTCCGGAGTCCTGGAATCCCTGGGCGTCCCCATAGTGGAGCACCCCATGGGCGTAGGAAACCATGTAGAAGTCAACCCCCTCGGAGGGGCCACGTCCGTGCCCGGAGTGTGGGCCGCCGGAAACGTCACGGACCTGACCGGCCAGGTGATGGCCTCCGCAGCCGCAGGTGTCATGGCAGGCGCTGCAATCAATGCCGATCTGATGATGGAGGAGACCCGGCTGGCTGTAGAGGAAGCACGCCGGTCAGCACTCATCCGCTAGCCAGATGATCACAACGCACAAAACCATCGACGTGAAGACCCTGTCCGAGGACGATTAAAGGACAGCCGTTGAAGGAGGTTGGTATGTGCTACGCGTACTACGACGACTTCGAGCGGCGCACGAAGAAGGACTCCGCGCGCAAGCCTGAAGCACGCACATCAGAGACACCCAAGGACCAGGAACCAGTACAGAGCCGTCCGCGGACGGAAGGAACGCTGTGGACTTTCCTGGCCCGTCGTCGCAGGGAATCCGAGGTTACGGAACCGAAGATCGACCGCATCCGTGAGAAAGTCTAGGAATTCCCGGACTTGATCGAAGAAGCTGGACCGGATCAAACAAAGTAATCACAAGGAAAGGCGCTGCGCTCGCAGCGCCTTTCCTTTGAGGCGGGAGAAAGATCAGCGGCCTAGGACTTGGTGGCCAGGAACTCCCGGGCAGCTGTCACCAGCGCTTCCGTTCCGCGTGCCAGTGTCGGTTGAATAACCGGGGCAAAGTACGGCGAGTGATTCGACGGTATGTCCTCCGGAAGACGACCCGTTGTGGCGAATTCCTTGAACAAGGCAGGCTCGGCACCTCCCAGGAACCAGAAAACCAGGGGAGCGCCGGCGGCCTTCGCCAAGGCTCCTACGTCTTCGCTTCCGGATACGGGGCCGGGGTCAATGATTTGAGTCTCGCCAAACTTTGCCTTGAAAGCCGCAGACACCCTCTCGGTGGCAGCTTGGTCGTTGACGGTCAGCGGGAAGTGCTCTTCGAAGTGAATCTCCGGGTCCTTGGGCGCACCTGAAGCTGTGGATTCGCCGTTGGCAATACGCTCAATGGACCCGAGGATTTTGTCCCTGGTGGCATCACTGAATGTTCGGACGCTGAGGCCCAAGGTTGCCGTTTCGGGAATGATGTTGTTCTTGGTTCCGGAGTGAATTTGCCCCACAGTGACCACTGCGGAATCATTCGGGGCGAGTTCACGCGACACAATGCCCTGCAACCGGACAGTGGTTGCAGCAGCCATCAGGACCGGGTCAATAGTGGTCTCCGGACGTGATCCATGGCCTCCCCGGCCATGCAAGGTGATGTTCAGGGAATCGGCGGATGCCATGGTGACGCCGGGACGGATACCGAACCATCCGGCGGGGAAGGGGGCCACATGCTGGCCCAGGACGACATCGGGTTTCGGCACTGCGTCGTACAGGCCATCGGCAACCATGGTTTCTGCCCCGCCGCCCCATTCTTCGGCTGGCTGGAACAGGGCGATCAGCGTGCCCTGCCACTCATCACGCTCCGCAGCCAGGATTTCCACCGCACCAACAAGACAACTCACATGCACGTCGTGGCCGCAGGCGTGCATGACCGGCATTTCCTTGCCCTCATGATCAACACCCCTGGCCGTGCTTGCGTAGTCCAGACCCGTTGCTTCCTTGACCGGCAGCGCGTCCATGTCCGCCCTGAGCATCACCACCGGCCCGGGACCATTCTCCAGGACACCAACCACCCCGGTCTTTCCAATATTGCGATGAACGGTGAAGCCAAGTTCTTCGAGATATCCGGCGGCGATCCCTGCTGTCCGCGTCTCCTGGAAGGACAACTCTGGATGGGCGTGCAGGTCCTTGTAAAGCTCTTCGATGTCAATGGTCATGAGTCTGCCCTTTTCAGTCGATGCCTGGTCCGGCCAGTGTATCCAGCCCGAAGCTGCAAAGACCGGGAAGCCCCGGCACACTGGATGGCATGAACGATTCTGAATCAGCCACGACGCAGCGATCCACTGTTGAGGAATGGACCAAGGCTTTGGCGGAATCCACAGGTTCGCCAGGCGGAGGTGCCGGGACCGGGGTCATGCTCTCCATTGCGGCTTCCCTGACGTCCATGGTGGCCGGGTATACCGAGGCAGGGGAGGAGCAGAGCGAACAGCTCACCGCCATCCACTCCCGGGCCCACGAACTACGGCAGGCTGCCCTTCAACTAGCCGACGACGACGCTTCCGCCTCCAACGCCTTCGGCGCTGCCTTCCGTCTGGATCCCGGTCCGGAACGCGAGGACGCAATTCATCAAGCCTCGGTAGATGCCGCGAAGGCATCAGCGGTCCTTGGTGAACGGGCCATCATTGCGATTGAAGATCTGGGTTGGCTTGCTTCCAACGGCAATCCAGCGCTCATCGCCGATGTAGTGGTCGGCTTCGGTGCGCTCCGCGCAGCCATAGCCGGAGCCCGAACGAATGTGAGCTTCGACCTCGCATCCCTGACCTCCGCAGGCGCCACGTTGGAGGAAGTCCGGGAACAGCACCCAGAGCTTTGGGACACGGTCAGCAGGCTCAGTAACGCCCTCGACAGAATTGACGACCTTACAGCCGGAGTCGATAAAAAAGCGGCGCCGACCGAAGCGTTGTGAGGCCCGGTTTGCGTGCTAAATCCCCACGGAACCACGCATAGCAGGCCCCACAACGGCGCTGTGCCTACTGCGCCTTGGGCACACGCCGAAGCACGACGGCGGCGAGTACTGCCGCGCCGGCCATCAGTACCAGCCCAATCGCCGCAGTGATGTGGACGCCGGACTCGAAGGCAGTCCGGGCGGCGATTGTGAGCGCCTCTGACAATGGAGCCGGAAGGGCGGCCGCGGCGTCGACGGCGCCGGCGAGCGTCTCGGTGGACTTGCCGGCTGCTTGCCCGGATACGCCGTCCGGGATGACGACGTTGTGCTGGTAGGAAGCAGTAAGGATCGAGCCGAGCACCGCTGTTCCCAAGAGCGACCCCAGCTCATATCCCGTTTCGGAGATGGCCGAGGCTGCGCCGGACTTGTCAGCCGGAACGGACGCCAGGATGAGATCGTTGGAGATGGTCTCGGCAGCACCCACACCAACGGCCAGCACCGTCAGGGCCGACAACAGGAACACCGGTCCGCTGCCGTGATCGCCCACAACCACAATCAGGTAGCCCACGGCGCTGAGCATCAGGCCCGCGGCCACCACGAATCCGGGACGGACCCGCTTGACCAGCGGCACAACGAGCAGGCCCGCGATGACCGTTGCAAGGAGTGCCGGAATCATGGCGATACCGGCCTCCATGGGGGACTGGCCTTCAACAAGTTGCAGCTGCTGGGCGAAGAAGTAGATGAAGCCAGTCATCGAGAACAAGGATAAGACGTTCGCCACGATTGCCGTGCTGAACACCTTGTTCTTGAACAGGGCAACGTCCAGCATGGGGTTCTCGATCCTCTGCTGGCGACGCACGAACAAAATGCCCATCACTACACCGAAGCCCATGAATGCTGCAGCGGAGGCACTGAAGCCGTGGACCGCGAATTCCTTGATGCCGTAAACGAAGGGCGCCATGGTAACCACGGACAGAAGAATGCCGGGCACATCCACCCGGCCGGGATTGGCGTCCTTGGACTCGGGAATCAGGACACGGCCGAAGGCCAGCAAAGGCAGGAGCAGGAAAGCTGCCACCAGGAAAACGGCACCCCACCAGAAGTGCTCCACCAGCCAACCACCGAAGATCGGACCAAGGGCGGCGCCGCCGGAGAAGCCGGCAGCCCAGACGGCGATCGCGAGCCGGCGCCGGTTGGGATCGGTGAAGATGTTCCGGATCAGGGACAGGGTTGAGGGCATCAGCATGGCGCCGAAGATGCCGAGGCCTGCGCGGCCCGCGATGAGCCATTCAGCGGAAGGCGCGAAGGCTGTAGCAGCCGAAACCGCCGCGAAGCCCGTGCTGCCGATCAGCAGCAGCCGGCGTCGTCCGATCCTGTCGCCCAGGTTGCCCATGGATACCAGCAATGCCGCCAGCACCAGCGGGTAGGCGTCGACAATCCACAGCAATTGGACGCCGCCCACGTCCAGGGAGCGGGCGATTTCAGGCAGGGCAAAGGTGAGCGCGGTGTTGTCGACGGCCACCAGCAGCACCGGAAACATCAGGAGTGCCAGAGCCGTCCAGTCGCGCCACGGTGCTGCCTGGACCTTAGCGGGTTGAGCGGAACGGGGTGCTTGGGTTGAGGGCGGCGAGAACATGTCACTTACTATACCGTCCAGACGGTACAGTTTCAAATAGAACCCGCTAAGCCTTTAGGGAATGATGGACACATGCCACGAAAACCAGTTGCCCGGGACGCCGTCCTGGATGCCTTCGAAGCCCTCCTTATTGAGGTGGGGGAGCGTGCTGCCACGCTCGACGCCGTCGCCAAGCGGGCAGGGGTGTCCAAGGGCGGGTTGCTGTACCACTTTCCTAATAAGGAAGCGCTGATTACTGCCCTTCTGGAGCGCTTGGACCTGCTCGCGGACGAAGATACCGAGCTGATGAAGGCGTCGCCGGATGGTTCGGCCGCCTACTTCATCCGCTCCTCGCTCTGGGCGGATACGCCCATGGACCGGGCCTTCGTCGCGGCCACAAGACTGGCTGAAGTGGCGCACGAGGAAACCCGCCGCAGGTTCGCCGCGATCCAACAACGGTGGCTGGATGTGCTGGCAGAGGACGTGGGGCCGGAGGTTGCCAAGGCCGTCAGCTATATGGGCGATGGCCTCTATTTCAATGCGATCTTTGAGGGCGGACAGGAAGGCGGCAACGCCGGGCGGGAGGCCGACGTCGACATCCTGCTGGGAGTCCTGGAGCGGCTGCGGAACTAGCGGTTCGCCCATTTGCTGCAGAGCCCGCCGCGTAGGACAATTAACTCTTGTGGCATGCCCAACAACTTGCCCACACACAACTGAACATGCCTTTGATCTGCGGCGGGAGAGTCCTGCAAGCACGTGATGCAGGCGCCGTAGGAGCAAACCCTCCCCAGGAATCTCTCAGGCCCACGCACCGCCGCGGCGAGGCAACTCTGGAAAGCAGCAGGTACTCAAGGAACCTCAGGGTTATTGAGAGCTGTGCTCACCGACGGTGCAAGCGATGGTTGTTCACCCAACGCGCGGAAACTCTCAGGTCCAATACAGAGCGGGGAGGAACCCAGCCGCTGTGGCGTACCCAAACGCTGCCCAAGTAATGGAGTTCCTTCGTGACGGTTAGTTCTGCCTCCACCACCTTCGTCGATCGGCATATCGGCGCCCGCCGCCAGGCCGACATTGAGACCATGCTCAAGTCCGTCGGCTACGACACCGTTGATTCGCTGGTCGACACCGCCGTCCCGAACGACATCCGCCAGGACGTTGCCCTCACCCTTGAGAACGCACTGAGCGAAGTAGAAGTCCTGACTGAGCTGCGCAAACTTGCGTCCAAGAACAAGACCGCTGTCCAGATGATCGGCCAGGGCTACTACGACACCGTGACGCCGCCGGTGATCCGCCGCAACATCCTTGAGTCCCCGGCCTGGTACACCGCCTACACCCCCTACCAGCCGGAAATTTCCCAGGGTCGCCTCGAAGCACTCCTGAACTTCCAGACCATGGTCCAGGACCTGGTGGGCCTGCCGATCGCCAATGCATCCTTGCTGGACGAAGCCACTGCCGTTGCCGAAGCCGTCCTCATGATGCGCCGCGCCAACAAGAACAAAGCTGTCCAGGACGGGAAGACCGTCCTCGACGCCGACTGCCTCCCGCAGACCATCGCCATCGTCAAGGGACGCGCGGAGGCCCTTGGATTCGAGGTTGAGGTGGCTGACCTTACCCTCGGCCTGCCGGAAGGCGCCATCAATGGCGTTGTCCTCCAGCAGCCCGGTGTTTCCGGCCGCGTTTTCGATCACTCGGCCGTGATCGCTGACGCCAAGGAACGCGGTGCACTGGTCACAGTCGCTGCCGATCTCCTGGCCCTCACGCTCATCACCCCTCCCGGCGAGCAGGGTGCGGACATTGCCGTTGGTTCCGCGCAGCGCCTGGGCGTTCCGCTGTTCTTCGGCGGCCCGCACGCCGCCTACATGGCAGTCCAGAAGGGCCTGGAGCGTTCCATGCCCGGCCGTCTGGTGGGTGTTTCCAAGGACGACGCCGGTGTCCCCGCCTACCGCTTGGCGCTGCAGACCCGCGAGCAGCACATCCGCCGCGAGAAGGCCACCTCCAATATCTGTACTGCCCAGGCACTGCTGGCGATTGTGGCCTCGATGTACGCCGTGTATCACGGCCCCGAGGGCTTGAAGGCGATCGCCGAAACCGCCCATGGTCACGCGCGCACCCTCGCAGCGTCACTGAAGGCTGCCGGCGTCGAGGTCCTTCACGGTTCCTTCTTCGACACCATCGCCGTCCGCGTTCCCGGCAAGGCGGCCGAAATCGTTGCCGCTGCCGAGGCCAAGGGCATTAACCTGCGTCCCGTCGACGCCAACACTGTTGGTATCTCGGTTGACGAGACCACGACTTCCGGCGTTGTGGCTGATGTCGCGGCGGTCTTCGGAGCTTCGGTGCCCGAGTCCGCTGAAGGCTTCGCGCTTGAAGGTTCCGTGGAGCGCACCAGCGACTTCATGCAGCACCCGGTGTTCAACACGCACCGCTCCGAGACCCAGCTCCTGCGCTACATCCGTAAGCTCTCGGACCGGGACCTCGCACTGGACCGCACCATGATCCCGCTGGGTTCGTGCACCATGAAGCTCAACGCCACCGCCGAAATGGAGGCTATTTCCTGGCCGGAGTTCGCCTCCATCCACCCGTTCGCTCCAGACTCCCAGACCGAGGGCTGGCGTGAACTCATCACCGACCTCGAAGCCCAGCTGACCGAGATCACCGGCTACGACCAGGTCTCCATCCAGCCGAACGCCGGATCCCAGGGAGAGCTCGCCGGCTTGCTGGCCATCCGCGGCTACCACCTGTCCCGCGGCGACGAGCAGCGCAACGTCTGCCTCATTCCCGCATCTGCCCACGGCACCAACGCCGCCTCGGCAGTGCTGGCCGGGATGAAGGTGGTAGTTGTGGCCACTGCGCCTGATGGCACCATCGATCACGTTGACCTCAAGAACAAGATCGAAGCCCACCGTGACGCCCTCTCGGCCATCATGATCACCTACCCGTCCACACACGGTGTGTACGACGCCGACGTCCGCGAAGTCTGCGACGCCATCCACGAGGCCGGCGGTCAGGTCTACATCGACGGCGCCAACCTCAACGCCCTCGTAGGCCTTGCACAGCCGGGCAAGTTCGGAGGGGACGTGTCACACCTGAACCTGCACAAGACCTTCTGCATCCCGCACGGTGGTGGTGGCCCCGGTGTTGGCCCGGTTGCTGCCAAGGCACACCTGGCTCCGTTCATGCCGGGTGACGCGGCTTCCTGGACCGAAGGCAACGACGTCCCGATTTCGGCATCCCGGTTCGGTTCCGCCGGCGTCCTGCCCATTTCCTGGGCGTACGTGAAGCTCATGGGTGGCCAGGGCCTCACCGAAGCAACCAAGTCCGCGTTGCTGGCGGCGAACTACATCGCTTCGCGACTCAATGACCACTTCCCGGTCCTCTACACCGGTGAAGGCGGGCTCGTGGCCCACGAGTGCATCCTGGACCTCCGCGAACTAACGGCCAAGACCGGCGTCACCGCGGAGGATGTTGCCAAGCGCCTGATCGACTTCGGCTTCCACGCTCCCACCCTGGCCTTCCCGGTTGCGGGCACTTTGATGGTGGAACCCACGGAATCCGAAGACCTCGTGGAAATCGACCGCTTCATCGAAGCCATGATCACCATCCGCAAGGAAATCGACCAGGTAGCCCACGGCGACTTCGCCGTGGAGAACTCGCCTCTGCGCAAGGCACCCCACACGGCTGCCGCCGTCGTGAGTTCTGATTGGGACCGCGCCTACCCGCGTGAGCAGGCCGCCTTCCCGGTCCACCACCTCAAGCAGGACAAGTACTTCCCGCCGGTGGGTCGCATCGACGGCGCAGCCGGAGACCGAAACCTGGTCTGCTCCTGCCCGCCGATCGAAGACTTCGAGAACTAAGGGGTTCCGGAAAAATGACTGAGAACTACACAGCTCTTTACGAAGAGCACAAGAAACTCGGCGCGTCCTTCACCGACTTCGGTGGCTGGCAGATGCCGCTCAAGTACTCCTCGGAGTTGGCTGAGCACCACGCCGTCCGCAAGTCCGCAGGCCTGTTCGACCTCTCCCACATGGGCGAAGTCTGGGTCACCGGCCCCCAGGCTGCCGCGTTCCTGGACTACGCCTTGGTGGGCAAAATCTCCGCCATGGCGATCGGCAAAGCCAAGTACTCGCTGATCTGCCAGGAAGACGGCGGCATCATCGATGACCTCATCACGTACCGCCGTGGGGATGAGAAGTTCCTGGTGGTTCCTAACGCCGGCAACGCTGCAGTTGTGGCCGCGGCGTTGCTGGAGCGCGCAGCCGGTTTCGACGTCGTCGTAGAGGACGCTTCCGCTGACACCTCGCTGATTGCTGTTCAGGGGCCGCTCGCTGAAGCGATCCTGCTTCGTCTTGTGCCCACGGGACAGCACGCACTGGTCACTGACCTCAAGTACTACGCGGCGGTTGACGTTCCGTTCACGTTCGACGGCGGCACGCAGGAACTGCTGCTGGCCCGCACCGGGTACACGGGCGAAGACGGCTTCGAAATCTTCGTAGCCAACGAGTCCGCTGCTGCTTTGTGGCAGGCCATCGCTGGCGTCGCTGAAGAAGGCGAGCTCACCCCGGCCGGCCTCGCCTCCCGCGACTCACTCCGCCTCGAAGCCGGTATGCCTCTTTACGGCAACGAACTCTCCCGCGAAGGCAACCCCTTCGCAGCGGGGCTCGGTCCCGTGGTGGGGCTGTCCAAGGAAGGCGACTTCGTCGGCAAAGACGCGCTCGCTGCCCTCAAGGCTAATGGTGCAGGCTCCACGAGTGGACGCAAGGTCGTTGGCCTCAAGGGCCTGGGCCGCCGGGCCGGACGAGGCCACTACCCGGTCCTCAAGGACGGCGCCGTGGTTGGCGAAGTCACCTCCGGTCAGCCCAGCCCGACCCTCGGCTACCCGGTAGCGTTGGCGTATGTCGACGTCGAATATTCAGAGCTTGGAACAGCGCTGGACATCGACCTTCGGGGCAAGAGCGAGCCGTTCGAAGTGGTCGCACTGCCGTTCTACAAGCGCCAAAAGTAACTCCCGGTTTCATCAGCACACGTAAAGGAAACAGAATGCCCAAAGTAGCGCCCGAACTTCAGTACTCCGACGAACACGAGTGGGTTTCCCGCGGAGACGGTAACTCAGTGTCCGTTGGTATCTCCGAGGTTGCCACCGACGCTCTGGGTGACATCGTGTACGTTGACCTGCCCGAGGTCGGTTCTTCCGTGACTGCAGGCGAGACCTGTGGTGAGGTTGAGTCCACCAAGTCCGTTTCGGACCTGTACTCTCCGGTCACCGGCGAGGTCACCGAGATCAACGACGCCGTTGTCTCGGACCCGGCCCTGATCAACAACGACCCCTACGGCGCCGGCTGGTTGTTCAAGGTGGCAGCCGAGTCCGACGGCCCGCTGCTCTCGGCAGAGGAATACGCCTCCAAGAATGGCGGAGACCTCTCCTAACATCCTCCCGACCGAGTCCGATTCGGGGGTTCGCTGCTGGATATGCCGTGCGCACGGCATGTTCTGCAGCTAGACCCCGAATTGGGCGCCGGGATGGCCCTCGCCAGGGCCCCTTTGGGCTGGCGTCCGGAAGCGGGCGTCCAAGGGAGCTTCGCGTCCGCCCAGCGGGCGCTTCTGCGACCGAGCCCGCGGAGGACGTTGGCCCAACGGGCCAGAACCCATTGGCCTCCACCACCGGCCCACTGTGGCGTAGCGTGGGATTGTAGAACTGAATAAAATTGCGACGCCGGGTTGCCGCCTTTGGGGGCCATCCGGCGTCGTGCTTCGGTCGACCTTCGCCACAAGCGGGGGCGGCCCTCCGGCAGGACCATCTGCCGGACCGTTTTCAAGCTTTGTTAAGGAATCCCGACCATGGCTGTTGGCGTTTTCGATCTGTTTACTGTGGGTATTGGCCCCTCGAGTTCTCATACTGTTGGGCCGATGCGTGCCGCTGCGGTGTTCGCTGGGGAGCTCAAGGACGCTGGTGTCCTGGGCTCGGTGGCGGGCTTGCGGGTTGATCTGTATGGTTCGTTGGCTGCGACGGGTCGTGGGCATGGAACCATGACGGCTACGCTGCTGGGCTTGGAGGGGTATCACCCCGAGAAGATTCTGCCTGATGAGGTGGAGGAGCGGTTGGCGACGATCGCTGAGACGGGTGTGTTGAACCTGGCCGGTGCGTCCGGGGACGGCGTGGAGCTGCCGTATGCGGTGGAGGATATGGTCCTGCATCCGTTGACGGTGTTGCCGCGGCATACGAACGGGATGAAGTTTGCTGTTTCTGATGCTGGGGGGAACGTGTTGCGGGAGGCGACGTTCTTTTCGGTTGGTGGTGGGTTCATTGTCCGGGAGGGTGAGGAGAACGCGGCTCAGCAGGAGTTGGAGGAGTCCAAGAAGGAGTTGCCGTTGCCGTTCAGGACGGCGGCGGAGTTGATGGGCCGGTGTGCGTCCAAGGGGTTGGGGATCAGCGACATCATGTTCATCAATGAGCGGGCGTCCCGGTCGGAGGAGGAGAT
>NZ_JBLYIE010000050.1:0-74949 GCF_048537125.1 Paenarthrobacter sp. PPS72 | reverse complement strand
CGGAACGATCCGAAGTATTGGCAGGAGTGGGTGAACCTGATCGCTTTGGCCGTGAATGAGGAGAACGCGTCGGGTGGCCGGGTGGTGACTGCGCCGACCAATGGTGCTGCGGGGATTATTCCGGCGGTGTTGTATTACGCGTTGAACTATGCGCCGGGGATGGATCAGGCAACGCAGCAGGATCGGGATGATGTGGTGGTGAAGTTCCTGCTCGCTGCCGGTGCTGTGGGGGTGTTGTATAAGGAGCAGGCGTCCATTTCCGGGGCTGAGGTTGGTTGTCAGGGTGAGGTGGGTTCGGCGTCGTCGATGGCTGCTGCGGGGTTGGCTGAGGTGATGGGTGGTACGCCGGGTCAGGTGGAGAACGCGGCTGAGATCGCGATGGAACATAACCTGGGGTTGACGTGTGATCCGATCGGGGGGTTGGTGCAGATTCCGTGTATTGAGCGGAACGCGATTGCTGCGGCGAAGGCGATTAACGCGGCGAAGATGGCGTTGTGGGGCGATGGAACACACCGTGTGTCGTTGGATGAGGTGATCGTGACGATGCGTGAGACGGGTAAGGACATGTCCCACAAGTACAAGGAAACCGCGATGGGCGGCCTCGCCGTCAACGTCGTCGAATGCTGATTTTGTAGGCTGTGACTTCACAGCATGCCATTGGGGTGGTGATCCTGGTGTTTGCCGCTCCTGTCGCCGGATCGCTGGCGGGAATCGTGGTGGCATCTCTTGAGCGGCGAAGGGCCCGGCAACTCAAAACTGTCAGGCCCTGATGTCATGCTGTATCCATGAGTGGGGGATACAGCAGGGACTTTTTGCGGACACGGCTTGAACTGCCCAGTCCGACGGCCACGACGACTCTTTTGGACTACACCCACTTCTCTGTACGCTTCCGGGCTGCCCGGAAGCTCGCAGCGATTGTGGGAGTGAATATCAACGGCAAAGAATTGGTACCCCTGGCCCGCGAGGGTTCATGGCATCTTGATGACAGAATCCCACGGGAGCAGCAGGCTGGCCCGGATCTGTACAAGAACAACGCCTTTGATCGCGGGCACTTGGTCAGGCGCTTGGATCCGGTGTGGGGTGACGCGGCAACGGCGAAGAGAGCCAACCAGGACACCTTCAGCTACACCAACGCGGCGCCACAGATCGATGATTTTAACCAAGGCAAGGAACTCTGGGTAGGGCTCGAAGACCATGTTCTGAGCCACGCAGACATCCATGATGCAAAGCTCAGCGTCTTCACGGGACCGGTGTTCGTCGATGACGATCCTGAATATAGGGGAGTTCAAATCCCACGAAAGTTCTGGAAGATCGCGGCATGGACCAACGATGCCAAGCTGGCCGCCGTCGGCTTTCTCCTGGACCAGTCACCGATGCTGGGCAAAGTGGAGCTGAAGAAGGCAGTGAGCCAGCGACTCCTCGAAGGTGAGCCGCCGCCGCTGGGACCGTTCCGGACGTTCCAGGTGCCCGTCGGGCAGATAGCCGACCTGACAGGGCTCAGTCTGAGCAGGCTTATCAGCGCGGACCGCCTGGTGAGCGGCCAGCTGGAATCCGGTGTGGAACCAAGGGCAATCAAACTGGAGAGACCAAACCAGATCAGGTTGTAATCCCTGGGCGGACCAGCAGAATCGGGCGATATACACATACCCCGATAGACTTGGGGCTGCATGTCCGCATGCACACTACGCTTTTGAACACTGCACCAAACCCCTGAGATTGGACACGGCCACCTTGCGAGAATTTACCGCCCGCTTTGCCACCGCCGAGGAAATCGAGAATTGGGACAAGCACGTCACGGCCAATCCGAACGGCGGCAACATGCTGCAGTCGGATGCCTACGCGGCAGTCAAGGACGGTAACGGCTGGCTGGTTCGGCGGCTCGTCATCGAGACTCAGGAATACAGCAGCTACAACCTGCTGTTGGAGAAGAAGTTCCCCGTGATGGGGCGGCTCTGGTACCTCATCAAAGGTCCGGATGTCTCGGATGTCAAAGACGTCCAGCCTGCCCTGAAAGCAGTAGCCGCGCTTGCTCGTGAGAGGAAGATGAACGTCTTCACCATCAAGATCGAGCCTGATGTGGTGGAGTCCGCGGAGGCGACCACCCAACTGACAGCCGCCGGCCTGGTGAAAGCTCCCAACATTCAATCCAACGACTCCACGGCCTTGCTGGACATCTCCGCACCGGCCAATGAAGTTCTGCGCAGCATTTCCTCGCGTGCACGCAACGCAGTTCGCAGGGCTGAACGTGAGGGGTGCGAAGTGGTTCGGGCTGAGCCGGGCGAAGACAGCTACCGCAAGCTCTACGCGCTGATGCAGAACACCGTGAACGCCAAGGGCGCCATGCCGCTGCGGAGCTATGAGTACTACTCCAAGTTCTGGCAAGAGTTCTGTAGCCGTGGGCAGGGCCACTTCTTCTTCGTGCATGAGGACGGCGCACCCAGCGTTGGTGCGTTCGTCATCAATTACGGCTCCAAAGCGACGTACAAGGACGGCGGCTCTACCCAGAACCGCAAACAGTACGGGGACTCGCACCTTGCCCAGTGGGCGGCGATTCAGCGTATGCAGGAACTCGGGTGTGTGGAGTACGACTTCTGCGGCACGCCCCCGGCTGCAAGGATCAAGGACAAGACCCACCCTCTGTACGGCATGGGGCTGTTCAAAACGAGCTTCACCAAGACCGTCACGGACTTTGTGGGTTGTTACGACCTTGTCTTGGGACCTGTCCGCCACAAGCTGTGGCTCAAGGGTGCAGAACGCATCTTCCGTCGACTCGAAACCATGCGTACCGGCGGCCAGTTCTACTGACGGCCACCCGCAGCCAGCAAGCCAACTTCAGGCCCGCCCCGGCCACCAACGGGGTGCAATCTACTTTTAGGTGAGGTAATTTCTTTGACTCCGATTGAGGCTGGAACCGACATGGAATTCGTGATTCTCAGTGACGCTGATTTCGAGACATTCGCTAAGGGACACCCTCAGGGCAGCTTCATCCAGTCCATGGAACTCACGCGCTTCCAGCGTGCCCGTGGCCAGGAAGTTGAGCTTTTCGGTGTGAGGCGCGGCGACAGCCTGATTGCTGCGGGGAAGCTCGTATACACGTCGAATCGTCTCGGCTACAAGGTTTGCGACTGCGCCAAGGGACCCCTGATGGACTACAGCGACC
This sequence comes from Paenarthrobacter sp. PPS72, assembly GCF_048537125.1. Taxonomy (GTDB): domain Bacteria; phylum Actinomycetota; class Actinomycetes; order Actinomycetales; family Micrococcaceae; genus Arthrobacter; species Arthrobacter nitroguajacolicus_E. Next base: position 71,789 of record NZ_JBLYIE010000050.1, on the reverse strand, counting down.
CAACAGTGGTGCGCTTCGTCGTCGGGCAGTTGAAAAAACATGCAGCCTCGAAGAAGGCTGCCGAACTGCGTATCTCGCCCAACATCAGGTACATCGCGCGGGACGAAGAAGGCGCCGAGCACCCCGAGGTTGAGGACAACCGTCCGCTGCTGAAGGAGTTCGAAGGCCTGGGCTTCAAGCACCAGGGCTTCGACATGAACTTCGCCAACATCAACTGGATGTTCATCAAGCAGCTGGACGGAATTGCTGATTCCGAAGAGCTCATCATGGGCATGAACTACCGTACCCGCAAGGCCATCCGTAAAGCCGAGAAGAACGGCGTCTACCTGGAACAGGCCACGCTGGAAACGCTGGATGATTTCTACACGGCGCTGAGCACAGCCGGTGATGAGAAGGGCTTCACGTACCGCGAACGCGAGTACTACGAGCAACTGCTCCGAAACACCTCCGATGAGTTCACCAAACTCATGATGGCCAAGATCAATATCCCGGAGTACCGCGCCTCCATCACGGAGCGCCTGGATGCCGAATCCAAGACCTTGGCGGATCTCAAGCGGGAGGTTGAGGAGACCGGCAGCAAGAAGAAGGCCAACCGCATCAAAGTTGTCCAGGACCTCGTGGACAGCTATGAGCGGAGCCTCAAGGACATCGAACGCTTCCCGGATTCCGTGGGCGTAGCTACCGTGGCAGCAATCCACTTTGCATGCTCCGGCGACGAACTCGTGTGCGTCATCGGCGGCACCGTGCAGGACTACATCTACTTCAACGGTGCGACGTCCCTTTACTGGGGCATGATGCTGCATGCCCTGAACAACGGTTACTCGCGCTACAACTTCTATGGCACGTTCGGCATCCAGGGCCAAGATGAAACAGGTCACGGAGGGTACGAATTCAAGAAGGGCTTCGGTGGCGAAGTGGTCCAGTTGGTGGGTGATTTCGTTGCACCGGTGAACCCGATCATCTTCCACGGTTACCGCGCGGTCAGGAAGCTCGCAGGGGCCGCCCAGACAGTGCTGGGACGATTGCCACTTGAGAAATTGCCTGTCGTAGGAAAATTTCGGAGGAATCGCTAATCACACAAGCCAAGGGAGGATCACCGCGTGACTGAACGCCCCGACGGGTCCGCCAGCAGGCCCCTTACGGACGGGTTGCCCAAGACCCAGCCGTTGCGGCCGTCCCAAGTCCGGCAAAACGTCAACGCCAAACGCATGCTCATGCGCTTGGTTCAAGGCGATAGCCCGCCCACAGCGCCCATGAACATCGTGGACCGGTTGGCCGGTAGTCCTTACGCCAACCCCACCATCCAAGTGGTAGGTGTGGATGCTTCGGCCCGCAAGACCATCGACTTCGCCCTTCATCTTGCCGAAGTCATGTTCCGTTACGGTGCTGGTGCCCTTGAGGTGGAGACCAGCATGATCGCGGTCACAGCAGCCCTCGGCCTGAAGAACGTTGAAGTGGACATCACCAACCAGTCGGTGGCCATCAACTATGCGCCGAAGGATCAGACTCCCATCACGCTGCTGCGCGTAGTGCGCTCCTGGACCAACAACTACGCCGGACTTGCTCAGGTGCATCAACTGGTCACGGACATTGTGGCCGGGGGAGTGGGCCGAGACGAAGCCGTGCGCCGGTTGAATGAGATCATCCGCAGCGCCAAACCCTTCCCCCGGTGGATGGTCACCATAGCGTTCGGCATCTTCGCCGCAGTGTTCGTGGGAGTCCTGGGTGGCGGCGTTGGTGCGTCTGCGGTGGCTTTTGGTTCGAACATCCTGATCAGCCTGCTCTCCCGGCAACTTGCCAGGTGGCGGACGGCCGACTTCTTCAACACCATGGCGTGCGCGTTCCTAGTCACTTTCATCGCGCTGATGCTTCGTTGGGCCGGGGTGGAAATTGCTCCATCCATTGTGGTGGCGGGCGGAATTCTGCTGCTGCTCCCCACGGGCCGTCTCGTCTCATCCGTTCAAGATGCCATCAACGGCTTCCCGGTCACGGCCGCGGGTCGGTTCCTCTCCACGCTGCTCACCTTCGGTGCGATCGTTGCGGGAATCGGCGTGGCCGTCGTCGTCGGAACGCTCATGGGCAGCGCCGTCCTGGACGTCACACAGACGTTCCCCGACGCCTACCCCCTGTGGATCCAAGCATTCCTTATCGCTATAGCTGTGGTGGCCATCGGCGTCACCGAACAGACTCAGATGCGGCTGCTGGTCCCGACGGCGGCAGTAGGCATAGTGGGTTTCTTCGTCTTATGGGGGGTTGGCGAAGCCGGCCTCGGCGACCGCTTGTCGCCGGCCGTCGCTGCGGTGGTTATTGGCTTGCTGGGCCGTGTGGTGGCGCTCAAGCTCGGTGCTCCACAGCTTGTAGTCGCCGTCCCCGCTGCATTGATCCTGCTGCCCGGCCTGACGATCTTCCGTTCCATGTACGCCCTCACTGTTGAAGGGGGCAACATTCTGGTCGGTGCAGGCGGCATGCTGAACGCCGGAGCCATAGTGCTGGGAGTGGCCGCGGGGATCGTTCTTGGAGACAACTTGGCCAGGCCGCTGACGAAGGGTCTGTCCAGCAATGAACGCCGCAGGGTACGAAGGCGTTAAGGACAAAAGGAGAACGGCGCCGCCAAGAGGCGGCGCCGTTCGGTTTTAAGGACTAAGGCTAGATCTGGCCTACCGGGAGCTTCTTCTCAGCCTGGAAGACTTCCTCAACGCGGCCCTGCGCCCAGTACCCGGACAGTGAGACCTGCGAACGCTCCAAGCCACGCTGAACGAAGAAAATCTCACGGAGTCCCTTCATGTAACCCCGCTCGCCGTGGGCGAAGACGTCTACGCGCCCGGGCAACCATTCGGTGGTGCGGAGGGCTTCGAGCAGCAGATCACTGGACCCCGCTTGAACGCCCCTGCGCAGGAGCCAGTGCAACTCCACACCAGCTGGTGCGGAAATTGGAAGAATGTCTGCCTCGTTATCGACTTCAAGGAAGACGGTTCCGCGTGCGTCGGGAGCAAGGGCTTCAACGCAGGCTGCAATAGCCGGTATCGCGGCGTCGTCACCGGCGAACAAATACCAGTCGGCATCCGGGGCCGGGTTGTACGCGCCGCCTGGTCCCGTGAAGATCAGCGAGTCGCCGGGCTGGGCCGCGGCAGCCCACGGACCGGCCAGCCCTTCATCGCCGTGCACCACAAAATCGATAGCCAGTTCCTGTGCTTCCAGGTCCACCCAGCGGATGGTGTACGTGCGGGTATGGGGCCACTGCTCGCGGGGCATGGTGTCGCGGATGGCCCACAAATCCAGAGGGAGTTCGTACTCGACGTCCGGCTGGGGAAACACGATCTTGATATAGCGGTCCACGTATTCGTTGTTCGCGTAGTCGCTGAAGCCGGGTCCGCCCGCCACGATCCGCACCATATGGGGCGAGAGGCGTTCATTTCGCAAGACGGTCAGGTTGACCTGCGGACGGGTCTTGCGTGAGGCGGACGAAGTGACGGGGAGAGCAGTCATAAGGTAAGCCTAAGCTAATTGCCTGCGCATCAGCTGGGTATGAGTCGAAGGTTACAGTGGTCGCGAGTTACAGAACAGGCAATTCCCAATTGATCGGGTCAGTGCCCAAGCCCACCAGCAACTCATTGGTCCTGCTGAAGGGCTTGGATCCGAAGAAGCCTCGCGACGCAGAGAGGGGGCTCGGATGTACCGAGACGATGGAAGGTGCCTCGCCCAGCAGCGGCAGGACGCCCTCGGCGTCTTTGCCCCACAGGATCGCCACCAGCGGACTCTGCCGCCCCGCACCGTCTGTACGGTTGGCGACGGCGGTGACGGCCGCCGTCGTAACGGCCTCCCAGCCCTTACCGCGGTGGGAACCGGCTTTCCCCGCATCGACGCTGAGAACGCGGTTCAGGAGCAGGACGCCCTGCTCGGTCCAGGCGCTGAGGTCGCCGTGGACGCGCGGCGGCAGGCCGAGGTCGTCGTGTAGTTCACGGTAGATATTGGCGAGGCTTCGAGGGATGGGGCGCGTCGGCCGGGACACAGCGAAGGAAAGGCCGATGGCGTGACCGGGCGTAGGGTAAGGATCCTGGCCGAGAATCAGGACTTTGACGTCGGCGAGCGGTTGCTTGAAGGCGCGCAGCAGGTTGTTGGCAGCGGGCAGAACCTGGGTTCCCTGGGAAGATTGGCGGGCTACGTAGTCCAAAGCTTCGCGGAGTTGGCCTTCAACGGGGCGCAAAGCATCGGCCCAGTCGGGAGCCATCAGCTCCTCCAGCGGCTGCTGACGGAGCGTTGCGAAGCCGGGGTCGGCCACGTCCGTAGGTTCAAGATCAAAGAGTGCATCCTCGCCGGTCACCTGGCCATTGTCTCCCGCGCGGCGCGAGGACTGCGAATGACACTGTTGTTATTCGCCCGTAACATGGGGGTAGGACATTTACCCCCAACAAGCGTCGAAGGAGTGTGCCGTGGCAGAACCAGCACCGGAACCGATGGCGTCGCAAGCTACCGGCTTCGCCCTTGAGGACCTCGCGGCCGAGACCCGCAGCGACTCTCCGCTGAGTGAGCGGGACCAGCAAATGTTGGCGCTCGAGCGGCAATGGTGGAAGTACGCCGGCGCCAAGGAACAGGCTATCCGGGAACTGTTCGATCTCTCCGCCACACACTATTACCAAATCCTGAACGCGCTCATAGACACTGAGGACGCGTTGGCCCACGATCCCATGCTCGTCAAGAGATTGCGTAGACTACGTACGTCCCGCCAGCGCGCGCGGACGGCACGTCGCTTGGGGTCCGACGCGTAAATCGCCAGGCTGATCTGTCAGCAGCAACCAGCAAGGACACCGCTTCACCATGACCAAATATGCCAAGGACGAATTCGACCAGGTTCCGCAGAATACGTCCCGCCAGGGCGTTCACCGCGACGCCCAAGAGACCGCACGCCCTACCCTGTGGCCGGTCCTGACCGTTGGGGCAGTGGCCTTGGTGCTGGGGCTCGTGGCCTTCCTGATCCTGCCCAACCTTGGGCTGGTGGCACCCAGCGCTTCGTCGAACATCACGACATCGGCACCCCAGCAGGCTTCTGCGGCACCGTCCGCTGCACCCACTGAATCAAGCAGCGCACCTCCCGCTTCCAGCGAACCCAGCAGTGAACCCAGTAGCGAACCGACGCCATCGGAGTCTCCTTCCGCCACTCCGTCGTCGGCTCCCGTGGATAAGGCGACTCCTGTGGCTGTGTACAACGGCGCAGGGACAGCAGGCTTGGCAGGCCGGGTGGCTGGCTTGGTCCAGAGTGACGGCTGGGCGCTGAGCACCGTAGGGAACTGGGGCGGACTGCCCCAGCAGACGTCCGTGATCTTCTACAACGCACCCGAGCAGAAGGCCAACGCCGAAGCACTGGGTACCTTGCTGGGTATCGAAACCATTGTGGAAACCCCTGAGGTTCAACAGCCGCTGGTGGTTGTTGCCGGGCCCGGGTACCAGTAGCTTCCAGGCCCGTCCCCGAGCTGAAATCCATCAACTCGGTTAAGCCTCAATAACAAAAGAGGTGCCCCGCCCCGCCACGGCAGCGCTGTGGTGGTGACAGTGGTTACAGTGGATTAATTCCGGTACGGAGATCCTGGCTACCGGTCTTGGCTACTGCGAAAGTGTGGGCATCATGGCTTTGGGAACCGTCAAATGGTTCAACGCCGAAAAAGGCTACGGCTTCATCACTGTGGATGAATCCGGCGACGACGTCTTTGTGCACTGGTCCGCCATCCAAATGGATGGGTTCCGCGCCCTCGAAGAAGGACAGCGGGTTGAGTTCGAACTGGGGGAGGGCCAGAAGGGTCCGCAAGCCGAAGGCGTCCGCGTCGCATAGTCGTCGCGACGCCGCACGCTTTCCCCTCAGCCCTTGGCTGAAACCGTTCTGTGTTTATGGAGCAAACTGGCATCTCTGCTTGCACTCTCCCGTGTCGAGTGCTAATTATTGATTTAGCACTCTTATGGTTCGACTGCTAAGTCCGGCCCGGCTAACACCGGTGGCGGACAAGTGGCGGACCGGCGGAGGATCAAGAAACACCTTGGTGGGGTGAGGTCCGGAGCGCGGGGCATACAGAGGCCGCAAGCAAAAGACCGTCCGTCGCGGGCACCCCATCTGACAGGTACCTTCTTAACGACTGTCCCGAAAGGACTACCGCCGTTATGGCCAAGATCATTGCATTTGATGAAGAGGCACGCCGCGGCCTCGAGCGGGGCCTGAACATCCTCGCAGACGCCGTCAAGGTCACCCTCGGCCCGCGTGGACGCAACGTCGTCCTCGAAAAGAAGTGGGGCGCCCCCACGATCACCAACGATGGTGTTTCCATCGCCAAGGAGATCGAGCTGGACGATCCTTACGAGAAGATCGGTGCAGAACTGGTCAAGGAAGTTGCCAAGAAGACGGATGACGTCGCTGGCGATGGTACGACCACTGCTACTGTTCTTGCCCAGGCGCTGGTGAAGGAAGGCCTGCGCAACGTTGCCGCCGGCGCCGATCCGCTGTCCCTCAAGCGCGGTATCGAGAAGGCTGTTGAGGCAGTCATCAGCGAACTGCTGGCCTCCGCCAAGGAAATCGAAACCAAGGAAGAGATCGCAGCTACGGCTTCCATCTCCGCCGGTGACCCGGAAATCGGCAGCCTGATCGCCGAAGCACTGGACAAGGTGGGCAAGGAAGGCGTCATCACGGTTGAAGAATCCAACACCTTCGGCCTGGAGCTCGAACTCACCGAAGGTATGCGCTTCGACAAGGGTTACATCTCCGCTTACTTCGTCACCGACGCAGAGCGCCAGGAAACGGTCCTCGAAGACCCGTACATCCTGATCGTCAACTCCAAGATCTCCAACGTGAAGGAACTCGTCTCGGTTCTGGAGAAGGTCATGCAGTCCAACAAGCCGCTGCTGATCATCGCCGAAGACATCGAGGGCGAGGCCCTGGCCACCCTGATCGTCAACAAGATCCGTGGCACCTTCAAGTCCGTTGCCGTCAAGGCTCCGGGCTTCGGTGACCGCCGCAAGGCACAGCTGGCCGATATCGCCATCCTCACCGGCGGCCAGGTCATCTCCGAAGAAGTTGGCCTCAAGCTCGAAAACGCCGGCCTGGAACTCCTCGGCACCGCCCGCAAGGTTGTTGTCACCAAGGACGAGACCACCATCGTTGAAGGTGCCGGCGACGCCGAGCAGATCGCGGGCCGCGTGGCCCAGATCCGCGCCGAGATCGAGAACTCCGATTCCGACTACGACCGCGAGAAGCTGCAGGAACGCCTGGCCAAGCTGGCCGGCGGCGTTGCAGTCATCAAGGCCGGTGCCGCAACCGAAGTTGAGCTCAAGGAACGCAAGCACCGCATTGAGGACGCAGTCCGCAACGCAAAGGCCGCTGTTGAAGAGGGCATCGTTGCCGGTGGTGGCGTTGCCCTCATCCAGGCAGGCGCCAAGGCATTCGCCAACCTCACCCTCCAGGGTGACGAGGCAACCGGTGCCAACATCGTCAAGGTTGCCATCGATGCACCGCTGAAGCAGATCGCCTTCAACGCAGGCCTCGAGCCGGGCGTTGTGGTTGACAAGGTTCGCGGCCTGCCTTCCGGCCACGGCCTGAACGCTGCTACGGGTGTCTACGAAGACCTTCTGGCTGCCGGCGTCAACGACCCCGTAAAGGTCACCCGCTCGGCTCTCCAGAACGCTGCTTCCATCGCTGGTCTCTTCCTGACCACCGAGGCCGTAGTTGCCGACAAGCCCGAGAAGAACGCTCCGGCTCCCGGCGGCGACGACATGGGCGGCATGGGCGGCTTCTAAGCCTCCCGCTGTAGCGATACAGCGCCAAGCAACACGTTGGACAGCATCACGCTGAACAGCATCACGACGGCGGTTCTCACCACTTTGGTGAGGGCCGCCGTTTTGTTGCCTCGCCAAGAGGCATGCCCAAGTAGGGGTCACAGAACAAGCCCGTCTGAGCGGGCGGTTCCCGGCGATCGTATCGGCCTGTTCTGCGACTTGTTTGGGTACTATCACGGTTTCAGTGTCGGTGGGGTCTGGCAGGATTAACCTCATGACGATTATTGCTGCCGCCGATGGGTCCGCCCTCGGTAATCCTGGGCCGGCCGGTTGGGCCTGGTACGTTGATGACTCCTGTTGGCGAGCAGGAGGTTGGCCGCACGGTACCAACAACCAGGGTGAATTGATGGCCGTACTGGACCTGTTCCGGTCCACGGCCCACGTGCCACAAGAAGAGCTGCTGATCCTTTGCGACAGCCAATATGTCATCAATTGCATTACCAAGTGGATGCCGGGATGGAAGCGGAAGGGCTGGCGAAAGGCCGATGGCAAGCCCGTGCTGAACGTGGACCTTCTCAAGGACATCGACCAAGCGATCGTGGGCCGTAAATATACCTTCGAATGGGTAAAAGGCCATGCTGGTCACGACCTCAACGAAGCCGCAGACGAGCGCGCACGCGCCGTTGCCACCGCCTACCAGCAGGGAGTAGCGCACCGGGGCGGCCCGGGGTTCCCGGGTGCGAAGGAGCAAGTACACGGCCAAGACCAGGCTAAGTCCCCGCACCGGACGGAAGCGCGCGCAGCCCAAACCCGTCGGTCGGAGCCGGTCCCTGTAAGTGCTGGCGCCGGGGCAGGTGCTGGAGCCGGAGCCTCTGCGGCAGGCGGTGGTTCTGCACCCGCAAAGGCTGATCGCAGCTCTCGACCGCACTTTGAGCCGACGCTCTTCGGCGAGTCCGGCATCTTCGGCCAGGCCGATCTCTTCAGTGAACTCGATGAAGATGCTTCCGGGCAGCAACTGTCCGCGGAGGACACAGTCCTGGCTTTGGAACGGGAACTGCTGCGGCCCGATGTCCGGGCGGACATCGGCAGGATTGGTGTGTTGCTCCACCCGGACTTCGCCGAGATTGGCAGCTCGGGTAGGTTTTGGACACGGGACGCCATGATGATGGCATTGGAAGAGGACCCCGGCGAACCATCCGAATTGGAACTACTCAGCGCAGACCGGCTCAGCGATAACACCATCCTCCTCAATTACCGCAGCTTCGCTCACACGGGCTCTGCGCTTCGCAGCTCCGTCTGGATGCTCGACCGCGGTCAATGGCGGTTGCGGTTCCACCAAGGGACTCTCGAGAATTAACCCCGGGAGGGTTGAGCCCGGCTACACATTGCTCATGACCCGCGGGGTGGCTGCACAGGGGGAAGACAGCCAGCCCCGCAGGAGTTCATGCGGGAGACAGAACCTGGTTAGGGTTCAGCTAGTATGCGAAGCGCTGGGTGTTTCCCTGCTCCACTTCCAAGTAGCTTGTGGCGGCGGAAGACAACGCCACGGTGATGGAAGCCAAGGATGCCTCAACCTTGCTCTGCGTCATGGACCATTCCAGGACAAGCGCCTGAAAGTTTGTGGCAGCCGTTCCCCGCCAAGTCGCCTCAAGTTCCTCCAGGCCGCGCCGCATGGTCTGTACATCGACACTGATGCGATCAACGGTTCCTTTAACGTTGGCCGATTTGAGCTGGAGCAATTCGGTATCGACTGAGATGACGCTCATGGTGATGCCTTTCGACGAAGATGGTCCGCGGGTTGCGGGGATGCGTGGCTACAACATCGAGCCTAGGCAGCCGCCCGCGGCCGCAAAACGGGTGTTCGTCGCTATGTGGATAAAAGCACGCGTTAGCTGGACAACAACTCAGCCGATTCCTCGTGGAAGGGGAGGCTGACCACCAACGTGGCACCGCCGCCGTCGGTCTCTGCCACCTGGACCGTACCCCCATGGGAGCCGATGATTGCAGCGACAATCGCGAGTCCGAGCCCGCTGCCGCCGGTCTCCCGGGTCCGTGAGGTGTCCGCACGGTAGAAACGTTCGAAGATCTTGTTGGTTTCGGCCTCCGGAATGCCCGGCCCGTGATCGCGGATCTCAATGACCGAAACGGAGCCCGACGGAGTGTTGCGAACACCGACAGCCAGTTCTATGGGGCTTCCTTCCGGCGTATACCTCAGGGCGTTGCCCACCAGGTTCCCTATGACTTGCCGTAGTTTGGCTTCGTCGCCCTGAACCGGCGCCGCTGTGGGCGCCGCGCCGTCCAGACCGGTGAGCGTGATGGTCCGGTCTGCGGATGAGGCTTTGGTATCCACCACGGCATCATGTGCAAGGAGTTGAAGATCCACGGGCTTGAGCTGAAGGGGTCGCTGCTCATCGAGGCGGGCCAGCATCAGAAGGTCTTCCACCATGGAGCCCATGCGCTTGGCTTCACTTTCAATCCGGCCCATCGCCATCGCGATGTCTTCCTGGTTGGTCAAGGCACCATGACGGTAGAGCTCCGAGAAGCCGCGGATGGTGACCAACGGTGTGCGCAGCTCGTGGGAGGCATCGGCCGCGAAGCGGCGCATGCGACCTTCGGAAGCGGCGCGGGCAGCAAAGGAAGCCTCGATATGGGCGAGCATGGCGTTGAGGGAACCACCCAAGCGGCCCACCTCGGTGTGGGGATTTTCCACTTCCACGCGGCGGGAAAGATCACCGGCGGCGATGGCTGCAGCCGTCTTTTCCACCTTGGCCAATGGACGGAAGGACCGCGCAACAGTCCATGTGGCGATGAAGAACGCCAACACGATGGTCAGAAGGCCAACACCTACAACCACCAGGACGGCGTGCTCCATCACCTTGTCTACAGGGGTGAGCGGCAGCCCGATGATCATCACGCCGTTGCGGCCGTCGGAGGTGTTTGCGCCCACGGCCACGACGCGCCAGTTGCTACCGGCAGTGCCCTTGACTTGGTAGGGAGCATTGCCGCGGAGCTTGGCTTCAGCCACGGTGATGTTGCTGATCGCGGGACGATCGCTTTGGCTGCCGCCGAAGAGAAACGGTTCGAAGCCCGGCACGTACAGCGTCAGCGAGTAGTCCGTGGGCACGGCGGAGTCGGTGGGGGTGTCCGGGTTCGGCTGGGCCGGCTGGCCGGTTTCCGGGTTCCGGGGGGCCAGCTTGTCAAAGGACCCTTGTTCCACTGCCAAGGCGACGGCGGCCCTGAGTTTGTCGTCCACCTGGCCCTGCAGGTAACTCTTGACGAGCGTCAACGTGCCCGCGCCCGTTGCCGCCAGGGCAAGCAAGAGCAAGCCCATGATGATGGCGACAAGCTGCGACCTCAGGGATGCCGATTTCCAGCGGAGCAGCAAGGGTCAGCGCTTCTCTGCCGTTCGCAGCACGTAGCCCACGCCGCGCTTGGTTTGAATGAGGGCTGCGGCATCGGGATCGATGTCTACCTTGCGTCGCAGGTAGGAGATGTAGGACTCAACGATTGAGGCGTCGCCGTTGAAGTCGTACTCCCATACGTGGTCAAGGATCTGTGCCTTGGACAGCACCCGGTTTGGATTAAGCATGAGGTAGCGCAGCAGCTTGAACTCTGTGGGGGACAGCTCGATGACGGTCCCGCCACGGCGGACCTCGTGGGCGTCGTCATCGAGTTCAAGATCATCGACGCGGATCACGGCGTCGTCGTCCTCCAGCGGTTGCGTCCGGCGAAGGACGGCCCGGATGCGAGCCACCACTTCGTCCAGGCTGAAGGGTTTGGTGACGTAGTCGTCGCCACCGACGGTGAGGCCGGTGACCTTGTCCTCGGTATCGTCCTTCGCCGTGAGGAACAGGACAGGGAAGTGCTTACCGGCAGCGCGGAGGCGACGGGTCACCGTGAAGCCATCCATGTCCGGCAGCATGACGTCCAGGACTGCCAGGTCCGGGGAGTGAAGATCGGCCGCGGCGAGGGCTTCACGACCGTTGGCGGCCGCAACCACCTCGAAACCTGCAAAACGCAGCGACGTGGAAAGCAGCTCGCGGATGTTGGGCTCGTCGTCGACAACGAGAAGCTTGGCTTCGGGACCGTTCTTTTTCATGACATCCATGATGCTCCCAGAAACTGGGAGTTCTCTGGACGCTGGATGTGAGCCGTCTGCGTGACTTCGACGACCGTCCCGGCTCGCGAATCAAGCCCCTGGCCCGAATCAGGCCCCCAGCACCAGCCCCGCTCCCAGCGCCACCATGGTTATGGCGATCCCGCCGTCCAGGAACCGCCAAGACAACGGGCGGGCGAAGAAGCCCCGGAGGAAGCGTGCCCCGAAGCCCAGCGAGGAGAACCACAGGATGCTGCCCAGCATGGCGCCGCCCCCGAACCACCACTGCAGTTGGGCACCTTGGGCGCTGGCTATCGAGCCAAGAAGCGCTATGTCCAGGTAGACGTGGGGGTTGAGCCACGTCAACGCCAGGACGGTGGTGACGGCCGCGGCGAGGCCTCGCTTCGCACCGCCGTCGTTGGCTGTTTCCTGGCTGGCCGTCAGTGACTGCGGGCGTAACGCCCTGCGCGCGGCCATGATCCCGTACGTCACCAGGAAGGCTGCCCCTACATAGCGAAGAACGACGACGGCGGCCGGCGCTGCCGTAATTAGGGCACCGGTGCCAAGGACTCCGGCTGCGATAAGGACGGCATCGGATAACGCACAGACCGCCACGATAGGGATGATGTGCTCGCCGCGAATTCCTTGGCGGAGCACGAACGCGTTTTGCGCTCCGATGGCAACGATGAGGGCCAGGCCAGTGGCCATGCCTAGCCCGGCGGAGTGGAAGAAATCAGTAAAGTTCACCCTTCGAAATTACGTACGGCAGTCTCTTTAGACCAGCTAAAGATTCTCATGCTGCGTAAGATCTTCTTATGCCGCAATTTCCTTCCGAGCAACTTCTCACCTTCGCCACTGTCTTGTCGGAAGGCACCTTGGATGCTGCTGCGCGGCTGCTACACATCACGCCCTCGGCGGTCTCCCAGCGGCTGAAGGCGCTGGAGCAGTCGGCCGGCAGGGTCCTGCTGAAACGCAGCAACCCGGCCCAAGCCACCGAAGCAGGGGAGGTAGTGCTGCGTCTGGCCAGGCAGGTGGCACAACTGGAAGCCGACGCCGGGCGGGAACTGGGGTTGGGTGCCGACGCAGCGCAGCTGGCCGTACCGATCGTGGTCAATGCTGATTCGCTGGCCGTATGGTTCCTGAAGGCGCTGGCCCAAGTGCCGGGCGAGCTCAACGTCACCTTCGACCTCCACAGGGATGACGAACAGCACTCCACATCGTTGCTGCGCTCGGGCACAGTCATGGCCGCAGTGACCGCCACGCCCGAACCTGTTCAGGGATGCCGCGTGGAGAGCCTAGGCGTCATGCGGTACCGCGCGGTTGCGGCCCCGCATTTCGTGGACCGTTGCTTCCCGGATGTGGAAAAGGGATTGGACGGGCCCACCCTGAATGCAGCGGCCACCGTTGACTTCGACCGCAAGGACACCTACCAGTGGGCTTTCGTACAGTCGGCGTTCAAAGCCCAGGGTGAGCCGGTCCCCGACCGGAAGGGACCCCGCCATTACGTCCCGGCTTCACAGGACTTTGGCGACGCGATCCGGCTGGGCCTCGGCTGGGGGCTGATCCCGGAAGTGCAGTGCGGGTCGGACATCGCAGACGGCCGGCTGATCGAGTTGGCTCCCGATCGCCCCTTCGATGTGCCTCTCTACTGGCAGAGGTGGCGGACATCGTCCCGGCTGCTGGACGTACTTAGCGAAACGGTCCGCGACATTTCCGCGCAGTACCTGCGGAAATCCTGAATCTGCGTAAATCCTAAGTATCTGTGGAAACCCTGACTCACTGCATCCCCAAAATCCGAACACGCCCACGGATGCTTCTAAAAATGTCAGTGCCCCGCTCCACACTTAAAACATGGCAAACACAGCAGCTCCCGCAAGCATCCACCAGCACCGTGACAGTGACGTGGAGTTCCACGTGACGTACCTGGATACCGATTCGGGCCGCATCCGGCGCGAGGATTTTCAGGACCTGGACGCCGCCGAGCGGTTCGCCAGTGCCCAGCTCCGCGATGAGGACGGATGGGCTGTGGTGGACCACGTCAAGATCGAGGTCACCGGCCGGATGGTCGCTTGAGGCGCTGGTCTTCCGGCTGGGCCAGCCCGCCCTTCACCAGCCCCGAAGTTATGGCTTACTGCTCCTGCCCGACGTCCTTACCCACGTCTTTGGCATCCATGATCCTGTACGCATAGCCCTGTTCAGCGAGGAATCTTTGGCGCTTCGCGGCGAAGTCCTGGTCCAGGGTGTCCCGCGCCACCAAGGAGTAGAAGCGCGCTGCGCGGCCGTCCAGCTTGGGACGCAGCAGGCGTCCCAACCGCTGGGCCTCTTCCTGCCGGGAGCCGAAGGAACCTGACACCTGGATGGCAACCGAAGCTTCGGGGAGGTCGATGGAGAAGTTGGCCACCTTGGACACCACCAAGGTATGGATCTCACCCTTACGGAACGCGTCGAAGAGTTTCTGCCGCACTTTGACGCTGGTTTCACCCTTGATCAGTGGAGCGTCCAACCGTTCAGCGATCTCGTCCAATTGGTCGATGTACTGGCCAATCACCAGCAACTGCTCGCCCTTGTGGACTGCAACCAGGTCTTCGACAAGTTTGGTCTTGGTCTCCGAGGTAGCACAGAGGCGGTATTTGTCAGCGTCATCTGCCATGGCGTAGGCAACCCGTTCGTCGCGTGGAAGGTCCACCCGGACTTCCACGCAGTCGGCGGGCGCAATGTAGCCCTGTGCCTCGATGTCTTTCCACGGCGCGTCGTAGCGCTTGGGACCGATGAGGCTGAAGACTTCACCTTCCCGGCCGTCTTCACGAACCAACGTTGCCGTGAGGCCAAGCCGCCGCCGGGCCTGGAGGTCCGCGGTCATCCGGAAGATCGGCGCGGGCAGCAGGTGGACCTCGTCATAGATGATGAGTCCCCAATCGTGCCCATCCACGAGTTCCAGGTGTGGGTAGAGCCCGCCCCGCTTAGTGGTGAGGACTTGATAGGTGGCTATGGTGACGGGCCGGACTTCCTTGACCGCGCCGGAGTATTCGCCGATCTCGTCCTCAGTCAACGATGTCCGCTTGAGCAGTTCATCCTTCCACTGCCGTGCAGAGACAGTGTTGGTGACCAGGATGAGCGTGGTGGTGGAGGAAGTCGCCATGGCAGCCGCGCCCACCAACGTCTTTCCAGCACCGCAAGGAAGCACGACGACGCCGCTGCCGCCAGCCCAGAAGTTCTCCGTGGCCAGCTTTTGGTACGGGCGCAACTGCCATCCGCTTTCGTCCAGCATGATGAGGTGCGGTTGCCCGTCAACGTAGCCGGCCAGGTCTTCAGCGGGCCACCCAAGCTTGAGGAGCAGCTGCTTCAACTGTCCACGCTGGGAGGAGTGCACCACCACAGTTTCACCATCGATCCGCGGCCCCAACAGGGGAGCGATCTTCTTGGCACGGATGACTTCCTCCAGCACCGGGTAGTCGTCGGTCCGCATCACCAGTCCATGCTGGGCATCCTTCTCAAGCCTGAGCCTGCCATAGCGCGACATGGTCTCTTCGATATCGATCAGCAACGCATGTGGCACGGGAAAGCGGGAGTACTTCAGCAGCGTATCCAGCACCTGCTCCGCATCCAGTCCTGCCGCCCTGGCGTTCCAGAGACCCAGCGGCGTCAGCCTGTAGCTGTGCATATGTTCGGGGGCACGCTCCAGCTCGGCGAAAGCGGCGATGGCGTGCCTGGCCTCCGTAGCCAGCTCATGGTCGACCTCCAGCAGGATGGTCTTGTCACTTTGTACGATCAGCGGACCGTCGGTCACTGTTGAATCCTCACTGGGGTTTAATCCTCACTTGCGCAGCATCACGGCGCGGTTTTCATGAACGCAGTTCTCCCGCGGGTTCCACATCGATGATCCGGTGGATGGACAGCACCCGTTCGGTGTCCTTGGCGGGATCGAACACCCTGACGCGCCCACCGGAGACAGATACAGGAACAACGGTTTCTGTGTTGGCATTCCCCAGGCTGTCCACCACGTTCATGGTGACCGCCTGTTTGAGCCGGATGGCCGTTTGGAGGGTCTCCAAGCCGAGCTGGGTGGAGGCTTCGCCCGCTGTTTCGGCCGGGACTGCACGGTGCTGCCGCAGGACTGAAAGCTGTGCCTCGACGTCGTCGTCCGGCGGTGCCGTTCGCGGCGCCGTGTAAACGGGCCGCACGCTCCCGGGCACCGCTGTGGTTCGTTTGAAACGCACGACGGCGGGCTCGGCCTCCTGCACCGCGGGCGAGAGCCCCAGCTCCCGGAGTACACGCGCTGTTTCGCGCGGACTGGCAGAGGACGTCAGGACAGTCGGGGCGATGCGCACCAGGCTCAAAGCGGATGTGCGGGCCTCGAGCAGGAGATCGGTGATGGCAGTTTCATCGTCGCTCTGGATGAAGCTGGCACTCGTGCCGATACGGAGCCGGCCATGCCGGGAAGCAGTGTCCTGGACAAGGTATTCCAAAGGCTGGGGCACATCCGTAGCGGAATGCTCACGGAGGAACGCCAACAGTGATTCCGCATCCTGTCCGGCGTCGAGCGCCCTGCGAATGGTGGTGGCAGAGAACCGGTAGATGGACGCAGGACCTTGTCCCTCGGCATCGGCCATCAACAGCAAGGTCTCGCTGAGTTCCGGCGCCAGATACCCGGGCGCCACAGCCGTGAGATCGGCTTGGAGGAGGATGTGGTTAACGGCAGCAGGCAGGTGCTCACCGAGGATGGTCATGGCCTTTTCCGGCTGGCCGTCAGCGATGGCCGAACCCAACTGGGTCAAGGCGCCCGAGCCCATCAGGCCCAGGAGTGTGGCTTCCTCCAAGATGCCCCGAACCAGGGAACTGAACCGGCGGGACATCCGCGGCTGCGCCCACTCGGCCCGCTGGAGGACGGCCCTGGCATCCAAAACCGGCGCCTTCCCATCCGGTGCTTCGGCCTCAACCGTGAGCTCGTTCAGGATTTCCAGAACCCGACGGCGTACCACCGGGGCGTCGGGCCGCTGCGCCTCCGCGGACAAAGCGTTGATGGTGGTGCCGGCTGCCCCTTGATGGGCGGTCGTCGACGACGGGCCGGTGAGTGGCTGCCCCACCAGGGACGGCGCCCGCTCGCTCGCCAGCCAGGCGTTGACCAACCAGAGCCACTGTTCCTGCCGGGGCAGGTTAAGCCATTCGAGCGTCGGCGGCTGAATCCATGTGGAGCTGTCCACATCCAAGCGAAGCAGCCCCGCCATGGCGCACAACTCCAGGAGGACGGCCGTTTCATGGACCCCCAAACGGATGGATTCAGCCAAACGCCGCAGTTCGCGCACACCCACACCGCCGCTGCGGAGGGTAGCCAGGGGTTGGTCCCGTACTGCGAACAGCAGCTCAGCAGTCAATCGCAGGATTTCGGCGATGGCCCCCATTGCCGCGTTGCGTCGCAGGGCAGCACTCGTATGGCCGAGCTCCGGAACCGGTGGCGCCAGCGTGAAATCATCCACGATTGCCCCTCCACGCAAGGCAAGGCCCACGCTGTGGGGGAGCTCCACGTGGCCGGCGTCCAAGGGAACCAACAAGCCGCGCGCCAACAGCCAATCGATGGGGCCGACGTCGTGACTTTCGTGGGTCACCGAAGCCCGGCGCTGTGCCTGGGGTACTGCGCCCATGGCCCAGCTGCCGAACTTGTCCAACAAGCCCACGGTCCGGTCCGGTGCCGTGGCCAGGATGGAACGCAGGTTCTCGGGAGTGGAAGTCCAGCGCTGCAGTGCCAAAGCCGCGTCCATCGGAGTGCTGGCGGGGTGGATTCCCGCACCACTTTGGTGGAGCTCGGCCACCAATTGCACTACCCGCTGGGCAAAGGCGGGTTGGAGCCGTACAAGCTCGGTGTAGCTCCGCCCGAGGCCGGCCGGGTAGATGCCGATGACGTCCTTGAGGCTGCCCACTGGAAGGTAGAAGCGCTGACGCGACGCGGTGGCTGGCGAACCGGTGGGCGGATCTGCCCTATGTACCAGTGCCAATTCCTGCAATTTGGCGAGGATGGGCTCCAGCGCCGAAAGAGTGGAACCGGCAATGACCTTCTTCAGCCCGGCCGCGGAAATACTGTGCCCGGTATCGGCATTGGTGCACAGGTGCAGTGTTTCCAGCACCTGCATTTCAGGCTTGTTCAGCCGCTCCAGGGCCCGTTGGACGCTGACCCGTGCGCTTGCCCTCGCGGCCAAAGCCGGGAAGTCAGGAGCCATGGGGGAAATCAGGTCCGGTCGCGCGGCAAACAAGGCCCGCAGCGAATTGTCGCTGCGCGCTTCGAGTTCCTTGCTGAGCGCGCGTATAAGGGACATCAATCCAACGTTACCGCCCCCGGGCCGCTCGTGCGCGTCAGCGGGGCAGGAGGTTAGTGCTTGCGGCGCTGGATATTACTGCCGGCGGCGCTGGATGTTACTGCCGGCGGCGCTGGCGGACTGCGTCAAGTACCAGGACTACCGCGAGCATGAAGGCCACTGGTAGTCCGTAAAGCGCCGTCCACGTCACCCATAACGGCGGCACACCCCCGTTGAATGCCACAGCCATGACCGTGCCAACGGCAGCCAGGGAAATGACGGCAATGACGGCGGCGATGATCATGATGGGGCGGCGGTAACCCGGGGAAGTCATGCCCACAACGCTAGCAGCAGCACGCGAAGGCGGTTCATTGCTGCAGTTGTTGCCCTCTTCGCGTACCGCGTGGTCGCGGCAAAGCAGGAATAGGGGGTCCGGCAGGATAACCTTGAGGGAACAGACCAACACGGACCGGGCTGTCACCCTCGATCCCGCAGGTCCCTGCGGATGCGGTGATCGGCCCGACGTGTCTCCCAAAGCAAGAACGAAGAAGGTTGATTACGTGCCTACCGGCAAGGTCAAGTGGTATGACAAGGAAAAAGGCTTCGGATTCCTCGCGGCTGAAGACGGCCAGGAAGTATTCCTGCCCAAGACGTCCCTGCCCGCGGGTGTAACGGAGCTCAAAGCCGGAACCCGTGTGGAATTCGGTGTGGCTGATGGCCGCCGCGGAGCACAGGCACTGGGGCTGCGTGTCCTGGAAAAGACGCCGTCCATTGCCAAAGCCAAGCGCATGAACGCCAAGGACCTCGCGCCTATGGTGCAGGACCTTGTCACCGTGCTGGATAACCTCTCCGGCTCCTTGTCTTCAGGCAAGTACCCCGATGGCAACAAGGCAAAGGCCATCAGCATGGCACTGCGCAAGGTTGCCGACGAGCTGGAAGCCTAGGACTCGGCCATGACAACGGAATCCGCACAGGAAACCAAGGCCGGCCCTGACGCTGCCCAGGCTCCTGGAAACGGGGACGCCCCCGCGCGGAAACCGGTCGCGGCCAAGCCCCGCGCCGGTTTGCCCGTGTGGCGTACCGGTAAGCCGGACGCCTTCCTGGCTGCCGCCGTCGATACTGCGCGTGAGGCAGTTGAAGGTATAGCCAACCCGGGCGAAGTCGGGGCGCACCTTGGCGCCAAGTCCGAAGGCGACCGCGTGGTGACCCACCTGTTCGAATCCCGGCTCGCCGGATACGGGGGCTGGCAGTGGTACGCCGTGGTGACCCGTAACTCGCGCTCCAAGATCGTGACTGTCAGCGAGCTTGGATTGCTGCCTTCCGAGGATTCCATCCTGGCTCCCGAATGGGTGCCGTGGGCCAAACGCGTCCGCCCGGAGGATGAGACCCCGCTGGTGGAAGAGACCGTTGAGGACGTCACGGAAGAATCCGTGCAGGCGGCCGAAGACGAAGCCACTGAACCGGCTGATGAGGCCGCTGATTCCGAGGAAGCTGAAATCCCGGACGACGAAGCCGACGACGAAGCCGGGGCTGAATAGGCATTGCGGAAACCCGGGGTGACCACAGTGAAGGCGGACGCTGATGTCCACCTTTAGGTCACTCGGAATCCTCAACTACCGCATCTGGTTCGTCGGCGCGCTGATCTCCAACATCGGCACCTGGATGCAGCGTACTGCGCAGGACTGGCTGGTTTTCGATCACCTGACAGCGCATGACGCCGGTGCCATGGGCGTTACGTTGGCCCTCCAACTGGGTCCCCAGCTTTTCCTCGCTCCGTGGGCGGGATTGCTGGCCGACCGTTATAGCCGGCGGAGGCTGCTTCTCCTCACCTTGGTGGCCATGGCCCTCCTCAGCACCGGCCTGGGCGTGCTGGTGCTGCTGGGGATCGCCGAACTCTGGCACGTCTACCTCTTTGCCCTGCTCTTGGGAATCGTGACTGCCCTCGATGCTCCCGTCCGACAGACTTTCGTCTCCGAACTCGTCACCGACGATTACCTGCCCAACGCAGTTGCCCTCAACAGCGCCTCGTTCAACGTGGCCCGGATGATCGGACCCGCTGTTTCAGGCGTACTGACCGTGCTGGTGGGACCGGGCTGGGTGTTCCTCATCAACACCCTGTCTTTCGTGGCCATGCTGTGGGCGCTCAAACTCATTCCCGCATCGTCCCTCCGGATCCAGCCGAGGGCTGCGGCCGGCAAAGGTCGTATCCGGGAAGGCCTGCGCTACGTCAGGAACAGGCCGGATATCCAGATCGTCCTGGTGGCGATCTTCATTGTGGGCACGTTTGGGCTCAACTTTCCGCTGTTCATCGCCGCGATGGTCGGCACTCAGTTCGGCATGGACGCCGGCGCGTTCGGAGCGTTGAACTCAGTCATGGCCATAGGATCGGTCACCGGTGCGCTGTTGGCTGCCCGGCGCGGACGGCCACGCCTCAGGCTGATTTTCGGGGCCGCCGGCGGCTTTGGGGCAGCCAGCGCGCTCGCCGCACTGGCTCCCAACGCAGTGCTTTTCGGGCTCGCCCTGGTTCCCTGCGGTTTGTTCGCCCTCACCTTGATCACCAGCGCCAATGGCTACGTTCAATCCACTACGGAGCCAGTGATGCGCGGGCGGGTCATGTCCCTCTACATGGCCATTTTTATGGGAGGCACTCCCATCGGGGCGCCGTTGGTGGGCTGGGTGGCCAACGTCGGTGGACCTCGATGGGCCGTTGGCGTTGCGGCGGTTGCCGGCGTCAGCACCGCCGTCGTGGGATTGCTGTGGATCATCCGCGCCAAGCAGCTGAGGCTCCGCTTTGACCGCAGGGCCCGCGGCCTTAAGCACTTCCGGCTGGAGTCGTTGCTTGCCCGTCCCGAAACGGACGACGACGACGGCGCAAGCCGGCAGGGCGCTTAACACGCCTTAAATGGCGGCGGCGCCGTCCGGGAACTACCCGCACGACGCCGACACCTCAGCCTGTGATGCTATTTCTTCAGTTCGCCCACCACGTAGTCGATGCTGGCGAGCAATGCCGAGACGTCCTCCGGCTCGATGGCCACGAAGGTGGCGATACGGAGCTGGTTGCGGCCGAGCTTACGGTATGGCTCGGTGTCCACCACGCCGTTGGCGCGCAGGACCTTGGCGATCGCTGCGGCGTCAATGGAGTCGTCGAAGTCGATGGTGGCGATGACGTTGGAGCGGTCTTCGGCGTTGGCGACGAAAGGCGTTGCGTACTCCGAGGCCTCAGCCCAGGAGTAGATGCGGTTGGCGGAATCTGCCGTGCGCTTGCTGGCGAAATCCAGGCCGCCGTTGTTGTTGAGCCACTGCACCTGGGCGTCCAGGGTTACCAAGGTGGACAGGGAAGGGGTGTTGTAGGTCTGGTTCAGCTTGGAGTTGTCGATGGCGGTCTGCAGGTCCAGGAAGTCAGGGATCCAGCGGCCGCTGGCCTTCACCCGGGCCGCACGTTCCAAGGCGGCGGGGGAGAAGAGGCCCAACCAGAGGCCACCGTCTGAGGCGAAGTTCTTTTGCGGGGCGAAGTAGTAGACGTCGGACTCGGCGACATCGACGTCCAGTCCGCCTGCCGCGGAGGTAGCGTCCACCAGGACGAGGGAGTCTTCGTCGGCACCGTGGACGCGCTTCACGGGAGCGGCCACACCGGTTGATGTTTCATTCTGGGGCCACGCGTAGACGTCCACGCCGGCCTCGGCTGCTGCCACGGGGCGCGTGCCGGGTTCAGCCTTGATGATGGACGAAGCGTCAAGGAACGGTGCCTTGTTGGTGGCGGCTGCGAATTTTGAGCCGAACTCGCCGAAGGAGAGGTGCTGGGCTTTCTTCTCCACCAGGCCGAATGCGGCCACGTCCCAGAACGCCGTCGAACCGCCGACGCCGAGGACAACCTCATACCCTTCAGGAGCGCGGAAGAACTCGCTGAGCCCTTCCCGGACCGAGCCCACGAGGTTCTTGACCGGAGCCTGACGGTGGGAAGTGCCGAGGATGGTGTTCGACGCGGCGGACAACGCTTCGATTTGTTCCGGGCGAACCTTGGACGGTCCAGCGCCGAAGCGTCCGTCCTTGGGCAGCAGGTCGGCAGGAATGGTGATGCTGTTGTCGCTCACGTAGGGCTCCAATGGGTATCGGCTAGAGATGGGTCGTGGCAGGGGGCATCTACTGCCCCTTCGACACCACAATTCTGCCTGACCCGGCCCGGGCGCAGGAACCTGCGGCCGTCATAGTCCGCCACGTGGAACGTGGACGAACACGATGCGACCACGATCCGACCGAAATTATCCAGAGTAATTCCAAATAAGCTAGGCTGGTGGTTGGCGTTCATGGGGCGGCGGGCACACCGTCCGCCCTTGCTGGGGACGCGGTACGGTGGAGATTACGCAAGGAACTGCGTTCGAGGAGAGCTGAGCTGGATGACGGATCTGATCGATACCACTGAGATGTATCTTCGGACCATTTTGGAGCTTGAAGAAGAAAACATTGTGGCTCTTCGGGCCCGAATTGCCGAGCGATTGCGCCACTCCGGACCCACTGTTTCCCAGACCATTGGTCGCATGGAGCGCGATGGCCTGGTGATCGTGTCCAACGACCGCCACCTGGAATTGACCGAAGTGGGCCGGAAGCGCGCCACTGAAGTCATGCGCAAGCACCGCCTTGCGGAACGCCTGCTGGCCGACGTTATTGGCCTCGACTGGGCCTACGTGCATGATGAAGCGTGTCGCTGGGAGCATGTCATGAGTGAGCGCGTGGAGCGTCGGCTATACGAGCTCCTGGAGCACCCCACGGAGTCCCCCTATGGCAACCCCATCCCGGGACTTGAAGCGCTTGGTGGCCTCGCGATCCAGCCTCTCTCCCGGCTGGATGTCAATCTGTTGCAGGCGATGGACGGTTATGCCATCGATTCCCGTGTTGTGGTCAGCCGCCTCGCCGAGCCCATCCAGGTAGAGCCCGAGCTCCTCACACAGTTGGATGAAGGCGGAATCCGTCCAGGCGCAACCGTCTCACTGGAACGCGTTGGCGACTACATCTCGGTCCGGGTCCCGGGTATCGAGGGCGCCTTGGAGCTACCTCCTGAGGTTGCTGCACACGTCTTCGTCTCCCTCAGCTAACCACCAATGACCAATGCCGTGTCAAACCTCACTTTTGGGCCTTGAGCGCGCGTGTGACCTGCGGTTTTTCGGAATTGATGATAAAGGGCTGCGCCTTGGAGCCCGCGCCTGTTGATAACGAATTTATTACCGAGGGCCTTAATCCCCTATAGTTATCTACTAGCGCTGATACCAAAGCGTTACCTGATCCGGAGCCGAGCTCTGCCAGCGGATCAAGGTGTGTCACCACCACTGGCAGAGGCGGGGGAACCACAAGCGGCTGTCTAAAGAAGCAGCCTTGGGGTGAAGTCCGCAGCAGAAGTGCCCACGTATGCAAGTCCCTCTTGGGATACCTGTGTGCCGTGAGCGCCTCGTGCGGACCGGGTCTTTGTACTCTCTGACCCGAATCCGACAGCTAACTTCGCAGGCTTTTGAGAGAGGAACAGAGATTGACATCGCAGAACGTCAGGGGCCGTCGCCGCGCGTCCGGCCCCGCTGCTGAGCTGCGGCCAGCCACCGTCGTAACGGAGATCCGGCCTCGCGACACCGAGCGTCAGGTGCGCCGCCGTAAGAGCCCGTTGCGCCAGGTTGCCGACTTCGCCGCTGCCAGCGGCGTAGGGCAGAAGGCCGGTGTTGCGCTTGCCGCAACCGGACTTGCCCTGACTGTCGGCCTGCCCGCCACCAGCCCGGTTATGGCCACTTCGGAATCAGGCCAGACTGAGTCTGCCCTTGCCGTTGCCGCCCCTGCGGGCAGCCAGCCTGAGGTTTCCGCTGCCGCGTCAGCCAAGATCGACTTCAGCCGCGCCGCCGTCGCTACTACCGCAGACCCCGACGGGAAGCTGAAGCAGCTGCTCAGCGCGCAGTCGGCCGGAAGCATCCAGCGCGCTTCATCCGTTGGGACTATGGCCAGCCCTCTTGCCTCGCTCACCACGGCGTCACCTTTTGGGTACCGCATCAGCCCCCTCACGGGCGGCGCCGGTGACTTCCACCGCGGGCAGGACTTCGTAGCCCAGTGCGGGACATCCGTGAACGCGGCAGCCAGTGGCAAAGTCACTTTCGCCGGATGGCACGAGTACGGGGGAGGCAACCGCGTTGTCATCGACCACGGCAATGGTCTCGAAACCACGTACAACCACCTGTCTTCCCTCAACGTCCAAGTAGGCCAGACCGTAAACCGTGGCGACAACGTCGCCTTCAGCGGCACCACGGGCGCTTCCACCGGCTGCCACCTCCACTTTGAGGTCCAGGTCAACGGTGAAGTTGTAGACCCCATGAGCTGGCTCTAAGCCACTTGATGGTCACCTCTCGCATTCGAGGGACACTCCGTGACCGGAATGTGACTTGAAGGCAACGACGCCCACTAGCACTCCTGCACGCGGCGCTGCAGACTTTCGGCCTGATTACCTACATGGGCGAATTCTCCGTACGGTGGCCACCCACTGTGAATTCGAGAGCCGCCCGACACGCTGCAGGCTCGGTGTGTCGGGGGAGTTCCCTCCCTCAATGTAGGTGATGGCCGCACATAGGCGGCCCTCGATTTCCGTCACCTCCCTTAACCGCGCATGAACTCTTGCCGACACCGCTGACGAATCGACAGAAAAATTCGTTGATACGGCATATAAGTGCTTACCCTTATGTTGTCGATCCACAGCCCGTACATGCAGAGGGCAGCCGGCCCTCGTGCCCCTGACGGGTGCGGCCGTGAAGAGGTACGTGCATGCGCACACTCGTTCTGAATGCTGGATATGAACCGCTGGCGGTAATAACATTCCGCCGGGCGCTGGTCCTTGTGCTGACTGGAAAAGCTAGCGTAGTGGCCGAAGGCGACGAGCCTGTCGTCGGGCCGCAGGAGATTCTCGGAAGACCATCCGTGATCCTCCTGAACCGCTACATCCGTCCCCGGTACAACAAGATCACTGCCGTGAGTCGCCGCGGGGTACTCCGCCGCGACGGCCACCGCTGCGCCTACTGCGGGAAAACAGCCCACACCATAGACCACGTCCACCCCAAATCCAGGGGCGGCGCGGATTCCTGGGAAAACCTGGTTGCGGCGTGCTTGAAATGCAATAACGCCAAGAGCGACCACACGCTGGCAGAAATGGGCTGGAAACTCCGTTTCACGCCCGGCGTGCCCCAGGGAACCATGTGGCAGATCAAAGAACTCGAGAAACCTGCGCCGGACTGGGACCCGTTCCTGTTGCCGGAATCCGCTGCCTGATCGATTTCTGCTGGTCTCCGTCCGTCCCGGGTAATCTGGGCGGATGGAGTTCAATGCCGTGATTTTGGCGGGTGGCCGGGCCACCCGCCTCGGTGGCGTGCCCAAGCCATCGTTGAAGTACGACGGCGCCACCCTCCTTTCGCACGCCCTGAAGGCTGCCCGGGGTGCTTCGGCCGTGGTTGTGGTGGGGCCGGACGCGTCCGTGGCAGGCGACATCGGAAGGGGCGGTGCCGGGAGAAGCTCTGAAACTGGCGGACAGTCGGCCAAGGTTCTGCGGGCACGCGAGGAACCAGTTTTTGCAGGGCCTGCGGCGGCCATTGCGGCTGGACTGGCCGCGTTGAACGAGAACAGTTCGAGCACGCCTTGGACGCTGGTGCTGGCATGCGATATGCCTCATGCCTCCCGCGGTGTCGGCCTTCTTTTGGCCGCCGTCGCGTCCGCCCCCAGGGTGGAAGGAGTCATGGCCGTCTCTCCCGATGGGCGTAAGCAACCACTCCTGGGGGTCTACCGTACAGCGGCGTTGGAAAGGGAAGTGGCTGTAGCTTCCGAAGGTTCCGGGTTAACGAACTCTTCAGTGTTCCGGCTGCTTGCTAGGCTGAACGTTCTGGACGTCGACGTCCCCGCTGGTTCCACGGATGACGTGGATACGTGGGAGGACGCGGCGGCCTTGGGCATTGACTACGAGTTGGAGGCGGACGTGAAGAGCCAGGAAGAGACCCTCGAGGAATGGTGCCGCACACTGCTGCAGGCTTTTGAGCTTGAGGGCGTGGAAGTGGACATCAACGAGGTTCTCGCCGTTGCAGGAGTAGCAGCGCATTCAGTGGTGCGCCCTGCTGCGCCCCTGACCACGTTCATTGCCGGATATGCTGCAGGCATGGCCCGCGGGATCGGTCAGGCCAGCGATGACGCGTCCATGAACGCAGCCCTGGAACTGGCCCGCAAAGTAGCCAAGGAGTACTCGGAGTCCGGGACTGACCCGGAATGACGGATGCCCCCAAGGAGGGCCATCACGCGGCACACACCTGGCATGAGGCCCGGCAGCGTGCGTTCGATGTTGCTTCTCCCATCCCGCCGGGGCCCGTGCCGCTCAGCTCCGCCCTGGGACGCACGTTGGCTTCGGATGCCCTGGCAGTGCAGGACATGCCCCACTATGCTTCGTCGGCTATGGACGGGTGGGCGGTTAACGGCAGTGGCCCCTGGATCCTGAGTGAGCCCGGACAGAGGCTGGCACCGCACCAAGCGAGCCCCATTGTTACCGGCGGGCTCATCCCGCCCGGGGCCAAGGCAGTGCTGCGCAGTGAGAGCGGTGTCATTACCAAGGACGACGACGGCCTGCCGGTTCTTGCGCTCGGCGGCACCGCCAAGCCGGGGGAGCCCCGCAACGGCCAACACATCCGCAAAGCTGCAGAAGAAGCCGCTGAAGGTGACGTCCTGCTTAAAGCCGGCGCCGTCTTGAATCCGGCACACATCGCGCTGGCAGCGCTGGCGGGTCTGGACCAGCTGGAGGTGCTCGGAAAGCCACTGGTCAGGTTCCTCCTGACGGGTTCGGAAGTCGTGGCCCAGGGAGTTCCCCTGCCCGGCCAGGTCAGGGACACCTTTGGGCCCCAACTTGGCGCCGTCGTCGAACTCTTGGGCGGCATCGCAGGGGAGCAGCTCCGTGTGGGGGACAGCTACGAGGAGTGGATGTCCGCCCTCCAGGACACCGAGCCGATGCTTGACGAGCTGGCACCGGACGAACCGTACATTGAAGCGGAACCGCCTGCCGACGTCGTTATTACTACGGGTGGAACCGGACGCTCGGGAACCGACCACCTCCGCAAGGCCGTGGCTGAGCTTGGGGGACGACTACTGATCGACGGCATCGCCATGCGTCCGGGGCATCCCGCGGTGCTGGCGGAGCTGCCCGATGGCCGGTTCGTCTTGGGACTGCCGGGAAATCCGCTCGCCGCGATGATGGCGTTGTTTACCGTGGGTGCGCCACTGCTGGCCGCCTTGGGCCACAGTCGCTTGGAAGAAGTAGGCGAGGTTCCCTGCGGAACCACCATCGATGCAGAGCCTGGACGCACCCGCCTGATGCCCTTCAAGCTGGTGTACGGGCTGGCATCGCCGACGCAACATGCCGGCCCCGGAATGATGCGTGGCCTGGCCGGTGCGGACGGGGTCATGGTGGTGCCGCCCCATGGAGTCCAGCTGGGCGAAATGGCTCCCGCTTTCGCCTTACCGTGGGGTAAGCCGTTGCCCGTGCCGAAGGCGCCGGAGGACAAGACCCGAAAGGCCGCCCCCCGGCAACAACGAAAGGCTCCTTCAGGCCCTGTGGACTGGAGCGCGCTGGACGCCTGAGGGCCGCGTGCAGCGGCCCGGGTCCTCGCGACAAAGTGCAATGATGGATTCATGAACAGGCATGCTCCAGAACAGGACATCAATGAAGATGACCTGCAAATCCATCCGCCCAAACAAGCCGCGGCAGGACTCAAGGCTGTCACGGTAGCGCTCGAACGCGGTTACGCCCAGGCCGGGGTGACCCGCACGGTCCGTTCCATGCTCAGGGTCAACCAGCATGATGGCTTTGACTGCCCTGGGTGTGCGTGGCCGGAATCGATTACCGGCAGGCGCAGTCCGGCAGAGTTTTGCGAAAACGGCGCCAAGGCGATCGCCGAGGAGAGCACCACCCGGACAGTGGGTGCTGAATTCTGGGCGAAACATTCCCTGGCTGACCTCGAGGATAAGACGGAATACTGGCTGGGAAGCCAAGGAAGACTGTCCGAGCCCGTTGTCATCAAACCGGGTGATACCCACTATTCGCCCATCAGCTGGACCAACGCTTTCGCTTTGATCGGCGAACACATCAACGCCACCACGCCTGACAAGTGCGTCTTCTACACCTCCGGCCGGACGGCCAACGAGACCGCCTTCATGTACCAGTTGTTTGCTAGAAGCCTCGGGACCAACAACCTGCCCGATTGCTCCAACATGTGCCACGAGTCCTCCGGCAGCGCACTCAATCCGACCATCGGAATCGGCAAAGGCACGGTTTCACTGGAGGACATCCACCATGCGGAGCTGGTACTGGTGGTTGGCCAAAACCCCGGGACCAATCACCCCAGAATGCTGTCCGCCCTCCGTGACTGCAAAAACAACGGCGGAAAAATCATCGCGGTCAACCCGCTTCCCGAAGCCGGCCTCCTGAACTTCAAGGATCCGCAGTCCCTCAACGGCGTTATCGGTGGGGGCACCACCATCGCTGATGAGTTCCTCCAGATCAAAGTGGGCGGCGACCTCGCGCTGTTCCAAGCACTGGGCCATCTGCTCCTGGAGGAAGAGAAGCGCAACCCGGGATCCGTCGTCGACCATTCCTTCATCGAGGAACAAACCGAAGGTTTCGCAGCCTATGAGCGAGCCCGCTCGGTGCTGGACTGGGACGAAACTGAGCGGGCCACAGGGCTGAGTCGGGAAGAGATCACCAAGGCCGCAGGAATGATGGCTTCCTCAAAGGCGACCATCATCTGCTGGGCCCTCGGACTGACCCAGCAACCGCACTCAGTGGATACGCTCCGCGAGATCATCAACCTGCTGCTCCTTCAGGGCAACTTTGGCAAGCGTGGGGCGGGCGCCTGTCCAGTGCGGGGGCACTCAAACGTGCAGGGCGACCGCACCATGGGCATCTGGGAAAAACCCAAGGAGTCCTTCCTGGCCGCGCTGGACAAGGAGTTCGGCTTCCACATGCCGCGGGACCACGGCTATGACTCCGTGGAAACCCAGCACGCCTTGGAAAAGGGTGAAGTGGATGTTTTCGTCTCGATGGGTGGAAACTTCGCGGCGGCGGGATCGGACACCGCAGCCTTGGAAGATGGCCTGAAGAAGGCGGGGCTCACCGTCCACATCTCCACCAAGCCCAACCGGGCACACATCGTCCACGGCAAGACGTCCCTGATCCTGCCCACGCTTGGCCGGACGGACACTGATGACAAGCACCCCAAAGGCAAGCAATTCCTCTCGGTGGAGGACTCCATGTCCGTCATCCACAAAACGCAGGGAAGGCTGGAGCCTGTTTCAGAACACCTCCTGAGCGAACCGGTGATTGTGGCACGAATGGCCCAAGCGACCCTGGGGGACAGCCACAGTGTGGACTGGCGTGCCATGGCCGAGGACTACGACGTGATACGCGACCATATCTCCCGCGTCATTCCGGGCTTTGAGGATTTCAACGCCCGGGTCCGCACCAAGAACGGCTTCGTCCTCCCCAACCCGCCCAGGGATAGCCGCACTTTCGCCACGGACATCGGCAAGGGACTTTTCTCCGTTCGACCGCTTGAATACCTCGAGGCACCGGCGGGCCACCTGATCCTCCAGACTGTCCGCAGCCACGATCAATACAACACCACGTTCTACGGGCTGGATGACCGCTACCGCGGCGTCTCGGACGGTCGGCGGGTGATCCTGGTCCATCTTGATGACCTGGAGGAACTGGGCTTCAAGGACCGTGACCTGGTGGATGTCATCTCCACTTTCGGGGGCACGGAACGGCGTGCCAACAAGTTCCGGCTCATCGGGTACCCCACTGCCAAGGGATGCGCAGCGGCGTACTTCCCGGAGGCAAACGCGTTGGTGCACCGTGAACTGGTGGCCCGGGAATCCAACACCCCCGGCTACAAAGCAATGACCGTACGCTTCGTGAAGCATGAGGAGAACGGATCCTGATATGGGACGAGTAACCCAGCGCCGCAAGGTGCACAAGTTTGTCCTGGATGGCTCACCGCAGGCCTTGGAGCATCCCATCCGTTTCAAGGAAGACGTCTTGGCTGTGGAGGAGCCGCTGGAGATCCGCTTGGGTGACATGTCTTTCTCCGTGACCATGCGGACCCCCGGGGACGACTTCGACCTCGTTGCGGGATTCCTGGTCTCGGAAGGGATCGTGTGGGAGCCGGGTCAGCTGGTCTCGGAGCGTTTCTGCGCTGGTGAGGACGAGAACGGGGTGCAGACCTTCAACGTGGTGGATGCGCAGCTTCGGCCTGACGTGGAACGACCCGACACCGGCCGGAACGTCTACACCTCCAGCTCATGCGGAATTTGTGGCACGGACTCCATTGATGCAGTGCGCAAGTCCTCACACCACAGCCCCAAGGAGGACAGTGTCACGGTTCCGGTGAGGGCGCTCGCCGCCCTGCCCGACCGCCTCCGTGAAGCGCAGGCGGTCTTTGACAAAACCGGTGGCGTGCACGCTGCCGGCCTTTTCAGGATCCACGACGACGGCGCTACGGAGTTGCTCTGCCTCCGGGAGGACGTGGGCAGGCACAACGCCGTGGATAAAGTTGTGGGCTGGGCGTTGCGTTCGGGCATGTTGCCGCTCAAGGGGACTGTTCTTCAGGTTTCGGGCCGGGCTTCGTTTGAACTTGTCCAGAAGGCTGCCATGGCGGGGATTCCCGTGTTGGCGGCTGTGAGCGCCCCCTCCAGCCTTGCGGCGGAACTGGCGGAGGAAACGGGGATCACCCTGGCGGGTTTCAGCCGTGGGCTCAGCCTTAATGTCTATGCCGGACGGGACAGAATTGTGGCAGAAGCTGCGGCAACGGACTCGCAAGCGGTGGGGGATAGCCGGCAATCACTTGGCTATTGAGCTGGAACAACGTAGATTTTATCCATCGATTGGAAGCCCGGCGACTCAAGTTTTGCCGTCCGTGCCCTGCAGTTTTGGGGCGCGGTAACAATCCCTGTCACCCAGCGAACGCCCAAAGGGGAATTAATTGCACGACGACCGCCGGATCACTGAACAGCGTCTCGACAGGTTTGTTCGGGAACGTGTTCTTCCGGCTATTTACGGTAGGGCGATTCCGCTTCAGCTGAGCAGTTGGGATGCGCCGGGTGAGCCCGTGCCCGCTGCGGAAGCACTACGCCAGGTCTTTGCGCCACAGGAGCCCGGCGCTGCCTGGGGCAAGGCATGGAGCACAAAATGGCTGCGCCTGCAGGGCGAGGTGCCGCAGGACTGGGGCATGACTGATTCCACAACAGTGGAAATCATTGTTGATCTTGGTTTCAACAGTGATGTCCCTGGCTTCCAGTGTGAAGGCACAGCCTGGCGCTCCGACGCAAGCATCATCAAGGCAATTTCGCCCCGGAACTATCACGTGCCGCTGAAGCTTTTGGGTGGCGGCCACTCCGTTGACTTCTATGTGGAGGCAGCAGCCAATCCGGACGTTGCGCAGGGTTGGTCGTTCGCCCCCACCCCCTTGGGGGACAAGGCCACCTCCGGTGATGAGCCTCGCTACAGGCTGGGCCGGATCGCCATCGCCGAACTGAACGAGACCGTGTGGGAACTCAACCAGGACATCTGGACCCTCAGCGGCTTGATGCACGAACTTCCCATGGAAATGCCCCGCCGCCATGAAATCCTGCGCGCACTTGAACGAATGCTGGACGTCATGGACCCGGACGATGTTGCCGGAACCGCCGCCACGGGCCGTGCAGAACTTGCGCAGGTCCTGAGCCGTCCGGCGTACGCGTCGGCCCATGAGCTTCTGGCTACCGGCCACGCGCACATCGACTCCGCGTGGCTGTGGCCAGTCCGTGAAACCATCCGTAAGTGTGCCCGGACGTTCTCGAACGTTGTGGCGTTGATGGATGAGGACCCTGACTTTGTGTTCTCGTGTTCTTCGGCCCAGCAGATGGCGTGGATGAAGGAGTTCTTCCCGGAGCTGTTTGTGCGGATCAGGGAAAAGGTCAAGGCCGGCCAGTTCGTTCCCGTGGGCGGCATGTGGGTGGAATCGGACACCAACATGCCAGGTGGTGAGGCCATGGCCCGCCAGTTCGTGGAAGGGAAGAGTTTCTTCCTGAAGGAGTTCGGCATCGAGTGTCGGGAGGCGTGGCTGCCCGATTCGTTCGGTTACTCCGGTGCTCTCCCGCAGATCGTCAAGGAAGCCGGCTCACGCTGGTTCCTGACCCAGAAGATTTCCTGGAACAAGGTCAACCGGATGCCACACCACACTTTCGCGTGGGAAGGCATTGACGGGACCCGGTTGTTCACCCATTTCCCGCCGGTGGATACGTATAACGCTGAGCTGCATGGTCGTGAGTTGGCCCATGCGGAGCGGAATTACCGCGATCACGGCCGGGGGACGATGTCGCTGGTGCCGTTCGGTTATGGCGACGGCGGTGGCGGACCGACCCGTGAAATGGTGGCCGCTGCGCATCGCACGGCGGATTTGGAAGGCTCCCCGAAGGTCCGCATGGGCAGCGCCCAGGACTTCTTTACCAAGGCCGAGGCCGAATACACGAACCTGCCGGTCTGGGTGGGGGAGATGTACCTGGAAATGCACCGTGGAACGTACACCAGCCAAGCCAAGACCAAGCTCGGGAACCGTCGGAGCGAACATCTCCTGCGGGAGGCGGAGCTGTGGTGCACCACGGCCGCCGTCCGGCTCGGTACGGACTACGCCTACCCCGCCGCGGAGCTCAAACGGCTCTGGCAACTGGTGCTGCTGCAGCAGTTCCATGACATCCTGCCCGGCAGCTCCATTGCCTGGGTCCACCAGGACGCCGAACGGAACTACGCGGCCATAGCCCGGGACCTGGAGGGCATCATCTGCCACGCCGCCCAGGCCCTGGTAGGCGAAGGCGGCCAGGAGTTCTTGCTGAACGCCGCCCCGCATCAGCGCCACGGCGTCCCCGCCCTGGGCGCGGCTAAGGCCACGGCGCCCGATTCTCCCGATAACCCCCATTCGAGTGTCCGGGTGGACGAGCACGCGGACGGCTACGTGCTCGATAACGGCATCATCCGCGCGGTCCTGAACCCGGACGGGCTGTTGACCTCGTTGGTGGACCATGCCAGCGGCCGGAACGCCATCGCTCCCGGGCAGGCCGGGAACCTGTTGGAACTGTTCCGGGATACCCCGAACGAGTGGGACGCTTGGGACATCGAGGAGTTCTACCGCCGCAACGTCACCCCGCTGACCCAAGCGGACGCGGTCGAGGTCGAACGTTCCCCGGCAGGCGTCGTCGTGGTGGTCAAACGCAAGGTGGGCGCCTCCATCATCACCCAACGCCTGACCCTGGAGCCCGGTGCGGCGTCGCTGGGGATCGCCACCACAGTGGACTGGCAGGAACGCGAGAAGATGCTCAAGATCGCCTTCCCGCTGGACGTCAGGGCAGACCGTTCAGCGTCCGAAACACAGTTCGGCCACGTTTTCCGGCCCACGCACACCAACACGTCCTGGGAAGCTGCCAAGTTCGAGATCTGCGTCCACCGCTGGATCCACGTCGCCGAACCCGGCTACGGCGTGGCAGTGACCAACTCCTCCAGCTACGGGCACGACGTCACCAGGGCAGTCCGGGCCGATGGCGGAACCACGACGACGGTCCGGACCTCGCTGCTGCGCTCGGCCCGGTTCCCGGACCCGGAAGCAGACCGCGGCGAGCACACCCTCGAGGTCTCCATCAGGCCCGGCGCCGGGATCGCTGACGCCGTGGAAGAGGGCTACCGCACCAACCTCAAACCTCGGTTCGTCACCGGCGGGCAGGCCGTTGAACCCCTGCTCACCGTGACCAACCCCGCCATTGTGGTCGAAGCAGTGAAACTAGCCGAGGACGGCTCGGGCGACGTCATCGTCCGGCTCTACGAATCACTGGGGGAACGCTCAACCGGGACCCTCAAGGCCAACTTCGAGTGCTCCGCAGTGGTAGCCACGGACCTCCTGGAACGCCCCACCGAAGCCCCCGGCGTGACCGTGGAGGAAGACTCCACAACCAAACTGGTACTCCGGCCCTTCCAACTGGTCACGCTGCGGCTCAGCCGCTGAGATAGTGGCGGAATTGCTCTGTTGAGTGAGTTACTCCGCCAGTTCCGCGTCGATGGCATCCTTGACCACCTGAACCCGGATGGGGATCACGGCGTCGTGGTGTTTGATATCGGCTGAGATGTTCTTCGAGAAAACATCGTCAACCAGGGCAGGCATTCCCTTGACGCCGTTCAGGTAGCGTTTGGCGGCAAAGTCGAATTCTGACCTGTTGTTCTTTATCCGGGTGTTGACGGCCTTGAGTTCGTCAGCAATCTTGAGGTATTCCGCATCTGTGGCATTCCGGGCGGTGGCGTCATCAATTTTTTTGACGTACTCATCCTTGAGCCGGACAAACTCGTTGTAGTTCTCCTCGGACTTCGCCGTGGTTTCTGCGTGGGATTCCAGCTGTGCAATCTCATTGTCCAAGGTGCGGGCAAACTCAACATAGGAGATGTTCTTGGATTGTTTGAGTTGGTTGACGGCCTCCCGGCACGGGACAGCTGCTTGTCCCAGGAGTGTTTGACGTTCCCGGAGGGTGGCCGCTTTGGAGCCCACAAACAGTCCACTACAGCCGGCATCCTCCCTGAAGAGTCCTTCGAACAGCGGATATGACTCCACGAGCCCTTCCATGGAGTCGAGATAGGCCTGATAGGAATCAGCAAGCTGGGCTGCGGCCACAGGCATCGTATCCCCTTCTCCGCCGGCTCCGTTTCCCGCCTGCACATTGCTCAAGGCAGTCCGTGCTGAGTTGATGGCCTGCTGGAACTCATCCCGTTCTTTGGCGGAGTTCTTCTCAGCCTCCTCCTGCGTTGCCGGGACGTTGCGTGCCTTCTTATACGCTGCCAGGTAGGAATTGACGGCCGGTTGGACTTTTCCCCTTGCCTCGACGAGGGCAGTCAGACGCTCATCCTTCAGGACGCTCAGACTTTCCCTGCGCTGCTGATGGGCGACGTTGGTCAAGGTGATCACCACTACCGAGGCAACCACCGCCAGAACAACGGCAATGGCTACGGCAATAAGGAGCGGACGGCGCTTAGTGCGGACGGGCTCAGTGGTCATGGCTATTTCCCCTCACCGGATGCTGCTTCAAACTGTTCCAAGCGCTTCTTGAGGACGCCTTCGAATTCCGAGTTTGAGCTGTTGGCATTTTCGATGATTTTTGAGTATTTGTCCTTGGTGGCGGTTTCATAGCTTGTCTGGGCCTTGGCGAATGCCTCATTGATATCCAACAGCGCAAGGCCGGCAAGAGTGCTCTTGCTGAGGCGCTCCAAGGTGTCCTTGCTATTGAGCACTTCCTGTTGCTTGTCCCGCTGCCCGCGGATGACTGCCTCCACCTCCGTGAGCAGGGTGGTGGTCTCGGCATCTGCACCGTCCTTGGCGGCACCCAGTGCTGCCAAGCACTCATCGGCACTCTTGACGTAGTCCTGGGCGTAGGACTCGCTTGCGACGTTCAGCGATGAATGCAGGGCCGCACACGGTCCGCCCACGGAGCGGTAGATGTTGGAGGTGTTGATCACCAGTTGATCGTTGTAGGCGATCACCGCTCCGTACTGATCCTTGAATCGGTTGAAGGATTCGGCCACTTCCTGATCCTGCACTACGGGCGATTCCGCCATGTGTTCAAGACGCTCGCGATTTGCCTGTGACTCACGCACTATGCGCTCACGGTCCTGGCTCAGGACTTTTTCCTCTTCAGCCTGTCCCGCTTTCTGGGAAATGGCGTTCGAGTACCGCCCGGAAAACTGTTGGACCAGGGGATCGTAGAGGTTCATCGAGTTGTCCACGATCACGCGGTGCTTGTCCAAACGGACAACGTCAGCACGGTCCGGTCCCGACGGCCGGGAGAGGGCAAACCAAGTGCCAAGCCCGGCGGCCACCAGGGCCAAAACCACGGCAACAACAATGATCGCCGTCCGTTTGGAGCGTCCCCCGCCGGGCACGTTGACTGTCTCTTCCAAAGGTTTCTTCCCCCATATTTTGTGGGCCGTACGGGCCCTGTATATCGCCTAGACGTCGTGTTGAAGCCGCTTCACGAAGAGCTTGGTCCGTTCCTGGCGCGGCGCCCGCAATACTTCGGCTGCAGGCCCGCGTTCCACTACGACGCCGCCGTCCATGAAAATTACCTCGTCTGCCACATGCTGGGCAAAGGCAAGCTCATGGGTCACGATCACCATGGTCCAGCCTTCCTCGGCGAGTTCTTTGATGACGCCCAGGACGTCTCCCACAAGTTCGGGGTCCAGGGCGGACGTGGGCTCATCGAACAAGAGCAGTTGAGGCTTCAGCGCCAAGGCCCGGACGATCCCCACACGCTGCTGCTGGCCGCCTGAGAGTTCGAAGGGGTAGGCGTCACGCTTGTCGGCGAGGCCAACGCGTTCCAGCAGGCGTTCGGCTTCGGCAATTGCCTCGGCGCGAGGTCGCTTCTGGACCTGGACGGGGCCTTCGATGATGTTCTTCAATACCGTCATGTGGGGGAACAGGTTGTAGTGCTGGAAGACCATGGCACTGCGGTCGCGGAGCGCGGCCACTTCCTTCTTCCCCACCTTGGCGCCGAAGTCGATGGCCAGCTCAGCCGAGGCATCGCCGCTTCCAAAGGTGACCGTACCGGCGTCGGGAATTTCCAGGCCATTGAGGGAGCGCAGCACCGTGGTCTTGCCGGATCCTGATGGCCCGATCAGGGCGACCACCTGACCGCGCCGGATATCGATGTCGATGTCGCGCAGTACCACGTTGCTTCCGAAGGCTTTGGCAAGGCTCCGCGCCTTCAGGACCGGGCTGACGCGCGGCTGGGCTGGTTCGTTAGTGCGCGACATAGCGGTCCAATCTCTTCTCCACGGCGGACTGTGCCGTGGAAAGGACCAGGCAAATAACCCAGTAAACCAAGGCTGCCTGCAGGTAAAGGGCCATGAACTCCTGGCTGAACGCAGCGATCTGCTGTGCGTTGCGGAACAGTTCGGTGACCAGGATGAGCGAGGCAAGGGACGTATCCTTCACCAGCGAGATGAAGGTATTGGACAACGGCGGAACGGACACTCGTGCTGCCTGCGGAAGGATGATGCGCACCAAAGCCTGCGGCCGGGACATACCGATGGTGTGGCCGGCTTCCCACTGACCTTTCGGCACGGACAGAATGGCCGCGCGGATGATTTCGGCAGCGTATCCGCCCACGTTCAGCGAGAAAGCGATAATGGCGCTGGGCCAAGGATCAAGCCGGATGCCGATGCTGGGAAGGCCGAAGAAGATCACGAAGAGCTGCACCAGCAGGGGAGTGCCGCGGATCACCGAGACGTAGAAGCGGCCGATGCCGGAGATAAACCAATTTGGGCTCAGGCGCATCAGGGCAACTACCAGTGCGATGACCAATCCGAAGGCAAAGGACGCGAGCGTCAGCGGAATGGTCCCCGTGACGGCGCCGGTGATCAGCGGACCGAAGGAACTCCAGATGAGGTCCCAGTTCATCTATTTGGTGACGTCCGCGCCGAAGTACTTTTCGGAGATCCTGGCCAGGGTGCCATCGGCCTTCAGGTCTGCCAACGCTTTGTCCACTGCTGCGGTGAGCTCCGTGGAGCCCTTGCGGAAAACCATGGCGCTCTGGGTCTTCTCCGGTGCTTCGGCGGCAACCTTCAGGCCGGAGTCGGGAGTGTTCTTGGCATAGTCCAGGTAGGTGAGTTTGTCGTTCACAGTGGCATCCACGCGGCCCTGTTGCACGAGCGTGGCTGACTGGGCCCAGCCTTCCACTGCCTGGACATTGGCGCCCGCTTCAACGGCCATCTTGTAGAAGTTGCTGGTCAGTGACTGGGCGGTGGTCTTGCCCTTGAGATCCGCGAAGCTGTTGATGCTGCTGTTGTCCGACTTGGTGACCACCACGCCGGTGGAGATGGTGTAGGGCGTGGAGAACTCGTACTTGGCCTTGCGCTCGTCATTGATGGAGATCTGGTTCGCGATGGTGTCGAAACGCTTGGATTCGAGACCGGCGAAGATGCCGTCGAACTGCGTTTGCTGGAAGGTAGCCTTTACGCCGAGTTTCCCGGCAACAGCCTGGGCGATCTCGACGTCGAAACCGGTGAGCTCTCCGGCGCCGTCAGCGTGGAAGCTGAAGGGACGGTAGGTACCTTCGGTGGCGATGATGAGTTCGCCCTTGGATTTGACGTCCGAAAGGGAGGTGTCACCGCCGGATTGAGCGGGCGCTGACCCTCCGCCGCACGCGGAAAGTGCAAGGGAGGCCGCGGCCACGGTTGCTGCGAGGACAGAGCGGCGGGTGCGAAGGCTGTTCATGGAGCCATCTTAGTCACCGCCCCGGCCAGGCTTGGTGACGTGGTGCAAAGTGCCGTTAAAAAGGCTGAGTGGGGGCGGTCCCCAACAGCCCGCCACCACTCATCCCCCCAATTGTGATCACGTGGGCGCCACATCCACCGGAAACCCGTTCTCTGATTCCGGTGCCAGGCTGCAAAGCCGCATTCACACATTCATGATTGTGCCACGATCTAATGGTTTTGTGAAAGTCTTACGCCGAGAGACGTTGCTTTCGCCGCGCAAATGACTTGGAAAACCAAATTCCGGCGAGTCCAAGGCACGTGAACAAGGCAGCCGAATAATTGATGAGGACCCTGAGCCAAGCCTCAGAAAAGGGTATGAGGGGAAAAAGTTGGGACGACAGGAGCAGCGATAACCCCAGAAGCAGGAACCCCGATGCCACCCGCAAGAGAACGGGCGCAGTACTGACCACTGTGCGCCAGATGGCAGGTACAAGGCAGGCTGCAACGAAGCCTGGATACAAGCGGCCCATCGCCGCGTATCCGTCCAGCGAAGGACCCCACTTCAGCCCGCTCATCCCGGCCGAAGATCCCTGTGTGTCCGTAATGACGAAGAAGTAGATGGTGAACGCGCCGATGATTGCTGCTGCGGCGATCCCGAGGGGGCCTCGGATGGCGCGAACGGCGGACGCTGAGCCGAAAGCGGTGGCGATCCTGATCCCCATGAAGTAGAAAGTTCCGTACAGCAGGAAACGCAGGATCAGGTTGCCGATGTTCATCCCGCCGAGCCAGCCATCGATGATCAGGTACGGGGCCTCGATACTGATGAAGATGCTCAATGAGATCAGCGAGAAAATATAGAAGACCTCGCGGTTCTCGCCGCGCACTGCACTTGGGACCCGGGCGAGGGTTATCGCCAGGCAAACAGCCAGCGTGACCCAGGGCAGGACTGCCGTCATCCGAGGTTCTCCCAAATTCGTTCGGCTCGTTCATGGTCTTGTTCCTGCCGGCGCAGAGTCTTGCCGAGCGCCAGGAGCCGTTCGCCGGCCAAGGTCACCAGTCTGCCCTGGGACATTTTGTCCAGTGCTTCCTGGCGGGCATTGGGCGGCCATCCTGCTTCGGCCTCCGTGATCAGCCCGCCTGCCACCAGCCCTCCCGCCGGCCCCACGTCGGCAGCGCGCGAGGTAGCAATCGCCAACTCAGGCGGAAGTCTGTTGGCAGTGAGGTGGGCGGAGAAGTTCTGTGGTGCGATCCCGGTGGCGACGCTGACCCGGTGCCGCAACTCGCCGTCGTCGATCGCGTCAACCCAGTTGCGTACGGAGGTGGGGTGCGGTGGCTCGGAAAGGCGCGGAGCGGGAGCTGTGCCGGGCTCACTGCGGTCAACCACCGCGCGCAGCAGATCGATGGTGGCTACCTGGCTGACGAGCTCGCAGGAGGTGGGCGGGACGGGGTCGCCCCGAAGCTCGGAGTAAAGATCGAAAGTTGACAAGGCCTGCACCGGATTGATGTGGAAGCCGCGGCTGATACTCACCAAGGTGGACTCCGCGACCTTGCCGCGGACCAGTTGCTGGGCCAATGTTGTTCGTTTTATGCCGGCGATCCTGCAGACGTCAGCAGTGCTGGCATCGGGCGCTATGCCATGAAGCCAGCGCTGGAACGCCTTGGACTGTAGGGGCATGTGGAACTTTCCTGGACGGGTCGCGAGGGCAAAGGCGGCGTAAGCCGTAAGTGGGAGTACAGAACGATTTTACGCCGACGCCACATTGAATTATGCTTGATGAT
Organism: Paenarthrobacter sp. PPS72; assembly: GCF_048537125.1. Lineage (GTDB taxonomy): Bacteria > Actinomycetota > Actinomycetes > Actinomycetales > Micrococcaceae > Arthrobacter > Arthrobacter nitroguajacolicus_E. The sequence goes on along the minus strand of NZ_JBLYIE010000050.1, from coordinate 31,570 downwards.
TGAACCCGCTGGTCCGTACACCCCCCAAGTCCGGACCAGCGGGTTTTTCCATGCCCGCGGGAATCGCGGCCTGAATTTCTGCGTTCCCTTGCTGGAGGATAGACAATGACTGCAACTTTGGTGGCCAAGGATCTCGCCGGTGGTCATGGCCATCGCACGCTTTTTTCGGACCTTTCCCTGACCGTTGCGCCGGGCGATGTTGTGGGTGTGGTGGGTGCCAACGGCGCCGGCAAGTCCACACTGCTGCGCATCCTTGCCGGAGTGGACCAACCCCAGGCGGGAAGCGTCAACCTGGCGCCGTCAGATGCCTTTGTGGGTTGGTTGCCGCAGGAACACGAGCGCACCGCCGGCGAAACAATCGCGGCCTACATCGCCCGGCGCACCGGCTGTGCCCAGGCAACTTTCGAGATGGAATCCACCGCCGAAGCCCTCGGTTCAGGGGCTCCGGGCGCCGATGACGCCTACTCACTGGCCTTCGACCGCTGGATGGCCTCCGGCGCGGCGGACCTGGAGGACCGGGTTCCGGCCGTCCTCGCCGACCTCGGACTGGAGCTCGGCGCCGACGCGCTGATGACGGGCCTTTCCGGCGGGCAAGCCGCACGCGTGGCTTTGGCCGCCCTTCTGCTCAGCCGCTTCGACGTGGTCCTCCTGGACGAACCCACCAACGACCTCGACCTTGATGGACTCGCCCGGCTGGAGGCCTTTGTTCAAGGCCTTCGGGGCGGCGTGGTCCTGGTGTCCCACGACCGCGAGTTCCTGGCCCGCTGCGTCACCACCGTGGTGGAATTGGACCTTGCCCAAAAATCCGTGGCCGTCTACGACGGCGGCTATGAAGCATTCCTCGAAGAGCGCGCCGTGGCCAAGCGCCACGCCAGGGAACGTTACGAAGAGTTCGCCAACACCAAGGCCGACCTCGTCTCCCGCGCACGCACCCAGCGCGAGTGGAGCTCCCAAGGCGTCCGGAACGCCATGAAGAAGAACCCGGACAACGACAAAATCCGTCGCGCCGCAAGCAGCGAATCATCGGAGAAGCAGGCCCAGAAGGTCCGCCAGATGGAGTCCCGCATCGCCCGGCTTACCGAGGTGGAGGAGCCGCGCAAAGAGTGGCAACTGCAGTTCAGCATCGGCCAGGCGCCCCGCTCAAGTGCCGTGGTTGCGACCTTGCGCAACGTCGTCGCCCGCCAAGGTGACTTCACGCTGGGGCCGGTGAACCTCCAACTCAACGGCGGCGAGCGCATAGGGATCACGGGACCGAACGGCGCCGGCAAGTCGACGCTTTTGCGCCTGCTGTTGGGAACACAGGAACCGAACGACGGCGAGGCCTCCATGGGTGCGTCAGTGGCCGTCGGCGAAATTGACCAAGCGCGTGGATTGCTCGACGGCGGGCGGCAACTTGGCGAGGCTGTTGAAGCGGTGCTGATGGACTGGAACAGTGCCGATGTCCGTACGCTGCTGGCCAAGTTCGGCCTCAAGGCGGATCACACCTCCCGCACGGTTGATTCGTTGTCGCCGGGGGAGCGGACACGCGCTGCGCTTGCTTTGCTGCAAGCCCGGGGCGTGAACCTGTTGGTATTGGACGAGCCCACCAACCATTTGGATCTTCCGGCCATCGAGCAACTGGAGGAGGCGTTGGAAAGCTACGAGGGAGCGCTTTTGCTGGTCACCCATGACCGCAGGCTGCTGGAGAACGTTCGACTCGATTCGCGCTGGCACCTCGAAAACGGACAAGTGCAAGAGCTTCATCACACCCCAAGCCAGGAGAAGTAACCCATGAGCATGGACCGCGTGGCCTGGAGCTCGCTGTACAACATCACCACTGCCAAGAGCGGCTCGAAGCCGTTCTCCAAGGAAACCCTGAAGCGGGTGATGGCTTTTGCCGCGCCGCATAAGGGCAAGCTCATTGCTTTCGTGATCGCCTCCATAGCGGGTGCTTTCCTTGCTGTAGCTACTCCGGTGTTGGCCGGGCAGGTGGTGGATGCCATCATCGCCAACGCAGGCGTGGGCACGGTGATCTGGCTGGCGATCCTGATCGCCATCGTGGCCGTGGGCGAGGCCGGTGTGGGTTTGTTGACCCGTTGGTTGTCTTCCATCATTGGCGAGGGCGTCATTGTGGACCTCCGCACGCGGGTGTTCGATCATGTGCAGCGGATGCCCATTGCGTTCTTCACGCGAACACGAACCGGTGCCCTGGTCAGCCGCCTGAACAACGACGTCATCGGAGCGCAGTCCGCCTTCGCCGGCACGCTGTCCGGCGTAGTCAGCAATGTGGTGGCTCTTGTCCTGACACTTGCGGTCATGCTGAATACCTCTTGGCTTGTGACCGTGCTGGCCATGGTGTTGCTGCCGATCTTCCTGATTCCGGCCCGGCGGATGGGCTCCAGACTGGCGGACCTCCGCCGCGAGGCTGCCGCACACAACGCAGCCATGGGCACGCAGATGACGGAGAGGTTCTCCGCCCCGGGCGCCACGCTGGTGAAGTTGTTCGGCCGCCCGGATGAGGAATCCCATGAGTTCGCTGAGCGGGCCGGCCGGGTCCGGGACATTGGAATCCGGACTGCCATGCTGCAGTTCACGTTCGTCACTGCGCTGACCTTGGTCTCGGCTTTGGCTTTGGCCCTGGTCTATGGCTTGGGTGGTTGGCTGGCGATCGGCGGGCAGTTGGCGCCCGGTGATGTTGTGGTTCTCGCCCTCCTGTTGACAAGGCTCTACGCACCACTGACTGCGCTATCCAACGCCCGCGTGGAGATCATGAGTGCTTTGGTCAGCTTTGAGCGGGTGTTCGAAATCCTTGACCTGAAGCCGCTTATCACTGAGAAGCCGGATGCTGTGACAGTTCCGGCCGGACCGGTTGCGGTGGAATTCGACGACGTCCGCTTCTCCTACCCTTCGGCGGAAAAGGTTTCGCTGGCTTCCCTTGAGGACGTTGCCACCTTGGATACCCGTGGCGGGGAGGAAGTCCTGCACGGCATGAGCTTCAGGGTTGAACCAGGGCAGACTGTTGCCCTGGTGGGCTCCTCCGGTGCAGGTAAGTCCACGGTGGCCCAGCTGCTCTCGCGCTTGTATGACGTGGACTCCGGTGCCGTGCGGCTCGGCGGACAAAAGCCGGGGACGGGCGTTGATGTTCGTGACCTGAGCTTCGATTCCTTGCGGGACACCATGGGCATGGTGACCCAGGACGGCCACCTGTTCCACGAAACCATCGCCTCCAACCTCCGGCTTGCCCGGCCGGATGCTACCGAATCCGACATGTGGGATGTGCTCCGGCGAGCCCGCTTGGAGCCGATGATCCGGTCCTTGCCTGATGGCCTGGAAACCGTTGTGGGGGAGCGCGGCTACCGTCTCTCCGGTGGTGAACGCCAACGGCTCACCATTGCCCGCCTGCTGATCAAGCAGCCTCGAGTTGTGATCCTCGACGAAGCCACTGCGGCGTTGGACTCCACCAATGAAGCCGCCGTCCAGGCTGCCTTGGGGGAGGCACTCGAGGGGCGCACCGCCGTCGTGATTGCCCACCGCCTGTCCACTATCCGTGCGGCCGACGCCATTCTGGTGGTTGAGGACGGCAGGATCGTGGAGCGAGGCACGCACACTGAGCTGCTGGCCGCGGACGGGCGGTACGCCGAGCTGTATCAAACCCAGTTCGCGGAAGCCACCGCGGCCGCCCGGGAAGCAGTGCCGGAGCTGTAGCGCGACCTACTTCGGCGGGGCGGCTACTTGGGCGGGGCGGCTACTTGGGCCGGGCGAGTGCTGGCAGTACGTGGTCCGTCAGCAGCGGGGCCAAGTCCGTGGGAAGCGGCGCGTCCACGTCCAGCCAGCGAATCTCCGCGATCTCCGCCGAAGGGTGCGCGTCCCACGTTCCGGGAGCAGTAAAGACAGTGGCTTCGATGTTCGTTGCTGCCTCGTTGGCCGCCACCGCGAGCCACATACCGAGGGGCTCCAGGTGGTTCGGCGCTATGTCGATGCCGACCTCCTCCAGGAGCTCCCGGGAAGCGGCCTCCGCGGCGGTTTCGCCGGGCTCGGGTTTGCCGCCGGGGTGCATGAACTTGTCCGTGCCGCGCTTGCGGACGGTCAGGAGCCGGCCTTCGCCGTTGTAGACGCAGACGGCGCTCACCACTATCAGGTCCGTGCCGGCTTCCTTCATGGTTGCCTCCCGGCTTCGATTCGGACGGGCTTCGATTCGGACCAAGTGCGATTCAAGCAGCAAATTCTTGGCGGGCCCGCGGACATCCCACGTGAAGCCGAACGAATCAGGACCCTCCCAGAGGTAGCTGACGCGGTATTCGTCGGGGTCGCACCAGTGCTTATCCTGGTTGCACTGTTCGGTAAAGCTCATCACGTGGAAGGGCCTGCCGTCGGGGAAGAACACGTCCATGGACTCCGGCCCGGAGCTCGGTTTCAGGAGGTACTCGCGGAATGCGGGGCCGGAATGGGTGGGCCAATGCATGGTTCCGTCTTCGCGGTAGTGCAGGCCGCCGTCGGGGTTCCGGATATAGCGCACGACGCCGGTGAAGGTTCCGTTGGTGCCGGAGGTCCGGTCCAGGAGGGTCCGCTCCACACGCCAGCTGCCGGCCAAGTAGGCCTGCAAGTCCTGGGTGGGCTGCTGGTGTTTCAAGTGCCCTCGATTGGAATCGAACCAACGACACCGGCTTTAGGAGAGCCGTGCTCTATCCACTGAGCTACGAGGGCCTGTGTGTCCATGACTCTAAATCCCACTGCTGGAGCTCGAGGGCCCGGACACGACTACAAGCATACAAGCTGCCGGGGCGCTGCCCGAACACCGCTAGGCTGGCGTTCATGAAAGGGCATGCGACTGCACCGGCGCCAGCTGGATCATTTCTTCCGGATACCCGCAGCATCAGGGCGAATGTCGGAGGGTGGGCGCAGCTGAGCGTGGTCCAATACTTCGTGGCGGAGGCTGCCGTGATCGAGGCCTGGGCAGGCCCCGAGCCGTACAGCCGAGCCGCCGGCTTCATCAGCGATCTCGGGGCAATTTCCTGCGGCATCTACGAGGACCGGGCTGTTTGCTCGCCATTGCACTGGCTGATGAATGCCTCGTTTGTGGTGCAGGGCCTGGCCCTGGTCCTCGGTGCGCTGTTCCTGACTGCAGGTTTGCTCAGCGTGGCGGCACAGCCGGGTGTGACTGCCCGGCGTTTTCGAGCTGTGGCGGACGGCTCCCCTCAGACCCGGGTCCTGACGGTGCCTTGGATATTGGCTGTCTCCATTCGCATCCTTACCGGTGTTGCCGGGCTGGGTACCATCATTGTGGGCCTTGTTCCCGAGGACGTGGGTTCGCCTTGGCATTTTGCCGGCGCGTTGATGTTCTTCATCGCCGGCGGGTTCGCCTTACTGCTGCTGGGAATCCTGTGGTTGCGGCAGACACCGGTGAGTTGGTTCCTCGCCGCGTGCGGGCTCACCTGCCTCGGGGCACTCATAGTTGGCGCCATCACCGGGATGGAAGTGCCTGAACCGGGCTTGCTGGAGCGCCTCATGGGCTACCCGGTGACGGTGGGCCTTGCCGCGGCCGGCCTGGTGATTGCCCAGCGCACCCACACGGAACGGAAGGCCCACTCGGCGCGACAGGGGGTGGGCTCGCGCTGAGGGCCGGCTGCGGAGAACTCTCAGGCGGGCTTGGGACTCTTCTTACCAAGGAACACGGCCAGCACGCCGCACACGAGACTGATCAGGAGCAGTACCCAGGATGCCACGGTGACCGCTGATGCCAAGGCCACAGAACCGGCGTCGGGCGATTCCGCGGCCAGCACGGAATCAATGGCCACGTTGGACCAAAGGTGGGCCACTGCGAACAGCAGGGGAGCGGCCCACAGGGTCCAACGCCATGACTTCCGTGCCACATTGGTGCCGATCAGCAGGAGCCAGCTGAAGCCGAAGATCAACGGAAACAGGGTACCGGCAGTCTTATGCACGTAGTTCAGCTGGCCACGCGCGGCCTCGTCCATGGCCTCTTGGAGCTGGACGATATAGTCCAGCGAGAAGCCACCGATCAGCGAATCCGGCATTGCCAAGCCGCCCGAGAGCTGCGTCATCTGGTTCAGGGTGAGCAGGTGCAGGTACCAGAACAGGAACAGGCTGGCCACGACGCCCGCGATCACAATGAGTTTGGAATTGCCCTGTGCCTTTTGCGGCGTCCGCTGCGTGGTGGTGTTGATCACGGGAGGCTGTGTGTGGTCCGGGACCACTGCCTTTGATCCGTGCTTCTTGATGCGCTGGGCTGGTGTCTTGGACATGTCATCCATTATCCCGCCACATAAGCTGGATCCATGACCACCGGCAGGCACACAGCAACTGAACTCGATCCAACACTGACTGACTACCAACTGGCCAGCGCCTTGGTCCGCGAGGCAGGCCAGATGGCGCTGCTCATGCGGATGGGCGGACTGCAGGGCGAACGCAAGACCTCAGTGTCCGACGTCGTCACCGCAGCCGATCACGCAGCAGAGGCTTACGTCCTGGAACAGTTGCGGCGCTGCCGCCCGGAAGACGGCATCCTGGGCGAAGAAGGCGCCTCTGTCGCGGGGACGAGCGGCCGGACCTGGGTGATCGATCCAGTAGACGGTACCTACAACTTCCTGCACGGCTCCACGTACTGGTGCTCAGCCATCGCCCTCAAGCGTGACAACGCAGACCACGGAGGCAACGCGCCTGCCGATCCGGAGGTGCTGCTTGGGGCCATCTACCAGCCCGAACTGGACAAGCTCTGGCTGGGAGGGGAGGAACGCCCGGCCACCCTGAACGGCGAGGCTATCTCAGGTTCCGGTGACCTCCCTGTTGGCCAAATCTCCGCAGCGACCTACATCCACCCCACTTGGTTGGCGGACCCCCGCGCCGCCATGCCTTGGCACGCCGCCGCAGTCTCCGCGGCCTCACTGCGGATGTTCGGTTCAGGCTCCTGCGACCTCGGCAGGGTAGCTGACGGGGAGCTCGGTTGCTGGTTCCAGCACAGCTGCCCGGAATGGGACTGGCTCCCCGGAAAGGCGATCGTCCGCGCTGCCGGCGGGGACACCGCCGTCGTGAAGGTCAACGGACTGAACTGGTTCGTGGCGGGAGGCCAGACGGCGGTACGCGAGTTGAGCGAAGCCCTCACCTCGGTTCCGCAGTTTGCTTAGGGTCTGAAGCTGCGTTAACCCCTTCGGGTACCCCGCGGGCTTGCCCTGTTTCCCCTTGTTATTTTGCACCGGGGAGGCGTTCGCCTCCACGGTCTCAGCTGCAGGACTGCCCTGACTTGTCCTGCAGCGTTCGCAAGGGGGAAGTACTTGAACAGCAAGAGCAAGTTGTGGCCCGCCGCTGTCGGCGTCACCGCCGTCTCGGCTTTGGCCATTGGCCTGGTGGCCGCACCGGCTGCAAACGCAGCACCCACTGACGTGATTTCCATCGGCAGTGGCCAGATCATCGATGGCTCCGTCCTGGCCATCCCGAATTTCGCCGGACTCGCTGCCAACGGTGCTGCAACCGCCCAGCAGATCGGGACGCCGCCGGCCGGACCGGCCGTCATCGAAAACAACACCCCGCTGGACCTCAGCGCCGTCTTCGGCGTGGTCAACGTTGGCGCGGGCAACATCCCGCTGCTGCAGAACAACGGCATCATCCAGGTTGGTGCAGTCAGCCAGTACGGCAAGGCAGTCAACGACGGTTCCTCTGAAGCATTCTCCGGTACCGTGAGCGGCGCTCCCGGCCTGGTGACCCTGCCCGGCGGCCTTCCGACATCCGGCGATCCCGCCATTCCGGCAGCCCGCGTCAGCGTCGGCACAGCCTCGATTCTCGGCGGTGCCGATCTGGTGAACGTCAACCTCCAGGTCACCACCCTCGCGGCAGCAGCCAAGAAGGACCAGGGTGCGGCACCTCAGGGCGCCTACGCCCTGGCCGGCGTTTCCGCTGAAGTGGGCGGCACTGTTGTCGGAGGCGTTGCAGGCACCATCAGCACCGCAATCAACACGGCCAACGCTGTCCTCACCCCGTTGGGCGTAACGGTTGAAAACCCGGTAGCCGGCGGCACCATTGCCATCTCCGAGGCGGATCTGCTGGCTGTTGCCGGTGTTGCCGACCTCAACTCCCTGCCGGCCGGAACGGATCTGATTTCCTTCCTTCCGCAGGCTGTGGCGAACAAGCTCACCTCCGTGGTGAGCAGCACCTTGGCAACTGCCACGGCCGCGGTGAACAACCTCAGCCCGCTCACGCAGCTCGTAGCCGGCCCCGCCTTGGCAGTGCTGTCCACCACCCTCAACGGTGTAACCGGTGCCGTGGCTTCCACGGTCGTAGCTCCCCTGAGCACCGCACTGACCGCCCTGGTTTCGGCCAAGGTCAACGTTCAGGAAACCGCTCCGTCGGGCGCCTTTACCCAGCGCGCCCTGCAGGTAGCAATTGCCGGCGGCTCCATTGCCACCGTCAATCTGGCCAATGCAACTGTTGGTCCCAACCTTGACGCAGCGGCGATCCCGCTGGTCAACACCGACACCATGGCCATCACCGGTGGCGTGGCACTCCTGGCGCTGCTCTCCTGGCTGTTCGTTCGCTCGCGCCGCCGGACCGCGGTAGCTGCTGCCTGATCGCCTTGCGCGAATCAAGCAACGGCGAAAGGAGAACCACTCATGTACGGCAATAACTGGACTGCCGGCGGCACAGTTGCAGGCGGTACCACGCTCGCTGCCACCGGCGCCCCAACCCTTGGTTGGGTCATTCTGGTGGGTATCGCCCTGCTGATCACCGGTTTTGTGGTCCTGCGTAACAGCAGGCTCAAAGCCGCAAAGCGGGGAGCGGATCCCACCTCGTAATACCATCGGCGGGGCGGCTCCCCGGGAGCCGTCCCGCCACCCCAATTTTTCCCATGGCCCATTCGGCCTTGCACAAGCATCGGAATTAAATGTCGGTACTCGAATCCGCACAGGCGCTGGCTTTTGTGCTCCTGGTGGTTTTTCTTTCGTACATCCTCGTGATTCTGGTGCCCTTCCTCCGGCGCAAGCCGGACCCCGAGGGCGATCCCGATGCTTTCTCCTGGCACGTGTTCATCCCGTGCCGGGACGAGGAAGTGGTCATCGCCAATACCTTGGAATTGCTCCGCGTCCGGTTCCCGCGGGCACACGTATGGGTTGTCGATGATGACAGCGACGACTCAACCGCGGGCATAGTCGAAGCCGCCTCGGACCGCGACAGCATGATCCACTTGGTGCGTCGTCGCCGCCCGCTGGCCCGCACAGGCAAGGGGGACGCGCTTAATGCCGCCTACCGCACCCTGGACGGGTGGCTGCCCGCCGGCGTCGACCGTTCATCAGTGATCGTCCTGGTGGTCGACGCCGACGGTCACCTCGCGGAAAATGCCTTCCGTCAAGCTGCCGGGTCCCTCGCGTTCGGTGACGCCGAGGTGGGTGCTGCCCAGACTGCCGTCTGGATGTCCAACCTGGATGACCCCGACCTCAAGGGCGGCACGGGCCTGGCGCGTCTGAAGAAGTCCTTCGGACGGTACCTGGTACTGATGCAGGACATGGAATTCCGCACCACCATTGCAGCCATGCAATCGTTGCGACGCCACACCCTGACTGTCGGCCTGGGCGGCAACGGCCAGTTCACCCGTTTGTCCGCGCTGGACGCCATTGCCAGGACCTCCGGACAACCGTGGCACGGCGCCCTCCTGGAAGACTATGAACTGGCCATCCACATCATGCTCGGCGGCTACAAAACCGTGTACATGCATGACACCCACGTGGCACAGGAAGCACTTCCGGACCTTCGGCGCCTCCTGACGCAGCGGACCCGCTGGTGCCACGGCGGTATGCAATGCAGCGTCTACTTGAAGCGGATCTTTGAATCGCCGTACTTCAGTAATGTGGGCGCCATCGAGTCCAGCTACTTCCTGGTCCAGCCATTCATCCAAATCATGGGACTGGTCCTGTGGCCCACCCTGTTCATCACCATGGTGGCCCAAGGCGCCCTCACCATGGGCAGCTTCGGGGCCTGGATCAGCGCGGCTTGGTTCATCGTTCCCCTGATTTTTGCAACGGGCGTCCTGCCTTTTGCCCTCTGGGGACTGGTTTACAGGAGGCAGGTCACACCGGAAAAGAACTTCCTGACGGGCGTGGGGTGGGGCCTTGGTTATTGGCTCTACATGTATCAGAACTACGTCACCGTGCTGCGGGCTACGTACCGCCTTATCACAGGTCGCCAAGGGTGGGCCAAAACCCGGCGCAATCAGGAAACAGACGTCAAACTCCTAGCGAAGGAAGCCTAGTGGCGATGAGTGCCGAGACCAGTGACATCCATGCCCCGCGAGGACCGCGGGCCATCCCGGTAAGGGAGGCACGCAGCGGGGGCCTGATCGGGCTGGTCTTCCTCGCCGCAGCCGCTGCGGCAATGATGCAGCAGGAGCAGATCCGGGCAGCAGAAGCCTGGCTCATGGCAGCCGTGTTCGACGGCATCCTCGGCGGGGCGTCGTACAGCGTGGATGACATCATCTTCCACAACGTGGGAGGGGGCCAGCCATTTGCCTTGCAAGTCACCGGCCTTTGTTCCAGTGCAGTGCTCCTGGCTCCCATCGCAGGGCTGGCCGGGGTCCTCTTCCTGATGGGGCGCATCCCGGTTTCGCGGCTGATGCCTGCCGCCATCATTGCGCTGGTCATCGTGAGCGTCAGCAACGCCACCCGATACTTCATGATTGCTGCTGCCCAACAAAATTGGGGGCAGCAGGGCTTCGATCTGATGCACCATTTCCTGGGGTCCTTCGTGGTGATTTTTGGTTTTGTTGCCGCCATCATCGTCCTGGTGCGTGCCGCCGTCGTCCGCAAGGGCCGCACCGCTTCCCCCAAGGGTCGGCGTGCGTCGTAATCTGACTCTTCCCCTTCTTCCGGGTGTCACACGGACTGCCGTCGTGGCTGCAGCGCTGGCCTTGCTCGTGGCATTGGCTGGCTGCGCATCCGGCGTCGCCGGGCCTGCTGGCGCCGACGCCGAGAACGTATCCGCGGAAAGCTCCGCTGAGCTGGATCAATGCCACGTCATCACCACGCAGGAAGAATACGCTGCCCCCAGCGACTCAAGGCCGCCGGTGAACTGCTCGGAACCGCACACTTCACAAACGTTCCTGGTGACAACCTTTCCAGAGCCCTTGGCGAGCCAGATGGAACGGCCGTTGCAGGAGCAACTTCGTAACGCAACCAACCGCCTCTGCCCCGCTGATGAACTGCGCAAATACCTTGGTGGAGCGCCCCGTGACGCCACAACCGGCATGACCATCGCAGGCTACTATCCCAGTCGCGCAGAATGGGCTGCCGGAAGCCGCGCGGTCCGCTGCGACGTCCTGCTGACCTCAAAAACCGGGGCCCCGCAGCAAAGCACCCGCAGTCTCAAGGGAGCGCTCGCAGGCCCGGACTCGGCACATATCCGGCTTTGCTATTCGCAGGGCATCAAGGATGGCGTGCTGAGTGCCGAGGGCACGGACACCTCATGTTCGGAACCCCACACAGCCGAGGATGTCAGCGCTTGGATCGGCCAGGATGCCTCCCTGGTCAGCCTCGCCGCACAGCAGGAGCGCTGCTTGCCGTTCGTGCTGGAGTTCCTCAACGCAGAAGTCCTCCCGGAAGACAAGGAAGTCAGGCCGATCGTCAGGGTAGACGGCGGTGCACGGGCAATCCGCTGCGCCGTTGCACCCAAACAAGTAGTGCCGGCCGCGTGGACCGGGACCTTGGCGCGGGCACGAGGTGCAAGTAGTGGAGCAGCAGTTGGTTGAGACCCAGCCTGAGAGCCCGGCCACGGTGGAGGAATTCGAGCCAGTACCCGTCAGGTCCGGCAAGAGCCCCCGGCCCGGGCATCTTCGCAGGACCGGCAGGTTCCTTGCCAGGGTGTTTGGTCCTGGTGAGTTGAGAACCGGAGGGTTCCTCCTGCCGGCCATCCTCGCAGGTCTAGTATCAGCCATTGCCATGATCGTCCGGCTGTTCGTTCCCGGACCCGTAGGTATGGGTGACCAAGGCGAAGGCCACGCGCTGATTTGTTCACTGGGTGTGAGCAACGTCCGTCCCTGGGACTATGGCGAGTTCACCAGCTTCATCTATCCCAGCTGGGTTCCGCATGAATTCGTTGGTGAAGCGTGCGGTTCTGCCGGCTCCGGCGAGCCCGTCTACTCGTCCCAGCTCGCCTTCTTGTGGTTAGGGAAGCTGATCACGCCCCTCCTCGGATGGGGCGCCGGAATGGACATGCGGGCGGTGGGGATCGTCTGCTGCCTGGTCTTTGGGGCGCTGATAGCGGCGCTGGTTGCCGCCCTGCCGGGCCGCGCCAACTTCCGAATCCTCATTGCAGCTTTGGTCACCGTGGTGATGGCGGACGGAGTGTTCGCTGATTTCTTCATTTCGCCCTACCCCGAAGCTGCTGCTTTTCTGGGAATCCTGGCCTTGATGGTGGCACTCCTGCACTACTGGAATGGTGGCGGTAACAGCTGGCTGGCCGTTGCGTTCGTGGTGGCTGCCGGAGCCTTTACCCTTGCTGCCAAGCCGGAGATGGTGTCCTGGCTGCCCTTGCTTGCACTGGGCCTGCTTTGGCTGCCGGCCGGTCCGTCCAGGCGTTCCGGGCGGCGCTTGCCCCAGAAGACCTGGTGGCGGAAGCGCGTCCTGCCGCTCACCGCAGTGGTGGCCGTTGCCGCTATGTCAGTGGCAGTCTTTGCCTTGCAGCCTAAACGCACCACCGACGTGAACCTGTACAACGCTGTTTTTGCCGAACTCTTGCCACACAGTCCTGTCCCGGAGGATGACCTCAAATGGCTGGGACTCGATCCCGGTTTCCTCGCTGCAAGCGGCACCACGGTGGCGTCACCGAAATCGGCCGCCTTGAACCCGAAGTTCAACGAGTTCCAGGAACAGATCGGCCCCGCCAAGCTGGCCGCTTTCTATGCCACTCATCCTGAACGCCTGATCGGCATGGGTGAACGGGGCATCTCCGCCATGCTGACACCCGAACTGGGTTACGTAGGTTCGTTCATGGAAGGGCAGGGCCACGAACCATTCGCCAAGGACCGAAGGTTCCCCGTGGTCTTGGGGTTTTTTACAGCAATGAAAGCCGCCCCAGTGGCTCTGGTGGCCTTGCAGCTCCTGACTCTCATGCTGGGATTGGCCGTCGCCTTCCGCAAGGGGGCCGCCGTCGGGCGCTTGGCCGTTGTTGTGGTGCTGGGCGGATGGCTGCAGTTCTGGGTAGTTATGGTGATGTCCGGACAACCCGAGATCTACAGGCAATTGGTCGTTTCGGGGTTCCTGGGGGCACTGTGCGTACCCCTCTTGGTGGCCTTGATCAGTATCCTTGCCTCGAATAAGGCCGTTCCCAAAGATCTTGCGGCAGCAGCCAGGTGATCTAGCCGCCACGTGATCCGGCAGCTACGTGGTCCAGCCGTCACGTGATCCAGCCGTCAGCGCTTAGCTGCTGGCGCAGGCTGATCACATTGCCAAGCTTGATTCCGGCAGCTCCATAGCGCTGGCGGATCCTGTGCAGGTGGGCTTTGACGGTCTGTTCGCTGATCCCCATGGCATCCGCTACCCCGCGCACGGACATGGCTTCGCTGCCGAGGTAAAGCTCCGCGAGCCGCTGTTCCCGGAGCGATAGCTTCACGCGTACGGGCGCCGTATCCACCACCACGGCGGCGGCGTCCGGGTGAAGGTATTCCCGTCCGGCTGCTGCTGCCCGGATGGCGAGTTCGATGTGCCGGGGACCTGCAGATTTCGGCACATATCCCAGGGCTCCGGCTACCCGGACTGCCCCGGCTTCCCAGCCGTCCAGCCTTGTGGCGAGAACCACCACCCGGAGGCCCGACTCCACCAGAAGATGAACTGCCGGGATCAGCTCCGTGCTGGGATCGAGGGTGCCCAGGATGGCCACAGTGATTTCCTGCTCTGGCCACGACGACGCTGTTCCTGACAGCTCAGGCCCCAACGGCGCTGTTCCTGACAGCTCAGGCCCCAACGGCACGCGATGATGGCCGGGGACAACGTTGAGTCCTGCCGATACCACCAAATCCGGGGTGTTGCAGCGGAACCATGCATCCAACGTGTCGATCATCAGTTGGTGGTGATCCACCACAAGCAAACGCGTTACCATGCCTTGGGCGCCTTCACATGGACCATGATGCTGGCTCCTTCGGGGTCGGTCCGGACGCGCGGTACACCCAGCGATTCGAGCTCGCTCCATAACGCAGGGGTGCAACGGTGGGGGTTCAGCTCGGTCACTCTCCAGGTCATGAGCAGCATTTCGTCCACATGTGGTTCGACGTAGAGATGAAGCTTTCCTGGTGACACGGTTGCGCCTGGTGTCCTGGTTGCGGCGTTCTCCGGGGCATTGACGGGTGTGGCCGCCAGCAGCATGGTGACGGCCAGCACGGCAGAGCGGGACGCCTGCGGGAGACGTTCCAGGAGGTCCGGCTGCGCCACCACAGCCACTTTGCCTTCCAGCCCGGCCAAAGCCAGGGACTCGGTCAGCCAATTGGTGGACTGCGACATCATCAGCTGGGCCCGCAGCTGCCCACCCAAGGCTTGTGCCTGTTCAGATAATTCGGGGTCAAGGGGGCCGCCGCGGGCTTCAGCCACTTTGGCGAACAGCTCCTGGATGTGCAGATGTGTCTCAGCCAGGCCACCCGACCGTTCCGAGGCTCTTGCATCTGCGTGCTCCATAAGCGTTTGCAGGGCATGGAGCGTCTGCCGGGCCATATGACCTTCAACAATGCTGCGAAGAATGAAAACGGTGAGCGCGCCAAGGAGCCCGGGGAAAAGCGTGATGAAGAAAATGAGGAGTCCGTCGCCGGAGCCGAAGCGCGGAGTGGTGGCATAGTAAGCGCCGCTGAGAACGGAGTTGGCTGCGATCAGGAGGAGGAAGCCCAACAGATCCCAGCGCATGGCGACAAGGAACACCAGCGATGTTCCGAGCACCACATTGAATGCCAAGGCGAAGTAGCCGGAACTAACCGTGACTGCTTGGGATGTCATCATGCCTGAGGCGATGGAGGACGCAAGCCACAGTAACCGCAGCCAAGGGAGCTGGGGGCGCGGGGTTTTCGGAGCGGAGGCAAGGACGGCCGCCAGAAAGCCGACGAGATCGAAAGCCAAGGCGCCGAACGTCAAGTACTGTTTGCTGCCACCGTCCAGCGATAACGCGGCCGTAACCAACGAGAGAACCCAGAGTATCGAGCTTGAAACCACGAGAATGCTGCGGGACACGAAAAGTGGACCGGCCAAACGGGCCGCCCGGGTATGCGCCAGGCTCATGATGTCCCGACTTCAAGGACCACCGTGGTTCCGCGACCGCGGACAGACATAACCTTTGCCCTGCCACCAACCTCGCCCATGCGTTCCACCACGGAACGTCTGACGCCAAACCGCTCCAGGGAAATCTTTTCGGGATCGAACCCGCAGCCGGCATCGCTGATGAGGACTGACACCAAGGACCCGGCACGGGAGACCAGCACGTCTACCCTGTCAGTTCCGGCATGCCGGGCGGCGTTGACCATGCACTCCTCCGCTGCGTCCACAACGGCCGCCTGAACCCGTGCAGGAAGCGTCCCCACCTCCCCATAGACACCTACGGTGAACCCCTGCCGGTTATGGCGGGCGGCGCGCTCTTCCAGCATGGAAGACAAGGTAGGTGCCGTGGAACGCTCGACGACGGCCACGCGGCTTTGGGCGCGTTCGGCAGCATCGGCCCCTGCCGTCCGTCCAGCGGGCGGTGCGGAAGGCCCGGAACCCGGCGCGCCGCCGTCGTACTGCCTGACCGTAAGCATTTCCCGCAGCTCTTCAGGATCGGTTACCGCCCCGCCATGCGCCACGACCGCGAGTGATCGCAGAACGGTGTCGTGCAGGACGCGCGCGTCTGTCCGGTGAGCACTGATTCTGCTCCGGGCTACTGTTTGGGCGGCATGCGATACGGCTCTGACCGCATGGTCCTGCCACAGCACGTCCAGCGCTTTGGGCACTGCGTGCCGGATGGCCAGCATGATCAGCCAGAAACCCGTGACGATCAACAAGGTGGCGGGGCCCAGATCGTGAACCATGGATGAAGCGTGGGTATGACCGAAGACCAGGACTCCCATCAGCCCCGTGAAAACCGCCGACTTCCAGGATCGGCGTAAGGAGAGCGCTACAACGGAACTGGCACCCATGACCAGGCTGTGCGCCAGAAGAAGGGAATCGGACTCCTGACGGTAGGTGACACCTGCCATGACCTCGGACAGGGTAATCAGGCTGACCACCAGAAGGAGCCGGAGAGGCCAAACATCGGTCCACAACATCGCAGCCAAGCAGACAACCAGCAGTACCACCAGGGCGGACGCCGCAGCACGCTGCCACAAGGGACCGCCCATGATAGGTCTGACATAGAGCCATGAACTCGCGACGAAAACAAAACCCATCAATGCGCCGCCCCGAACCACCAGATCTGAACGATCCAGGTTCAGCACCCGAGTTGTTAGCCCGCCCATGCATGCCCCCACAAAAATGTCTCCCCCGACAGCCGTCACCCAATATGATGACCACTAGGCAGAATCATATGTTGGGGAGGCCGCAAAATGGTGCGCTACCCGGTGTCCCGACCCACCGTCGAAGTAGACATCGTGGAAGACCATGCCGTACTCCTTGAAGGACTGGCCGAATGGCTTCAAGCAAATGCGCCCGGAATCAGCGTAGTGGGACGGTTTTCATCCTGGGCTGAAGCGGCCGCAAACCTGGGGGCGTTGTCCGACGTCGTGATCCTGGACGTACTGCTCGGTGACCAAATGCCACTGCGCGCCAAGATCCAGGCCATCCTGTCGGCCGGGCCGCAGGTTGTGGTCTGCAGCTCGGTAGTGGACCCCGCAGTAATGCGCCAAGCGATCACGGCCGGCGCGTTGGCCTACATCCCCAAGACGGCAGCTGCATGGGTGGTGGAAACTGCGGTCCGCAGGGCAGCTCAAGGGCTGCCGTATATGACGGCGGAAGTGGCTTCGGCCATGGAAGCAGAACAGTCAGGACCTCAGTTGTCCGCAAGGGAACATCAGGTGGTTTCGGTTTATCTGGGTGGCGTCGCCGGGACCATGGCCGAAACCGCCCACGCCCTTGGCATCTCCGTTGACGGTGTAAAAAAGCACCTCGCATCGGTTCGGCGGAAGTTCCAAGAGGGCCAGGAGCCGTTGACGAGACTGGCGCTCAGGGACCGGCTGATATCAGGCGGCTGGCTGCTCGAGGACCAGGGCCAGCAACTGTCGGAGACCTGAACGGGATCCACCGGCTTGTGGACAGAACGCCGTGGACACAATGCCTGTGGACAGGACGCCCTGAGGACAGGACGCCTCATAGTGTCAGGGGCACCGCCTAGACTGGTAGGCACCATGGATATGTTGTTTGACCCCTACGCAGACGGACCCTTCAAAGCAGGCACCAAAGCCGCAATCAAGGCTGCCCCGGAGCTTCCCCATTCCGGGGGAGGCGCCTCCGGCCCCCGCCTCCAGGAGGGAACCGGCGGGTCAGGGAACGCTCACCAAACACCTGCCCCGGAAGGGTGGGGCAACCAGGGCGCCCACGGGTTGCCAAACGCTGATGCCCTCCTCCAAGGGCTGAATCCGCAGCAGGAAGAAGCCGTAAAGCACGCCGGAAGCCCTTTGCTGATCGTTGCAGGTGCGGGCTCGGGAAAGACCCGTGTACTGAGTAACAGGATCGCCTACCTCATCGCCACCAAGCGTGCGCATCACGGCGAAATCCTCGCGATCACCTTCACCAACAAGGCAGCGGCCGAAATGCGGGAACGCATCGAAGCCCTGGTAGGTCCGCGGGCCAAGGGAATGTGGATCTCCACGTTCCACTCGTCCTGCGTGCGCATCCTGCGCCGGGAGGCCGCCAATGTGGGCCTGAATTCGAACTTCTCCATCTACGACTCCGCTGATTCCCTGCGCCTGATTACCCTTGTGGCGAAGAACCTTGACCTGGACCCCAAGAAGTTCGCCCCCAAAGCCATCCAGCACAAGATTTCGGCGCTCAAGAACGAGCTCATCGATGCCGACTCCTACGTTTCTTCAGCAAACTACAACGACCCCTTCGAACAAGCCGTAGCCGAAGTGTTCAAGGGTTACACGCAGCGCCTCCGGCAAGCCAACGCGATGGACTTCGATGACCTCATCGCGGAAACCGTGTACATGTTCCGTGCCTTCCCGGCGCTCGCGGAATCCTACCGGCGCCGCTTCCGGCACGTCCTGGTGGACGAGTACCAGGACACCAACCACGCCCAGTACGCCTTGGTCAGGGAAATCGTGGGCCTGGGAACGGACACGGGCGTGGCACCCAGCGAACTCACTGTGGTGGGCGATTCCGATCAGTCCATTTATGCCTTCCGCGGCGCGGATATCCGCAACATTGTGGAGTTCGAGCACGACTACCCCAATGCCCGCACCATCAAACTGGAGCAAAACTACCGCTCCACGCAGAACATCCTCAGCGCTGCCAACTCGGTCATCTCCCGTAACCCCAACCGCCAGGAAAAGCGTCTGTGGACCGCGGAGGGCGATGGCGAGAAAATCATTGGCTACGTGGGGGAGAACGAGCACGACGAAGCCCAGTTCATCGCCAAGGAGATCGATCGGCTGCAGGATGAGGACGGCTTGCGTCCGGGAGATGTCGCTATCTTCTACCGCACCAACGCCCAGTCCCGTTCCATTGAAGACGTCCTGGTCCGGGTCGGGCTGCCGTACAAAGTAGTGGGCGGCACCCGCTTCTATGAGCGCAAGGAAATCAAGGATGCCTTGGCCTACCTGCGAGTGCTGGTGAACCCGGACGACGACGTCAACCTCCGCAGGGTACTGAACGAACCCAAACGCGGAATCGGCGACCGCGCCGAGGGCGCCGTGGCGGCGTTGGCTGAGCGGGAACGCACGTCCTTCATGGCCGCTGCGCGCCGCGCTGACCAAGCGCCGGGCATGGCCACGCGCTCCGTCAATGCCGTTCTGGGCTTTGTGAAACTGCTGGACGATCTCGCCGAGGTGGCATCGGGCTCCGGGGCTTCCGCAGCCTTGGAGGCAGTTCTTGAACAGACCGGTTACCTCGCAGGCCTGCGCGCAAGCAACGATCCTCAGGACGAATCCCGCGTGGAGAACCTTGCCGAACTTGTGGCCGTGGTCCGGGAATATGAGCGCGACAATCCAGATGGCTCGCTCGGCGAGTTCCTGGAGCAGGTCTCCTTGGTGGCTGATGCCGACCAGATCCCGGATGCTCCGGGTGCGGATATCGACGCTGCCGTTGCGGAGGCCAAGCGCATGGGCGTTGTCACGCTCATGACACTGCACACAGCCAAGGGCCTGGAGTTCCCGGTGGTATTCCTCACCGGCATGGAGCACGGCATCTTCCCCCACCAGCGCTCCGCCACGGACCCCAAGGAGCTCGCGGAAGAACGGCGCCTGGCCTACGTGGGCTTGACCAGGGCCCGCAAGCGTCTCTATGTCACTCGTTCCGAGGTCCGCAGCATGTGGGGCCAGAGCCAGTACAACCCGGCCAGCCAGTTCCTGGAAGAAATCCCTTCGGAACTGGTGGAGTGGAAGCGCGAAGGTATGAGCCGTCAGTCCGCAGGTGGCTGGGGAAGCGCCCCTATCGGCTCCAACCGCTACGGCGGATCGTTCTGGGGCGCGGGCGCCTCCCGTGGTGCTGCCGCCAGCCCCACCGCAGGTTTCGACGCCGACGTCCCTGCCGCCGTCGTGCGCAACAGGGTCCAACCACAAAAGGAAGTCATTTCGGTGGTGGTGGGGGACAAGGTCAACCACACCAGCTTCGGCAACGGAGTGGTGCTGGGGATCGAGGGCTCCGGGGATAAGACGGTGGCGAAGGTGAAGTTCGACGTCGGCGAGAAGCGTCTGCTGTTGCGGTACGCACCCCTGACCAAACTGGATGCATGAAGCCGCACGGCATAATGGGGGGCATGCGACGGACTGTTTGGGGGATCCTGGCCGCCTTGATCATGGTGCTGGCCGCGGGATGCTCCTTTGCCACCAAAGATCCGGATTATGTACCGCCGGCTCCGCTGCCGCCGCTGGAGCAGCTGCGGCAGGTTCCGGTCACGGAGCAGACCAGCCTGTCCGCAGGGGAGGATGTCACAGCGTTCATCACCGCTGACAAGAACATTGTGTGCGCCCTGACCTCTGCCAGGGGCGGGCACCTCAACTTGCCCTATGAGGCCAACTCCTACTCTGACGCTGCCAACAACAAATTCGCCGTAGTCCCGGTGGCGCATTGTGAGCTGGCCAAGTATGCCCAGCCGGACCTGACCGACATCGCGGACGACTGCGCCGGAACCAGGCTTGGTTATCTTGGTGGGACCGCGCTCCTGACCCCGGAGAAGGCAACGTATGGCTCGTGTCGTTCCGGCGTAACACAAATGGAGTCGGAGTTCGGGCCGAAGGGCACTCCCGGGGGGCCCATTTCCAAACTCCGGGAGCTGGCGGACGGTCAGAACATCGAGCGCAACGGTCTCCGGTGTTCGGCCTATAACGGCGGCGTTGCCTGCGGAAACGTCTCAGGTGGCGTGGCATTCTTCGTCAGCCGCGAGGGATACCAGTTGATTTCCGACGGCGGCAAGACCGTCCGCGGGAACCTGAAACAAGCGTCCTAAACCTGGCCGGACCGCCGTCGTGCACCCCAAAAACCGCGCCATTATGCGGTTGTTCTACATGCGATAGAAGTGTAAGGTTACTCACTTAACGGGTAGTGTGTAGCTGGCGGGAGTCCTCAAAGGGCTAGAGTTCCGAGAGGACCTTACGCAATGTGACCGGCTTCAATCCCGGTTGTTACCGCGTACTTTCCGCAGCTGGCTATCGCGGTCATCGCGGTTCCCGGCTGAACAGAAAACTACTTCGACGTAGAAGGACACTAAACCGTGGACCTGTTTGAATATCAGGCGCGCGATATGTTCGAGGCGCACGGTGTACCCGTGCTCGCCGGCATCGTGGCGCACACTCCTGAAGAAGCGAAGGCAGCTGCCGAGAAGATCGGCGGCGTAACTGTCGTCAAGGCACAGGTTAAGGTCGGTGGCCGCGGCAAGGCCGGCGGCGTCAAGGTCGCCAAGACCGCCGAAGAGGCGCTTGAGCACTCCACCAACATCCTGGGCATGGACATCAAGGGCCACACCGTCAACAAGGTGATGATCGCCCAGGGTGCTGACATCGCCGAGGAATTCTACTTCTCGGTCCTCCTGGACCGCGCCAACCGCAACTACCTGGCCATGTGCTCGGTAGAGGGCGGCATGGAAATCGAGCAGCTTGCAGTCGAGCGTCCCGAGGCCCTGGCCAAGATCGCCATCGACCCCGCTGTGGGCATCGACCAGGCCAAGGCTGACGAGATCGTCGCAGCTGCAGGTTTCGCCGAAGAACTGCGCGGCAAGGTAGCCGACGTCATTCTGAAGCTCTGGGACGTTTTCAAGAAGGAAGACGCAACCCTGGTTGAGGTCAACCCGCTGGTCCGCACCGGCGCAGGCGAGATCGTTGCCCTCGACGGCAAGGTCTCCTTGGACGAGAACGCTGACTTCCGCCACGTGCACCACGCACACCTGGAAGACAAGGACGCAGCTGACCCGCTGGAGGCCAAGGCCAAGGCGCAGGACCTCAACTACGTCAAGCTGGACGGCGAAGTAGGCATCATCGGCAACGGCGCCGGTCTTGTGATGTCCACCCTCGACGTCGTTGCCTACGCCGGCGAGAACCACGGCAACGTCAAGCCCGCCAACTTCCTGGACATCGGTGGTGGAGCATCCGCCGAGGTCATGGCCAACGGTCTGGACGTCATCCTGGGCGACTCCCAGGTCAAGAGCGTGTTCGTGAACGTCTTCGGTGGCATCACCGCTTGTGACGCTGTTGCCAGGGGCATTGTCGGTGCTTTGGCTGAGCTCGGTTCTTCCGCGAACAAGCCGCTGGTAGTTCGCCTCGACGGCAACAACGTTGAGGAAGGCCGCCGCATCCTGACCGAGGCCAACCACCCGCTGGTTACCCTGGCCGCCACCATGGACGAGGGCGCCGACAAGGCCGCCGAGCTCGCCAACGCAGCTAAGTAAAGGGACGCGACAATGTCTATCTACCTCAACAAGGACTCCAAGGTCATCGTTCAGGGCATCACCGGCGGTGAGGGCACCAAGCACACCGCCCTGATGCTCAAGGCCGGCACCAACATTGTTGGTGGCGTCAACGCCCGCAAGGCCGGCACCACGGTCCTGCACGGCGACAAGGAAATCAACGTCTTCGGCACCGTCAAGGAAGCCATCGCCGAAACCGGCGCGGACGTCTCCATCGTCTTCGTTCCCCCGGCATTCACCAAGGACGCCGTGGTTGAAGCCATCGAAGCCGGCATCGGCCTCGTAGTGGTCATCACCGAAGGCGTTCCGGTTCAGGATTCCGCCGAGTTCTGGGCGCTTGCCCAGTCCAAGGTGGACGCTGACGGCAAGCAGATCACCCGCATCATCGGGCCGAACTGCCCCGGCATCATCACCCCGGGCGAAGCCCTGGTTGGCATCACCCCGGCGAACATCACGGGCAAGGGTCCCATCGGCCTCGTGTCCAAGTCCGGCACCTTGACCTACCAGATGATGTACGAACTCCGCGACCTCGGTTTCTCCACTGCGATCGGCATCGGTGGCGACCCCGTCATCGGCACCACGCACATCGACGCCCTGGCTGCGTTCGAAGCTGACCCGGAAACCAAAGCGATCGTCATGATCGGTGAGATCGGTGGCGACGCTGAAGAGCGCGCAGCCGACTTCATCAAGGCCAACGTCACCAAGCCGGTTGTTGGCTACGTTGCCGGCTTTACCGCTCCCGAGGGCAAGACCATGGGTCACGCAGGCGCTATCGTATCCGGTTCCGCCGGTACGGCCCAGGCCAAGAAGGAAGCTCTCGAAGCAGCAGGCGTGAAGGTCGGCAAGACGCCGTCCGAGACCGCCAAGCTGCTGCGCGAAGTCTACGCAACGCTCTAGTCTTTACAGCAAATTCACGACGACGGCCCTGTGCCTTCCCAACGGAAGGTGCAGGGCCGTCGTCGTTCTATAACGTAGCTGACGCGGGCCGAAGAGTCTGGGGGAAAACTCCGACCCGCGCCAGGTCCAGGGGGGGCCGACTAGGCGATGATCTTCATGGCCTGCCAGCCGTTGCCGAGGCTGATGGGCGGCACAGTGCTGAATGCTCCGGCGCCTGTGCCTGGGTACAGCCACAGGGTGTCGCCGATGCGGCCAATGACGTCGTTGCTGCCATCGCCGTTGAGGTCGCGGGGCCCGGCCATCGATGTTCTGTTGTCCCAACCCGTGGAGATCTGCTTCCACTGGAGCCACCCGCGGGTTCCGTTTCCGGGATAGAGCCACAGGGCGCCTGTGTCAGAGCGTCGGGCCAGCACGTCTCCCTTACCGTCTCCATTAAAGTCCCCCGTGCTGAAGATTGCATTCATGACATTCCAGCCTGATCCAATGGTGGTAGGTGTGCGCTGACCGCCGGTTCCGTTGCCTTCGTAGAGCCGCAACTCGCCTGTGCTGAGCCGGCCGATGAAGTCCGGAATACCGTCGCCGCTGAAGTCGCCAGGGGAGAGCAGTTGACTCATGGTGCTCCAGCCCGTGCTGACCTGTATCCTGGCCCCGAAGCTCCCGGCGCCGTCACCCGGGTAGAACCACAGGACGTCTCCGGCGCGGGCCAGCAGGTCGGGTTTGCCGTCCCTGTTGAAGTCACCGGGAGTGATCGCCTCATTGATTGTTGACCATGCCGGTGCCGCGAGGGCTATCTGCCGTGTGAGGACGCCGCCCGCCCCGTCCCCAGGGTAGAGGTACAAATTACCGGCATTATCGGAGGCCAGGACATCGGCTTTACCGTCACCGTTGAAGTCATGGGCCGACGGCGGTCCGGCTGCGGGCACGGTGTACGTCTGCGTGCCCACGGCCGAAGGGTTGCCGGCTGTGTCCACCCCAAGGTACTTCAGGACGAACGTGGAACTTCCCATGATGATCGGAGTTGTGTACTTGATGTTGGTGGCTGATTCCGTGGCCGTGGGTGTGCTGCCATCGGTGGTGTAGTAGATGGCTGCCCCGGGTTCATTCGCCGAGAGGGTGATGGTGGCCCCGCTGGCCAATGCCCGGCTGGTGGGGTTGGCTGTGACCGTTGGAGCTGTGGTGTCCGGGGGAACCGTGTACGTCTGGGTGGCGACGTCGGAGGCGTTTCCGGCCGGATCCGTGGCGAAATACTTCAACGTCATGGGAGCCGTACCCGGGAACGTGATGGGTGCTGAATACACCTGCCCGGCCGTCACGGGGTCGGCGCCGTTCGTGGTGTATTTGATGACCGAGTTGGCTTCATTGACAGTGAGTGTGATGGTGGTGCCCGGAGCGTACGCGCCACCCGCAGGGTTGGCCGATACCACCGGTTTGGTTACGTCAGGACCGGTGGAGTAGGTCTGGGTGACCACGGTGGAAGGGTTGTTCGCGGTGTCCACCGCGAAGTACTTCAGGGTCAAGGGTCCGTTCACAGTGATGGGCGTGGCGTACTTGCTGCTGGCGGCGGTGGGCGTAGACCCGTCCACCGTGTAGTAGATGGTGGCCGGCTCATTCGCGGTCAGCGTGACTTTCTGCCCGACGTCGTAAGTGCCGCCGGCCGGTGTGGCTGTCACCACGGGGGCTACCACGTCAGCGGTGATGTGGGCCTCGAACTCCGCCAGGCCCACATTGGTGGTGGACCCGCTGACGGAGCTGATGTTGAAGCGCACTGAACTGACTGTTCTGGCAGGGAAGTTCACGGTCAGCCCGGAGCCGTTGTTTGGCAGGGCAGCAACCGGAACGGTGCTTCCGTCGGAGAAGGTGAGATTGCCGCCGGTCACCTGGTCACTGGGCAACGGGCGGTCGGAAAGTGTCACCGCGTTGATGGTGCGGGCCGGGGAGAAGTTGTACTGGATCCAGCTACCTGCCCGGCCTCCATTAGTGACCCACTCGCGGTTCCCGTCCATGGGGGTGCCCCAGGCGTAACCGTCCCGCGCTTTCTCCGGGCTTTGTCCCGAGGCTTTTTGGGAGGACGCCGACACGGTGGTTCCGGCCGACTTCGCTGCGTTTCCAGTCCACTCGATGGCCGTAATGTATTGCCGCTTCAGCCAGTCGCTGTAAGGCACGTCCGGGCAAATGGCGCCACAAAGAAGCTCATCAAATTCGGCAAAAAGCCTGAACGCGTTGACCTTGCTGGTCAGTTCGGCGCCAGTGACGTTTTGTGCGTATTCATCGATGACATATGCATCGTAGGCGGAAGAAGTATGAGGTCCGGTGTAGGCGCGGGTGGCCAACTGCCCGAACTTTGCCGCAGCCCAGTGGTCGGTGTGGTCATAGGGGGAGGTGAACGAGCCTGTCCAGTCCTGAGTACGGAACGTGGTGGGCTTGTAATTGGCCACCAGCCGGTTCAACACGTTTTGAAGCATCGATTTTGAGTAAGTTGCCGATCCATCCACAGGACGAATGGACGAAATTCGTCCGTCCCACAGCTTCAGGATGCTTTGGCCATTGAAGCGACTGCTGCCATTGCCATTGGGGAAGCCATCCGGAAGCCGCAGGAAAACTACCGAGACATTGGGCGCGGCGTTGAGCGTGTGCACGGTGACCGGGCGCTCGGGAACACCGGCGTCCGAAGCCGTCCATGCGTTGGCGACCCCCGCCATCTGGGCGTAGCTGGACCGGATCCCGTCCTCCAGACCGGCCCAATAGGACTGGCCCTCCCCGGCGTCTCCCGCCGTGACGTAGATCGTCTGGACGCAACGCTTGGCCTGGATGTCCCGCATGAAATCGGGGCTGATGAAGATCAGGTCGTCATCTGTATGAGCGACGATCATCTGCGCACCGCCTGTGCCCGGGCAAGGAGGTACGGCGGCCGAGGCGGGCCTGGCCAGCCCGAAGACCAAAGAGGAAAGGGCAACAGAAAGGCCCAGCAGGAATCCAAGGATTCGCCGGGCGAATGAACGGGTGCTGATGAGCAGTAAACGAGTATGACGACGAGCGTATTTTGGACGGTCCACAACCATGCTCCTTGAGCAGATGTTGGGCCCCCCAGCCGGCAAACTTACGACGCCCCCAGGACGTCATTTCGAATGGAGTTATTCACTGCTCCGACCATCAGCGGCGTGAAAGCGATGCAGTGAGCGCTACTGTACTCCCGCAGACGGGCCATGGGTAGGGTCCCGGCAAACTTCTTCGAGCGCCACTACGCTGAAAGCATGAAACGCTCCGGAGCCTTGAACCCGAGCCCGCGGACGCTCGACGTCGAAAGCGTGGTCCACTTCCACCAACTGGTACGCGCCGGGGCCAGGTCCATGAACGGCTGGCACGCGCAGTCCTTGGATCTTCGGGGCCATTCACGGGACCTCAAAGCGTTGGACCCCCAAGGCGCGATCTTCCTGGGATGCACTTTCGACGACGGCGTGGAGGAGAGCCTTCGCCGGCGTGGAGCACTCATCTTCCCCAAACTTCACAACGTGCCGTTCAACCCGTACCGAAACGGCATTTATACGGCTAATGAACTTTATGCGGACATCGCCTCCACAGAGTACGAATCCACTCTCGATGCCCGCGTCTACCAGTGGAGCATCCTGCCCGGGCAACGCGGACGCCTGGATGCCACCCTCGCTGCAGCCCTGCACGATCACGCAATCGGCGACGCCCTGGACGAACTGCTGGATCACGGCGATCTCGCCGGGACCAAGCTGGTGGGTGTCATGGGCGGCCATGCCGCGCAGCGGGGCACCCAAGAATTTGCCGACGCCGCACAGCTGGGACGCCTGCTCGCCCAGGCAGGTTTGACAGTAGCCACAGGCGGGGGTCCTGGTGCCATGGAGGCCGCCAACCTCGGCGCCTATCTGAGCCGACGGCCCGACGCCGACTCCACCGCCGCGCTTGAAGCGCTCGCCGCTGTGCCGGGGTTCAGGCCCTCCGTGACGGCTTGGGCGCGGCAAGCAGCCGTCGTCGTCGAACGTTATCCGGACGGCACCCCGACGCTCGGCATTCCGACTTGGTTCTACGGACACGAGCCGCCCAATCTGTTCGCCACCCACATCGCCAAGTACTTCGCCAACGCTGTCCGTGAGGCCATCCTGCTGGAGCTCTGCAACGGCGGCATTGTGTTCCTCCCGGGCGCGGCAGGCACCATACAGGAGATCTCCCAGGACGCGTGCGAAAACTACTACGGAGCCCCGGAGATAATCACGCCCATGGTGCTGGTGGGTCGCAAACACTGGGAAGAGACGTTCCCGGCCTGGCCAATGTTGCAGAGCCTCGCAGCAGGTAAGCCTATGGAGGACAGGATCTTCCTGGTGGATACCGTGGAGGACGCGCTCGCAGTGGTTGCCGGGTAGGACCTCAGAAGTCCTTGCTGCAAGGGCCCCTGCCGAGCTGGGCCAATCCGGTCCGATCTCCCGCAGCGTATCCGCGAACCCAGGAAGCTTGGTCGAACATGAGTTGCCGGGGATCATCCACATGATCCAGTCCCAGCAGGTGTCCCAACTCATGCATGATGACCGCTACGCCGATTTCCTCCCCGCTGGGAACGTCCACGATCTCCGCGAACTGTGGAGCATCCAAGGACACCGTCCCTGTGACGTAGGCCTTATAGCCGTTGCTGAGGCCAATGGAGGAGCTCCCGCCCAAGCCCACGGTCTGCCCGGTCAGGCGCGGCACCTGCTCCGGTGTGCTCCATGCGATGAGCACAGGCGCCCAGCGGTCGCCGTACCTCTCGGGCTGGTATCCGGACCTGTTGGGGGAGGGAACTTCGGAACTGGGGCCGTCGTAGATGAACCTTAGTCCTGTAGCTTCGCCGGCCTGTCTCACGGCTTCCTCCACCAAGGGTTGCCAGGAGGGCGGAGCGAGGTCCGAGTTGATGACGTAGTGGATGGGCCGGCACGGGGAGTATGCCAGTGGGGTTCCGTCTTCCTTGACGGCCAGGAACTTGTACGAGGAGCTGGTGCGGTTCAGTGGTGCCGGCGTGCCCAGCGGGGCGTCGGCTTCCTCGAATCCCGGCACCGGCTCCTGTCGCTGGCCGAACGGTACCAACCCGGGGCGCGGTGCCTGGCTTTGCGTGGCGGACGATCCGTAGATGAGCTGGTGGAGTTCACCGCTGAAGTAGGCTCCTGCACACACCAGGCCGAGGACGCTGAAGAGGAACAGGATGGCAGCAATGCTGCTGTGTTTGATGGGCGGCCTGACCGGAGGAGGATCCGGCGGGCGCGGGGTATGCGGAAGGTAATTCGGACGAGGGGGATCGGGGTCCGGCCATCCAGGCGACCCGTAAGGTTCCATGGAACCCCCTGACATGGCGGCTGCGACGGGAGGTGGGGCGCCGCCGTCGGCCGTAGTCGCCAGCATAAGTCCCACTCCGCCGGGAAGTCCATGCCGTGAATGTTTGCGGCCTGAAGCTCAGATGTCCTTGCGGCAAGGGGCCGAGGCAAGAAGGTGCAGGCCGTTGAGGTCGCCCGCCGCGAGGCCGTCGGGCAACCCTATTTCCGGGTACATAAGTTGGATCGGATCATCAACATGGTCCAGGCCCATCACATGCCCCAGTTCGTGCTGCATGACTGCCAGGACGTAATCGGCCCCGCCTGGACTGGCAAGCAGTTCCGTGACCTGCGGGGTGTCCAGCTCCAAGCTCCCGGTGATGTAGCTTTTAGGACCCTTGTTCAGGGAGTACATGGTACTGCCGCCGGTACCGATGACATTGTCCGCCAATGCAGGCGCTTCCACGGGTGTGGTCCACGAGATCAGCAGGGGAGCCCACCGGTCGCCGTATTTGGAGGGTTGGTACGGCTCACGCCGCTCCACGGGCAACTCGTCCGTGGTGCCATCGTTGATGAACTGGATCCCGGACGCCGCGGAAATATTTGCCAGGGCGGTGGCCAGCAAGGCGTGGGAGCCAACGGGGGCGGACGCGTCGTTGACGACGTAATGAAGCGGGCGGCAGGGCGAGTAACCAACCGGGGTGCCGTCGTCGTTGGTGGCCAGGAATTTGTACGAATCGTTGGTGGTTCCGGGCGCTGAAGGCGATGCCAACGGGGCGTCCGACTCCTCAAGCCCCGGCGGAGGTGCATCGAGGGCGCGTGCCGGTTCAGCTACCCCCGGCCCGTCCTGGGCGGCGCCCGGAACGTTCAAACCCGGGAACAGCGCCGTAATGTGGGGGTTTCCCTGCAAATACCCGCTGACCAGGACGGCGACGACGGCGGCAACGGCGGCCATGATGGCTCCGCGGAGAACACGCGCGGCTGTTCCAGTGCGTCGGTGCTTTGGCGCACGCGTTACTTCCCGCTCCGGGTCCACGGTTCTCCATTCCTGATGCCCTGGTCACGCGGGGCAGCGCGGAGGACGAACCAACATTACGGTCTCCGGACCGAGCCGTCCAACTTAGACGATCGTTGCTCCGAATGCCAGGCCCAGCCCGTAGGTGGCCGCCGCGGCTCCCAGGCCGATGGCGAGCTGCCGCAGCCCGCGGCTCAGCGGCGATGTTCCGGACAGCAAACCGACGACGGCGCCGGTAGCCAGGAGCGCGATGCCCACCAGAACGCCGGCTACCAGCAAGGCCGCGATACCGGTCATGCCGAAAATGAAGGGCAGGATGGGCACGATGGCACCGGAGGCGAAGAAACAGAAGCTGGACATCGCCGCACCCCAGGCAGAACCAACGGATTCGTGGTCGTCAGTGGGTGGCTTCTCCGGCTGCAGGGAGAGGCTGGGATCGCAGTCGCAGCTGAACAATCCCATGCGCTCGGCAGCGCGGTGCTCCGCGGCTTCGCGGGTCATGCCACGAGCCAAGTACACCAGGACCAGTTCGTTGTGCTCGATGTCCAACGACGGCGCGGCAGTCAATGTTGCCTGCGTGGGCAAGGTGGCATTGAGGAGCTCCCGCTGGGAGCGGACCGAGACGTATTCACCGGCTCCCATGGACAGCGCACCGGCCAGCAGGCCAGCCACTCCACTCATGAGCACCACGGGGCTGGGCACCCCGGTCGCGGCCATGCCCATGACCAGCGAAAGGTTGCTGACCAGGCCGTCGTTGGCGCCGAAAACAGCGGCCCGGAAGGTACCGGAGAGCCGGTTGCGTCCACGCGTGGCCAAGCCCCGGACCACTTCTTCGTGGATTTGTTCGTCGGCCACCATGGCAGGCGTCGCGGCAGGCTCGGTTCCGTAAGGGGAACGGCCTTCCGCCCGCTGCGCCAAGGCGAGCACAAAAACGGAGCCGAAGTTGCGGGCCAGGAAGCCCAGGAACTGGCTGCGGGTGGAAGCTGCCTTGGGCATTCCGGCGTGGTCGCCCAGGAGCTTGAGCCAATGGGCCTCATGCCTGCCTTCGGCTTCGGCCAGTGCGAGCAGGATTTGGCGTTCTTCACCGTCACGCCGTTGGGCGAGTTCGCGGTAAACGGCGGCCTCGGCGCGCTCATCGGCAAGGTACTGGCGCCACCGTCGGATGTCCGCATTGGAAGGCGGCGCGGGTTGCGGCGCGGCGTTCGTAGCGGCGTTTTCGGCGGTTGCTGGCTCGGGCGTGGCTGACTCGGGGGTGGGGTCCGGAGCGGGGCTCGACGAACTGGGGGATTCCTGGTGCATCTGCACTTTGTCTCCTGCGCTGGGTGGGGTAGTTACGGCCCCATTGCACGCCCCACAATACCGCTTATCCGCGCGGAATTTTGGCTGGTATTCCTCAAATGGAATGTTCGGTGCACCGTAATCTCCTTGACCCTCGCTGGCGCCGGTGCTCAGATGGAAGGACAGGGGCGGGGCCCTTCCGCCACTGGATTCCTGAATTCGGGTCAACGGGCCGAACCGCCCACGAGAACCGGCCCAGACGGAGGTTGCGCCATGAACACCACCGAATCACACGCCAACTACCCGGAACGGACCACTATTGAGTCCGACCCGGCCTACGACTACGCCGAAGACCAGGAAGTGGACGAGCCCTGGGTTGAGGAAGTGGACGCCCCAGAGGACGACGAACGTGTTGTCCCCATCGACGAAACCGAAGAGTTCCGCGAGGAAGACGAGGAGATCTAGGGGGCCATCTTTTTAGGCAGGTCCTCTTACGCCGGGCCCTCTTCTGCCGGGTCTTCGCGGCTGAGTGTGTAGTGTCGCTGCACACCGGCGCGTTTTCCGGCGGCGGCAACAGTCACCGTCAGGGTTCTTGACGCCTCGCACCAATGTGTCGGCCGGACGGCTTGTGCCAGCGACTGCGCGATCAGGAGTGGTTGGGGATGTCTGAACCACTCCGTTCCGGCCTTAACGGTAATGGTTACCGTGCCGAGGAAAAGGTCGACGGCGGGAATCACCGTCACCACGTGGGGCGCCGTTGTGGTTGTTTTGGCTGGGGGTGCTGGGCTGCTTGCGGCTGTTGTGCTGCCTGCAGGGGTGGTATCGCCTTGGTACGGCAAGGGACTGCTCCTTGGGGGAGTGCTCTTGCCCGCTCGGTTGTCTCTGGTCCGGGACGGGCCGCTTCCTCATCCGAACCACCCGTGAACATGGGGTTGGTGTGTGGCCAGTCGGAGCTTGGCACCACATCTCTTGAAGCTGGGACCACCCTACCCCATCGCTATTGGTGCGCCCGTTGCGGGGCCTGGTGTGCGTGCTTCGGGGT
>NZ_JBLYIE010000049.1:91341-145296 GCF_048537125.1 Paenarthrobacter sp. PPS72 | reverse complement strand
CAGTATCAATGTCTCGTGGGCTCGGAGATGTGTATAAGAGACAGGCGTAGGGGGCGCCGCCGGTGTCGGGGGTGTCGCGGGCGGGCGTTGAACGGCGGGCACCGGACGGGGCAGTTCCGGCTCAACATCTGTTGAGGGAGCCGCCTCTCCAGGAGTCGCTTCGGGAACGGGCACCACGTTGTGGTTCTGAGTGGCGAGGAATCGTTCACGCGCACGCAGCTCTTTGCGGGTCAGCGACATACCGCCGCCGGCGGTACCGCTGGAGGGGTCGTTGTTGACCGGGCTCACAGTTGCAGTCCCCTCTTAGAAGAATCGGATTCACGGCCGGAGGCAGCCCGCAGCGTTGGGGCACTGCTGGGTTTCTCGGACTGCACCGGTGCCTGCACTCGGCGGCCAACGTCCGTTCCTCTGGCTTTTTGCATGTCGATTGCGTGCTGAAGTATTCCAGCAGCAGCAACCTGATCAACCACTTTACGGTGGTTCTTGCTGCTCATGCCAGCTTCGTGCAGGTTGCGGTGCGCCGTAACCGTTGAAAGTCGCTCGTCCACGAGGTTAACCGGAACGTCCAAACCGACGCGTGAAAGCTCGCTCGTGAGAAGATCCGCGTAGTCCATGGCCATTTGCGCGGACGCGCGTTCCTCGCCTTTCATGGTGCGGGGAAGACCCACGAAAATCTGGACCGCCGGCAGCTCCGCGGCGTGTTTGACCACTACGCGCACATCGGAATTTTTCTTGCTGTCCCGTCCTACCGTCTTGAACGGCGTCGCCAGGATCCCGTCGGGATCACAGATGGCCAGACCCACCCGGACGGTGCCGACGTCTACCCCCAGCTTGATGCCCTGGGGGTAGACGTCGCTGTCAGTACTGGAATCCACCGTCAGCGCTTGGCTATCGCATCCACCACCGCTGTGAGGGCCTCGGAGACCTTCCCAGCGTCGGTGCCGCCGCCCTGCGCGACGTCGTCCTTGCCACCACCGCCGCCGCCGAGGATGCCGGCGGCCAGGCGGACCAGCACTCCGGCCTTTACGCCTGCTTCGCGGGCTGCCTCGTTGGTAGCGATCAAAATGACGGGTCGGTCATTGCTGACACCGGCAACAGCCACGGTGGAGGCTTCCGAACCCAAGCGATTCCGAAGATCAAGGGCAAGGTTGCGCAGATCGTCGGCTCCGCCCACCTGACCGGCGTCGTGAGCTACAACCCGAACACCGGCAGCATCCTTGGCGGTACCCACCAAATTTGCGGCTGCTGCTGCGAGCTGCTCCTTGCGGAGGCGATCAAGTTCTTTTTCGGTGGCCTTGAGTTTGTTCAGGGTGCTCGAAATGCGGTCAGCGAGTTGTCCGGACGGAACTTTCAAGAGCTCCGTGAGCTCCGAAACCAGCGCACGCTCTGCTGCCAGGTGACGGAAGGCGTCCAAGCCAACAAACGCCTCAACACGGCGGTTTCCGGAGCCAACGGACTGCTCGCCCAGCAAGGAAAGACTGCCGATCAAAGAAGTGTTGGAGACGTGCGTGCCACCACACAGCTCACGGGACCACGCGCCGTCAATCTCAACTACGCGAACTTCGTTGCCGTAGTTTTCGCCGAACAGCGCCATGGCGCCCAGCGCCTTGGCTTCAGCGAGCCCCATCACCTTGGTGTCCACCCGGAAGTTGTTCCGGATGGCAATGTTGGAGACCTCTTCGATTTCAGACCTTGTAGCGGTGCTCAAGCCTTCGCCCCAGGCAAAGTCAAAGCGAAGGTATCCGGCCTTGTTGTACGAACCGCGCTGTGTGGCTTCCGGGCCAAGTATCTGGTGCAATGCCGCATGCACAATGTGCGTGCCGGTGTGGGCCTGTTCGGCAGCATGCCGACGTTCGCGGTCGACGGCGGCGCGCACCAGCGCGTCGGAGGCGATCTCACCTTCACGGACGATTGCCTTGTGCACGCTTAGGCCCTTGATGGGACGCTGCACGTCCAGGACCTCCACCACAAAGCCATCACCGGTGATGAGTCCGGTGTCAGCTGACTGACCGCCGGCTTCTGCATAGAACGGGGTTTCGTTGAGGACCAGTTCGATCTCGTCACCTGTGGAAGCGTGCGCTATGGCACGTCCTCCGCTGACAATTCCTCGGACTTTCGATTCGCCCTCAAGTTCGTCATATCCCGTGAAGACGGTCTCGCCCTTGCCGAGGAGTTCCTGGTAGGCGCTGAGGTCGGCGTGGCCGCCTTTCTTGCCCTTGGCATCGGCCTGGGCACGCTGGCGCTGCTCGAGCATCAGTGCACGGAAGCCAGCCTCGTCCACCTTGAGCCCGGCTTCTTCTGCCATTTCGAAGGTCAGGTCAATCGGGAAGCCGTACGTGTCGTGCAAGGCAAAGGCATCCGCGCCGGACAGGGGAACGCCGGCAGCCTTCGACTCGGCTACAGCATCCTCCAGGCGTGCGGTGCCTGAAGCGATGGTGCGCAGGAACGCTTTTTCTTCGGCATAAGCGATACGGCTGATGCGGGCAAAGTCCGTCTCCACTACCGGGTAGACGCCCTTCATCGCGTCACGGGAGGCGGGAAGCAGGTCCGGCAGGCAGGCCTTTTCGACGCCGAGCAGGCGCATGGCGCGAACAGCGCGGCGGATGAGCCGGCGCAGCACATAACCACGGCCTTCGTTGGACGGTGCAACCCCATCGGCAATGAGCATCAGGGCGGAGCGAATGTGGTCACCAACAACGCGCATACGGACATCGTCGGTATGGTGCGGGTCTTCCGGGGACTCAGCCGAGGTGTACTCACGGCCGGACAGCTCAGCGGCTTTGTCGATCACAGGACGGACTTGGTCGGTCTCGTACATGTTTTCGACACCCTGGAGGATCATCGCCAGACGCTCCATGCCCAGGCCGGTGTCGATGTTCTTCTGCGGAAGTTCACCCACGATGTCAAAGTCCACCTTGGAGCGGACGTTCTCTATCTGGTACTGCATGAACACGAGGTTCCAGATTTCGATGTAGCGGGTCTCGTCGGCGAGAGGTCCGCCCTCGATGCCGTAGGCGGGGCCGCGGTCGTAGTAGATCTCCGAGCAGGGGCCTGCCGGGCCCGGCTGGCCGGTGGACCAGTAGTTGTCAGCCTTGCCCATGCGCTGGATGCGTTCTGCAGGAATTCCGGTGTTCTTGAGCCACAGTTCCTTGGCTTCGTCGTCCTCTTCGTAGACAGTCACCCAGAGTCGCTCGGCTGGAAGCCCATAGCCGCCGTCGTCAACGCTGGTGGTCAGCAGTTCAAAGGCGAACTTGATGGCGTCTTCCTTGAAGTAGTCGCCAAAGGAGAAGTTGCCGCACATCTGGAAGAACGTGCCGTGGCGGGCAGTTTTGCCCACTTCTTCGATGTCTCCGGTGCGGATACACTTCTGCACGCTCGTTGCACGGCTGTAGGGAGGCTCTTCGCGGGCGGTCAGGTAAGGAATGAAAGGCACCATTCCGGCCACAGTGAAGAGAAGAGACGGGTCGCTGGAAACGAGCGACGCGGAGGGAACGGCGGTGTGGCCCTTGTTGACAAAAAAGTCCACCCAGCGCTTGGTGATCTCCTGCGACTTCATTAGCTGATTACTTACCCTTCTCAATTCACTGCACACGATGTGCGCGGTCCGGCTGGTGCCGTTCCGCAGCTTTCCATTCTGCCCTGTTGAGGGCGTGGGGGCGAACCGCTCCCACTAACGCCGGGCGTCTCCGGCGTCGTCGATCCCCAGTGCTGCCCGCAAATCCTCTTCGCGTTGATGCATCCCCGTGCGCACGGCGTCGGCAAAGTCGAACAAACCGTCAGCCATCCGCCCCACAGCACGATTCAGTCCCTCCGGCCCCAGGTTGGCTTGGGCTTCGGTGATCTTACGGAAGGCAATGACGCCGATGGCGACGCCGATTCCCATCCAGACAATTCTCTTCATGAGGTTCCAGTCTCCCTGTAATTCAGCAGTTGGCTTGGCTTCTTCAGCGGCTGCGGCGGCCGGAGGAAGGTGTGCGGCGTCCAGCGAACGCCGAACGGACGCCATAGCTGAAGGCGGCCACCTTGATCAACGGCGAGCCGACCGTGGCTGCAACCAGCGAGGACAACGCGGAAATGTTGGCTGAGGCGTCGGAGACGTTGGAGGCGATGCCATCAACCTTCTTCAGCTGCTGGTTGGTTGTGGTGACTGTTGCTGTCACCTCATCCATCAGGGGCGTGGCGCCGTCGCTGATGGAACGGATGGAGGTCCGAACTTCGTCAAACACGCCGCCGAGCTTCAAAATGGGCACGGCCAAAAGCAGGACGAGGAGCGCGAACACTCCTGCTGCGATGAGGCCGGCGATGTCGCCACCAGACATAGAACTCTTCTCCTTGGATCGTTTCGCTGCCTCAACCCAGCCGGTTCACGGCTTTGGGCAAGGCCTCCCCCAGTACCTTACCTATAGTGGCCCGGTACCTTACATACAAAGAAGCCCGTGGCGTGTGCCACGGGCTTCTTT
This sequence comes from Paenarthrobacter sp. PPS72, assembly GCF_048537125.1. Taxonomy (GTDB): domain Bacteria; phylum Actinomycetota; class Actinomycetes; order Actinomycetales; family Micrococcaceae; genus Arthrobacter; species Arthrobacter nitroguajacolicus_E. Next base: position 140,836 of record NZ_JBLYIE010000049.1, on the reverse strand, counting down.
GTATGCGCTGCTGAAATTTAGCGAGCGTAGAATTCGACGACGAGCTGCTCTTCACAGATCACGGGGACCTCGGAGCGCTTCGGGCGACGAACAAGGCGTGCCTGGAGGGCGTCAATCTTGACGTCCAGGTATGCCGGCACGTTGTTGAGCACGTGTGCACCAGCGGCTGCCACCTGGAACGGGGGCATGACCTCGGAGCGGCTGTGAACGTGGATGAGCTGGCCTTCGCCAACGCGGAAGGACGGGCGGTCCACGCGGATGCCGTCAACCATGATGTGGCGGTGCACAACAAGCTGGCGGGCCTGTGCGATGGTGCGGGCGAAGCCTGCACGGAGCACGAGGGCGTCCAGACGCATTTCGAGGAGCTCAACCAGGTTTTCACCGGTGAGGCCCTTGGTGCGGCGTGCTTCTTCGAAGGCACGGGTCATCTGGGCTTCGCGGATGCCGTATTGGGCGCGCAGACGCTGCTTTTCGCGCAGACGTACGGCGTAGTCGGAGTCCTGCTTCTTACGGGCACGGCCATGCTCGCCGGGGCCGTACGGACGGCGCTCCATGTACTTGGCGGCCTTGGGGGTCAGAGCAATACCGAGTGCACGCGAAAGGCGTGCAGTACGGCGAGCACGAGTGTTGTTAGCCACTTGTGTCCTTCCAATTACTGCGGTGTGTCAGTGTTACTGGCCTCCATCAGGGAGAGCATCGGCCAACCGCTACCTCTTGCTACTAGCCCGGGCGCACAGCACTATTGAAGGAATCTTCACAGGGATTGTGCGTCAGGCCATGCCAGACAAGGATCTATCCTATCACGCGGGAGGCAACCGGCCGCAGTCGGCCTGGTCCGACAGGCTAGTCGCCACGCACGATCTTACGGAGCTTTTCCAGCCTGGCGGCAATATCCCGTTCGGCCCCGTTATTGGTGGGCTGGTAGTAGTCCTTACCCACCAAGTCATCCGGCGGATACTGCTGCGTCGCCACACCGTGCGGCTCGTCGTGCGCGTACTTGTAGCTCTTGCCGTGGCCCAATTGCTTTGCACCCGGATAGTGCGCGTCACGCAAATGCATGGGAATACCGCCGCCAAACCCTGCGCGAACATCGGCCACAGCTTTGTTCAGGCCCATGTAGGCAGCATTGGACTTGGGCGCAGTGGCCAGATGGACCACAGCTTCTGCCAACACGATGCGACCCTCAGGCATACCGATCAATTGCACTGCCTGCGCCGCCGCCACTGCGGTCTGCAGAGCGGTGGGATCGGCCATGCCGATATCTTCGGCCGCGGAGATCACGATGCGCCGCGCGACGAATCTCGGGTCCTCACCGGCTTCAAGCATGCGCGCCAAATAGTGCAGGGCAGCATCCACATCCGAACCACGGATGGACTTGATGAAGGCACTGGCCACATCGTAGTGCTGGTCGCCGGCGCGGTCGTAGCGAACGGCTGCCGCATCCAACGCACGTTCAGTATGGCGCAGTTCCACCAGTACCGGAGCGTCAGGTACGCCGTCGTTCGCGAGTCCGGGTTCGCCGTCGTCAGTGGCGTCCTCGGAAACATCGACGGCGGCAGAGTCACCGAACGCGACACCGGCAGCGGCTTCCAAAGCTGTCAGCGCCCTACGGGCATCACCTCCGGAGAGCCGTACCAAGTGGTCCAACGCCTCAGGACCAAGCTCAACGCGGCCGGCCAGGCCGCGGGCGTCGGCCACAGCCCGCTGCAACAAACCCGATATGTCGTCATCGGTGAGCGGCTTCAGCGTAAGGAGCAGTGAACGGGACAGGAGCGGCGAGACCACAGAGAAAGAGGGATTTTCCGTGGTGGCAGCCACCAGCACCACCCAGCGGTTTTCCACACCTGGCAGCAGGGCGTCCTGCTGGGCCTTGTTGAAGCGATGGATCTCGTCGAGGAAAAGGACGGTGGTCTTCTTGTACAGGTCCCGGGCCGTTAGAGCCTCGTCCATGACACGGCGAACATCCTTGACGCCGGCGGTGATGGCTGACAGTTCAACGAACTTACGCCCGGGCCCACGCGCGATCACATGAGCGAGCGTCGTCTTTCCGGTTCCTGGCGGACCCCAAAGAATCACCGAACTGGGACCCGCAGGCCCTGCAGCCCCGGCACCGGCCGCGAGTTGCCGCAGCGGCGAACCTTGCCCCAGAAGATGCTGCTGCCCAACCACTTCGTCCAGCGTCCGGGGGCGCATCCTTACCGCCAGTGGACTGCGCTGGGAAGCCATCCAGTAGGCATCGGAGGCATCCCCCGACGCAGGCAGATCCTCCGACTCGTCGTCATCAACAGCACCCGCACCAAAGAGATCTTCCACATGGATAGGCTACTCATAGTTCCAGCAAAGGAGACATCGACGTGGATCGCCGAGCAGCTACCCCTCACCAGCGTTCGGGCAACAGGACCGCTTCGGTGCCCGCGGGCAGGTTGCAGGGATGGGTGGACAGGTTTACGGCGAGCCATGGTGCCGTCGCTGACGACCTCGACGACGGTGGGCTGCTCCTGCGGGCAGCAGATGGGGCCACTGCCCTGCTGAAGGCCCCTTGGCCGCCTGACGGTCGTCCGGGACGGGGCGGAACGGAGCTTGAACGTCTGGCCTCCCTTGCAAACCAGGAGCGGGGACTTGGCCTGCTCTTTGTTCGCCGGGGCGGTTACGCCATAGCCGCTGCCAGCGGATCCAGGATCCTCGCTTCGAAGAGTGGCAATCGTTTCCTCGATGCCAGAGCCACCGCAGAACACGCGTCCCGGATCTTCAACGGACACCGCATTGAGTACATCGTCCCGGGCGGAGACCGTGCCTTGGTGGATCAGGTTCTTGCCCAACCGGCACTGAAAGCAATCTCCGGACGGACGCGCCTGGCCTTCCTGGACATTCAGGAGCCCAAGACAGCGATGCTTGCGAAAGCGGCAACCGAGGCCTGCTCCGTGCGCATCACAGTGACTGATCCCCCGGCCTAGCAGCCGCTTGACGCACGCCTTAGGGGTGCCTGTCGGTACAGGTAACTGCCGTGGTCGGTAAAGCCGGCTTGAGAGTAAAGCAGCTGTGCACCACGATTCGCCTTTGTGACCAAGAGCCAGAAACCCTCGAGATTCCGGTGAACCCCGGCATTCAACAGCGCAGCCAGTACCTCGGTCCCGTAGCCGCGCCTGCGGTGCGACGCCGACGTCGCCATGCAGTAGATGCCGCCCCGGCCGTCCACCAACGCGAGACGTCCGACGGCGGCAGGGGCGCCGTTGTCGTCCCTCACCGTTGCATACAGCGACGGGCAGGCAGTGAGGATCTTGTGCGCGACGGACAGCTCTGCGTCTCCACCACGGCCGTCCGCTGACCACCACACGCGAAGCCATTCTTCGGAGGGCTCATCAGCCATGTCAACGTTCCGGCCGGAAGTGACCGGCAGCTCCTCCATGCCGCGGACCATGATCCTTGTTGCGGATTGCCTCGTGAAGCGTTGCTCATCCAGGACGGCGTTGAGGTCCGCGCTGCAGGAGTCATCGAACACCTGGAAGATCAAGGGAAGTCGCCGAAGCCGATACCACTCCCCCGCTGCCCGCACGCATCGCGGGATATCGGGGTTCCCGTTCGGCACGCCACTTGCACTCCTTGGCCACACGGAATTCGCTCTTTGCGTCACTCCGTCCGAAGCACGGAGCACCCACTGTCCTGCCTCTCCCACGTCAAGGTCTTGGCGCTCGAGGGCCGGCCAGGCCTTGTCCATGAGGGTTTCCAGGAGTGCTTGCTCCATCATGCGGGGATCCTTTCTGACTGGAACGCAAAAGGCCCCCCACCGCAGTGAGGAGCCTTTTGGGCAGGAATTTACTCGGACTTCGTTTCCGGCTTGGCTGCGGGCTTTGACTCCGACTTGACCTCCGGCTTGAAGTCGACGCCTGCTTCCTTGCGCTGCTGCGGCGTGATCGGTGCCGGTGCCGCGGTCAGGGGGTCGTAGCCGTTGCCCGACTTCGGGAAGGCAATGACATCGCGGATCGACTCGACGCCTGCAAGCAAAGCGACCACGCGGTCCCAGCCCAGCGCCATTCCGCCATGCGGGGGTGCGCCGTACTTGAAGCCTTCGAGCAGGAAGCCGAACTTGGTTTCGGCGTCTTCCTTGTCCAGGCCCATGAGCTGGAAGACGCGTTCCTGTACTTCGCGCTCATGGATACGGATGGAACCGCCACCGATCTCGTTGCCGTTGCAGACGATGTCGTAGGCGTAAGAGAGCGCGGATTCCGGGTCCTTATCGAACGTGTCCAGGAACTCAGGCTTCGGCGACGTGAAAGCATGGTGCACAGCCGTCCACTGACCGGCTCCCACTGCGACGTCACCGGATGCGACAGCAGCCGCTGCGGGCTCGAACATGGGAGCATCCACGATCCAAACGAAAGCCCAGTCCTTGGGATCGATCAGGCCGGTACGATGACCGATTTCAACGCGGGCAGCACCCAACAGGGCGCGGGCTGCGGACTTCTCACCTGCAGCGAAGAAGATGCAGTCGCCGGGCTTGGCGCCCACAGCGTCAGCCAGGCCTTCGCGCTCGGTCTCGGTAAGGTTTTTGGCAACAGGGCCAGCCAGTTCACCATCTTCTTTGAAGAGGACATAAGCCAGGCCCTTGTGTCCGCGCTGCTTGGCAAATTCCTGCCAGCCATCCAAGGTGCGGCGGGGCTGGGAAGCACCACCGGGCATCACCACGGCGCCAACATAGGGCGCCTTGAAGACGCCGAAGTTGGTGTCCTTGAAGAACTCGGTGAGTTCGGTCAATTCAACACCGAAACGCAGGTCCGGCTTATCCGAGCCATACTTGGCCATGGCATCCAGATACGTCATGCGGCGGATCGGGGTGGGGATCTCGACGTCGATCAGCTGCCACAAGGCCTTCACGATTGCCTCGCCAAGTTCAATGACGTCGTCCTGGTCAACGAAGCTGGCTTCGATGTCCAGCTGCGTGAATTCCGGCTGGCGGTCCGCGCGGAAGTCTTCATCACGGTAGCAGCGGGCAATCTGGTAGTACTTCTCGAAACCGCCCACTTGGAGGAGCTGCTTGAAAAGCTGCGGCGACTGCGGAAGGGCATACCAGGAACCGGGGGCAAGACGTGCCGGGACAACGAAGTCACGGGCGCCTTCCGGCGTCGAACGCGTCAACGTGGGAGTCTCGATTTCGACATAGCCGCGCCGGTGGAGGAGCTCGCGTGCCACACGGTTCGCTTCTGAACGCAGGCGCATGTTGCGAGCAGGGCCGGGGCGGCGGAGGTCCAGGTAGCGGTGCTTGAGCCGGGCTTCCTCGCCGACCTCAACGTGTTCGTCGATCTGGAACGGCAGGGGTTCGGAGGTATTGAGGATAACCACCTTGTCCGCCATGACCTCGATCTCACCGGTAGCCAACGCCGGGTTCTCATTGCCTTCGGGTCGCTTGTTGACAGTACCTGTTACCTGCAGGACGTACTCGTTCCGCAGGCCGTGGAAGACCTCTTCCTCACGGACAACCACTTGGGCTACACCGGACGCATCACGCAGGTCAACGAATGCAACGCCACCGTGATCACGGCGGCGCCCCACCCAGCCGGCCAGGGTAACGGTTTGTCCAATGTGCTCGGAGCTAAGAGATCCGAGGTCATGTGTGCGCAGCACAGCATTCCTTTCAGCATGAAATATAGAGGGACCGTTGCAAAGACAATCCCGTTCGAGTTTACCCGCCCGGGCCACGGCTCCCGCCACGACGACGGAACGGTCGTTGGCGCCTATCAGGCGGTGGTGACTCGGACGTACAAATCCTCTTCGGCAGGCGTCCAGCCGGCGGGGTCGGCATCTACCTGTTCACCTGAGCGGATGTCCTTGACCTGGTGCTTGCCCTCGTCATCGGTAAACCACACGAAAGGGATGCCGCGACGGTCGGCGAACTTGATTTGTTTTCCGAATTTCTCAGCCTTGGCTGCAACTTCCGTGGCAATGCCGCGGGCCCGCAACTGGGCTGCAATGTCCTGCGCAGCGGACCAACTGTCGTCCGAATTCAGGGCGACAAGTACCGCCGTGGGCACCGAACGCGACGCTGTGGCCAGCTCCTGGCTGAGGATGCGGGAAACAAGCCGCGTTACGCCAATGGAAAGTCCGACGCCGGGGAACTTGCGGTTGCCCTTGCTGGCCAATGCGTCGTAGCGGCCACCGGAGCAAATGGACCCGAGCTGCTCGTGGCCCACAAGCACCGTCTCGACAACAGTCCCGGTGTAGTAATCCAGGCCGCGGGCAATGCTGAGGTCGGCCACTACCTTTCCTGGCGCCCGCTGAACTACCGCCTGAATGACCTGCTCAAGTTCGTTCAATCCCTCTTCAAGGAGTTCGTCTTTCACTCCTAGAGCTCGGACTTTGTCCACGAATGAGGTGTCTTCCGTACGGATCGTGGCCAGCTCAAGGGCAAGGCCGGCCTGCTCGTCAGTGGCTCCGAGCTCACTCTTCAACAGCCCGGCCACCTTCGCAGCGCCGATCTTTTCCAGTTTGTCGATGCTGCGAAGCACTCCCGCCGTGTCCGTCAGCCCAATGCCGCGATAGAAGCCCTCTGCCAGTTTCCGGTTGTTGATCCGGAGCCGGAAATCGGGGATCGGCAGCGCGCTAAGGGCCTCGGCGATGACCAGCGCGATTTCAACGTCATAGCGGAAAGGCAGTTCGCCGTCGCCTACAACATCGATGTCCGCTTGGGTGAACTCACGTGCACGGCCTTCCTGGGGCCGCTCGCCCCGCCATACTTTCTGTATCTGGTAACGGCGGAAGGGAAAGGCCAGGTAGCCGGCGTTCTCCACCACGTAGCGGGCGAAAGGGACAGTCAGGTCGAAGTGGAGTGCCAAGGCGTTCGGATCAGCCTTGTCCGACGTGGCATCCTGGCCTTCGTCGTCCTGGAGCCTGCTGAGGCCATAGACCTCTTTGTCGATCTCGCCTTTGCGGAGCAACTGGCCCACGGTTTCAACCGCGCGGGTTTCAATGGACGAGAAACCGTGCAGTTCGAACGTCTTCCGGAGCGTGTCCAGCACGTGGAGCTCCACCAACCGCTCCTGGGGAAGCCACTCGGGGAATCCGGACAGGGAGGCGGTACGTGCCATGGTGGAAAAGTCTCCTTGAAGAAAGCCGACGCTGGCATGGCACCGCAGCTTTAAACACCGTTTCGGCGTTTACAGGGCGGGCGTCCAGCCGGTCATGCATAAACTATGTGCGGCAGCCAGTTTATGCTTTCCGCGCGTGCACATCTAATGCAGCATGCCCGGTTCCTGTCGGCGGCCTTCGAAAGTGGACACAATCAGGAGGACTCTTGGCAACAAGGTCGCGGGATGACCGCGAAGCGAAACGGCGCATCAGGCAGATGGAAGCCAAGCGTGCCCTGCGGCAGGAACAGGGCAAGCGACGCAAAAGGGATAACACCATCGCCGTGAGCGCCGCCGGTGTTGCGGTGGTTCTGGCCACTGCGCTTCAACTGACCGTCTTCAGTTCCAACCCCACCGAGGCGGAGTTCGCTGCCGCGGAGGCGGGGCTCAGTTCGCCGTCCGCTTCCGCTTCCAGCAGTGCCGACATTCCCAGCCCGGATACTGCCGCCGGCAAGACCTTCACCGGGGAGCTCGCGTTGAACAGCGGCGTTGTGGGCGTAGAACTGAACGGCACCGCGGCGCCGCAGGCTGCCGCCGTGTTCAAGTCCCTCAGCGACGCCAGCTACTATAACGGAGCGTTCTGCCACCGTCTGACAACCTCCGAGACCTTTGGGCTCCTGCAATGCGGTGCGAAATCCGAAGACGGCGCAGACGACGCGAATTATCGGTGGGGACCACTGGAAAATACCCCGTCAGACAACAAGTACCCCGCGGGGACGATCGCCGTGGCCCGCAGCGGGAACGATGCCTACGGCAACGGACACCAATTCTTCATCGTCTACAAGGACACCACTATTCCGGCAGATACCGCCGGCGGCTACACCATAGTGGGCAAGGTGACCAGCGGCCTGGACGTGGTCACCAAGATCGCCGCGGCGGGCCTTAAACCCGGTGAAAACACCAGCGACGGCGCCCCTGTGGCACCTGTCACGATAGACTCGTTTTCTCTGAAGTAACCAGCTCCAGGCCCGGCCTGCGGTGCATTACCTGAGTAGTTCCCTCCAAGCGAAAGACTTTTAGCGGTGACAGACAGTCAGAAATCCGACGAAACAGCAGTAGCGGCCAACGATGAAGCAGTCGAGGCAACCGGAACCAGCGGTACCGAGGCACCAGCTCCGGTGGAGGCCACTCCCGCCAACGAACCAACTCCGGCCAACGAACCGACTCCGGCCAGCGAGACAGCTTCGGCTGCCGATGTAGTTGCTGAGGAAGCGCAGGCCACGGAGCCGGCAACTCCTGAAAGTCCGGCCGCTCCTCGTCCGACGCCAGCCCCGGCGCCCTCCCCCGCAGCGTTCGCGGCCCGCCCCAAGGCTCCCGCCGCCGTCGTCCCTGCAGCCCCGGCTGTGTCCGCCGCCTCGCTGGCCGAGGCAGCCAAGTGGGGACGCGCTGAAGGTGACGGCCACGTCTTCCTGACACTGGATGGCGAGGAAATCGCTGTTGGTCAGTATCCGGGTGTCAGCGCCGACGAAGCACTGGGCTACTTCGCCCGGAAGTTCGACGACGTCATCGCACAGGTGGTTCTCCTGGAACACCGTGTGGAGTCCAAGGCTCCCGCCACGGACATGCAGAAGACGGTGACCCACCTGCGTGAGCAGCTCGCGGAGCGCAACATGGTGGGCGACATCCGTGCTGCCGAAGCCCGCCTGGATGCCTTGTCAGCGCAGATCGTAGAACTGGAAAAGTCCGAGAAGGCCGCCCATGATGCGGTGCGCGCCAGCGAACTCGCGGCACGCGAAGCAATTGTTGCTGAAGCTGAGACCATCGCCGGCCAGGACCCGGCCCAGATCCAGTGGAAAACCTCAAGCGCACGCATGAACGAGTTGTTTGAGACGTGGAAGGCCGCGCAAAAGAGCGGAGTCAGGCTTGGCCGCAGCAACGAAGACGCACTCTGGAAGCGTTTCCGTTCGGCTCGGACGGTATTCGATCGTCACCGCCGCGCCTACTTCTCCCAGCTGGACAGCAACAACTCCGCGGCAAAGTCAGCCAAGGAGGCCTTGATTGCAGAGGCCGAGGCACTTTCCACATCCACCGATTGGGGATTCGCTGCCGGCGAGTACCGCAGGCTGATGGACCAGTGGAAGACCACTCCGCGCGCAAGCCGCAAGGACGATGATGCACTCTGGGGCCGTTTCCGCGCCGCCCAAGACGTCTTCTTCAGCAACCGCCAAGCCGCCAACGACCAGATCGACCAGGAATACACTGCGAACCTGGCCGTCAAGGAACAGCTGGTGGCTGAGGCGCAGGCGCTCCTCCCCATCAACGATCTCAATGCTGCCAAGAAAGCCCTCCAGTCCATCAGGGACCGCTGGGAAGATGCCGGCAAGGTTCCCCGCGCCGATATGGGCAGGATCGAAGCCGGGCTCCGCAAGGTTGAAGACGCGGTCCGGGAGGCCGAAGAAGAGAAGTGGCGTCGGAGCAACCCGGAGACCAAGGCACGCACCAACAGTGCCCTGTCACAGCTTGAATCGGCCATTGCGGGCCTCAAGGACGATCTGGTGAAGGCTGAGAAAGCAGGCGACCAGCGCCGCATCAAGGCCGCACGAGAGGCTCTCGAGGCACGTCAGGCATGGCTTGACCAGATCCAGCGCTCGGCCAGCGACCTCGCATAGGGGATTTTGAGTCCGTAAGGGATTCTGAGCCCAGGCACCTTCCTACAGGCTCCGTTCCGGTTATCCACATAACCGGAACGGAGCCTGTACTCGTAGGGTTGCCACGCGGAATGATCGATGAATGGTCCCCGCTGTCAACGCCCCGCATTTGCTGGAGCCGGTCATCCCCGAGCTCTACTCCCCCAACCGCATCTTTACCTGGAACGAACTGCAGAGCATGGCGTTCGATGGCATCCTGCTGCCCCTGTACGGAAAAAGTTACGCCTCACCCGGGGTAGCGGTCACTCAGCGCCTGAGGGCGCGCGCAGCGGCCCTGACTGTCCCGGAGAGAATCAGAACCAAAGTGGTCGCCGGGCGGCTTACAGCAGCGTGGATCTACGGTTGCGCCAATCCGCCCGACCACCTGTCACTGCTGGTCGATGTGAAACATCGCATTTCCAGCCTGCGGGGAACCACGGCATGCAGTCTCCATGAAGTGCGGCTAGGTCAAATGGACATCGTCAGCCTCGGCGGAATTCTGGTCAGCAGTCCCCTCCGCACAGCAGCCGACATCGCCCTCCATGTCGAAGCCGATCGTGCGCTCCCTGCGTTGAAACGCCTTCTTGACCGGGAAGAACTGGGCATTCGGCTCCGGCTGCTCACTCTTGCCGTCGAGGCGGCTCCGCGGGTGCCCCACAAGAAACGCGCCTTGGCAACGTTGGCTCAGCTGGCTCCGGTAGAACCAGGCTAGCTGCGTCGGCGGTTTCCAGTAGTTCGATACACATCGAAAACGCCGTCGATACGGCGAACCGCGTTCAGGACGTGATGCAGGTACTTAGGATCACCCATTTCGAAGGCAAACTTTGAGATCGCCACCCTGTCGCTCGAGGTGTGAACCGACGCGGCGAGGATGTTCACGTGATTATCGGACAGGATGCGGGTCACGTCGGATAGGAGGGATTTCCGGTCCAAGGCTTCCACCTGAATCTCCACCAGGAACACACTGGACTGGGTAGGTGCCCATTCAACTTCAACAATTCTGTCCGGCTGGTCACGGAGACCGGAAACGTTGGTGCAGTCCGTCCGGTGGACAGAGACGCCCGAACCACGCGTGACGAAGCCAAGGATGGGGTCAGGGGGTACGGGGGTACAGCAGCGGGCCAGCTTCACCCAGACATCGCCCACGCCGCGCACGATGACACCGGAATCCGAGAACTTCGACTTCGCCACCTGGGTAGGAATGCTGACTTCGTCGAGGTCTTCGTCAGGTGTCTCATGGCCACCCAAGTGATCCACGAGCTTTTCCATGACGGATTGGGCCGAGGTATGCCCATCGCCAACACCCGCATAAAGCCCGGAGATATCTACATAATGGAAGTCCTCTGCCACAGCGGACAAGGCGTCGTGGGTCATCAGCCGCTGCAATGGCAGGTTCTGCTTCCGCATGGCCCGGGTCAGCATGTCCTTGCCGCGTTCGATGGCCTCTTCGCGGCGTTCCTTGGTGAACCATTGCCGGATCTTGTTGCGCGCACGCGCAGACTTGACGAAGTGCTGCCAGTCCTGGCTTGGGCCGGCGCCTTCCGCCTTGGAGGTGAAAATCTCCACCCAGTCGCCGTGGTTCAATTCGCTGTTGAGCGGAACCAGCTTGCCATTGACGCGGGCACCGATGGTTCGGTGGCCTACCTCGGTGTGCACGGCATACGCGAAGTCCACGGGGGTTGATCCGGCCGGAAGGGCCATGACTTCGCCCTTGGGAGTAAAAACAAACACTTCCCGGGCGTTGATCTCGTAGCGGAGAGAATCCAGGAACTCGCCGGGATCGGAGGTTTCCTGCTGCCAGTCCACCAGCGACCGCAGCCAGCCCATGTCCCCGTCACGGGGGCTGCCCGGGCCTTGCGCGGTCCGGTTGGGCTGGTCCTTGTACTTCCAATGGGCTGCCACGCCGTATTCCGCGCGGCGGTGCATCTCGTGGGTCCGGATCTGGATCTCCACAGGCTTTCCGCCGGGGCCAATCACCGTTGTATGCAGTGACTGGTACATGTTGAATTTGGGCATCGCGATGTAGTCCTTGAACCGGCCCGGAAGGGGGTTCCATCGTGAATGCAGCGTCCCTAGTGCGGCGTAACAGTCACGCACCGAGTCCACCAGGACCCGCACGCCCATGAGGTCATTGATGTCGTCGAAATCCTTGTCGCGGACGATCATCTTCTGATAAATCGAGTAGTAGTGCTTGGGCCTGCCGGTGATGGTTGCCTTGATCCGGGCCGTTCGAAGGTCATCCGCGATCTGGTTGCGGATGACGCTCAGGCTTTTTTCCCGCTCCGGTGTGCGGTCTCCCACCATGCGCACGATTTCCTCGTACACCTTGGGGTATAGCGCGGCGAAGGACAGGTCCTCCAGTTCCCACTTGATGGTGTTCATACCCAGGCGATGTGCCAGCGGCGCGAATATCTCCAGCGTTTCACGGGCCTTGCGTGATGATGACTCCGCGGAAACAAACCGCCAGGTACGTGCATTGTGGAGGCGGTCTGCGAGCTTGATCATCAGGACACGGATGTCCTTGGCCATCGCCACAACCATCTTGCGGACGGTTTCGGACTGGGCAGCCTCACCGAAGCTGACCTTATCCAGCTTGGTGACGCCGTCCACCAACATGGCAACTTCGGGTCCGAAATCCCGCGTCAGATCAGCCAGAGTGTATGGGGTGTCCTCCACGGTGTCGTGAAGCAACGCTGCTGCCAGGGTTGTTCCGGTCATGCCAAGTTCAGCCAGGATGGTGGCCACGGCCACGGGGTGGGTGATGTACGGATCACCGCTCTTGCGCTTCTGCCCTTGGTGGCTCTGCTCAGCCACGGCGAAGGCGCGTTGGATCAGGTCGAAGTCCTCTTTGGGATTGTTGGCCCGAACCGTGCGCAGCAGCGGCTCCAAGATTGGCGAGTAGGGGGCGATACCCCGTCCCGTCAGGCGGGCAAGCCGGGACCGCGTACGTTCCCTCCGTCCCGGGAAGGTGGGACGCGCGCCGGGAGCATCCACCGGAACCGCAGCTGCAGTACGTCCGGGCACACTCGTTGCCGGAATTGCCACACTCTTGCGGCCGTCATCCCCGCCCGCCGGTGGCGCCGACGTCGCACGTTCTTCCACAGAAGTACCCCTCACAACCGATTTAATTCTCCCAGTCTATTCCCGCAGGTGAATGCTTCTGCAACCGGGCAGCACATGACGATGACATGGGCAAGTCAAAGAGCCGGCCTCCGCAGTGATGCGGAGGCCGGCTCCAGGCCTAACAACGGGGCTGAACAGCCCTAGATTGTAGCTTCAGTCCTGCGGTGGGCAACCTTCTTGGCTTGCTTGACGAGGTCAGGCTCACTCTGGCGCAGCCACGCGTACAGCGGCGCCGCGATGAAAATTGTGGCGGCGGTGCCGATGAGAATACCGACGAACAAGGCAAGGGAAAGATCACGCAGGGTGCCGGCGCCCAAGAGCCCGGCACCAATGAAGAGGATTGCCGCGACCGGCAGGACTGCCACCATCATGGTGTTGATGGAGCGAACCAGGGTTTGGTTGACAGCCAGGTTGACCTCCTCGCCAAAGGTGCGGCGTGTGGAGGTGGAGATGTCCGCGGTGTTTTCGCGGATCTTGTCGAAGACCACCACAGTGTCATACAGCGAGTAGCTGAGGACGGTCAGGAAGCCGATGATTGCCGACGGCGTGACTTCGAAATCGCTCAGGGCGTAGACGCCTGCTGTGGTGAACATAGTGACGAGCATGCCCACGAGTGCCGACAAGGACATCTTCCAAGTCCTGAAGTACAGCGCCATCAGGACGGCTGCCAAGGCAACAAAGACCACCAGGCCGATGAGGGCCTGGCGTGTGACATCCTGACCCCAGGTGGGGCCCACGAAGTTGGACGTCACTTCGTTCTCTGTCACGCCATAGGCGCTGGTGAGGCCATCCTTGATCCGGTTCGTCTCGTCATCGGTCAGCTGATCTGTTTGGATCCGCATGGTGTTGCCCGCAACGTTGGCGACACGGGGGATGGCATCGGGCACCACGTCATGGACGGCCTTCTCGCCGAGGCTTGCCTCAGTGGTGCTCACGTTTGAAACTGTGAACTCCGAGCCGCCACGGAACTCGATTCCAAGGTTGAACCCGCCCTTGACCACCGGAATCAGGATCGACAGCGCCACGGCCACAGCCGCAATGATGAACCAGATCTTCTTTGAGTTGACGAAGTTGTATGAGCGCTTGCCCGTGTAAAGCTCGTGGCCGAAGGTTGCGAAGCTCGTGGTCATTACTTCTCCTCCTTGGTGCCGTTCGAAGTACCAGTAAGCTGGCCCTTCTCGGCAAGGCGCCTCTCGGCGATGGTCATGCGTCGTTCGGCTTCGGCTGCCGCACCGGTGTTGCGCGGGCGGACCACTGCGGGCTTTTCCTCAGGTGTGCGGAGACGGCCCGCGCCGCGGTAGAGCGGAACTGCGCCGAGACGGTCAGGGGAAAGCCCGGAGAAACGGTGCCCTTCCCCGAAGAACTTGGTGCGCGCAAGGACCTGCAGCATGGGGTGTGTAAACATGAACACCACCAGGAGGTCAGCCAGGGCAGTCAGCCCCAAGGTAAAGGCAAAGCCACGCACGTTGCCGACAGCTACGAAGTAGAGGACCAGCGCAGCCAGGAGGTTGACGGCCTTGGAGGCCAGAACCGTGCGCTTGGCTCGCTTCCACCCGTTCTCGACGGCGGAAACAAGGCCACGTCCCTCGCGCAGTTCATCCCTGATGCGTTCGAAGTAGACGATGAACGAGTCCGCAGTCTGGCCAATGGCCACGATCAAACCGGCCACACCTGCCAGGGACAGGCGATAGTTTTCCGTCCATCCAAGGATGGCGATGGCAAGATACGTCAGCACACCGGCAACAACGAGCGATGCAATGGTCACAAGACCCAAGGCCCGGTACTGGAACAGCGAGTACACCACAACCAGCAACAGGCCGATCATGCCAGCCAGCAACCCGAGTCGAAGTTGGTCGCCACCGAGCGTGGCAGAAATCTGCTCTTGTGATTGGATCTCGAAGCTGATGGGCAACGCGCCGAAGCGCAACTGATCAGAGAGCGCCTTCGCAGACGCCTGTGTGAAGTTGCCCGTGATCTGGGGCTTTCCATCAGTGATCACCGCAAGGGAGCGGGGAGCAGAAATGACCTTGTCGTCCAGGACAATGGCGAACTGGGACTTGGGGTCGTTCGTTCCCTGGGCCTCGGCCGCAACGTAGAACTGGTTGAGTCGCTCCGTCACTTCCTTGAACTTGGCCGTGGCGTCGGAGTTGAACGTGATGGTCACGCCCCAGGAGTTGGTGACCGAACCCTGCGCGCCCTGGACGGGATCAAAGGAGGAGCCTGTGATGTCCTGTCCCTTGACCTCAACGGGCCCCAGAATGTACTTGACGGCCGGGGTCTCTGCCGTGGCGGCCTCACAAGTCACCAACGGTTTGGCCGGATCGGAGCGCTCACGCTTTTCCGGGGATGGATTCACGCAGTCCAGCGCTTCGAATTCCTTGTAGACATCCGCGGTCACCCAGTTAATATCGCTGGCATTGGCCGGCTCTGCGGTGGGTTTGGGCAGCTGGTCGTCCGGCGTCCGGGATTCGACTGGGATGGCTGCGGGGTCCGCGGCAGCGATGACCGGGCGGAAGTTCATGTCGGCCGAAGCCTGGATCAAGTCCCGGGTTTCCTTGGATGGTGTTCCCGGAAGGCTGACCACTACGTTGCGGCCGGACTGTGTGCTGATTTCCGCTTCAGCAACACCGGAGCCATCTACGCGCTGGCGGATGATGGCAACTGCCTGGTTGAGTTGCTCCTCGTTGATCTCACTGGAACCCTCTACCCTGGGAGCCAGGATCATCTGGGTTCCGCCTTCAAGGTCCAGAGCAAGCTTTGGAGCCCAACTGGCATTGCCAGTCAGTACTCCGCCAGCAAGGACAGCGGTTAATACAACGAAAATTGCTCCAAGCCAGGTCAGCACCCTGCGGGCTGAGTTTTTTGGGCCGGTCCGTGCCATTATCGATCTTCCTGTTATCGCCGGACAGCCGCCGGCCGACGCTGGTAAGCGTCTGCCGGCGGCTCTCCGCTGCCGTAGAAGTTGCCTTGCGCGGTGTCGCCGCGACTGACGGTGCTAGTTGTCCTTCTTGTCCTCTTTGTTGAGGCGCGCGATGGTTTCTTCCGGTGTCTCGACGGCGGCAGGAGCTTCAGTCTCCGCGGCGGTCAGGGAAGAAGCGTCGTCCGGAACTACCGGTGCTTCCTCGGGGGTGGTTTCGACCACCTTGGTGACTGCCTGACGGTGAACCGTGGCCTGGTTACCCGGGGAAAGTTCGATGACGACCTTGTTCTCAGCTTCGTCGATGGACACGATGCGGCCAAAGAGACCGAAGCTGGTCATGACGTCGACGCCCGGAGCGAACTTGGACTGCATTTCAGCCTGCTGCTGCTGGGTCTTCTTGTTGCGGCGGAACATCATGAAGACAAAGAGTCCAAGCATGACGAACAGCAATATGGTCATTGGATCCACAGGGAAGTTCCGTTCTGTACTTACGTTTTGGTTCACGGCAACGTCCCTGGCAGATCCGCATAGCGGGCATGGATCAAGGACTCGAACGTGCCGAGCGTCATACCAGTCTAGTGGGAAAAGCTGAACGGAGCGTGTTAACCGACCGTATCTATGCTTTCGGCGTGGTTTTCGTCCTCACCGAACAGGGCAAGCGTCTCTTGGCCGAAGACACCGGCCGGTACGGCATAGCCAAGATGAGTCCAAGCGGACGCCATCGCGATCCGGCCCCGCGGCGTACGCCCCAAGAGTCCCTCACGCACCAGGAACGGCTCGGCAACGGTCTCCACTGTTTCGGGTTCTTCACCCACGGCAATGGCCAGGGTGGACAGACCCACCGGGCCACCGTTGAACTTGGTGATGAGTGCTTCAAGAACGGACCGGTCCAGCCTGTCCAGGCCCCGTTCATCCACTTCATACATATCCAAGGCTGCGGAAGCCGATCGGGCATCGATTTGCTCGATGCCATGCACCAACGCCCAGTCACGGACACGGCGCAGGAGTCGATTGGCTATACGCGGTGTTCCCCGGGACCTGCCGGCAATCTCCGTGAATCCTGCAGAGTTCACCTTCAGGTCCAGAAGCCCGGCCGAACGGCGGAGGACAAGTTCGAGCTCGGCCACCGAATAGAACTCAAGATGGCCGGTGAAACCGAACCGGTCCCTCAAAGGACCCGGAAGAAGGCCTGCGCGGGTGGTGGCACCTACCAAAGTGAAAGGAGGGAGCTCCAGTGGTATTGCAGTTGCACCCGCCCCCTTGCCCACCACGATGTCTACACGGAAATCCTCCATGGCCATGTACAGCATTTCTTCTGCGGGCCTGGACATGCGGTGGATTTCGTCAAGGAACAGGACCTCGCCCTCTGAGAGCGAGGAAAGGATGGCTGCGAGATCCCCGGCGTGCTGGATGGCCGGGCCGCTGCTGATACGCAGGGGCGCGTTCATTTCAGCAGCAATGATCATGGCAAGGGTGGTCTTGCCGAGTCCCGGAGGCCCTGACATCAGCACGTGATCAGCGCTGCGACCACGCATCTTCGAAGCCTCAAGCACCAGGGCAAGCTGCTTGCGGACGCGATGCTGTCCCACAAAATCGTGCAGGTTCTTGGGGCGGAGGGCGGCCTCAATGACCCGCTCTTCCGGTTCCTCTCCCCCGCTGACGAGAGACTGCTCAGCCACGGCTGCCTACACGGTTGCCTGCGCGTGCCCCGTCCTGGCCGAGCCACCGCAGCGTAGCGCGGAGTATCTGGGCCACGTTTCCGGCGTCGAGGAGTTCCGGCGAATCGGCCATGGCTTTGTCGATGCTGCCGTTGGCGTCCTTCTCGGACCACCCCAGGCTGGTCATCGCTGCGACTACCTGCGGTTTCCATTCGGCGTTCGGTGCTGCGGCGGGAGCAGTACCGGTACCGGTTCCATGCGGGACCAACTTCCCGGCCAGTTCGAGGACAATACGGCCAGCTACCTTGGGGCCGATGCCCGGCACCTTGGTGAACGCCTTACTGTCACCGGTGTGTGCCGCCACCCGGATGGCCTCCGGTTCGTGCACGGCAAGGACCGCCAAGGCCAAGCGCGGGCCCACTCCGCTAACGCTGAGCAGCACGTCGAAAACCTCGCGTTCGTCGTCGTCGGCGAATCCGAACAACGTCAGTGAGTCTTCGCGGACGATCATGGACGTGAAGAGCTTGGCTTCAGTTCCTGTTGTGAGGTGGCTCAAGGTCTGGGGTGTGGCAAAGACGCTCATGCCCGCACCGTTGAGGTCGATGACAGCGGTGGACAAACCAACGTGGGCTACGGTTCCACGGAGAAAACTGATCAAGACCCGGCTCCTGAAATACTGCCTGCTCCGATGCCGTGTAAACAGCGGCTAAAGCGGACTATCCGAACATATCTACGAATAGCCTAGCAAGGGCGGCAGCCAGTCACCGTTTGCGCCGCGCTTTGGCTTCGGCGTCGGCCCACGCTTTCTGCGCCGGAGTGAGTCCGGCTTTTCCATCTGCACCACTGGCTGAGCCCATGCCGCTGCCTGCGCGCCACGCATGGGTGAGGGCCAAGGCGAGGGCGTCTGCCGCATCAGCGGGCTTGGGTGGAGCATCCAGGCGCAGTATCTTGGTCACCAGTTTGGTGACGGCATCCTTGTTGGCGGTGCCGCTGCCGGTGACAGCGGCTTTTACCTCGGAAGGGGTATGCAACGCGACGGGGATGCCACGGCGTGCTGCTGCCGCTATGACAACGCCCGAGGCCTGGGCTACACCCATCACCGTGCTCACATTCATCTGCGAGAACACCCGTTCGACGGCGACGACGTCCGGCTTGTGCAGGTCCAGCCATTCGTCAATGGCGTGGGCAATGACCAGCAAGCGCTTATCCAGGGTGAGCTCAGCGGAGGTACCGACCACTCCGACTGCCACCATGGTGGCACGACGGTTCCGCTCGATGTCCACCACGCCGATGCCGCAACGGGTGAGGCCCGGATCGACTCCCAATACGCGAAGAGTCAAGTCCGGGCCTTCCTGAATGCTGTAGAACCTGCTTGGCTGTCAAACCTGCTGGCTGTCAAGGTTATGCGTTGCGCCCCGGCCGCCTATTCGGCGTCGAGGGCCGCCTGAACTTCCTCGCTGAGGTCCGCATTGCTGTAGACGTTCTGGACGTCGTCCAGGTCTTCCAAGGCATCCACGAGCTTCATGAGCTTCTTGGCGCCGTCAACGTCAAGGTCCACCTGCATGGACGGTACGAATTCGGCTTCGTCGGTTTCGTAGTCGATGCCCGCTTCTTTCAGGGCATCGCGGATGGCCTGGAGGTCGGAGGGCTCGGAGTGGATCTCCCAGTTCTCACCGCTGTCCTTGACTTCCTCGGCTCCGGCATCGAGGACCGCCATGAGGATGTCATCTTCGCTGAGGCCGTTCTTCGGGAGGACAACAACACCCTTGCGGGCGAAGAGGTAGCTCACGGAACCGGGATCGGCGATGGTGCCGCCATTACGGGAAATGGCCAGGCGCACCTCGGAAGCCGCGCGGTTCTTGTTGTCGGTGAGACATTCAATCAACAGGGCCGAGCCCTGGGGCCCCCGAGCCTCGTACATGATCTCGGTGTAGTCCACCACCTCACCGGTGAGGCCAGCCCCACGCTTGATGGCGCGGTCGATGTTGTCGTTGGGTACCGAGGTCTTCTTGGCCTTCGTGACGGCAAGTTCAAGGCCCGGGTTGCCCGCCAGGTCCGGACCGCCCATGCGGGCAGCAACTTCGATGTTCTTGATCAGTTTCGCGAACGACTTTGCACGCCTGCCGTCAATGATGGCTTTCTTGTGCTTGGTGGTCGCCCATTTGGAGTGGCCTGACATGCTTTACGCTTCTCCTCTGATCATTCGAATAAAGAGTTCATGCACGCGTTTCTCTCCCGTCACTTCCGGATGGAAGGAGGTGGCCAGCAGTTGGCCGGAACGCACTGCAACAATTCTAGCCACTCCGTGCAAAGTAGCCGTGTGGCTGGCGTGGTCGGGGTCAACCTGGGCAAGGACTTCCACACCCGGACCTACTCGCTCCACCCAGGGCCCGCGGATGAAGACCGCATGAACCGGATCTACACCGGATTCCCCTGCGCTGAAATCCAGGCCTTTGAAATCGAGGTCAGTTTCGAACGACTCGCGTTGCCGTCCGAAAGCGTTTCGGCGGACCGTGATATCCAGCCCACCAAAGGTCTGCTGCGGCTTGCCCTCCAGGTCTGTGGCCGGGTCTGCAATTTCATTGGCCAACAGAATCATGCCGGCGCAGGAACCGTAGACGGGAAGGCCGTCGGCTATGCGCTTTTGAAGGGGGTCCCTGACTTCGAAGATCCGGGAGAGTTTGTCTATGGTGGTGGATTCGCCGCCAGGGATAATCAGGCCGTCGATGTCGTCGAGCTCTGAGGGACGACGAATACCGACGCCGGTGGCGCCGGCGGACTCAACAGCGTGGATATGCTCGCGGAAGTCGCCCTGAAGAGCCAGCACGCCGATCCGGAGTCCTGAACCCACGCGTGACGAAGCGTCGGAAAGGGGGTTGGTCATTCGACCATCATAGTGGCCGGAAGCGTTGCCGACGCTGCCGCGCCCCATCAGCCACTCATGGCAGTCGGGGTTCCATGCCCTATCTGGGATATATTACAGAGCATGCTTTCCTTCAGCGTTCCCCTCGGCAAGCTGGTCCGCACACTGTCCCGGCTTCGGGGCGGAGGCTCAGCTTTTCCCGGCCTGGTAGTCGAGAAAATCGATCCCGGCTTCATGCAGCGAACGCTGGACTCGCTCCCCCTCGGCGTCGCAGTGGTGAGCGGCACCAACGGTAAAACCACCACCACCAAGATGGTGGTGGAACTCCTTGAAAGCCAAGGTTTGAAGGTCTTTACCAACCGCAGCGGAAGCAACTTCACCCGGGGTGTAGCCGCATCGCTCCTGGGCGATGTGGACTGGCGTGGACGCCTCAACGCGGACATCGCGATCCTGGAACTCGACGAAGCCCACGCCGTTCACTTCGTGAATAAGGTGGAGCCCCGCTTCAGCCTCCTCTTGAATGTCCTGCGCGACCAATTGGACCGCTTCGGCGAAATCGACAAGACCGCCCGCTTGCTGGAGCACATCGCCTCCAAGACGACGGACACCGTGGTCCTCAACCGGGAAGACCCCCGTGTGGCACGGATTGCCGCCGCCCTCAATACCCTCGATGCCCTCCACCACCCCGGGATCAGGTACTTCGGACTGGACGAATCGTTGCGGAGCACTTTTCCCAACGATGACGAAATGCGCACCACGGGCATCGGTCCATCCCCGTCAGGCACCTCTGTAGCTGCAGAAACCGGTGACGATGTAGATCTGCCGGCCGCCGACGTCGTCCTGCGTCGCGTAGGTGCCCGGGACGCTGACTTTGAGTTCGACGGCGAGACGGTCACCACCTCGATGAAACTGCGTGGTGTCTACAACATCTTCAATGCTGCGGCAGCTTTGTCGTTGGCGCGGGCCATTCTGGGAACCGGCCCGGTTGACACCCCCAAGCTCGTGAAGGCCTTGGGAGAAGTTGCTCCCGCGTTCGGCCGCGGTGAAAGCCTCACGGTGGACGGGCAGCCCTTGGAGCTGGTGCTCGTCAAGAACCCCAGCGGTTTCCGGCTCGGCCTCAAGTCCTTTCCTGCCGGTGGATACGCCACCATGATTGCCATCAATGACAACTATGCCGATGGCAGGGACATGTCCTGGCTCTGGGATGTCGAGTTCGATTCCTTGCGGGAAGACGGCGTGGAGGTCCTCACCGGTGTCCGCGCCTACGACATGGCGCTCCGCCTCCAGTACGACGACGTTCCCTTCGGAATCGTGGAACCGGACATCACCGCCGCACTGCGGACTTTCATAGACGGCTCTCGAGGCAAGCCCAAGCGTGTCTTCTGCACTTACACCTCCATGCTCGCCATTCGCCGTGAACTGGCCAAAATCACCATAGTTGAGGTGGTCTCATGACCTCGGAAACCCAGCCCACGACAGACAACCAGCCCACGCCGGACAACATGCCCAGCAAGGGAACACTCCGAGTCCTCCAGCTCTACCCGCGGGAAATGAACATCTACGGCGACTGGGGCAACGCCCTGGTCCTCAAGCAGCGCATCAAGTGGCACGGCTACACCCCGGAGTTGCTCGAGTACAACGTAGGTGACGAATTCCCGGACGACGTGGACATCATCGTGGGTGGAGGCGGGCAGGACAGCGGCCAGCTGGTCATCCAGGACGACCTCCAGTCACGCGGCGTTCAGTTGAAGCAGCTCGCTGATGAAGGCGCACCCATGCTGGTCATTTGCGGCCTCTACCAGCTTTTCGGGAAGTTCTTCAAGACCAGCACCGGGCCCGTCATCCCCGGCATCGGCATCCTTGACGTCGAAACCCATGGAAGCGACGAGCGGCTCATCGGCAACGTCACCATGAAGTCTGCCGAGTTCGGCGACATCCTGGGTTACGAGAACCACAGCGGGCAGACCACCTTGGGTTCCGGCGTCGAACCCCTCGGGACCGTCACCAAAGGCGCTGGCAACAACAGCAAGGACGGGCACGAGGGCGCCCGCTACAACAACGTAGTAGCGAGCTACCTGCACGGTTCATTGTTGCCGAAGAACCCTGCCATTGCGGATTTCCTGATCCGGACAGCGGCCGAACGCAAATTCGGTACGTTCGTGCCCGGGACTCCCGACGACGGTTACGCCCGCCTCGCGCGCGAACACGCCGCCCGCCGCCCGAGGTAGGCGCTACTTTTCCTTGGTAATCAGCAGTTCGTGCGCGCCTGCAGTTGCTGCCCCCATCGACTCAACCACCGCTTGGGTTCGTTGATGGGTCTCAGCATCGGCGGCAGGGGTTGCGCAGACTCCCTGTGGCGCATCGCTGGCCACAGAGCACCAGCGATAAGGATCACGAACGATGACTGACGGCGCCCAGGCAAGATCCGAAGCTGTCCAAACACCTGCAGCGTTCTGGCTGAACTGTGCCCTGACGAGCAGCCCTTCATTGTTCACGACGTACCACGGGGACAATTCCGTGACACCGTTGCCCAGGCCGTAGACGATCCACGTTCCTTTGTAGTTTTCGATCGGGAGCACGGAATGGGTGTGGTGCCCGTAGATCATGGTGAACTGACCGCTGTCCACCAAAGCGTGCGCGACTTCCTGCTGCTGGGCATTGGCTTCGCTGGCGTACTCGTCGCCGGCGTGCATGACACCCAGGACGATGTCAGCTCCAAGGGCTTTCGCTTGCGTCGCCTTGGCAATCATCGCCGCTGGATCCAACTCGTCAACCAGCCACGGGTATTCCGGGATTTGCCCGTTATGGCCGTACGTTCCAGCGATGACGGCCACCTTGGCGGCATCCGTTTGGAGCATGAGAATCTCTTTGGACTCCGCCTCCGTCCGGTAGGAACCGGTATGCTTCAGGCCTGCAGCATCCAACGCATCCAGTGTCCGGAGCAATCCTTCGGTCCCGCGATCAATAGTGTGGTTACTCGCCGTTGTACAGGCCTGGTATCCCACATCTTTGGCTGCCGTGATGATTTGCGGCGGCACATTGAAGGACGGATAAGCAGAGAACGGCCCGTCCGGTGCGGCAACAGGCGTTTCCTGGTGGCAGATGGCGAGGTCGCTGTTACGGATGTAGCGACGCTGCCCTTCCAGAAGCGGCACGAACGTATAGCCTGGCTGGCCCGCTGCCGCAGCATCAGCTCGCGCTTGTTGCCAGAGCTGGGCATGAACCAGCATGTCACCCGTCACCGTGATGGAGGTGCAGCGCAGCTCAGGGCATGCCGGCCCCTTCCCTGGTGTCGGATTCGGCGCGGGAGTACGCGTTGGGCTCGGGGTCTGGATCGCCGGGGCAGAAGCGGTGCTGCTGCTGTTCGCGTCATCGTTTTCGGCAATGACACCACAAGCGTTTGCAGATAACGCCAGAACCGCCGCGCCAAGCAGGAGTGCCACTTTGCGAGGCGGGAACCATCCCCCGGAAAATCTGCTTTTGCCCATGACTGTCATACTACGGCCGTAGCCCTGCGGAACCTGGCGTGCCGCTCTTGAGGACACGATCCCTACGTGAAAGAGTCACTTCATGACCAATCCCCTCTTGAGTCCCAGCCCCCTGCCCTATGGGCTTCCACCCTTCGCCTGCATATCAGCAGAGCACTATGCCGAGGCCGTCGAGGCAGGGCTAAGTTCGCAGCTTCAGGAAGTTTCCCGCATCGCGGCCAACCCTGAGCCAGCCACCTTGGAAAACACAGCCGTGGCCATGGAACGGTCCGGACGTCTCCTCACTAGGGCAGCGGCGGCATTCTTCACACTGGTTTCCGCGGATGCTTCAGACGCCATCAAAGCGCTGGAGACAGAGCTGTCACCCAAGTTCTCGGCACACCAGGATGCAGTGTTCATGAACCGCGCACTCTACGAACGATTCGCCGCCATCGACGCCAAGGGCCTCGACGCGGAATCGTCCCGGCTGGTGCAGGAATACCTCAAGGAATTCCGGCAATCGGGAATTCAGCTCGATGATGCCGGCCAATCCCGCTTGCGTGAGATCAACGCAGAGCTGTCCCGAGTGGGCACCGCGTTTGGCCAACGCGTCAAGGAAGCCATGAAGTCCGCCGCCCTGCTTATTGACGACGCCGACCACCTGGCCGGGCTGCCCGAGGAAGCTGTCACAGGCGCCGCTGAAGGGGCCAAACTTGCAGGGCATGACGGCAAGTACCTGCTGTCCTTGATCCAACCCAGCAACCAGCCTGCATTGGCGTTCCTGGAGAATCGGACCATCCGGCGTCGTCTGTATGAAGCGTCTTTGGCCCGCGGGACCGACGGCGGCAGCCTTGATGTCCGTGACTTGGTGAAGGCTGCTGCAGGGCTTCGTGCCGAGAAAGCGGCCCTCCTGGGGTTTGCCAACTTCGCTGAAATGGTGGTTGACCAACAGACTGCGCCCGGTTCAAGCGAGGTACTGGCGATGCTGGGCCGACTCGCACCGGCCGCAGTACGTAACGCCCGGTCAGAGGCAGAAGCCTTGGCGGAGTCCGCCGGACACATACTCGAGCCGTGGGATTGGGCGTATTACTCTGCCAGGGTCCGAAAGGAAAAGTTCGACGTGGACGAGCAGTCACTTCGTCCCTACTTCAGCCTTGAAACCGTACTCAACAAAGGGGTCTTCCACGCGGCAACGCAGTTGTACGGGGTCACTTTCCATGAGCGCGCAGACCTGGAGGGCTATCACCCCGACGTCCGCGTATGGGAAGTCCGAAACGAAGACGGCAGCGGCCTCGGGCTCTTCCTGGGCGACTACTACACCCGGGAATCAAAGCGCGGAGGCGCCTGGATGAATTCCTTGGTGGAACAGTCCAGCTTGCTGGGAACCCGTTCCGTGGTGATCAACAACCTCAACATCACCAAGCCGGCCCCCGGGGAGCCGACACTGTTGTCCCTGGATGAAGTACGCACGGTTTTCCATGAATTCGGCCATGCATTGCACGGCCTCTTTTCCGAGGTCACCTATCCGAGGTTCTCAGGAACGTCCGTACCTCGCGACTTTGTGGAGTACCCGTCCCAGGTCAACGAAATGTGGATCATGTGGCCGGAGGTACTGGCCAACTACGCGCGCCATTACTCCACCGGGGAAGCCCTCCCCCAGGACACCGTGGACAAACTCAATGAGTCATTGTTGTGGGGAGAAGGATTCGCCACTACTGAGTATCTCGGGGCGGCGCTCCTCGATATGGCGTGGCATCTGCTGTCCGGGGCGGACGTCCCGGACGACGTCCTTGCCTTCGAAGCCAAAGCCCTTGCAGACGCCGGCGTCGCGCACCCGCTGATCCCACCGCGGTACCGCACAGGCTACTTCCAGCACATCTTTGCCGGCGCGGGCTACGCAGCGGGTTACTACTCCTATATTTGGAGCGAGGTGCTGGACGCCGACACCGTGGAGTGGTTCAAGGAAAACGGTGGTCTGACCCGTTCGAACGGAGAGCGATTCCGGTCAGAGCTGCTCTCACGGGGCAACAGCCGGGACCCCTTGGAATCCTTCCGCTCCTTCCGCGGCCGGGACGCCACGCTGGAACCCCTCCTGAAGCGCCGCGGACTGGACTAGATACGACCGCGGCCGGCCACCTCGGAAGGTGACCGGCCGCCGTCGAACGGTTAGCTCTTACCAGCCGCGCTCTGCGAGGCGGTGCGGCTGCGGGATGTCGTCGACGTTGATGCCCACCATGGCTTCACCGAGTCCGCGGGAGACCTTGGCAATAACATCGGGGTCGTCGTGGAACGTGGTGGCCTTCACGACGGCGGCGGCACGCTCTGCCGGGTTGCCGGACTTGAAGATGCCCGAACCAACGAACACACCATCGGCGCCGAGCTGCATCATCATCGCAGCGTCAGCCGGGGTGGCGATGCCACCGGCGGTGAACAGCACCACGGGGAGCTTGCCGGTAGCGGCAACTTCCTTGACCAGTTCGTACGGGGCCTGCAATTCCTTGGCCGCAACGTACAACTCGTCCTCGGGAAGGGCTGCGAGTTTGGCGATCTCGGAGCGGATCTTGCGCATGTGGCCGGTGGCGTTGGAAACATCGCCGGTGCCGGCCTCGCCCTTGGACCGGATCATCGCCGCGCCCTCGTTGATGCGGCGCAAGGCCTCACCAAGGTTGGTGGCACCACAAACGAAGGGAACGGTGAAGTTCCACTTGTCGATGTGGTTGATGTAGTCGGCCGGGGTCAGGACCTCGGACTCGTCGATGTAGTCAACGCCGAGGGACTGCAGGACCTGGGCTTCGACGAAGTGGCCGATGCGGGCCTTGGCCATGACCGGGATGGACACAGCGGCGATGATCGCATCGATCATGTCCGGGTCCGACATGCGGGACACGCCGCCCTGGGCGCGGATATCGGCCGGGACGCGCTCGAGCGCCATGACAGCCACGGCACCGGCATCCTCGGCGATGCGGGCCTGCTCGACGTTAACGACGTCCATGATGACGCCGCCCTTGAGCATCTCCGCCATGCCCCGCTTAACGCGGCTGCTGCCCGTGACGCTGTTCGCGGACGAACCGGCTTCGTTGCTTACATCTGGTGTAGACACAAAAACCCCTATGGGTAGATAAACGACCTTCTTGCCGGAGGCGCGCACAGCCACACGACCGCAATCAGCGCACACCGGGTTTCAGGTCAAGGTGACCAAGTACTAGTAATAGTAGTCGCACCTTGCAAGGTGGCAGTACATTCATTACTGCCTCGAAGGGCAACAAAGCGGGCTGTGGTAGGACAGGTGCACAACTGCGCAGGAGCCACTTTGGTCGGTTGCCAGTTCCACTGACAGTCCTTAGCTGCTGGCCGCCTAGGCTGCAGCCGTTCCATCGGCTTCGGCCATCGCTTGCCGGCGTACGGCGGACATCCGCTGAACGATCGTCAACACGCTGGCCAGCGCAAGGAGGATCAGCGTCCCGAACAGTACAACCGGCGGTAAACCCAATCCCGTGAGCCCGGCGATGAGAAGTACGGAAGCCAAACGCTCTGCGCGTTCGGCGATGCCCACACTCGCCTGGTAGCCCAAGGACTCGGCTTTGGCCCGGGCATAGGAAACAACCATTCCAAGAACAAGGCAGACGACGGCTGCAGCGCCTATCGCAGGGTCCTCCCCTCCGGTGAAAAACCATATGGTCAGGCCCGCGAAGATCGCACCGTCGGCGAGCCTGTCCAAGGTGGAGTCCAGGAAATTACCCCAGCCACCGCTGCGCCCCTGCAGCCTCGCCATGATTCCGTCCACGACATCCGAGAATGCGAAGAAGGCAACTACAACCGAACCCCACCACAGGAAGCCCAACGGGTAGAGGACCAGTCCGCCCAGTATCACGCCGGCGGTTCCTGCAATGGTCACGGCGTCAGGAGACACGCCGATCCTCAGGAGCCAACGCGCTAGAGGAGTAAACAGTGAAGTAAAAAAGCCGCGCGCATGCCTATTGAGCATTCGACTCCCCCGGCCAGGCTTCGGCTACAAGCTTGCGGACCTCATCAAGGGTCTGCGTGATGGCCTTGGTCTGGGCGATGATCGGGAAGAAGTTTCCATCCCCGCCCCAGCGTGGAACAACGTGCTGATGGAGATGGGCAGCAATGCCTGCGCCGCCTGTCACTCCTTGGTTCATGCCCAGGTTGAAGCCGCTCGGATTCGAAACTTTCCGCAGCACACGCATTGCCGTCTGGGTAAGTTCGGCGAACTCCGCCGTTTCCTCCACTGTGATGTCCGTGTAGTCGGGAACGTGGCGGTAGGGGCAGATCAGCAAATGCCCTGGGTTGTAAGGGAACAGGTTCAGGACCACATAGCAGGTCTTCCCCCTGTGGACGATGAGGGATTCCTCATCTGAACGCGTGGGTCCTACACAGAAAGGGCAGTCGTCCTTGTTCTTGAATTGATCCTGCCCGCCCTTGATGTAGGCCATACGGTGCGGAGTCCACAGGCGCTGAAACGCGTCCGGTACGCCCGCCAATCCGAAG
The DNA here is from genome assembly GCF_048537125.1 of Paenarthrobacter sp. PPS72. Lineage (GTDB taxonomy): Bacteria > Actinomycetota > Actinomycetes > Actinomycetales > Micrococcaceae > Arthrobacter > Arthrobacter nitroguajacolicus_E. Next base: position 112,551 of record NZ_JBLYIE010000049.1, on the reverse strand, counting down.
TCATCGGTAACGCCGGCGTCGCCCGGAAGGTCAGCTGCCGCGCCTGTGTTCTCCTGCACCGTCTATGTGTCCGTTCCGTCAGCTCTCGCGGTTCTTGACAGCGTCAACGATCCGGCGGACCGCCTCGGACACGGGAACTCCGTTGTCCTGGCTGCCGTCCCGGAAACGGAACGACACCGCACCGGCTTCTGCGTCCTCACCACCGGCAATCAGCACGAAGGGGATCTTGTCCTTGCTGGCTGTCCGGATCTTCTTGGGGAACCGGTCTGAGGAGATATCCACCTCGGCCCGGATTCCTGCAGCCTTGAGTTGGCCAACGACGTCGAACATGTAGTCGTTGAAGGTTTCGGCTACAGGGATTCCCACCACCTGGACAGGAGCCAGCCAGGCCGGGAATGCCCCGGCGTAGTGCTCGGTGAGTACACCCATAAAGCGCTCCACGGAACCAAACAGGGCACGGTGGATCATGACGGGTCGTTGGCGCGTGCCATCGGCAGCCTGGTACTCAAGCTCGAAACGCTCGGGCAGGTTGAAGTCCAGCTGTATGGTGGACATCTGCCAGGTCCTGCCGAGGGCATCCTTTGCCTGGACAGAGATCTTCGGCCCGTAGAATGCTGCTCCACCCGGGTCGGGTACCAATTCCAGGCCGGAGGCCGCCGCGACCTCGGAAAGAGTGCGTGTGGCTTCCTCCCAGGCGGCATCGTCACCCACGAACTTTTCTTCGTTCTTGGTGGAGAGCTCCAGGTAGAAGTCATCCAAGCCGTAATCCTTGAGCAGGCCCAGGACGAAGTTCAGCGTGGTGGTGAGCTCGTCCTTCATCTGCTCCCGGGTGCAGTAGATGTGGGCGTCGTCTTGTGTCATGCCCCGGACTCGGGTCAGCCCGTGCACAACACCGGACTTCTCGTAGCGGTACACGGAGCCGAATTCGAAAAGGCGCAGCGGAAGTTCGCGGTAGGACCGGCCGCGGGAGCGGAAAATCAGGTTGTGCATGGGGCAGTTCATCGGCTTCAGGTAGTAATCCTGCGCCGGCTTGCGCACCGTGCCGTCTTCGTTGAATTCGGCGTCCACCTGCATCGCCGGGAACATGCCGTCCTTGTACCAATCAAGGTGGCCGGAAACCTCGTAAAGGTGGCCCTTGGTGATGTGCGGGGTGTACACGAACTCGTAGCCGGCGTCCACGTGGCGCTGCCGGGAGTAATCCTCCATTGCCTTGCGGATGATGCCGCCCTTGGGGTGGAACACAGGGAGGCCGGAGCCCAGCTCATCGGGGAAGGAGAAGAGGTCAAGTTCCACGCCGAGCTTGCGGTGATCCCGTCGCTCAGCTTCGGCAATCCGTTCCTGGTAAGCCTTCAGGGCTTCCTTGGTGGGCCACGCGGTGCCGTAAATGCGCTGCAGCTGCTGGTTGTTCTGGTTGCCGAGCCAGTAGGCAGCGGATGAACGGGTCAACGCGAAGGCGTTGGAGATGATTTTGGTGTTTTGCAGGTGGGGACCGCGGCAGAGATCGCACCAGACACTCTCGCCACTCTTGCGATCCACATTGTCGTAGATCGTGATGTCGCCCGCACCGACCTCAACGTTGACGCCTTCTGCAGCGTCCGTGGCGTCATTCTTCTTCCCCAGCAGCTCCAGCTTGTAGGGCTCGTTGGCCATTGCTTCGCGGGCTTCTTCTTCTGTAACCACACGGCGAACAAACTTCTGGTTTTGGTTGATGATTTTTTGCATCATCTTTTCCAGGGTCCGGAGGTCTTCCGGGGTGAACGGCTCAGCGACGTCGAAGTCGAAGTAGAAGCCGTCGGTGATGTAAGGGCCGATGCCAAGCTTGGCGTCGGGGCGCAGCTGCTGGACAGCCTGGGCCATCACGTGGGCTGTGGAATGGCGGAGAACGTTAAGCCCATCAGGGGAATCGGTGGTGACGCCCTCGACGTCTGCACCCTCGGTGAGAACCTGGTCAAGGTCCTTCAGCACACCATTGACACGGGCTACAACGACGTCGCGGCGCTCGAAGAAGAGTTCCGCGCCGGTAGTCCCTTCCGTCACCTTGGTCTCTTCGCCATCGACGATGAGGGTGATCTGTTGGGCATCTGACACGGGTGTCTCCTATTCATAGTTAAGGCTTCATAGCTTGTGGCGTACGGGGACCACAGCCAGCCACCGTCAATCGTATCCGCTTCGGCGAAGGCGGCCAAAGCAGCGCGCCGTGGCCGGATTCTGCTGATCGAGGCAGGATTCTGCCGGGGTATCAGCTTCCCAGGCCAGTGATGGCAAGGTTCCTGGAGATGCCGTGGAGCGGACCGTGGTGGGTGTATTCATCCGGTAGTCCCACTTCGGCAGGCAGGAGTTCGGCATAAGGCAATGCTTCGGGCCGACTGAGGTCCCAGGCCTTGCTGGCGCTAATGCTGATTCCCTTGGGACCGGTCCTTCTGGTGGTTCCACGTATCAGCAGCAGGCGGGTACCAAACAGCAGTTGACCTGATTCTTCCTGGGCTTCATGAAAGAAGACCGAGTCCACGCAACCGGTGCCGTCATCGATGCTGATAAAGACAACGCGGCGCCCCCCTCTCATAGGCGGGGTCTGGGTGGCGATGCGGACCCCTGCCACCAGTACTTCGGTCCCGTTGCGCAAGCCCAGGAGTTTATCGGCCGTGGTGACACCCAGTTTGTCCAATAGTGGCCTATGGCTTTCCATCAAATGTTCGCTGACGTCCACTGCCATGAGGTCAAGTTCGGCCCTGACGTTGTCCACCATGGATGGCTCGGGAAGTTCCGGAGCCAGGTTCCTCAATTCAACATCTCCCAGGGCAAAGGCCAGTTGTCCTTCAATGACATCCGCACCCTTCTTTGAAGGGCTGCTTTGGAGCGCCTGCAAATGGTGCACCAGATCGGCCCGGTTCGCCTTTCCGCCGGAGTCTTTATGCAACGCATCAAAGGCGCCAAGTTGGGCCAATCTCTTGATGTTCGGCTTGCTCACCCTCGCCCGGGCCCGCAGGTCCGCCAAAGAATCGTAAGGTTGCCCGGCCACGATCCGCTTCAGTTCCGCGCCAGAAAGACCATAGATACCCGTGAGGCTCAAACGGATGCCAAGTTTGCCCTGGTCCGGACCTTGCCGGATTTTCTCCACCCGGTATTCAGCGTGGCTCCTGTTGATATCCAAAGGCAGGATGGGAATGCCGAGCCGGCGGGCTTCAGCTACCAGCAGGCGTTTGGGATACATCCCGGGATCGTGTTCCCACAGTCCGGCCAGGAAGGCCTCGGGATGATGGGCCTTAAGCCAGGCCGACTGATAAGTGGGCACGGCAAAGGCAGCACCGTGGGCTTTGCAAAAACCAAAACTGCCGAAGGCTTTCAGGGTTCCCCAGACCTTGTCCACCACTTCGGGAGAGTATTTCTTGATGGCTTCCCTGCGGAAGTACTTCTCCACCCCTGGCTCATGCACTTCGTCTCCCAGGGCTCTGCGGAACTCATCAGCCCTGTCCAAGCCGCAGTTGGTCATGACGTGGAAGGTCTTCAGGATCTGTTCATGGAACACCGTGACCCCGTGGGTTTCTTCCAATACGGGCTTGAGGTCCTGATGGGGATAAATCTCAGGAGCAAAGCCATGCCGATGTTCCAGGAAGGGCCGCACCATATCGGATTTCATGGGGCCAGGCCTGAAAAGGGAGATATCAATGATGAGGTCGTTGAATTCCCGGGGGGCCATCTTTCCAATGAGCTCACGCTGTCCCGGTGATTCGATCTGGAAGCAACCAAGTGTATGGGTGCTGCGAATCAGCTCATAAGTGGGCTCGTCGTCGAAAGGCACGGCGTTGAGGTCAATCCTGCCCTCAGGGGAAATGAAGTCGGGACCATCCCCACCGGGCTTCACTGGGTGCTTCCCTGCCGCCACGACTTCGGCTTTGGAAGGATGCAAGCGAATCACTTCCCTGACCGCAAAGGCCATGGCACTCTGCATGCGCACTCCCAGCACATCCAGTTTGAGCATTCCCATGGGGTCCATGTCGTGTTTGTCGAACTGACTCATGGGCAGACCCAGGCCGCTGGGCTGAACGGGAGTTCGGTCCAGGAGCGTTGCATCTCCCAGGATCACGCCACAAGGATGCATGGAGATGTGGCGGGGAAGCCGATCCAGTCTTTCGGTAAGGTCCACCAACAGGTCCAACTGTTGGTTTTCCTCCATGGCTCCCCGTTCCACCCGCCCGGCAAAGTCGCGAAGCTCGGGCTTCTCCACCAAAGCTTCCCGGAATTTGCGTGCAGAGAATCTCCACAGTTGCTTGGCAATTTCACCCACTTCTTCGTCCGGCATCCCCAAGGCCATACCGGCATCCCGCACTGCACCACGCGCCCTGTAGCCGTTTTGCATGCTCATCAGGGTGACGCGTTCTGCTCCGAAGCGGTCAAAGATCTTTCGGTAGACGTTGTGCCTCTCAGCACTTTCCACATCAATATCGATGTCAGGAAGCGTGGAACGCCGGCCTGAGAGAAAGCGCTCGAAAATGAGGTCATGGCGGATGGGGTCCACTTGACTGATATCGATCAGATAATTGACCAGGCTCGAGGCGCCGGATCCCCTCGCAGCTACCCTGACTCCCATATCGAGGATCATCTTTGAAACCTCGGCCACGGTGAGGAAGTACGAGGCAAACCCAAGCCTGCCAATGATTCCGAGCTCGTGATCCAACCGCGAGCGCAACTGTTTTTCTGCCTCTCCACTGATCCCAGGGAACCGTCTGTTGATTCCTGCTTCGCAGCGTTGGGTGAGTTCAAGGAGGGGATCTGCCTCGATCCCAATAATGGAGGCCTCGGGAACTACCGGCTTTTTCCATCCCATGTCGAGGGCAGGATCGATCCGGCATTTGTCGGTGAGCGCTTCAGTGTTTGCCAGGAGCTTGGTGAGGTCGGCTTTCCCCATGTTTGCTGCGTTCATGATTTCTTTGCCGAGTTGGAGCATTTGCTGTGGTGTCTTCAGCCAGCCCTGCCCTGTTGGTTGGAGGTGGCCTGCTGGTGGGAGCAGGGGTGCAGTTGAGAGTTCCGGGAGGGATTTGAGGGTGCGTGCGGAGTCGAGGACGTCTGCGGTGGCGGCTCCGTCCTGGGCGCAGTACCGGACGGCGTTGCTGAGGATGGCGGGGATGTTGTATTCGAGTGCGAGCTTGAGCATGCGTACGGCGTGGGCTGTGCTGAGGGGTTCTCCGGGGGCGCTGAGGTGGGAGACGACTTCAGCGACCATGGTGCCGGGGGGCATGGCATCGATCCATTGTTTGAAGAGCGTCCTGGGCCTTAGGTATTTGCGGCCTCCCATGGCTTGGCCGACGTCCGAGTCGGGTCCTATCAGTACGGTAAGGACTGGTTTGAGGGTTTTGGGGTCAAGGGTCCTTGAGGCGAGTTCGCCGCGTGTGACCGCAGCGGGGACTGCTCCTCCGGCTTTCCCTGAGGTGCGTGCATGGGCGTCGGATATGAGGCGGCATAGTGCCCTGTATCCGGCGCCGTTGTTGTTTCCGTGGGCGAGTACGACGACGCGGCCCGCAACTTGGGTGCGGTGGTCGCCGTCGTCGTCGAATACGGCCAGGTCTACCCCAACGATGGGGTCGATGCCTGCGGCCATGCATGCTTTGAGGTGTTTGATGGTCCCGTACAGGCCGTCACGGTCTGTGCAGGCGAGCGCTGTGGCTCCGTCTGCTGCTGCTGTTTGGGCTAGCTCATCGGGCCAGGAGACGCCGTAGTGTGCGCTGAAGGCTGTGGAGACGTGCAGGTGGGTAAAGCTCAAGGTTTACGCTGATTCTTCGGGTTCTACTGCGCGTGCCGGGGCGGCGTCATGGATGCGCAGGAGTCTCCAGCGTCCGCTGCCCACGTGTCGGACGAGGTCAAGGGTGATGGGGCGGTTGGTTTCTGCGTCAGCTGGGGCAGGGAGGAGTTCTACACGCCAGATTTCGTGGTCGACCAGACCAGCCCCGCTTCCCAGGGGTGCGCGGCTCTCTTCCAGCCACCATTGGCGTCGTTCGTACCATCGAACAGGTTCGTTGGTGACTGTGTATTGGGCGCCTTTCCATTGGACTTCCAGCGGCTGGCCCGTGTTGGTGCAGAGTACTCCGACAGATTCACTGAACAGCCCCATCTCCACACCTCTTTACGCCGGGATCAATATTCGAAAGTATGTTCGAATAATCTCAGTTTACGCCGACGCTCCCCCAAAACCTACTTCGAAGTTCCTGCCCTTTCCCGGGTTCGCGCTACCCGCTTACCCGCCTGCTTGAACAAGGCGTCGCGCAGTGGCTGTGCTCCCCTTGCCAGGGCCACACTCCCCATGGTGGAGGAAGCCAGCCGGAGCAACTGCGTCCGCATGACCCTCTTCTTGTTATAGGCAGCGAGCGCTTTGTCCATGGGGTGCTCGTTCAGCAGGCTCCCCAAGGTCATGGCATCGATGAGCGCTTCACAGGCACCGCGGCCCAGGTTTGGAGTCATTGCGTGCGCGGCATCCCCCACCAGCACTACGTTCCCCCGTGAGTATGTGGCCAGGGGCGGGGTGGTCCAGATGCGTTGCGCAAGGGACGTTTCCGGATGTGCCAGGGCGAGCACATTTTGCACAGCGGGCGAATAGTTGGCGTAGCGGCTCCGGCTGACTTCGAGCGCCTCCGCGACGTCCACCCTGTCCGGTCCCCATTCTGAGCGGAAGGAGGCGTACCAGTTACTTCCACCCACGGCCGGAGCCAACCCGAATATTTCACCGCGCCCCCAGTATTCTCCAACCTCTGGTGGGGCCGGGGTTCCGGGAACTACTCCACGGACCGCAAGGAAGGGCGTGGGCTTTGCCGCACTTCGCTTGCCCCAGTAGTCCCGCCGGACAACACTGTTGACCCCATCGGCACCCACGGTCAACGCGCCTGCGTCCGGGAGGGGATCCACCCTGCCCACTACCCGGCGCACGGAGGCATGCACCGCGGTGTCAAGAAGTCTCAGTAATTCGGGGCGGGATACTCCTAACAGCCCTTCACCTTCCATGGACAGCAGGGGTTCTCCTGAAGGGCGTCGAAGTGCGCCGGCTTTGATGATGGCCCCACGGTTCCGCACGGCCCCGAGAATCCCCAGCCCGGCGATTCCTCCACCGATGATGTTCACTTTTTCCATGCCCACACTGTACTACTACATTTGTAGTGCCGATAGGGGTTGAAGCTAGACTTTCGCCATGCCGGACCGCCGAACAGAACTTGCCGACGCAGCGCTCGCAGTTGTCGCTGCCAGGGGCCTCAAGGGTCTCACACACCGGGCCGTCGACGCCCAGGCGGGTGTCGCCGTCGGAACTACCTCGAACTATTTCCGCAATCGCGCAACCCTGACGCGGGCCGCCGTCGACCGTGTTGAAGAACGGGACCGGCTCCTGCTTCAGCAGGGTGGAAAAGAGATCCCGACGTCGGTGGCCGGCTTGGCGGAGCAAATTGCCGGAGCCGTCATGGGACTCGCGCATGAGAACGCTGAACTGACCCGCGCCCGTTTCGCCTTCGCCCTGGACCAGCCCGACGTTGTGGCTGCCGGGCACGAGCGGCTGGTATCGGCTTTGACGCAACTGCTTGAAGCCATGGGCCTATCGGAAGCAAGGGCCCGGGCCGAAGCGGTATCCGACTACAGCGACGGCTTGGCCATGCACCTGCTGACCGCCCGTAAAGGGCAGGACATGGACACCGCTACGGTGGCGCGGAACGTTCGTCGTCTCTTGGAAGGATGACACCGAGGGGGTGGACGGCAGCCGGTCCACAGAGCAGGATTGTGGCATGAGCACCAATGACGCACTCCTGAAGCAGGTCAACATCTCCGCTGAAGACGACAAGCTCGTGGCACGCTTCGAAATCGATGGCAACATACCGGGCTCCGGCGCTTACGTCGTGGGCCTTGTTGCTGCCAGCGAGGACTATTCCTCACAGCGAAGGCTCGGCATCGAGTTCATGAACGGGGAGGCGATCTCGTTCTATTCCTTCAACCACTCCCTCAGCGCCGAGGAAAACTATGACATCAAAGGCGTGGAGCATTCCGGCAACGTCATCACGGGAAACTTTCCTATGTCCGCCATCCACGGACTGAGCAAAGGCCACGTCATGACAGGCTTCAGCGAAGCCGACGGCCGGGAGTTCCAATCCGGCGTACCGGTCAACGAAGCCCTCTGAGTCCTAGAAGAGGCCTTCCACCGGTTCAATAAGTTCCGGTGAGTTGTTCCGGACATTTCCGACGGCGGATCCCACGGCGTCCAGCGTCCAAGCTGCGGCGGCGTCGTGCGCCTTGGACCGGACCAGGTCCACCAACCCCTGGGCATCTTTCCCGCGCGGATCCAACCACGCTTCCATCGTCTCAGTGCTCATGGGCAACGGAACGCGGTCATGGAGGGCAGTCAGTTCGTCAAACACAGAGGCACTGCGCCGGGTTCGCGCCTCATCAACCGTTGGCGTGTCAGCGGTCAGGATGGACATCGACAACAACCAGCGGCCCGGATCATCCGGGGAAGCTGACTGGTCCCGCCACCACTCGTACAAGCCCGCAAAGACCAGACCTTGGCCATCTGCAGGATGCACATAATATGGTTGCTTGTTCCTGCCCTCGCCCTTCTTCCACTCGTAGTAGCCATCCGCCGGAACCGCGCAACGCCTGGCAACGGCAGCTTTCTTGAAGGACGGCTTCTCCAACAACGTTTCGCTCCGGGCGTTGATAAGCCGGGCACCACCCTTGGGATCCTTAGCCCACGACGGCACCAGCCCCCACTTCGCTACGTGCAGCTGCCGTTTCACGTCGTCGTCAACCAGCCTCTCCAAGACAATGGGAACGGCATCCGTAGGAGCCACATTCCACGATTTCTCAAGGGCAATCTCGTTCTCAAGCTCAGCGTCGAAATCAGCGAGCAGGTCTCCCACCGCACGGGCCATCACATAACGTCCACACATGGCAACAGTCTGCCCTCTCCCCGCAGAACACACCAGCGCAGGCATGTGGCGTAACCCGCCTTCGCAGCCGAACGGGAATTATTCGGGCGCGGGTTACCGTTGATAACAACGAACCATCCCGTGCAAACGATCAACATTGAGGAGAGCTCTGTGGACTTCACTCCCGACTCCGGCACCATCACCATGTTCTCAACCACCTGGTGCGGCTACTGCAACCGCCTGAAGAAGCAGCTGGACGCCAAAGGCATCGGCTACACCGAGATCAACATCGAAGAAGTCGATGGCACCGCCGAACTCGTCGAGCAGCTCAACGGAGGCAACCGAACCGTCCCCACCGTGCTCTTCCCCGACGGAACCGCAGCCACCAACCCCTCAGCCTCCGAAGTTGAAAAGCGCCTGGTAACTGTCTAGCCACCGGCTCTACGCATAACCGCACCTGGGCGGGCCCGCACGGAACAATCCACAACCTGTCTGTCACCTGTGATAGACAGAATGGGAATCCGTAGCGGGCCCGTTTGCATATAAAGGCCTGCTCTCCGAGTGCCCGAAGGGAACATCTCCATGGTCCACGCAGTCAAAGGTGTAATCGTCCGCTCCAAAGGCGAACCCGCAACCCTGGAAACCATCCTGGTTCCCGAACCCGGCCCAGGCGAAGCCTTGGTGGACATCCTCACCAGCGGTGTCTGCCACACAGACCTCCACTACAAACTCGGCGGCATCAGCGACGACTTTCCGTTCCTGCTCGGCCACGAAGCCACCGGCGTAGTCAGCGCAGTGGGCCCCGACGTCACCGACGTCGCCCCCGGCGACCGCGTCGTCCTCAACTGGCGGGCAGTCTGCGGCAACTGCCGGGCCTGCAACCGCGGCCAAGCCCAATACTGCTTCAACACCCACAACGCCACCCAAAAGATGACCTTGGAGGACGGCACGGAGCTCTCCCCCGCCCTCGGCATCGGCGCGTTCATCGAAAAGACCCTGGTCGCCGCCGGACAGTGCACCAAGGTAGACCCCGACGCCGATGCCGCCGCCGTCGGACTGCTCGGCTGCGGCGTCATGGCAGGGCTGGGCGCGGCCCTGAACACCGGCGGCGTCAAGCGAGGCGACTCGGTTGCCGTCATCGGCTGCGGCGGTGTGGGCGTAGCAGCCATCGCCGGCGCCGCGCTCGCAGGCGCCACCACCATCATTGCGGTCGACATAGATGCCAAGAAGCTTCAGCGTGCCAAGGAACTCGGCGCAACCCACACCGTCGATTCCTCCACAAGCGACCCCGTCGAAGAGATCCGCGCACTGACAGGCGGTTTCGGTGCAGACGTGGTGATCGACGCCGTTGGACGTCCCGAAACCTATAAGCAGGCCTTCTACGCCCGTGATCTCGCAGGCACCGTTGTCCTGGTGGGCGTCCCCACACCCGAGATGACCCTGGAACTGCCGCTCCTGGACGTCTTCGGCCGCGGCGGATCACTCAAGTCATCCTGGTACGGCGACTGCCTGCCCTCACGGGACTTCCCCATGCTGGTGGACCTCTACAAGCAAGGGAAACTGGACCTGGACGCGTTCGTGACCGAGCGAATCACCATCAACCAGGTCGAAGAAGCGTTCGACAAAATGCACGAAGGCGCCGTGCTGCGCTCGGTGGTTGAGCTGTGAGCGCCGGCAACGTCACGATCGATCGCGTCATCACCTCCGGGACATTCTCCCTTGACGGCGGAACCTGGGACGTGGACAACAACGTCTGGATCATCGGGGACGACTCCGAATGCATCGTCATCGACCCCGCCCACAACCCCCAAGCAATTCGCGAGGCCGTGGGCAGCCGTACGGTCAAAGCCATCTTGCTGACACACGGCCACGACGACCACATCAGTTCCGCAGGCGCGTTCTGGGAACTCGTCAAAGCGCCCATCCACCTGCACCAGGAAGACTGGATGCTATGGCGGGCAGTGTTCCCCGAGATTGATCCGGATGTGGCAATCGTTGACGGCGACGAGTTCACCGTTGCCGGTGCAACACTCAAAGCGATCCACACTCCCGGGCACTCGCCCGGGTCTGTCTCGTTCCACCTGCCAAGCGAAGAAACACTCTTCAGCGGCGACACACTCTTCCAAGGCGGCCCCGGCGCGACAGGACGCTCCTACAGCGACTTCCCCACCATCATCGAGTCCATCCGGACCAAGCTCCTCCCCCTGCCGGAGGCAACCGTGGTGCGCACCGGACACGGCGATTCCACCAGCATCGGCGCGGAGAAGCCCCACCTGGATGAATGGATCGCACGGGGTCACTGACTCCGGTCGCCAGCAGATCCGCGGCGTCGCTCGCATTAGCCGGCTGCTGTCCCGTACACCGGGGCGGCAGCTGGCTCAAGCCGAATTATCACCGACTTGGAGGCAGGAGTGTTGCTCTCCTCGGCCGTCGAATCCAACGGCACCAAGACGTTGGCCTCCGGGTAATACGCCGCAACGCAGCCCCGGGCACTGGGGTACGAGACCAAACGCAGCTGACGCAGGACACGGTCCACGCCGTCGTCGGCCTCGCTGTGTACGTCCACGTAACCGCCGTCCTCGAAACCCAACTCCGCCAGGTCTGACGGATTCACCAGGAGGACCATGCGGCCCTTCTTGATGCCACGGTAGCGATCATTCATGGTGTACGTGGTGGTGTTGAACTGATCGTGCGACCGGATCGTTTGGAGGAGCAGGCGGCCACTGGGAATCACGATTGCCTCAAGCTCATTGACCGAAAACATAGCCTTGCCTGATGGCGTGGGAAAGGTCCTGCTATCCCTTGGACCGTGCGGCAAAACGAAGCCATCCACAGCACGAATGCGGGCATTGAAATCCTCAAACCCAAGCACCACACGGGAAATGTGGTCCCGTATAGCGTCGTAGTCGCGACCAAGCCCGTCCCAGTCCACCGGCACTTTGTCCCCCAGGACAGCTTGGGCAAGGCGGGTGACGATGGCCACCTCGGACAAGACTTCCCGGGCAATCGGCTCCAAGGGGCCCGCCGAGCGGTGCACAGCACAGACGGTGTCCTCCACAGTGACGAACTGCTCGACACCGCCCTGCCTGTCGATCTCCGTTCGCCCCAACGTGGGCAGGATCAGCGCCTGTTCACCCACCACCGCATGGGACCGGTTCAGCTTGGTTGAGATCTGCACGGACAAGCGCGTTTTCCGTATGGCCGTTTCAGCCACCGCGGTGTCAGAAATGGCATGAACCAGATTGCCGCCCAACGCCACTAAAACCTGTATCCTTCCATCCCGCATACCCCTGATGCTGTCCACAGCATCGACGCCCGGCTTCCGGGGCGGATCAAAGCCAAATTCCCGGTGTATTGCCTCCATGAACCATGGCGGCATCTTCTCCCAGATGCCCATGGTCCGGTCACCTTGGACGTTACTGTGCCCACGGATGGGGCAGGGCCCCGCGCCGGGCTTACCGATGTTGCCGCGCAGCAGGAGCAGGTTGATGATCTCCTTGATGGTGGGCACGGCCTTCTTGTGCTGGGTGATACCCATGGCCCATGTAACGATGACCTTTTCCGCGCGGAGATACCTGCCGGCCAATTCATCAATGTCCGCGCTGGTGAGCCCAGTCGCCCTGAGGACATCGCGCTCGTTCAACGTTGCCAGATGCGCGGCGAGGCCAACGAAGCCTTGGCAGTGCTCATCAATGAACGGGCGGTCCAGCACTGTTCCGGGAGCAGCCCGTTCGGCATCCAGGACACGCTTGGAAAGAGCCTGGAGCAGCGCCATATCCCCGGCGATGCGGATGTGGAGGAACTGGTCGGCCAGGTCTGTGCCCTTGCCAATCAGTCCGCGTGGCTTCTGCGGGTTCCTGAAGTTGATCAGGCCAGCCTCAGGCAAGGGATTCACGGCCACGATCTCCGCGCCGGCTTCCTTCGCTTCTTCCAGCGCCGTGAGCATCCGGGGATGGCAGGTACCCGGGTTCTGCCCCATGATGATGATCAGGTCGGCTTTGGCGAAGTCCGTATAAGTGATAGCTGATTTGCCCACTCCGATGGTCTCTCCCATGGCAACACCAGTGGATTCGTGGCACATGTTCGAACAGTCCGGAAGGTTGTTGGTTCCGAACGCCCGCACAAACAGCTGGTAGAGGAATGCCGCCTCGTTGCTGGTCCGGCCGCTGGTGTAGAACGTCGCTTGGTCCGGGGTTTCAAGCCCGTTCAGCTCGTGCGCGATGACCTCAAACGCCCGGTCCCAACTGACAGGTACATAGTAATCAGACCCGGCAGCCTTGAAGACCGGCTCCACCAACCGGCCTTGCTGACCCAGCCAATACTCGGACTTGGATTCCAAAGTGCTCAAGCTGGTGTCGGCCCAGAACTGTGTGGGAATCTTCAGTGGCTCAGCCTCCCAGCCGATGGCCTTGGCACCGTTCTCGCAAAACTCAGCTGTTTTACGTTCCGGGGGGTCGGGCCAAGCGCAACTCATGCAATCGAAACCGTCCTTTTGATTGACGGCCCGTAGTGTCTTCCATGCCCGGGACGGACCCATGTCAGCCATGGCGTGCGGAAGTGTTTCGCTCAGGCTGGGCAACCCGGCTGTGGAACGCTTGGGTGGGCTGACGCTGATATCCACGTCAGAATCCTCAAGTGGGTGCTTCTTCCGGCCCATTGTTCCACCGCGATCCGCGTGCTGGGGAAACCTTTCTACCTCAGACTAAACCCGGGCACCGACACGCTCAACTGACCTGCGGTGACTCGCTCAGCAAAGCCCGGAAGTCGCCGTCGAGGATGTCTGCGTAGCCGCGGTAAGCCTCAATCACGGCATCCTCCACGGTACTGACGTCCAGATGCGGCAGCAGGTCATTAGCAGCGCCAGCCGTGGCTGTATCCCACTCAAGGCCGAGCGCAGCATAACTTGCAGTCAGGACCTCGCGGATGGGTTTGGAATCTTCCACAACGATCACTGAGCTGAACAGCCATCCTCCGGAGACGACACGCTGGGCTGTGCCGATGAGCTTGATGCGGTGGGCAGGGAAATCAGGATCCTCACCGTGAACGCTGAACTCTCCAGGACAGTACTCCCCCGGAATTTCCCCGACGGCGGCGTGGACGCCGACGCTGCGAAGCGCACCGGCCAGCAGCTCACCGAACTCCGAGAAACGGGCTTTGGCGCGCACAATTGCATCAGGGTGGGGCTCAATATGATCTATCACCAAGGTGCCCTGGTGATACGCGGCAGCCCGACCGCCGGCTTTGCGTATCAGGGGTTCGAAACCGAGCTCGCGGCAGGCCTCCTCGGCCGCCTGAAAACCAGGCAGGTTGGCATCGCGCTGGCCGAAAGCAACGGTAGGCTGCGGACGATAAAGGCGAAGCGACGGGCCGAGCTTTCCGTTACGGGCCCGCTGAAGCAGTTCCAAAGCGAAGTCGAGGTCTCCCGCTGCGCCCATCGACTCCTTCTGACGATATACCGTGAGCTGGCGTGACGCTGTTTCCGGGCCGCCCATCAGCTTTTCCTCAGAATCAGGATCTGTTCGGCCCGCCCGAAGGGTCCGTTGACATCATGGAGCACAGTGGATGTCAGGCCAATCCCGTCGGCTCCGAAAGAGACCTTGTTATCCAAGCCCAACCATTCGCCCGACGGAGCACGGTACATGTGGATCTGAAGATCAACATTGGGAAATATGTAGCTGTTTTCGCCCGGTGGAACACGGGCCGCGATGCCATTGGCTGTATCCACCAAGCCCATGAGACGGGCAAGATCGGTGCTGTCGTTGTGCTGGGTCAGCGGATGGGATGTTCGGATCCACACCTTACCGGACCCTGGACGGTGTCCCTCGGCGATGCGCATCTCCAAGGACCGGATGTATCCCCCCGGCCAAACACTGGCGCCATCCCATGGCTTGCATTCATCGGGGGCCGGCATGGGCTCGTCTTCCACTGCGGCCACAGCGCTGGTGTCACTGGTGACCATACGCCAGGCGGCAGCACGGGTGGCCACACGGCCGCCCGCCGAAAGCTCTGCCTGGATAAGTTCAATGGTCCTTCCCGGCCTCAGCGTCGAGGTGGTCACCTGGAACTCCCCGCCGGGAATCAGACCGAGGATTTCGTAGCTGATCCGCGCCAGGCGGACATCATCCCGTGGCTCGTGGCGAACCAGGGCATCGGCAATGATGCCCGAAGCGGGAGCCATGTGTTGTTCGTGGGGATTCCACGCGCCTTGGGCGTGGATAGTGGACCTGTAGCGGCCCTCGCCCAACGATTCGTAGTAAAAATCGCCGTCCGCCAGTTCCGGTAATGCAGTAGTCAACCCAGGCCTTTCGCCGATCCAGCTGTAGAACTCAGACCACTGTATCCGCTGATTTGGCCTTCGCCCGACGCCGCCGGACCACGAGAACCCAGACAACGATTCCCGCCAAGGCCGCGACTCCCGCTGCCGCGCCAAGCGGTGAGGCAGCTGCTACCGCCAGCCAGGCCTCCAAAGCAGCGAGACCAATGGTGGCGTAAAGCAGCGCCCAGATGACGGAACCTGCTACTGCGGCCGGCAAGTACCGCCGAAGCGGCATGCGCGCGGCACCGGCAGCGAGGTTGATGGCCGTTTGGAGCCCAATGGTCAGAAAAGAGAGTACGACGGCGTACGGTCCCCAGCGTTGAATCAGGGCTTGAGCACGGGCTGCTTTGGGCCGCTCCAAAGAATCACTGAAGCGCGTACGCGCGAGACCGGCCACCGCTCCCCGCCCGATCCAGTACGTGGCATTGACGCGGATCATGACAATTGCGAAGAGCGCCGCGACTGCGACGCCGAAAGGCAAACTCATGATCTGATCCACTCGACTTAGGCTACCCTAAGCATCGCGCGGATGAAGACTCGGTCCCTGGCAACGCCTCGCAATCATCGGAGCGGGTGCAAAGCCCCTGATGATGGCAAAACAATAGGATGAGTGCATGGACCTCCGCGACGCCGCCCAGGAGCTGTACGCCGAAACACCCCGTGATTTCACGGCTGAAAGAACTGCATTGGTCCGCAAAGCGAAGGATGCCGGCCAGAAGGACCTGGCTAAAGAGATTGGCAGTCTCCCCAAGCCGGCCGCCGGCGCCTGGGCCATTAACATGCTGGCCGTTCACAAGCCCGAGGTGATTGACGGCGTCGTACGCTTTGGCGTTTCGCTGCGAACCGCCCAGGAGGAGGGCGACGCAGAAGCGTTTCGCGAACTCGGACAGCAACGCCAGGGCCAACTGACAGCAGCCGTCCACGCGGCCAAGGATCTTGCATCCGAGCTTGGCGCTCCTCTCAGTGCTGCAGCGGCATCCGACGTTGAGCAGACGTTCCGGGCAGCCATGGCTGATGCCGGCGCCGCTGCCGCAGTAGGAACAGGCCGGCTGGTGCGGGGGCTCAGTGGCAGCGGCTTCGAGGCAGTGGACCTTTCAGGCGCCATCGCAGCGGCTGGTCCCGACGACGAAGCCCGCCCCGAAGATGGAGACGCGCCAGCGCAGCGTGCAGCCAGGAAGGAAGCAGCACCACGTTCCAAGAGCGCTCCGCCTCCCAAAGCCATTCCGTCCCAAGAGAAAGCGTCCAAACAGAAATCCTCCAAGGACGAAGCGACGTCCCTGGCCGATCGGCGTGCCGCTAAACAACGAGCAGCCTTGGAAGAGGCCCGCAGGGAATTCGAAGCAGCCGACGAAGCAGCCAAGGAAGCAGAAGCGGAAGCATCGAAGGCGTGGGCCGCTGTCCAGGAGTTGGCCGACCGTCGAACAAACCTCAAATCCGAGATCGACGACGTGAAGAAGCGCCTTGCCGCCCTTGAAGCCGAACTCATAGGAATCACCCGCGATGGGGAATCCGCCGAATCAGAGAAGAAACGTGCCGTCCGGGCCGCAACGCAGCAACGACGCGCCGCGGATCAAGCCCAGCGGCGCGTCGATCGGCTGAGCTAGTCCTTCTTCTTGACCGGCGACTTGACCGGCGACTTCTGCAGGTGATGCGTGGCCGGGCCCTCAAGGTATTTGCCCTCGGGGGTGAAGCGCGAACCGTGAAGGGGGCAATCCCACGATTTTTCGGCGTCGTTCCAACTGACGATTCCACCCAGGTGCGCGCAACTCGCTGAAACCATGCAAACGTTGCCGTCCACGGTGGATACTGCTGCCGGTTCACCCTTGTACAGTCCCACTACGCCGGTTCCTTCTGCCGGACGCGTTTGATCCGTAATTTCGGGATTGGTTTTGATTTTTGCCCTATCCTCCACCATTCGCTTGGTGGTGCCGGCGTTGAGGCGGACAGCTTGGAGCGCTCCCCGGGGTGAGGTAACCCGGTGATGGATGACGCTCGCCCAGTCTGACTGGCCGCCCAGGATGTCCGAGGTTATGGACAGGGCTGCCGCTACCCCGTTGCTCATCCCCCACTTGTTGTAGCCCGTGCCGAAGAATATCCGTCCGTGGCCGCGGGGAAGTTTGCCGAAGAACGGCATCAGGTTGGTGGCTTGGTAGTCCTGCGCTGACCAGGTGTGGGTGACCTCGGCTCCAGGATAATGCTGCGTGGCCCAGCCAAGCAGCTCGTCCAAGTGCGACTTGGGCGATTTCGCCCGGCCCGCCGTGTGTCCATAGCCGCCGACCAGGAGCAGCTCCCCCTCGGGTGTTGGTTGGGTGCGCTGGGATCGGGTGGGTGAATCGATGGACAGATACATCCCTTTCGGAATATCACCCGGGACCTTCAACGCCGCAGCATAGGACCGGTTGGGTTCAAGCTTGGCGAAGTACAGTCCGCGGTCCAGGATGGGAATACCCGTGGCTATCACCACAGTGTCGGCAGTGAAAGATCCCTTGCGGGTGGAGACCTCCATGGGTTGCTCCGAACTCACGTTCTGAACCTGCATGTCCTCCACAATGAGACCGCCGTGCTCGCGGATGTCCCTCGCGAGCGTTTCCAGCACGTCCATGGGGTGGATCTGGGCCTGGTCTTCGAGTTCCAGCGCTTCCACAACGGGGAATGGCAAACCCGGATCACGGCTGAAGTGGACGTCCAAACCTGCGTCCCGCGAAACCGCGGCCTCCTTGCGGAGCCTCTGGCCGCCGTCGTCGGTGGTTGCGAAGGTCACGGCAGTCCGGCGCTGGTACGGGATGCCCTGCTGCTCCATGTACTGTGTCAGCCACGCCTGTCCGCTCTTGTTGGCCTCCACATAAGCCTGCACCACTTTCAACGAGTACTGACTGTGCAAAGCCGAAAGCGCCCCACCTTGGAGGAGGCTCAACTTGCCTGTGGTGTTGCCGGTGGTCACTGCACCCAGTGTTAGGGCCTCGAAGACCACCACCCGTTGGCCGGACCTGGACAACAAGAGGGCGGTCACCATTCCGGTGAGCCCGGCGCCCACCACTATCGTGTCAAAGTGCTTTTCCTCGGGGACGGAGTCGGACATGAAGCGGGTTTCCCGGTCCAACCACAGCGATTTCATCGATTAGCCTGCCTCTCAATTCACTGGCATGTGGTGAGGGAAACGCTAGGCGGGTCGCTGGTGCTTATCAAGAGGTGGCGGCGCGTGTCGCCAGGGCCGCTGCGTGACGTAGTTCCGGGTCCGGGTCTGCAGCCCAGCGCCCCAGCACACGTTCAGCGCGTTCTTTCGCCAGTCCCTCCAGCCTCGCCATCAACGGCCTCACAACGTCTGCCGCCAGAGGATCCACCAGCTCCCGTGTGCCGGCCTGCCTGATGAAACCTTCAATGCGGGTGAGGTCGGTGTTGATCAGGACCCCTACTTTGGCCTGCAGCAGAACCACCGCGGCGAGTCGCCGTTCGAAGACCGGCTCGGCCCACAGTTCCGAGCTCAAAGCAGTGATTTGGTCGTGGTCAAGATTCTTGTACCGCTTGAGCGCATCCCTCACAGTTCCCCGTACGGCACCCACGGACGCGCCGTATACCTTCAAGCTACCGCTCAGACGCTCATTGGCCTCTGCAGCTTTCTCCCAAGTGGACTCCATCTGCAGGGTGTAGTCCACGAATTCACCGGCTTCACTCACCTGTCTATTTTGTCAGTGCCTCGCCATAGCGTGATCACAACAGCAATCGACAGGAGCACCATGCCGTCCCAAGAGCTCGCCACCGAAGCATCATTTCCGGGTGTCCCGGCGGCGCCGTCCATGCCCGACTGGTACCCCACACTGCTCCAGACTGTGGCTCAAGAGGTCCGTGTCGGCAGGACCCGGGCGCTGGCAGCCGCCAACAGCGAGTTGTTGAATTCGTACTGGAGCATCGGCCGGCAGCTCGCCGAACGTGAATCCGAGCAAGGCTGGGGAGCCAAGGTTGTCACGCGCTTGTCTGCCGACATCCGGACCCGCTTCCCGGAAGCGAAAGGCTTCTCCCCCAGGAACCTGAGGTACATGAAGAGCTTCGCGCAGGCATGGCCGGACTTCCCAAAGTTGCAAGCGCCGCTTGCAACCTTGCCCTGGTACCACCAGATCGCGCTTCTGGAAAAGCTCGACGACGCCGCCACGCGCCTTTGGTACGCGGCGGCAGCTGCCCAACACGGATGGTCGCGCAACGTGTTGACCCACCAGATCTCGACGCGCCTGCACGAGCGATCAGGGCAGGCCATCACCAACTTTGCCTCCACCATGATTCCTGCGGATTCGGACCTCGCGCAGCAGGCAACCAAAGACCCCTACGTCTTCGACTTATTGTCCATGAGTGATCGGCACACCGAACGCGACTTGGAGCTGCAGTTGGTGAAACATGTGGAGAAATTCCTGCTGGAGTTGGGCCAAGGCTTTGCCTTCGTGGGCGAGCAGGTCCGGCTGGAGATTGCCGGTGACGAGTTCTTCGCTGACCTGCTCTTTTACCATCTGAAGTTGCGCTGCTACATGGTGATTGAACTGAAAGCCGTGAAGTTCGAACCCGGCTTCCTAGGGCAGCTTGGCATGTACATGGCAGCCGTGGACGATCTCATGGCGCATCCGGACGACAAGCCCACCATCGGATTGCTGCTGTGCAAGGAGAAAAACAGCGTGGTGGCGGAGTATGCACTGCGTGGATTCAACGCTCCCGTGGGCATTGCGGAGTGGAAGACCTCCCTTGCTGATTCCTTGCCCGACGAATTGGTGGCCAGCCTGCCGAGCATCGAGACTTTGGAGGCCGAGTTGGCCAGTGAGGCTGCGCGGTTGCAGGGGTAGTTCCCGGTTTTGGCGGCTTAGACGTTGTCCTTGAACCACGCCAGGGTGTCGTTCCATGCTGCGATTGCCTGGGCCTCCACGTAGCGCTCACCGGTGTCGTTGTGGAACGCGTGGTCCACTCCCGGATAGACCTTGAGCTGGTGCTTGACTGTTGAGGCGTCCAAGGCCTCCTGGAGTTGGGCCATCGCGCCGGTGATGCGTGCGTCGTTCTCTGCGTAGACGCCAAGGACCGCAGGCCTTATGGTGGGGACTTTCGCTGGATCCGGGGCTGGACCATAGAAGGCGGATGTTGCTTTCAGTCCTTGGATCTCGGTGCTTGCCTGCCACGTGATGCCGCCGCCGAAGCAGAAACCCACCATGGCGATCCGGCCCTCTTCGACGAAGTCCTGGCCGTTGAGGTACTGGAAGGCTGCTTTGAAGTCGTCCACGTGACGTTGGGCGCCGGCCTGAGTCAGAGCGCCAGGGACGGCATCGGGATCCATGCCCGCCGTGCCACCCTCCCTGCTGAGGAGGTCCAGCGCCAGCGCCGCGTAGCCTTCGTTAGCGAAGCGACGGGCGACGTCCTGGATGTGCGGTGTGAGCCCACGGTTTTCGTGCCAGATGAGGACGCCGGGCCCTTGTTGTCCGCCTTCAGGCCTCGCAAGATAGCCGGTAATTTCCGTGCCTCCTGAATCAAAGGTGACTGTCGCTGTATTCAGTCCCGCAGCGCCTTCAGGAATGGACAAGGGGCTCTTGGCATTGGGAACGGCCGTCGTCGCTGGCCCCGGCGATCCTGTTTCAGATGCCGACGATGTTGCGGGCGAAGGCGTTGGCATCGGGTCCGTTGTCCTGGGAACCTCATCTGGTGAACGTCGTGTGCGACATGTCCCCAGACCGAAAGTCGTCATAGAACTCTTCGATCAAGTACTTTTCAAACTTGCCAAGCTGAGTCATGGTGGCCCTCCCGACGAATGTCGATTATCTTCCCCTGATGTGAAGACGCGGACAAGGCCGGGATGGTTCAGTCTCAGTCCCGGGAGAGGCGTCTAATAATGTCGGTGCCCCCTGCGAGAGTAGGGACATGAAGCAGATCCGGGATAGGCAAACGAAGAGAGCGGCGTCCGCTGCGCCTCTTCGTGCCATGTCCCGAGACGTGTCTCAGCCCGGCGTTGTTCATGCCAACACTGTCAGTGGTGAC
>NZ_JBLYIE010000049.1:84245-91220 GCF_048537125.1 Paenarthrobacter sp. PPS72 | reverse complement strand
CGGCGTGATCCTCGCTCGGTGGTGGGGCGTGCCAGCCGTGCCGCCGCTGAACGGACCGTGAGCCTGCGTCCGGCGCCGGACACCATGACCTATCTGACCGCCCTGCTTCCCGTGGCCCAGGGAGTGGCGGTCTACGCGGCGTTGTGCCGGGCGGCCGATTCGGCCCGCTCCCACGGCGATGCAACCTCTCGCCGGGGTGCTGGGCCTGGCGGGGGTGTCCCGACCCGTGGCCAGGTCATGGCCGACACCCTCGTCGAACGCATCACGGGCACACCGGGCGGGATTTCGGGGATCAACCTGGACCTGGTCATGACCGACCGCACCCTTTTCCAAGGCGACAGCGAACCAGCACGGCTCCAAGGCTACGGAATCGTCCCGGCCGAATGGGGAAGGGAACTCGTAGCCCTGGGACACACCCCAAGCCCCGGACAAGCCGCAACCCCGTGGCCGGCCGGTGCGAACCCAGCCTCCACACCAGGGCAACCCGGCCAACCCGGCCAAGAACATGCGACAACGCCGGATAAAGAGTTCGCTGTTTGGCTTCGCCGGCTCTACACCGCCCCGGGCACCGGAGAACTCCTTGCCACTGACTCAAAAGCCCGGCTCTTCACCGGCCGGGTCCGGCGTATGATCGAAACCCGCGACCATACCTGCCGGACACCGTACTGCGACGCGCCCATCCGGCATATCGACCACGTGGTCCCGTGGCGCTCCGGCGGGAAAACAAACCCCGCCAACGGCGCAGGACTATGCGAGGCCTGCAACCACACCAAGGAAAACCCCGGCTGGACCACCCGAACCATCCAGGGCGATAAGCACACCCTCGAAATCACCACCCCCACCGGACACAGCTACCACTCAAAGGCCCCACCCCTACCCGGACACCGCCCCTCCAGAACGTGATCAGATATAAGAAAGGCGGACAGCGATTGCTCGCTGCCCGCCTCCTGGTGGTCGACTCATTGGCGACTTAGAACTCCCAGTCCTCATCCTCCGTGTTGACGGCCTTGCCGATCACGTAGGAGGAGCCCGAGCCGGAGAAGAAGTCGTGGTTCTCGTCAGCGTTCGGGGACAGGGCCGACAAGATGGCCGGGTTCACATCCGTGACGGAAGCCGGGAACATGGCCTCGTAGCCGAGGTTCATGAGGGCCTTGTTGGCGTTGTAGTGCAGGAACTTCTTGACGTCCTCGGCCAGGCCGACACCGTCGTAGAGGTCGTGCGTGTACTGGACTTCGTTTTCGTACAGCTCGAAGAGGAGCTCGAAGGTGTAGTCCTTGATTTCCTGCTTACGGGCCTCGGAAACCTTCTCCAAGCCCTTCTGGAACTTGTAGCCGATGTAGTAACCGTGCACGGCCTCGTCGCGGATGATGAGGCGAATGAGGTCGGCCGTGTTCGTGAGCTTGGCTCGCGAGGACCAGTACATGGGCAGGTAGAAGCCCGAGTAGAACAGGAAGCTCTCCAACAGCGTGGAGGCAACCTTACGCTTCAGGGGATCGTCGCCCTGGTAGTAGTCCATGACGATCTGGGCCTTCTTCTGCAGGTTCTCGTTTTCGAGGGACCAGCGGAAGGCGTCGTCAATCTCCTTGGTGGAGCACAGGGTGGAGAAGATGGACGAGTAGGACTTGGCGTGCACCGACTCCATGAAGGCGATGTTGGTGTACACAGCTTCTTCGTGGGGGGTGATCGCGTCCGGAATCAGCGAAACGGCGCCGACGGTGCCCTGGATGGTGTCCAAGAGCGTGAGGCCGGTGAACACGCGCATGGTGAGCTGCTGCTCATCCGGCGTCAGTGTGTGCCACGACTGGACGTCGTTGGACAGCGGCACCTTCTCCGGGAGCCAGAAGTTATTGACCAGGCGGTTCCAGACTTCCACGTCCTTGTCGTCCTGGATCTTGTTCCAGTTGATGGCCTCGACGTGTGTCAGCAGCTTGACCTTTTCGGTCATTTCATCCCCTTAAAGCGATAATTTTCTTGAGATAAGCCTACGACGGCGGGAGGTAGCCCGCCGTCGTAATCTTTAGTTTTCAGCGCGGCACCCGCCGCAAGGAATCAACCGATTTAAGTTGATTAGAGTGCGCAGCTTACGCAGCCCTCAACCTCGGTCCCTTCGAGGGCCATCTGGCGGAGACGGATGTAGTAGAGAGTCTTGATGCCCTTGCGCCATGCGTAGATCTGCGCCTTGTTGATGTCGCGCGTGGTGGCGGTGTCCTTGAAGAACAGCGTCAGGGACAGGCCCTGGTCCACGTGCTGCGTGGCAGCGGCGTAGGTGTCGATGATCTTCTCGTAGCCGATTTCGTAGGCATCCTGGTAGTACTCCAGGTTGTCGTTGGTCAGGTACGGAGCCGGGTAGTAAACGCGGCCGATCTTGCCTTCCTTGCGGATTTCGATCTTGGCGGCGACCGGGTGGATTGAGGATGTGGAGTTGTTGATGTAGCTGATGGAACCGGTAGGCGGCACGGCCTGCAGGTTCTGGTTGTAGATGCCGTGCTCCATGACCGAAGCCTTCAGCTCGCGCCAGTCATCCTGGGTAGGGATGTGGTGGCCGGCGAAGAGCTCGCGAACGCGCTCGGTCTCCGGAACCCATTCCTGATCGGTGTACTTGTCGAAGAACTCACCGGACGCGTAGGTGGACTTCTCGAAGCCGCCGAACTTCTGGCCGGTCTCGATGGCCAGGCGATTGGAGGCGCGCAGAGCGTGGAACAGCACCGTGTAGAAGTAGATGTTGGTGAAGTCCAGGCCCTCTTCGGAACCGTAGTGGACGTGCTCGCGGGCAAGGTAACCGTGGAGGTTCATCTGGCCCAGGCCAATCGCGTGGCTCTGGGCGTTGCCCTGGGCAATTGACGGCACCGAGTTGATGTAGGACATGTCCGAAACAGCGCTGAGGGCTCGGATGGACGTCTCAATGGAGAGACCAAAGTCCGGCGAGTCCATGGTCTTGGCAATGTTCATGGAACCGAGGTTGCAGGAAATGTCCTTACCCACGGTCTCGTAGCTCAGGTCCTCGGCGTAAATGGACGGCGAGGAAACCTGCAGGATCTCCGAGCACAGGTTGCTCATGGTGATCTTGCCGTCGATCGGGTTGGCCCGGTTCACGGTGTCCTCGAACATGATGTACGGGTAACCGGACTCGAACTGGATCTCCGCGAGGGTCTGGAAGAACTCGCGGGCGCTGATCTTGGTCTTCTTGATCCGGGAATCGTCAACCATCTCGTAGTACTTCTCAGTCACCGAAATATCGGAGAACGGAACTCCGTAGACCTTCTCCACGTCGTACGGGGAGAAGAGGTACATGTCCTCGTTCTTCTTGGCGAGCTCGAACGTGATGTCCGGAACCACAACGCCCAAGGAGAGCGTCTTGATGCGGATCTTCTCGTCAGCGTTCTCGCGCTTGGTGTCCAGGAAGCGGTGGATGTCCGGGTGGTGGGCGTGCAGGTACACAGCACCTGCACCCTGGCGGGCACCGAGCTGGTTGGCGTAGGAGAAGCTGTCTTCGAGAAGCTTCATTACGGGAATGACGCCGGAGGACTGGTTTTCGATCTGCTTGATCGGTGCGCCGTGCTCTCGGATGTTGGTGAGGGAAAGAGCTACGCCGCCGCCACGCTTGGAGAGCTGGAGCGCGGAGTTGATGGCGCGGGCAATCGACTCCATGTTGTCTTCGATGCGGAGCAGGAAGCAGGAGACGAGCTCGCCGCGCTGTGCCTTGCCGGCATTGAGGAACGTGGGAGTGGCCGGCTGGAAGCGGCCGTCAATGATTTCGTCGACGAGGCGGTTGGCCAGGTCTTCGTTGCCGCGGGCCAGGTGCAGGGCAACCATGCAGACCCGGTCTTCGTAGCGCTCGAGGAAACGCTTGCCGTCAAAAGTCTTCAGCGTGTAGGACGTGTAGAACTTGAAGGCGCCGAGGAAGGTCTCGAAGCGGAACTTCTTCTTGTACGCGCGGTTGAAGAGGTCACGGATGAAGTTCATTGTGTACTGGTCGAGGGTTTCGCGCTCGTAGTACTGGTTCTTCACCAGGTAGTCGAGCTTCTCTTCCAGATCGTGGAAGAACACCGTGTTGTTGTTCACGTGCTGCAGGAAGTACTGGTGCGCAGCTTCACGGTCGGCTTCGAACTGGATCTCACCGTTGGGGCCATACAGGTTCAGCATGGCGTTGAGCTCGTGATAACCCAAGCCCTTGAAAGCCTCAGGCAGCGGCTTCTTGACCGTGTCCACAGCGCCCCCGGTTACTTCTGTTTCTGCGACAGTTGTGTCCAAAACTTTTCCAGCCCTTCGTTGACCCGTTGAACGTCTTCCGGCGTCCCCATGAGTTCAAATTTGTAAAGATGCGGCACCTTGCACTTAACGGAGATGATGTCCCCCGCTGCGCAGTAGTTATCCGCGAAATTGGTGTTCCCTGCTCCAATAACACCCCGGATCAGTTTCCTGTTCCGGGGATCATTCAAAAACCTGATGACCTGTTTCGGCACCGAACCTTCGCCGTTTGTTCCGCCGTAAGTGGGCAGTACAAGGACGAATGGTTCGAGGGCCTGCAGCGGAGCATCCTGGGCATAGAGCGGGATGCGCGCCGCGTCCCTGCCCAATTTTTGGACGAATCGTTTGGTGTTCTCGGAGGTCGAGGAAAAGTAGATGAGGTGACTCCTGGTGGTGACAGCTTCCGCAGCTTCGCGTACGGTTGCCGCTGCCAGCGGTGCCATGGGAGTCACCTCGACTACATAGGAATTCTGAGTGTGCTGTGGTGGCGAAGTTTGAATGGAAACTTAGGCCACGGAGGAAACAGCCTGGGCCAGTTCCTCGATCTTGTCCGGGCGGAAACCAGACCAGTGGTCCTGCTCGGTCACGACAACCGGAGCCTGCATGTAGCCCAAGGCCTTGAGGCGCTCAAGGGCCTCGGCATCCTGGGAGATGTCGACACTCTGGTAGGCAATGCCCTTCTTGTCGAGTGCACGGTAGGTTGCGTTGCACTGAACACAGGCCGGCTTCGTGTAAACCGTAACGGTCATGATCCCTGTCCCCTTAGTTGAAGTCTGTCGCTCTTCGTATCTGGCGGGCTCAACCGGAACTAGTTTCTGAATCCGATACCGGCCCGCGGGCTGCTGTGGCAGCCAACACGCTTATTTAGTCTTGTGCTGGTTTCCCGCTCAATCCGTAAATCGATACTACATGTAGTGCAAGCGCCTCGCCGGAACCCCAAGATGATGTATTACAAGTATGTCATTCAATCCACCGCTCGTCCACAGGCGGAGGCCATCAAAATGTCCGTGATTCCGCCGGATTGAGAGATGTCATCCACACCCTGTGGACTACTTAGCCACATTTAATCTCCAGCGTGTCGCCCGGATACGGCGTGTCGTGACACTTTGAAAATGTGGCGTGGCGAACAGCTAAAATCGGCTGATGGTCAACCTTCTCCATCTCCGCACCTTGATGGAGGTCACCCGGCTTGGTTCCTTCGCAGCCGCTGCCGCCCAACTCGGCTACACAGCTTCAGCAGTCTCCCAACAGATGGCTGCGCTGGAACGCGATACCGGCGTCGAGCTCTTCCAGCGGTCAGCCCGCAGTGTTGTTCCAACAGAGGCCGCATTGACGATGACCCGGCACGCCTCGAAGGTACTGACCGACGTCGAGGCCCTCATGGCAGCTGCTTCGAGGACCAACGACTCCCCCGCGCAGGAGCTGAGGTTGGGCATTTTCCCCAGTCTCGCAACCTATGTCCTGCCGGAGATCCTGCGGAATGAACGATGGAGTGGACTGGGCATTGAGTTGCGCGTCTCCGTTGCTGAGCCTGCGCAAACCATTCAAGGCCTGCGCAGCGGCGGCGAGTTGGACGTGGCCTTGGTCTACCAGGTGGGGCAGTCCGGCCTCGCCTGGCCGCATTCGCTGGAACGCCAGTGGATTGGCGACGACGACTTCCGGGTGGTATTGCCCGCATCCTGGAAAATCCGCGGGGACGCCGAGATCGAGGCAGCGCATCTGTCCGACATGCCATGGATCGTCCACCACCCCGGCACCAGTGACGCCTTGGTGATTGAGCGATTGTTCGCCAGCTGCAACCTGCACCCCCGCGTGGTGGCCTACAGCGACGACTTCCACGCGAGCCTGGAGATGACCGCCGCCGGATTGGGGGCCTCGCTGGTACCGGAACTGGCGCTGCGGAACCGGCCGCCCGGAGTGGTGGTCCTCGACGTACCTGACATCCGGCTGGCGCGGAACGTGTTCGCCCTTCTCATCAATGAGAAGAGGACTGCCCAAGTGCAGTTGTTCACACAACTGCTTGCCGACACCCTCAGGGACACCTCGGGAAAGAGCGGTCTTCACCCCCTGAAATCCGCTCCTGTCAAGGGCAACAAGCTCCAGAGGTGAATTGCCGCGAAGTGCTGGAACCCGCCGGTTGATGGGGTTAGATTGATCACATGGGCAAGGTAGCGAGCAAACATTTTGGGGAGATCGAGCTTAACCACGGGCGTGAACATTGCTTCGTAGCGAGACACGAACTTGGCGGTAGCCAGCTGGAGCTGGACCTCAATGTCACCGCGCACGATCACTTCGATGAGGCCGCCATGCGAAAGGTCGACTACAGATTGCGCTTCCTTCCCGAACTCGTGGACCAGGTCAGGGAGATGATCGCGGACGAACTCGACCAGGACGGCACCAACCCCCAACAGTTCCTGCACTTCCACAGTTCACAGCTAAAGGAAGAGCAACTCGAATCGGTCTTCGGTGTCAGCGACAAGGGCCAGCTCACCAATGACGTCTTCCTGAAAGCCCTGAAACTCGGCCACGTGGCCATCTACCCGGGCCAGCCCGAGAGGTACTTCGTGCTGGACTTCACCCTCGGTTCGCACTTCACGGACGAGCTGCTGGTAGTGGCCGCTGATGAGGACGGCGTGGTGGACGACGAAATCCTCTGGGAGTAGCCTCTTCCTGAACCCTGGTTAAACGTCGACGGCGGCCGGTCACCTCTGAGGCTGTCTCTTATAC
>NZ_JBLYIE010000049.1:0-84238 GCF_048537125.1 Paenarthrobacter sp. PPS72 | reverse complement strand
CCCTCCCCCCCCCCCCCCCGCCGTCGTTGGAGAATTCGTGAATAATGTTCGCCGAAAAGTTCACCACGGCCTGTCCATTCCAGGGTCCTTGTCCGGCCCCCGCAGGTACTCGCCACGCTCCTTGCCCTCCGAACGCTCGCGCTGGGCCCGTTGCGCGTTCTCTTCAAGCTGCCTGAGTTGCTCCTGTTTCGGGGGCGCAGACGCTTCCTGGCCGGGCCTGGATTCACCGTCAGCAGGCGACTCGTCATCGCTGATTTTGCCGGCAAGCCGGTTCACGGCCGCATCCAGGCTGTTGCCCTCGCCGGAGGCGTTTGCCGGACCGGCCTTGTGACACTCCGGGGGTGCACTTTTGGCTGCCGCCATGGCTTCGCTGAACAGTTGCGCTGCGGCATCCCGTTCCGCTGCACCATCCCCCATCTTTTCGATGCTCAGCACCAGATTCACGCGCACCTTGCATACGTCCACGCCCGCCCCGGCTTCCAGAGCTGATTCGAAGTCCTCCCTCGCAGCTGCAGGATCGCCCCCTACAACGTGGGCATCCCCCGAGGCAAAATGTGCCTTATATGGCTCAAGGATGTTCGCTACCTGCAACCACGACGCTGCATTAGCCACGCCCTGCTGTTCCCCGGAAGAGAAAGACTGCCCGGCAGCTGCCCCCAACGCGCCAACGCTGAGGAGCTTCGCCGCGACTGCGAGCGCCAAGAGCGCCGGGGGTGCTGACCAGAGCGCAAGCCGACGCCGCCGTCGTCGTCCGGTGTTGTCGTTCATGTGGTGGGCTCCTTCCGCGCGGCTGGCCGAAGGGATTGGAGAGCGGTGAAGTGCCGCAATGGCTCGTGGATGGCCAGGAGGAAAGCGGCAAGGGCGAACAGCCAGTAAAGTTCCACGCGCCCCGGGCCGTCGTGAGTTATGGTTATGGCTCCGGGGTCCGCTTTAGCCAGCATGTCTGATGTTGGCCCGGCGCCTGTCCTGTGGGCGTAGGGGACGCGGAGCTGGTCAGCGATGGTGCGCAACCGGCCCTCGTCGATTCGGGAGAATGCGTCCTGTGGAGTGTCGGAGGTTTCGTCCTTGACGTATCCGGCGTCAGCGTCGGCTGTTTCCTTCATCCGGCCGCCTTCACCGGTTCCGTAACCCAGCACCGCTCCCCCGGCAACATGGGTGGCGTCCAAGGGAGCCGGCGCCTGGGCGCTGGTGTTCTCGCCGTCGCCGGCATAGAAGACCACTGCCGGGCGTCCTGGATGTTGCTGTCGGGCGGCTGCGAGCCTTTCTTTGAGGAGTTGCGCCGCTCCGGTCACGCTGCTCCCCTTGGCGTACCTGCTGTTTTGGGGTTGCAACGTGGTCATGGCGGTTTGCAGGGCAGTTCCGTCCTGCGTAAGGGGCATGCGGACGGTGGCTTTGTTGTCGAAGGTGATGAGGGAGAACTTGGCTCCTGCGAGTTCTTTGGCGATGGCCATGACGTCTTGTTTGACCCCTGAAAGCCTGGTGCCGGTTCCGTTGTAGTCTTCTGCGGCCATGCTGGTGCTGGTGTCCACGACGAAGTACACGTCCAGGTCCGCGGTTGCGGTTTGGCCTTGGCCACCGGGCCAACC
This sequence comes from Paenarthrobacter sp. PPS72, assembly GCF_048537125.1. Classification (GTDB taxonomy): domain Bacteria; phylum Actinomycetota; class Actinomycetes; order Actinomycetales; family Micrococcaceae; genus Arthrobacter; species Arthrobacter nitroguajacolicus_E. The sequence goes on along the minus strand of NZ_JBLYIE010000049.1, from coordinate 82,652 downwards.
GGGGCGCAGGGTTGCGAGCAGCAGAAGTACTACGGCGGCACATCGCAAGGCTGCCGGCCTCCGGTTTCGAGGTGGCTGGCTTTGCAGTGGCTGGCTTCGCCCGCGCCTGAGGAGAGTCCAGGCAGTGACGCCCAAAACTGCGGCGAGCGCCAGCGCCAGCAGGGGCCAGGGGAAGATGGGGCTGAAGGTCATGGCTCCAGCCGCCATCCGAGCAGCAGCATGCCCGAGCCGGCAAGCAAGGCGATCCCCAGCGGCCAGGCAGGAGCATCGGCGATTGTTACCTGAGGTGCGGCGAGATAGCTTGTTGCCTCGATTTCCTGCACTTCACGGACGAGGCCCGGGACCGCGTCCGGGCTATCCAGGGTGAAGTAGCTGCCACCGGTTCGTTCGGCCGCTGCCCTGAGTTGCGCGCCGGGCTGCTCGGGTTGCTCGCCGTAGTCCATGTCTCCGGGGTTGAGGGCGTACACCTTTATGTCTTTGCCGGTGGCCAAGGCGGCGGCCTCGTCCAAGGAAAAGATCGGTTCCCCGGACAGGAAGTTATCCGTGGCCAGCACCACGGACCGCGAGCGCTTTTCGTCCCCTCGCCCGGTGTCCCGTTCGTCAGTGTTCCCCGCGTCAGTGTCGGGGAAGCTCTGTATGCAGGATGCGAGTCCGTCGCCAATGAGCGAGGAGCCTTCCCCGTTCCAGGTGCCGTCGAAGAAGGACCCGGCACCGCTGTCCAGGGCTTCCTTGGCTTGAGTGAGTTGCTCGGCAGCGTACTGGTAGTCGTCAGTAAGCGGGAAGAGTTGCACGCTGCTGCTGTCAAAGATGACCATGCCGATTCTTTCGCCGTCGAACTCCCTGGCAAGGTCTTCGAATACTGCAGCGATGGCAGCATCCGTGCTGGTCATGGACCCGGACACGTCCAAGCACAGCACGATGTCCCTGTTCCTGATTTCCGGTTGCTCTGTTGCGCGTTGGATGGGCCTTGCAGCTGCAGTGGCGGTGGCAGCCAGGAACACGGCGCCCAACACCACCGCGAGCGCCAAGCGACGGCGGTGACGGCGCAGAGCCTGTTGGTATTCAGGGAGATCAGTGAGCCGCTCACCGTACGCGATGGGTTTTGCCCCTTGCGGACGACGGCGGCGGTACAGCCATGCGGCCACCATCATGGCTGCTGCAGCGAGCGGAAGAATCCACCAGTAGCTCAGTTCCACGCCAAGACCACCTGACGTGCGGTTTCTGCGGATTGTGTGACCGACTGGAGAGGCAAGGGCGCGAATTCGTTGGGATAGATTCCGGCTACCCCGGCCGCGACTTCCTTGAGGTCGTGGCGGTGGAGATCCTCGAGGGTCATGGAGGTCACCGGTAGGCCAGTGACCGTTCCGGCGAACTCCCGCACAAGGAAGCTGAGTCTTTGGTGGGCCTCACGCTCGGGTAGGCGGCCGGCGTCGGCGTCCACCACTGTAGCGTTGATCGCCGTCAGGCAGGTGTCACGGAGTGCCTGAAGATCCGTCACCCGCGTCGAATGGCGGACTGGAGACTTGGGGACTGGACGTTCCTTGCGGACGGGCAGAAAGATCCAGGCGTACCAGACCACTACGATGACCACGAGGATGAGCCCGAGCCACAGCCAGTGCGGTTGATACTGCAGGGGTGAATAGAATCCGGCGTCATCCTGCACGTGTTCCGCCTTTGGCAGAGGTCCTGGCATTGAACGTTCCGGAGCGGTGCTTTTCCAGGAGTGAGAAGACTGCAGTCAGGACATTTTCGCTGCCGGTTGTTTGTTCCTCGGCAATACCGAGCCTGTTGAACAGACCGCGCCGCCGCCGTTCGCGTTCAAGCATTGCCGAAGCGTAGGCAGCACGGACGGTGGCGTCGACAGAAAGAGGCCAAGGAATTCCTTGTCCCGTAGCGACATCGGTGCTGTCCTGCATCCGACTCCCTGCCTCGGCAGCCAGCTCGGCGTCACGGACAGTCAACCAGAGGACCTCGTGCCGCCGGCGCAATCTGCGCATCAAGTTCTCTGTTCCGGCATCCGGCAGGAACTCGTCCGCGACGACAACAACGAGAAAACGCCCCTTCAGGTACCTCAACACATAATCCAGTTGCTCCGCGATCCCACTGGCTGGGCTGTCGAGCAAAGCGCTCGCATCCACTTCACGGAGCAACCGTTCCAAATACTCCTCGCCGCTGCGTGGCGGTAGGTACTTGGAGTCAACGGAGTTTCCATGCAGGAGGCCCACGTCGTCACCGTGCCGGGAAGCGAGGTACCCCAGGACGCCGGCTGCATGTACGGCGATGTCCTTTTTGGTCTCCCCGGACAACGCCTGTGCAGCCATGTTCCTTCCGGTATCCACCAGTAACAGGACCGCGTGGCGACGCACTGCCACATAGCGCTTGACCAGGGGTGATCCGTGCCGGGCCGTGGCTTTCCAATCGATGTCACGGACTTCATCGCCGGGGACATAAGCTCGCAGCTCATCGAAGTCCAGGCTGCGGCCTTTGAAGACCGAGCCATACTCCCCGTCAAGAAGGGTCAGTGTCCTGCGGTGCGCGAAGATGAATATCTTCGACTTGACGCGTCGGAGGAGGCTGGGCACGTGCCGGCCCCGCTACGGCGTCTGGACGGACGCCAACACGGCATCAATCACGGTTTCCACGGAGATGTCCTCAACCACGGCATCGAATCCGAGAATGATGCGGTGACGCAGGATCCGATGCGCGAGGTTTTTGACGTCCTCGGGGATCACGTGGTCACGCCCCTTAAGCAATGCCATGGCACGGGCGGCCTGGCTGAAGGCGATGCTCGCCCGCGGGCTGGCACCGAACTCCACCACGTTGGCCAGACTGGGCTCCAGATACTGTGAGGCGTTGCGCGTGACGTAGGCGAGTCCAACAATGTACCGGACGATTGCCGGGTCGATGTACACCCGCCGGACAAGTTCCTGGACCTCGAGGACCGCGTCAAGGGAGGCGGCAGCCGGGGGCCTCTGCTCCACGCTGAATACACCGGCGTCAATCCGCCGGATAACTTCCGCTTCCTCCGCAGGACTCGGATAATCCAGGACGTCCTTGAGCATGAACCGGTCCATCTGGGCTTCGGGGAGACGATACGTCCCCTCCTGCTCGATGGGATTCTGCGTAGCGAGCACCAGGAAGGGCCGGGGCAACGGGTAGGACTCACCGCCGATGGATGTCTGCCGCTCCTGCATCGCTTCCAACATAGCGCTTTGGGTCTTGGCACTGGACCGGTTGATCTCATCCAGCAACACGATATTGGCGTGGACCGGACCCAACTGCGTGACAAACGTGCCCTTGGCGGCGTCGAAAATCTGCGTACCCGCGATGTCGCTGGGCAGCAGGTCCGGCGTGCACTGGATCCGGCGGAACTCTGCACTCACCGACTCCGCTATGGCTTGGGCCGCGGTAGTCTTTGCCAGGCCTGGCACGCTTTCCAACAGGACGTGGCCACCCGTTAACAGGCCAATGACCAACGTCTCACGCAGCCTGGCCTGACCTACCACTTTGTTTTCGAAGCTGCGGACAATGCTGCCGACCAGTTGCTGGGCACGGGCCATGTCCGGCGCATCGATTCCGGCCATGGCTGCGATCTGTTGCACTCGTGTTCCCCTTGCTGGCATTGATGTGAAACGGCCACTCCATCCAAGCCTTCCTGGAGCAGCACCGCAATGGGGACCCCTCCCCATGTGGTCTTCCGAGGTCTATCCTTTTGCCATGCACCAGCTACCAGCCGCCTACCAGAAGTACCTCGCCTCCCAGGACCAGCACGTCATCGACGCCGTACGGCCGGTTCTCCTCCAGTCAGCTGCGGACCAACGCCATGGAGTCCGCATCACCTACAACACAGGATCCACCGGGCACCAAGCGCACCTGGACGAATCCGTACCATACGGCGAGATCATCGAGGACATCGACTGACAACCGATACCCTTCATAACTCCAGCTACCCTTTCATGGCTCCAGCTACCCTTTCATCGCTCCAGACAGGGCAAACGAATTTCCCATGCCACGGGACACCAGCGCGTAGAGCACCAGCACCGGCACCGAATACAGGATGGAAAACGCAGCCAACTGGCCGTAAGCGATAGCTCCGTGCTGGCCGAAGAAGCTGAAGATGGATACTGCGGCCGGCTGCTTGCCGGTGGACAACAACAGGATGAAAGGGACAAAGAAGTTCCCCCACGCCTGAATGAAAACGAAGATGAACACCACTCCCAGACCCTGCCTCATCAACGGCAGCACAAGGCTCCGCAGTGCCGCCATGGAGGAGGCCCCATCCACCCAAGCCGCCTCCTCCAACTCAAGAGGAACCGAATCCATGAAGTTCTTGGTCATCCAAATCGCCATGGGCAATGTAGTGGTTGCCATGAAGAAGATGGTGGCAACCATGGAATCCAGGAAGTGGAGCTGAACGAACAAGCCATAGACAGGCATAGTGCTCCATTCAGTCGAACGTGCCTACAGCCCCCATACTTCACCGTGACACCCATGCGACGTGGCTGAGCCTTGTGGATATTCAGCTGTCCTGCGTCGAACTAGCCTTCCAGGTCGAACTAGCCTTCCAGCAGGAGCCTTTGCGCACGCGGAGCCAGCATGTGCTCCAAAACCAGGCAAGCGGCACCAATAGCGCCAACGTCTTCGCCTACACCGGTCCCTACGACTTCGAGGTCATGGATCATGCGGGCCGCGTTGTTCTTGTCCAGTAAATCCGGCACGCGTTCCAGGAAGTACGGGGACATCCGCCCCCAGAACGGACCGCCGAAGACGACGCGCTCCACGTCCAGCGTGTTGGTCACTATGGAAACCGCGCGTGCCACCAGCGTGGCGGACTTGTCCAGGATGGCAATGGCTTTGGCGTCGCCTTCATCGGCTTTGTCGCACAGCGCGGCATAGCGTTCCTGGACTTCGGGACCGTCAGCCCCTTCCCTGTGGCCATCAAGCACACCGGCCGCTTCCGCCTCGGCCACCAGCACCTGCGGAATACAGGATGACTTGACGCAGCCATGCAGTCCACAATCACACTTTGGACCATCGGGGTCCACCACGATGTGGCCGATTTCGCCTGCGTTGCCGGAAGTTCCGCGTACAACTTCGTCGTTGAGCACGATGCCGCAGCCGATGCCGGTTCCCATGTACATGAACACGAAACTGCCGGCCCCGCTGGCACCTCCTGCCCAGGTCTCCGCCACCGCCGCACTTGTCACGTCCTTGTCCACCAGCGTTTCCATGCCGGTGGCCTCGGCCAAAGCCTCACGGATGCGGACTCGGTTCCATCGCGTCAGGAGGGGCGGCTCCACCACGGAGCCTTCGTCGAGGTCGATCGGGCCGGGGACCGCAACACCGAGCCCTGCAATCTTGGAAGCATCGACCCCTGACTCTTCGATGAGCACATTGATCTCTTTGGCGATGCTGGTGATCACGTCGGCCGGGTCACCGCCCGGAGTCGCCATCCGCGAGTGCCTGACGACCTCGCCCAATAGGTCGAGAACAACAAAAGTGATGACTGCCGGGTCAAGATGCACGCCCACGGCGTACATTCCGGCGGGGTTGAGGCGCAGGATGGTCCTGGGCTTGCCAGGACCCGAGCCTTCCTTGCCGGCCTCCACGATCAGTTGCTGATCCAGGAGGCGACGGGAGATATTCGAAATTGTCTGTGGGGAAAGGCCTACGATCTGAGCCAGCTCAACGCGGCTGAGTCCGCCGGATGAGCGCCGGATTGCCTCCAGGATGACAGTCAGGTTGAAGTCCCCCATGCGGGGAAGGTTGGTTCCGCGCCTCGGTGTCGGCTGCCGGATCTCAGTCACTGATGCCCCTCGTCATTGGGATGAACTTCGTCGAAGTCGGTCTTTGTCTGAATCGTACGATACCGCCGTCGCTTCGGATACGAGCACACGCTGGCTCCGGGGTCAGGGCTTGGTAACGATGACTCTGAATTGTATGCGCCTTTGCCTTTCCGTCAGCCCATGATGGCTGCGCTCAGGACTTTCGGCTGCGGGTCACCGTGAACTTCGGGTTCCGGCCTTCCTCGACCGTTGGCCCTATATTCCGCTCCAAGGCGGAGCGATACTGCAAATGACTGTTGTAGACGGTCCACAGCTCTCCCCCAGGAGCAAGCACCCGGGCTGCGGCCTGGAACATCTTCAGCGCAGCACCGGCATGCACACTGGAACCAAGGTGAAACGGCGGGTTCAGCAAAATGAGGTCAGCGCTGCCCGGCTCAAGAGTGGACATGGCGTCGTCGTGGATCACTGCCACCCTCTGTCCCAACCCGTTTGCAGCCGTTGTAGCCCTTGCTGAAGCAACGGCTGCCGCTGACTGGTCAGTGGCGACGACGCGGGCATCCGGGTGGTGAAGCGCATACATCGTGGCAAGGATACCGGTTCCGCAGCCCAGGTCCACCGCGGTCCTTGATGCCGGCATACGATCCAGGAACGTCAGCAGGAAACGCGTACCTATGTCCAAACGGGCGCCGGAGAAAGCAGCACCATGAGCGCACACCGTGATCCCCAGTTCCGGCAGCGACTCCACCACCGGGAAGGGTTGCTCGCCGGGCGCTGGTTTGGGGTTCGATGCCATGAGCACCCGGGACTTCTGCCTGGCAAGCTGCGGTCGGACTGATGAGAAGTAACGCTCCAGCACCTCGTTCATGCCAAGCGTCATGTGCTTTACGCGGCCTCCGGCGAGCAGGACCGCATGCGGCGCTGCAAACCGGGCTACGGCGTCGGCGATTTCCTCCAACTCGGCCAGCGATTTAGGCAACTGCAAAAGCACCACTTCAGCGCCCGCCAGGAGTTCCCGGTCGAGTTCATACTCGGTGAAGCGACCATCCAAGCCGGCCGATACGGCATTGCGCCTCAGCGCAAGCCTTCCAGTGACAAGGTCCTGGTGGACTCGTACATGCCCGACGCCGAGCCCGGCCGACGCACCCAACGTCAATGCGCCATAGCGGTCGCCAATGACAACCACGTTGGTGTCGGGGCCAACCACATCCGTTGCCGTGTCAAGCAGAAGTCCGTCTGTGGCATCGAATGCCTGCAGGTTCTCCGCTTCGACGTCAGGAAGCCTGCTCAACGTACCCAAGAGCGCTTCAACATCCTTAGCCGTCACGGTGCGGTTCTCACTTTCATGCCTTTTCCATGCATAACTGTCTCGACTTTGAGGAGGCTTGGGAGGAACCTAGTGCTTGCACGATGCAAACACCTGCCATGCCTTCGGTTGGACATGAACCAAGGGGCAGGCACAGGTCACGGCGACCCCTGGAGCCAGGCACCGGGATCCACCCTCATTGGGCTCCCCTTCCTCTGTGAGAAGCCATGAGTGTCAATGTTGTCACGAACCTTGAAGTAAAGTCCCACAACTCTCCCGACGAAACGAGGCGGCCCGAAAAGACTGTGCTGGACCTCGTCACCGTGGGAGATTACACAATCGGCCGTATGACCTTTGAACCAGGCTGGACCTGGGCCGACTGCATCAAGCCCGTGGTTGGTACGGATTCCTGCGAATTGAGCCACGTTGGGTTCTGCCTTTCCGGCCAATTGGAAGTAGAAACCAATGACGGCGGCAAGATCAGCATTTCCGCCGGCGATTCCTACACCATCCCGCCGGGCCACAACGCCCACGTTGTCGGCGAGCAGCCCTTCCAAGGCGTCGAGTTCGTCAGCGGCGCCGAATTTGCGCGGTCGCCCGACTAGCCCCGACTGACCAACAGCCCATAAAAAAGACCCCGCTCGTTGAGCGGGGTCTTTCTACCGAAGTGGAGCTGAGGGGACTCGAACCCCTGACCCCCTGCATGCCATGCAGGTGCGCTACCAGCTGCGCCACAGCCCCGGATTTATACTGCAGTTTCTATTGCTGCAAGCGGCTCGATTTCTCTTCCCGCCGAAGCAACTCGTCAATACTAACCACTTTCCCATGAGAAGCGAAATCGCAGGAACGTGAGCCGCATCACGCCGCGCGACGTCCGGTGGTGGTAGTCCGCAGCCGAGGTGCGCTGGAATACTCCACCGCACCTCCCCCCAATGCCAGCTGCGCTGATGCCACCCGCGAAAGCAGAGCGGCTCCTCCTGAAGTCTAGAATCTCCTGGGCCTAAAACCAAACCGTTCAGTCGGTTTTAGGGGGCGGAAGCGATCAGTCCGCGGTGGTAGCGTTGTGGAGTCTCGACGGCGGTCCCTTCCGCCGCCTCCCGCCTGATCTGAGAGGCCCCCCGCCAGCAATGCAGCAACGTGCGAAAGACACCCGCCTTTCCGTCATCGAAGGCGCTGCCCGGGTTTTCGCGGAAGTTGGCTATGGGAATGCCAGCCTGACCGATATCACCAAGCGCGCAGGCGTGACGAAGGGCGCGCTCTACTTCCATTTCACGTCGAAGCGGGAGCTGGCTTTGGCTGTCATAGAGGAGCAGCACGCCGTCGTTTTGGCCGCGGGCGCGGAGATACTGGCTTCAGGCGCCCCGGCCTTGGAACGACTCATGGGACTTTGCATGATGTTCGGGCAACAACTTCTGGATGAACCGGTGGTCCAGGGAGGCATCCGACTCACCTTTGAAGCCTCCGCCTTCGATGCTGACGTCTCAGGCCCGTACCAGGACTGGATCAGGACAGCGGAGCAACTGCTGCAGCAGGCGGCGGCGGATGGCGCCGTTCGCCCCGACCTGGACTCAGCAGCCTTTGCGAGGTACCTGATAGCGTCCTTCACCGGCGTTCAAATGGTCTCTGACGTCCTGACATCACGTGAAGATGTGATGTTGAGGATCGAACAGATGTGGGAGTTTATGTTGCCGGCGTTACTGCCGGAACCGATCCGCTAGCCATGGGTTCTGCGCTTCGAAGTATGAAAAAGGCCCTGCCTGCTCCATGGGATTCATGAAGCAAACAGGACCTTGATGGTGGAGCTGAGGGGACTCGAACCCCTGACCCCCTGCATGCCATGCAGGTGCGCTACCAGCTGCGCCACAGCCCCATATTCTTGCTGCTTCGCGGTCCGCCTTTCGGCCATCCGCGCCGAAGCAACTCAAATATCTTAGAACAGCACATCCGAAAATTCCAAATCGGACATATTTCGGCTGGGTCTGTTCCTAGTGCTCCGAATCCTCAGAGGAGACAGCCTTGGCAGAAGCGTCGTCACCCAATTCGAGGTCCACCACAGGGCAGTCCTTCCAGAGTCGTTCCAAGGCGTAGAACACGCGATCTTCAGCATGCTGGACGTGGATAACAATGTCCGCGTAGTCCAAGAGGACCCAACGGCCTTCCGAGCGGCCCTCGCGGCGCACGGGACGAAGGTCCTGCTTCATCAGTTCCTCCTCGATGCCGTCAACAATGGCATTTACCTGGCGCTCTGTGGGAGCGGATGCAATCAGGAAGACGTCGGTAAGTGCCAAACGCTCACTGACGTCCAAGGCGACGATGTCCTCGGCAAGCTTGTCTGCCGCGGCACGCGCAGCGTGACGGGCGAGGGTGATGGATTGTTCATGTGCAGACACGGGTACTCCTTGTTGTGGCCAGTGGCCTATGTTTGGCGTGAGCCATTGTTCAGCGGAATTAGCCGCTGGTGATCATGATGATGCCGACAATAAGTGCCACGATGCCCAACGCCAGTACGGCGAACTGCAGCAACCTGTTGCGTTGCGCCCGGGCCAGGCCGGCTGTGTTGGCATCCAAGGGGTCAAGGCCATAGGCCGCACTGGCCGAAACCGGGGGCCGCTGCTGGGATTCTTCGCCGGCCTCCGACGCAGCCGCAGGAGACTGACGAACCGACTTCGCCACCGCTTCTGCCCGGGCAAGAACCCCGGCGCGGCCGCGGGAAACCGGCTTCTTGGCCGGAGCCTGTCCGGCGTCTAGCTTGGGCCCGGCCGAGGTCACCAGCGGCACAAACGTAGTGCTGGGGCGCTTCATGACAGGACGTTCGATCCCCGGCATCTTGACAAACTCCAGGGGAGTCACCATCGCGAGGTTGTTAGCCGTGGAAGGACCTGCCGTAGCGGCCGGCGACTTCCCGTCTGCCCCGGAATCCGAAGGGCCCCTGCCGGGCTCCGGCGTGTTCTTGCCGGCTTCCGCCTGCGTCTTCTCAGCAAGCTTCTGCTTGGCGGCAGCACGCTTGTTCAGCACGGCAGCACGCTCGGCGAGGGCGATCTGCTGCGCGAGAACCTCGGGGTCAACAGCCAACGGGTCCTGCTCGGCAATGTGTTCCAGCTTGGCAGTCTGGTTCTCTACCTGTGCGGCGATCAGCTGCCGGACTGCAAGCGCCTGCTCCACCGACATTTCGGACTCCGCAGGGGCTGTGTTGCTTCCTTCAGGGTCCATTGTGGTGGACGTAGCGCCGGGGGCTTTCTGACGGGAAGGCTTGCCAGCCTCGGGCCTGGAAGGCTGGGGCCTGGAAGCTTGGGGCTTGGCGGCCTCCGGCTGGCCTGCGTCTTCTCCAGGCGCTGCCGCCGGGATTATGGGGTTCATGGAAGTGGCAACTTCAGCCTGAAGTTGCTGGAGACGCAGCTGGCGACGCGTGGGCGGACCTCCGCCGGAGAGCTGCTCCTCTTTGTCGGCCAGCTCCTTGATGGTGCGCAGCGCTGCACGATCGCGGGCACGGATCTGGGAGGACCGTTCCTGGGCTGCTGCCCCAACGGCGTCCACGGGAACATCGGCGGCGCGCCGGTTGCGGCCGTTAGGGCGGTCGGCGTAAGGAACGTTTTCTACATCCGCGGGCGGGGCCGTGTCTACTTGCCGGGCCTCGGGGTGCTCTTCCCGGGCACGGCGAAGCTCACGCCTGCTGCGGATGGGTCGCTGGTCCTGGCTGCTCATTCAAAACTCATTCAGTACGTGCTTGGTCGTCTGATCCGGACAGTGCTGGTGCCAGATCCGCTGTGTTTGCCGGCGCCGCATACAGTCCATATTTGGCGATGTATTGCACCACTCCGTCAGGTACGAGGTACCAGACCGGATTCCCGGCACCGACGCGGGTCCTGCAATCCGTGGAGGAGATCGCCATCGCGGGGACCTCCAACAGGCTGACATCGTCCCTGCCCATGTCGTGCAGTTCATGTCCGGGGCGGGTGACGCCGACGAAATGGGCCAAAGACCACAACTCGTCCACATCCTTCCACGAAAGGATCTGCGCCAAGGCATCTGCACCGGTAATGAAGAAAAGGTCAGCGTCAGGACGCTCTGCGCGGAGATCGCGAAGCGTGTCAATGGTGAACGTCGGGCCCGGACGATCAACATCTACCCGGCTTACCGTGAACCTGGGATTCGAAGCCGTGGCGATGACCGTCATCAGATAACGGTGTTCGGGCCTGCTGACCAGCTTGTGCGACTTCTGCCAAGGCTGGCCCGTAGGTACGAAAACCACTTCGTCAAGGCCGAACTTGGCGGCCACTTCACTGGCAGCCACAAGGTGGCCGTGATGAATGGGATCAAATGTTCCACCCATCACGCCCAGCCGGAGCCTGCGCCCCGCCTCCCCACGCGGTGTTGCGGCGATAATGTTAGTGGCCTTGGCCGTGCGTGTGCTTGTTCGGGTGCTGGCGGTGCGGATCGGAGTGCTCTTCAACAGCCTCGTGACGGTTGCCAAGGTTGGTGTAGGAGAGGGTGACAAACAGGAGAACCAGCATGAGGCCGAACATCACTACGCCGAAGACCCACGGCTCAGCCCACAGCGGAGCGAGTTCCTCTTGGCCGCCTTCAGTTTGGGCGGCAATGGACGTGGCGATCTGCTGAAACAGCATCTTCTCCCCTAGTTGGTTCTCAAAGGATTTTCGACGGCGGGACTCCCCACCGTTCCGGACTTCTGTTCTATGTTACCGCGTTGCTAGGCGCGGACCTGGCCCTCACCCTGGACGATCCACTTGGTGGTGGTCAGTTCCGTGAGGCCCATGGGACCCCGGGCGTGCAACTTCTGGGTAGAAATGCCCACTTCGGCCCCGAGACCGAGCTCACCACCGTCTGTGAACCGGGTGGAGGCATTGACGATCACGGCCGCAGAATCAACGTCCGCAATGAATTTCTCGGCGTTCGCCAGGTTGTTCGTGAGGATCGCTTCCGTGTGGCCGGTTGTCCAGGTGCGGATGTGGTTCACTGCCTCATCCAGGCTGTCCACCATAGCCACCGCGAGATCGAGGTCCATGTATTCGGTGGCCCAATCGTCATCGTCAGCGGGAACGGTTTCAACGTCCTCCCCCAGGGCAGCGGCCACCCGATCGTCCACATGGAGGGTGACACCGGCTGAACGCAGTGCTTTGGCAACGGCAGGCAATACAGTGGCGCCGGAATGCACCAGCAGGGTTTCCACCGTGTTGCACACGCTGGGGCGCTGCGTTTTGGCATTGAGGAGGATCTCCACGGCCATCTCTTCATTTGCGGACTCGTCAATGAAGATGTGGACATTGCCTTCACCGGTTTCAATGACCGGCACGGCCGAGTTAGTCACAACTGCCTGAATGAGATCACGTCCTCCGCGGGGAATAAGGACATCCACCCGACCACGAGCCCGCATCAGCACATTTGCCCCTTCGCGGCCGTACTGGTCAACGCTCTGCACTGCATCCGCGGGCAGGCCGACGGAGTCCAGCGCTTCACGAAGGATCTGAACCAAGGCCTCGTTGGTGTGTGCAGCGGCAGAACCTCCCCGAAGGATTACTGCGTTGCCGCTCTTAAGTGCCAGGCCTGCGATGTCTACCGTGACGTTGGGCCGGGCCTCGTAAATGGCGGCCACAACGCCCATGGGAACATTCACCTGGCGCAGGCGCAGCCCGTTCGGAAGTGTTTGCCCACGGACCACGTTTCCCACGGGATCGGGCAGGCCGGCCAGGTTTTCCAAGGCGGCAACCAAACCGTCAATGCGGGAGGGAGTCAGAGTCAGGCGATCCAGCAGTGCCGCTGACGTGCCGTTGCCGCGTCCCACAGCTACATCCTTGGCATTGGCATCCAGCACGTGCTTCCGGTTCTCCAACAAGGCAGTTCCGATGGCACGCAAAGCACGGTCCTTCCAAGCGCGGTTTGCCTGCCCCATGCGGCGGGCAGCCTTCCGGGAACGGTCCGCTACGGCATGAACGGCTGCCTGGACGTCTTCCGGTGACAACGGCACACCACCCGCCGCAGGGTTCTCCGGCGTCTGGCCGGCGGTACCGGATACGTCGGAGATCACAGGGGCGTCAGGGGTCAGTGCTTCAGTCATGCTCCAAGTTTAGATGAGCGCGCCGCCCTGAGTAGCACCAGATCGTCAACATGAACAACTTCGCGGTCATAGCCGCGGCCCATGGCCTGACCGAGCTCCTGTGTTGTGCGGCCCAGCATTCGCGGGAGTTCCTCCGAAGAGTAGTTCACCAGGCCGCGCGCAACCACCGTTCCGTCATGGGCAACCATCTCGACGGGATCGCCCGCCTCGAAATCACCACTGATGTCCGAAATTCCTGCAGGCAGGAGTGACCTGTGCCGGTCGCGCACGGCTTTCACCGCGCCGTCGTCGAGCATTAAGCGGCCGTGAACCGTCGCCAAGTGCGCCAGCCAGAGGAGGCGGACCGGCTTGCGATTGCCGTTCACGGCGAACCACGTTCCAACATCCTCGCCGGCCAAAGCCGCCGCAGCGTTTGCCGTGGACGTAACCAGGGCATGGATACCCGAGCCGGCGGCAATGGATGCGGCCTCCACTTTGGTCAACATGCCGCCGGTTCCTACGCCGGCCTTACCTGCTTTGCCAATGGTCACGTCTTCGAGGTCCTGCGGGCCTCGAACCAGCGGAATGCGTTGGGCACCTTGGGCCGGGGGCCCGTCGTAGAGGGCGTCGACGTCGGAGAGCAACACCAGCGCATCGGCGCGAACGAGGTGCGCCACCAAAGCGGCGAGACGATCATTGTCCCCGAAGCGGATCTCGTGCGTGGCCACGGTGTCGTTCTCATTGACTACCGGAACTACTCCGAGGTTCAGCAGCCGATCCAAGGCACGGAAGGCATTGGTGTGTTGCGTCCGGCGCATGAGGTCATCGGCGGTCAGCAGAACCTGGCTGACTGTTACACCATGGGCACTGAAGGCCTGTGTGTACCGTGCCATCAGGAGCCCCTGCCCCACACTGGCGGCGGCCTGCTGCGTGGCCAGATCCTTGGGCCGCTTGGCGAGACCCAACGGTGCAAGCCCCGCCGCAATGGCACCCGAGGACACCAGGATGATCTCTGTCCCGGCATTGCGCTTTTCAGCGAGGGCATTGACCAGTCCTGTGAGGGACTTCTCGGAGATCCCTCCCTTGATGCTGGTCAGCGAGGACGACCCCACTTTGACAACAATCCGCTTGGCGGTGGCAAGGGCCTGGCGCTCGAGCCCCTCAGCTATATCGGGAGCGTCGACGGTCCTAGTCGTCATCACCGGAATCCAGGTGGCTTTCCTTCACTGCCTGGGCGCGGCGACCACTGACGGATTCAGTCCAAATGCCGGCCTTGCGTTCAGCCTCGAGCTCAGCCCTCGCAGCGGCCTTGGCTTCGCGGCGTTCGATCTGCTCATCGCGCTTCTGTGAACGTGTGGGGCGGTCGCCAATGTCAGCAACGCGGATATCGGTACCCCGGGGGGTTGCCAGAAGCTCCGCGCCGGCCATCATGGTGGGCTCCCAATCGAACACCACGCCATCGTCTTCACCGATGACCACAGTATCCCCGGGCTTGGCGCCAACCTTGAAGAGCTCTGTTTCAACACCAAGCTTGGCAAGGCGGTCGGCGAGGTAGCCAATGGCTTCTTCGTTGGTGAAGTCGGTCTGCTTGACCCAGCGCACAGGCTTCTCGCCCAAAACGCGGAACAGGGGCTCGAGGTTCTTCTCCTCGCGGCGGATCTTGAAGCCGGACTCGTTGACCGCACGCGGACGCAGGACGGGGGGTGCCACCTTGGGAGGCGCAGTTTGAACGGCATCACGCGCTGCCTTGACGATTTCAGCCATGGCAAAGCCGAGCTGACGCAAACCTTCGTGGCTCGTTGCCGATACTTCAAAAACCCGGTATCCACGGGCTTCGAGGTCAGGACGGACGAACTCGGCCATGTCCTTGCCATCGGGAAGATCCACCTTGTTGAGCACTACCAGCTTGGGACGCTCGTTCAGGGGCACCACTTCGCCGTCAACACCGGCGTAGCTCATGTCTACTGCGTACTTCTCCAGCTCGGCCTCAATGATGGCGAGGTCGGAGAGAGGATCGCGGTCTGATTCAAGGGTTCCGCAATCAAGGACGTGAACCAGTGCCGCACAGCGCTCTACGTGGCGCAGAAAGTTGTGGCCCAGGCCCTTGCCTTCGCTCGCGCCTTCGATCAGGCCGGGAACGTCGGCAATAGTGAAGCGGACCTCGCCTGCCTGCACCACGCCAAGGTTGGGAATGAGGGTAGTGAAGGGGTAATCGGCGATCTTTGGCCGGGCAGCAGACATGGCTGCAATGAGGCTGGATTTGCCGGCAGAAGGGAAACCAACCAGCGCGATGTCTGCGATGGACTTCAGTTCCAGGACAATGTCACTGGATTCACCTTCAATGCCCAGCAGCGCAAAGCCCGGCGCCCGACGTTTCTGGGATGAAAGGGATGCGTTGCCGAGGCCGCCCTGACCGCCGGCGGCTGCAATGTATTCAGTACCTTCGCCAACGAGGTCGGCCAGGACTTCGCCGTCTTTGGTCTTGACCACTGTGCCATCGGGGACGGGAAGAATCAGGGTTTCACCGTTCTTGCCACCACGCCAGTCACCCATGCCGGGGCCACCGTTGGTGGCGTGGCGGTGGGGAGCGTGGTGGTAGTCAAGCAGGGTTGTAGTCTGGGCAGATACGCGGAGGATGACATCGCCACCGTTGCCGCCGTTGCCGCCGTCGGGGCCGCCGAGCGGCTTGAACTTCTCCCGCTTGACAGAGACACAGCCGTGGCCGCCGGTTCCGCCGGATACGTGCAGGACTACCCGGTCTACAAAGCTCGCCACGTGAATCTCCTCAGTTGCTGTCTTACAGCGTTTATTGCTGTTGCCAGCGTTGTTGCAAAAACCAGTACGCTAAAGCGCCCTAGTCGATTGTAATGCGGTTAAAAGAACGGTGGAGGGGGGGGGTTGGGGGGGTTCAACAGGTTGGGGAGGGGTTGTGGGGGGGGGGTGGGGGGGAGGGGGGGTTGGGGGGGGGGGGGTTTTCTTTGTTCGGGGGGGAAAGGAGAAAAAAAAAAACAAGGGGGCACGTGCTGTCGCCTTCCCCCCCCCCCCCCCCCCCTTTCTTCCCCCCCCTTTCCCCCCCCCCCCCCCCCCCCCCCCCCCCTCCACCGGTTCAGAACTTGTTGTTACTCTGCAGCTGCAGCAGCAACAATGTTCACTACGCGACGGCCGCGGCGAGTACCAAACTCAACCGCACCGGCCTGAAGTGCGAACAGGGTGTCGTCGCCACCGCGACCGACGCCTGCACCGGGGTGGAAGTGGGTTCCACGCTGGCGAACGATGATCTCGCCAGCGGAAACTACCTGACCACCGAAACGCTTGACGCCCAGGTACTGAGCGTTGGAGTCACGACCGTTGCGAGTGGAACTCGCGCCTTTTTTGTGTGCCATGTGAAATGCCTGCCTCTAAATTTCTGGGGAAACTGAAAAACCTGAACAGCGGGTAACGAACGTTACGCGATGCTGGTGATCTTGATCTTGGTCAGTTCCTGACGGTGACCCTGACGCTTCCGGTAGCCGGTCTTGTTCTTGAACTTCTGGATGACGATCTTCGGACCACGGAGGTCCTCGAGGATCTCAGCCGTGACCTTGACGTTGGCCAGTTCCGCAGCTGCGGAGGTGACCTTCTCGCCGTCAACCAGGAGCAATGCGGGCAGCTCAAGCGTGCTACCGGCACCACCGGGGACGCGGTTCAGCGTTACGTAGTCTCCAACGGAAACTTTTTCTTGGCGGCCGCCTGCGCGGACAATCGCGTACACCACTTGGGTACTCACTTCTCTCGACGTTTATTACAAAATTTGCGTGCGGAACCTTGGACCGGAATCAGGCCTGGTTCGCGCTGTGCCTCAACGCCGTGGACTTCTGATCGAAGTCCGCGAGTCATCCCATGAACAATTCCAAGGGGCATAACCCAAGTGTTGGCGTAAGCACCGAAGATCAAGATTACGCTAGTTTGACCTTCAGCTGCAAATGAGGCCGGGTCCGGAGGCTACCTCGTGACTTGCGCCACCATTTGTAACGGACTCTCCCGGCACCGTGCCCATACAGCCTACAGGGTTTGGGCGAGATTAACGCGATTCAGCCGGCGAGGCGCGGACGCGTCCTGCAAGCGGCCCTTATTTGCGTCCCGGGGATAGTTGCTGAACATGGCCGGCGGAAGCCTACGCAAACAGCCTAGGAGCATCGAAGAACGCTGTTTCGTAGCGGCAGGACTGTGTGAAGGCATCCATCATGGCCACCAGTTCGGGAGCAGAAGCCGACAACGCCGCTGCATCCGTGAAGTTGATCGCTTTCCGTGTCGCCGCGGCAAAGTCCTCATCGGCGTAAGTCTTCAGCCACTCCGCATAGGCATGGTCTGCGGGAGCACCGGCGTCTTGGTAGGCCGCATGAAGCCGCTGGCCCACCTCGGCGTACAACCAGTAACAAGGCAGAATCGCCGCGAGCACCATGGCGTAGCTGCCGGAAGCAGAGGTTGCCAGCAAGTGGTCCACGTAGGACCTGGTGACCGGCCCGGTGCCCGTTGAGGCCTCCCGGGTACTCAACCAGTTCCTGTGCAACTCCGATTCGACCTCCAGGCATTGCTGTGATGCCTTGGCCCAGAACAGTTGTTCTTCCTCCGTGGGGGCCAGTGCGCCAGCGCGTGCCAATACCCTGGAGTAGCCGTTGAGATAGATGGCGTCCTGGGCAAGGTAGTAATTGAAATCACGTTCCGGGAGCTCACCGGATTGGAGTCCCTGAATAAACGGGAGTCCGTAAATGGATTCAAGTTCCGGAACGGCTTCCTTCCACAAGGCCGAGGCGAAAGCGCCCGGCCCGGCGGCCGGGCGGAAATGGTGGAGGTGGTTCACAGGCCCGTTCCCCTGACCTACCTGGAGCGCGTCGGAGGCAGTCAACGCCCCCAGCAACCACGGCTTCACTTCACGCAGGGAAACCTCCCAGTCACCTGTCCGCGCTTGAACTGTGGCCAGGGCGGACGACAGGGAGCACCCCGTACCATGACTGTTCCGCGTTGCTACTCGGGGACCTGCTACTTCCACCACG
Source organism: Paenarthrobacter sp. PPS72 (assembly GCF_048537125.1). Lineage (GTDB taxonomy): Bacteria > Actinomycetota > Actinomycetes > Actinomycetales > Micrococcaceae > Arthrobacter > Arthrobacter nitroguajacolicus_E. The sequence goes on along the minus strand of NZ_JBLYIE010000049.1, from coordinate 64,478 downwards.
TCCCGGGACAACAGCCCGCCGGTGTTCACCAGCGCATCGGGGCATTCCGGCCCCGGCAGGTGGCCCCCCTTGACCAAGACCGTATTTCCGAACTCTGCCGCCAGCCGCTTTCCTTGGTCCAGCGCCGTAGCCCAGTCTGCTGCCTCGGGCTCCCCCAGCAACATGGCAAGCTCAGGAAGGTTCGGGGTGATCAGATGAGCCAGAGGGAGCAGCGAACGCAAGGCCTTCTCTGCGGACTCCCGCAGCAGCCGATCACCACTGGTGGCCACCATCACAGGATCAAGGACCACGACGGCGGGACGCACCACTTCGAGCCAGCTCCGGACCTCGTCAATGACAGCAGCGTCGCCGAGCATTCCGATCTTGACGGCATCAATGGTGATGTCGCTGCTGATAGCGTCCAACTGCTGGCGCAGGAAGTGGGCAGGCGGAACGTGGACGGCACTGACCCCCACGGTGTTTTGCGCGGTAAGTGCCGTGATGGCAGCCATACCGTACCCACCCAGCGCCGCGATGCTCTTCAGGTCCGCCTGAATTCCAGCGCCGCCTGAAGGATCCGAGCCGGCAATACTCAAAACGCGTGGAACCGGCTGGCCCCAAGACGAAACGTTGGAGGTCTTGAGGGGGTAAACCGATGAGGTTGTTGATGCAGTCATGAAGACATCCCTTCGCCGGTGCTAACCGGACAGGTTCAACGGGTCTGGATCTCAGCCTGGCCCAACGCCAGGCACCCCGTGTCAGTCCCCAAGCGTAGCCGGGAAGCAGCGTGGTGCGGGAACCGGGCCACGCCGACGCCCGGATGTGACTCAGAACGCAGCCCATGCGTGGATTGCAGCGAGGACGCGGAAGGACCCCGCACTATCCGCCGTTCGGCAGGTTGCGCAGGGTCCTTTTCAACTTGTTCGCCGCGATTAGAGCTCGGAAGCAGGAACTCCAACGCCGAGGATGATGGGCTCATCCATTGATGCCTTCTTGGCCGGTTCCACAGGAGCCTTGTCTACAAGTGCCTTGGCCTCATGGGACGATCCTTGAGTGGCCGACGCCGTCACCTCGTGGTGCTCGACGCTGGTTTCATTGGCGGCACCCTGAGCCCTGCTTGCGCTTCGGTTGCGGCGGCCACGACGACCACGAGGAGCCGAAGCAGCCTCGGGATCTTCCTCGGCAGCCCGTGCCGGAACAGCATTCTTCGGGGCCTCAGCAGGCGCGGGAGCCGAAACAGGTGCGGCTTTTTCCTCAGGCGCGGGAGCCGCACCGAGGTGCGAGAACGCTTCGGCCAGGAGATCCAGGCTCATGGCAGGCTTGGCGGCCTGCGGTTCCTCATGGTGCTCAACGAACGGCAAGGCAACCTCTTCCCCGCCGAAGCGCAGGACCGGAGTAGACCTTGCTTCCTGGACTGCTGCATCGCGGGCAGCTGCTGCTGCTTCGCTGCTCTCTGCGGTTTCGGATGCAGCGCCGGCGGCTGGCTCGTGGTGGCCCGCTGCCCGTGCCTGCTCCTCTGCGCGATGAACTTCGTCGTCGTGCAGGTGGGCGGCGTGCGCTGCGGCGGCAATCGTCGCCAAGGCAGCCCTGGTTGCCTCAGCCTTGGCTTGCCGGGCAGGATCCTGCGGTTCGGGCGTGCTCGCCGATGCAGCCGGTGCCGGCGTCGTCGCGTGAATCTGCGCGGGGGCCTCGGCAATGGCTGGTCCCCCGCCCTTGCCCCGGCGGCGTTTGCGCTCTGTCCGCGCAGCAGGCTGCTGCGCCTCGGTGTGCGGGCGGTGATGTTCAGCAGCCACAACATTGGCGCGACGATGTTCAACGGGTTCGTCGTGCGTGACTACACCTCGGCCCGCACAGTGCTCGCACTGCTCTCCGAAGACCTCAAGGAGGCCGGTACCCATGCGCTTGCGCGTCATCTGGACCAAGCCCAAGGATGTTACTTCAGCCACCTGGTGCTTGGTGCGGTCGCGGCCAAGGCATTCCACCATCCGTCGCAAGACGAGGTCGCGGTTGGATTCAAGAACCATGTCGATGAAGTCGATGACGATGATGCCACCGATATCGCGGAGGCGAAGCTGGCGAACAACTTCTTCGGCCGCTTCAAGGTTGTTCTTGGTGACCGTTTCTTCGAGGTTTCCGCCACTGCCTGTGAACTTGCCGGTGTTGACGTCCACCACGGTCATGGCCTCGGTGCGGTCAATGACCAAGGAACCGCCGGAGGGCAGGAAGACCTTCCGCTCCAGGGCCTTGTGGATCTGCTCGTCAATGCGCCAAGCAGCGAAGATGTCCTGGTCCTTGGTCCACTTTTCAAGGCGGCCCACCAGGTCAGGGGCAACGTAGGTCACGTAGGCCTCAATGGTGTCCCAAGCGTCGTCGCCGGAGACGATCAGCTTCGAGAAGTCCTCATTGAAGACGTCACGAACCACCTTAATGGTGAGGTCAGGTTCGCCGTAGAGCAGCTCCGGAGCCAAGACCTTGGTGGACGAGGCCTGTCCTTCAATGCCTTCCCACTGTGCACGCAGACGGTTGATATCGTGCGTGAGTTCTTCCTCCGACGCACCCTCAGCGGCTGTGCGAACAATGACGCCGGCGTTTTCCGGCAAGCGGTCCTTCAGGATTCGCTTGAGGCGGTTACGTTCGACGTCGGGCAGCTTGCGCGAGATGCCTGTCATGGAACCACCGGGCACGTACACCAGGTAGCGGCCAGGCAGGGAGATCTGGCTGGTGAGGCGGGCGCCCTTGTGGCCCACGGGATCCTTGGTCACCTGGACCAGCACGGAGTCGCCGGACTTCAAAGCGTTCTCGATCCGGCGCGGCTGGCCTTCGAGGTTGACTGCATCCCAGTTGACTTCACCGGCGTACAGGACGGCATTGCGGCCGCGTCCGATGTCCACGAACGCAGCTTCCATGGAGGGCAGCACATTCTGGACCTTGCCCAAGTACACATTGCCGATCAGGGAGTCCTGCTGGGTCTTGGACACGAAGTGCTCAGCCAGCACACCGTCTTCCAGGACCCCGATCTGTATTCTGTCGTCGCGCTGGCGGACGATCATCTGGCGGTCCACCGATTCGCGGCGGGCAAGGAACTCGGCCTCGGTGATGACCTGGCGGCGGCGACCCGTTTCACGGGATTCGCGGCGGCGCTGCTTCTTGGCCTCCAACCTGGTGGAACCCTTGACGCCTGTGACGCGGTTGGAGGGTGCGGTTTCCGTAATGGGGCGGGGCGCGCGCACGCGGGTGACGGTGTTGGGCGGATCATCGTCGGAGCCACCGGTCAGTTCGATATCCTGATCTCCGCGGCGGCGGCGGCGACGACGACGTGACGTGACGCCTTCTTCGAGGGCTTCCACGGCCGGAGCTTCATCGTCCTCGGACTCGGGGCCTTCTTCCGCTTCGTTCTCGTCGCGCTCGGTTCCGCGGCGACCACGGCGGCCACGACTCCTGCGACGACGGCGGCTGCCTGACTCTTCCAGATCGCCTTCGGCGCTGGCTTCGGTTTCTTCTTCGGGCTCTTCGACCTTCTCCCCCACCGTGGCTACGCGGGGAACGGTGGTGAGGTCCGGGGCCTGGAAGATCATGGACGTGATGGAAACCGGCTCCATGAACAGGGAAGTGGAGGCTGCGGGAGCGGCCTCTTCGGCAGCCACCTCTTCAGACACGGGCTCCTCTGCTGCTACCTCAGCAGCAGGGGCTTCAGGCTGGGAGGGAGCTTCCGGCGTCGTGGTTTCAGCAACGGCTTGCGCAACAGGAGCAGCTTCTACAGCCTCGGCCTTGGGCTTGGCAGCACGACGACGGCGGACCGGCTTTTCGGGGGCCGGCTCGGCCGCGGCTTCAGGCCGGGTTTCTGCGGCTTCAGCCGCGACAGCGACTTCCGCCGTGGCAGTGGCTTCGTCGCCCAGACCCGGAAGTGTTTCGGTGGGCTCTGCCTTCTTGCGCGAACGGGTGCGGCGTACCGGTGCTGCGGCAGGCTCAGCGGCCGCTTCCTGGGTAGACGCCTCAACAGCGGGGGCCTCTGCGTCAGCAGCAACCTTGGGCGCTGCCTTGCGTCGCGTCCTGGTAACTTTTTTGGGCGCTTCCGCAGTTTCCGCGGGAGCTGCCTCGTCATTAACGGCTACAACCTGGTCATTATCCATATATGGCAACACTCCTGCCCCAGCGACGCCGCCACATCCGGCCCCCAGTGGAGCAAATATTGTCAAAACCCGCAGGCGTTGACAGAAGTCGGCAGTATTCCTCCCGGTTCGCACCAGCATTGGGGTGCGGCAGCCCTGGAAGGCCGGCGGCTTTATTCTGAAACCCGTTGTTCTGCTGCCACAACCAGGTGCCGTCCATTGTCACGGCGGGCCTACCGAGGATCACGTGATCCGGGCATGCCCAGCTCATACTGGCGGTCTTGGGAACAAAGTCACCAGACCGGAATTCGAATGTGGATCGACTCCCGGCCATGTTCATTCTCTCACACCGCTGCACATTCCAAGGTAGGTCGCTGTGTCGTGGAGCTCCGCGCACAAGCTAGGGCCGGCGCCCAGCCTTCAGAGTTACAATCTCCCAAGAGCCCTTCCCGGCTTGCCGGGCCATTTGTCGAAAAGGATCACAGCCGCGATGCCAAGCACCGCCAGGGAGAACCTGGCCAATCAAACCACAAGCCGCGTGGATGACGTCTCTCCCCAGCAGAATTCCCTGCCCTCAACGCTCCGCGAGAAGCCTTTCGCGTGGCTGCTGTTGATCACCGGAGTTATCGGCTGGCTGGCTTCCGGTGCCTTGGTTTTGGAGAAACTTGAGGTGCTCAAAGATCCCAACTACGTAACTGTGTGCGATGTGAATCCCTTTGTCTCCTGCGGCGCCGTGATGCAGACACCCCAAAGCTCGGTGTTCGGGTTCCCCAACATGTTCATCGGCATCGTCGCCTTCGCTGTCATTATCACTACGGCCGTGGGCATTCTCGCGGGAGCCAAGTACTCACGTGGATACTGGCTGGGCCTACAAGCGGGCGTGACCCTTGGTTTTGCCTTCGTTGTGTGGCTTTGGTCCCAGGCCCTCTACGTCATCCATGTGCTGTGCCCATTCTGCATGGTGGTGTGGGCAGCCATGATCCCGCTGTTCGTCTGGGTGAGCATCCGCAATATCACTACCGGGGTCATCAAGGCGCCACCGGCACTGGTGAAGCTTTTGTCCGGATCGGGATGGATCATCGTTGCCCTGCTGTATATCGCCGTGATCGCCACGATCTTCTTCTCCTTCATCCACCTCTTTGTTCCCTCGACGGCGTAGAACCACCGCTCGCGAGATAACAGTTAAGGCCAATGTTCACGAAGAACACTGGCCTAACTGTTGTCTCGGGTGAGGCGGGTTTAGCCCTCGAACCAGATCTTGATTTCACGTTCAGCAGAGTCGACCGAGTCGGAACCGTGAACGAGGTTCTGCTGGACTGCCAGACCCCAGTCGCGGCCGAAGTCGCCGCGGATGGTGCCCGGTGCCGCCGTCGTCGGATCCGTGGTTCCGGCCAGCGAGCGGAAACCTTCGATCACGCGGTGGCCTTCGAAGACCGCCGCGATAACAGGCCCACTGAGCATGAACTCAACCAGAGGCTCGTAGAACGGCTTGCCCACGTGTTCCTCGTAATGCTGCTCCAGCAGTTCGCGGGTAGCGTTGACCTTCTTCAGCTCCGCCAGCGTGTAGCCCTTGGCTTCGATCCGGGCGAGGATGCTTCCACCCAGGTTGCGGGCGACGCCGTCGGGCTTGACCAGGACAAGGGTCCGTTCAATGCTCACAGTTGCTCCAATGTGATTGTTCTCCACTGTGAATGTTCAGTGGCTTGTGTTCGGTGGTTTTCCCAGCCAGTTTACGGGGTTTGCGGGCCAGCCTGGTCACCGTGGGCTGCGTCCCATTCCGCTTGCTCGCGGTCCCGTTGGGCCACCTCGCGGTCGATCCGCATGCCGGTCCGGATCCCGTACCACCAGCAGATGGCAAACAGAATCCCCACAATGAACATGGTGGGTTCGGCGAAGCCCGTCAGGATCAGCACCAGCTGCAGTCCCCAACCAAGCCCGATACCCCAGGGCCTGGACAGAACGGCGCACGCCAAAACCAGCACCACCGTCAGCGCTATGCCAACCCCCAGAATGATGCCGGGGTCAACTTCCCCACGCCTCAGGCCGAAGACCGCCAGCGTGCCGAAGAAGGCCACAAAGGCTTCAAGCAGGAGCACAGTGGAAGCGAACATCACCTTGGTGGACCGTCGCTTCCTGGGCATGCCGGGCCGCCATTCGCGCTGGGCTTTGGTCATCTTCGCCATACTAGGCACTCGCCTTTCCGAGCAGGATCCTTGCCTCGGCCACCACGGTGATGGAACCCGTCACCAGGACACCGCCGGCGAGGTCGTCGTTGGATTCGGCGCGCTCCACAGCCCATTCCAAGGCATCGTCCAGCTTCTCGGCGATGTGGACGTTGTCCTCGCCGAAACCGAGGTCGACGGCAAGTTCGGCCAGTTCCGCTGCCGGAACAGCACGCGCTGAGTTGGATTGGGTGAAGCAGAATTCCTCGGCGAGGCCGCCCAGAGATTCCTTGAGGGTCTTCAGGATCTCCTCCGCATCCTTCTCCCGAAGAACGCCAACAACAACCACCAGCTTGCTGAAGCTGAAGGCCTCCTGGATCGCTTCGGAGGAGACACGGATGCCGTCAGGATTGTGCGCAGCATCCACCACGACCGTGGGGGCGGTGCGCACAACTTCGAGCCGGCCGGGCGAAGTCACGGTGCCAAAGGCTTCCTTGAGGACCTCGGCGTCGAGTTCCCTCTCTCCCCCACCGAAGAATGCTTCCAAGGCCGCGACGGCGACAGCTGCATTCTCGGCCTGGTGGGCACCATGCAACGGCAGCAGCAGGTCTTCGTAGCGGCCGGCGAGTCCCTGGATGGTCAGGACCTGGCCACCCACAGCAACGCTGCGGGACTCTACACCGAACTCAACGCCTTCGAATCGGAACGGCACGTCCACTTCGCGCGCCTTCTCCAGGAGGACCTGGGCCGCATCTACGGGCTGGGCGGCGCTCACGAGGAAGCCACCGGGCTTGATGATGCCGGACTTCTCGTAGGCGATGTCCTCGGTGGTGTCGCCCAAAAGATCCGTGTGGTCCAGGGAAATCGGCGTGATCACTGAGACTTGGCCGTCACCAACGTTGGTGGCATCGGTGATGCCTCCCAAGCCAACTTCCATCACGGCAACATCAACAGGCTGATCAGCGAACACAGCAAAGCCAAGAATGGTCAGGCATTCGAAGTAGGTCAGCCGCGGCTGGTTGTCGGCAACGAGCTCGCTGTCCACGATTTCGAGGTAAGGGCGGATCTCGTCCCAGATACGCACGAACGTTGCGTCCGGCACGGGCTCGCCGTCAATGCTGATGCGCTCCGTCACCTTGGACAGGTGCGGGCTGGTGTAACGGCCCGTGCTCAGTCCGTGGGCACGCAGACCGGCTTCGATCATGCGGGCCGTGGACGTTTTGCCGTTGGTGCCGGTGATGTGGATGATCGGGTAAGCCTTGTTCGGCTCCCCCAGCACGTCCATGGCACGGAACAACGGAGCAAGGCGCGGCTCCATCTTGTTTTCCGGGGCGCGGCCCAGAAGCTCGGCATAGACGCTTTCAACGGAGAATTCGTCGGTCATGGATCAGGCCCCTGCCTTTGCAACGGTGACCTGTGGCTCGTCGACACTGGCCAACAGAACCTCCAGTTCCAACGTCAGCGTCTCAGTCTTGACGAGTTCCGAGTTCGCCTCCAGGGCATCCACCACGTCTTGGGCAGCCTCCACGGAAGTGCGGATGCGGTCGCTCACGTTGAGTCCGGCGTCCTTGCGTGCCTGCTGGATGGCGCGGACCATATCGCGGGCCAGGCCCTCGGCTGCAAGTTCAGGAGTGACCTCGGTGTTCAGGACAACAAACCCACCCCCAGGCAGCACAGCGACAGCCGAGCTACCGCCGTCGGCCGCTTCTGCCACGACAGTCTCCAGCGTGTACTCCTGCGGCTCCAGCTCAAGTCCACCGGCCACCACCACTCCGGCTTCATTGACAGACCAATCGCCGGACTTGGATCCCTTGATGGCCTGCTGCACGTTCTTGCCCAGGCGCGGACCAGCGGCCCGGGCGTTGACCACGAGCTTCTGCTCAATGCCGAACTCCTCGGGCGAGGCAGTCGCAGCGTCCAGGAGGCGGACGGAACGCAGGTTCAGTTCATCGGCGACGACGGCGGCAAACCCTTCCAGCGCATCTGCACCGGGTGCCACCACAGTCAGTTCCTGCAACGGCAACCGGACGCGCAGGTTCGCGGCTTTCCGAAGGCTGGAGCCGGTGGAGCAGATCTGCTGGACACGGTCCATTGCTTCAACCAATGCCGGGTTGGACGGGAACAGCGAAGCGTCAGGCCAGTCAGCCAAGTGAACCGAACGGCCACCGGTGAGCCCACGCCAGATCTCTTCCGTCACCAGGGGTAACAAGGACGCACTGACGCGGCACACTGCTTCAAGGGCAGTGTAGAGCGCATCAAAGGCGTCAACGTTCTCGTCGAAGAAGCGCTGGCGGCTGCGGCGAACGTACCAGTTGGTGAGCATGTCCAGGTAGCTGCGCAATTCATCGCAGGCTCCGGAGATGTCGTAGCTGTCCAGGCTTGCGGTGACATTGCGGACGAGGTCACCAGTATTGGCCAGGAGGTACTGGTCCAAGGTGTCGGCGTAGCCGTCGTAGCGCAGCTTCGCTTCGTAGCCCGACGCTGTCCCATCCACTACGTTCGAGGCATTGGTGTACAGCGTGAAGAAGCTGTACACGTTCCACAGCGGCAGGATGACCTGGCGGACGCCGTCGCGGATACCCTGTTCGGTCACCACAAGGTTGCCGCCGCGCAGGATGGGGCTGGACATGAGGAACCAGCGCATGGCATCGGAACCGTCGCGGTCCAGGACCTCGGACACGTCCGGGTAGTTGCGCAGGCTCTTGGACATCTTCTGGCCGTCGGAGCCCAGCACGATTCCGTGGCTGATCACATTACGGAACGCCGGGCGGTCAAACAATGCCGTGGAAAGGATGTGCAGCATATAGAACCAGCCGCGCGTCTGCCCGATGTACTCCACGATGAAGTCCGCAGGGTTGTGGGTGTCGAACCACTCCTCGTTCTGGAAGGGGTAGTGCACCTGCCCGTACGGCATGGAACCGGAGTCGAACCAGACGTCCAACACGTCTTCAACACGGCGCATGGTGGACTGGCCCTCTGCCGGAGAACGGGGGTCGTCCGGATTCGGACGCGTCAGCTCATCGATGAACGGCCGGTGCAGATCCACCTGACCTTCATTGTTCATCGGGAGGCGGCCGAAGTCGGCTTCAAGATCTGCCAGGGATCCGTAGACGTCTGTGCGAGGGTACTCGGGGTCGTCAGACTGCCACACGGGGATGGGGGAACCCCAATACCGGTTGCGGCTGATGGACCAATCGCGGGCATTGTCCAACCACTTGCCGAACTGGCCGTCCTTGACGTTGCCCGGGATCCAGTTGATCTCCTGGTTCAGCTCGGACATGCGGTCCTTGAACTTGGTCACTTCCACGTACCAGGAGGACACGGCACGGTAGATCAGGGGGTTCCGGCAGCGCCAGCAATGGGGGTAGCTGTGCTCGTAGCTGGCTTGGCGGACCAAACGTCCGTCGGCGCGGAGAACCTGGGTAATGGGTTTGTTGGCGTCGAAGACCTGGAGGCCAACGATCGAGGCAAGCTCACCGTGTGCGAACAGCGGCAGGAACCGGGCGCCTTCGTCAACGGAGAGCACCACGGGGATGCCGGCGTCCTCACAGACCTTCTGGTCATCTTCACCATAGGCGGGAGCCTGGTGGACGATGCCCGTACCGTCGGTGGTGGTGACGTAATCGGCCACAAGGAAGCGCCAGGCGTTCTGCGTGCCGTACTTCTCAGCATCGGCAAAGTCGTTCCAGAGCGGTTCGTATTCAAGCCCTGCCAACTCGGTGCCTGTGTGAGTGGCCACCACAGCGGCAGCCGCAGCAGCGGCGTCGTCGTATCCCAAATCCTTGGCATAGGATCCCACAAGGTCAGCCGCCAGCAGGAAGCTGCCCGTGACCGGCGCTTCAGCGGACGCGGCCTTGACACCGGCAGGTCCTGCGGGCAGGACCGCATAGGAGATGTCAGGCCCGACGGCGAGCGCCAGGTTGGTGGGCAACGTCCAGGGCGTGGTGGTCCAGGCGAGCGCCTGCACCCCTTCCAGGGCCTTGGAGAGTTCGGACTCCCCTGCCTTGACGGGGAACGTCACAGTGACGGTCTGGTCCTGGCGGTTCTTGTAGACGTCGTCGTCCATGCGGAGTTCATGGTTGGACAGCGGTGTCTCGTCCTTCCAGCAGTACGGGAGGACGCGGTAACCGTTGTAGGTGAGGCCTTTCTCATGCAGTTGCTTGAAGGCCCAGAGCACAGACTCCATGTACTCGACGTTGAGCGTCTTGTAGTCGTTTTCGAAGTCCACCCAGCGCGCCTGGCGGGTGACGTAGGCCTTCCACTCGTTGGCGTACTTCATGACCGAGGCCCGGCAGGCGTCGTTGAATTTGTCGATGCCCATGGCTTCGATCTGGGTCTTGTCCGTCATGCCCAACTGCTTCATGGCTTCGAGTTCAGCCGGCAGGCCATGAGTGTCCCAGCCGAAGCGGCGCTCCACGCGCTTGCCACGTTGGGTCTGGTAACGGCCTACAAGGTCCTTGGCGTAGCCCGTCAGGAGGTGGCCGTAGTGAGGGAGGCCGTTGGCGAAGGGAGGGCCATCGTAGAAGACGAACTCGTTGCTTCCGTCCTTGCCCGCATCACGTTGGTCGATGCTGGCTTGGAAGGTGCCGTCTTCGTCCCAGTATTTGAGGATGCGCTCTTCGATCTCCGGGAACTTCACGGAAGCGGACACGCCGTACGTGCCGGACGAAGACGCTGAGGCCTTGGGGTAGTGGGTCATCTCATATCCTGTGATAGCTGGTTGACTGTCAGGATGCGAGGACGGCGTCTGTGCTGCCTGTCGGCTGCGCAGGTACCGCGGTACCACCTCACTTACCGGAACAGATATTCCGGCCTCTCATTACTGCTGTGACGGGCTTACCCGTCCGGTTCTACTGGGCGTCTGCCACCTAGGCCGGTGGCTGGTGCTGTTCTTCCGGAAGCTCACCGGTGATGGCCGGGTCGAAGCTGGTCCTCCAAGTCTAACGGCAGCTGAGGGCCTTGCTCTACTTCAGAGTTCATCCTTTGGATGGAGTCCGGTCAGGTTGGCGGTGCATAGACTCAAGCCCATGACACACCCTGCGCCTGCCGTGATGGAAACCCGCCCCGCTCCGCGCCGGGCTTCCGTGGCGTGGCCGGTGTTGGCATTGCTCGCTGCGCTGCCCGTGGCCGGCGTATCGATGTTCCGCGCGATTCCGGCGGAATGGCCCTTGATAGTGGTGCAGTTGTTGTCCTTCACGCCCTGGATGGTGCTGCCCTCGGCGATTTCCCTGGTGCTTGCCTTGGTGGGGCGGCGGCGATGGGTCATCATCACGACGGCGGCCCTGCTGGCGGTCCAGTTGTTCTGGCTGTTCCCGTTGGACGTCGAAAGGCCCGAGGCACTGCCTTCCGGTACTGCCACTGTTCCGTTGAAGGTGATGAGCCTCAATTCTGAATACGGGGAGGCGGACGCCGCCACCATCGTGAAACTGGTCCGGGACAATGGGATTCAGCTGCTGACCATCCAGGAGCACACGCAGGCGCTGGAGGACCGCCTGGGCTCGGCGGGTATGGAAGACGTCCTGCCGAACCGTGTCAGTTCGCCCAACGACGACGCCTCCGGTGGAGCCGTGTATTCGCTCTTTCCGCTGGAGCCGGACGGGCTCCTGCCTGATACGCCCTTCCGGATTGACGTCACGCGGGTCCTCGTGACGGACTCGGCGTCCGCCGCCAAGTCCACGCTGAGCCTGACCAACGTGCACGCACTGCCGCCGGTGGACGAGCGGATTAATCAGTGGCGCAGTGATCTGGAGAAGGTGGCCCGGCAGGGCTCCCGCCCGGGTAATCAGTTGCTGATGGGAGATTTCAATGCAACGTACGATCACTCCGAGTTCCGGGCGTTGCTTGATAATGGCCTAAGCCGGCATGATTCCCGCGCAGGTCAGGACGGCAAGAAGCTCGTCGACGTCGGGATAGCCTCCAGTGCACGGTTCTCTCCCTCCTGGCCGATGGAAGGGCCGGCATTGCCTGGTATCGTGATCGACCATATGGTCACCTCGTCCCGGATTGGCAGCAGTGATTATGCCGTCCACCGGGTACCCGGTTCGGACCACGCAGCCATCATGGCTACACTAATCCTCCCGGCTGACTGAGGGGCCTTAGCCTTCTTTGCGGATCAACTTGTGGTTCGCAGCCTGGGCCACGGGGCGGATGACGATCTGGTCGAGGTTGATGTGGTGCGGCAACGACACTGAGTACGCCACCACGCCGGCCACGTCCTCGGCGGTGAGCGGTTTGTCCACACCGGCATAAACCTTTGCAGCTGCGTCTTTGTCACCAAGGCGGTTCAGTGCGAACTCCTCTGTGTGCACCAGGCCCGGAGCGACCTCAATGACCCGGACGTTGTTGCCCACCTCTTCCAAGCGGAGTGCATTGGTCATGGCGTGCTGGGCAAACTTGGCTGCGTTGTAGCCCGCGCCGCCTTCGTAGGCAGACAACCCTGCCGTGGAGGTGAGGTTGAGGACGGTTCCTTCGCCGTTTTCCCGCAGCATGGGCAGGAATGCGCGGGTAATCTTCATGGTGCCCAGGACGTTTACCTGATACATCCATTCCCAATCCTCAGTGTCCGCGTTAGCGATCGTGTCAGCGCCCCGTGCACCGCCGGCGATGTTGATGAGCGTGTCTGCACCCCCGGCTTTGGTGACGGCCGCGAGCAAGGCCGCGACGTCGTCGTCCGCCGTGATGTCAGCGGGGAACGGCACGGCACCGGTATGGGCCGCCAACGCGTCCAGCCTGTCCGCCCGGCGCGCCACGGCGAAAACTCTCCATCCGGCAGCAGCAAGCGCCTTCACCGTGGCCTCGCCGATGCCGGTGCTCGCACCGGTTACGACGGCCGTCCTGTTGTTGTCTGCGTTCTGTTCGGAAGGAGCGTTGTGCGCTGGCAAAGTCATGCAACTACCTTATCGGGGGCTCGTGCTCCGCCTGCGGGCCGGCCTCCACGCCAAGCCATGAAACAATTGGTGCATGGCTGAATCAACGCAGGGTACAGACACGCCCGCCACCGCCCCCATCAACGTTCCCGACAAGCCGGCCCTTGAAGGCCTTGAGGCTGCCTTGACGCAGCGCTGGCTGAACGAAGGAACCTACAAGTTCAACCCGGACACCACCCGGGAGCAGGTCTACTCGATCGACACTCCCCCGCCCACGGCATCCGGCTCGCTCCACGTGGGCCACATGTTCTCCTTCACCCAGACCGACGTCCAGGCCCGGTACATGCGCATGACCGGCAAGAACGTTTTCTACCCCATGGGCTGGGACGACAACGGCCTGCCCACCGAGCGCCGCGTCCAGAACTACTACGGTGTGCGTTGCGATCCCGCCATCCCCTACAAAGCCGACTACACACCCCCGGCACAGCCGGCCAAGAACCAGCGCGATTTCGACGTCGTTTCGCGCCAGAACTTCATCGAACTATGTGAAGAACTCGCCGTTGAGGACGAGAAGGTCTTCGAGAACCTGTTCCAAACCCTTGGCTTGTCCGTGGACTGGGACCTTACCTACCGCACCATCGACGACACCTCACGTGCGGTGTCCCAGCGCGCCTTCCTCAAGAACCTCACCGCCGGTGACGCCTACATGGCCGAAGCACCCACCCTCTGGGATGTGACATTCCGTACCGCCGTCGCCCAGGCTGAGCTTGAAGACCGTGAAGTTGCCGGCGCCTACTACCGCTACCCCTTCTTCACCGAAGACGGCGGGAAGATCTTCATCGAGACCACCCGCCCGGAACTTCTTGCTGCCTGTGCGGCGCTGGTGGCAAACCCGGACGACGAGCGGTACCAGCCGTTCTTCGGCAAGACCGTGAAGTCGCCGTTGTTTGATGTGGAGCTTGAGGTTAAGGCCCATCCCCTTGCCAAGGCGGACAAGGGCTCCGGCATCGCCATGGTGTGCACCTTCGGTGACCTGACCGACGTCACGTGGTGGCGTGAGCTGCAGCTGCCCACCCGCGCCATCATGGGCCGCGACGGCCGCATCATTGCCGAGACCCCTGAATGGATCACCACCGACGCCGGCAAGGAGGCCTACGCTTCGATCGCCGGCAAGACTGCATTCTCCGCCAAGGAAGCCGTAGTTGAACTGCTCAAGGCGGCGGAACTTTTGGACGGTGAACCCAAGAAGATCACCCACCCGGTGAACTTCTTCGAAAAGGGTGACAAGCCCCTTGAGGTTGTTACCTCCCGTCAGTGGTACATCCGTAATGGCGGCCGTGATGAAGAACGCCGCGAACGCCTGATCGGCCGTGGGCAGGAAATCACCTTCCACCCGGCCTTCATGCGTTCCCGTTATGAGAACTGGATCGCAGGCCTGAATGGCGACTGGCTCGTATCCCGCCAGCGCTTCTTCGGCGTGCCCATCCCTGTCTGGTACCCGCTGGACGCCCAGGGCAACCCGGACTATGACAACCCGATCCTGCCTTCGGACGAGATGCTGCCCGTGGACCCTGCTGCGGACGCTGCTCCGGGATTCGACGAATCGCAGCGCGACCAGGCCAATGGCTTCACCGGCGACGCCGATGTGTTGGACACCTGGGCAACGTCATCGCTGACCCCGCAGATTGTGGGCGGCTGGAGCCGTGACGAGGAATTGTTCTCCAAGGTCTACCCCTTCGACCTCCGCCCGCAGGGACACGACATCATCCGCACCTGGCTGTTCTCCTCGGTGGTCCGCGCAGACGCCCTGCAGAAGAACGCGCCGTGGAAGCACGCGGCCATCTCGGGCTGGATCCTGGACCCGGACCGCAAGAAGATGTCCAAATCCAAAGGCAACGTTGTTGTGCCCACGGATGTGCTGAACGAGTACGGATCGGACGCGGTCCGCTATTGGGCAGCTTCGGCCAAGCTCGGCGCAGATACTGCATACGAGATCGCCCAGATGAAGATCGGCCGCCGCCTGGCCATCAAACTGCTGAACGCCTCGAAGTTCGTGCTCAACCTCGGTGCCACCGAGAACTCAGTGGTCGCATCGGACCTTTCAGTGCTCTCCAATCCGTTGGACCGCGCATTGTTGGCACAACTGTCCGACGTTGTTGCCCAGTCCACCAAGGCGTTTGAGAACTACGACTATGCCCGCGCACTCCAGATCACGGAGTCGTTCTTCTGGCAGTTCACGGACGACTACGTGGAACTCATCAAGGACCGCGCCTACGGTGCCGCCGGCGAAACCGAGCAGGCGTCCGTCCTGGCCGCCCTGGCGACAACGCTGGACTCGCTCCTGCGCCTGTTTGCGCCGTTCCTGCCCTTCGCAACTGAAGAGGTTTGGGGCTGGTGGCGCACAGGTTCGGTTCACCGTGCCCAGTGGCCGGCAGCCTTGGAAGTCACCGACGGCGACACCACCATGCTCGGAACCGTGGGCGTAGCACTCAGCGGCATCCGCAAGGCAAAGTCGGAGGCGAAAGTGAAGCAGCGGACCGAAGTGCTGTCCGCATCCATTACCGCTTCCGAGGTTCTCGTCGCCCAACTCAAGGCCGGCCTCGGTGACTTGAAGGCAGCCGCAAACGCGCGGGAGATCACCCTCCAGTCCGGTGAAGGGGAACTGACGGTCAGCGATGTCGTCCTGGCACCTGCCGAGGAACAGCCCGCGTCCTAGAAATAGCCGGCCGCCCGTTTCAGGGCAAAGGGGAAGCCCCATCAGCGTTTTGCCGTTGGTGGGGCTTCGACTTTTCGGCTGTCTGGTGATGTCTTGACAGTCTGGCGGAATCCTTGGAATTTCAGGTCTTCCTACCTCATCACTGGTAGGTTGCGTCCAACTTTGCCGAAGGCTGCGTTGGTTGCAATCACTGAATCTTTGGTTTCCGTGTCCCTCTTCTTTCGAAGTGGGTAAGAACCATTGTTGTCCCGCTGTCCACGATGCACAAGGGCTTTGAAAGAACTACAAACCTGTAGTTCTCCTGCGGGCGGACAGCTACCTGTGGCAAAGTATTGACCATGCCGGAACTCCCCGAAGTGCACGGCCTGTGCATGTACCTGGACACCCAACTCCGTGGGGCTGTGCTGACCGAAGTCCGCATCAACTCCTTCTCGGCCCTGAAGACTGCGGATCCTCCCTACGCCTCCCTGGAAGGCCGGACAGTCCAAGGCGTACAACGCTTGGGAAAGTTCGTCTGCATTGACGTTGAGGGCCTGTTCTTTGTCTTCCATTTGGCCAAGGCGGGCTGGGTCCGTTACACCGAGCATCCGTCCTCGGCCGGCCTTCGGATGGGAAAAAGCAACATCTCAGCTCGGCTCCTGCTCCACCGACCTGCCGACGATGCTCATATCGGAGTGGACCTGACCGAAGCGGGAACCAAAAAGAGCCTCGCCATCTATGTGGTGAGGGATCCCGGGGACGTTCCGGGGATCGCAACGCTGGGCCCGGAGCCCCTCAGCCCGGACTTCGATCTTGACGCGCTGGCCGCGATACTCGGGTCCAGTTCCCAGCAGATCAAGGGCCTGCTGCGCAGCCAGAGCGTCATCGCTGGAATAGGCAATGCCTACAGCGACGAGATTCTCCATGCGGCCAGGATTTCGCCCTTTGCCACGGCCAAGTCCTTGGACCAGGCAACAGTTGCCCGGCTCTATCAGGCCATGCAGGAGGTCTTGGTGGGTGCCGTCAACGCAGCAGCCGGAAAACCCTCCAGCGAACTCAAGGACACCAAGCGCAGTAACTTCAGGGTGCACGCCAGGACCGGCCAGCCATGTCCGGTGTGCGGAGAGACCGTCCGTGAGGTGTCCTTCGCGGACACCTCACTCCAGTACTGCCCCACATGCCAGACCAACGGGAAGATACTCGCCGACAGGCGGACCTCACGGTTCCTGAAGTAGAGGGTAACCGCTAGTTGAACTCAGGGCTTTCAGTGCGGCTGCGCTTCAGCTCAAAGAAATGCGGGTAGCCGGCCAAAGTCACCGTGGCATCCCAGATCTTTCCTGCTTCTTCGCCCCGGGGAATCCGTGTCAGGACCGGACCGAAGAAGGCCGTGCCGTTGACGGCCACAACGGGTGTACCGACATCCTGGCCGACCAATGAAATACCGGCATCATGGCTTTCACGAAGCTGGGCATCATATTCATCTGAGTCAGCAAAGCGTGCCAGATCGGCGGGAAGTCCGGTCTCGGCGAGGGCCTTCTGGATCACCGAAGCGCGGTCCTTGTTGCCCTCATGGTGAATCTGCTCTCCCATGGCGTCGTACAAGGGCTTGACGTAGCTGCTGCCGTGGAGCTCCTGGGCTGCGATGATTACTCGAACGGGACCCCAGCTATCGTCCATCATGGCGCGGTAGTTCCCGGGAAGGTCACGCCCCTCGTTGAGCACCGAGAGGCTCATGACGTGCCATTCTGTCTCGATGCCCCGTACCTGCTCCACCTCGCCAATCCAACGCGACGTGATCCACGCGAAAGGGCAGACGGGGTCGAACCAGAAATCAGCCTTGTTGACGTTCTCTTCGGGCGCAATCAGTTCAGGCACAGGGAACTCCTCTGAAGGGTGTATGTGTGGCATGACGGCAGCCCCAAATGGACTGCGTCTTGTTTAGGCCAACAGGAGGCTAAGCCGACTTATTCCGGCGCTTCGCCACGACGTCGTGGGCGATCATGGTGGGCTGTGCTTTCTTTGCCACGACGTCGGCGGTGATAACCACGGTGGCGATGTCGTCCCTGCTGGGGAGATCGAACATGACCGGCAGCAACACGTCTTCCATGATGGCCCGGAGTCCACGTGCCCCCGTGCCCCGTTCCAAGGCCTGGTCCGCTATGGCGTCCAAGGCGTCGTCGTCGAACTGCAGCTCAACGCCATCCAACTGGAACATCTTCTGGTACTGCTTCACCAGAGCGTTCTTGGGAGTGGACAGAATCTGGATCAGCGCCGGCCTGTCCAGGCTTGACACAGTGGTGATCACAGGGAGCCGCCCAATGAATTCCGGAATGAGACCGAACTTGAGCAAATCCTCCGGCATCACTTCGCCGTAAGTATCCACGTTGTCCCGGGCTTCGTTGAGCGGCGCACCGAATCCGATGCCTTTGCGCCCGGATCGTGAACCAATGATGTCTTCCAGCCCGGCGAAGGCACCGGCCACGATGAAGAGGACATTGGTGGTGTCGATCTGGATGAATTCCTGGTGCGGGTGCTTCCGTCCGCCTTGAGGTGGAACGGAGGCCACAGTGCCCTCAAGAATCTTCAGGAGAGCCTGCTGGACGCCTTCACCGGATACGTCACGGGTGATCGAGGGGTTCTCGCTCTTGCGGGAAATTTTATCGATTTCATCAATGTAGATGATGCCCTGCTCGGCCTTCTTGACATCGTAGTCAGCAGCCTGGATGAGCTTGAGCAGGATGTTCTCGACGTCTTCACCGACATAGCCGGCCTCGGTCAGTGCGGTGGCGTCGGCTACGGCGAAGGGCACGTTAAGTCGGCGGGCAAGTGTCTGGGCCAGGTAGGTCTTGCCGCACCCCGTGGGACCGATCAGGAGAATGTTGGACTTGGCGATCTCCACGTCCTCGTGGTGCGAGCCCTCGCCCAGGCTTCCTGACTTGGGTGCGTGTCCGGCCTGGATGCGCTTGTAGTGGTTGTAGACCGCTACCGCCAGGGAACGTTTTGCGGGTTCCTGGCCGATGACGTATTCCTGCAGGAAGTCGAAGATTTCACGAGGCTTGGGCAGTTCGAAACTACCAAGATCGGAGACTTCGGCGAGTTCTTCTTCGATGATCTCGTTGCAAAGCTCGATGCACTCATCGCAGATGTAGACACCGGGCCCGGCAATCAGCTTCCGTACCTGCTTCTGGCTCTTTCCGCAGAAAGAACACTTCAGCAGATCCGTGCTCTCGCCAATCCGAGCCATGTGGGAATCCCTTCGTTGCATGCGGGTGATGCGGCTCCGCGCCGTACTCGAGTGTGCGGCTATGCCGCGGTCGACACCACCGTGACTACATCCACTCTAGGTCACAATGGGCTGCTTGGGTGGAAACAGAACGCCGGTGCGGTCCATATTTCGTGAACCGCACCGGCGTCGAAATCCGTGCGTTACCGGGCGATCGCTTGGGGCTTGATCTTCCGGGAGTCCAGAACCTGGTCAATGAGACCGTAGCTCAGGGCGTCCGCAGCGGTGAGGATCTTGTCCCGCTCGATGTCGTTGTTGACCTGCTCGGACGTACGGCCCGAATGGTGCGCCAGTGTGTCCTCAAGCCAAGTGCGCATGCGCATGACTTCCGCCGCTTGGATCTCGAGGTCCGACGCTTGTCCGCCCTGGCCACCGGAAAGAGCCGGCTGGTGAATCAGAACGCGGGCGTTTGGCAGGGCCAGGCGCTTGCCGGGCGTACCAGCGGCAAGCAGAACCGCAGCCGCACTGGCAGCCTGCCCCAGGCACACCGTCTGAATCTCCGGGCGGATGTACTGCATGGTGTCGTAGATGGCCGTCATGGCCGTGAACGAGCCGCCCGGCGAGTTGATGTAGAGGGTGATGTCGCGGTCCGGGTCAGTCGATTCAAGGACCAGCAGCTGGGCCATGATGTCGTCAGCGGAAGCGTCGTCAACCTGGACGCCGAGGAAGATGATGCGGTCCTCAAACAGCTTGGTGTACGGATCCTGGCGCTTGAAGCCGTAAGGCGTGCGCTCCTCGAACTGGGGCAGGACGTAACGGCTGGACGGGAGATTACCGGCAGACCATCCGAAGTTGTAGTTCATGTTCTTTACTCCTGGGGTTTCAGTGGTTCTTGGTGCCGGTTAGTTTTCGGAGTTCGACTGGTTGGCCGTTCCGCCGCCACCGGCAACAGATCCGGCGTGCGCGGAGATCTTGTCGAAGAAGCCGTACTCAAGGGCCTCGGAAGCCGTAAACCATTTGTCGCGGTCGTTGTCCTTGAGGATGGTTTCCACGGACTGCCCCGTCTGTTCGGCCGTTAGCTCAGCCATGACCTTCTTCATGTGGAGGATCAGCTCTGCCTGGATCTTGATGTCCGAGGCCGTACCGCCGATGCCGCCCGATGGCTGGTGCATCAGGATGCGGGCGTTGGGCGTTGCGTAACGCTTGCCCTTGGTGCCGGAGGAAAGAAGGAACTGGCCCATGGACGCTGCCAGGCCGGTTGCCACGGTGACGACGTCGTTCGGGATGAACTGCATGGTGTCATAGATAGCCATGCCGGCAGTCACGGAACCACCCGGGGAGTTGATGTACAGGTAGATGTCCTTCTCCGGGTCTTCGGCCGAGAGGAGGAGGAGCTGGGAGCAGATGGCGTTGGCGTTCTCGTCACGGACTTCAGAGCCGAGCCAGATAATGCGCTCTTTCAGCAGGCGGTTGTAGATGTAGTTGTCCTGGGCTGCGGGATCGACAGTTGCCATCCGGGGAGCCTCTGATTGCTGTGACATAAGTACTTACCTCTCGCTGGTGCCAGTGACCTCACTGAACTTCACTACTTGGACACTAACCGTTTTCATGGGCGATTTGTTCGCCGAAATCGCACTGTTCGCTGACGGCGCACGTCTGCGTTCAGCACCAATGTTCAGCCTTAAAGCAAACCGGCCCCGGATCACAGGATCCGGGGCCGGTCGAAGTCGTTAACTAGAACTTCACTGCTGCGGGGTCGTCGCTGGCGACAACGTCTGCTTCTTCGATTGCTTCGACTGCCGCAGCCTCTTCCGAGGCTGCTTCGCCTGCGGGACGGACGAAGTCGGTGAGGTCAACCTTGTTGCCCTCGGAGTCGACTACCTCGGCCTGACCCAGCACTACGGCCAGGGCCTTGCGGCGGCGAACCTCGGAAACCATCATGGGAACCTGGCCGCTCTGATCAATGATCTGGGCAAACTGGTTAGGGTCCATGCCGTACTGGCTTGCGGTGGTCACGATGTAGTCGATCAGCTCGTTCTGGCTGACGTCCACTTCTTCCTTGTCCGCAATGGCGTCGAGGATGATCTCGTTCTGGAAGGCGCGCTCGGTGTTGGCCTTTACCTCGGCGCGGTGCTCCTCGGTGTCGTGGTCACCTTCGCCGTGGGCGTTCTCCGGGTTGAAGTGAGCTTCGATCTGCTCTTCGACGACGGAGTCCGGAACGGGAACCTCAACGAGCTCAACGAGCTTGTCCAGGACCTTGTCGCGTGCTTCAACGCCCTGCTCCACTACCTTGGAGTCGGCAGCCTGCTTGGCGAGGTCCTCACGGAGCTCGGCAAGGGTGTCAAACTCCGAGGCGAGCTGAGCGAAGTCGTCGTTTGCCTCGGGGAGCTCGCGCTCCTTGACGGCCTTGACAACAACCTTCACCTGAGCGGATTCGCCGGCGTGGTCGCCGCCAACCAGCGTGGTCTCGAAGATTGCCTCTTCATCGGCAGAGAGGCCTGTTACGGCTTCGTCAAGGCCTTCGAGCATGGTGCCGGCACCAACCTGGTAAGAAAGGCCGGAAGCTGAATCGATGTCTTCGCCATCAATGGTGGCGGTGATGTCGATGGTCAGGAAGTCATCGTTCTTGGCAGGGCGCTCTACGGACTTCAGCGTGCCGAAGCGGCCGCGGAGTTCGTCCAGGGCCTTGTCGACGTCAGCTTCGGAAGACTCAGCAGCAGCAACTTCAACCTTGATATCGGCGTAGTCGGGCAGCTCGATCTCGGGGCGGACATCGATCTCCACCTGGAACTTGAGCTCGCCATCGGTCGCGGACGGGTCCGGAACCTCGGTGATCTCAACTTCGGGACGGCTCAGGGGGCGAACGCCGGTCTCCTGGACTGCAGCCTGGTACCAGCCGTTGAGGCCATCGTTGATGGCCGTCTCCAGAACGTAGCCACGGCCAACGCGCTGGTCGATGAGCTTGGAGGGAACTTTGCCCTTGCGGAATCCGGGAACCTGGATCTGCGAAGCAACGGTCTTGTACGCGGCATCGATGCTCGGCTTCAGTTCCTCAAAGGGAACCTCAACGTTGAGCTTGACCCGCGTTGCGGTGAGGTTCTCGACAGCGCTCTTCACAGTCTAAGTACTCCTGATTTTGTGGGTATGGGGTTCTGTCGTGCCCCTGGAGCGGACACAAACACAGAGTCGGGGTGACAGGATTTGAACCTGCGACTTCCTGCTCCCAAAGCAGGCGCTCTAGCCAAGCTGAGCTACACCCCGAATGCACAGGACAGTCTACGGGCAAGCGAGCCAAGAATGCACATTTGACACTGCCGCCGGAATTAGGTTTAGTTGTACCCGGCTTGAACAGCCACCGGGAAGATGTCCAGAACAAGGATATCCGTCCTGGGGACGTAGCTTAATGGTAAAGCCTCAGTCTTCCAAACTGATTACGCGGGTTCGATTCCCGTCGTCCCCTCCACGAGGAAGGGCCCCGATCCACGGATCGGGGCCCTTTTGTGTTCCAAAAAGAATGCTAAACCTGGCAGCCGGGGCACCAGTAGAGTTTGCGGGCGCCTATCTCCGTCATTCCCACAGGCGTCCCGCACGCCCGGCAGGGCAGGCCGCCCCGCTTATAGACGAAGTGGGCATCGCCGTCGGGCGCTTCAGCGCCTCCGCCGGTCCACAACGTCGGTGGCGTCGTAACAATCCGTCCGTCGCGGACGCCGTCGGACATGGTGTCCACGGTGTCGTCCCAAAGGCGGCCAGCGGTTTCGGCATCAATGCTGCTCCCCGGCGTCCAGGGATCGACTGCCTGCCGGAACAACACCTCGGCCCTGTAAATGTTGCCGACACCGGCCAGGACCGACTGGTCCATCAACAGCAAGGCCACCGCTGTCTTCCGGCGGCGGAGGCGACGAATGAATTCCTCACGGTCTCCTTGGCCGTTGTGCAACGGGTCCGGGCCCAGACGCGCCAGGACCGCAGCTGCCTCGGCCGCAGTGATGGCGGCACAGGTGGTTGCCCCACGCAGGTCCGCCCAGCCGTGCCCGGACACCAGCCGGACCCGCACAGCGCCCACGGGAGGAGGCGGGCCCGCATACGCGACGTCGGAAGAACTGCCCGTTTCCCGTTCACCGATACGGCGGGGAGCCCCGATGCTGGAGGCACCCGTAAAGGAACTATCGCCGCCGAAGCTCCAGGCACCGTAGAGGCCCAGATGGACGTGAAGAAAGAGCTCATGGTCAAACTTCAGGAACAGCTGCTTTCCATGGGCGGTGGCTTCAACCATGGTGTGACCGGTAAGTAGCTCAGCGCCGGCAGCAAACCTGCCTTGCGGGCTGGAAACGTCCAGGGGCCAGCCGCCAAAGACGTCCTGGAATTGGCGGGCCAGCCTGTGGACCGAGTGCCCCTCCGGCACTACTCGACGATCTCGCCGGTGGTTTCGTACACCGCGATTTTTCCGATTCGGCGAACGTGGCGTTCGTCGTTGCTGAAGGGTTCCTGAAGGAAGGCTTCGATGAGTTCAGTAGCCTCGTCAACGGTGTGCTGGCGTCCGCCAACAGCCACGACGTTGGCATCGTTATGCTCGCGGGCCAACTTTGCGGTGGACAGGTTCCAGGCCAACGCAGCGCGGACGCCGTTGACCTTGTTGGCAGCAATTTGTTCCCCATTGCCCGAGCCGCCCAGCACGATGCCGAGAGCGTGCACACCGGCTTTCTGGTCAGCCACAACGGCAAGGCCGGCGTTGATGCAGAAAGACGGGTAGTCGTCCAAGGCGTCGTACTCCTTGGGCCCGTGATCCACCACTTCGTAGCCCTTGGCCGTGAGGTGGCTGACCAGGTGGGCACTGAGTTCCATGCCGGCGTGGTCCGTAGCAATGTGGACGCGGGGTGTAGTCACAGGAAGTCCATTCTTTCTGGCGCGCGGGTACGGCACGTGGCCGGGCGCGGCGTTGAGGGATGCGCTACCTAGGGTACCGCTACCCGGGTTATTGGGCCTGCCCGTCGCCATGGGCACGATGCGCTGCCCTGTTGAGAACACCGGCGAGTTTGTCTGCCGAGGCCTCGGTGCCCGCACTCAGCGCCACCCGGCCTCCGTTAAGTTTCCTTACGACGACGGCCGGTCCACTGCTGACGAGCATCGCGGTGGCGTCGTCGTGGTGCCGCCAGCCCCACCCGCCATAGTCCGCGGCCTTTACGTCAGCCGGCGCTGCAGCAGCAATGTCGACGGCGGGAACGGTCAGGACGCGCACGATCCCGCCGGCAAACACCTGCAACCCTCCCCGGTCCGCACGGACCCGAGCAAACAGCAAGCCAGCACCGACCAAAGCGGCCGCCGCTACCAAGGCTCCGAGCCATGGAACCGCGACGGCTATCAGCGCAGCGGGGAACAGAGCCGAGACAATGATCATCACGAACACGGAACTACGTGCATGCACCCACAACCGGAACGTGTCCCTGGAGAGATCAGGATCTTCGAGAAGGCGTAGCTCTTCTTCGAGCGCAACGTCGTCCTCCCGGGTCCAGCGCGGGTCCGGCTTGAAAGCGAACATCATAACGACACCCAAGGCCACGGCAGCGCCACTGCCCATGGCCAGCACGATCGGGTCAACGTGGGACTCGCGCGCATCAGCCACCCCGGACTGGCCGACCAAGCCGGCGGCCACCACCGTGGTGATGAAAAGGCTGATCATGAGGCCCATGCCCATCATGACGCGGCGCATGACCACCGGCCGGGAAATCGACACGGCCTGGAGGAACACTGCCCAACCGCAAAAGGTGATGAGGGCGGCGCCGCCTGTGACGTAGGCGCCAAAAGGAGCGAAGGAAGTGCCGCCGTCGGCGTTCCACATCACGGCAACCGGGTTGGGGAGGTCATTGCGCAGCATCTGGGCGCACACCACAAACCCGACCGCAAGCAGCAACGGAAAGGCAACCGCAAACCTCAGTGCGCGGAAATCGAGACTCTCCCGGAACGATGCCATAATCCAACGCTACTCCGTGAAGCGACACTGTGGCGCCCGCTCCTTGCCTTCCCGGCGCGGAGTGAAAGAATGGCTTCACACCAGCGTCCGGCCATGACAGGCCGGCCATCCCATAATCTTCGGAGGCACCACTTGCCAGGCCTGAACCTCACGCGCGACGAAGCCGCCAGCCGCGCCGAACTACTCACCGTCGAGTCGTACGACGTCACCTTGGACCTGACCCAGGGAGCAGAAACTTTCGGCTCCACCACCGTTGTCAGGTTTTCCGCAAGGCCGGGATCATCCACCTTCATCGATGCCATCACGGCCAAAGTCCACAGCGTGACCCTCAACGGCACCGAATTGGACCCGGCGAAGGTTTCCGACGGCGTCCGCATCCAGCTCCCGGACCTCGCCGCAGAGAACGAACTCGTGGTGGTGGCAGATGCTCCCTACATGAACACCGGTGAGGGTCTCCACCGCTTTGTTGACCCCGTAGATGGCGAGGTTTACCTCTACACGCAATTCGAAGTTCCAGACTCCCGGCGCATGTTCGCCGTCTTTGAGCAGCCGGACCTCAAGGCGAGCTTCACCTTCAACGTCACTGCACCTTCGCACTGGGATGTCATCTCCAACTCCCCCACACCCGTTCCCGTCGAAGCTGCGGTTGCCGACGAAGGCGCCGCGCGTTCTGTGTGGAATTTTGCCCCTACACCGCGCCTTTCTTCCTACGTCACGGCTTTGATTGCCGGACCATACCAGTCGGTCCGCTCCGAGGTCACCAGCTCCGACGGCCGCGTCATCCCGCTGGGGGTGTTTGCCCGCAAGTCGCTCATGCAGTACCTCGACGCGGAGAACATCTTTGAACTGACCCGCCAGGGTTTCGAGTTCTTCGAGGGGCAGTTCGGGTGCCCGTATCCGTTCGAAAAATACGATCAGCTCTTCGTCCCGGAATTCAACGCCGGAGCGATGGAAAATGCAGGGGCCGTGACGATCCTGGAAGGCTACGTCTTCCGCGGAAAAGTCACCGGCGCCCAGGTTGAACGTCGCGCCATCACGGTCCTGCATGAACTGGCACATATGTGGTTCGGGGACCTGGTGACCATGCGCTGGTGGAACGACCTCTGGCTCAACGAATCCTTCGCTGAATACATGTCCCACCTGGCAGCGGTCGAGAACACCGAATTCGACCGGGCCTGGACCACGTTCGCGTCCGTGGAAAAGTCCTGGGCCTACAAGCAGGACCAGCTGCCCACAACGCACCCGATCTTCGCCGAGATCAACAACCTCGAAGACGTCGAGGTGAACTTCGACGGCATCACCTACGCCAAAGGCGCTTCCGTGCTCCGGCAACTGGTGGCCTGGGTGGGGCCGGAACAGTTCATGGCAGGCGTCCGCACGTACTTTGCCAAGCACGCTTGGAAGAACACCGAACTCGCAGACCTCATGGTGGAGCTCGAGGCAGCCTCCGGCCGCGACCTGGACGCTTGGGGCAAGCTCTGGCTCGAAACTGCCGGCGTGAACACCCTCGCACCGGAAGTAACCGTTGATGCTGATGGCACCATCACCGGCTTCTCGATCCTGCAGACCGCGATCGAGGAGCAGCCAACGCTCCGACCACACCGCCTCGCCGTCGGCTTCTACTCACTCTCAGGAGAAGGCAGGCTGGAGCGAACCCACCGCGAGGAACTCGACGTCGACGGCCCCCTTACCGAGGTCCCCTCGGTGGTCGGCAAAGCCCGGCCGGACCTGATCCTTTTGAACGACGACGACCTCGCCTACGCAAAGGTCCGCCTTGATGGGCACTCCCTTGCCACGGCAAAGGCCCACCTGAAGGACTTCTCCGCAAGCCTGCCCCGCACCTTGGTGTGGGGTTCGGCCTGGGACGCCGCACGCGACGGCGAAACCCCGGCCCGCGGCTATGTGGATCTGATCCTGGCGAACATCGCCTCGGAAACAGACTCCTCGGTGATCCTTGTCCAGTTGCGCCAGCTCGCCACCACGCTGACCTACTACGTGGCAGCGGACCACAAGGTTGGCTCGACGATTGCTGCTGCGGACAAATTGTGGGAGCTCGCCTCGTCCGCCGAGGCGGGATCCGACGCCCAGTTGCAGTTCGCCAAATCCTACGCACAACTGGCACGCAGCGGCGGACAGTTCGACCGCATCCAGGCCCTCTTGGACGGCACGGAAGTCCTCGGAGGCCTCAGCATCGACCAGGACATGCGCTGGGAGCTCCTGACCGCCCTTGTAGCTGGAGGACGGCAGGGCCAAGCCCGGATCGACGAGGAACTTTCCCGCGACAACACCTCCAACGGCCAAAATGCAGCGGCCCAAGCGAAAGCCGCCATCCCCACCCCGGAGGCCAAGGCAGCAGCGTGGGACTCGATCGTGGTGAAGGGAGAACTTTCCAACGCACTGCAAGCCTCAGCCGTGGCCGGTTTCATGCGCGTGGCGGACACGACCCTGCTGGCGCCTTTCGCGGAGAAATATTTCGAGGCCGTACCCGGAATCGTCGAGGACCGGACGCATGCCTTGGCCCAGCAGATCGTGGTGGGTCTCTACCCGGCACAGCTCACCACGCAGGCCACGGTGGATCGTACAGACGAGTTCCTGGCCGTACTTCCGGAGGAGAGCGCAGCCTTGCGCCGCATGATGCTCGAAAACCGCGACGCCGTAGCCAGGGCCTTGCGTGCACGGGCCGCAGACGTCTAACCCATGCTTCCTGGAGGCCCGTGCGGACGGTTGCAGCCCCAAAGCTAGACTGTCCGCATGGGCCTCCACGAACACCAATACGCGCTGACTGTCCGGTGGACCGGCAACCTCGGAGAGGGCACGGCCAGCTACCGGGGATATTCCAGGGACCATGACATCGAAATCGTGGGGCTTCCCACCCTGAAGGGTTCAGCAGATCCGACGTTCCACGGTGACCGGACGCGTTACAACCCGGAGCAGTTGCTGCTGGCCGCGCTCTCGCAATGCCACATGCTCTCCTTCCTGCATGTGGCCGTCAAACACGGAGTGGTAGTCACCGCTTATGAGGACAACGCCGGGGGCCTCATGAAGCTGAATCGGGATGGCAGCGGGCAGTTCGAAAGCGTTACGTTGAAGCCGCACGTCACCATTGCCGATCCCGCCCACGCAAGCCTGGTCCCGCAGCTTCACCACGAAGCCAGCCAGGTCTGCTTCATTGCCCGCAGCGTCAACTTCCCGGTACTGCACGAACCACTGACGACGGCGGCAGCAGCCTAACGCTGTTCGAGCCGCCAAAGTGCCAGGAGCCTCTGTTCGGTCTCACGGCTTAACCCGGCTTTGCGGTCCCTGTTCAAACCCCGGAGATTCTCATCCTCAAGAGTCGCCTCGAGGGTCTCCTGCCACGGCCGCAAAACCATTCCGCATTCACGCGCTGCGCGGTTTGTCCGCGCTTGAAAGCCTTCGTGACCTGCCGGAAGCCACAGGGGCAGAGAATCCGGTCCGGACCAGTAATCGACGCCGTGCTCCGCAAGCCACTCCCCGTCCGGCCGGAGAACGTCCTGGGCCGCCGTCTTCCCTGCCGCAGCTCCTGCCACCCGCTGTGACTCGGCGATGTAGTCCTCAAACCTGACTACGTCTCCCAGGGCGTTATAGGTACCCATCAACCGGTCCTCGGCGGATTGCAGGATCCAGGCCGCGAGATCCCGAACATCAATGATCTGGGTAGCGTCATCCGGGATGTCCGGGACCAGCACCGTGTCAGTGTTCGCAGCGAATCGGGCAGGCCAATAACCGTATCTGTCAGTACCGTCCCCCGGCCCGCCAATGAGTCCCGCCCGGACGATGTGCGCCTTCTCCCCCACCGCGGCAAGCGTCATCTGTTCAATGGCCGACTTGGACTCACCGTAAGTTTCAGGAGTGCCTGGCTGGCCCGCAGGCAAAGGCTCCAAGAGTTTCGCAGTCTCATCCGCGCCTGGTACGGAATGGTCCGCATACACCGAACAACTTGAGACGAAGGTCCAATGTGCGGCCAAGGGCCCCAGCACGTCCAATGCCACGCGTGCTTGCACGGGATCCCGTGAGACATCCACCACCTCGTCCCAGCGTCCCCCGATCCCGGCGAAGACCGCGGCCCCCACGGCGCGATCGCCCCTTACCCAGGTAACGCCGTCGGGCGGGCTTGTTGAAGTGCCGCGCGCCAAACAGGTGACGTCATGCCCGGCAGCAACAGCCTGCCGGGCGATTTCTGCTGACAGGAAGGCGGTACCGCCCAAGACCAGGATGCGCATACCGTCACGCTACGGCGCTAGGGTTGTAGGTGGACAGAGTGTTCCGCGCCCGGCGAACACGGGCCGACGACAAGGAGCTATTCCACCTTGACCTCCATCCCCCTGGCGGAAACCATCACCATCGAACCCGAAAATATAGACCTCATGTCGATCCTCATTACAGTGGGCGTTGGCTTGGCTGTGTGGATCGTGGCGCGGTTCATCATCCTGCGCATTACGCGACGAGTGTCTGCGGGCAGCTCCTTCTTCAAGAAGCCGCACTTCAAATGGGTGCAGCCCGCTATCCGCGCATTGGACCACGAACGCCGCTCCCAGCGCGCCGAGACCATAGGATCGCTGCTGACAAGCCTGGTGAGCGTCGTGGTGGTAGTGATTGTGATCATCTACGTCCTCAAGTACATGAATGTGGACGTCGCACCCCTCCTGACCAGCGTGGGCATCCTCGGTGTGGCCATCGGTTTCGGCGCCCAGCAGTTGATCCGCGACTTCCTCGCGGGAATCTTCATCACCATAGAGGACCAATACGGAATCGGCGATGTCATCGTCACCAGCGAAGTCATTGGTACCGTTGAATCGGTGGGCTTGCGCATCACACGGGTCCGCGCTGAAGACGGAGCCATCTGGTACCTGCGCAACGGCGAAATCCTCCGGGTTGGCAATCGTTCGCAGGGCGACTACGTGCCGCTGGAGACACCGGATACCAGCGACGAACCCGGTGCTGCAGCTGCGCCGGTCACAGCAGGCGCACCGCGCGTCACCAAAGCCGAGGAGAAGTCCAATGAATAACCCTGCAGGTGGTCAAACACCAGGGCCGCAGGCAGGCCCGCGACGCCAGCTGATGCAGAACGACCCGTTCAGCCAGCCCGCCTACACGGACAGCTTCTACGCCGCTGTTGGCGGTCATGAGACGTTCGTCAAGCTCATCGATGTCTTTTACGACGGCGTTGCGACGGATCCGTTGCTTCGACCCATGTACCCCGAGGACGACCTCGGACCGGCAAAGCGCCGCTTCCTCATGTTCCTGGAGCAATACTGGGGCGGGCCTACCACCTACGGCGAAGAGCGGGGCCACCCACGGCTTCGCATGCGCCATATGCCGTTCCAGGTGACACCGGAAGCCAAGGACCGCTGGCTGTTCCATATGCGGACGGCAGTGGACTCCCTGGGGCTCTCCCCGCTGCATGAGGGCACGTTATGGGACTACATGGAGCGCGCAGCGCTGACCATGATCAACAGCCCTTCGGCTGGCCCTAATTCCTGACGCCTAGAAACCGAGCCCTAAGCCGGCTCCGGTCCGAACCAGCACATGACCACGGGGGCCGCTCAGGCGGAACCAGCGGCCATTGCGGAAAACCTTCTGCTCGCCCTCGCCCAGGAAACCCAAAGCGAAAGCAGCGAAAGCAGCACCTGCGGGCAGCCCATGGAGACCTCCCAGCCCGTCCAGGCCGGGCAGCTCCCGGCCCCACACGGCAGCCCTCGCCGAGTTGACCACCGGGGCGCCGGCCAAAGCGGGAACGACGCCAGCCACCTCGGCGATACCGGCCTCCGCCGCAGACTTGAGTTCGGCGTCGGGAACTGTTCCTCCCGCTTTCCATCCGGTCCGGGGAGCGCCCACGCCCGCCCAAGACTCGGAAACGGTCGACGGCGGGATGGGCAGTTCCACATCATCGGCCCCTGAACGGGCCAGCCGGTCCAGGACGGACGAAAGCGTCACCGTCACGTCCGCCTGGGCAGGCTCCGCAAGGGCCATAGTGCGGAGGCCAAGGATCGTAGGTGTTGATTCACCCAGGATGCGGGGCCTTAGGACACATACGTAGGCAGCCAGGACATCGCCCGCGGCCTGAAGGCGGATGGCGCCGTCGTCGATGCTTTTTGCCCGGGTAACAAAGGTCCGCAGGTCGGCGAGGTCGCGGGGATCGGCGAAGCGGAAGGACTGGGTCAAGACGTCTGTCACATCATCGACTCTACCGGCATGTCTCCGGTTGAGAGGGGTTGGGGTGCCGTCTAAAGTCGAACCATGACTGAGACGAACGCTGGCCTCGAGGTGAATGCACCCGCAGAAGACCCCATGGAAGTGCTGATTGGCCTGCTGGATCTGGGCGACTTCGACGGTGCCCGGACCAATGAAGACATTTTCCTGGGACCGTCCCAGAAACAGCCCCGGCATCGCGTTTTTGGCGGCCAGGTGTTGGCGCAGTCCATGATGGCGGGTATGCGCACCGTTGAGCCGGATCGTGTGGCGCACTCCATGCACGGCTACTTTCTGCGTCCGGGGGACGCCAACAAACCCATCACCTTCGGGGTGGAGAGGCTGCGGGATGGCAGGTCCTTCTCGGCCCGCCGCGTACACGCCTACCAGGACGGTGTTCCGATTCTCTCCATGATCGCGTCCTTCCAAATGGAAGACAGCGGCTTGGACCATCAGGCTCGGATGCCCGAAGGCATCCCTGACCCGGAGTCTCTGCCCAGCACAGCCGAACTGTTGTCCCACTACGACCACCCCATGGCACGGCACATGTCCTCGGAGCGGCCCTTCGATGTCCGCCACATCGACCCCGCACTCTACGTTTTCCCGCCCAAGGACCGCGTTGCAAGCAACGCGGTGTGGATGAAGACCATGGGGCCCCTGCCGGATGAGCCCAACCTTCACCGCGCGGCCCTGGCGTATGCGAGCGACTACACGCTGCTGGAGCCGATCCTCCGTAAGCACGGCCTGGCCTGGATGACGCCGGGCATGAGTGTTGCCAGCCTCGATCACGCCATGTGGTGGCACCGCCCGGTGCGTGTGGACGAGTGGATGCTCTACGTCCAGGAGTCTCCGAGCGCCCAGGGTGCCCGGGGACTCGCCACGGGACGTATATTCAACCGCGAAGGTCAACATGTTGCCACGGTGGCGCAGGAGGGCATGGTCCGGATTCCGTAGCGTGCCTTAAAGCCAAGAGGCCGGTCCCTGCCAGGGACCGGCCTCTTTGTGTTTGTTGCCTAAGACTAGTCGCGGGTCAGGCGGCGGTGCGTTACACGGTGCGGCTTTGCCGCATCAGGGCCCAAGCGCTCCACCTTGTTCTCCTCGTAGGAGTCGAAATTGCCCTCGAACCAGTACCACTTGGAGGGGTTCTCATCGTCACCTTCGTAGGCCAGGATGTGGGTTGCTACGCGGTCCAGGAACCAACGGTCGTGCGATACAACTACAGCGCAGCCCGGGAATTCAAGAAGGGCGTTCTCAAGGCTGCTCAAGGTTTCGACGTCGAGGTCGTTAGTGGGTTCGTCAAGGAGGAGGAGGTTGCCACCCTGCTTGAGCGTCAGTGCCAGGTTGAGGCGGTTACGCTCACCACCGGAGAGCACACCCGCCTTCTTCTGCTGGTCCGGGCCCTTGAAACCAAACGCCGAAACGTAAGCCCTCGACGGCATTTCAACCTGGCCCACCTGAATGAAGTCGTGGCCTTCGGAGACAACTTCCCAGAGGGACTTGTTGGGGTCGATGCCGCCACGGGACTGGTCAACGTAGGAGATCTTCACGGACTCGCCGATCTTGAGCTCGCCATCGTCCAAGGGCTCCATGCCGACGATCGTCTTGAACAGGGTGGACTTACCCACACCGTTGGGTCCAATGACGCCCACGATGCCGTTGCGGGGCAGCGAGAAGGAAAGGTCTTCGATCAATACACGATCGTCGAAGCCCTTCTTTAGGTTCTTGGCCTCGATAACCAGGGAACCCAGGCGAGGTCCCGGCGGAATCTGGATCTCTTCGAAGTCCAGCTTGCGGGTACGCTCCGCTTCGGCGGCCATTTCCTCGTAGCGGGCCAAACGGGCTTTGGACTTGGTCTGGCGGCCCTTGGCGTTGGAGCGCACCCACTCAAGTTCCTCCGTAAGGCGCTTCGAAAGCTTCGCATCTTTCTTGCCCTGGACCTCGAGGCGGGCTTTCTTTTTCTCCAGGTAAGTGGAGTAGTTGCCCTCGTACGGGTACAGGTGGCCACGGTCAACTTCCGCGATCCACTCAGCCACGTGGTCCAGGAAGTAACGATCGTGGGTTACGGCGAGGACAGCGCCGGGGTACTGAGCCAAGTGCTGCTCGAGCCAAAGCACGCTCTCGGCGTCCAAGTGGTTAGTGGGCTCATCAAGGAGCAGGAGGTCGGGCTTCTGCAGCAGGAGCTTGCACAGAGCTACACGGCGGCGCTCACCACCGGAGAGGACCGTGACATCGGAATCAGCAGGCGGGCAGCGCAGTGCGTCCATGGCCTGCTCAAGCTGGGAATCGATATCCCAGGCATCCGCAGCGTCAATGGCTTCCTGAAGCTTGCCCATCTCGTCCAGGAGCGTCTCATAATCCGCATCCGGGTTGGCCATTTCTTCGGAGATCTCATTGAATCGCTGAATCTTGCCATAGATCTCGCCTACACCCTCCTGAACGTTGCCCAGGACGGTCTTTTCCTCGTTCAGCGGCGGTTCCTGCAAGAGGATGCCCACGGTGTAGCCGGGGCTCAGGCGGGCCTCGCCGTTTGACGGGGTGTCCAGTCCGGCCATGATCTTCAGGATGGTGGACTTGCCAGCACCGTTCGGACCCACGACGCCGATCTTCGCGCCCGGGAAGAACGACATGCTGACATCGTCCAGAATAAGTTTGTCGCCAACGGCCTTGCGAGCCTTGGTCATCGTGTAAATGAATTCCGCCATGCCCTTAAATCTAATGGGTAGGCGTACATAACTCACATTCGGCGCTGCAAGGGAGCTACCGTGCGTCTCCCACGAAGCA
Organism: Paenarthrobacter sp. PPS72; assembly: GCF_048537125.1. Lineage (GTDB taxonomy): Bacteria > Actinomycetota > Actinomycetes > Actinomycetales > Micrococcaceae > Arthrobacter > Arthrobacter nitroguajacolicus_E. Next base: position 30,485 of record NZ_JBLYIE010000049.1, on the reverse strand, counting down.
CTTACCGGTGGCCAGCACAGGCAGCACCGTGACCATCACTCCGCCGTCGCGGATCTGCCCCAAGACGCAGCTCTCACCCGTCAGTGCTGCAGTTTCCATTGCATCCACGTCCAGGCCTGTGGGCGTACGGCTCACGGACACCTCCACATTGGCCTCGGGAATGTCTGCGGCGACCAGAGCCGCACGCAAAGTTTCCCGATCGGGCTTGGGGTTTCCAGCGACCACGGCTTTCAACGTTGACTCCACGGCTGCAGTTGTTGCAGCCACAGCGGGATCGACTGTCACTGTGGCTTGAGGGCTTGCGGACGGTGGCGGAGAAGTCGCAGGTTGAGCGGCTGAGGACGCGGGCGTTGATGTGCAAGCCGTCATCAGCAACGCCGCAGCGACCATCAGTGAAAGTCCGGCGGCGCGGACAATCGATGCTTCTGCTGCCCTGCCATTTGCCTGTGCGGTTCGCCTGCTCATCACGTAGCCATTCTGCCCTAAAAGTGGCATCCCCCTTGGACACTCTTCCAAGGGGGATGCTTTTGTGCCCCAGGAGGGAATCGAACCCCCGACCGGCGGATTAGAAGGCCGCTGCTCTATCCCCTGAGCTACTGGGGCGCACTTATGGCATAACCAACATGGGCCGCTGGCGCCACAAAGAGTTTACAGTGCGATCGGTCAACTGCTTGCCATCCCCTGCTACGTGCCTCTACTCCTCCACAGCCGCCGTTATTCACATAGGCACACGCAGCACTCCCCTCCCGGACTTCTCTGAAGCAAGCTGAAAGAGCCGGACAGGCACTTCCCTACACCGAGAAGGACCACCAATGAATGACATGATCACCGTCCGGGGCTTCGTGGCCTCAGAGGTCAAAAGTTCCACCACAACGCGGGGCACGTCCACTGCATCGTTTCGTCTGGGAACCACGGAACGCCGCTACGACCGCGCAACCAACAGCTGGGTAGACGGAAACACCAACTGGTACACGGTTCAGTCGTTCCGCTACCTCGCAGGCCACGTTGGATGCAGCGTGAAAAAGGGACAGCGTGTCCTCGTCGTTGGGAAGCTGCGGTTGCGGCAATGGGAACATGAAGGCCGTGTCTACCACGTAGCAGAGATCGATGCCGAATCAGTGGGGCACGACCTCATGTGGGGTTCCGCCAACTTCACCCGGATGAGCGGCGCCTCAGCCCCTGCCGATGCCGCACCGGCCGTGGAGGCACCCGGCACTCCTGAGAGCAACACCCAATGGGAATCAGACGACGACGATCAAGTTCCCCCGGAACACGAGATGGTCGCAACGGACATTGACCACCCGGATGGCGCCGGTTCCGCGCTGGTCAATACCAGCACGGGCGAACTGGTGGGTGCCGGCGTTTGATCATCGCGCCCGGATGGGATGCTCTGCGGGACCAGCCCTGCAGGCGGGGCCTATTCCGGGACCATGGCCTACCACCATGCCGATTCGAAGATCGAGACGGCTCCTGCCACGTGGGCGGCCGTTGAGGAATTGTTCGGAACCAAGGGCGAACCCTCCCGGTGCTGGTGCCGGTGGTTCGCCCTTACGGGAAATGAGTGGGCCGGAACATCGCCGGGTGATCGGAGGGAATTGCTGAAGTCAGCATTCCACACGGGACCCGCGCCTGACGTTCTGGCTTTCCCGGCTGGCCGGCCGGTGGTACGCCTGCCAAAGCGGGTTTGGCTCGACAATCAGGGAGTGCAAGCTACGGCAAGGTGAGTATCAGGGGGCCGTCAGACGTGATGGCTATGGTGTGTTCGCTGTGGGCGGCGCGTTGGCCGTTGGCCGAGCGAAGAGTCCATTCGTCCTCGTCGTGGTAATAGTCGTCCTTGCCGCCCATGATCAACATGGGCTCAACGGCAATGACCAGGCCTTCTTCGAGCTTCATTCCCCGGCCGGGGCGTCCCATGTTGGGGACGGGAGGTTCGGCGTGCATTGTCCGGCCTATGCCGTGCCCGCCGTGGTCAGCCAACAGTCCGTATCCTGCGCGTTTGGCCTCGCCACCGATTGCGTAGGCAAGGTCCCCCATTTTGTTGCCGACGCGGGCCGCGTTGATACCACGGGCGAGTGCGGCTTCTGTTGCTTCCACCAACTCCAGATCCGCAGCGGCTCCGGTCCCTACGACGAAGCTGATGGCCGCATCACCGCACCAACCTTCCATGAAGGCACCGCAGTCGACACTGAGCAGATCGCCGTCCTCAAGTACATAGCCATTCGGGATACCGTGAACCACGGCGTCATTGACGCTGGTGCAAATCACGCCGGGGAACGGCACCGCTGCCCAGCGCGGGTGGTAGTCCAGGAAGGCGGGCTTTGCGCCGGCATCGGAGATCACCGATGCTGCGACATCGTCGAGTTCCTTCAGTGAAACACCTATATCAGCTTGCTCCCGGACTGCGGACAGTGCATTGGCCACAACACGTCCGGCCTCGCGCATCATCGCAATCTGCTCCGGTGATTTCAGCATTGACATCTGCCCACTCTACGGCGGCCGGAGAGCGGGCGCGAGGACGCGGTCCCAGGGCAGCCGTTCGAACCCGTCGGCCCACCACCCGTCCTAGAGTTGAGGCATGACCACCGATGTCCTTGTGGAGTCGATCCGATCAACGCTCCGATCAGCCGCTGATGCCGAACGGGGTGCCGAAGCCCAGGCTTACTTGAAATCCAACATGCCTTCTTGGGGTGTCCGGGTTCCGGAGGTCCGCCGGATAGTGAAGGAAGCAATAAAGCAGTTCCCGGTGACGGGGCCGGCTGAGCTGCGACAAGCCGTTCTTGAACTGTGGCACAGCGCAGAGGCTCGCGAAGAGCGCTACGCAGCCATCGATCTGACGGCCCTGCCAATGGTCAAAGAGGACCTGCAGATGCTGCCCATCTACGAGGCGATCATCCGAACGGGTGCGTGGTGGGACCTTGTTGACGGGGTTTCACATCGAATCTGCGCTCTCCTGCAGGCCCACAGGTCCACCATGACGCCGGTACTGCTCCAGTGGTCCACGGACCACGACATGTGGATCCGCCGGGCAGCGATCACGGCACAGCTTGGGGCCAAGTCCACGACTGATGCCGGACTGTTGGCTGCGGTCATTTCCGCGAACCTCGCCGACAGGGAGTTCTTCATCCGTAAGGCGATTGGGTGGGCGCTGCGTGAATACAGCAAAACGAACCCTGAATGGGTCAGGGCATTCGCGTCCAGTAACGCCAAAGGAATGAGCGCGTTGTCTACCCGCGAGGCATTGCGGCTGTTGCCATCCGGCAGAGCTGGCAGAAGGATGGATCCGGCGAAGTCTTCAGATGGCGAAGTCTTCAAATAATGGGACGCAGCCCGGATTCGTCCCGCACCCGGAACAAGCTCTTGGTCTTCGGATCCATGAAAATCAGGTAGATCGCGAAGAATAGCGCAATAACGGCTGCCCCGATCCGGGCCAACAACAGTGCCAAGCCCAGGTCTTCACTCTGAAGGTACGGAAAGACGTCCAACTGGTCGGAGATGGCGTAGACCATGAAGAATGACACCACGAAGTACAGTGCCTTGACCTGCCAGTCGTTGCGGATGCCTGTCACAGCAAACAACGGGATCAACCACACCACATACCAGGACTGAATCATCGGCGCCAGCAGGACGATGGCCGCAAAGGCCAACGTTAGGCGCCTCATAAGTCGGTCGTAATCTCCCCGGAAGATCATCCAGGCAAGAGCGCCAACCATCAAGACCTTGCCGGCGTCATAAATCACCTTGGCCATGACCGCGCCATCCAAGCCCAGAACGTTGGAGATCGATGCGACCGCCAACCCGATAAGGCCAACGGGCGCGTACCAGATCGCTACGCTTCCTGGCGCTGACAGCCCGTTGATCCAACCGAACCCGAATCCATTGACCAGGCTCAGGGCGTAAAGAATCCCGAAGCTAAGGGCCGCCGTCAGGAACCAGTAGAGGAACTTACGCGGCCACGAGGCATGCTTGCCGGCCCACAGAAGTCCAATGAACGGGAGAAAGACCACCGTAATCGGCTTGATTGATATGGAGAGCGTGACCAGCACCAGTCCCCGGATGACGCGGCGGGTTGCGCAGTAGTACAGGCCCGCCAGCGCCAGCCCGATCATCAAGGCGTCGTTGTGGACGCTGGCAATGAAGTTAGTGAGAAAAAGCGGGTTGGCAGCTGTCAGCCATAGCGCCCTGTGTGGATTTACACCGTGGAGTTCAGCGAGCTTCGGCACGTAAATGATGCAAAGGACCACGCCCACGGCAGCGACCAAGCGGAACAGCATGACGCTTGCTTCCGGTTGGACATTGGTCACCCAAACCACAAACTGTTCGATCCAAAGGAAGAGTTGCCCGTACGGGACCGGCGCTTCCGTCCACTGCTTGTCGGCACCCAATTGGAAGTAGTTGGGCAACGCCGAAATGCCGTTCTCATATGGGTTGATGCCCTCCACCATCAACCGCCCTTGGCCGATGTACGCGTAAACGTCCCTGCTGAAGAGGGGGACAGTGAACATCATGGGCAGACCCCAGGCCACCACAGCCTGAAGCGTAGCTTTGCGGGCTTCCGTTCCCCACACCCGGACGCGTTGTCCCAGGCGAAGCCAGGCACGGACCAGCAACATGCCGCCGATGGCCAGCAAGACTATGGAAAGTCCGACGCCAACACCTTCAGTGCGCATCCAGATAAAGAGCGGGAGGCGACGAAGTTCCGAGACCGGGGCAAGCCAACCAACGCCCAGCGAGCCAAACACCATGAACATCGAACCAACAAAGCCGGCGATCAGTGGCGAACGGGCGTTGTCCACCTCGCCAACAGCATCGGCTGACGGCGTTGCTGCCCCTGCCAACTGGGCGGCGGGTACTGGCACCGTCATGTGGTCGTCATCCAATCGTTCACCCGCTGTATTCGGGTCAAAGTTCTGCGTCACGGGGGCTTTCGGCAACAGGAAGAAACGACACTGCCGCGCTCAAAAATCGTACCATCGGAGCACTTGGAAGCCGCTGAGGGATAGGCTGGGCGCGTGCCTATTACTAATGAACGCATCGTCTGGATCGACTGCGAAATGACCGGCTTGGACCTCAAGAACGACGCCTTGATCGAGGTAGCTGCCTTGGTGACGGATTCCGAGCTCAACATTCTGGGCGACGGTGTGGACGTCGTCATCAAGCCGGATGACGCAGCACTGGAACAAATGAACGACTTCGTGCGGGACATGCACACCCGCTCCAAGCTTTTGGACGAGCTCCCCCACGGGAAGACCATGGCCGAGGCAGAAGCGCAGGTCCTTGAATACATCGAGAAGTGGGTCCCGGATCCCCGCAAGGCTCCCCTGGGCGGAAACTCCGTGGGAACGGACCGAATGTTCCTGGCCAGGGACATGCCCAACATCGTGGAGCACCTCCACTACCGCGTTATCGACGTCAGCACCATCAAAGAACTTTCACGCCGCTGGTTCCCCCGCGCGTACTTCCAGTCCCCCGCCAAGCATGGTGGCCACCGAGCCTTGGGTGACATCAAGGACTCAATCGACGAACTCCGTTACTACCGTCAGGCCGTCTTCGTGCCGGCACCAGGACCGGACACCGCCACGGCCCAGCGCATTTCCAAGGACATCATCGCTACCGCGGAGACCTTGGGATCCAGCGAAAGCGTGTGATCTGCGCCATTTTTGAAGGTTTTTTCGCCAAAACCAGCAAAAGTGGACTTTGCACCCCAAAACAGCAGGTAAGCTATTTGTCGTTGCCTTGAAGGAAAGCCGGTCAAACGGTTCAGCCTAAAAAGGCACATGGTGGGCTTAGCTCAGTTGGCAGAGCGCCTGGTTGTGGTCCAGGAGGTCGCGGGTTCAACCCCCGTAGCTCACCCCACCGAGATTGGCTCCAGAGCCGGTTTCCACAAAGGCCGCACCGGTTATCCGGTGCGGCCTTTGCTTTTAACCTGAAAGCGGACCAGGCCTCTACCGGCTTACAGCGCTAGACGAAGGAAAAACTGAGATGACCGTCCTGCCAGTCACTATCTGGGGCGAACCTGTATTGCACCGCCGGGCAAGCGAAGTCGAGGCTTTCGACGACGAACTCCGCGCTTTGATCACGGACATGTTCGAGACCAACGACGCCGCTAACGGGGTTGGGCTCGCTGCCCCTCAGGTCGGCGTGGGCAAGCGACTTTTTGTCTACAAGTACGCCAATGACGACGACGTCCCGGAGCAGGGCGTAGTAGTCAACCCGGTTTTGACGCTTTCCAAGGTCTCCGGCGCACTTCCGGATCCCGACGAACACGTTGAAGGTTGCTTGTCCTTCCCCGGGGAGTATTACCCGTTGCAGCGCGCTGAATGGACACGGGTCCAGGGCTTTGACGGCAACGGCAATCCCGTGGATTTCGAGGCGACAGGATGGTTCGCCAGAATCCTGCAACACGAATTCGACCACTTGGACGGCAAACTGTACGTCAACCGCCTCGTTGACCGATACTCAAAAAAGGCGCTCAAGCAAGCAAAGAAGAACGGCTGGGGCGTGCCCGGACTGACATGGATGCCTGGCGTCGATCCCGATCCGTTCGGGCACTGAACCATGATGGCCAATCTTCACACAGAGCTTTTTGAACTCCTGGATATCACCGGCGAGGATGCCACTGACTGTGCGCGCCTTCTGGACACCCCTCCGAATGAACCTGTCCTGCAGGCAATGGAGGCGATGCAGGAGAGGCTGGGGGCCTTTCCGGCAGACAGCATTCGGGCAGACGGCGCTACGGAGATGGTCTGGATCGAAGCACTCCTCCGCTTCGCTCCCTCAGCTCACAACTACCATCTGGAGCTTGGAATCAGTCCGGCTGTGTCGGCTGCTTCCCTTGCAGATGTTGGTTTACAGCTCCGAATCAACAGGCGCGTCCACGGCAGTTTTGGGCTGGACACGTGGAGCTGGCTGACATTGCATATGGCAGGCAACCTCTTCCGGCTGGGGCGGCTTCAGTTCCATTTGGTTCCAGCCGAAGACCAGGGTTCAGACTGGGTTCTTGGCGTCCACATACCCGAAGATGGCGGCCTCTCCCCCTCCCTGGTTGATGCCAGTTTTGAAGAGGCGAGATCCTTCTTCCCCCGGTACTTTCCTGACAAGCCAGCGCACAGAGCCACCTGCGATTCGTGGATGCTGGACCCGTATCTGGCAAAGCACCTGCCGGACAGCAACATCGCGTCATTTGCCCGGCGCTTTACGCTGGATCGCTGCTCTGATGCCCCTACTGACGCCATTTACTTCACGTTCAGGCAGCGGGGACTCCAGGACCTGGATAAGCTACCCAGGGAAACCTCACTCCAGCGTGTGGTCCTCGAGCGGATCGACGACGGCGGCACTTGGCAATTGGGGCACGGTCACCTGTCACTGTAGATGGTTTGCTGTTCCGGGCAGGAAGACAGGACCCGCTTCATGGCGTCCTTTTCGGCCTGGGTAATCCAGAGTTGATACGCCGCTTTCACCGAGATCTGTCGGGCAACGTAGTGGCAGCGAAAATTCTTGTTGCCAGGAAGCCACGTGGCCGCGTCACCGGCACCCTTCTTGCCGTTGGCGGGCCCGTCAGCCGCGATCAGGTTCAGCGGATCGTTCGCAAACACTTGCCGTTGTTGGACAGTCAGCTGCTGGGCGCCCTTCTGCCAAGCGTCGGCAAGGGCCACCACATGATCAATTTGAACGGCAGAACTGGTGTCCTGGCCTCTTCTAAAAGTCACCCAAGCCCCGGTGTATGGTTCCTGAAAACTTCCGCCGCCGACCTTGCACGATGAGCCCTCCGTGAATTCGACTGCCGCGAGGTCCCTTCGCAGAATGTCATTTCTGGTATCGCACCCATTGCGATCCACGTCCGCCCACGCTTGTCCGAAAGCGGCCCGGTCGTAGTCTGACTTAGCTGCCCGCCCTTGGACCGCGAGTCGCTCCAAGGCGTCGATTGCTTTTTCAGGTGCAACGGGCGATGCGCCGCGAAGGGGTTTCATCCAGGCGGAATTGTAGACGGGGGCTTCGCTGGGGCCAGCGGCCCACGGTTCAGCAGTGCTAAATTGTCCCGTAATGAAATACCAGGAAAGCCCTGTCACGACAGTCACACCGGCCAGTCCGAGAATGGCCCAAGCTTGCCGTGACCTTCGCCTGGCGCGTTTATAGGCTGACCATGTGATACTCAAGAGACTCCATCCGGGGGGAAAAACAATGTCCTACGAGAGTAGGACAAGGCCCCGACAGTCAGAGTCGATATCCACAGTGTGCAGGAGAAGTCACACTGCGGACGAGGAGTGTTTAGGTTTATTGCTCTCGCATGACCCGCTGGAGGTCCTCGGTTGCCACGGCGAGGAGGCCGCGTAACTGCTCGACCCGCTGATCCGGGACGTCGCCTGCAGCGTTGGCTGCGATGGCCTGATCCAGAAGTTTCCGGGCCTGTTTGTGGTTGGCTTTTGCCACGTCCAGGGCGTGCTCCAGGGTGGTTTCATGTTCCAACGTTGATTCGTTTTCCATGAACCCATTTTGATCAGGTTTCCCGGCTGATACCAGAGACTCAGCCGGGAAACCCGTGAATACTTCGGAGCTTTTAGGCTCCTGCCCCTTCAAGAACTGCGATGGGAGCTACCACGTCACGGGCAGGGAAGGACGGCGGGTTCACGCCGGCCATTTCTTCCATGACACGGACTACCTGGCAGGAGTAGCCGAATTCGTTGTCGTACCAGACATACAGAACGAGGTTCTTGTCATGGGAAATGGTGGCGAGGCCGTCCACGATGCCCGCGCGGCGGGAGCCAACGAAGTCGGTGGAGACCACATCGGGAGAGTCGATGTAGTCGATCTGCTTGCGAAGATCCGAGTGCAAGGACATCTCGCGGAGGAAGTCGTTGACTTCGTCGCGGGTGGTTCCCTTTTCAAGGTTGAGGTTAAGGATGGCCATGGAGACGTCCGGGGTTGGTACGCGGATCGCGTTGCCGGTGAGCTTGCCCTGCAGCTCCGGAAGCGCCTTGGCTACGGCCTTGGCAGCACCGGTCTCGGTGATGACCATGTTCAGTGCTGCCGAACGGCCGCGGCGATCACCCTTGTGGAAGTTATCGATCAGGTTCTGGTCGTTCGTGAACGAGTGCACCGTCTCCACGTGGCCGTGGATGATGCCGAACTTGTCGTTGATGGCCTTGAGCACCGGCGTGATGGCATTGGTGGTGCACGATGCCGCGGTGACGATCTTGTCGTCGTCGGAGATGTCACGGTGGTTGATGCCGTGGACGATGTTCTTGAGTTCGCCCTTGCCCGGCGCGGTCAGCAGGACCCGGGCAACGCCCTGGCTCTGCAGGTGCTGGGAGAGACCTTCGGCGTCGCGCCAGCGGCCGGTGTTGTCAACTACCAGAGCGTCCTTGATGCCGTAGGCGGTGTAGTCCACGGTGGCGGGGTTGTCAGAGTAGATGACCTGGATCTGCACGCCGTTGGCGGTGATGGTGTTGGCTTCCTCATCCACGCGGATGGTGCCTTCGAAGGAGCCGTGCACGGAGTCGCGGCGCAGCAGGCTGGCGCGCTTCACGAGGTCGTTCTCGGCGCCCTTGCGGACCACGATGGCTCGGAGTCGCAGGCCGTGGCCACCACCGGCCTTCTCGATGAGGATGCGGGCGAGGAGGCGGCCGATGCGGCCAAAGCCGTAGAGAACGACGTCGGTGCTGGTGCGGTCATCAGCGCCGCGCTTACCCACGATATCTGCGAGCTCGGCCCGCAGGTACTCATCCAGGGAGGCGCCGTTGCCTTCGGCCCGGAACTTCTCGGTCAACCGCGCAATATCAATGGCAGCTGCGCCGAGTTCCAGCTCGGACAGGGCGTTCAGCAGGGGCGCGGTCTCCTCAAGCAGCAGCTCGTGGTTGCTCATCCGCCGCGCGAAACGGTGGGCCTTCAGGATGTTCATGGTGGACTTATTGATCAGGCTCCGGCCGTGGATGCTCGTGACCACATTGTTTTCCCGGTACAACCGGCCGATCACCGGAATCATGGCCTCGGCGAGAGCCTCCCGGCCCATCCACTTATCAAGACAAGAATCTGACGTCTGGCTCACAGAACTACCTTCCTTGGGTCAACCACATACGTCCTCGTATGCAGATGGCAGCGGCCGCCCGGAGTAGTCCTGCGGCACATGCGCCGGCGGGCTTCGGTCCACCCACAGCGCCTTGAACGAGAGCAAAGAAAATCCGCCGGCTGCGAACGCAGTCCCGGCGGCAGAACATCTACGTTCAGTAACCATTCTAGGGCGGAAGTCAGGGGTGAAGGCCGCCCGGGGGCGTGAAATCACTCACACGGGAGAAAACCGGGGGTCATAAATGGATGGGTCGACCGATACGCCGGGTTCTGTCATCCCCTGCCGTTACCGGAAAGGGAGTGGCGGCCATCCATCTACGAACGCCGTTGCCGACGCCCTCCAGCAGCCTACCCGGACACTCGGGCGAGCAGCCCTCAAACGTGTCCTGTCTGGCCTTGCTCCGGGTGGGGTTTACCTAGCCTCCCCGGTCACCCAGGGAGCTGGTGGTCTCTTACACCACCGTTTCACCCTTACCTGCTGCCCGCGATCCAAAGACCGCGATGCGCAGGCGGTCTGTTCTCTGTGGCACTGGCCTGCGGGTTACCCCGAGTGGGCGTTACCCACCACCCTGCTCTGTGGAGCCCGGACGTTCCTCGAGCCACTTTCGTGGCGCGCGACCGCCTGGTCGACCCATCCGCCGTCCAGTCTACCGGCGTTGGGGCCAGCCAAAGACCCCGGTAATATCGACGGGTGCTGATTCTGCTGCCGCCTTCCGAAGGCAAGACCCCTGCTGCCAACGGCCCCTCCATCAACTGGGAAACACTCAGCTTTCCTGAACTGAACCCGTACCGGGCGAAGGTACTCGAAGCGTTGGGCTCGGTAAGCGCGCACGAGGACGCCCTCGCTCTGCTGGGGGTCGGCGCCTCCCTGCGGGACGACGTCGAACGTAATACGCGGTTGCATGCCGAACCGGCCGCCCCCGCGCATCAGGTCTATTCAGGGGTCCTGTATGACGCCTTGGGCTACAAGAGCATGACGCCGACGCAACGCCGCAAGGCGAGCGAATCCATCCTGGTGGTTTCCGCGCTGTGGGGCGCAATCGGATTCGGCGACCACGTGCCCGCCTACCGGCTGTCCATGGGAACTGCACTGCCCGACGTCGGACGCCTGGCTTCCTACTGGAAGCCGCAGCTTAGCGCCGCCCTTGCCTCCCGTGCCGAGGGGGAACTCCTGGTGGATTGCCGCTCGAGCACCTATGCCGCAGCTTGGGCTCCCCCAGCACCACAGACAGTAAACGTCAACGTCTTCAACGAGGCGAACGGCAAACGCACGGTTGTCAGCCACTTCGCCAAACATACCCGCGGGGAACTTGCGAGGCACCTGCTGACTAGGCGGGGCAAGGCTCCTGCAACCCCGGATCAGCTCCTGAAGGCTGCCCTGGAATTCTGGACTGCGGAACTAGTGGAGGGCACCGCCCGCAAGCCGCATGCGCTTAACATCATCCTGGCCAGCTAGCTGTAATACTCGGGAGGTTGGTTTAGTTCCACTCTGCCGAACGGACCAGGATGACACCTGAGTCCGGGCAAAAAACAATATCGTCCTCTGCAGCGGCTTTGACTTCGGCGAGGTCACCGGGGCTGAGCATCATCCCGGAGCCTTCGGACTTGCCGTGGAAAAGCCGTGCTGCACCGACTCCGCGCTTGGCAATGGTCTTCTCGTAGATGGCAAGCACTCCTGCGTCCAAAGATTCCGCAAAGGCGGCACGTTGCCCGCGGACCACCGTTTCTTCGGCTGCAATCTCCGCAATCGCTTCATCCAGCTCTGCCCGGATGCTGCCGAACGAGCCTTGGATGTCGTCAACAATCGCCTGCTGGGCAGCCTGACGCTCGCGCAACGTATCAAGGCGTTCCAGAATCTCGAGTTCCACGTCCTCAAGGTCCGAGCGGCGCTTGTTAAGGGAAGCAATATCGCTCTGCAGCGCCACCAGGTCCTTTGATAGGCCGGTGCCGCTGTTGAGCCGGGTCTCATCACGTTCAATGCGGGTGGCTACCTGTTCCACGTCCGCTTCCGCCCGGCGAAGTTCGGCCTCGGCGTCGTGCACGGCAACCTTGGCAGCGCCAAGTTCGCCGTTGGCCACGTTCAACGCATCCCTGAGGTCCGTGATGCGTGGATCTGTTTCCAGGACCTTCCGGCGGCCGGCAAGCGACCTGAGCTTGGCATCGAGCCCCTGCAGTTCAAGCAATTTCAATTGTTCTGCCGGTGCTGCTTTCGCCACGCTTACCTCCGCTAAATCGCCACCGGTCCTGGGGATCAGGTCCGGCCGGACGGCCACTATCTGTCAGGACTGTCCGTATCCTTCTAGACTCTAGTCGCCGCCGGGAGTGAGTATGAAGTCCCACGGATCGCTGTTGGTTCCGCTGACACGGATTTCGACGTCGTAGCCCTGGTCCGCGAGCACGTTGCCCAGGGCGTCGGCTGCGGCAGGCAGCCACAGCCATTCACTGGCAAAGTGCGAAACGTCGATCAGGTAGGGCCGGCCGTTGGTGGCGCCTTCACGGGCCTCCGATGCAGGATGATGACGCATGTCCGCCGTGACATACACATCCGCATGGCTGGCACGAACAGCGTCAAACAAGCTGTCCCCCGCACCGCCGCAGACGGCGACGCGCCGGACCAGGCCATCTTTATCGCCGGCCACCCGAACTCCACCCGCGACCGCTGGCAGCATCTCAAAGACGCGCGCCGCGAAGTCACCAAGCGTCTCAAGGTCAGGGAGGTCTCCTACCCTGCCGATACCTTCCTCCGGCAAACCGTTGCTTGCAGCCGTCAACGGCGTGACGTCCTCCAAGCCGAACGCGTCAGCCAGGACATCGGAAACCCCACCCACAGCTGAGTCACCGTTGGTGTGCACCGTCAATAGGCCCGTCCCGGCCTCGATCAACCGGTGAACAGCGAGGCCCTTCGCGGACGTGGCTGCAACGGAATTCACCCCTTTAAGAAGCAGTGGGTGGTGGGTGATAAGGAGTTCCGCTCCCCACTCCACCGCCTCATCGATCACGGCCAGCGTGGGATCCACGGCAAATAGTATTTTGGTGACAGGGGCGTTGGGCCGGCCAACAACAAGGCCCACCTCATCCCAGTCCTCAGCCAGGGACTCCGGCCAGAGTTCCTCCACCGCCAGCAGCACCTGACCGAGCGTAGGATCACCGCTGGCGTCAACTGTTTCGTCTTCTTCGACGGCATCCGCATCAGAAATGTCGGTGTTTACTGCTTCCATGCTCTTATTCTTCCCTACCGGGGTCGATTTCTTTCCTACCGGGCCCAATCAGCGGGTTACTGCACCGGCAGCACCTCCCTGGAGTCGTAATTCTCCCGTAAGGTGAACCGGGAATCATCAGACCCTCCGATCCATTGAAGAGAACATGAAAACTTTCGTACTTGGCGGCGGCTGCTTCTGGTGCCTGGATGCCGTCTACCAGAAGACCCGCGGCGTCAGCTCGGTAGTGTCCGGCTACACCGGCGGCCACGTCCGCAATCCCGATTACTACGAGGTGTGCTCCGGAACTACCGGACATGCAGAGGTCGTGGCGGTGACCTTTGATGAGACCGTGGTTCCTGAGGAAGTCATCCTGGACATGTTCTTCGCGCTCCACGATCCCACCACATTGAACCGCCAGGGCTATGACGTTGGAACCCAGTACCGTTCATCAATGTTCTATACAACCACTGAAGAAAAGGTGTTGTTCGAGGAAGCCATCGAGCGCGCCCAGGCCCTCTGGGCCGATCCGATTGTGACCGAGGTCAGCCGCCTTCCCGAGTTCCATGAGGCCGAGGAAGTCCACCAGAATTACTACGCAAAGTTCCCGTATCAGGGCTATTGCCAAGTGATCATCAATCCGAAACTGGCAAAGGCACGGAAATATTACTCTGCATGGCTTACTGCTTAGCGGGGTTTCGATCCTGCTGGTTAGGCTGACCTCAGCAATCCCTCTTCAGAGATAGGCGTAATTTTCATGGCAAGGATCTACGACGACGTCACGCAGCTTGTCGGCCGCACCCCGCTGGTTCGCTTGAACCGGCTCACAGAAGGACTTGACGCCACGGTTGCAGTCAAGCTTGAGTTCTACAACCCGGCAAACAGCGTGAAGGACCGCATCGGCGTGGCCATCATTGATGCTGCCGAAAAGTCCGGTGCCTTGAAGCCCGGCGGAACCATCGTCGAAGGTACCTCCGGCAACACTGGAATCGCACTGGCCCTGGTGGGTGCCGCTCGTGGCTACAAGGTCATCCTGACCATGCCAGAGACCATGTCCACTGAGCGTCGCGTCATGTTGCGCGCTTACGGTGCCGAAATCGTCCTGACGCCCGGATCCGAAGGCATGCGCGGCGCCGTCGAGAAGGCTCAGGAAATCGTCGCCAACACGGAGAACTCCATCTGGGCGCAGCAGTTCGCCAATGAGGCCAACCCTGCGATCCACCGCGCCACCACGGCCGAGGAAGTTTGGGAAGACACCGACGGCGAAGTGGACATCTTTGTTGCAGGCGTGGGTACCGGCGGCACCATCACCGGTGTGGGCCAGGTCCTCAAGGAACGCAAGCCGGGCGTACAGATCGTAGCTGTGGAGCCCAAGGACTCAGCCATCCTCAACGGCGGCGCTCCAGGCCCCCACAAGATCCAGGGAATCGGCGCCAACTTCGTTCCGGAAATCCTGGACACCAACGTTTACGACGAAGTCCTGGACGCCACGCTGGAAGATTCGGTCCGCGTAGCCCGTGAACTCGGAGCACGTGAAGGCATCCTCGGCGGCATTTCCTCCGGTGCCATCGTGTGGGCTGCACTGGAACTGGCAAAGCGCCCCGAGAACGCAGGCAAGCTGATTGTTGCAGTGGTCTGTGACTTCGGAGAGCGTTACATCTCCACAGTGCTGTTCGACGACATCCGCGGCTAACACAACGCCTGCATGCCTTCATTTCCTGTAGAAAGGTCTTTGTGAGCTTCTTCGCAAGGCTTAAGGAAGACCTCGACGCCGCCCGGTCACATGACCCGGCGGCTCGAGGCTCTTTTGAGAACTTTTTCGCCTACTCCGGCCTCCACGCCATTTGGGCCCACCGGGTGACTCACCGGCTCTGGCAGAATCCGGCACTCCGTTTCCCTGCCCGCCTGATTTCCCAGCTGGCCAGGTTCCTGACCGGCATCGAAATCCATCCCGGCGCAACCATTGGGCGGCGATTCTTCATTGATCACGGCATGGGAGTGGTGATCGGTGAGACTGCCGAAATCGGCGAGGACGTGATGATCTACCACGGCGTTACACTCGGTGGCAGATCATTGGCCAAGGTCAAACGTCACCCAACCATCGGGGACGGTGTCACCATCGGCGCCGGCGCCAAGGTCCTGGGCCCCATCACCATCGGCTCCGGCAGCGCCATCGGCGCGAATGCCGTGGTGGTCAAGGACGCCCCGCCGGAGTCCATCATCACGGGGATTCCCGCCACCTGGCGGCACCGTGATGCAAGGTCGGAAACCAAACCGGCAGTGGATCCGGCCGAGTACTACATCGAATACCGCATCTAGCCGGACAGCCTTCGGTAGAAATTCCAGAAAACAGCATCGAAGGCGCGGTCAGGTAGAACTTTGCGCATCGCCAGGACACTCCAGGCGCCCCTGCCCACCGGGTAGCGGGTCCTGGGGCGTTTTGCCGTAGCTGCACGGACTATCGTTCCCGCCACCACCCTTGCCGGAGTCGATAAAACGTGCCCGGTTCCGGATGTTGATGCCAGAGCCGCAGCCACAATGTGCGCCTGCTGCTGGTAGGGACCGCCACCGGAAGTGGCCAGCAGACCCTCGCCTGCTATGGTGCCCCATTCGGTGTTTGTTCCCGACGGCTCAATAACGACGACGTCGATCCCGTGCGGTTTCAACTCCAGGCGCAGGGAATCGCTCATCCCCTCCACCGCGAACTTAGTGCCGTGGTACCAGGCGCCCAAGGGCTCGTATATTTTGCCCCCGATGGAGGTAACGTTGACGATCCGGCCCGAACGCGCGACACGCATTCCGGGAATCACGAGTTGAGTCATCCTTGCCAGGCCCATGACGTTGACATCGAACTGCCGCCTGCCTTCGGCCAACGGAACTTCCTCGAGTGAGCCATAGGAACCATAGCCGGCATTGTTGACCAGCAGGTCGATCCGCCCATGTGCCGCTTCAACCAACCGCACCGCCGACGCCATCGATTCCTCCGAAGTGACGTCCAAGGACAGAACTGTAATGCCGTGCTGCTTCAGCGGCTCCATCTTGTCCACACGACGTGCACCAGCGTAGACGGTGAAGCCGGCGGCGCTGAGGGCGATGGCCGTTTCAAAACCTATTCCGGTGGATGCCCCCGTGACAATTGCGGTACGGGATGCCATGGCTGGGTCTCCTTGAGTTCTTGGGGGCAAACAGTTGGTACCGAAAACAGTCCGGATACGGCAAAGGCCGGTCCCCACAGCGTAGCTGGGAACCGGCCTTTGACTGGAAGCTGCTGCTAGTGGGTGTCGACTGCCGAGATCTCGGACTTGTCTTCGCCCCAGAGCGTGTGGAACGTGCCCTCGGTGTCCACACGGCCGTAGGTGTGCGCACCGAAGAGGTCGCGCTGGCCCTGGATCAAGGCAGCGGCAACGCGCTTGCGGCGCAGGCCGTCGTAGTAGGCCAGCGAGGAGGAGAACACCGGTACCGGAATGCCCAGCTGGACGGCGGTGGCCACCACCCTGCGCCAGGCCGGAAGAGCCTCGGCGATTGCCTTGGTGAAGGCCGGAGCGAACAGCAGGTTGGCGGGCTTCTCCTCGGCTGCGTAGGCCTTGGTGATGTCCTTGAGCAGTTCCGCGCGGATGATGCAGCCTGCACGCCACAGGGAAGCGATTTCGTCCAGCTTGAGGTCCCAGCCGTATTCCTTGGCGGCGGAGGTCAGCATGTCCAGGCCTTGGGCGTAGGAGACCAGTTTGGAGGCGTACAGTGCCTGACGGACGTCCTCGACGAAGGTCTCGGGGATTTCCACGGAGGCTTCTTCGCCCGCGAGCAGTTCCTGTCCAAGCTTGCGCTGCTCAGTCTGGGATGACAGGGCACGGGCGAAAACGGACTCGGCGATACCGGAGACCGGGGAACCGAGCTCAAGGGCGGAGATGACCGTCCAGCGACCCGTCCCCTTCTGGCCTGCGGCGTCCACGACGACGTCTACGAACGGCTTGCCCGTCCTGGCGTCAACATGGCCCAGGACCTCAGCGGAGATTTCGATGAGGAACGAGGATAGGTCGCCCTTGTTCCACTCAGCGAAGATTTTGGACTGTTCGGCGGGCTCGATCCCGGCGCCGGAGCGTAGGAGGTCGAATGCTTCACCGATGACCTGCATGTCGGCGTATTCAATGCCGTTGTGGACCATTTTGACGAAGTGGCCAGCGCCATCGGTGCCGATCCAGGCGCAGCACGGTTCGCCGTCGACCTTGGCCGAAATCTTTTCCAGCAACGGGCCGAGGGCGTCGTAGGACTCACGGGATCCGCCGGGCATGATGGAGGGGCCGTTCAGGGCGCCCTCTTCGCCACCGGATACACCGACGCCGACGAAGTGGAGGTCTTTCTTGGCCAGCGCGGCTTCACGGCGGCGGGTGTCCTCGTAGTGCGAGTTGCCGGCGTCAATGATGATGTCGCCGGCCTCGAGCAGTGGTTCGAGCTGCTCGATGACGTTGTCAACGGGCGCGCCTGCCTTGACCATGATGAGGACGCGGCGGGGCTTTTCGAGGGAGTCGACGAGTTCCTGCAGCGTTTCCGTGCGGATGAAGTCGCCGTCCGTGCCGTGCTTTTCGAGCAGGGCGTCAGTCTTTTCCACGGAGCGGTTGTGGAGAGCCACGGTGAAGCCGTTGCGGGCGAGGTTGCGGGCCAGGTTGGCGCCCATCACCGCAAGGCCGGTGACACCGATGTGTGCTGACATCAAAACTCCAATTCGTTCGTGTACAAACAGACCTGCCTACCCTCCCGGGTATGCAGGAAGCGATTTCAAAACCAGGGGCTGTAATAAACCATACGTATTTAAGTCTTGGGCGGGAAAGCGGCGCCCACGTTTTGGAAGGGTGCCGCGTCATAAACAGTCTATGATGCCGGCCCCGTGCCACCTGCGCGCAGGACGTCCCGGCGCCACTATGCTTACCTCTATGTCAACCAGCCTCCACCACCGCGCCGTCGAGCATCTGGGCACCAGGATCGTCGGTGGCGCCCTTCCTGCAGGCCACGTCATGCTGGCCGAGCACTTGGAAGAGGAACTCAAAGTGTCGCGCTCGGTGGTGCGTGAAGCTGTCCGTGTGCTTCAGTCGCTGGGACTTGTGGAGACCATCAAACGCGTGGGCATCCGTGTCCTGCCTGCCCACCGTTGGAATCCATTCGATCCTTTGGTAATTCGGTGGCGGCTGGCCGGCGAGGGGCGTGGCGCCCAGTTGAGGTCGCTCGCGGAGTTGCGTTCCGCCGTCGAGCCCGTAGCAGCAGAGCTGGCCGCAGGGAACGCGCCCGAAAGTCTTCGGCAGGAGTTGGTTGGCATCTCGCTGGCCATGAAGGAAGCCGGTGATGCTGGCGACATGCCCCGGTTCCTTGACCTTGATATCCGGTTCCACGCGCTGGTCCTTTCGGGCTCGGGCAACGAAATGTTCGCCAACCTGATCGGTCAGGTCACTGAGACTCTTACCGGCCGCACCGTCCACGGGCTCATGCCCGAACACCCCCAAAAACAGGCGCTTCAGTGGCACATGGATGTGGCCCACGCGATCGATGCCGGTGACGGTTCCGTGGCGCGCGACGCTGCCGCGAAAATCATGAGGCAGACCATCGCGGAGCTGGCACCCAGCTGGAATGACCAGCCCCGCGTTTTCGTCCCCGTCGCAAAGAACTAGTCGCTAAGAACTAGTTGCGTATGGCTAGTCGCCAAGAACCGGCTACTGCCGGAAGTTCAGCAACACCTTGCCCGATTGGGCTGAATTCTTTGCCACCTCAAAGGCTTCCACGCCTTGGGCGAGGCCGAATTCGTGCGTCACCACGGGGTCGACATACAGCGAACCGTCGGCCAGGGCAGTGATCACTTCATCGATTTCGTCGTTGAAACGGAACGAGCCGAGCAGTTCCAGTTCCCGGGTGATGGCGAGTGAAATGAGCACCGGCTGGGGTCCGGATGGCAGGAGGCCAACCATCACCACCTTGCCACCCCGGGTGGCGCCCTTGAAGGCCGAAGCCAGTCCGAAATGACTTCCGGAAGATTCAACGACGACGTCGGCGTCCACCCCCGCAATGGCCATGGCATCGTCACCTTTGAGGGCTTCGTCTGCTCCGACGGCGCGGGCAATTTCCAGCGGCTTGTCATGCATGTCGACGGCGACAATCCGTGCCGCGCCGGCGCGCTTCAGGGCGGCGATGACGAGTGCGCCGATAGGGCCGCTGCCAATCACGAGGGCGGTCTTTCCCTTGACGTCTCCGGCGCGGCTGACCGCGTGCCAGGCGACACTGGCGGGTTCCACGAGTGCGGCGGTGCGTAGGTCCAGGTTCGCCGGCAGCGGACGCAGCATCCTTGAGGGAAGGTTGGCGTAGCGGCGGAAGGCGCCGTCCGTGTGCGGGTACCGTGCGGCGGAGCCCAGGTAGGTGCATCCCGGGGAGAGGTTGGGCCGATCCTCCGGGTATCTGACGTCCCCCGGGGCCGGACTGGCCGGATGGACAGCAATCGGCGTTCCCAGGGCCGGACCAGTACCATCACTCGCTGGCTGGACCACCACCCCGACGATTTCGTGCCCGAGGACCATCGGCTCTTTGAGGATGGACTCCCCCGCTGCGCCATGAAGCCAGTAGTGGAGGTCTGAGCCGCAGATCCCGCCGTACGCGATCTCCACGATCGCTTCGTCGGTGGCAGGTGCCGCCAACGGGATCTCTTCGATCCTGAGATCGCCCTTTCCGTGGGCTACGACTGCGGGGCCGGAGGCGGGGAGACTCATGCTCATCAGACCACCACCGTCATTCCGCCGTCGACGAAGATCGTCTGGCCGTTCACGAAATTGGATGCCTGTGAGGCGAGCCATACCGTGGGCCCGGCAAGGTCCGCTGTTGTCCCCCACCTGTTGGCCGGGGTGCGGCCAAGGATCCACGAGTTGAAGTGGGCGTCATCGACCAGGTTCTGCGTCATTTCAGTATGGATGTACCCGGGTGCGATGCCATTGATCTGCAATCCGGCGGCGGCCCACTCTGCAGTCATGGCACGGGTGAGGTTGCGGAGCCCACCTTTAGCCGCCACGTAGGGAGCAATGGTGGGGCGGGCGAGGTCGGTCTGGACCGAACAGATGTTGATGATCTTCCCCTGTCCGCGGGGGATCATGTGCCTGGCGGCCTCCCGGCCTACCAGGAAGGCGCTGGTGAGGTTGGTGGTGATGACGCGTTCCCAGTCCGTCACGTCGAGGTCAAGCATGGGCACGCGGTGCTGAATTCCGGCGTTGTTCACAAGAATGTCCAGTGGCCCGACGTTCTGTTCGATCCAGGCCACTCCTTCGGCGACAGCCGTCGCCTCCGTGACATCGAAGGCCCTGCTGTGGATCCTGCCTTCCGGGTAACCCGGAACCATTAATTCGTGGGCTGCATCCAGGCGGCCTGGATGGATGCCATTAAGCACTATTGTTGCCCCGGCATCGGCGAGGCCCTTTGCGAGGGCGCTACCGATCCCCCGGCTTGAGCCAGTGACCAAGGCAATCCGCCCGGTCAGATCAAAAAGTCCACTCATGGTTTGTTCTTTATTCCTTCTCGGTAGCGGCGGTTCAGTGGCTGTTTTTCGTCGCGGCCGGTGGTTGGCTCAGGTTTGCGATGGTTTGGCGAACGACGGCGAGGTCCTGGTCTCCGAGTCCTTGGCGTTTGAGTTCTGCGTAGAGGTCAATGGCGGCCGAAGCCATGGGAACGGCGGAGCCAACAGCCTCGGCGCTGGTGAGTACGAAGGCAAGGTCCTTGTGCATGAACTTGGCCGGACCGGTGGGCGCATAGTCCTTGGCGGAAAGGCGCGGCCCAACATTGTCCAGCACACGGCTTCCAGCCAACCCTCCCGAGAGGACCTCATAAAGAGCCTCTACATCCAAGCCGGATCGCTCGGCGAGTTCGGCTGCTTCGGCGAGCGCCGCCGTCGTGGTTCCGACGATGAGTTGATTGCATGCTTTGGCGAGCGACCCCGATCCCAGCGGCCCCATGCGTCGAACGGTGGTCCCCATGGTTTCCAGGAGGGGCTTAAGTGCATCAAACCGGCTTTGGGTCGCGCCCACCATGATGGCGAGGCTTCCACTCCGGGCTCCTTCAGTGCCGCCGCTGACCGGTGCATCCACCACAACGGCGTTACCGCCGGATGCCTTGTGGACGGCTTCGCCAAACAGGCTGACCGCGGTTGGCGAGACGCTGCTCATGATGACGACGGCGGTACCCTGCTTAGGCGGCTCGTTCCGCCAGGATTCGAGCAGGTCGGCGGAGGCTTCTTCGATGTAGGGAAGGTCGGGAAGCATGAAGAAGATGGCATCCTCATCGCGCAGTTCAGCGACGCTGGCCGCGCGCTTGACGGTAAGGCCCTCAAAGGCGGCACTGGAGCGGTTCCAAGCGGTGACGTTCCATCCGGCCTTGGCTATGTTTGAGGCCATGGGCGCCCCCATGAGACCTAAGCCAATGAATCCTACGCGTGTACGTGCCAAGGCAGGTACCACCTCACTTCTTCGTGGTCATCTTCGAATTACTGTTCAATATCCTAGCCGCCATTCAGTATGATGAACAGCATGACGACTGCTGAACTCACCATCGCCATCGCTGTGCCGCTCGAAGCAGAGCACGTAGAGCTGATCCGCGCTGTAGATCCCTCCGTAACCGTTCTCTACGATCCCGAGCTTCTTCCGTCGGAACGCTATCCCGCCGACCACGCCGGGGACCCCGCGTTTAAACGCACGCCAGAGCAGGATGAACGGTACTGGGAGATGCTGAACAGGGCGCAGGTCCTGTACGGCTTTCCCAACGAGAACCCGGAAGGACTGGCGCGCATTGCCGGCAGCAACCCGCACCTGCAATGGATCCATGCCATGGCGGCCGGAGCCGGCGGGGCGGTCAAAGCTTCCGGACTCGACACCGAAACCTTGCGGAAGTTCCGCGTGACAACATCCGCTGGCGTCCATGCGCTGCCTCTGGCGGAGTTTTCAGCCTTCGGCATCCTCAACGGATTCAAGCGCAGCGCAGAAATGGCGCAAGACCAGGCTGTCAAGGTATGGCCCGAGCTGAGGACGCCAACCAAATTGGTCAATGGCTCAAGAGTGGTCATCACGGGCCTCGGTGAGATCGGCATGGAAACCGCCCGAATTGCGCGAGCCCTGGGAATGAAGGTCAGCGGAACCAAGCGCAACGTCGAAGCCATCGAAGGCATTGACGAGGTAACCACCAATGAGCGCCTCCCCGGCTTGCTGGCTGAAGCCGACGCAGTGGTCAACACCCTGCCCGGCACACCGTACACGGAGAAGCTGTTCAACAAGGACATTTTCTCGGCCATGAAGCCGGGAACCGTCTTCGTCAACGTTGGCCGTGGAACCGTGGTTGATGAGGACGCGTTGCTTGAAGCCCTGAACAACGGCCAGGTTTCATATGCGTGCTTGGACGTCTTCACCGTGGAACCGCTACCACGGGACAGTCCTCTGTGGAATCACCCCCGCGTACTGGTGTCACCGCACACCTCAGCCCTTAGCTCCGCGGAAAACCGCCTCATCGCCGAACGATTTTGCAATAACTTGCGCATCTTCCTGGCCGGCGGCGAACTGCCTCATCTGGTGGACCCGGTCCACTTCTACTAGGCAGGCAACTACCATCCTGTGGCGTCAAACCACCTCTCGGACAACGTCTCGGCCATGGTCCTGACGTAAGTGCTCGAGAGGTGGTTGTCGTCCAGGTAGACATAAACGTTGCCCACGATGCCCGGACACGACGTGCCATCACAGATCAGGTCCGTCATGTCCAGAATGGACAATCCCGTGAAAGTCCCCTCCAACTCATCCAATGGATTGCTTTCGGCAAGCACCGAGGACTGGGCGGGACGGCAGCGAGGGTCCTCCAGGCCTGAAGTCATAGCGCACTCACTGGGGCTAAATGAAAAGCGTGGGTTGTCCCTCATGGCGATGACCTCCACACCTTGATCAGTGATCTCCCCAACAAGCTCGTCAAGACCCCAGGTGAGGTCCTCCTCCGGAGAGTCCGGAACCGCCGCCGTCCCCACAAGAAAGACAGCATCCGGCCGCTGAATACGGATGTGTTCCCGGACGTTTCGGTTGAAGGCGTTGCACTCGTCACCCACCTCGTCCGTTTCGGTCATGAACGGGCAGGCACCAAACGTGATGGCCTGCACGCGCCACCGGTGTTCCTTGGCCAGCACGCCGATTGCACCGAGCCACTGCAGTGAATGGGACTGGCCTACAACGAAAACGGTCTTCGTCGCGTCAGCGCCGACGTCGTTCTGCTGGCATTCCGCGAACAGTACCGGGTCCGTTGGCCGGAGATCCCCGGTACATTCCCCCTCCAGCCTTCCCCAATCCTCCGGAAGCTGCTCGGGGGTGGGGAGCGTCCGTGCGCCCTCGCTCACACGGTCAACATAGCCTGGCAGCAATGCCTGCGCGCCGGGATTATCGTCAGCAGTCTGTGTGGCGATGATGTTCTTCTCCACTTGCCGCTGGTACCCAAACTGCACCAATGGTGCGACCCCAACAGCAAGGCAGATAAGCACAGCCAAAGCCAGGCGTCGACGCTTGGCTTCCGGCCATCGCCATGCGCGCAGGGGTTGCTCCACGAATCGTGTGGTTAGAAAGGCCAACAGTAGGGACGCACCCACGATCAAGGTGCCGGTCAGCACGTCTGCCTGGTCCCGGTCAATCCACACCAGGGTGATCACCAACAATGGCCAATGCCACAAGTAGAGGGCATACGAGGTTGATCCCAGTCCGACCAAAAGCTTCGACGATAGAATGCGGTCCACACCCAAGCGACTTCCCGACTGCCCTGCAACGATAACTGCCACCGCCGAGAGCGTGGGCCACAAGGCCACGAAACCGGGAAATGCGGTCTGGACCTGAAGAAGAGCGCCGCAACTCAGCATGGCAACAATGCCTACCCAGCCAAGCACGCTTCGCAGTCCTTGACCGGGCCGAAGGTACGGAAGCAACAAGGCCACAAGTGTGCCCAAGGCAAATTCCCAAAGTCTGGCAAAGGTATCGAAATAGGCTAATTCCTGGTTGGCTGCTGTGAAGTAGACCGAATATGCCAACGATGCGGCGAAGATCAGCCCGAAGACTCCGAGCAGCACACCCCTGTAGCTCAGACCTAACCGCCGGCAGGCAAAGGCGGTTGCAACAAAGATGGCCGGCCAGAGGATGAATACCTGCCCTTGGATAGAGAGCGACCAGAAGTGTTGGAACGGACTAGCCAGACTTTGGTCTGCCGCATAGTAATTGACTACCTGACGCTGGAGCAGCCAATTTTGGACATAGAACAGGGACGCCCATCCCTGATTGACTATTTCGATCCACCGGGTGCGGGGAAGGATCAGGTAAGTGGCTGCCAAGGTGCCAAGCAGCACTACGACGACGGCGGGCAACAGCCGCCAGAACAGGTGCAACCAGTGCCGCACCAGTGATACCGGCCGGGCATCCTCGTAGCGGTTGACGAACTGGAGCGTCATAAGGAAAGCCGAAATCAGCAGGAAGACGTCCACTCCACCTGAAACCCGGCCGAACCAGATGTGGTAGGAGACAACCATGAGCACGGCCAAAGAACGAAGGCCCTGGATCTCGGGTCGAAACCTGCTCCCCGCTCCGTCAGCACGGACCTGCCCTCGGCTTTCCGGTGACGCAAGGCCCTTGGTTGCCGTCATCGACATTCCCCTCTTTCGCTGCACCAATTCTGCACTGCCACCCGCGGATTTCCACCATGCTCTCCTGGCTCGGTTTTGTGTCTTCGAACAAAGCAGAGCGGCACCCTTCACAGGAAGGGTGCCGCTCTGTTGGTATTCGTCTGCAGCCGCTCTACGTTTGATTGTTCCTGATGGTCGTTCCCTGGAAGTTACTTGGCGTCTTCCGTGCTGACGAGGTCCCTGCCTGCCGTTTCCGGAGTAAAGAATGTGGTCACGAAGGAGATGAGCGCCAGGACCAGCGAATAGATGGCCAGGACCAGCCACGAGTGGTTGGTGGCGGCCAACATGAGCGCACCAAGTAGCGGGGCAAGTCCACCGGCCAGGACCGCTGAGATCTCGCGGCTCATAGCGACACCCGTGAAGCGGTACTGCGAGCCGAACAGCTCCGGGAGAAGGGGGCACTGAGGGCCAAGCATGGACTGAACGCCGATTGCGATGCCCACAGCCATGACAATCCACACCAACGTGACGTTGCCCAGGGTGACCAGGTAGAAGGCCGGAACCGCAATGATCGCCTGAAAGAGCGCGCCATAGCGGTAGACGGGGACGCGACCGAACCTATCGGACAAGGCGCCGAACGTGACCACCATGACGGCGGCGAAGCCGGCAGCGATCAGCAAGCCCACAGGACCGATGGAGTTGTTGCCTGCGAAGACACCGGCAGGCATGCTCATGAACGACACCAGCAGGGCTGAGTAGATCGAAGAGTTGCCGTTCTCTCCCATACGGAGACCGATGCCAAGCAGCACATTCTTCTTGGAGTGCTTCCAGAGAGCACCGATGGGGTTCTTGACTACGTTCTTGTGCTTCTCCAACTCCTGGAAGGCGGGCGTTTCCTTGAGCTTGAGGCGAATGAAGATAGCTACGGCGATCAGAATGAAGCTCGCCAGAAAGGGTACGCGCCACAGCCAGCCCTGGAGGACGGACTTGTCCGCCATCGCTATAAGCGCGAAGGTTCCCGCCCCGAGGAGCGTGCCCAGCTGGATACCGACAAACGGCAACGAAGCAAAGAAACCACGACGGCGGCGCGGAGCGACTTCCGAGATCAGGGTGGTTGCGCCGGCCTGCTCGGCGCCGGCGCCGAGTCCCTGGATGATCCTCAGCATGACCAGCAGAATTGCTCCGAGCATTCCCGCCTGTTCGAACGTGGGCAGAAGGCCGATGGCGAAACTGGCCGTTCCCATCAGCGCGATTGTCAGGATGAGGACCATCTTCCTGCCGAACCTGTCCCCGATGTAGCCGAAGATCAAACCTCCGAACGGACGGGCAGCAAAGCCAACCCCATAGGTAGCGAAGGAGGCAATCAACGCACCCTCCGGGCCGAGCGGTGAAAAGAACAGCGGACCAAAGATGAGCGCGGACGCCAAGCCGTAAATATAGAAGTCGTAGTACTCCAGCGCGGAGCCTACAGAGCTGGCCAGCGTCGCCCGCCGTAGTTGTTCCGGCTCAACTACGGCGTCGTCAGATCCGGCTGCGAGCTTTTCATTTGCACGAGTTATCACAAGCACTCCCTCAAAATCACCCCGAACCCCCGTTGGCCCGGCGAGATAGTGATGGCATCACCGCCAAGATCACTATAGTGAACAGCGTACAGCTTGCTGGACTCGGTGCCAAGGTTGTAATCAGATTTATTTCGTGGAAGATGGCTGGCTAGCCCATGGGGTTACCTAGGGAACGTGCCAATTCCTTGAGCTCCTTGACCATGGAGGCTCCCTGCTCCTCCGAGTAGGTAGCCTTCAGCGCTGTCACAGAGAGGCCCAGGCTTGGGCCATGAGCTCCATGAGTCGGCACCGGCACAGCCAAGCACACCACGCCCACCGTTGACTCTTCGTCCTCGAAGGCGTACCCCTGCTTGCGGATCGTGGAAATCTGGGCCTTGAGCTCCTCCGCGGTCTTGAGTGAATTTGCGGTCATGGTGGGCAGCCCCATGCCGTCCGGGAACATCGCGTCAATATCGTGATCATGCAGCTGTGCAATCAGCGCCTTACCCACGCTACAAAGCGAGACCGGCATCTTGTCACCGATATTGGAAGTCAGCCTGACTGCAGGATGGCCCTCGTACCTTGCCAGGTAGATGACGTGGTCGCCGTCGAGCATGGCGATCCTCACAGTCTCCCCGGAGAGCGTGGGCGCCTGCTCACAGTACTTATAGAACTCCTGCACCTCGTCGAGTCTGCTCAGGTATGCGGCCCCGAGTTCCACAAGCTTTCGCCCCAAGGCAAAGTCGGCCCCCTGCCTGGTGATAAGGCGAGCTTCTTCGAGTGCCAGCAACAGGTTGGACGTAGAAGACTTGGGGATGCCGAGTTCACGCGAGAGATCACTCAGTGTCAAACGGCCGGTTGGTGACTCAGCCAGGACCTCCAGCACGGCGGCAGCACGAGTGACGGCAGGCGCCGGCGACGAAGCGCCCAGCCCTTCGGATCGGGTGGTGCGGGAATCGGCCATGATTCTCCTTCGGCAGCGCATTTCGACTGTTCATTCTGCTGAACAGTACTCATCATAGTGGAATAGGGAAGGCGGAGCCGGGCGGAGGACAGCTTCATTCCGCTAATAGCCGGGCCATACTTTCCAAACCCAAAAGTTCTCTGTATATTCATCTTCGAGCTCTCCACCGCGGCATCCCCCAATAGTCGTGGTGGAGAGCTCATCCATTTCCCGGGCCAGCACTATGCCGCAGCGAGTTCCTCGCCCCGGAGCCGCCAGCCACCGCCCACGCCATCCCGCACCAGTTCCCAGGTAGCGATTCCGGAGCGCGGGTTGTTCCCCAAGCGAACCTGGACCTGCCAGACCTCAACATCCACCCGGCCCTGCCCTCGCGGCATCCGCCGGGACTCTTTCCACCAAGCCACCCGTTCAAACCAGCGGACCGGCTCCACTACCATCCGCCATTCCCGGCCACCCCTTACGACGATCGGCGGGGCGCCCGGCTCAACAGCCGGGATGTATATGTGCTCCATGGAAGAAACCGTAGGGCGGGGGTCTGACATTCAAGACCAGCGCATAGGCAAAGGAGGCAGGAGTAGCAGAACAGGCAAGTAAAAACCCCGTCCTTCAAGTCTCCTGACTTGAGTGACGGGGTTTCTCCTGGTGGGTCCTACCGGGATCGAACCGATGACATCCACGGTGTAAACGTGGCGCTCTACCAGCTGAGCTAAAGACCCAAACCGCTGCTTCCACGCTTCGTGACTTCCTCAGCGCTTCAACCAACGAACAATGACTCTACATGATCAACCGCTGGAAACACCAATCGGCGCGGGAGCCCATGGAAGATCCGGCAAAGCACGCGCAAGGTAGTCCAAAGCGCCGCTGACTCCCACTTCCAATTTGAGCTCAGCAAAGTCGTCGCCACGGGTTGTCCCCCGGTTGATGATGACCACTGGTTTATCTGCTTTTGCGGCGTGGCGAACGAACCGCAGTCCGCTCTGAACCGTCAGCGACGAACCCGCAACCAGCAGCGCGCCGGCGTTGTCCACCATTTCGTAGGCACGGGAAACTCGATCCTTGGGGACGTTCTCGCCGAAGTAGACAAAATTCGGCTTCAACGTCCCACCACAGATGGGACAGACAGCCATCACAAACGAAGTGATGAGTTCGGGGTCCTCAACTGTTGCGTCCGCATCGGGGGCCATCTCTACAAGTCCGGACGCCATCGCAGCCTCCAGGAACCCAGGATTGATCTCTTCAAGGATCGCTGCGATCAAACGCCTGCTGAAGGTGTGCCCGTTGCTGAGGCAAACAACCTGGTCGAAGCGACCGTGCAAGTCCACCACGTTGACGCTTCCGGCATCCTCATGGAGCCTGTCAACGTTTTGGGTAATGAGCCCGGTCATCAGGCCTCGACGCTCCAACACCGCGATGGCTACATGGCCTGCATTGGGATCGGCGTGCCTAAGGTGGGACCAACCGATGTGGTTTCGCGCCCAGTAACGCCGCCTGTTTGCCTCACTTGCTACAAATTCCTGGTATGTCATGGGGTTCCGAGGCGCAGATCCCGGCCCCCGGTAGTCAGGAATACCGGAATCCGTGCTCAACCCGGCCCCTGTGAGTACCGCCAAGCGCTTACCGCCAAGGAGATTCACGGCTAGGCCGAGTGCTTCCAGCTCCAAAGGGTCCAGTTGGGCCACGGGCGCGGGTGCCATGCTGGCAAATCCAGTCATGCCAACTCCGGGCCTGGGATGACTCATGACCGCTGGTCCGCCAATGACGACAACGCCCGGCGATATTCGGAGAAGTCCCGCGCCTGTCCGCGCGGATTGACAACCACGTAACGGATGATGCCTTCAGCATCGATGATGAACGTCCCCCTCAAAGCCATCCCGCTTCCTTCATCGAAGACGCCATAATTTCGCGCTACCGCACCATGCGGCCAAAAGTCCGCCAGAAGGTCGAAGCCGAAGTGTTCATGCTCAGCGTAGGCCCGTTGCGCGAACTTACTGTCGACGGAAATCGCCAGCACCGTGGCATTCGTATCCTCGAAAGCGGCAATGTTGTCGCGAATCTCACAGAGCTCTCCTGTGCAAATGCCGGAGAAGGCGAAGGGAAAGAACACGAGGACAACATTGCGGCCCAGGAAGTCCGTCAAACGGATGGGCTCGCTGTGTTGGTTCAGCAGTTCAAAATCCGGCGCAGGCTGCCCTGTTCGAGGTACGAGCCCCGAGGCGGGCGCCTGCTGGACTTCGGTCACTTGTTCTTCTTGGGCACCAAACGCGTGGCGCTCCAGTCCTTCGAAACCCCTGCCGATGTGGTCAGGTGCAGTCCCGAGGTGGGTGCGGCATCCTGGATGTCTGCCGGCGACACGTAGTTGTCACGGCCCGACTTTGGCGTCAGTACCCAAACAACTCCGCCTTCCTTCAGGTTGGTAAGCGAATCCATCAGGGCATCAACAAGGTCACCGTCGCCATCCCGCCACCAGAAAACAACAGCATCCACGACGTCATGATCATCTTCATCCAACAACTCGGAGCCTGTGACATCTTCGATGTCGTCACGCAAGTCGAAATCGACGTCGTCGTCGTAGCCGCGTTCCTGAATCAGATCCCCATCTTTGAAACCCATTCTTTCCGCCACATTTACCGATGTGGCGGCGTCGGCCTCGCTCACGTTTCCTCCTTTTGCAGTGACTTCCATTACTAACAGCCAACACCCTTTGGGCGTGTGCTTCAAGCTATTGTCCCAGCCAGCGGCCATATTCCGCATTCCATACGGTGTTTCACCGCCACGAGGATTGCGTGCTTTGCGTCACGGAGGCCGCCGGGGTGTGACATACAACGCTCCCTCGGGGCCGTGGCTACGCATCCCGACGCCGCGAAAGCTAGAGTGGCCATGAGCGCTAAGGCTGCAGGGCGATCGCCTCGGAAAATTCCACAGGCAGCCAAGCGCTCACAAGAGACCTGCCCGGCGCATCCGACCGGGCTGTTGAAACAGAGATGTCGCACACGACGCGTTCACGACGGGCAGTTACCCTGCCGGACTTGAGGCGCCGATGCATGCGCCTAAAGGAAGGTTGGACGTGGCTGCAGGAG
>NZ_JBLYIE010000048.1:0-19739 GCF_048537125.1 Paenarthrobacter sp. PPS72 | reverse complement strand
CTTTAACGCCGATAACGGAGATTATGTAAAGTTGAATCCGGCGAATCGCATCTGGTGCGAATTCGACGGACTTTGATACCACTGCCCCGCCGAGAACCTGCGACCCCCGGGATTCCTTATGTTTTCGGCTCTTAGAGGGTCGACGGCAACACGTTACCGGAGCTAGATCAGCGTGACGTGGCGGATTGCGCGAACAAAAAATCCGCGCCGTTACAGGCCGTTTTGCCATGGACTCGCATAATATGCGAAAGTGTCGCGTGTTATGCGAGGACAAAATGTGACCAGACAGCCGAGGCCGGCGGGAACGGCCGGGCAGCAGATCGCCCGGGATGTGGCACTTTTTAACCCTGCCGAGCAGGTGTTCCAAGCGATGCTGGACGGGTGGCGCAATCAGCAGTTGAGCCGGAACCTTGCCTTCACGACGATCGCCCGGCGCGAGCAGGTCATCCAGCGTTTCCGCTCGTTTACCGGTGAGGATCCGTGGTCCTGGACCGTGGGCGATGTCGATGAGTTCTTCATGGAGCTGCGTGCCGTCCGCTCCGCGAGCCATTCGACGCTGCTGGCGTACCAGAACGCGCTTCGCCTGTTCCTGGGCTATCTGACCGATCCGGCCTACGGCTGGGAGCAGGAATGCATGGAGCGGTTCGGCACCCACCCGGTTCAGGTCTGCCACGAGTGGAACACCGCCGCACATGTCCAGGAAGCCTCCGCCCGCCCGCGCAAACGCCCGCTGACCCGGGACGAGCTCCAGGACCTGTTCGACTACGCCGATGACCGGGTCGATCACGCCCTCAAGCAGGGGCGCAAGGGCTGGATCTCGGCGTTCCGCATCGCGACGGCGATCAAGGTCGCCTACGCCTGGGGCCTGCGACGCAACGAGGTCCGCATGCTCGAACTGACCGACTTCGGGACCAACCCGCACGCGCCCGAGTTCGGCGGATACGGCGTTCTTTACGTCCGGCACGGCAAGGCGATGCGCGGCTCACCTCCCAAACGCCGCAGCGTCCTGACGGTCCCCCACACCGGCTGGGCCGTGGACTGCCTGAGGCAATGGATCGAGGAGGTCCGGCCACCCGGAACTGGTAAGGAACAGGCGTCCCTGTGGCCCACCGAGCGCAGCGGCCGGGTCAGCGCCGACTCACTGACCCGGGAATTCACTCTGCTACGCACCGGACTCGGGCTCGCGGACGGCATCGATTTCCACTCCCTGCGCCGCTCCTACGTCACCCACCTGATCGAGGACGGCTACGACGCCCTGTTCGTCCAGCAACAGGTCGGACACGAACACTCCTCCACCACCGCCCTCTACACCGGCGTCTCCTCCGATTACCGCACCCGCACCCTGCCGGCGGCCATGACCAAGATGGCCGCAGAAGCCACCGGCACCGACCAGAGGAACACGCCATGAAAAAGCACATCGAATACTCCTGGCGGCTGCGCGAAATCATGGCCGCACGCGGACTGTTCAACATCTCCGACCTCATCCCCCTGCTCGTCGAACGCGGCATCGAACTCTCCCCCTCGCAGATCTACCGGCTCGTGGGACAAAAACCGGAACGCATGTCCGTGACCCTGCTCGGCGCCCTCTGCGATGCCCTCAACTGCACGGTCGAGGATTTGTGCCAGTTCCACACCGTCGCCACAGCCCAGCGCAAGAACGCCGTGAACGCTCCCGCATCGAACGGCCCGAAAGTCGTTGACCTGAACACGACGATCCGGCCCAAACGCGCCCGCGTCCGCCCCGCAGAATAATGCTTACTGCAGAAGAGAAGCTCTGCGTCCGCTGCCGGAAACCGGCCGCCAGGCTCGGGGCGAAATGGCCCGAGGGCCGGGTCTGCCGACTCTGTTACCAGCGCGCTGCCCGGACTCATGGGACCTGCCCGGGCTGCGGCACCGATCGGCTGCTGCCGGGCCTGGACGGAACGGGCTCCCCGGTCTGTGTCGACTGCGCCGGCATCCCGGCCGACTTCCACTGCACCCAATGTTCAGCCGAGGAAGAACCCTACCGGGCCCGGCGCTGCGCCCGCTGCTGCCTGCGCGACCACCTTTCGAAACTCCTCGACGATGGCACCGGCACAGTGTCTGAACCCCTCAAGCCCCTGCACGAGGGAATCAGCGCCCAGCCCCATCCCCGCAGCGCGCTGACTTGGCTGCGCAACCCGGACGTCCGCGATCTGCTGTCCGCCATCGCCACCGGCGCCCGGCCATTGGCCCACACCACCTTCGATGACCACCGGTCTCCGCGCACCGCCATGCACCTGCGGGAACTCTTCATCGGGCACGGACTGCTGGATCCGATCGACCGGAACCTGCTGCACTTCGAGGCCTGGCTGGACCGGGTCCTGGCCGAGCTCACGGACCCGGACCACCGCCACCTCATCAAACAGTTCGCCACCTGGCACCACCTGCGCCGGATGCGTCATCTCGCCGCCGCCGGAGAACTGCACTGGGGCACCGCCCGCGCAGCCAAACAGGATATCTCCGTAGCCAGGGACTTCCTCCGGCATCTCTCAGAACGAGGGAAACTGCCCTCCCAATGCCGGCAGGCGGACATCGACCACTGGCTCGCGACAGGACCGACAACGCGAAGCACCGCCAGAACCTTCGTGCGCTGGGCCGTCCGGAACCAGCATCTTCCCCACGTCGAATTCCCCTACCGAAAAGCTGAAACCCGGCCCGTCCTGGACCAGAACGAACGACTCCGGCTGCTCCGCGAAACACTCAACAACCACCACATCCCGCTCCACCATCGGGCCGCAGCAGTCCTGCTGCTTCTCTACGCCCAGCCGCTGACACGCATTGCCAGCATGCGATGCGAGCAAATCACCCGCACCGACGACGGCGAAACCGTCATCGTCTTCGATGACCAGCCGGTCCCTGTCCCTCACCCCTTCGACGAAATCCTTCAAGAGCACCTCGCCGACCGGCCGAACATGAACACGGCCGCCAACCGCGCCTCGGCGTGGCTCTTTCCCGGATACCGGCCCGGCCAGCATCTTCATCCCGGTCATCTCATGAAGAAGTTGCGCGAAAACGGCATCCACCTCCTGGGCGCCAGGAACGCCACGCTTCGCGCGCTCGTCCTGACGATGCCTCCTCCGGTTGCAGCCCAGGCTCTTGGCTACAGCACTCAAATCACCGAACAGCACGCCAAGCAAGCTGGCAACACCTGGGCAACCTACGCCTCATACCGGCGATAA
The DNA here is from genome assembly GCF_048537125.1 of Paenarthrobacter sp. PPS72. Taxonomy (GTDB): domain Bacteria; phylum Actinomycetota; class Actinomycetes; order Actinomycetales; family Micrococcaceae; genus Arthrobacter; species Arthrobacter nitroguajacolicus_E. Next base: position 16,539 of record NZ_JBLYIE010000048.1, on the reverse strand, counting down.
CACAGCGGATACCGCGGGCCCCGCCAGTGGCCCCGCCACACACTGGGGCTGGCAAGATAGTGCTGTGACGATACGAGATCCAGATTCCGGTCCGATGTTGCTGCGGATGAAAGTCTCAATCGTGGGCAGCGACCCGGCCATCTGGCGATTCCTCGAGATCGACCCTTCCCTGACCATGGACAAAGTCCACGAGGTCCTGCAAACGGCCGTGGGCTGGCGGGATTCACACCTGCATTCCTTCACGGACACCGATCCCTATGTTCGTCTGCGCGCCGTCAACGGGATCGTGCGCGAACCACGTCGCTGGGTCCCCTTGGACCTGATGGAAGACTCTGACGAGGACCTCCCGGAGACGGCCTGGACCCTGGGCCATATCCTCACCCCCGAATCCGGTCCCCTATTCTATGAATATGACTTCGGAGACGCCTGGATCCACCGCCTCGAACTCACGGGGAGCGTCCCCGCCCCGGCCAACACCACACCGGCGCGGCTCCTGGACGGCGCACGGCGGGCGCCGCTGGAAGATTCCGGCGGCATCGGTGGCTACCACGACCTCCTCGACGCCCTCGCAGACCCCGGCCACGAAAAGCACAAAGAACTGAAGGCATGGGTCGCCTGGACAGCCGGCCCATGGCAAGAATTCGACCCGGAACAGCTGGACATCAATGCCGTGAACAACGAGCTCGCCCTGCTGTTCCCTTCTCCCTCTGCCAACGAACGCGGCCCGGGAAGCGAGTCACTGACCCAGGAACTGACCGACCGGATGCCGCCCGGGATACGGCGCGAATTCCGTTCATACCTTCACGCCGCCGGCCTCGACGGCCCCGCAACGGTCGAAGCAGACGTCGCTGAGGCGATGACCGCCCCCTATCTCTGGCTCACCCGGCGCGTCGGGCTTGACGGTCTATCCCTCACCGCTGCCGGCTGGCTGCCACCGGCCGTGGCCCGCGAGGCAATGACAGAGCTCGGCTGGGCCAAGGACTGGATCGGCAAAACCAACCGCGAGGACCAGACCCTGCCCGTCCTCCAGCTGCGCGAAAGCGCTCAACGACTCGGCCTGATCCGCAAAATCAAAGGCAGGCTCGTCCTCACATCCGCCGCCAAGCGGTTGCTCGATAATCCCGCAGGCCTTTGGCTTTTCCTGGCCCGAGCCATTGCCCACCGGCACCGTCATGACTCCGAGCGCGACGCGACGCTGTTACTCCTGCTCGAAGTCGCGGCAGGGAAACGAAGCGGTTGGGCCGACTACCTTCAAGCCGTCGCCTTCGGCCTCGAAGCACTCGGCTGGCGCAGCCACACCGGAGCCGACCTGGAACCGAACACCGTCCAAGCACTCCTCGTCGACGCCCACGAGGTCCTGCTGAACCTCGGCATCTTCGACGACCGTTTCGGGCTCAAAGCCAACACTGTCAAAGCTCCAGGGCAAGCCCTCGCCCGCGCGGCACTTCATTCATAACCAACTCACAACCAGCAAATCACCGACCCCGCGGCGACCCACGTCCTCGGAGGCTAAGTCTTGCAATCGAAGCAGCAGTATTGGCAGGTTCCGAATACGCAGGCTCACCAGCAAAGCTGCCTTACCGATTCCTACTAGCAACCCTCGGCACCGCTGCGACGTCATCTACTCCATGCTCCGATACGGCACCTTCTATGAAGAAAACCCCGCCCACGCCGCTTGACCAAAAGCATAGGGACACCCCCCGCTTGCTCCGGCGAGGCGGGAACGCATACGGCTGGCGCTGTTACAACGACAGGATCGGTTCGAGCAGCATCCGCTCCAATGACATGAACTGGGGATGCCGGATCATGTACGGCAATGGCCTACGCAGTGGTACTCGACTGGCGGAACCCGTACTCCTGGGTCTGTCGACGCTAGTAAGGATGCAGCAGGGGGTGGGCCCCGAAGCCCACCCCCTGCTTTGCGTTATTAGCACAAGCACGCGGCGGGCACCCGCCATGACGAAGCCCTCGCTTCTGGACAACTGAGGGTCCCGCGTCATGGTGCCGGAACTTTCACGCCCACTGCCTCGCTGACCGCCCCTGATGTCGGGAGCCTCCGACTCGTACTTCATAGCCTTCCGCCCCCCGAGATCCACGGCGAGGAAAAGTCCGCCACCACGGTCTTCCCAGTTCCACTTCCACCTCGTCCGGTCCCAAGTTCTTGAGCAAATCTTGATCTGAACGTTGACGACTCTTGAGAAAGAGTTGCCAGCATGAATGAGGAAACTACAAAAATGTAACACAACATGTTGTGGTCGCTATGAGCATTTGCCGCTACATGTAGTATTAACACTGGTGATTCGCTAGTGAAGGACTTGCACCGTTTCCATTTCTCCTACCAAGGATCGGAGGGCCTCGTTTGGCTCACCTTATTCAGCAGTTCAAAGAGGCATTGAGCTCGATCGAGCCGGGCGACGACAAGGAAAATGCGCCAGAAGCTCATCAGCTCGTACGCCGAGCCCTTAATGCTGATTCCAAGCTGGCCGAGTACGGTATCGACCCCGTACTCATTGGTTCCTACAAACGAAGCGTGTCCATCAAGCGCGTCAAAGATGTCGACGTGTTTGTCCGCATGCAAAGCCTCCCGGGCGATGTGACCTCCAAGGACATCCTCGATCACTTCTTCAAGGTGCTTCACGCTGAATTTGGCGTGGATGCCCAGGGTCGACGTCGCACGGTGCGTCAGGACCGGAGCCTGAAGATTGCGTTTCCGGAGTACGACCTTGACGTGGACGCCGTGCCGGCACGACCGCACTGGGACGGGACGACGTGGGAAATTCCTCAGAAAGGCGAGGAAGACAAGTGGGTTCAAACCAACCCCGAAGGTTTGACTAGTCTGTCCACTGAAATGAATGCTGCCCACAATGGTTACTACGTCCCCACTGTCAAACTGCTGCGCCAAACCCGCCGGGCACTGCTTCGCCGTGGCGCAAAGCCTGGCGGATTCTTCATTGAGGTGGCAACCTATCAGGCCTTCAAATCCGGTCTGGTATCCGGGAATGACCACGCGGAGTACTACGTCTCCGCCCTGGAAGAGGTTGCCAAGATCATCAACAACTTCGTTGTCTACGGTATCGGCGTTACTGACCCAACGCTTCCGGGAAAAACCATCAGTATTCGTGCCGCCGAGGACGAACTTGAGACGGCGAGGCTGCGGTTCGCCGATGCCGCTACTTCAGCCCGCGCCGCCCTCGAGGAAGAGGACATGGGCAAGTCTGCCCTGGCATTCCAAAAGCTGTTCGGCAAGAACGGCAACGATGAGACTGTTTTCGAAATGCCTCCAGGGTTCAATGAAGACGGCAGCAAACGCGCAACCGCGATTTCGGCAGGAGCACGAACGGTTCCAGCAGGACAGAGGACCTTTGGGTGAGTCTGGACTCCTATGCCGATGCCGTAGCGCACGTTCGTCAGCAGTTTGAGGAAGGGCTCATCAGGGCCGGCTTCAAGGAGACAGAGCAAGGGTGGATAGGGCTGGCCGGGGGACCCACGAACCCAACTGAAGTCCTGGTTTCCTTTCCTAGGCGGTTTCCCTTCAAGCCGCCCAGGGTGGCCCCTCTCTTACCCGACGCCGTGCCATGGTCCTGGCACCGCGAACTGGACGGAGCCCTCTGTCTGGTCGCCGAGGATGATCACGACGGGCTCTGGTGGACTGAAGCAGCCGTGTTCCTCGAACACGTTGCGGAATGGCTTTCGCAAGCAGCAACTGGCTGGCCGGATGACCGCCCTGACCTGGATCTGGACCGGTACTTTCGCCCGTCAGAAAAGGACACCAGGCCCTACCTCCTTGAAGATCCTACGTTGTGGGATGAGGGTCCTATTCGATTCCGCCCTGCCAAGAACAACACCATGCGGGCAAGCCGGGGCGCGCTCCCGAAGAAGGGCGCGAAAGCCAGCAACGACCGCGCGGCATACGTAGCGGACGTCGGTGAAGTCGTCGTACCGCCGCGGACCTGGGCGGACATCAGCGCCTTGGTCCGGCCTGAAAACAAGCTCGATGCAAGGATCCTGCGCCATGAAGTCTCTGTGGTGCTGCTAAGGTACCGACGCGGCGAGCAAGACGGTGCCATTCTGCTGGAAGTTTGGCCCACGGTCAGCGGTGACATCGCGGCACGGCGCCTGAAATCTGCAGCGGATACCTCAGCGGCCCGAACCGCCCGCGCTGGTGTTCACCGAAGCGAACTCAGCAATAAGAGCGTGGCCATCATCGGGTTGGGCGCGCTCGGCTCCTTTATTGCAGACATGTTGGCGCGCGCAGGAATCGGCCGGCTAACGTTCATGGACGGAGACCTGGTCCTACCAGGAAATATCGTTCGACATCTCGTGGGACCGGATGCCGTCGGCTTAACGAAGGGTGAGGCCGTGAAACGTTACCTTGTCGGGCGGAACGAACTCACCCATGACGACATCCAGGTTGACGACAAGGATCTCACTACCCCCGCGCAAGCGGCGCGTCTCATCAGCAGCCACAGTCTGGTTGTGAACGCCACCGCCGACTTTTCAACAGCAGCTCTGCTGCACACTGTGGCCGAGTCCCTGGATGCACACATCCTCTCAACTTCACTCCACGATGACGGCACAGCTTATCGAGTCGACATTCTGCCCCCTATCGATGGGGCTTCTTCCGTCCCCCGACTTGAAACGGCATCTAATGAAAGCATCAAAGCCCCAATGCTGTTTGAGGCTGGATGCGGAAGCCCGGTCTCCCCTACCCCACCCCACTCCGTGATAGAAGCAGCAGCCTCAGCAGTACGACACAGCATCGGACTGCTCACCGAGCGCGTCCTTCACCCCGCTGGAGAAACACGTGACCTCATCCGTGTCCCGGAAAGGACCAACAATTGACCCGGGACCCAGTCCGCATCGAACTACGCCCTGAGGCACACGAGACGATCGCCGCAGAATCGGCAAAAAACCTGCCAACTGAGGCCGGCGGCATCCTTCTTGGCTACCACGAATCAGCTACCGTCGTCGTCACTCACGCATTGACAATAGCCAGCGCTCTCGCCACATCTAACCGCTATGTGCGTGATGACGTCAAAGCCAATGCCAGCCTTAAAGAATTCCTCAAGGATCGCGCCAAGGACGACCCCGTGGGATACGTCGGCGAGTGGCACAGCCACCCGGCCTCCGTCGGGCCGAGCCCTACTGATATCAATGCGCTACGCGCAATCGCGAAGACCAGCCCGGGTCCGGTCGCGATGATCGTCTGCTCCACATCTCACACAGCACCGTTCCATGGCGTCATTGCGCGGCGTCAACGATTTGGCCGTATTGGCAGTGGCCAGGTCCAAGTCGTCTCCCCTGAACCCAGGTTCCAGCCATTTGGTCCCCTTCCTGAAACTTCTGTTCGTGGCGACGGTCCGGTCTTTATCTCGTACCGACAATCGGACGGTACGGATCAGGCCGCACGACTGGAGCACTTACTGAGAGCGGCCGGCCTCGTCGTGTGGCGGGACTATCGTGATCTGCGGGCCGGCACAACCACAGACCGGCTCGAGCAAGCTCTGACCCAGGGCCTCTCAGCGGCAGTGCTCGTCGTAACCCCCGACATCGTCCATAGCGAGATCGTCAGGGAGCGTGAACTTCCACGGCTTCTCCAACTCGATGACAACCCTGCCTTCAGCCTCAGCATCGCGAATGCGGTGTCCCGGCGCGGTAATCCCTCCGCCTGTGACTACGACGCCCCCGATCGACTCCTTCGCCTGTCGCCTGCGCGCACCCTCGCCGACAAGAAGCAAAGCAACATGCTTGACGGAACCGGTGGACTCGAAATCGCCCGGGATTTGCTCATGCACCGGGTCGAGCAACGGAAGCCTACGCTCCGCGCAACCAACCGAGCTTTCGCCATTAGGATACAAAGCCGGCCAACATCATTTGCCATCGATGCGGATGACGATGACCTACACATCCGTCTCAGCGCTGGAGAAGGCCACCTTCCGTCACACGACGGACTGCGTCTCTTTCAAAAGACGCTCCCCCTCATCAGTGACGCCGTATATGCAGCTCGGCCATCTCATGTGCGGATCCTTGGCGGCGCCCATCTCTCCATTGCACTCGCGCTTGGAACAGCACTCCCTGAAACCAAATTCGGAAGGGTCGAAGCCATAGACACGGCCAACGTCCCCTGGGTCTCGGGAGCATGTCCAGACGACCCAGTTGAGAACGTCATCAGAGTGGAAGAGATCAACCTCTCAACGCGACAAACCGAGGATACGCGCGAGAAGGTCGCCGTCTTTGTAACTCTCACACCGGCAGCAGACCGCACAGCCTTCGACCGACTGCTCAACTCATCCGAGCAAGCGTTCTCCAAAGCAGCAATAGTGACCTCGACCACAACCCGGATTGATGCTCGCGAGGCCGGGCGGCTCAGCTCATCCATCGCCCAGCAGGTCAAAGAACTCGCCGCCTCCGACGGGCGCGCCGAGGTCCACCTAGCATTCCATGGCCCCTACCCCATGGCCGTGTTGATTGGACGCCTTTTAAACACCCTCCGAACAGTGGTCTACGAATGGGAAAACCACGCCGAAGAAGGACCTCGGTACCATCAGACGCTTATCCTTGACCCAGGGAGAACTGGCGGCCCAATAGCCGAAGTACTCCTCGACCATGACCATTCAGAAACGGACTAGGACCTGGCAACCCTCGATCCGGCCAGAAAGCGCACCATGGACCAACAAACTACCGAGAACCCCGGAAACGAGGACAGCTAGCCCGAGCACCTCGTTCAACCTGAGGGAGGCCTTTGCAGCCAAGCAAAAGCACATGCTCTCAGGCCTCGGGCTCACCAACCATCCAACGGCAAAAGGTGACGCCACCGAAGACCGCTGGATACACATGCTCAGTGACTTCCTCCCCCAGCGGTACGGGGTGGGCAGTGTTTTCGCGATCGATTCATTCGGTACACAAAGCCAGCAAATAGATGTAGACATCCACGACCGACAGTACTCACCCCTCTTCTTCAATCAAGGCGAACACTACGGCCGTGGACGGCTCCGATCGCTTTATGCTTCACGCACACATTGGATCCGCCTACTTGTTGAGCCTTTTCTACGACAGATAAGTTTATCTGTCGTAGAATGTATCCATGAAGCAAAGAAGCCAGCCCCTGGACCGGCTTCCACACCGCGCCGCCTTTACTGTCAAAGACGCTTCGCGTTACGGTGTGCCCAAGGCAAGCCTGTACCGGCTACGCGACTCGGGATTCATCGAGCAAATCGGCCCCGGCCTCTACATGGCCGCAGCCAATCTGGATACCGACCTCGACTTGATTGAGGCCGCTCACAAAGCGCCGCTGGCCACTCTATGCCTGAACAGTGCGCTGGCGCATTACGGACTGATCGACGAGATCCCCTCGTCCATTGATCTGGCCCTGCCCCGGGGAAAGACACCACCGCAGGTTTCGTCTCCGGTCACGTGGCACCTGTTCGACAAGGCCACGTTCGACCTGGGCCGGTCGATGATACCCATCGAAGGTGCCGAGAGCGCCGAGATCGGGATATACTCCCCCGAGCGTTCAATTGTTGACGCGTTTCGCCTGCGCGCCAGCACCGGTTACGAAACCGGCATTGAGGCTCTACGCAACTGGCTGAAGCGCCCGGATTCCCAACCGGCACGACTCGCCCAGCTCGCCTCTTTCCTCCCCCGATCCAGCGGACCACTCCGCCGCGCACTGGAAGTCCTCCTATGACAGCCTCCACAATCTATGCCCAACTGCAGGCCCTCGCGCGCACCCGGAACCGGCCGTTCGATGAAATTATTGTCCTGTACGCACTCGAGCGATTCCTCGCCCGCCTCGGCAGCACGCCCTACGCCGGAGACTTTTGCCTCAAGGGTGGGATTCTTCTCTCCGCTCACTCCCTGCGCCGGCCAACCCGTGACATCGATATGCAGGCACTGGACTTTGAGCTGGACAGCGTCCACGTTGCCGAAGTCATCGCGGCCGTCTCAGACGTCGGCGACGACGACGGCCTGTCCTTCGACACCGACGAACGGAAGATCGAACAGATTCGTGACGAAGACGAGTACACCGGCCTCAGAGTGAGCCTACCGGCAAGGCTGCACCGGGCGAAGGTGACGATCAAGCTGGACATAAGCACGGGGGATCCTATCTGGCCCGCTCCGGAAGCAATCGAACTTCCCTCCCTGCTCGGCGGTTCCGTGAAACTGCAAGGCCACCCGCTGGTGACCGTCATCGCGGAGAAAACCGTCACCATGCTGCAGCGCGGGACAACCAGCACCAGATGGCGTGATCTTCTCGATGTCGCCGCTCTGTCGGATCGCTTCCCGTTTGCTGCCGCAGAACTCAGGGAGGCGGCACAGCAGGTTGCCCGGCACCGCGGCGTCGAGCTGGGAGCGCTCCGCGATTTGCTGGCCGGCTACGGACAGGTCGGGCAAGCCAAGTGGGCCGCTTGGCGGACGAAACAGAAAGTGGAAGACCTGTGCGAGAAGGACCTGGACGACCAGGTCAAGCGCGTCCTGGTCTTCATTGACCCGGTTTTCGATGGCTCGGCCCTGGACCATCACCAGTGGAATCCTGACGAAGGTTCTTGGCCGTAGTCGGCGCGGGCAGCGCGACGGCAGGCAACACTCAGCTTTTGCTGCTGGTAGGCCAAGACCGTCCGGTCCCTCAGGTAGCCTTTGGCGGGAGGCTCCTTGGGTCTCCCGTGCCTGCCTATGCTTGGTCCTCGGTCCTGATGTGGTGCTTGCTTCTCGACGCGGCTGGTTTGATCGCGGCGGGCTTGTTCTTCGGCGCCATGCCCTGATCTGTTTCAGTGCTTTCTTGACCGCTTCCGGGTCCCGGGTTCCTGTCCTTGGCGGTTGACCCGGTTTTACGAACCTGCCGGGCGAGGGCGGCCAGCGTTCGGCGCGTTGCTGCTCGGGTTCAGCTCGGTTTGGTCACCGCGTTCTTGCTGCAGGTGGTCCTCGCTAGCCTAAATAGAGTCTGCTGCAACCGACCACCATGGATACTTCCAGCTGAGCGCAGCCATTGATGCATGAGGCTAGACTTCGCGGCCGTGGTCCTGCTGGTTTTGGCGTGCCTGCACTGCGGCGCGTTCGGCCTGCTGTTTGGCTGCTTCCTTTTGTTCGGCCGTTTGCTCGGTCTGGGGCTGCGGCTGCTGCAGCGCTGCGAGCCGTGCAGCGTTGCGCTCAGCGGTGATCTTCTCCAAACGACTGCGGAGTCGTGGTTTTTCCGTCTGGGCGGGGGTGATGGCAGTTGGATCCTGGGCGTTGGCTTCGCGGTCAGTGTCGGTTGCGCGTTGCGCGGGTGCTTCGGGGGCGTGAGTGTTCTTGCTGCACTCGACCGCACTCAAAGCATCCAGAGCCCGGTCGTGGTCGCTGGCGTGTTCGGATAGGGCGTGTGAGCGTTTGGAGACTGTCACTGCCTGGGCGTGGAGTTGTTGGCCGATCTCTTCGCTTCTGAACCGCTCTGGCACTGGTGTGGCTTCCGTTTCGGGAACGTTGTAGCGGGCACGGAACATTTCGATGCTGGCCGCGGTGTCGCGCCATTGCTGGGCGGCGTCGGGGCGTGCCGGGACGGGTCCGAGTTTCAGTGCCCATTCCGGTGGTGTGGCCGCCAGCAGGTGGCCGCGTTCGTCGAACCGTGCTGCGAGGACTTCGCGACGGGCTGCGAGTTCTTCCTTCCATGGCTGGGGCAGGTAAGGGCTCGTCGCCGCGCGTGCCGGGGCAAGCCATTCCGGCAACCGGTCCGGTGCCTGCACTGGTGCGACGGGGCGTGGTGTGAGGGTGCGGAGGCGTTCCTCAGCACGGGCGCGGGCAGCGATCCGTTCGTGGCCCCATGCGCGCTGGGCGTTGGCGCCGGCGGCGGGATTCTTGCCGTGAGCGGTGCGGGCGCCGCGTTCGGCGGTTTCGGCCGCGCGCTGGGATTCTTTGAGCTGCTGGTGGCGGATCCGGTGTTCGTCCTGGAGTGCGCGCAGCTGCTGGTGGGCGCGCCGGGCCTGCGCCGGGTCGTTGATGGACGAGGTTTCCCGTGCGGTGAACCGGGTGGTGAAGATCCGGCATTCCAGCTCGGCGTCGGTGAGCTTGCCGTGCCGGCGGTTGGTCCAGTGGTCAGCTGGTTTCGGGCCGTGGACTGCAGCTGCTTCACGGGCGGCCCGTGCACCGGCCTCGGCTTCTGCGCGGAGGGTGGTCAGCTGCTCATCGGTGAGTCCCTGCAGGGGTCGTTCCCCTGCCTGAGCGATCAGCTCGGGGGCTTTGTCCATGATCTTCTCCACCCGCCAGGCGAGCACGGCGGAGAGGTCATCGGCGCTCTGGAATTCGCGTTGGCCGGCGGCGGTGCGCAGCAACCCGGCAGTGTCCCAGCCGCCCTGCTCGGCCTTGGCCAGATGCGTCGCTACCGCTCCCCAGGACTCGGCGTTGATGAACTTCTCAGCGTCCGGTCCAAGGATCTCCCTTGCCATGGCGGCCATGCGCAGGGTGTTGGCTTCTTCGTTGACGTAGCGGTACTGATCGGCCAGGGTCAGGGGCGAGTTGATGCGTTCGTATTCGGTGGCCATGGCCTCGTGTGCGGAGGAATCCTGGCTGTGGTTCCCGGCGATAGCGGCCAGAACACTATCCCTGTCTTGGCCTTCCTCGACGGCGACGAACAGCACGTTCTCATCCCGGCCGCGCGTTGCCGCAACGTAGGCGTTCTCACGGGTGGTGGAGGCATCGAGGATCGGAATACCGGCATCTTTGGTCATGCCCTGGGCGCGGTGGGTGGTCAGGGCATAGCCCAGGTGGACATGCCCTGAGACGTACTCGGCGGGGAGACGGATTGTCCCGCCGTGCCCGAGGTGGCTCACTGACAGGGACCCGTCCTCGTGGGCTTGTTCGACGGTCCAGAGGTCGCCGTTCTTTACGACGTCGCGGCCGCGCTTGACCTTCATCTGGGAGTCGTTCAGGCGGGTCACTACGTGGTCCCCGGCCCAGGCGTGGGAGCCGTCGCGGAGCTGCACGGAGGTTCCGGTGCCGGCAACTTCTCCGGTTTCGATCCGGTAGGCCTGGGCGCGTTCGGAGAGTCGTTGGGAGCTTTCGTTGGTCGGTGCCATCATCACCGCGGCATCGCCCTGGTTCAGGCGGCTCTGCCACATCCCGAAGGCCAGGCCTTCGACGGCTTCGATACTTCCGGCTTGGACCCGTCCGTTGTCCTTGTACCAGGCGAAGGGGTCGGCTTCGTGTTCGGTGGGTGTGCGCAGGAGCAGGGATGCTTCTGCTTCTTCGGGGCTGTGGAACCGGTGAATGGTCTCCAGTTCCGTTGCGCCGACTTCGTTGATCAGCAACCGCAGCGCTCCACGTGCTTGGACGGCGGAGAGCTGCCGGTCATCACCGATGAGGCGGACGAGTCCGCCGCCGGCTTCCACGGCCCGGACGACGTCGGCGAGTTTTCCGGTGCCCTGCATACCGGCTTCATCGACGATCACGAGGGTGCCGGGTGTGACCTTGAAAGCCTCGTTTGGGCTGAGCAGGAACTTGTCCGTCGTCGCCGCGGTGATGCCAAGTTGTTCGCCCAGGTTCGCTGCCGCCACGGCGGAAGGGGCCAGGCCGATGACCCTGCCGCCGGCGTGGGTGATCGCGGCCCGGACCAAGCCCATGGAGCTCGATTTGCCGGTACCGGCTGCTCCGATGCCGACACTGAGGAGTTTCGATGACGTGGCGAACTGGCGTGCCAGTTCGATCTGTCCTGCGTCCAGGGGGTGGGACTTCTCCCCGGTGGCAACGGCGAGGTTGTAGGCGTCCACGGCGGCGTCGAAGTCCTGCATGGATGCTGCCGGGATGACGTCCTTCTTACCGGCGCGCAGCAGCAGGTTTTCGTCTTCGAGGATCTTCGTGGAGGTGTACCGGGTATCGGTGCGGTGGTTGAAGTCGGCGGTTCCGGCGTTCCTGGTGAGTGCTTCGAACCGGCCGTGAACCTGGTCCGGGGTGATCCGGACGGAGGCGGTACTGAGGCTGTAGGAGACCACCTGTTCCACGGTGCCGGCCGGGACGGGGCCGTGTTCGACGGCGTATTCGCGTGCCCAGCGGTTGGCTTCGGCCATGACGTTCTGCGCCGTCCAGGTGGAGCGTTTGTCCGAAACGGCGGCGACAATCTGACGCGCTGTGGCGTCAATATCAATGTCGGCAGCGACGGGGCGGAGTGTCCGGGCACGGGTATCGGTGATGCGTTTGAGGTCCTTGTCCGTGAACAGGGTTGCGGCTTCCTGTCGCCATGCTTTGGCCTGTTCGGCGAGGGTCTTGGGTTTCTCTTTGTCGGGTCGAGTGTCCAGTGTTGCTGCCTGCGCGAGCTTGATTAGCGCGGCTTGATCCGGGCTGTGGCCGTGCTGTTCTTCGTACGCGTGGCGTAGTTCGGTCAGGCTCGAACGGATGCCTGCGCTGCGCTTGGAGAAGAGCGCGTTCAGTTCCCGCGGAATGGAGGCGACTTCCATGACGGGCTGCTTGGAGCCGTTGACGGTGCGGGCTTCGAACTCCACGCCGTGTTCTTCAAGGTAGGCCTGGATCCGGGTGTTGTAGTGCTCCGAGACGGCCACGGCGGAGCGGTGCAGCAGCTTGCCGTCGATGGTCTTCCAGTTCCCTTGAAGGTCCTGGACCTTGTTGGAGACCACAAGGTGGGTGTGCAGGTTCGGATCCCCCAGACGGGAATCGTGGTGCCGGAATGCCGTGGCCGTCAGTCCGCCTTTGACGGAGGTCTGGGCGATGCCGTTAGTGCCCAGCCGGGTGGCCAGGGCGTGGGTTTCCAGATACTCCACGGACTGTTTGAGGGCGGTTTGGTGGGCTTCTTCGACAAGTCGACGGGTGTCAGTGTCGCCGAGCGCCCACAGCACGGAGATGCTTTTGACGGGGGTGAAGGTCAGGTCGTACCCGGCTACGGCGTTCTGCTGGGGTCGCAGCTGGGCGGTGATGTACTTGCACAGTTCTTCCTTTGAAGCGGGCGGGCGTCCGTGTCCTTCGCGGAACATGACAGCCCCTGCGGTGGCCCGTATGCGGTGCCGTTCTGCTGCGGTGGGTTTGCGGCCCTGCATGCGTTCAAAGTCGCTCTCACGAACATTGATGGCCTGTGCAAGGGTGTTGTCCTTGGGGCCATAGTCGTAGTAGCGGCGTCCCAGTTTGGCCTCCGCCTGGGCAGCTTTCTCGGCCGCTTTGGCGGGCAGCCCTTCAGCCAGTCTTGCGGCGAGGATGGCTTCGTAGTCCGGGTGCCGGCCCTGCCCGAAAAGGTTGGCCATTTGGGCTTCGGTGACGTTCCCGGAGACGCCGAGTGCTTCGGCTCCGCGTCCGAGCCACTGGCCCGGTGGAAGGCCCTGGACGGTGTAGTAGTCGCCCAATTGTCGGTCGCCTGCGCGCAGTTCATCACCGCTGGCGGTCTCCTGCGTGTAGTACAGGTAGCCGGTGCCAGCACTGAGAACGTGCAGCGACATCATGACCCGATTCTAGCGGAATCGGCCTCATTTATTCGAAATGCAAGAGGTGTGACTGAATTTGGCGTTTTGAGCTTGATGCGAGCTGGCGAGTATCGGTTCGAAAAACGTCGGATTCAAGTCCATCATTCTGATGCGAGTATCCACATGAAAAGCGGCAGCTTTGATTGTTGATACTCGCTGGCAGGGTTTATGCACAGCTCGACGAACAACCGTGGTTCCGTGCCTGGCCAGGGAAAGCTGAGTTTAGTCCCTGCCAGCGAGCACCGACCTTCCGGAACGCCCCCGACGGCGCCTCCGGTTGAACACGCGTGGGCTTCTAACCGTTAGGTTTCGGGGCGCCCAGGGGCGTTCTGCAAGAATGGGGATGGAGACAGAAAACTGACCACACCACAGGGGGCCGTGATGGCTGGCAAGACACGCAACACGATGATCGTTCAGGCGCGCCGGAAGACCGAGGAGTTGGCCGCTAAACGGCGCGAACGTGAAGCGACGCTTCACTCTTTGGCTACCGACTACCACGCCGCCACGATGATGGCCGAAGCAGGAGTCGAGGAAGCCGAACGGCAGGCAGCCGAGCTGATCGCCACGGCGAAGAAGAACGCGGCCGCGGCCATGGATGATGCGAAGGAAACCGTTCGGAAGATGCTCGCCACCGGTGAGACCCGGCAGGGCATCGCCGAGCTTCTGGACGTCAGCGTGTCCTACGTCCGCAGCATCGACGTGGCCACACCGAAGAAGGCCAAGGCCGGCACCGGTGCTGCGGCTGCCGATGCGCAGGATTCAGAAGAGAGTGGGAGCATCGGGGTCGTGGCCGGACATGAGGGGTCGGATCACTGATTCATCCCATCCGTGCTCTTTGAGCGCATCACGGAGCTGCCGCGACTGAGCGGTGAAGTTAGCGCGACCGACGCCACGCCAACGCCACGAATGGGCATTGGCGTGGCGTCTCTTTTGTGCCCGGTCAATCAGGTTCTCCGCTTGCGTGCCAGGGAACAAGTGACTGTCGGGCCCACCCGTCGCGCGGACGCAGATCGGAATGTCACAGGAGTGCATGAGCTTCGTGTCAGGATCCAAGTGCTCTCCGGTCAGCAGCAAGTGCGCGAAGCGCTGGGGCCGGACAGCCTGTTGACCCGTAGCGGTCTTAATCCAGTACCTGCCATAGCCGTCATCACCGACCGCGCCGGTCCAGAGCCAACAGTCATTCTCCCGCGGTCCTTTGATGGCCTTGGACCAGAACCGGGCCGCGTCCCGCGTCATGGACACGGCTCGTTCACCAGCGACGCCAGCGGCGTTCCAGCCGGTTCACGGCGAAGAAGAAAGCGACCATGAACAGCGCCGGTGGCACTGCCTGGAGCAGGCTCTGACCGAGCCAGACCACAACGGCGGTGATCAAGGCAATGACGCCGGCCGCCTTGCACAGGAAGATCAAGATCCCTTGGCCGGCGGCCACCGGGTGGGTGAGTGCGTAGACGATCCAGCCGCCCAGGGCGACGGCGGCGAACGCTGCGAAGAAGATCAGAACGACAGCCATGATGTTCACCTAACGATGGGCTGATGCGTGGACGGCGGCCTCAGCAGTTCCATCGACCCGCCTTGCTCTCCTTGGCGTGATCGGCGGCCGCGGTGAAGTCCTCGCCATAGGCGAAGGGCTTGCCGTAGCCGGTTGCCTCGGCGTGACCTTGTTCAAGGATCGTGCGGTTGGCCAAGGTACCGTCGCTGGTCCAGACGTACGCCAGAAGTCGGTCGTACTTGTCCCGCACCCCTTGGGCGGGATCCGCCGAGAGAAACACCTGCTGCCCGTCCAGGAGCGAGTGCAGGAAAGTGGACGCTTCCGGTCCGCCGCATTCCACCGGTGCGTCTTCCTTGACGCTTTCCGGGGCATTGATGCCCACAAGCCTGACGCGGGTGCTGGTCCCGTTGCAGCTGATCCGGATCGTGTCCCCATCGACAACACTCTCCACGGTGTACGGGCCACTGGCCGTGACCTGAAGTGCCGGCGGCCGCGCCGCCGTACCGGTCGCACCACAGGGCACTTCCTGCAGTAGCGCCCGACTGCCTGCAGGGACGATCTGCGGTCCGCCTTGGGACGTGCAACCGGTCAGGGCAAGAACAGCCAAGACGCCTTGCAGGAGCCTGCCCCTGTGCCGGGTCGCGCTCATGGGTGGTCCTCCCTTGCTGCTGTTTCGGCGCGGGTCCGCCGTCCTGGACGGAGTTCGCCGGCTTCAACTCCCGGCCATTTCCGGCCGTCGTTGTACTTGCGCTGCAGCCGCCGCAGTTCCCGGCGTGCAGCTGCTTCAACGAAGTCCGAGATGGACACATACCCCTCGAGCTTCCCGACGGCTTGGACCGCTGCGCGGATCTGTTTGAGGTCCTCTTCAGTAAAGTAAGGACTCTTCTTCTCACTCGGCTTCATGAGGTCAGGAGCCCTGGATGTAGAGCATGAGGAACTGCAGGGAGAAACTGACAACTCCGATTGCCAGCAACCCCAGCGCCCGCTTCCTGTATCGGGGTTTGTCATCGCTGAACTGCTGCGTCCTCATGGCGACAAGAGCCTCGAGCGAATCCCGTCCGGTTTGGCGAGTCTTGACGTCAGCGAACGCGCGGTTCTTTTCTGCCCTGGGAGCCCGTCCGAGCTTCATCCGCTCTGCGGCTTCTTCGGCCCCTTGAACCGCGTCGATCTCCTTCTTCAACTGGTCTTTCAGTTGCTCCAGCTGAACCTTCTTGATCAAGAGAACAACGATGGTCACACCTGTTGCCCCGGTCGACAGAACTGCCACAACGGCCGCCACCCACGCTATAGACCCGGAGATGGGCTCGAGCGGGGAAAGCGAGGATCCAGGTGTCATTGTTCTTCACGTCTTTCTGATATCGGGATGTCTTGAAGTGCAGTCCGACTTTCGGGGTCAGAGTAGTAGACGGGCCCCGACAGCCAAGGTTTTAAAACGGTGGTTCGGAGTCGGGGCCGTTGCCCCAGGAACCGGCATTGGTCTGCTTGTTCGCTGCCCACGGGTCGTCCTGCTGGACTGGCTGCCCGTTGCTGGGCTGGTTCCCGAATCCGCCGCCGTTTCCTGCGCCTTGGTTGCTGTTGCGCTGGGTGCTGTTCACTTTCGCTGTCTCGAATCCCGTG
>NZ_JBLYIE010000047.1:0-17645 GCF_048537125.1 Paenarthrobacter sp. PPS72 | reverse complement strand
TACTCGCCGCCGGCGGCCACCGACCCTATCGGCAGAACACCCTCAACCATGCCTAAATGCGAAGGGCCTGTAAATCGTTCCCGTGCGGCGATCAACAACCTTTCTGCTCGACTGGGTATCGGCGACGAGAATCGAGGCACCGCAAACCGCTACCGCACCTGCTCCATCCCAAACTCCTCCACCCGCCGCCCCACGCCCAGCAGCTCGGCGATGGCCGCGATGGTGCGCGCGGACGCTAGCCCGTCGCCGTAAGGATTCACGGCATTCGCCATGGCCTCGAAGTGCTCAGCATCGTGAAGCAGCCGGCCCACCTCGGCCACGATGCGTTCCTCGTCCGTGCCGATCAGTGCCACGGTGCCGGCGTCCACTGCTTCGGGGCGTTCGGTGTTGTCGCGCATCACGAGGACGGGCTTGCCCAGGCTGGGTGCTTCTTCCTGGACCCCACCCGAATCGGTGAGGACGATGTGGGCTAAGGAGAGCATGCGGGTGAACTCGCCATAGGCCAACGGCTCGGTCACCAGAACGTTCGCCTTGCCTTCCAACGCGGGCAGTACGGCTTCGCGGACCACAGGGTTCTTGTGGGCCGGAAGGACAATGACCAGGTCCGGCTCAGCGTCGGCAATGCGGGCGAGGGCCCGGCCGACTCCGCGCATGGCGTCGCCTTGGTTCTCGCGGCGGTGCGTGGTCACCAAAAGCACTCGGCGGCCACTTGCAGCGAGGGATTCCAGTTGAGGATCGGAGAACGGGACCTGCTTGTCCACGGTGGTCAACAAAGCATCAATAACGGAGTTGCCCGTCACCACGATGTTCTCGGCAGCCACACCTTCGGCCAGCAGGTTTGCCCGGCTGGTGCTCGTCGGCGCCAAGTGTAGGGAAGCGATCTGGCTGGTGATCTTGCGGTTCGCCTCTTCCGGGAAAGGGGAGAGCAGGTTGCCGCTGCGGAGGCCGGCCTCAACGTGGATCACCGGAATGCCGTGATAGAAAGCGGCGATAGCACCCGCGGTGGAGGTGGTGGTGTCGCCTTGGACGATCACGGCGTCCGGCCTGGAAACACCAAACAAGGTATCGAGCCCGCTCATAGTGCGGGTCATGATGTCCGTGAGGGACTGGCCTGGCTGAAGAATGTTGAGATCGTGGTCCGGAGTAATGCCGAACAGCTCGTTGACCTGATCCAGCATTTCCCGGTGCTGCCCGGTGACTGTCACGACGCACTCGAAGAGGTCCGACTCCATCAATGCCCGAACAATAGGAGCCATTTTGATGGCTTCCGGGCGGGTCCCAAAAATAGGCATGATGGTGTGCACGTTTTCCCCCAAATGACCGGCCCAAGAAGGCACTCGAAACTAGTGCAATCTTAGTCGTTCAGAACACCAAGGAAGTGCGCAGAACACTTAGCATTCGGGCCGCAACCACACATCAAATAGGCCGCCCGTTTCAATGACAAATCGCCGCAGCCAGCCAGCGGGGGAGAGCTCCGGTTCGGTGCCCACCAGGTGCACGTCAGCTACGATGCACTGCTTCATCAGGGTGCCGGCCCGCTGAAGGTGATAGTCGGAGGTCACCACGGTCACGGACGTCCAACCTCGTTCGGCGGCAAGGTCCCGAAGCCGTGAGGCCTCGCCCCTGGTGTTCAGCGGATCCGGGCGAAAGCAGTCAAGGTGAGGGTCGCCGTCGTGCGCTTCACAAAACTCGTCCGAACCGGCGTTGGCCGGCAGACCCGTGGTGACAACCACCAGGTCCTTGATTCCCAACTGCTCCCGCAAGGCGAGGCCCACCGGGAGGCGTTCACTGCTCATGCCGCCCAGGACCACAATGGCGTCGGTTCGTTGGGGAGGGGCATGAGGGGGATTGTGAAAGAGCTGGAACGCAGCAATCAGCCACAGCACACCCGCCAAAACAGTAGCCACCAGTGTCCAGGCAAGCTTCCGTTGGAACGTCACCGGGTATCTACGTCCTCGAACACCAGGAAAGTTTGGGTGTCCAGGATGCCGTCCATGGATTGCAGCTGATCGAAGATGACACGGCGGAGGTGGATGTTGTCTGTGGCACGGACCAAGAGGATCACGTCGAAGTCGCCGCCCACCAAAGCAATGTGATGGATCTCCGGGATGGCCCGCAGCTGTTCCTTCAGTTCGCGCCACGAATGCTGCTGGACCTTCAACGTGACGTAGGCCGAGGACCGCAGGCCGGCTTTGATGGGATCCACCAGAGCCGTGAACTTAGTCAGCACGCCCTCGCCCGTGAGCCGGGCGATCCGGGTGTACGCGTGGGCGCGGCTGATATGGACGTTCTCGGCCACCTGCGTGATGGACATGCGCCCGTCGGTGGTCAGCTCACGGATGATGTCCCGGTCCACACTGTCCAGCGGTATGGCGGTCTGCTCCGCCTCGGCCTCGCTCACTGGCTCTCCAATTCGTCTACGGCGCGGGCACGTTACCCAGCTCACAATTGCAATTCGTCTTTCAGAGTACCCAGTTTAGGCAAGGGCTTCCATAATTTAGCGGAAAGCTGGATACGAAACAAGGCCGGGGAACATACTGGAAGCACATAGTGGCTAGAGAAGGACGGACCAATGACGATCCACGCGGACCACTCTGCGCCGGAAACGGCTGTAGAGGACCAAGCTGCTGACGTTCGGACAAAATTCGGCATCAGCGTTGAGGACTACATGCTCCCCGCCCGGCACCAGATCCAAATGGTGAACCCGGACGGCACCCTCCGCCCCCATGACGAGCAAGGCACCGAACCCGGCCACGAATACCCCACGCCCGGCGACGCTGAACTGATGGCCGCTTACGAGCAGCTCGTCGTCGGACGTCGCGTCAACGACCAGAACTCTGCGCTCGTCCGGCAGGGCCGCATGGCCGTCTACCCCTCAAGCCACGGCCAGGAAGCCTGCCAGGTTGCAGCTGCCATGTGCCTCAGCGAAGGCGACTGGCTGTTCCCCACCTACCGTGACGCCGTCGCCGTCATGACCCGCGGGGTGGACCCCGTTGAAGTGATGACCATCTTCCGCGGCGACTGGCACGGCGGGTACGATCCCACCGAGCACAACGTGGGCATCCAGTGCACCCCGCTGACCACCCAGCTGCTGCACGCTGTGGGCGTTGCCCACGCTGCCAAGCTGCGCGGCGAAAACACCGTTGTCATGGCCATGTGCGGCGACGGCGCCACCAGCGAAGGCGACTTCCACGAGGCACTGAACTTCGCCGCCGTCTTCCACCTGCCCGTCATCTTCTTCGTGCAGAACAACAAGTACGCCATCTCCGTACCGCTCAGCCTCCAGTCCGTGGCACCGTCGCTGGCCCACAAGGCTGTTGGCTACGGCATGGCCGGTGAGCGCGTTGACGGCAACGACCTCGTCGCATTGCTCGCCGTGATGGACCGGGCCGTGAAGCTGGCCCGCGACGGCTCCGGCCCGCTGCTGATCGAGGCCCACACCTACCGCATGCAGGCACACACCAACGCCGACGACGCCACCCGCTACCGCCCGGACAGCGAAGTTGCCGAATGGCAGGCCAAAGATCCGCTGGCACGCATGAAGTCCTACCTCACGGACAAGGGCCTGCTGGATTCCGCCGCTTCGGAGCGCATTGCCTCGCATGCCGAGGCCGTGGCCACCCAGCTCCGCGAAGGCCTGGGCGAGGACGTTCCCGTGCAGCCGCTGGACCTCTTCAAATACGTCTTCGACAAGCAAACGCCGCAGCTCAAAGAACAGTCCGAACTGCTCGCCAGCGAACTCGCACGAGAGGAGAGCGCAAAATGACCGTCACCACCACCGCCAGCGGCACCACCGCAAACGGCAACGTCAGCGCAGCCACTGCCAGCGCAGCCGCTTCCGCCGCGGCCACCGCCGAAGCCACCGGCCCGCAGAGCCTCACCATGGCCAAAGCGCTCAACACCGCCATGGCCGACGCCATGCGCGCAGACTCCTCCGTCCTGGTCTTCGGCGAGGACGTGGGCATGCTGGGCGGCGTCTTCCGCATCACGGACGGCCTCATGGCGGAATTCGGCGAACAGCGCTGCTTCGACACCCCGCTGGCCGAGTCCGGCATCGTCGGCATGGCCGTGGGCATGGCCATCAACGGCATGCGCCCCGTGATCGAAATGCAGTTCGACGCCTTCGCCTACCCGGCCTTCGAACAGATCGTCAGCCACGTAGCCAAAATGCACAACCGCACCAAGGGCAAGCTCAAAATGCCCATGGTCATCCGTGTTCCCTACGCTGGCGGAATCGGGGGAGTGGAGCACCACTGCGACTCCTCCGAGTCCTACTACGCCCACACCGCCGGACTCAAGGTCTACACCCCGGCCACCGTGGCCGACGGCTACCGCATGCTCCGCGAAGCAATCGACTCCGATGACCCCGTCATGTTCATGGAACCCAAGAAGCTCTACTGGTCCAAGGACCAAGTGGACCTGGGCGCCCTCCGAGCAGAGCACGACGCCGGCACCTCCACCGAGGGCCGCGCAGCTGTTGCCCGTCCCGGCACCGACGCCACGCTCATCGCCTACGGTCCATCCGTCCCCACCGCGCTCGCCGCAGCGGCTGCTGCCGCCGAAGAGGGCCGCTCTCTGGAAGTCATCGACGTCCGCACCCTCGTCCCCTTCGACGACGAAACCGTCTGCGCGTCCGTACGCAAGACGGGACGCGCCGTCGTGATCGCCGAAGCCCACGGATTCGCTTCCGTGTCCTCCGAGATCGTGGCCCGCGTCCAGGAACGCGCGTTCCACTACCTTGCTGCGCCCATATTGCGGGTGACCGGCTTCGATGTCCCGTTCCCGTCTCCCAAGCTGGAGCACTACTACCTGCCAAGCGTCGACCGCATCCTCGACGCCGTCGACGACCTTCAATGGGAGGACTAACCATGAGCTCAGATATGCAGGTCTTCAAACTGCCCGATCTTGGCGAGGGCCTCACCGAGGCCGAACTGGTGAACTGGCTCGTTGCCGTGGGCGACGAGATTGTGGTTGACCAGCCAATCGCCGAGGTTGAAACCGCCAAGTCCATGGTTGAGGTGCCCTCGCCTTACGCGGGCACCGTTGCCGAGCTGCATGGTGAAGCCGGTCAAACGCTCGACGTCGGCAAGCCGCTGATCTCGATCGCTCGCGCTGGTTCTGCTGCGGCTTCGCCCGCTGCCGCACCTGTTGCTGCACCTGCTGGTTCTGTGGATCCTTCGCCCGTGTCCTCCGGTCTTGACGTTTCTTCCTCGGTGGAAGCTGCTGCCGAGACGTACCGGACCGAGGAGAAGGCTGGCTCGGGCAACGTGCTGATTGGGTACGGCACGCCCGGGGGAGCGACCGGTGGCCGGACCCGCCCGCGGAAGGCGAGCGTCGGTGGCGGTTCTGTTTCTGCTCCTGTTGCTGTTGCTGAGCCTGTTTCTGTGGCTGAGCCGGCTGTCGCTGACCCGGCTGTGGCTGGGACGCGCATTCCCGGCAAGCTCAGTGCCGTCATCTCGCCGCTGGTGCGCAAGATGGCGCGCGACCACGGTGTTTCCCTCGAGGCGATTGAGGGTTCGGGTGCCAGTGGCTTGATCATGCGTCGGGATGTGGAGGCGGCGATTTCTGCTCCAGAGGCTGCTCCTGCTCCTGCTGTTGCTGGTGCTGCTGCTCCTGTATCTGCCGCTTCTGCCGCCTCGGGTGCCGTGGACAACCGGACTGGTTTGACTGTCTCGGCGCGCACGCCTGTCCGTGGGGTCCGCAAGGCCGTGGCCGCGAACATGACCCGCAGCCGCTCGGAGATTCCCGAAGCGACCGTTTGGGTGGACGTCGATGCAACAGCCCTGCTGGAGATGCGGGCCGAGCTCAAGAAGCGCGCACCGCACGATACCCCGGGGCTGCTGGCCTTCATCGCCCGTTTTGTCACAGCTGGGTTAAAAAAGTACCCGGCCCTGAACACGCGCTTTGAAACAGCATCGGATGGTTCGCAAGAGATCGTTGGGTTCGACGGCATCAACCTTGGCTTCGCCGCCCAGACCGACCGCGGACTCGTGGTCCCGTCCGTCCGGAACGCGCACGAG
This sequence comes from Paenarthrobacter sp. PPS72, assembly GCF_048537125.1. Lineage (GTDB taxonomy): Bacteria > Actinomycetota > Actinomycetes > Actinomycetales > Micrococcaceae > Arthrobacter > Arthrobacter nitroguajacolicus_E. The sequence goes on along the minus strand of NZ_JBLYIE010000047.1, from coordinate 11,625 downwards.
CTGAGCGCCCGCGAACTGGACGCAGAGATCCGCCGACTCACCGCCGTCGCGCGTGACGGAAAGGCGACCCCCACCGAACTGGGCTCCGGCACTTTCACGCTGAACAACTACGGCGTGTTCGGTGTGGACGGCTCGGCCGCGATCATCAACTACCCCGAAGTTGCGATGCTCGGCGTGGGCCGCATCATCGACAAGCCCTGGGTGGTCAACGGTGAGCTGGCCGTCCGCAAAGTCACCGAACTGACCCTCGCGTTCGACCACCGCGTGTGCGACGGCGAAACAGCGGCCGGCTTCCTCCGGTACGTTGCCGACGCAATCGAGAACCCGGGTGGAGCGCTCGCGGACATGTAACGCTCTCTCACATCCCTAGGGCTTGGGCGGGACGCTCTCTCACATCCCGATCAGTTCCTCGGCATTGGTTTCACAACTCCAGCTCCTGCGTCGTTGCGGACGATGTACTCCGAAAGGGCCGAACTTCACCGATCGCGGACACCGTAGAGGGTGCCGGGATTGAGAAACTGCCGCCCCCACAGGAGGCGGCTGTCGGGGCTGGTCAGCATTCCAAATTCCGCAGCCTCGGCCCAGTGCCCACGAATAGCGTCTTCGATTCGGGCAACGATGTTGTTGGCCTCGTCTTTGGTCAGGCCATAGAGACTACCGGCGGCGATGAGGCCAGATAAGTTGTTCCGCCTTGTCCTGTTCCTGTCATATGCGATGGCCTGCGAATCCGTCTCTCCGCTAGCCGCATGGGCGAAAGGTCGAGATGCTCGGCGGTCATCCCTCGGGCAGCGCGGGACATCCGAATTTGCTGCCCGAGCACGCAATACTGCCCTCATTGTGGTTGACCAGCCATGGGGCAATACGCTTTTTCTTCGACGCCCCGTAGAATTGCGGAGAGAATCGTCGTGGACCGATTGGGTCCTATGTCTGCATTGTGGGGGAGGGAACGTGACGGCACGGGGACTGCGTCTGGTCCGCGGGTGGACCGGCGCCCTTTTTGCGACCTCCGTCGCCGCGCTTTCCCACGTTCTGGCCGGCGGCGATGTCCCTGATTTGCGTCTGGCGCTTGTGTCCCTGGCGTTGTCGGGGATGATTTGTGGTGCCTTGGCCGGCCGCGTGCTGTGCTTGAAGCGGTTGGCGGCCGGAGTCGTTCTCAGCCAGGGACTGTTTCACTGGCTCTTCAGTCTCGGCGGCGAGGCAGCCCCTGCATTCGCCCCCGCCGGAGCGGGCCATGCAGGTCATCTCATGCCCGCACTGACCTCCGGTGGTGAAGCAGCGATGTCTGCCGGGATGACGCATGCTTCGCCAATGATGTGGGTCAGCCACGCGTGTGCGGCCGTGCTCACCGTTGCCGTGCTCCGGCACGGTGAGGTAACCGCCGTACGGCTGCTGCGGGCCTTGCGTCTCAAGGTGACCGCGTTCCTTCCATTGTTCGTACCGCTCGCCGTCGAACCGGGTGCCCCGGCCCTTCCGGCAAGCTGGCCCGTGCGGACCCTGCGTAACCTTGGCGCCCCGCTGCTGGTGATGCGTCACCGCGGCCCTCCGCTCTTTCCTGTCGTGTCCTAGGCGCAGTGCGCCTTTCACCCCGACGAACCCCGCGTAGCCTGCTACCAGGCACCGGGGCGGAAAGCAGTCATGCCAAAAAGTATCTTAAAGAAAAACCCGTGGCGGCGCCCCTGGGCCGGCACCACCTCCGTCCTCGCCATGCTCCTGCTGGGCTTGGGCGTCAGTCTGGGCACGGCCCCGGCCGCTTTAGCTCATGATGAGTTGATGTCGTCCACACCGGCACCCGGCCAACGCCTCGACCGGAGCCCGGACAGTATTTCGCTGACCTTCCGGGCCCCGATGATGAAGCTGGGATATGAGATCCGCGTGGTGGACTCAACGGCCGCCAACCGCGTGGAAATCGCCCCGGTCCTGTCCGGGGCTACCCTGACCCAGCCGTTGCCCGCGGACCTGCCCGAGGGCGAATACCAGGTCCGTTGGAGGGTGGTGTCCATCGATGGGCACCCCATCGATGGCAGTTATGAATTCCTTGTCGGAGCCACCGCCAAGCCGGGGTCCTTTGACGCGGCCAGCGGCGCAAAGACCTCCCCGACGCCGGGCCCTGCTGCCGGAGCCGACCAAATTGAAACGGATCAGTCCGCGGCGCTGCCGGGCTGGCTGATCCCTGCCGGCCTCGGAGCCGTGGCAGGACTCGGGATTTATGTCGCCTTCCGCGCCACCGCCCGGCTTCGCCGCGCCACAACCGACAACTAGCACTTAACAGTCCGCTGCGTGGCGGCTGTCCCAAATCTTTCAGGAGCACTCCCATGTCTAAAAAACTCACTTACGTAACCCTGTCTGTCCTCACGGCCGCGTCCTTGGCCCTGAGCGGCTGCGGACAGGAAAACGCACCTTCGACGACGGCGGCCTCGAGCCCCAGCGCTTCGGCGCCGGCTGCCCTGACGGTCAGCGAGACCTGGGCCAAAGCCCTCGAGTCCGGCATGACCCCGGTTTTCGGGACCATTGAGAACACCACAGAGAAGGAAATTACGGTCTCTGGCGCCTCTACTGCGGCTGCCAAGGTCGCCGAGCTGCACGAAACCGTGTCAGGCTCGGATGGAAGCATGAAGATGCAGCCCAAGGAGGGTGGATTCGTCATTCCCGCGAAGGGAACCTTCAAACTCGAACCAGGCGCCAACCACATCATGCTGATGGACCTGACACAGCCTGTAAAGCCCGGTGACGACATCACTGTGGAGCTTCAACTCGCGGATGGCGGGACGACGACATTCACCGCGCAGGTCAAAGACTTCGCCGGCGCGAACGAAGAATACTCCGGGACCACGGAACCTGAACAAGGTTCCATGGACGGTACCCACAGCGGCATGGTGATGCCCTCGACCACGCCGTCGAAATGATGTCCTCGGATCGATACCCGACGGAACAGGGTACCCGCGGACAGGATTCGGCCGGGCGCGGCGGTCTCCGACGCAGGCATGTTCTGTTCGGCGGCGCCGCCGCCGGCATCGGCGCTCTCGCGGCCGCCGGTACCCAGATCGCCTCGGCCAGCCGTGACTCCCAACCCGTGGCGTTGCCGCCGGAGGACGGATCCAACGGGGCCGAGGTTGAGCCCTTCCACGGTGAACGCCAAGCCGGAATCAGCACGGCACCGCAGACGCACGGGGTTTTCCTGGGCTTGGACCTGCTCCCCGGCACCACCCGGGAGCAGGTCAGGGCCCTGCTGCGCCTGCTTAGTGACGACGCGGCGAACCTCACTCAAGGCAAACCGGCGCTGGCCGATACCGAAGGCGAACTCGCGCTGCGCCCGGCACGGCTGACAGTGACGTTCGGGTTCGGCCCGGGACTGATCCGGGTGGTTGATCCTGCCCGGGCTCCGGGCTGGCTGAAGCCCCTGCCGGCCTTCACGATTGACCGCCTGGTTCCGGAATTCTCCGATGGGGACCTTCTGCTGCAGATCTGCGCGGATGATCCCCTTACGGTTGCTCATGCCCAACGGATGCTCCTCAAAGACAGCCGTAGTTTCACCACCGTCCGCTGGATCCAATCCGGGTTCCGCCGCGCCTATGGCACGGAGAAATCAGGAACCACCATGCGGAACCTGTTCGGCCAGGTGGATGGAACCTCCAACCCGGCCCCGGGCAGTCCGGAGTTCGAGCGCGTCGTTTGGGGGGACCCCCAAATACCGGCCTGGACCCCGAACGGGACCTCGTTGGTGATCCGGCGGATCGCCATGAACCTGGATAAATGGGATGAACTGGACCGTTCCGGTCGGGAAGCATCCGTGGGCAGGAACCTCGCCAACGGTGCGCCGCTAACCGGAACGCAGGAGCACGACGAACCCGACTTCGCCGCACTGAGCCCTGTGGGGTTCCCGGTGATCGCGGATTTCTCGCACCTGCGCAGGGCCCGGCCCGAGGACGCCTCCCAACGGATGTTCCGGCGCGCCTACAATTACGACGCTGCCCCGGGCGCAGGGGCCGGATCCGGGTCAGGCCTGATATTCGCGTCTTACCAGGCCGACGTGGACCGGCAGTTCACCCCGATCCAGCGCCGACTGGATGAACTGGACATCCTCAACCAATGGACCACCCCGGTGGGGTCAGCCGTGTTCGCCGTCCCGCCCGGATGCGGGCCAGGAGGCTTCATTGGCGAGCAACTCTTCGCCTAAGAGCCACAGCTAGTCAACATAGACCACCGCAGCCAGCACCCGGAGCCATCACGAGCTCCGGGTGCCGGCTGGCTGTGCCCAACTTCACCGTCAGGCCTGTCCTGACGGACCCAGCCAAGAGGACAACCCTTGACACCCATCATCACTGTCGACCCTGCAGGACAGGCCACAGAGGCAGCCACTCCCGGCAAACCCCGTGGCGCTGTCCGGGCTCTGGCCAAGCGTTTGCACTTCTATGCCGGAGTCTTCATCGGCCCCTTCCTGCTTATCGCCGCCCTCTCCGGCGCGCTTTACGCCCTGACCCCGGCACTGGAAGAGGCCATTTACAGCAAGGAACTGCGGGTTCCGGCCTCCCAATCCTCTGTTCCGCTGGCAGAGCAGATCCGCGCCGCCCAGCAAATTGCAGGAGGCCAGGCGCCCGCAGCGGTCCGGCCTGCACCAAGGCCGGGGGACACCACCCGCGTCATGTTCACGGACCCCGGATTGGGTGAGTCTGAATCCAGGGCTATCTTCATCAACCCAGCCAACGCCGAAGTCCGGGGGGACCTGACTGTGTACGGCACCAGCGGCGTCCTGCCGTTCCGTACATGGATCGATGACCTGCACAGGACCCTGCTGCTGGGCGATGCCGGCCGCCTCTACAGCGAGCTGGCTGCTTCCTGGCTTTGGCTGATCTCTCTGGCCGGCCTCGCGCTCTGGTTGACCAGGCCCCGGCGGAAGACACCGAAAAAAGACGTCACCGCCCGGACAAGGACGGGCAGGTTCAACCGGGGCGGGCTTGCGAAGGTCCACGGAACCGGCGGCGTGGCACTCATTGTCGGGTTCCTGTTCCTCTCCGCTACGGGCCTGACCTGGTCCGGGCTGGCCGGAAACAACATCACAAGCCTCAGGTCCGCTCTGAACTGGACCACCCCCCAACTGCCCACCACCATTGATGGCGCGGATGCATCGGCCGACGGTGTGCAGCAGCCCCATCACGGTGGTGGAACACCAACAGGCACAAGCATGGACCCCACCATGTACGACCATGTCTTGGCCGCAGCACGCCAGGAGACCATCATCGAGGCGGACAAAATCGAGATCAAGCCTCCCGCCGGGGCCGGGAAGGCCTGGACCGTCACGGAAATCGACCGCAGCTGGCCCACCCAGGCCGACGCCGTCGCCGTCCACCCCGCCACCATGAAAGTCACCTCAAAACTCGTGTTCGAGGACTTCACCTTGGCCGCAAAACTTACCCGCTGGGGCATTGACGCGCACACGGGTGTCCTCTTCGGGCTCGCCAACCAACTTGTCCTGGCCCTCATCGCGCTTGGCCTGGCTGGAAGCATCATTGGCGGCTATCTCATGTGGTGGAAGCGACGTCCTACCCGGGGCACAGCCTGGGCCGTGGGGAGAGCGCCCAGCCAACGCTTCCTCCGCACTTCGCCCTGGCCCCTCACAGCCACCGTCGCCGCGGTAGCTATCGCAGTGGGCGTGTTCCTTCCACTGCTGGGAATCAGTCTCGCGGTCTTCCTGGCTTTCGACGTCGTCCTGAGCCTCATCAAGAACCGGCCCCAAACCGGCAAGTGACGCCACCGCCAGCGGCTCCGGCATCGACCGAGCCGCTGGCATGGGCTTGCACGCAACCAGCGCCGAAGTTGTCACAAACGCGCCCATTACGACTTTGTAGTCGGGAGTCAGCTTACAATTTCCTGGGGGTCAGCTGGTGGTCTCCAGTTGCCCGCGATCAGCCGTTCAGAGGTTGCACGCGCTTTCCCTAGGAAGCCCGAATATGGTGAATAATTCCCGTCTGCACCCGCTGAGGTTTATCGGCCTGGCCGTGACCACACTTCTCATTGGCGGGGGATTGGCTGTTCAGCCGGCAGCCGCAGCCGATCTTGACGACCTTATCCCGAGCACGCCGCAGGCAATTCAGCCGACACCCGAAACGGCTACCGACCAATTCATTGTCGGCATTCGGGACAACGCCGCCCAAGCCGCTGCAGTGAAAGCCGAAAACGCGGCGGACCAAGCAGCAACCAAGCTTGGCGTCTCGGCCCAAAACGTGCGCCGAAACGCTACGGGCGGGCAAGTCATCAAGCTCGACGAAGCCCTCACGCCGTCGGAAGCCAAGCTTTTCGTGGAGACGCTCCGCGCTGATCCTGCTGTCGCTTACGCAGAGCCTGACGCCATCATGTACCCCACGGCCCACTCGAAAGACTACGGCTACACGGAGCAGTGGAACCTGTGGGATAACTTCTCCGGCATCCGCACTCCAGCAGCCTGGAACTACAACCAGGGCGAAGGTGTGGTGGTGGCGATCGTGGACACCGGCATCACCAACCACCCGGAACTCAATGCGAATGTGCTGCCCGGCTACGACATGATCTCCAATGCAACTAACGCGCGGGACGGAAACGGCAGGGATCCGGACCCCACTGACCAAGGCGACTGGGTTCCGGCAGGGCAATGTGAAGCGGGCAGCCCCGCTGAAAGTTCGTCCTGGCACGGAACCCACGTGGCCGGAATTGTGGCCGCAGTTGGAAACAACAGCATTGGCATCAGTGGCGTAGCGCCAAAGTCAAAGATTCTTCCGGTGCGGGCTTTGGGCGCCTGTGGAGGGTACAGTTCCGACATCGCTGACTCAATCGTCTGGGCAGCCGGCGGCGTGGTCACTGACCTCCCCGTCAACCCCAACCCAGCAAAGGTGATCAACATCAGCCTCGGTGGCGTAGCCACATGCTCCGCCACCTACCAGAACGCCATCAACTTTGCCTACAACGCAGGTACAGCAGTGGTGGTCTCCGCAGGAAACTCCAACCGCCCGGCAGCTGATATCAGCCCGGGTAATTGCCAGAACGTCATCACCGTGGCGGCGAGCACCAAGTCCGGCGCGCGGGCGGAGTATTCCAATTACGGAAGCGCTATTGACGTGACGGCGCCCGGCGGCGACATGACAACAGATGTCACCCAAGGCATCTTGTCCACCTTGAACTACGGCACCACCACACAGGATGAACCTGCTTTTGCGTTCATGCAGGGCACGTCCATGGCTTCTCCTCACGTGGCCGGCATTGCGGCTCTCCTCTTCTCGGCTGAAGGCAACACCCTCACACCCCAGTTGCTGGAACAGCAACTCAAGGAATCAGCGCGACCGCTTCCGGCCGGTTGCTCCGCCGGCTGCGGTGCGGGTTTGGTAGACGCCACGACGGCGTTGAAAAAGTTCGGTGGTGCCGCCCCGCTTCCTGCGCCGCACCAAAAGCTCACCGATTTCAATGGTGATGGAACCAGCGACGTGATTGCTCGTGACAGCAGCGGCGTGTTGTGGCTCTACAAGGGCAGCGGCTACGGCAACTGGAGGGGCCGCACCCAGATCGGCGTCGGCTGGAACGTCATGACCTCGGTTGAAGCGCCCGGCGACTTCAACGGAGACGGCTATGCCGACGTTATTGCCCGCGACGGCAACGGCGTTCTGTGGCTGTACCCCGGCAACGGGTGGGGTGGCTTGCTCGGCCGCACGCAGATCGGCGCCGGCTGGAACATGATGACGTCCATCAAGTCACCGGGTGACTTCAACGGAGACGCGACAACCGATGTCATTGCCCGCGACGGCAACGGCGTTCTGTGGCTATACCCGGGCAACGGCACCGGCGGTTGGCTCCAGCCCCGCCAAATCGGCGCCGGCTGGAACGTCATGACAGCGATCGACGGCGTGGGCGACTTCAACGGCGACGGCAAAGCTGACGTCATTGCCCGCAACGGATCAGGAGCTTTGCTGCTCTACCCGGGTAATGGAGCCGGTGGTTGGCTGGCAGCGACCCAGGTGGGCGCCGGTTGGAACATCTTCAACGCCATTGAGGCGCCGGGCGACTTTGACGGCGACGGAAAGGTGGACGTTCTTGGGCGCACCAGCGCCGGAGAACTGGTCTTGTACGCCGGCAACGGTTACAGCTGGTGGTTGTACTCGGCCCAGGTTGGCGTCGGCTGGAACACCATGAACGCTTTCCTCTAACACCGGATGTCACGGCCCGGAAGCATCAATTGCTTCCGGGCCGTTTCCGTTTCCTTCCAGCATCCGCACGGGATCCGTGGGTAGAGTAGAGGCCTGAACATCGCCGGATTGCAGTGGATACGGAGCACGAATTGTCAGCTTGGCTAGAACTTGGACCGGACAACTACGTCTTGGAAACCGAGGGATCGTTACTCAACACCGGGCTCGTGGTGGGTTCTGAACTCGCCATGGTCATCGACACCGGCTGCGGCCCCCGCCAAGGCCGGGAGATCCTCGCTGCTGTTCGCGAAAAGACCCAGCTTCCGCTGGTTGTGGTGAACACGCACGCCCACTACGACCATTTCTTCGGCAACGCAGTATTTGCCGACGACGGCGTCACGGAGTTTTGGGCGCACGCCAACTGTGCGGCCACTATAGAACGCGACGCCGATACCCAGCGACGCTTCGTGGCCACCAATGAACCCGAGATGGCAGCGGGGGAGGGCGACGCCGTCGACATCGTTGTCCCCAACGCCCTGGTCCACGACCAACCTGTCCTGGTTGACCTTGGCGGCATCACCGCCACCCTCTTCTACCTGGGCCGTGCGCACACCGATGGTGACCTCCTGGTTGGCACCAGCTCCACTCTTTATGTGGGGGACTTGGTTGAGCAGGGTGCGCATCCGTCGTTCGAGGATTCTTATCCGGAGGAATGGGCTGATGCCCTGCGGCACATTTCCGCGCTCCGACACCGCTACGAGTTCCTGGTCCCGGGCCATGGAAAACCCGTTAGTGATCAGTTCGTCAAGACCATGGCCGACACCATGAGCACCGCGGTCCGGCAGGCAACGCAGTCCATCCGCGATATGCCATCCGACGCCACCAAGGCCATTCCGGTGCTGCCTTATGGCCCGGAACAATCCCGTTGGTTTATCAAGAGGCTTCAGGAAACCAATGCCCAGGGACGCTCATCCTTGGGTACACCGGATTTCGGACCCGGGAAAACGGGTTCATACCCCTCTTAAACAAGGTTCCTTACAAATTTGTCATCTTCTTTACTCCCAACCATGGACTAACGGCTTAGTCCCGTCCTAGGATGAAGGCGATCATTGGTTCGCGACTACCTGGGGGTGTCGAGATGAAGGGTTCACGCGTTTTCCCGCGTGCTACCAGCATTCTCCGCTCTGTCATGGTCGCGGGCGCCGGTACCGCAATCTGGATGGCACTCTCCGCAACAACTGCGAGTGCAGACACTGGAACCTCCGACGAAACCCTGCTGGGCAGCGTCGCTTCGTCCAGTTCAATCACTGTTCCAGTGCCGAACGTACCCCTGCCCAGTGTGGTCAAAGGCGTGGTACCGGCCCAGCAGATCAACGTCCACGTCCCGGCAGCGACACCCCTCGTGGAACACGTCGGCGGCACGGTCGATCAGCTTGTTTCAGCCGTGCCAGTGGTCAACCAAGTGGTTCCCCCGAGCACTGCGGGAACCCTGGTGAACACCGTAGTTGTTCCGACCACAGACACCGTGGACAACACTGTCAATGTTGTTGTCCCTCCGGTTAACCAAGTTTTGGAACCCGCTCGGCTGGAACCCGTCACGGACGTGGTGACACCGATTGTGGAGCCGATTGTCGGTGTGGTGGACGGCGTGGTGGACACAGTCCTGACGCCCGTTGGAGCCATCGTCCCGCCGATAGGCGTCCCGCCTGTGGTGGTTCCGCCGGTGAGTGTCCCGCCTGTGGCGGTTCCGCCGGTTGTTGATGCCGGAACCGTGCCTGAGGCCAGGGTGCCCGGCTCGGAGGTTTCAGTTGCCCCCGCGACGGTGGACGCAGACCCGTTGGCGACTGCCGCCGTCGTGAGTTCAACAGCCCCTGAGCCCAGCAAACTGGACCTCCGCGTGAACCCGTCACGCGTATCCGCCGACGCTTCAGCGTTGCTGGCCTCCACCCGCAATTTTGCTCCAACAGGGATCACGGCGGTGCTCGGGGGCGCCTCCTCGGCCGCCGATCCCGCGTCTCCCTCGGAGCTGCCAACGCAGCCTGCAACAGCACCGTCCGCTGTCACGGGAGCCGGTTCCGGTAACTCCCACAACGGTCCGCCCAGCCCTGCAGCTGCCTTCCTTCAGGGCGCACTGATCATTCCCGCAGACGCACTACCCGGCCTGAATTCGGTCGATGCTGCACAACATCCAAAGCCGGTGTGCTTCGACCCCGGCTCCTCTCCTGACTAGTTTCCCTGCCGGCCGCGCAGCTCTTCGCGGCAGACGGTCATTCGGGCGATCCGTCACTCGGACGTCTTTGGGAACAACGTCTTCAGGAGAGAACCACAATGAACACGACCATACGCAAGTGCCTTATCGGCACATGCTTTGCCGGGGGCATGATCGTCCTCAGCGCCACCGCGGCGAACGCCGCGGACACCACCAGCGGCAAGGACGGGATCCTTTCCGGCACACAGGTGGTAGCGCCAGTAACAGCGCCGATCAGCCTCGGCGGAACAGCACTTGGACTGTTGGGGGATTCAGCAGCTACGACGTCCGCGCCGGCACCTGCTGCAGGTTCAGGGTCCGCTATGGCACCGGCGGCCAGCACCAACGGCTCCAACAGCATCGGCTCCGGAACGCAGGTAGTTGCTCCGGTAACGGTGCCCATAAACCTGGGCTCGTCGTCAGTGGGTCTGCTGGGGGGCTCCACTGCGGCGAGCTCAGCCACACCTGCCGCTCCTGCGGCTCCTGCCGCGGCGGCGAGTTCGACGCCGGCAGCCACCACCAGCGGTTCCGACGGTATCGCTTCGGGAACCCAGGTTGTGGCGCCGGTGACGATCCCCATCACGGTGGGGTCGACGTCGGCCGGTGTACTTGGCGATTCAGCTGCCACGTCATCAGCAACAGCTCCTGCTCCGGCCCAAGCGCCGGCGCAGGCAACAACGTCGGGGGGAGAGGGCATTGCGTCCGGCGCTCAGGTAGTGGCTCCGATTTCGGTCCCTGTTAACATCGGAGCCACTGCCGTGGGTGTTGGCGGCGACTCCTCCGCTACCTCCGGCTCTGTTGGTTCTTCGGCGCCGGCTGCTCCTGCTACCTCGGGTGCTTCCACTTCGGGTTCGGACGGCATTGGTTCGGGGACCCAGGTAGTTGCTCCTGTGGCTGTGCCGATCAACCTTGGTTCCACCTCGGCTGGTTTGCTGGGTGATTCCTCGGCCACGAACACCGGCACGGGTTCCACAGGCGGAACTGCTCCGACCGGTACCACGTCTGGTAGCACCACTACCGGCAGCGGCGGGATCCTATCCGGCACTCAGCTGGTCATCCCGATCACGGCTCCCGTCACCGTTGGTTCCACCTCGGTTGGTATTGGCGGGGGCTCCGTCGGCACCGTTAACCCGCCGGTTGTCACTCCTCCGGTTGTGAACCCGCCGGTGGTCACTCCTCCGGTTGTGAACCCGCCGGTTGTCACCCCTCCGGTTGTCACTCCTCCGGTTGTGA